>NZ_RAHH01000114.1 GCF_003602095.1 Rahnella woolbedingensis | reverse complement strand
CGTTGCGGCGTGGCCTGCGGAACAGGCTGTGGCGTCAGTTGTGTAATACGAACTGGCGTGGACTGAAGACGTTGCGGCGTGGCCTGCGGAACAGGCTGTGGCGTCAGTTGTGTATTACGAACTGGTGTAGCCTGAAGCCGTTGCGGCGTTGCCTGCGGAACAGCCTGAGGTGTCAGTTGTGTATTACGAACTGGTGTGGACTGAAGTCGTTGCGGCGTGGCCTGCGGAACAGGCTGTGGCGTCAGTTGTGTATTACGAACCGGTGTGGACTGAAGACGTTGCGG
>NZ_RAHH01000113.1 GCF_003602095.1 Rahnella woolbedingensis | reverse complement strand
GGCGTGGCCTGCGGAACAGCCTGTGGCGTCAGTTGTGTATTACGAACTGGCGTAGCCTGAAGACGTTGTGGTGTTGCCTGCGGAACAGCCTGCGGTGTCAGCTGCACGACTGGCACTGGTGTAGCCTGAAGACGTTGCGGCGTTGCCTGCGGAACAGCCTGCGGAGTCAGATGAGAAAAACGAACAGGTGTAGCCTGAAGACGTTGCGGAGTTGCCTGCGGAACAGCCTGAGGAGTCAGATGATAAATAAGAACCGGTGTTGAATTAAAACTTATCCGCGTCGCCAG
>NZ_RAHH01000112.1 GCF_003602095.1 Rahnella woolbedingensis | reverse complement strand
CTTTAATAACAATTTTTCAACCCGGTAATAGATGGACTGATCCTGAACACTCAACACTTCTTCCCATTCTTCAGGTGCTTTATTGCTGTCATCAATGCCCTGAATTAATACATTCCTCTGAATGAAAAAGTGATGCGGTTGTCGATGACGCCTATCAGCGCAAAATCCATTTCTTAAAGCAGGCGGAGGTTTGCACAACACTCACCGCCGCTCAGCGATGTTAACCAATATTCACCGTGCCACTTCCGATAACCACACCGCCGCAATCGATGCTGTCACCGGTTCTGGCAGCAG
>NZ_RAHH01000111.1 GCF_003602095.1 Rahnella woolbedingensis | reverse complement strand
AGGATCAGTCCATCTATTACCGGGTTGAAAAATTGTTATTAAAGGAACTGGGATATATCCCTGAGTAAGGAAACTAACATCATGGCGTCACCCTCATCAACAGCAGGAAAAGCGTGTGCCGAATGTGGCATGCCTGAGCCCTGCCTTCATAAAATCGTTGCTGACTTTCCCAAGCAAAAAGAGAAGCATACCTGGCCGGTAGAAAATCCTGCCCGTTTCACGCTACTTGATGACGGAACAGGAGCGGAAGGAACGATCACTATTACCAGTAAATGCAGCAAAAGTGGTTGCCCTAAAGCTGAATTGAAAGAAAAAGAACA
>NZ_RAHH01000110.1 GCF_003602095.1 Rahnella woolbedingensis | reverse complement strand
GATGAAATGGAATTAAACAAAGAGGAAGCGGAGATTATCGCGGGCTTTCTGGCGGCGAACTGGTCAGCCTTTTCACAGGTTGCTGAGGAAGTGATGACGGTCAGCGCGCTTCACCGGCTGGCTGAAAAATTGGGGTTGGAGAATTAACTCCGCCGCTTTTCAAATCTGTTGACGACTGCCCCCTCGAGGGGCTTTTTTGTATCTCGCCTTCACCACGTTGTGCCATTCCCCACACACCCTGCCCGCCGTGCCTGATTGTCCCCAACACGCGATGATTGACGTCACCCCAATCACAGGAAAAACACCATGGCTGATTATCATCACGGTGTGCGCGTTG
>NZ_RAHH01000109.1 GCF_003602095.1 Rahnella woolbedingensis | reverse complement strand
GGGCCGTTAGCTCAGTTGGTAGAGCAGTTGACTTTTAATCAATTGGTCGCTGGTTCGAATCCAGCACGGCCCACCACTTTCAAAGTGGAAAATGTAGTGAAGCAGTGCAGGATGAGAACCAGAGGTTCGAGCCGAGCGAAGCGAGACGACAACGCGCAAGCGTTGCCCGCAAGGCGAGGTGAAACCGAGTCAATCCAGCACGGCCCACCACTTTTTAGGTAGATCCTCCTGAAATTATGAAAGCCAACAGTAAAGTAGTAAAAGGCATTTAGATGGGCCGTTAGCTCAGTTGGTAGAGCAGTTGACTTTTAATCAATTGGTCGCTGGTTCGAATCCAGCACGGCCCACCACTTTCAAAGTGGAAAATGTAGTGAAGCAGTGCAGGATGAGAACCA
>NZ_RAHH01000108.1 GCF_003602095.1 Rahnella woolbedingensis | reverse complement strand
CCGTAGGGGAACCTGCGGTTGGATCACCTCCTTACCTAAAGATACGCATTGTGCAGTGTCCACACAGATTGTCTGATGAAATTAATGAGCAAGAGCACCTGTTGATGCAGTAAGGGTAACCTTACGCTGACGCGAAAAGTGCCAAACCACTGTGTGGTCTGGTACGGATTTTTCGTGTCCCCATCGTCTAGAGGCCTAGGACACTGCCCTTTCACGGCTGTAACAGGGGTTCGAATCCCCTTGGGGACGCCACTCCGATAATGTGTGAAAGACATTATCAACGAATATCTTAAAGATGACTTTAACGAGTCGTGTTTAAGATATTGCTCTTTAACAATCTGGAACAAGCTGAAAATTGAAAGTTTACAGCTGAACATCACTCTCCGTAGAAGTACTGAGT
>NZ_RAHH01000107.1 GCF_003602095.1 Rahnella woolbedingensis | reverse complement strand
AAAAGGCTGACCAGTTCGCCGCCAGAAAGCCCGCGATAATCTCCGCTTCCTCTTTGTTTAATTCCATTTCATCCTCCAAAATTGTCTGGGGATATCCTTGGACATATACGGGACATGTTCAAATAGTTACTACAGATCAATTCTCCGTCATTGATCGTTTTCAGCGATCAATCTGTTCAGGCGCAGCAGGCCAGTCGATATCGGGCGCAGCGGATAAATCCAGCCGGTTCAGGGCAACGCGGAATTTCTTCCAGGCTTGCAGGCTCACCCGTTCCGCATCCGTCACGTCATCAATATCAACCGCGTCTTGCAGCGGCGCGATGGCTGCGGCGGCCTGGCTGAGCAGTACGCTTTTACGCTGCTCAGCCACCTCAGCGGCAGGCTGCACGAACTGAATAAACTGACCGTC
>NZ_RAHH01000106.1 GCF_003602095.1 Rahnella woolbedingensis | reverse complement strand
GCATGGCACTTACTTCCTTCTGGTTTGCGCAGTGATTATGGCTGGCAACATTTCGCAGACGACTGGCGGGTTATTTTACATTCGACGGGTGCCGGCCGGCGCACCGAGATGACTTACGATCTGGACCAGCGGATCACCCATGTTTACGAATCTGACGGCATGATGCGCGAGCATCACTGGAACGCAGAGTATCTGGTGGAACGTTACATCGACGAGGCAGGTAGCGTCTGGTGCTATGAGTGGGATGAGAACCAGCAGCTCACTAACACGATAGCCCCCGACGGAGCTATGCATCAGTTTATCTACGACCTGCGCGGCAACCTTATTGAAGAAATCGACCCGCTCGGCGGTGTGAGCAAAACGGTATGGCTTGAGCAGCAGGCTCTGCCTCGTGATTTTATCGATCCTCAGGACGGTGTTTA
>NZ_RAHH01000105.1 GCF_003602095.1 Rahnella woolbedingensis | reverse complement strand
GCATGGCACTTACTTCCTTCTGGTTTGCGCAGTGATTATGGCTGGCAACATTTCGCAGACGACTGGCGGGTTATTTTTCACTCGACAGGTGCCGGCAGGCGCACCGGGATGACTTACGATCTGGACCAGCGGATCACCCATGTTTACGAATCTGACGGCCTGCGGCGCGAGCATCACTGGAACGCAGACTATCTGGTGGAACGTTACATCGACGAGGCAGGTAGCGTCTGGTGCTATGAGTGGGATGAGAATCAGCAGCTCACTAAAACGGTCGCCCCCGACGGTGCTATGCATCAGTACGTTTACGACCTCTGCGGCAATCTTGTCGAAGAAATCAACCCGTTGGGCGGTGTGAGCAAAACGGTATGGCTTGAGCAGCAGGCTCTGCCTCGTGATTTTATCGATCCTCAGGACGGTGTTTA
>NZ_RAHH01000104.1 GCF_003602095.1 Rahnella woolbedingensis | reverse complement strand
GACGGCCCGCAGATTGCCATCGTCACCGGCCCGCCGGGAGAAGAAATCTTCTGCGATGAGCACGGGCGCGTGCGGGTAAAATTCGCCTGGGATCGCTACAACAAGGCCAACGAAGGCAGCTCGTGCTGGATCCGCGTCTCACAGGCGTGGGCCGGTACCGGTTTTGGCAACATAGCCATACCGCGCGTCGGCCAGGAAGTGATTGTTGATTTCCTCAACGGCGACCCGGATCAACCGATTATCACCGGACGCACCTACCACGCCATCAACCGCTCGCCGGGCGATCTTCCGGGCACCAAAACGCAGATGGCGATCCGCTCGCAGACCTACAAAGGCAGCGGCTACAACGAGCTAATGTTCGAAGATGCCACCGCACAGGAGCTGCTGTCGATCCATGCCCAGAAGGACATGAAGACCAAGGTGCTGAATAACC
>NZ_RAHH01000103.1 GCF_003602095.1 Rahnella woolbedingensis | reverse complement strand
CAGAGCAGCCCGATGATGCAGTGAGACACACCGGCGACGTCGCCGATCGCGTTGCGCCCGTCCCGCCATAAATCATCAACGGTGCTTTCCACAATTTCGGCTTTTTTGCTGCCCTTGTCCGTGGTGTCGTTATTCGGGTAACGCTCCGCCAGGAAGGCCGCCGCGATAGACGTCACGGCGCGCTGATAGGCGCAGACCTTCACGCTTTCATCATCAATCTGGTCGGCAGGAACATCAGCCAGGCGTGTAAAGCCCTGCGAAATCTGCGCATCACGAAAGCTGAACAGCTCAGCGTTCACTTCGGTCATGGCAAACTTTGCGGCAGTTCTCAGACGTTTAGCGGTGACCGTGCCTTCCAGGCGCAGCGTGTCACGCAGCTCAACCGGATCGACATCAGGCCAGAAATGGGTGTTTTTAATCGCGGGTTCCGTCGCGGCGTCCGGCTTTGGTGCAGGTACAACAAGAGACATAATGACCTCTGAATG
>NZ_RAHH01000102.1 GCF_003602095.1 Rahnella woolbedingensis | reverse complement strand
GCCCAACTCATACTCCCTCTCAGCTTTACCCACATGCCATTTTGGTACTGCCAGACATGTGTCATTTCATGGATGAATAGGTGCCTGAGAGGAGAGCTTGCAGTTGAAAAATCATCTTGATAATTCTCCCCTCGAAAATAGAGTTCACCACCTGGTGTCATTGCTACATATTCATTTTGCAACCCGAATGGCAGATAACTGCCTAAATGGACCCACACTCTTGAATAGTCGATATAACTGCCAAAGACTGTCCGGGCGAGCGCTATCTCGCCCATCGTTAATCTTCTAACCTCCCCTTCACGGGTCAGTGGTCTCATCCGGGGTTTTTCCACAACATCCATAAATACACTCCCTGTTTTTCCGAATTAAATCGTGTCGCTCCATATGCTGTAGCCGGACGTTCCCGCAGTGTGGTGCTTCCAGGTGACGGTTTCATACACGACTGAAATCATTTCTTCGGGCTCTTTATCCGGAGCATCCAGTAAATGTGGCGCCCTGATGCTGTGTC
>NZ_RAHH01000101.1 GCF_003602095.1 Rahnella woolbedingensis | reverse complement strand
GGAACCCGATGAAAGCACTTTCAATCGTTCGGCCTGCCGGAACTCAAATTGCAAACGGCCTAAAAACGCTGGAAATAAGGCGATGGCAGCCTGACGTCCGAACAGGGGAAGAGATATTACTGGTTGAAAATGAACACTTCCTCACGGTCGATGGCCAGGAGGAGGTCGGAACCGCCATAGCTATCATTACCTTGGGGGAAATCAGAGAGTTTAGGCAAGAGGATATCCCTAAAGCTTGCGCATCTTATTATGAAGCCGGCTGGCTAGCCTGGGAGATAAAAACAATCAAAAAAATTGAGAATCCTTTTCCAACACGCGCAGCACGAAAGTTTTACGAGATCGATGATTTAGTTCTTAACGCTGCGCGCTTAATAATAATTCGGTAAAACTCGGCGTGAAAAGGTTTAGCCGGATCAGATTTTACCTGTGTGAAACCTCTAAATACCATTTCTAATCCAAGCATAAAGCCCCCCTCGCTCAAAGCGGACATATTGTCCCGATAGCATGTCCGCTACGTGCCAG
>NZ_RAHH01000100.1 GCF_003602095.1 Rahnella woolbedingensis | reverse complement strand
CCGTAGGGGAACCTGCGGTTGGATCACCTCCTTACCTAAAGATACGCATTGTGCAGTGTCCACACAGATTGTCTGATAGAAAGTAACGAGCAGAAATACCTTAATAGGCTTGTAGCTCAGGTGGTTAGAGCGCACCCCTGATAAGGGTGAGGTCGGTGGTTCAAGTCCACTCAGGCCTACCAATTCCTTCCTCCTCTTCGTTGTCGCCATGTCTCGTTTGCACAAGCAAACTTCGCATGACTCCGCCTTGATGAGAAAGAAATTGGCTGACTCATCTGACTGATGAGTGATTAAGGTATCTGTAAGTGACTGTATGGGGCTATAGCTCAGCTGGGAGAGCGCCTGCCTTGCACGCAGGAGGTCAGCGGTTCGATCCCGCTTAGCTCCACCATTACCGTACAGCCCCTAAATAATACTTCAGAGCGTATTGGAAACAGTATGCTGCGAAGTATTTTGCTCTTTAACAATCTGGAACAAGCTGAAAATTGAAAGTTTACAGCTGAACATCACTCTCCGTAGAAGTACTGAGT
>NZ_RAHH01000099.1 GCF_003602095.1 Rahnella woolbedingensis | reverse complement strand
CGCAGACGAAAGAGAGCTGGCACTACGATCTGCGGGATAACCTCACCTCGGTGCATCAGAGCACCCCCCTGTTCCGGCAGCGCCGTTACACTTACGACGCCGCCGACCGGCTGATCGGACGGGAAACCGGGGCGTCCACGCCACAATATTTACGCTACGATCCGGCTTCGAACCCGTTGGATCCGACTCTCAATATCGGCGCATGGCCGCATAACCGGGTTATCCAGCAGGGCAAATATGAGTATCTTTACGATATCTACGGCAGAACCACGGAGAAACGTACACACGGCGAACGCTGGCGGTATCGCTATGACAGCGAACACCGGCTGACTGAGGTCTTGCATCAGCCGGTCAGCCATACGCTGGCGGAATGCGTCGTCAGTTTTGCCTACGACCCGCTCGGAAGGCGCATCAGCAAGCGGGTACGCTATCAGCGTATGGAAGGCGTGACGGCTGACGCTGAAAAGTACCGCATAAAAGAAACGCGCTTTTTATGGGAAGGCCCGCGCCTGCTGGCTGAATTTAATGGCTATCGCTCGCAAATT
>NZ_RAHH01000098.1 GCF_003602095.1 Rahnella woolbedingensis | reverse complement strand
GATTTACGCAATGACATCTATGCCTACGGTAATAACCGATATATCTATGACGTCCAGCGCGGCAGTCAGGCGCTGGAAAATGCGGGCTGGACTGCTCAGCAGAACTGGGAAGCGCCGACGGGGTGTTTTATGACGGGGTTAAATATCCGACCGGATTTAGGCGACTGCCGGATGATGGGGAAATACTACCGCGCGTTAATGGTACGAACCGCCAGCGGTGGCTGGCGACAGGTGGGTAACTAAGATGATTACGTTCAAAAATATCAAAATCTCTAAGCAAGTTTTTGAGGAAGGATTGGCAGTTCCCGTTCTCTATTTTGAAGACGAAAACGGCGCGGACTGGTATGAACTGCGCGACCGGGAATGGCAGGGAGAAAACTGTTTTGTCGCCGTCGGTGCTGACGGGTTTATTTCCACCTGGGCGGATAATCCCAACTTTTTAACGCTGTCCGAAGGCGTCAGCGTTTATGAAGTTGATGCCGCCGCATTGCCGGAGGATATCAGCACGCGGTCGTACCGCTATGAAGACGGTCAGTTTATTCAGTTCGTGCAGCCTGCCGCTGAGGTGGCTGAGCAGCGTAAAAGCGTACTGCT
>NZ_RAHH01000097.1 GCF_003602095.1 Rahnella woolbedingensis | reverse complement strand
TATTTCCAGCGTTTTTAGGCCGTTTGCAATTTGAGTTCCGGCAGGCCGAACGATTGAAAGTGCTTTCATCGGGTTCCTGAAGTGGTCAACAAAAACTGGCCACAGTTTTAGAGTTTTTCCAGAACAATCGCTCTGATTCATTGGGTGTTAAGCCACCGTTATATTGGTGGGGTCTGAGCTGGCTGTAATAACCAATGATGTAATTCGTTATTGATCTATTTGCTTCGCTAAAATTAGCGTATCCACAGTTCGGGACCCATTCTGATTTCAGGCTGCGGAAAAATCGTTCCATTGGGCTGTTGTCCCAGCAGTTCCCTCGTCGACTCATGCTTTGCTTTATACGATAACGCCACAATAACCGTCTGAATTCCCTGCTGGTATAGTGACTTCCCTGGTCAGAATGATACATAACGTCAGCCGGTTTTCCCCTGGTTTCCCAGGCCATCGTTAATGCTTTTCCTGTCAGAACTGAGTCCGGAGAAAACGACATCGCCCAGCCTATTGGCTTGCGAGAAAATAAATCCAGAACAACCGCCAGATAAGCCCAGCGTTTGCCCGTCCAGAGTAGAGTAAGAGGCAGGGCGTAGTCGGACTATTTCCCTGCCTCTCCTCCCCGAACCGGACGTGCACCTTT
>NZ_RAHH01000096.1 GCF_003602095.1 Rahnella woolbedingensis | reverse complement strand
CGGGTGATCACATCATCCAGCCCGATTTCTTCCGTCAGGCGATCGTTTGTTCCCCAGTTAAACCGGTACGTTTCTCCATTTTCATTGCACAGGCCGGTTAGCCTTCCCCGATGGTCATATGCACGGGTCACCGTTCCCCCCAGCGCATCGCGGCTAAAATACAACTGCCCGGTCACGGCATCGTAACCATATTCACGCAATGTGCCGTCTGCGGCTCTGAATCCCGTCAGGCGCCCCCTCGCATCATGAAATATCTGCTCCTGCCTGCCTTCGGCGGATGTCAGCTGGATAATTCTGCCGGCGGCGTCGTATTCAAAACTGCGGGACTCGCCGGTCGCATCCGTCACGCTGATTTGCCGGTAATATTTATCGTATCCGTAACACGTCGTCTGACCGGAACAGTCCTGTGCCTGCGTCAGCTGACCGCGCTCATTCCACGTGAAGCGGCTGATGCCGCCGGACGCGTTAGTGAACGCCGTGACCTGACCCAATTCATCCCGCTCATAGCGGCTGATATTGCCAAGCGGATCTTCTTCGGCAATCACGCCATGGCAGGCGTCATACTGCAGGCGATAAACACCGTCCTGAGGATCGATAAAATCACGAGGCAGAGCCTGCTGCTCAAGCCATACCGTTTTGCTCACACCGCC
>NZ_RAHH01000095.1 GCF_003602095.1 Rahnella woolbedingensis | reverse complement strand
GGAGAAACGTACCGGTTTAACTGGGGAACAAACGATCGCCTGACGGAAGAAATCGGGCTGGATGATGTGATCACCCGCTACGACTATGACGAGTGTAACCGTACCACCCGCCGCATTTTTGCTGCGAACAGCGGGCATGCGCTGACGCACCAGTTCACCCGCGACCTCAGCGGTCAGTTGATAGCAAAGCAAACGCCCGACGGCGTGACAGCGTATCAATACAGCCCTGCCGGTCACCTGACGGAGGCGGTATTTACTCCGCAAAATGATGGCATTGCGCAGCAGCTGCGGCTCGATTATGACCTTGCCGGGCAACTGACTGCAGAGGACGGCATCAACGGTGCCGTGGGCTATCAGTACGATGCCCTTGGCAATCGCACGTCGGTGACGTTACCGGACGGACGCTCCCTGCGGACGCTCTATTATGGCAGCGGACACGCGCTTCAGATAATGCTGGACTCCCGGCTTATCACCGAATTCAGCCGCGATGCCCTGCACCGGGAAACCGGCCGGACACAAGGTGCGCTGCATTCAGGCCTGCGGTACGACCGCTATGGCCGCGTCACTGAGCGCTGGACGGGCCAATCCCCTCACTCTGCACTGGCGCAGACGAAAGAGAGCTGGCACTACGATCTGCGGGATAACCTCACCTCGGTGCATCAGAGCACCCCCCTGTTCCGG
>NZ_RAHH01000094.1 GCF_003602095.1 Rahnella woolbedingensis | reverse complement strand
GGAGAAACGTACCGGTTTAACTGGGGAACAAACGATCGCCTGACGGAAGAAATCGGGCTGGATGATGTGATCACCCGTTACGACTATGACGAGTGTAACCGCGCCATCCGCCGCACTTTTGCTGCGAACAGCGGGCATGCGCTGACGCACCAGTTCACCCGTGACCTGAGCGGGCAGCTGAAAGCGAAACTCACGCCGGACGGCGTAACGGAGTATGCATACAGCCCTGCCGGTCGCCTGACGGAGGCGGTATTTACTCCGCAAAATGATGGCACTGCGCAGCAGCTGCGGCTCGATTATGACCGGGTCGGGCAACTGACTGCAGAGGACGGCATCAACGGTGCCGTGGGCTATCAGTACGATGCCCCTGGCAACCGCACGGCGGTCACCCTGCCGGACGGCCGTTCGCTGAAAACCTTTTACTACGGCAGCGGTCACGCACTTCAGATGATGCTGGACTCCCGGCTTATCACCGAATTCAGCCGCGACGCCCTGCACCGGGAAACCGGCCGGACCCAGGGGGTGCTGCATTCCGGGCTGCGGTACGACCGCTATGGCCGCGTCACTGAGCGCTGGACGGGCCAATCCCCTCACTCTGCGCTGTCGCAGACGAAAGAGAGCTGGCACTACGATCTGCGGGATAACCTCACCTCGGTGCATCAGAGCACCCCCCTGTTCCGG
>NZ_RAHH01000093.1 GCF_003602095.1 Rahnella woolbedingensis | reverse complement strand
TCACAAATAATACGGGCTTTACTGGTGCCGGTTTCATCACGAGCCTCCATCCGCATCACGCCTTCGCCGGTCGGGTAAACCGCAGTGGAAAACCCAGCCAACGCACGGCCTGCGTGCGGATCCGTTTCCGTCAACGTATTTGCCAGGCGGAAATAGACATTCCCCATTGAGGTTAACGCTGATGGCAGATTATCCGCAGACACCTTGCCGACGCGGCTGGTGAAGGACATGTAAGCTTCATAGTCATTCGGTCGCAGAATGCCCACCCGATAATTAGCCTGGATGGAGCTGGCGACCTCCAGGTTAGCGGCCATTTTAACGCTGGACGCAATGCCGGTGAGTTTGCTGAGGCCGGTAATATCCGCGTTCTCACCCGATCGGGCGACGCCCAGCCGCGTCAAATCCGTCAGCGTCATGCTGCCGCTGTCCAGAATCTTCCGCCAGCCAAACGGATAGCCGCTGTCGCTGAGGAACCATTTCCAGCCGCCCGCCGCGGTGTATGAACCGATGCGCTCAAAAATCTGTCCGTCGTTATTAATCAGCCGCTGATAGGCCGCCGCGCCCGCCGCCCAGTAGCGCCGCCAGTTGTGCAACTGACCGGCAACGACATAGGTCGCGCCCAGAGGGTGGTCTGCAAACGTGGCAGAAATACTGATGGGATTGGTGACGTCAATAATGGACGGGTCATCCAGACG
>NZ_RAHH01000092.1 GCF_003602095.1 Rahnella woolbedingensis | reverse complement strand
ATTGATTCCATTTTTACCCTGATGAAGCTCCCACTCCGGTGCCCAGATTACTCCTGCGTCAGCAGACGGGCCAGGTCCGTCAATATCCCGTTCAAAACCCCCACGCGCGGCGAAATAGCCCATCTGGTTATCGACTCCACCGGATTAAAAGTCTTCGGGGAAGGAGAGTGGAAGGTGAAAAAACACGGCAAGGAAAAGCGCCGCGTCTGGCGTAAACTGCACCTGGCGGTGGACGCTGATACGCATGAGGTTATCTGCGCCGACCTTTCCCTGAACAATGTGACGGATGCAGAGGCCTTCCCGGGGCTTATTCGCCAGACCCACCGGAAAATCAGAACCGCCTGCGCCGACGGAGCTTATGACACCAGACGGTGCCACGACGAACTGCGGCGTAAGAAAATCAAAGCACTTATCCCGCCGCGAACCCGCGCAGGTTACTGGCCAGCTGTATATGCCGACAGAAATCAGGCGGTTGCCCGGCAACGGCTGACGGGAAGCAATGCGTACTGGAAATGGCACACGGTTTACAACCGACGTTCGGTGGCTGAAACGGCAATGTACCGTGTCAAACAGCTGTTTGGTGGGCATCTTACGTTACGGGATTATGATGCGCAGGTTGGGGAGGCTATGGCCATGATCCGCGCATTAAACAAAATGACGCGTGCAGGTATGCCAGAAAGTGTACGGATTGCCTGAGGGAGTCAGCGACGAGGGGAGCTTTTATCTAAATCCGATTTATTCAACAA
>NZ_RAHH01000091.1 GCF_003602095.1 Rahnella woolbedingensis | reverse complement strand
CGGATATTATGTCCAGTACAGAAAATAATAACCTGAATGCCGCCGCGGAAGCAGGCATTGACTACGACACGCTCGCACACATTGATACCATCACCGATGCGGCTGGTCACTCTATGGGCCCGGTGCTCAATGACGGCTACACCGATGACCTGCAACCGACGCTCAGCGGTCGCCTGCCGATGGGCGATGGCCAGGTACTGCGGGTTTACTGTAATGGCGTGGTGCTTGGCTATTGTGACATTGGTGAAAACGGCAACTGGAGCTTCAAGCCGGACGCGCCACTGGAGCCGGGCAGAACCTATGACTTCCAGGTTTTCCTGACAGACTCAGGCACCAATGAACTGCTGCCATCCAATACCTACACCATTCACACCACCGAACTAAACCAGGACGCCCCGCCAGTCGCGCCGGTGATCACCGAAGTCCTCGACCAGTCGGGTGACCATCAGGGCGTCGTCGCACAGGGTGGCAAAACTGATGACAGCCAGCCACTGGTTTCCGGTACCGCAGACGCGGGCAGTGTCGTGACGGTAAAAGTGTATTCCGCCGTGAATAATCATACGTACACATTGGGCAGCGTGGTGGCCGATGCCGACGGGCACTGGAGCTACAATCTGCATGGCTCTCAGAATATCACCAACCTGTACGGTGAGTGGACCTTTACGGCCACGGCGACCAATGCCATGGGAACCAGCGACAGCAGCGCAGGCTACAGCGTGGAAACCGTGGCCACGAATGCCGACGTGTTCGC
>NZ_RAHH01000090.1 GCF_003602095.1 Rahnella woolbedingensis | reverse complement strand
TCCATGCCGGAAACGGCTTCCCGCCTCGGCGAACCGTTCTCCATGCCGAGCCTGCTGCGCGATTACAAACATGTGCTGAAAAACCGCCAGTTCGTCTGTGGCGCGCTGGCGATTGGGTTTGCCAGCCTGCCGCTGCTGACGTGGATTGCCCAGTCGCCGGTCATTTTAATCAGCGGTGAAGGGCTAGCAGCTTACGATTACGGCTTATTGCAGGTGCCTATTTTCGGCGCGCTGATTATCGGCAATGTGACGCTGGCACGCCTCACCGGCAAACGCACGGTCGAGTACCTGATTAAACTGGGCGCAGGCCCGATGGTGGTCGGACTGCTGATGGCTGCTGTTGCCACGCTGTTTTCCGCGCATGCGTATCTGTGGATGACCGCCGGTCTGAGCCTGTACGCTTTCGGTATTGGTGTGGCTAACGCCGGTTTGTACCGCCTGACGCTGTTCTCCAGCGACATGAGCAAAGGCACAGTTTCTGCTGCCATGGGTGTGATCAGCATGATGATTTTCACGGTCGGAATTGAGCTGGCCAAAGTGGCTTACGTCGAAGGCGGTGCGGGCATGTTTAACATGTTTAATCTGCTCAGTGGCCTGGCGTGGCTGACTCTGGTCGTGGT
>NZ_RAHH01000089.1 GCF_003602095.1 Rahnella woolbedingensis | reverse complement strand
GGTACTGTCGCATTAACGACACCAGATCAGTAAAATTGAATTGTCTATTTTTCAGGCAGTCAGCAGATAAAACTGTTCTGCCGGAGATAATCCGTCCCAGGACGGATGCTGGTATTGCCCTTTGCGTATCATATGCACCAGTTCAATTCCCGCCAGAATCGTCTGTGCCCGCCTGAACGATTTGAATCCCATCATCAGTTTTATCCGACGTTTGATATTCCGGTGGTCCTGCTCAATCAGGTTGTTCAGATACTTGTTCTGCCTGACCGTGATGCATTCCCCTTTTTCCTTACCGGCATTGAGCGTAGCCAGCGCCGCCGTATTGGCACCGCTCTTATCGATAGTCACCACTTCAGGTTCGCCATGGTGGCGAATGGCCTTGCGGAAGAAGCGTAATGCCGCTGCCGCATCCCGCTTCGCCGTCAGCAAAAAATCAATGGTCTGGCCTGAGGTATCGACCGCACGGTATAGATATCTCCACTGCCCCCTGACTTTGATGTAGGTTTCATCCATTCGCCACCGGCGACCTGTACTGCGTTTATGCCGGCGGAAGGCCTTATCCAGCAACGGCACCAGGCGGATAACCCAGCGGTGAAGCGTCGAATGGTCAACCATCACGCCGCGCTCTGCCATCATCTCCTCGAGATTGCGCAGGCTCAGGGCATAAGCCAGATACCAGCGAACACACTGGGCAATGACATCAGCAGGATAATGCAGGCGTTTGAAAGTTTTTCGGATCAGAGACATGGGCAGGTAACATCACAAAAAAAACAGCATGTTACCTGATAAGCCGCTTAATGCGACAGAGCC
>NZ_RAHH01000088.1 GCF_003602095.1 Rahnella woolbedingensis | reverse complement strand
TACCCGACCGGCGAAGGCGTGATGCGGATGGAGGCTCGTGATGAAACCGGCACCAGTAAAGCCCGTATTATTTGTGACGGGCAAAACGATATGGTGCAAATCGCGAACGGCGTTTTACGCCCTGAGTCAGGTATTACCCTTTCCTCAACGAATGCGAATTCAGTGATCCGGGGGCGTAATGATGCCGTCATTCTGCGTGATCATAACAACGGCAATGTCACACTGTCCGCCAGTCTGAAAGATGCAGGGACGCAAATGGGTGGGACGCTCTACATCGGGTATAACCGGCCAGAAGCAAATATTTTCACCTCTGCGGTTTCCATCGACTCCCCTGTAACCGTTAACGAAACCATGAAAGTCATTAAAGATGCCACTTTTTCCGGTGCTATGACGGTGGCGGGCGGCGTTACGTTTAACGGGCTGGTGAAATTTAGCCGCCATGATGGTGCGTGTGAATTCAGCTCGTCCGATGCTGCACATCCATTGATCTCGGTGAACTATTCAGGCGCGGGGAATTTCGGCTTTTGGGATACCACTAACGGCAGGTGGGTTCTGCGAAAAAGAGCGTCAAACCTGACAACGGGTAACGCAGATAATTGGGTGATGGACAGCGGCCTTGAAATCGCCGGTGCGTATGGCCTGACGCTGTCGACGGCGCTGCCTGTTTCCAGCGGCGGCACCGGTGCCAAAACCGCCGCGGATGCAGTAAAAAATCTCGGTGCGCTCCCTGCAAACGGGACAGCCGTCGCGGCGTCCAAACTTGCAACCGCCCGCAAGATTGCCGGTGTGGCGTTTGACGGGACGAAAGATATCAGTCTTTCCTTTGAAAACGTCAATGCTATCCA
>NZ_RAHH01000087.1 GCF_003602095.1 Rahnella woolbedingensis | reverse complement strand
GTCAGTAGGTTAATGGCTTTTCCAGGCTGGAGAATCATGGCTAATTCGCCTGTGTGCGCCATGCCGCCATTAGTTATCACAGCATCAACTGAGCGTAAACGTGAACTACGTTCCCGCATCGGTCCCGCCGGCAACCAGTGCCCGTTGCCGAAGCGCCTGATGCCATCAACCACAACAATTTCAACATCACGCGCAAGTGCATAATGTTGCAAACCATCGTCGGTGATAACCACATCCAGCTCATGCGAGGCAAGAAGTGCTTTTACTGCATCAGAGCGAACCGGAGACACCGCGACCGGTGCCCCCGTTCTCTGAAAAATCAACACGGGTTCATCACCCGCTTGTGCGGTTGATGTATCTTCACAAAGCAGCAGCGGATAGCTTTCTGCTTTTCCTCCATACCCGCGTGAAACCACGCCGACACGAAAACCATGTTGTTGCAGTGTTTCAACCAGCCAGATGACCACCGGCGTTTTACCATTACCTCCGGCAGTCAGATTTCCGACTACCACGACGGGCACAGGGGCCCGCCAGCTTTTTTTCAGCCCATGTTGGTAACTGTAACGGATCAGAGTCGAGATGAATCCGTAAAGCCAGGCCAGAGGCAGAAGTAACAGATATAACGGTGATTTCCCTGACCAGATGCGATCAATCATTGCCCGAACTGCATCCGGTAAAGTTGGGAGTAAACACCGCGCTCTTCGAGCAGTTTCACGTGCGAACCACGTTCCACAATGCAACCATCCTCAATAACCAGGATTTCATCCGCTTTTTCGATAGTCGATAAA
>NZ_RAHH01000086.1 GCF_003602095.1 Rahnella woolbedingensis | reverse complement strand
GCGGAAGGAACGATCACTATTACCAGTAAATGCAGCAAAAGTGGTTGCCCTAAAGCTGAATTGAAAGAAAAAGAACAGAAGACATCGGTCAGTTTGAAGTCAGACGGGAGTCCTAATAAAGTATTGCTGACCTATAAAGGTCAGAGAAGTGATATGGATATCCTGGAAGCTCTTCATTCGCCGTGGGAATATTTGAGCAGCATCACTACACCTGCTGATATTTTTGATCAACCCGCTAAATATGTAGTGGAAACTGAAGGATGCCTTGAGAAAGGGACACATATGTTTATCGATGTGTACCCCACCTTTGAAATCCGTTTCACTGCAGGTGTTGAGTATCAACTCACTTCAGATATCCGAGAGCGAACTGTAAAAGAGCGTCGTGATGAAACAAACAAATCCCGTCAGGCGATGGAAGGTGCAAGACCCAAAAATAAAAGAAAACTTCGCCGGGAGTGGAATTATCAAACTGATAAATTTGAACTGACACGCAAAACGGAAATCAGTATTGAATATGGCATAAAAATATGTGACAAGGATTATTCTAAAGAATATGCAAAGGAAATCCAGTCATCCAGAAAAATCAGGTCACTGGAACAATTGAACAAGATTGATTCGTTAGTCAATAATATTAATACCTATTGTGCTCCGGATCCGACCAGTACAGGACACACCAGAGAATATAACGTTTTCAGTATGGAAATCGCGCCGGTGAAACTTGAAGTTTCCTATGCGTATCAAAATATCAGCTCAGAAGATGGCCCGTGTCATTTTATGGGGTTAACAGGAGAGCCATTTTTAAGCGGCACCTTTAAATTTGATATTATCCAATTTATTTGCGCCTACTGTAAAATCGAATCCCTTGTTGGTAAGTGTCGTGAATATCTTGAAAAACATGGCACCAGTGTTGAGTGTTACCTGGAGTTTACCCCTGAGGTCAACATTAATCTAGGCGCTGTATATAGCCAAAATGATAAAAACTGGGAATTTAATATACCCGAAGGAAATCAACTAAAACTCGGTATCGAAGGTGTTGTAAGCGCCGCCTTTGAAGCTGAAGTGTTCTTTGCCGAAATAACCTTAGGTGCCGAAGGATCAATCTCAA
>NZ_RAHH01000085.1 GCF_003602095.1 Rahnella woolbedingensis | reverse complement strand
TATCAGCGATTAAGCGATAACTTTAGCAACAACACCAGCGCCTACAGTACGGCCGCCTTCACGGATTGCGAAACGCAGACCGTCATCCATCGCGATTGGGTGGATCAGGGTAACAACCATGTTCACGTTGTCACCAGGCATTACCATCTCAACGCCTTCTGGCAGTTCGATAGTACCGGTCACGTCAGTTGTACGGAAGTAGAACTGTGGACGGTAGCCTTTGAAGAATGGAGTATGACGACCACCTTCATCTTTGCTCAGGATGTACACTTCGGAATCAAACTTGGTGTGTGGTTTGATTGAACCTGGTTTAGCCAGAACCTGACCACGTTCGATGTCTTCACGTTTGATACCACGCAGCAGAACACCAACGTTCTCACCAGCACGGCCTTCGTCCAGCAGTTTGCGGAACATTTCAACGCCAGTACAAGTAGACTTAACAGTGTCCTTGATACCTACGATTTCAACTTCTTCGCCGACTTTAACGATACCGCGCTCTACACGACCGGTAACAACTGTACCACGACCGGAGATGGAGAATACGTCTTCGATTGGCAGCAGGAATGGCTTATCGATAGCACGCTCTGGCAATGGAATGTAGCTGTCCAGTGCTTCTGCCAGTTCGATGATTTTCGCTTCCCAAGTGGCATCGCCTTCCAGTGCTTTCAGCGCTGAACCTTTGATGACCGGGATGTCGTCGCCTGGGAATTCGTAAGCAGAAAGAAGTTCACGAACTTCCATTTCTACCAGTTCCAGCAGCTCTTCATCATCAACCATGTCGCATTTGTTCATGAACACGATCATGTATGGAACGCCAACCTGGCGACCCAGCAGGATGTGCTCACGAGTCTGAGGCATAGGGCCATCAGTCGCAGCAACAACCAGGATAGCGCCGTCCATCTGAGCAGCACCGGTGATCATGTTTTTCACGTAGTCGGCGTGCCCTGGGCAGTCAACGTGCGCGTAGTGACGAGTCGGGGTGTCATATTCAACGTGTGAAGTGTTGATGGTGATACCACGAGCTTTTTCTTCTGGTGCGTTATCGATCTGGTCGAATGCGCGTGCAGAACCGCCGTAGGTTTTAGCCAGAACGGTAGTGATTGCTGCAGTCAGGGTAGTTTTACCGTGGTCGACGTGGCCGATAGTACCAACGTT
>NZ_RAHH01000084.1 GCF_003602095.1 Rahnella woolbedingensis | reverse complement strand
TTGAACCGCACCGGGAATCCTGGAGACTACACTCTTTGAGAGAGGTAACCAGGATGACAAAACATAACCGATTTCCCCCTGAAGTTCGTCAACGCGCTATTCGTATGGTTCTGGAAAACCAGAATACCTACAACTCACAATGGGCCGCTATCTGCTCCATTGCCCCTAAAATCGGCTGCACTCCCGAGACATTGCGTATCTGGATCCGTCAGCAGGAGCCCGTTGATGATGAGCAGAATGCGCTGACTGCCAGCGAACTCCAGCGTCTGAAAGAACTGGAGCGGGAAGTCCGGGAGCTGCGCCGCAGCAATGATATTCTGCGTCAGGCTTCAGCTTATTTTGCCCAGGCGGAGCTCGACCGCCACTGGAAAAAATAATGCCGCTTCTGGAAAATCTGAGCGGTGAATACGGGGTCGGGCCAGTCTGTCATGAGCTGGATATTGCTCCGTCAACGTACTACTGGCATCAGCAACGCCGGAAGTATCCTGAACGACGCAGCAGTCGGGATAAACGCGATGCCGTGCTGATACCTGAGATACAGCGCGTATACGAAGAAAACTATAGCGTTTACGGTGTGCGTAAGGTCTGGCGACAGCTAAAACGTGAAGGCGTCGGTGTTGCCCGTTGCACCATTGAGCGCCTGATGAAAACCCTGCAGCTACGTGGGGTGAGACGCGGCAAAAGTGTCAGAACCACCCGCAGCAGCAAAGCCGAAACACCGCAGGATCGAGTGAACCGTCAGTTCGTGGCTGAACGACCCGATAGTCTTTGGGTGGCCGATTTTACCTACGTCAGCACCTGGCAGGGGTTCGCATATGTGGCCTTCATCATTGATGTGTTCGCCGGTGTTATCGTGGGCTGGCGGGTCTCATCCACGATGGAAACGTCGTTCGTGCTGGATGCACTGGAGCAGGCGCTGTGGGCCAGACGCCCGAGCGGCACCATCCATCACAGCGACAAAGGTTCGCAATATGTGTCACTGGCGTACACGCAACGGCTGCAGGATGCTGAGCTGCTGGCTTCAACAGGCAGCACGGGCGACTCATATGACAATGCGATGGCAGAAAGTATCAACGGGTTGTACAAAGCGGAGGTGATCCACAGGCAAAGCTGGAAAACCCGACAGGATGTTGAGCTGGCCACGCTGAAATGGGTAGACTGGTACAACCATCACCGTTTAATGGAACGCACCGGATATATCCCGCCAGTGGAGGCAGAAAAGGTGTATTACGCTTCACTGAACAACCGGGAAGTGGCAGCCTGATCACTCAGGCAAAATACTCTCCAGGAAAACCGGAGCGGTTCAG
>NZ_RAHH01000083.1 GCF_003602095.1 Rahnella woolbedingensis | reverse complement strand
CTTTGGCGCAGTTTGCGCTTTGGCGACAATCTTCAGGAATGGCTGCAACAGCAGATGTCTTTGCCTGCGAAGGCGCTGTCGAAAAGCCCGCCTATTAATGGGCAGAAAAAAGATCCAACAGTGAGGAAGGAACAATGAAACTGCAACTTGCAGGACTGTGCGTGGCGCTCTGCGCAGTGATGCTCAGCGGATGTGTGCCACGTATCGAACTGGCCGCGCCGAAAGAGCCGATCACTATCAACATGAACGTGAAAATTGAACATGAAATTCATATCAAAGTGGATAAAGACGTCGACGATCTGCTGAAAAATAAGAGTGATTTGTTCTAGGAGCCTGTATGTCCGCGATGTTTTTTAAAAAAAGCAGCATCAACACTTTTAGCATCAAAAGAAGCAGCCTGATGTTACTGGCCGGGGGACTACTGTTTTGCAGTCAGGCGTTTGCCTTAACGCTCAATGAAGCGAAACAGCAGGGACGCGTAGGCGAAACGCTCTCAGGCTATCTGGCACCGTTAAAACAGGATGCCGAATCCATCGCGCTGGCTGACCGCATAAACGATGCGAGAAAGCAGCAATATCAGCAGGTGGCGCAGGACAATAATGTCAGCACCGACGACGTCGCAAAACTCGCCGGCCAGAAACTGGTCGCCAGAGCCGGAAAGGGCGAATATGTGCGGGGCATTAACGGGCAGTGGTTGCAGAAGTAAAAGGTTAAATACTATTTAATGGGGCAGGGAGTTAATTTCGGCCCGTGATATATCTTCTTTAAATTAGCTTATTCTGATAGCTGTATCGCCATTCAATAAAGTAAATGGCACCCTCCTTGAATTCCTGATATAAAAATGATTAATAGAGTGAATATGCATTAGTGTGATGAATATTATTTTATAACTCAGTTAATTAATCAATAAATCAAAAGGAATTTGAGAATGGCAAATCTAATCTACGTCAAAATCATTGGGCAGAAACAAGGTTTAATTTCAGCAGGATGTTCAACGTATGACTCTGTAGGAAACAGATTTCAGCGCGCTCACAGGGATGAAATTATTGTGCTTCATTTTGATCACGAAATTGTGAGAAGTCAGAATGTGAAACACAGACCGGTGAGTTTTATTAAGCTGATAGATAAGTCGACGCCATTAATAGGAATGGCCATCGCCAGTAACGAAAAAATGGATTTGTTTTTTGATTTTTACAGAACGTCTTCAGTGGGTGCTCAGGAAAAACATTTTACGATAGAGGTCAGAGGGGCAACGATTGAACGACACAGCATCAGGGCGCCACATTTACTGGATGCTCCGGATAAAGAGCCCGAAGAAATGATTTCAGTCGTGTATGAA
>NZ_RAHH01000082.1 GCF_003602095.1 Rahnella woolbedingensis | reverse complement strand
TAATGCCGATCGTTTAAGGATCAGTTGACCGATCCGGTGGCTCGTGTAAAAAGGGTTCATGCTCAACATGGACCCTTTTTAAATGGAACTTTCACACGCTCTCGGTATTATCAATCTCACTGCCCCCGATGAAGTTCAAAGCCTCGCTGACCTCCTGTCTCCTGACCTCATTCAGCAAGCTTTTTCTCTCACTGACACCGTCACTCTACGCAAGCGTAAACTCCCCCTCGAGTCCATGGTCTGGCTGGTTATCGGCATGGCTATATTCAACAATAAGCCTATGAGTCATATCGTTAATCTGATGGATATTGTTGACCGAACCGGACGCTCATTCACCGCACCCAGCTCCGTTATTGCCCGCAGAAAAACGTTAGGCGAAGATGCCATCCGGGTTCTGTTTGATATCACTCAGCAACACTGGCATGCACAGGCAAAACATCCTCTCTGGCACGGACTGACACTCAATGCCGTCGATGGCGTAGTCTGGCATACGCAGGACACGCCTGAAAATGCAGAGGCCTTCGGTAAGGCGTCGAACCAGCACGGTGAACGCGGATATCCTCAGGTCCGCATGGTATGCCTGATGGAACTGAGCAGCCACCTGTTGCGGGCCAGTGTGATGGACAGTTACAACGTTAACGAGATGCGCCTGGCGGCACGGCTGGCAGACAGCGCGCCGGATAACAGTATTACGCTGTTCGATAAGGGTTTTTACTCTTTAGGGCTGCTGCATGACTGGCATAATGCGGGCGAAAATCGTCACTGGCTGACGCCGCTGAAAAAGAACACGCAGTACGAGGTGGTGTGTAAGCTCGGCAAACAGGACGAGCTGATACGGCTGAAAACGTCACCGCAGGCCAGAAAACAGTGGGAAGGACTGCCGGAAGAAATGACCGTGCGGCTTATCCGTCGGAAGGTCAATGGCGTTGAACGGCAGGTTCTGACGTCAATGACGGATGCGATGCGTTATCCGGCCGCCAGCGTGGCGGAGCTTTATAAGCATCGCTGGGAAATCGAGTTAGGATACCGGGAGACGAAGCAGTTTTTACTGGGTAACCGGTGGGCGTTGCGAAGCAAACTGCCGGAAATGGTCAGGCAGGAACTGTGGGGTATCCTGCTGACTTATAACCTTATTCGTTACCAGATGATCAAGATGGCGTTCAGCCTGAAGGGAGATTACCTGCCTTATCAGCTGAGTTTTAGCGGTGCAGTGTCGGAGATATTACGGCTGTTAATCGGACTGCCGTGGGCATCAGCGGGAGCGATCCCGGGTCATCTGAAGCATTTTTACAGCAACGCAGCGATGCTAAAACTCCCCTCGAGGCGTGAGCGTGAATATGCAAGGGAAGTGAGAGAAAAAAGGTCGAAATATCCTTTAAAAAACAATGCTGGTCACCTTAAGTGACCAGCATTA
>NZ_RAHH01000081.1 GCF_003602095.1 Rahnella woolbedingensis | reverse complement strand
TGTCTATCCCAGTTTAAAATGTCACCCTCAGTTCCAAAGTTAAAATGTCACCTTTATGTCTGACAATGTCAGAAAGAATAGGGGGTTAGCGTTTCAAACTGGCCCGGAATTCTGCAGGATTAGCCAGTACCGGATTGATGGCTTTTAGCTGTTCCTGAACCCTTGCCTGAGCGCGTCGTTTAGGCATTTTCTTGCTACGCTCCCTTTTCCCATCTTGTTCTCTTTCATCCTGATGAACCTGTGCCAGCCTCAGCACTGCGCCCAGCCGCTTGTTGTCTACGATGGCACCCTGGTCAACGCAGGCCAGCTTGTCGAACGCCTGATACGAGAGTGTTCTGTGGGCATATTTGAACGCCAATGTGCCGTCTGGATAATCAAATACTTCAATTTTTTGACCGGCGATACGCGTGTTTTCTTCAGTAGGGTCAAGAAGATAAAGGATTTTATCGTACTGAAATGTCAGTGATTTTGAGAGCGTCCTCAGTTCATGCCACGCGAAGATATCGGCCAGTTCCGCAGGCGTTTCCTGTACAGGCCGGTGGAGATCTTTGGGGTATTTGGCTGGTCTGGCAAAGCGCCGGTTGAAGTCGCTGACGAATGTCTCAACCCAATGATTAGCAGATTCAATAGAGCTGATATTTTCCAGCCGCATTTCCTTCACTAACCGATCCTGCAGTGTTTTATTGGCCCGTTCGACGCGACCTTTGGCCTGAGAGCTGTTGGCACAAATCAGCTCGATGGCCATGTCATGTAAAACCCGGCCAAACTGGGTAACACCTGTCTGACGGGTTTCTGCCTGACTGACGCGGAATACGGCGTGTTTATCGCTGTAATATGCGACCGGTTTTCCATGCTTTTCAATATATTGACGTGTCGCGTTCATGTAATCGAAGGCTGATTCAGTCTCGCAAAAATGCAAATGCATCAGACGGCCGGTGGCATCATCAATGAAGACCAGCAGGCAGCATTTATCTGCGCGGCCTTCGAACCAGTCATGGTGAGAACCATCAATCTGGACCAGTTCACCCAGACAGTCGCGTTGATAACGAGGCTGATAAACCCGGGGCTTACGCCGCGAGTGTGGTACCCAGAGACCATCAGCGGTCATCCAGTTGCGCAGCGTCTCAGTGGAGATCCTGATGCAATGACGTTCGAGAAGCTTCTCGGCGGCTAACGTAGGGCCGAAATCGCTATATTTTTCACGTAGCAGCATCAGAATTTTAAACCGGAGTTCATCAGGGGCACGATTGTTTGCGGGCTTGCCGCGTTTTCGGGAAGAAAGTCCGGCAGCGCCTTCAATCTGATAGCGGTTGAGAAGACGTTGCACCTGACGAATGCTGAGGTTCAGGAGTTTGGCGGCGCGCGACTGCGTCAGACGTTTATCGCATAGCTGCTGTAAAACAGGGATTCGATCGAGTTCTTTCTGGCTCATGGTGACCAACATAATAGTGATACTCCTGGCTGCCTGAATAAGAACAGGCTAACCGGAGTACGACATTTTAACTTTGCTAGAACACGACATTATCGCTTTGCGCTGACA
>NZ_RAHH01000080.1 GCF_003602095.1 Rahnella woolbedingensis | reverse complement strand
GAACCCGGCGTGGCCCGTATTGATTACGCCACTGATAACACCGGCCTCCAGACCGGTGATATCGGTCAGTTCGGTTATACCGATGACCTGTCGCCGGTTATTGGCGGTTACCAGGCCGAGGCGACCGGAGACCTGGTTATCCGGATTGTCTGCAACGCCGAGTTTATCGGCACCGCACTGATTGGCCCTGACGGGCACTGGTCCTTTACCCCCCCGACGCCGCTGGAGCCCAACCACGAATATATCTTCACCACCATTATCCAGGACTCCGCCACGGACGCGCTGCTGGTCTCGCTGCCTTACCGGTTTTACACCACGGATGTGAACGGTGATTTAAAACCTGATGTCAGCATCGATAAGGTGACGGACGCTGTCAAAGGCGCCAACAATGCAACCGGCGCCCTGCACCATGGCGACGTGACCAACGATGCCCGCCCGGCGCTGTCCGGCCACGCCACGGCGAACGCCCGGGTCAATATCTACGACAACGGCGAGCTGATTGGCTCCACCACCGCCAGCAGCAAAGGAGCCTGGACCTACAACCCGGGCACCCTGAGCAACGGGGACCATTATCTGAGCGCCTCCGTGTACACCGCCGCCGGAGAAAGCCACCGTTCAGCCTCGTTTGGCATCACCGTGGACACCCATGCTGAGACGCCGGTTATCACCGAAGTGTATGACGATAAAGGTTTACACACCGGGCCGGTAGCGCTCGGGGGGGCTACCGATGACAGCCAGCCGAAAGTTTCCGGTACCGCTGAAGCGGGCAGCACCGTCACCGTCATGGTGCACTCCGCCACGCTTAATCACACGTATACGCTCGGCAGCGTGGTGGCGGACGCTCACGGGCGCTGGAGCTACCAGCTGCACGGCAGTCAGAATATTAACGCCACAAAAGGTGACTGGACCTTCCTGGCGCAGTCGGTGGACGTGGCCGGCAATCAGAGCCCGATGAGTTCAGGGTATATCGTCGAGGCCGTCGCCAGTAATGCCGACGTGTCTGCCACGCCGGAGATTACGTACATCGTCGATGATGTGGGCTTACACACCGGCAATATCGCAGACGGCGGCAAGACCGATGACACCGAGCCCCGCCTGCACGGCACCGGCGAACCCTACAGCACCGTGGTCATCACCATGGACGGCCCGGTCTCGCACAGCACGTACACCATTGCTACGCTGACCGTCGGCAAGGACGGCACCTGGGATTATCAGTTCAAGGGCGGCCAGAAACTGCAGTCCGGGAACAACGTCTTCCACATCACGGCGACGGACGGTGACGGCCACAAAGTGACCGGCCACACCTACACCGTGGACCTGGTGGGTTCAAACCAGGATACCGACGGCCCGGATGTTCCGACCATTGATAAGTACCATGACAACGCAGGTGCCTCGAGCGGTGATTTTAAAAGCGGCACCACCACCGATGACACCACGCCAACGCTGTACGGCCATGCTGACGCAAAAAGCGTGGTGAAGATTTACGAGGGCAGCACGCTGCTGGGCTCGGTCACGGCAGACAAGGACGGAGAGTGGAACTTCACGCCGTCTGAGCGCAGTGAGGGCAAACATACCTTCTTCGCCACCGCGACGGATGCGGCGGGCCACACCAGCGGGCACTCGGGCAACTTTGTGGTGACGATTGATGTGCCGGACACCACGCCACCGGATGCACCGGTCATCACT
>NZ_RAHH01000079.1 GCF_003602095.1 Rahnella woolbedingensis | reverse complement strand
AAAATAACCCGCCAGTCGTCTGCGAAATGTTGCCAGCCATAATCACTGCGCAAACCAGAAGGAAGTAAGTGCCATGCCATCAGCCCTTCGCGGGTGTAATCAAACTCACGCAGCGTAACGCCCGAGGCGTCAGTCACGCGCGCGAGCTGGCCTGCGGGGCTGTAGCCATAAGTCATCAGTATTCGGGGGGTGTCGCAACTGTCGTCAGTGATCTGCGTGATGCATCGCGGCTGCGAAGCTATCTGATAGTAAAGAGTGACCCTGAGACTATCCTGCGTATCACTCAGCCCGGCGAGTCGTCCCTGTTCGTCGTAATCCAGCAGCACGCCGTTACCGTATTCATCACTCAGCGATAAAAGGCGAAGATTTTGTGGGGATAACGGATCAGGGAGATACAATCGCCAGACACTGCCGTCCAGATCGGCCACCAGATATTGTCCCTCATCACCGGCGGCAACTATCAGGCCGGTATCAGGATAGAATTTTCGCTCACCCGCAGCGAGTGAAGCGAAACGCAATTCACGGCCACTTTCATCATGAAAACAGACTTGTTCGCCCTCATGCACCAACCAGGTTTCAAAAGGGGTTCGCCAGCCCTTGCCAAACATTCCCGTGACCGGGTTGCGGCTGTTGTAAATTCGCTGCCAGTGGAGGGGGAAGCGTGCGGGAAGGACAAAGTCGAGGTCTTCTTCACCGCCCAGCACCTTTGCCCCGGTCGCAGCATGTACAGGCATCATTGCCGAATGGGTTGCGGCAGCCAGCTGGCTGGACACCATACCCGCCCCGATCATCATCAGCATGCACGGCATTTTCTTGAACATTTTTGAAGGATTGCGCGTCAGCAGCAAACTTGCCGCCATCAGGATTAAATCCAGCCCCGGAACTTTGCCACTCTTTATCGGGCGAACGACGACTGCGGCACCGCCGATCGTGACATTGGGAGAGGCCGCCGTTGAGACTGTAGCTCCGCAGGTGGTGCGATCGTCACTGCGAACGGCGGGTAAATCGTTAATGGAGACTGAGGAGGAACCTTCAGCCAGATATTGCGGAGGGTTGGGCGGATGCTTTTCACAAAGCACCGTATCCATATTCGAAGGAGCCACCGGTCCGGGAGGGACGTCCACCGTAGGATTTATCATTTCTTTTAACATTGCCTTGCCACCGTTAAGCAGCATTGCCACGTAATCTCGTTCCCCTTCAGGTTCCGGCGTTAATCCGGCCTGTTCAGTCGTACTTAGCAGACGTCCGGCAGCGCGCGCCGCCGGGATATCATTGGTCATGACATTCGTCGCCCCGGTCGCTATCACACCCGCCGGGGAAGGGGGGAAGATGGCACTGGCCAGCCCCTCACTCTCACTGACTACCTCATCCATCATGCCGGTTGCCTGGAGAACGAAACCCGCAATCAGACCAGCCCCCACACATCCACCGGCAGCGGCAAGAACAGCCCCGACTACTGTGCTTGCCGCGGCTAACGGAGCGGCGATAATAGCCACACCGGCAACAATCGCTCCCGCAGCTGCAACCGCAATTCCCTGAATAGCGACAGCGGCGATATCCGCTAAAACGCTGGTATGAATAATCGGGTCACCCAACCGGGCCGCATATTTATCAGCCATAATTTAGCTCCCGGTTACGGTTGGGTAAGACACAATGACTGGCAAAGTTTTTGCCAGTAAAGGTCTTGCTCAGCAGAGAAAGGGGCTAACGCTGTGCTGGTAAAAATCAGCATCTGATGACGTTCAGGAAGATGAATGGCTAACTG
>NZ_RAHH01000078.1 GCF_003602095.1 Rahnella woolbedingensis | reverse complement strand
AAGTGGGATTATTCTTTCCCTCCACAAACCATTAACTACACGTGATATCAATACTCGTTGGCAAGATGCGATTACGGATGATAAAGGAGATCAATAGTGTTTCGCCAGGAAGCGATTACTTATCGGAAAATGAAATGGCGTGGCCGAGCGCTACTCCTCCCCGGCATTCCTCTTTGGGTCGTCGCTGGATTATGTCTTTTTTTTATTACAGCATTTCTGACCTTTGTCATTACCGTAAACTACACCCGACGAGTCAATGTAACCGGCGAAATCAGCACCTATCCGCGCGTAGCGAATGTCTATTCAAGGGTCCAGGGCGTCGTGGTCAAAGAATTTGTTACTGAAGGACAGATAATTAAGACTGGCACTCCCATTTATCAGATAGATGTAAGTAAAAGTACCCACAGCGGCGTGGTCAGCGACAACCAACGCCAGGACATCGATAATCAGCTTGAGCGCATTGCACAAATTATCAATCGTCTGGATGGCAGCAAAAAAACCACTATCAACATGCTGGAGAAGCAAAAAGCACAGTATATCTCTGCTTTTCAGCTGTCCACCGACATATTGAAGCGTGCCGAGGAAGGGCTCCATATCATGAAAGAGAATATGGAGAATTATCGGAAATACCAGAAGAAAGGGCTTATCAATAAAGACCAACTCACCAATCAGGTGGCACTGTATTACCAGCAGCAAAATAATTTGTTGAGTCTCACCGGCCAGAACGAGCAAAATTCCCTGCAGATCACGACCCTAGAAAGCCAAATTCACACTCAAGCCTCAGATTTCGATAACCAAATTTATCAGATGGAACTGCAGCGCTACGAGCTGCAAAAAGAATTGCTGAATATCGATGCAGGCGGGACCATTATCGTCCGTGCCTTAGTCGACGGCCGCGTCGATTCGCTTAGCGTTACGGTAGGGCAAATGGTCAATATCGGCGACAGTTTGCTGCAGGTCATACCGCCCAGTATTGATCACTACTCTCTGGTACTTTGGGTTCCCAATGATGCTATTCCCTATATTACTAAGGGGGACCAGGTCAACATTCGCTATGAGGCCTTCCCCGCGCAGAAATTTGGACAGTTCGCCGGCACTGTGTCAATTATTTCCAAGGCGCCTGCGTCACCTCAGGAGATGTTGACCTATCAGGGGGCACCCAAAGCCGCGCTGACGAGTGCTGTTCCTTACTATAAAGTGATCGTCAGACCAGAAAAGCAGGCCATCATTTATAATGGCAAGCTCCTGAGCCTGGAAAATGGCATGAAAGCGGAGAGCACCCTATTTTTGGAAAAAAGGAAGATATATCAATGGATGTTATCTCCGTTCTACGACATGAAACAAAGCGCGTTGGGACCGGTCAATGAGTAAACGTTCGGTTAAAGAATTGTTTAACCAACTCGACATACGGTTACGGCAACGAGTTCCGCTTGTGCATCAAACTGAATCCTCAGAATGCGGCCTCGCTTGTCTGGCGATGATTTGTGGTCGCTATGGCAAGAATATCGATTTGATTGCACTGCGCCAAGAATTTAACCTCTCGGTGCGTGGCACTACGTTGGCAGGTTTGATCGGTATTGCCGAACAACTCGGGTTTTCCTCACGCCCCCTG
>NZ_RAHH01000077.1 GCF_003602095.1 Rahnella woolbedingensis | reverse complement strand
CCCAACACGCGATGATTGACGTCACCCCAATCACAGGAAAAACACCATGGCTGATTATCATCACGGTGTGCGCGTTGTTGAAATCAATGACGGCACCCGCGTTATTTCCACCGTTTCCACCGCCATCATCGGGATGGTCTGCACCGGCGAGGATGCCGACGCGGCAACGTTCCCGCTGGATACGCCGGTGCTCATTACCAACGTACTGACCGCCGCAGGCAAGGCCGGTAAAACCGGCACGCTGCGTTCATCCCTGATGGCCATTGCTAACCAGGCAAAACCGGTTGTCGTCGTTGTTCGCGTCGCAGAAGGTGAAACCGACGCGGAAACCACCTCCAACATCATCGGAGGGTCGGACGAAACCGGCATGTATACCGGCATGAAAGCCCTGCTGTCTGCGCAAACTGAACTCGGCGTAAAGCCGCGCATTCTCGGCGTGCCTGGCCTGGATAATCTGGACGTCGCCACGGCGCTCGCCGCCGTCTGTCAGCAGCTGCGCGCCTTTGGCTACGTCAGCGCGTACGGCTGTAAAACCGTGTCCGATGCCATCAAGTACCGCGACAATTTCAGCCAGCGTGAGCTGATGGTTGTCTGGCCTGATTTCGTGTCCTGGAACACCACCGCCAACGCCAGCGACATCGCGCCCGCCACCGCTTACGCGCTCGGCCTGCGTGCCAAAATCGACGCAGATACCGGCTGGCATAAAACCCTTTCGAACGTCGGTATCAACGGCGTCACCGGCCTGTCTGCCAGCGTGTACTGGGATTTGCAGACCACCGGCACCGATGCCGACCTGCTGAATCAGGCGTGCGTGACCACGCTTATCCGCAAAGACGGCTTTAAGTTCTGGGGGCAGCGCACCTGCTCTGACGATCCGCTGTTCCTGTTTGAGAACTACACCCGCACCGCGCAGGTGCTGGCGGACACCATCGCCGAGGGGCATATGTGGGCATCAGACAAGCCCGTCACCCCGACGCTTATCAAAGACATGATTGCGGGCATCAACGCCAAGCTGCGCGAAATGAAAACCGCCGGTCTGATTATTGATGGTAACTGCTGGTATGACCCCGAAGCCAACACCGTCGAAACGCTGAAGGCGGGAAAGCTGTTCATTGATTACGACTATACGCCGGTGCCGCCGCTGGAGGATTTGACCCTGCGTCAGCGTATCACCGATCAATACCTGGCGACGTTCGCCACGTCCGTTAACAGCTAAGAGGCGCTAAAACATGGCACTGCCTAAGAAACTGAAATACCTGAACCTGTTTAACGACGGGAACAGCTACCTCGGCATGGTCAGCGCGCTGACGCTGCCGAAACTCACCCGCAAGCTGGAGAACTATCGCGGCGGCGGCATGACCGGTTCCGCCTCCATTGATTTCGGCCTGGACGATGACGCGCTGACCTTTGAGTGGACGGTGG
This sequence comes from Rahnella woolbedingensis, assembly GCF_003602095.1. Lineage (GTDB taxonomy): Bacteria > Pseudomonadota > Gammaproteobacteria > Enterobacterales > Enterobacteriaceae > Rahnella > Rahnella woolbedingensis. The sequence goes on along the minus strand of NZ_RAHH01000077.1, from coordinate 414 downwards.
GCGGGCTGGATGAACTGGTGCTGAAACAGTGGGGCGCGGTCGATGCCGTGCCGCTGCGCTTTGCCGGTTCCTTCCAGCGTGACGACACCGGCGACACCTCCGCCGTGGAAGTCACCCTGCGCGGACGCCATAAAGAAATGGATTTTGGCGAGTACAAACAGGGTGAAGACACCGAAACCAAAATCACCACCCAGTGCACCTATTTCAAACTCACGATTGACGGCAAAGACGTGATTGAAGTCGATACCGTGAACATGGTGGAAATCGTCGGCGGCGTTGACCGCGTGGCACAGCACCGCAAAAACATCGGCCTGTAATCCCTAACCCGCGCCGGACGCCGGCGCGAAACCTCACCTTTTGAATAAGAGACACCGCTATGTCAGAACACAATGAAAACATCGTTATCCTGGAAGA
>NZ_RAHH01000076.1 GCF_003602095.1 Rahnella woolbedingensis | reverse complement strand
CAGTTGTGTCAGTTCAAGCCTGAGCTAATAAGTATTAGCAATTCATCTTCCACAATCTTCATATCCTCTGCGTCCAGTCCTAACAGCGGGCGCGCCGGATACTGCATTTCCTTTGCACGGACGGACGGGCGATCCCGCAGCCCGTACTGATGCACCTTCGCCATCCGTTGCACCTGTCCGGTAAATTCCACCACGGCGTCGTCAGCGGTGCCTTTGGCTTTCATATATTTTGCCGTGCGCAGTTTGGCGAACATCTCCCGCTTAATACGGCCTTTCTTTGCCCGCAATGGCTGCGGACGTCGCGGGGTGAAGGGATGCCCCTCCGGCGTGACCTGCTGCTTAATGCGCTGCTGCTGATGTTTGCGCAGACGCTTCGCAATGGTCGCCGCCATCGCCTTCCGGCTTTGCGGTGACAACGCGGCAATCAACCCCGCCAGGCGGGTATCAAACGCAGTCAGCTCACTCATTCCACTGACTCACTAACTCGCCGTGCAGGTACAGCTCACGCGGCCTTTCCACCGGCTCCGGCAGTGGCGGTTCCGGAAAGTGTTCAACGTGCAGACCGGCATCAATCTGTTTCACGATCACACGCTCGGTGAGCTGCACGTCAATCGCGATATCGTAGGAACCATCATCGAGCATATCGGCCTTGAATTTAAAGCCGGTCTGCTGCTTTTCCGGTGTCGCCATGATGTCCGGCTGGTTTTCACGCAGCCACGCCAGTATGGGGACAATGATCAGATCGCAGTCCTGGGCAAAGTTGGTGATAAGTAGCTCCATCTGATACTGGTATTCAAACGACAGCGAACTGGCTAACGTGGAAACGATGCGCCCGTTATCCACAAACATCCGCAGGGTGTCGGGGCTGGTTTGCAGCACCGGCACGGCGTCAGTTAACGCTTTTCGTAGCTGTGCGGGTTTTAACACGGTGTTCCTCCTGGCATTGTTTGACCGCTTCCACCTGGAGGCCGCAGGCGGTCAGCGCGGCCTCCAGGTTTCTGACGTCACTGCTTAAATCGCCGTTAGTGACCGGTGAGCTTGCTGGTATCGGGCAACTGGTTACCGCCGGACAGCCAATGTAAATAATCTGCGGCGCTGGCAAAGGCGGGACGTGCGTGCACCCGGCTAATACCATCAGGCAGAATAGCTGCATACCAATCGCGCATTTCCTGATTTTCATTAAGTAACCTTTGAATATGAACTTCACGGACGCGCGCCTGCTCACCCGCCCGTGAGAGCTGGGTGCGCAGACTTTGTTCCTGGCGTTCCCGCATCACGGCCTCATCGTTCAGGCGATTAATGGCGTTGTCGCGGCTTTCAATACCGGCGGACAGTGTGCCGATAATGCGCTGCGCCTGGTCGGCTTTTTCAGTCAGGCCACCGATACGCCAGGTTTGCAGTCCCGCCAGTGCGCAGGCGGCCAGCAGTAACAAAATTAAAATGCGCATCAGACACCCCGCAGGCAGTAGGCCAGCTCATTCGCGCGGCGCCGTTCCAGGCCGGTAACACGGACACCGTTCACAAACACCCAGCGCGGCAGCTGTTCGCAGGCTTTTCGCCATTCCCCCTTGTTGATGAAAAACGCCAGGGTAGATTGACACGCCGCCGTCACGCCGACGTTGAACGCAAAGGACGCTACGGCGTCATACACCGGCTGTGGCATGGCAACCGGCATGCAGCGGGCAATGCCTTTCTCCACCCGCATCACGTCTTCCACCAGGTTCACGGCGGCCTGACGTTCGCTGATGTGCGTTTGCGGCTTCACGCCTGCGGTGTGCCCGATGCCGTTTGTCCAGACGCCCGCGCTGCATTGATAGGCGGAAAGACGGCAGCCTTCAAAATCAGCAATCAGTGCCAGACCGGCGGCGGACGTTTTCAACGTTGGCGTTTGCGGCAGCAGCGCGGCAATCGCCAGGACAGCGGCGACGGCGCAGCGCCTAACGATTGATGGCTGCATTGATTTCTCCACTGACGCCCATCTTTTTCAGCAGGCGATAGGTTTTGCGCCGGTAGTACCAGTTCACCAGAAAGGTCGCCACGCCGACGGCGGCACCGACCAGAAAGGCGATATCCTGCGGTGACATCGCGCCGAGCCAGGCAAGAAAGGCCGCGACGCAGTAACAGATAAACGAGGTGATGCGCTCCATGGTCATCAGTCCCAA
>NZ_RAHH01000075.1 GCF_003602095.1 Rahnella woolbedingensis | reverse complement strand
GTACGCAGAATATTGACGTGGCTCAGAACGGCTCCACCAATGACTCCACCCCGCAAATCCAGGGTACCGGTGAAGCTAATGGCGATATCATCACTGTCTACAACGGCGACGAAGTACTTGGCTCCGCAGTAGTCGGCGCGGATGGCAGCTGGACGTTCACCCCGGACGCGCTGGCAGACGGGACTTACGACATTACCGTGACCGAGACCGATGCGGCCGGTAACGTCAGTGACCCGTCTAACGCCTATGACTTCACCATCAACACCGTTGCACCAGAGGCGCCGGTTATCACCGACGTGGTGGATGATTCCGGTGAGCAGAATGTTGACGTGGCCCCGAACGGCGCCACTAACGATAACACTCCGCAAATCCAGGGTACCGGTAACGCCGAAGGCGACGTGATTACTGTCTACAACGGCAGCCACGTACTCGGTTCTGCCGTGGTCGGCGCCGATGGCAGCTGGACGTTTACCCCTGACGCGCTGGCTGATGGTCTGTACGACATTACCGTGACCGAGACCGATGCGGCCGGTAACGTCAGTGACCCGTCTGCGGCCTATGACTTCACCATCGACACCGTTGCACCAGCGGCGCCGGTTATCACCGACGTGGTGGATGATTCTTCCGAGCAGCCTGTTGACGTGGCCCAGAACGGCTTCACCAACGACACTACCCCGCAGATCCAGGGTACCGGTAACGCCGAAGGCGACATCATCACCGTCTACAACGGCAGCGAGGTACTCGGCTCTGCAGTGGTCGGCGCCGATGGCAGCTGGACGTTCACGCCGGACGCGCTGGCTGATGGTCAGTACGACATTACCGTCACCGAGACCGATGCGGCCGGTAACGAAAGTGTCCCGTCTAACGCGTATGACTTCACCGTCGACACCGTTGCACCAGCGGCGCCGGTTATCACCGACGTGGTAGATGACTCTTCCGCGCAGCCGGTAGACGTGGCCCCGAACGGCTCCACCAACGACACCACCCCGCAAATTCAGGGTACCGGTAACGCTGAAGGCGACATCATCACCGTCTACAACGGCGACGAAGTACTCGGCTCTGCCGTGGTCGGCGCCGATGGCAGCTGGACGTTCACCCCGGACGCGCTGGCGGATGGTCTGTACGACATCACCGTGACCGAGACTGACGCGGCCGGTAACGAAAGTGCTCCGTCTAACGCGTATGACTTCACCGTCAACACCGTCGCACCAGTGGCGCCGGTTATCACCGACGTGGTGGATGATTCCGGTGAGCAGAATGTTGACGTGGCCCAGAACGGCTCCACCAGTGACACCACCCCGCAAATCCAGGGTACCGGTGACGCTGAAGGCGATATCATCACCGTCTACAACAACGGTTCCGCTATTGGCTCTGCAGTAGTCGGCGCCGATGGCACCTGGACGTTCACCCCGGATGCGCTGGCTGATGGTCAGTACGACATCACCGTCACCGAGACCGATGCGGCCGGTAACGTCAGTGAAGCGTCTAACGCCTATGACTTCACCGTCGACACCGTTGCACCAGTGGCGCCGGTTATCACCGACGTGGTGGATGATTCTGCCGGGCAGCCTGTTGACGTGGCCCAGAACGGCTCCACCAACGACACCACCCCGCAAATCCAGGGTACCGGTGAAGCTGAAGGCGATATCATCACCGTCTACAACGGCAGCGAAGTGCTCGGCTCTGCAATGGTCGGCGCCGACGGCACCTGGACGTTCACCCCTGACGCCCTGGCCGACGGCAAGTACGACATCACCGTGACCGAGACCGATGCGGCCGGTAACGTCAGTGATCCGTCTAACGCCTATGACTTCACCATCGACACCGTCGCACCAGTGACGCCGGTTATCACCGACGTGGTGGATGATTCCGGTGAGCAGAATGTTGACGTGGCTCCGAACGGCTCCACCAACGACACCACCCCGCAGATCCAGGGTACCGGTGAAGCTGAAGGCGACATCATCACCGTCTACAACGGCGACGAGGTACTCGGCTCTGCCGTGGTCGGCGCCGATGGCACCTGGACGTTCACCCCGGATGCGCTGGCTGATGGTCAGTACGACATCACCGTGACCGAGACCGACGCGGCCGGTAACGAAAGTGCTCCGTCTAACGCGTATGACTTCACCGTCAACACCGTCGCACCAGTGACGCCGGTTATCACCGACGTGGTGGATGATTCCGGTGAGCAGAATGTTGACGTGGCTCCG
>NZ_RAHH01000074.1 GCF_003602095.1 Rahnella woolbedingensis | reverse complement strand
TACCCGACCGGCGAAGGCGTGATGCGGATGGAGGCTCGTGATGAAACCGGCACCAGTAAAGCCCGTATTATTTGTGATGGGCAAAACGATATGGTGCAAATCGCGAACGGTGTCCTGCGTCCGGACTCTGGCATTAACCTGTATCCGGCCAATTCAACATCGGTTATTCGGGGGAAAAATGATGCCGTTATTCTTCGCGATCATAACAATGGCAACGTCACACTTTCCGCCAGTCTGAAGGACGCGGGTTCAGGCATCGGTGGAACGCTCTATATCGGTTATAACTCAGTAGCCCAGGCGGCCGGACACTATACATCCGCTGTTCGTGTCGATTCACCGATCACATTGAGTTCAACAATGACCGCGAGCCAGGAGGCCACGTTTGCGGAGAAAGTGAGCTTTGTGAAAGCTGTAGATATCGGGGGAGACGTCAATTTTAACGGGCTGGTGAAGTTCAACCGTCATGACGCGACCTGCCAGTTCAGTTCGTCAGATGCTGTCCACCCTCTGATTTCTGTGAACTATTCCAACGCCGGTAACTTTGGTTTTTGGGATACCACGAACGGCAGGTGGGTTCTTCGAAAAAGAGCGTAAACCTGACAACGGGTAACGCTGATAATTGGGTGATGGACGGCGGTCTTGAAGTTGCGGGGGCGTATGGCCTGACGCTGTCGACGGCGCTGCCTGTTTCCAGCGGCGGCACGGGAGCCAAAACCGCAGCGGATGCAGTAAAAAATCTCGGTGCGCTCCCTGCAAACGGGACAGCCGTCGCGGCGACGAAACTCGCCACTGCCCGCAAGATTGCCGGTGTGGCGTTTGACGGGACGAAAGATATCAGTCTTTCCTCTGAAAACGTCAATGCCATCCAGCGGGATGTGTGCAGTGTTGCGGGCTTCGTTTCGGGAAATAACAATGACCCGTATATGCGGCATGCAACGAGTAATGAAGTCGTCGGCCTTGCCCGTCGGGATTGGGTTGGGAACAATTTTGCCACCACCACTTTGTTGAGCAACACCGATGCCGCCACCCGTAACTGGGCAAACAGGGATTTACGCAATGACATCTATGCCTACGGTAATAACCGATATATCTATGACGTCCAGCGCGGCAGTCAGGCGCTGGAGAATGCGGGCTGGACGGCTCAGCAGAACTGGGAAGCGCCGACGGGGTGTTTTATGACCGGGTTAAATATCCGACCGGATTTGGGCGACTGCCGGATGATGGGGAAATACTACCGCGCGTTAATGGTGCGAACGGCGAGCGGAAGCTGGCGACAGGTGGGGAACTAAGATGATTACGTTCAAAAATATCAAAATCTCTAAACAGGTGTTAGAAGAAGGCTTGCCGCTGCCGGTGCTTTATTTTGAAGATGAGAACGGCGCGGACTGGTACGAACTGCGGGATCGGGAATGGCAGGGAGACAACTGTTTTGTCGCCGTCGGCGCTGACGGGTTTATTTCCACCTGGGCGGATAATCCCAACTTTTTAACGCTGTCCGAAGGCGTCAGCGTTTACGAAGTTGATACCGCCGCGTTGCCGGTGGATATCAGCACGCGGTCGTATCGCTATGAAGACGGTCAGTTTATTCAGTTCGTGCAGCCTGCCGCTGAGGTGGCTGAGCAGCGTAAAAGCGTACTGCTCAGCCAGGCTGCTGCTGCCATCGCGCCGCTGCAAGACGCGGTTGATATCGATGACGTGACGGAGGCGGAGCGGGCGAGCCTGCAAGCCTGGAAAAGATTCCGCGTTGCGCTGAACCGGCTGGATTTATCCGCTGCGCCCGATATCGACTGGCCTGCTGTTCCTGAACAGATTGATCGCTGAAAACGATCAATGACGGAGAATTGATCTGTAGTAACTATTTGAACATGTCCCGCATATGTCCAAGGATATCCCCAGACTTTTTAGGAGGATGAAATGGAATTAAACAAAGAGGAAGCGGAGATTATCGCGGGCTTTCTGGCGGCGAACTGGTCAGCCTTTTCACAAGCGGCTGAGGACGTGATGACCGTCAGCGCGCTGCACCGGCTGGCTGAAAAGTTGGGGCTGGAAAGCGCCTGACTGATACACATCTCAGAACAAACACTGCCCCGAAAGGGGCTTTTTTGTCTCTGACCTTCACCACGTTGTGCCATTCCCCACACACCCCGCCCGCCGTGCCTGATTGTTCCCAACACGCGATGATTGACGTCACCCCAATCACAGGAAAAACACCATGGCTGATTATCATCACGGTGTGCGCGTTG
>NZ_RAHH01000073.1 GCF_003602095.1 Rahnella woolbedingensis | reverse complement strand
GTCCAGAGTAGAGTAAGAGGCAGGGCGTAGTCGGACTATTTCCCTGCCTCTCCTCCCCGAACCGGACGTGCACCTTTCAGCGCATCCGGCTCTCCATTTAAACGCTGGCGAACGCCATTGCCACTTCAGTGTAGCGCGATGTATACGTGTTTCTGGTTTCCGTCCTCAGATAGGGATTACCTTCGGGTAGACGCCAGCGGAACAGCTTCTTGCCTTGCCCCACCAACCGGTACAGTATTTCGCCACTGAACATGCCGTGGTTAGTTTTACCAAATAAAACCCACGTTTTGCTCTGACCCGGTTTCGGTGATTTACACCACCACCTCATCAGGGAAGCGATACCTGTACGGTATTTGCGGGCCAGCCAGTGAGCCAGCTTCCAGAACACGACACCGTCGATATAACTGAAGACTTTGGCCTTAAAATCAACGAACTGATAGAACATGGCCCAGCCTTTCAGTTTTCGGTTGAGTTGTTCAGCCATATCGACTTTGCTTTCACTGTAGTTGCCTGATAACAGTGCTGTCAGCGATGCGGCGAAGTTTCTGGCTTTCTTCTGCGGGATCGTTGAGACCACTCGCATCTCGCCATAACGACTGCGTTTGCGAATGATCCTGTGCCCCAGAAAGATAAAACCGTCATTAACGTGGGTGATTTTAGTCTTATCCATGTTCAGCCTGAGTTTCAGACTGCCTTCGAGCACAACCCGACACTCCTCCCTGATGGCTTCCGCCTGTGCTTTGGTGCCTTTGACGATGAGGACAAAATCATCGGCATAGCGGCAGTACGCCACCGCGGGTTTCCACTGCCAGTTTTCTCTGACCGCCGTACTTCGGCCCCGCTGGATACTGTTATTCCAGTACCACCGATCTTTTCTGGCTTTCCCGCTCAGGTAGCGCTCATGCAGGTATTGATCGAACTCATTCAACATGATATTCGACAGCAACGGCGATATTACGCCACCCTGTGGCACACCTTCACTGGCCGCCCGAAAGAGACCGACATCAATATGTCCCGCCTTGATGGTTTTCCACAGCAGAGTCATGAAACGTGCGTCACTGATCCTGCGGCGTACAGCCTTCATCAGTAGTCGATGATGTACGGTGTCGAAGTAACTGGACAGGTCGCCTTCAATCACCCAGCGTCCCCGTGTTTCACCGCAGTCGGTGAGCTGTAATTTCACCGTGCGGATCGCGTGGTGGACACTGCGCTCAGGCCGGAAGCCATATGAGAGCGTATGAAAATCACTCTCCCATATCGGCTCCATCGCCATCAGCATGGCCCGCTGAACAATACGATCCCGCAACGCGGGGATACCCAGTGGTCGCAGTTTGCCGTTGCTTTTAGGGATGTAAACCCGTCTGGCGGGCAAGGGCAGGTAGTGACCTGAGAGTAATTCATCCCTGAGGATTTGCAGCTCAACAGCCAGTCTGGCCTGTAGCATTGTTTTGTTCACGCCATCAACACCGGGGGTATGCGCCCCCTTTGATGAAAGCGTGATCCGCGCGGCTTCAGCCAGCCATTCTGGTTGTGTTATCAGACGCAGCAGCCGTTCAATCCGTAGGGACGGATCGGTGGCTGCCCATGTGGCAAGCTTGCGTTGCATTTCGCTGATTATCAAAGGTCTTCACCTCGTTAGGTCAGTTAATTCACGTCGCAAACACATTCAAACTGCTTCCCTTCGCCATGTAATGGGCTTTCCCCATCGCGGACTACTACGGAAGCTCCGCCAGCCAGCGCGTCATCGGAGCCATGCCCCCTTAACATCCGTCGCTGACCTTCCCCGGTTTACCTGCCTGGACTCAGACATACTGAGGAGGCTGCCCGTCGCACTCTTTATCCTTGCTTGCCGCAAGTCGGCAGAAGTCAGCAACGCGAGCGTGATAGACGCTGCTGCCCCGGTGTTTCGCATACATGTCAAAACACCTTCGACCGGCGGTGCTTACTTATCACTGCCAGTTCCTCCTGCACGGCCTGTCAGATCACGTAGGCCGTGGTGACGTTTTCAACCCACAGAGGCGGATTAACGGGTTCATGTTCTTCAGCCTATCAGTACTTAACCTTGAGGATCATCTCGGCTTAGTGATCTCGCCTCAATCCCCGTTGTCAGCGGGTTACATCACCCCGCGGGCATGCCGCAGGTCACTGCCGCTCAGGTTCTCCACCGTCACACCCGGTGGGATTGTTGGGTTTCTCATCGTGAGTTACCGGTTCAATATTCCAGACAGACTCGTGGTTCATTTGAGCGTCCATGCTCGCCCTGAACTCCGGGCACACT
>NZ_RAHH01000072.1 GCF_003602095.1 Rahnella woolbedingensis | reverse complement strand
AAATAATGTAATCCCGAAATTAAAATAACCGCAGGGTGAAAATAAAGAGAACAATATCTCACTGTTTTAAATGATATTTACCGAAATAGACCATCTGCTACAACAACCCAAACTAGAAATTCAATAAAACCGAATAGCAATATCAGATAATTCAGGCAACCCATTGCCATGCAAGGAAAACCCGATTAAAGAGAACGATGAAAAATCCGGCGGAGGAAAAAAGGCCATTCCCTAAAGGATGGCCTTCACAGCAAAAAATGTCTTTATAATCTCACCGCTTAATAGCACGAAAAATAAAACCTGAGCACTCCTGGTACGGAGAACGTCAATTCTAAATGGAAATATCTGATCCGGATATTACAATAAACAAAAAGAGATATTCCAGAATTCAGAATAAAACATTTAAAAATACGTCGCCGCGAATACGTTAATGCGTTCCTAGCCTGTCTTGTTACGTTAACCGGACACGCTTACTGACGACTATTTTTTCACATTCTGCGCAACACATAACGGCACAACCCGAAACTCCCGCGTGTGAAACTGTTCATTCAGCGCCCGTACGGTTTGTTTCAGGGCTGACGCTTCCGCTGCCACGCATCCCTCACCATCGAGGAAGACACTGCCTGACCGGTCAGAGATGGCGTACAACAAAACCAGAGACTGCTTCATCTCCAGTAAACGCAGTGCGGCGCGGTATTCGGCGCTCTCCGGGCGGTATTTTACCAACATGGCGAACAGTTCTTTTTTGCTCAGATCAGTCATGAGAAGTCCTGATACAGAAAGCCGGACAGATGACCCGTACAGGTGCGGCTGAGCGTGAGTATAGCGGCCACCAGACACAGGCCGGCAGGTCACATTCCGCAGCGGCTGAAAAAATCCCCGGCCGGAGCCAGGGATGGATTAAGGTCAGATCACGTCAGGGATTATGAAACCTGATGTAATTCCAGACCGTGCTGAACCAGCAGTTCTACATCACTGCCAGCATGCTGATATACCTCATACTGAACGCCACCTGCCGTCACTGCACCGCTGTCCTGCCAGGTGTTGTGAGCCAGGTCGTCGACTTTCAGTTCAACCACATCACCCTGATCGCCGGTAACCGCCAGCTGTTGCTTGCCGTCCTGCACAAACAGATTCGGATGGGCTTCGCTGAGAATGTCGTTCAGGGTCAGATGAAGGGTGTTCTGTACATGGTCAGTGATATCGACCGCAGCGGTGGATTTATTAGAATCGTCCACCTGTGCCAGGGTCATAATGTCGTGATAGTCCACGGCGTCGGGGCTAGTCAGCAGAGCGCTTTGCTGGGCAGCGTGAGCCGTGTCTGCGGAGGTCCACTGAATGGTATCGATGAAAGGGCTCCCCACAACGGTAAACGACGCAATATGCTGGTCTTCAGCCGGCGTAATGAGATATTTAAAAAGACCACCATTCGAGTTACGCCCTATATCCGTAACCGAGACGGTAATCAGATGCCCCGCCCAGTCATAGGCCTGGACGCTTGAGCTGTCTGAGACATCAATCGCGCCCACAAACGTGACACTGTCTGCGGAGCCAGGAAGCGTTATATTCACTCCGGCGCTTTTTACTGTGTCTAAGTAATTATACCCCCCTGTCTCATCTCTTAAGTCATGACCATCCGCACCACTGTTAGGCCACTCTTCCAAATCTATTTTGCCCCCCAAAGACTTCACTACAAGACCAGACTCGGTTGTAAAGCTGTTTGTAATGATATCGGGCATATCAGCCTGGTTAAACGACTCAATGCCAGACACACCCGGTGGGGTGGTGCCGTCATAATTGGTATCAACAAAGTTAACCACATAGCTGTCGCTGGCAACACTGGTGTTACCCGCCGCATCGGTGGCGGTTGCCGTGATGATGCGGTTACCGAACGTCGGCTGGAATGGCCCTGTCATATCGAATACCCAGTGACCGGAAGCATCAGCCACAACGGAGCCGTCGATATAAGTGGTCCCTGTTGATTCAATCACGTGACTGATAACCACGATGCTGTCATGTTCTGCGGTACCGCTGATTTTCAGCAGGCTGTCATCGGTTTTACCGCCATTGGCGACAGGCCCCTGAGTCAGTCCCTGGTCGTCATATACCTCAGTAATCACCGGTGCATCCGGTGGGGTGGTGTCTGCTGTTTCAACGTCCAGCACAAAGTTACCGGAGTGAATACTGGTGTTACCGGCCGCATCTGTCGCGGTGATGGTGAAGGTGTGCTTGCCGTCAGCAAGTGCCCGGGAGACATCATAGGTCCAGGCACCCTTTGAATCGGCTGCAACCGAGCCAATTACAACAGCGCCGTCGTAAACCGTCACGATGCTGCCTGCTTCCGCATCACCGTACAGTCTCGGGGTGTTGTCATCAATGGTGGCGTCATTAGCCACCCCGATGTTGGTGCCGTCATCGTAGGTTTCGATGGCACCGGTGATAACCGGTGCATCCGGCGGCGTGATGTCATCCTGATTCGGTGCTACAAAGTCCACACTGAACGTCACCGCTTCGCTGTGGTTTCCTGCAGTATCTACAGAGTAAGCGCTGTAGCTGAATGTGCCATAGTTGCCTTTGGCGTAGCCCTGAGGCAGGGTCCACTTACCGTCATCACCCACCGTTGCGGTGAAGCTGTAGTGTTCACCATAGACGCCCGTTGAACTGATATACACGATGCTGCCCGGCTCTGCCGTCCCGATAAGCACCGGATTGCTGTCATCGGTGAGACCCCCGTCAGCAACCAGACCCGTCACGGTACCCGCGTCATCCTGCAGGCCTGTGATGGTCATTTCAGTATGGGTGTCAATCGTGATGACAAAGCTGCCGGATGTGTCACTGACATTTCCCGCTGCATCTGTCGCAGTGGCAGTAAAGGTGTGGCTGCCGTCAGTGCGTGCGGATGGCGTGAAG
>NZ_RAHH01000071.1 GCF_003602095.1 Rahnella woolbedingensis | reverse complement strand
TCACTGAATATCGAGGATCTCGGATCGCTAAAATTGCCGTGTGTACTCCATTGGGAATTCAATCATTTTGTGGTTCTGGTAAGCGTCAGATGTAATCATGTTGTCATACACGACCCGGCTAGGGGCCGAAGAATCATCAGCATGCCGGAAGTGTCGCGCAGCTTCACCGGTGTGGCACTTGAGGTCTGGCCAGGCGCGGCATTCGAAGCGAATACTGTGCGAAACCGACTGAGCCTTCGCACGCTAATGGGGAGTGTGCATGGTCTAAAAGGAACGCTTGGCAAGATTTTTTGTCTGTCGCTGGTGATTGAAACCATCAACCTTGTGATGCCAGTTGGTACCCAGTTGGTGATGGATCATGCGATCCCTGCCGGGGATCGCGGGCTACTGACCTTAATCTGTTCAGGGCTGTTGTTCTTTATTCTGCTGCGAGCGGCAGTTAGCATGATGCGCGCATGGTCCTCATTAGTCATGTCTACCCTCATTAATGTCCAGTGGCAATCCGGGTTGTTCAACCATCTGTTGCGACTGCCCCTGGGCTATTTTGAACGCCGTAAACTGGGGGATATCCAATCGCGTTTCGGATCGCTGGATACATTGCACACCACGTTCACCGCCAGTATCGTCGGCGCTATTATGGACATGATCATGGTGGCCGGCGTGCTCGTGATGATGATTTTGTACGGGGGCTGGTTAACCTGGATTGTTATGGCCTTCACCACCCTTTACGTTGTTCTCCGTCTGCTGACCTACGGTTATTATCGACAACTGTCAGAGGAGTCATTAGTTCGAACTGCACGTGCCAGTTCCTATTTCATGGAAACGCTGTATGGCATTGCGACAGTTAAAATGCAGGGAATGGCAGAAAGACGCAGTGCCCGCTGGCTCAACCTCGAAATCGATACCATCAATACCGGCATCCGGATGACTAAAATGGACATGTTGTTTGGCGGAATCAACACTTTTGTCGCCGCATCTGATCAGGTAATGATCCTGTGGCTGGGTACAAGCCTGGTGATAGACAACCAGATGACTATCGGAATGTTCGTAGCATTCGGCGCTTTTCGCGGTCAGTTCTCCGACAGAATTGGTTCATTAACCAATTTCTTGCTGCAGTTGCGCATGATGAGCCTGCACAATGAGCGTATTGCCGACATTGCTCTGCACCCACGAGAAAATCGTAAACCCGATCTCCTTTATGAGCCTCGTCTTCAGTCGGTGTCGCTGGCAACACGGGCACTTAGTTATCGTTATGACAGCCAGTCACCGCCCATTTTCGACGGTCTGGACATCACTATTGCTCCAGGGGAAAGTGTGGCGATTGTCGGGGCATCCGGTTCAGGAAAAACTACCTTAATGAAGGTACTGTGTGGGCTGTTTTATCCTGATCATGGTAGGGTTGAGGTGAATGGTATAGATATTCAGCAGTTGGGTATCAATAACTACCACAAAATGATCGCGTGTGTGATGCAGGATGACAAGCTGTTCTCCGGCTCCATCAGGGAGAATATCTGCGGCTTTGCTGATGAAGTGGATGAAGCCTGGATGCAGGAATGCACCCAAGCCAGCTATCTGCACGAGGTTATCATGCAAATGCCAATGGGCTATGAAACCCTGATCGGTGAATTAGGTGAAGGATTGTCAGGGGGTCAAAAACAACGACTATTCCTTGCGCGTGCGATTTACAAGAAACCCGCAGTCTTGTTCTTAGATGAAGCTACCAGCGCACTGGACAAGGAAAGTGAGGCGATGGTGAATCATGCGATCAAAGCGCTAGACATCACAAGGGTTATTATTGCTCACCGAGAAACTACGATAGCTTCGGCAGATCGCATTATTTATTTAAATGAAAGGAATTAAAAGATGATAAAAAAAAACACTCATGAAATTATAGTCAATATTATCCCCGTGTTATTGATGATTGGAATCACATTTTATACTTTCTTGCTGCCGAATCGGAGCCAGTTATATCAGGCAGGATTAGCCATTCCGGTTCTATGCGTGTTAGAGTTTATTTGTATTGCACCCATTTATCTTATTTTTTTCAGGAATGGGAGGAGCATGGGTATAGGTTTTATTAGCTCAAAGTTATTCTTTATTTTACTAGTTTTCATAATATTATGTCAATACGTAGGGCCTGTTATTATGGGTATAAGGGAAAGCAAAGAGTTAATGTGGAATAGAGAATTACTGACTAATCCAATATTTTTATTAACTGTTTTTTTAATGGTTTTTATCGCCCCTATTTATGAAGAAATAGTATTCAGAGGTTGCCTGCTTGATGCACTTTTACTGTGCTTTAGAGGAAAAGTTTATCTAGCCTCCATCGTTACCTCAATTGCGTTCGCTTTTTTGCATACTCAGTATACAGATATTCGAGCGTTAATTATTCTCTTTGCTATTTCGATGATTTTAGTGTGTGCAAGGAATTTGTCAAAAGGGCTGCTTATGCCAATTTTATTGCATATTTCAATGAATGGTATTGTAATGGGGGTGAAATTAGTAATTTTAATTAATTGAATTATTTCATAATTAGGATTCATCACAAGTATTGTGTTTAGCAGCATACGGTATACGACTTTACTCGCAAACAAACACTATCAGATTGGGCGTTCCTTATTTTTTGGCCGGTGCTGAGTGTTGCCTGATATTTGGGATAAGCTTGTAAAACGGAAAACAAACCACGCTAAGACTATTCTTTAACCCATGTTCGATTTCTCCTCTCCGCACAGCAGCTAACTCAGGTAAATCTTCTGGAAAGCTATCAGTTGAAAAACTACAACTTCGCCCGGGCTGGGTTCTACTCACCAGCCACAAGGATCGAGCAGTTTCTCCAGTCCTACCAGGCTTTGTTGAATAATAGGGAATCGTGCTGTTAGACCAAGCCTGTTTTGGCGGAAAATGCTTACTCCTCCAGATTTCGTGACCCAGCATGTTGTGTAACTGCATGATTTTACGTAATGGGAATTGGTC
>NZ_RAHH01000070.1 GCF_003602095.1 Rahnella woolbedingensis | reverse complement strand
AATGACTACACCATCATGAATACGGTCTCTGAGAATCTGACCTACAAACCAGAGCGCCTGACCATGGAAAAAGGCGAATCCGTGTTCTCACCGGATGACCGTATCGGCCAACTGACCATGCGTAATCTGGATATCACCGATACCCGTGAAAAACTGCAAAACTACGTTGAGACCGGCTTGCTGACTTCTTCTGCTGCTACCGGTTTACCGCAGGTGGATAACAATAATCTGCCGCGTGGCTTGCAGGTGAAAAACAAGTAATTGCGGTTAACGTAAAATAAAAATGCAGGTTTGGGTGAGTCGCCTGAACCTGCTTTGGAAAACCCATCAGTTATGATTCCTTTTATTGTCCTTTCTGCTTCAAATATACAAAACGCCTGATGCATTGCATCAGGCGTTTTGGTACAAAAAGATAATCAGGCCAGAGTTGATTAAATATTACGGTATTTGTTTATCATACCGTGACATGACATCAGAAACTGTATTTCACGCCAATACGACCCGCAACATCACTGTAATTATCTGAACCTGTCTGATAACCCACATCACCCCAAAGGCTGGTATTTTTAGCGATGTTGGCTTCCATACCCGCTTTCACTTCAACAAGATCTTCCGCACCCTGTTGTTCTACCAATGTGCCATCAAAACGTGCAGAAGTAGGATCGCTGTTGTGGATATAGTTAACTTCAACGAATGGCTGCACAGAGTAGCCTTTTTTATTATCCGGACGGTTATCGCTCAGGTAACCGCGCACACCAACGGAACTCTGCATGTTGTTATCGCCAGTAGCGACACGAGTGCCGTTGCTTTCAGTGTGATTCTCGCTGCGGACACCGCTCCACAGAAGCTGTGCCTTAGGCTGCACCCACAGACCGAACTCATTCATTTGCGCAACGTTGTACGAATACCCGGCTTCTACTGCACCGGTCATACCACGAATAGCGTACTCTTCTTCATCCAGCCCTTCGGAGCTAACTGAAGCATTCATGTCATTCCATTGCAGCCAGCTATCAACATACAGGCCAGGCTGATTCGCAGCCGTGTTATACCAGGTGGCGTATACACCCACACTGTAACCATCCACACTGCTATCAGACTTATTGCCGGTAATGGCGGAAGTCGTCGTGCTGTCGCTGTTACCATAGCCGGTCATCAGACCCAGGCTAAGGCGATTATCTGCGCCGGTCATCCACTGGGCAATGTCGCCACCAATCTGGACAACTTCACGGTCAGAGCGGGAATGTAACTGGCCCCGGCCGGATTCAAAACGGTTATGGCCTGCTTCGCTACGCAACCACATGCTGGTTACAGCGGTTTCACCGGTCAGCTGATCGGTGTACTGGCTTTCACCTACGCGGTCGTGCAGACGAACGTTGAACATACTCTGCGCCGCTGCAAGGTTTGCCAGATAGCCGCCAACTTCCGGACGATAGACGGAGGTATCCGCTGGAGGAGAAGTGGGTTCCGTCGGATTTGTCGGTTCTGTCGGCTCCACAGGCTTAGAAGTGAGCTTACTGGTGAGATACCAGTTTGCATCATCAGCCCCTTTAACGACGGAATAATCGTAAGCACCGGCCACAATACGGCCATCCTGCGTGAATGCGGTAGCATCGGAAGTGCCGCCCACGCTGACGATTTCCACACCTTCGATAGTTTCAGAACCCTGACCGCCCAGATTCTTGACAGTGACGCTGGTTGAACCTGTTGCGTTACCGGTAATAGTCAGCTTATCGGTTGCAGAGGTGTCATCTCCCAGTACTGAACCCAGCACCAGTTTGCCGTTAGTACCGGTATAATTGCCGTCAATTTTCAGCTCATTACCCGCCGTACCTGCTGCGTTTTCAAGATGAATTTCACCGCTGTTATTAACGTTGCCCACCACAGTCAGCAGAGTATTCGTAATAGTATCAAACAAGCTGGTAGCAGCAGGGGTTGCCGGCAGAGGCGCGACGGAACCCACCTGAATATTACCGCTGTTGTTGATATCAGATTCAACGATGCCGTAACCGCTCAGCGTGGCGCCCGCATCGATATCGACTGAACCTGTGCTGGTCAGTTTGATATCCGTATGATCAGCGCTGCCAACCTGCATATTGCCGCCAGCCACCTTAACTTTACCCTCAGCGACATCTGCCGAACTGTTGAGGATAAATGTGCCGTCACCCAGCTTATTAATGTTCTTTGCACCGGTGAGTTTACCGTCATAGGTAAATGTTGAACCCGATGCGGTATCCATATTCCAGTTATCCCCCAACACAATTTCGCGGGAAAGTGAGGTGTCCTGAGTCGTTCGCAAGGTGGTGTTATCGTTCATGGTCAGGGCGTTACCTGCGGCACCCAGATTTTTATCCTCTTTGAATTCCAATGCGCCACCCGCCACGGTAATACCCTTAGTCAGGCCGCTATTGTCACCTTCCAGACGAACCGTGCCCGTGGGTTTGGTCGCATCCCCAAGGGATAGTTCACCTGTTCCACTAATCACTCCCGTAAGAGTTAACGTGGTGTCATTACTGGCAGTAATATTATTTTTCCCAAGAGCGCTAAGGATATTCTGGCTCATTGACAATGTTTTATAACCAAGTACTCCCCCGTTTTCCAGTTTCACAATTGCTGAATCTGCCCCTAAATTATTTCCTTCATTTATGCCAATAGTAATTCCTCTCGCCAAAAACGTACCAGAGTAAGTGTTTTTCCCAGTTAGATTGAGAATTGTTTTATCAAATGGATCACTAACACTATTATAATCGCTGGTAAGAATTAATTCTCCTAAAACATCACGTCCCGCTTTGTCAGAGATGGTACCGGACAAGGTTACATTAGTATGTCCATTAGTGTCGATAAGACTTACATTAGCCAGTTGTGAAGGGTCAACGGCAGCGACATACATATTGTTATCATAGCTAACATTAGAAGCAGTGGCATAAAGGTCATTATTGTGTTGTGCAGTAAAATCCCATGTTTCTCCCGGTTCCAATGTATCTAAACCAAATCCATAAGTAGCAGCAGAAGAAGTCAGCAAGCCGGTCTCCACATAGTTTTGCAGCTTCTCGCGAGTATCGGTGATATCCAGATT
>NZ_RAHH01000069.1 GCF_003602095.1 Rahnella woolbedingensis | reverse complement strand
TCAGCAGAGAAAGGGGCTAACGCTGTGCTGGTAAAAATCAGCATCTGATGACGTTCAGGAAGATGAATGGCTAACTGACGCTGAAAGTGAATGTGAGCGCCACGTTTGAAGTCGCATTCCGTTTCCAGCGCGACGTAACTACGAGACATCGGCAGAACACGAATCTTTCGGGTTTCACTGCGTTTGAGTTCGACGCTGTCGAGCAGGAGAGACCACTGATGATCCAGTTCTTCCTCAAATGTCCGGTCTTCAGGGATAATGCCCCTGCTGACGATAAGTGACGAATTATCTTGATTATTTCTAAATATGTTCAGGGTGCAATCCTGCCAGTTGCCGTTCTCCGGCAATGGGAAGCTGCACTCGTCAATGTGATATAGGCTCATGGCTTTTCACTTTCCTTGTTAAAAATCGCATCAACGCTGCTTTGTATCGAATTTTTATAGCTCTCACCTGGAGCAGTGGCCGGTGCCCCTGGCGAAGACGGATTGAGGCCGAGAACACCCCCCACGGTATTAATGACGCCATTGCCCTCGATGGTGACATTCAAACTTTTGCCTTTGAGATTGATGGCCCCGCTGGCATGCAGTTCAAGAGCGCTGTCCCCGCATTCAAGGCGGATCATTTGCCCGGAACCTATCGTCACAACGTTAACGGCAAGACTGGTAAGGGTGCCGCCGGTCAACTGCGCAACATCACCTTTCACCGCCAGTGATTGCCCGATTTTTACGGTCGAGCCCTGAAATCCTTCAATGGCATTGGTTTCATTACCCGCAACGATCTTTGTGCGGTTCCCCTTGATGGTGCTGAGCTCATTACCCTTGATGCTTTTCACCCGATGACGGTCCACTGTCAGTGCCTGATCGTTCAGTACCTTCGTTTTCATGTCCTTCTGAGCCTGCATCGACAAAAGCTCATTACCGGTCGCATCTTCGAACATCAGTTCGTTGTAACCGCTGCCTTTGTAGGTCTGCGAGCGGATCGCCATCTGCGTTTTAGTGCCCAGTAAACTGCCGGGTGCGCGATTGCTGGCGTGATAGGTACGGCCGGTCACGATCGGTTGATCCGGGTCACCGTTGAGGAAATCGACGATCACTTCCTGGCCGACGCGCGGTATGGCGATGTTGCCAAAACCGGTGCCTGCCCACGCCTGTGAGACGCGGATCCAGCACGAGCTGCCTTCGTTAGCCTTGTTGTAGCGATCCCAGGCGAATTTTACCCGCACGCGCCCGTGCTCATCGCAGAAGATTTCTTCTCCCGGCGGGCCGGTGACGATGGCAATCTGCGGGCCGTCAATGCGCGGCTTGGGATGCGGCACCGAGCGCCACGTTTGCGTTGCGGGGATCACCTGAAAGTGGCTGGACAGCGTGGTTCCCTGACCTTCGTTGCCTATCAGCGCCTGTGGCTGGTCGCCCTGCATTTCACAGGCGACAACCTGCCACTGGGTATTCAAATCTTCACGGGGATGGTCCGTCAGCGCAAAACACAGACCGGGCTGAATGCGGGGTGAGTTCGACGTTCCCATGACCCTATCCGCGTTATTGCGCCAGCCTTCAATCTGATAGCGGGCAAAATCTTCGCCGTGCTGTTCGTCTTTAAAGCGTCCGGGATAATCAAATATTTCATAAGCCGCATGCTGATAGGGCATCCGCCGCGGCTGGTCCTGAAATTGCGCCGGCCAGTTCGGGGCGGTGAAGGTGTAATCCTGCAACGTCACCTGCGAAGGGCGGATCTGCGCGCTGCGGCGGAAATTGTTGATGCAGTATGTGTCGGCTTCCGAGGCCGCATTGGGGTTGTAGGGTATCTTGCCCATGCTGGTCAATGCCGTACAGTTATCGGCAAACGCCAGTTTCTGATCGTTGGCCTGCAGATATTCTTCTTCAAAAAAGAAAATGCCTTCTTCAGCGGTCAGGCGCCGGATAAATTCGTAGTCGCTTTCCATAAACTGCACGCAAAACTCACGCTGGTCGTGCGAGGCGCGAAAAAAAGTATCGTATTTAACGATGTTCATTTCTTTCATCAACGGCTGAAGAATGCCTGCAATATCAAAATTCTGAAAACTGCGGCAGTTACGGCGCTGCGCGCTGCGCCAAAGGTTGGGACGGATGGTCAGGCGGTACAGCGTCTGATGTTTGCCTGTATCGCCCTGTTCGCAAAAGGTCACGATGCCGCGCACCCGTCGTTTGATTTCTTCGCCCTGCCAGATGGTCAGCGTCGCCATTTCATCCAATACTTTTTCAAAGCCAACCGCCGGGTCACTGCTGGCCAGCGTGACGTCCAGGGTAAAGAGTTCGGAGTAAGCCTGTGAAAGCTGAAAATTCACGACAGCAAAGGTGTCTTTAGCCACGTTGCCTGCGGTGAAGGTAAAGCGGGTTCCGTATTGAGGCATTGTCATAGTCCCTGAAGGCACGAGGGTAACGCCCTGCACTCCTCATGCAGGGCGTAATTATTAGTCAGAAATTAAGACTCCAGCGGTGCGCGCCAGTCATCAGCGCCAGAGGTACCTGCAGATACGTGTTCCCACTCAATTTTGCGGTAAGCCAAAGAGACTTCGATCAATTGGGTGAACTCGCGTTTTGCGGGATCCTGGCAGTGAGGCATATGACAATTGATATCCACAATGGTGGAATCAGTCAGTCGGGTTGTGAAGAAATGTTCCTGCTTTCCTTCAACCGACGTGCGGTACCATTTCATCTCAGTGGTCGGCAGCATTTCGCCTGAAGCCAGTGCGTTATAAAGCAAAGGAACCGCTTTATTCAGTGCAACCGTGAAAATAAACGGCTTGTGAGCACGCTGCCCGGCAGGCTGACCTGATTGCGGATCGGTTGGAACGGTAACGATATGTTGGAACTCCTGCACCAGCATTTCGTTTTCATGCCCCTGAACATAAATATTACCGACTGATTCAGAAGTAAAAGCACCCGCGGTGATGTTGCCCTGGGTTTGGCCGTTCATTGAGATATAACATGGGGTAGGCATCGTAAAACTCCTTGTAAATGATTAACACCAGTTTTATTAAGAATGAGATCTATTATTTAAATCAATTTACTTTCTGCAATCCCCATTACAGAGAAAGTAAAAAAGAAACAAGCCAAATGAACTGGCTTTAATTTCATTTTTAGAAACAGTTTTAGAAACTATTTAAGAAACTAATTTCCACAAACAGAAAGAATTGAATTAACAGACTCACTATCAAAAATAGCACCAAAAAATAAACTATAAAACAAGAAAAAAACCGGCACACCGATAAGCATAAAAAATAAATAATCCACATGAATGCTAAAAAACAAAGGTATATAACACAATAATAAAACACCTCACAGAAAATAAAATAAATCACTTAAAATCATAAAGATAGATCATAT
>NZ_RAHH01000068.1 GCF_003602095.1 Rahnella woolbedingensis | reverse complement strand
GTGTTTTTAATCGCGGGTTCCGTCGCGGCGTCCGGCTTTGGTGCAGGTACAACAAGAGACATAATGACCTCTGAATGGGGGGCGGTGGACGCCAGCGTTGAACGGGGTCAAAGACCCGTCCCGGCTGGCGTGCCGCCCTGCGCGGGGCGCATTCTTTTTAGCTGCCGGATGCCTTTTTAATGGCAGACTCCAGGCGCTCAATGTCTTTTTTCACGCCTGATTTGCCGTCGAGAATTAAGGCACTTTTCAGACGCTCCAGGGCTAACGTGTTCTTGCCGCCGTCGCGGTAGAGATAGCCGATAATCTTGTGCAACTGGGCACGGACTTTATCGGGCATATCCTCAGCGTCAGTCAGTTTCAGCACGTCCAGCATCAGCTCAATGCTGACCGGTTCACCGGCGGTGCGGGCACGAACAGCCTGGTCGGTCACTTCCTCCGTGAAAGCGCATCCCGCCGTGCGGGTGCCGAATGGCATCGCCAGCCGGTGTTTAAAGGCGTAGCGGGCAATGTTCAGCGCACCGGCAATATCACCGGCGTCAATACGCCAGATCATGACGGTCATCAGGATGGCATCCTGTGCGCCGTTCCCTTCGGCGAGCACGCCCGACACCCACGGGGCGTATTCAGGCAACAGCTTGCGTTTTAACGCCGCCTTGTCCTGGAAGGACTGGATCTTGTGCAGTGCCTGTTTATCCGCATTGAGCTTTTGCATTTGCAGTTCGTAGCCGGTGGCATGGGTCAGCTGACCGGCGGCCTGCTGTGCGGCGATGATGGCGGACTGTCGCAACATGTGACGACGGCAAGGGCTGATCATGACGTCCCCCTTTATTCCGCTGATTCAGGCGCGGTGGTTTTGAAGGTGCCGAGCTGGATGTTTTCGACCAGGCAGCCGCCGCGATAGTCTTCCACCACGAAATCCTCATTAATGGATTCGTAGTTTTCGATGCGGTCACGCTTTGGCACTTCCTCAATGTGACGGCGGTGCGTGCCGTCCTGCCAGTAGATGGACAGGTTATCCAGGCGGGTGATCATGAAAGCATTGGCAGGGAAGCCCGGCACGCGCACCGCCGGTAAGTTACCGATGCGTTTCTGGCTGATAATCATATCCGCCGCCAGGCTTTCCGAGTTCTCCTGCGCCTTGTTCACCAATGGGAAATATTTGTCGGCCAGCAGCTGACGACCGCAGATCACCACCAGGCCGGTATCGTCCTGATAAATCGGGTCAACCATGTTGTTGGTGGCATCCATCACCAGCGCGTCCAGGTTCTCAAAGTCACCCCCGGCACCAACCCGGACGGTCGCAGAAATCACGGCGTCATCCTCGCCGAGAATTTTGCTCATCACGCGCTCCGGCGCATTGTTGCGGTACTTTTGCAGCCAGCCCACGTTCACGTCCTGCAACAGCGGGTTTTTGGTGCGGTTTGATGTCGCCGCACGCTCTACGCCGTTAAAGCCGATGGTGATGCGATCCAGCGCCTGGCGTTTCACGATGGCGTCACGTAAACGCGCCTGGAAATCCTGATAGCGCGCCCACAAATCCAGCGTGGCGTAGCGGAAATGGAAATCGTAGTTCGTCTGGCGGCACTCATAACCCTCAGCGGTCAGGGTATTAAAGTCCGCTGTCTGACGTTCACCGGTGCCGCTGGTGTCTGCGGTACTGGCAATCGAACCGGACACCCCCACGCCGACCTTTTCCCCCTTCATTTCGTCCACGGGGATGATGTTAATCATCTGGAGGAACGCGGAGGACTCCTGCACGCGGGTCATCAGCGTCTGCGTCACCGACGGCTCCACGCTGAATTTTTTATCCAGGTCGCCGGTGTCCACCGAGTTCAGCTCGGCGATGCGGGACAGGTAGGCGTTAAATTGAAAACGGGTTGTTTGTTTCATGCTTTTTTCCAAATGGGTTAACGGGTTAATCGCGAGCGTCGCGCTTAGCAGTCGGTGAAATGGGCTGCATCACCCTTGCCGCCGCCGCTTGAAACAGGGCGCTGCGTGTAGCTCTGCGGCGCGGACTTCTCCAGCTTGCCTTTGAGCGTGCTGAACTGTTCGCGGTCATCTGTCGCGGTTTGTTCCAGCGCGTTCAGGCGTTCCGTCAGTGAGGTTTGCAGCGCGGACAGCTTTTCATCAGTGGCTTGCAGGCCGGTTTCGACGTGCTCCACCACCACTTCCACGGCGTCATGCACGTCTTTAAAACGGGCGTCATCCGAGGCGGATTTGCTGGAAAGCAGCTGTTTCACGCGGGAGAACAGCGACGGCGCAGCCGGTTTTTCTTCTTCAAACTCGAACGCCGTTTCTTCAGCGACGGTAAAGAGGTTTCCGGCATCCTGTTTGCGGCTCGCCAGCGGGTTCTGCTGCGCCTTCGCGCTGAATTGCAGGTACTCGGTGCCGAGGCTGGCGGGGCTGTCGGTCACGGCCAGGCCGATCAGATAGGCTTTGCCGGTGTCGGAAAACGAGGGGTTCACTTCGATGGAGGTGTAAACCTTCTGGCGGGCTTTCACCAGCGACACTAAATCAGCCGTCGGGTCGATGTCGGCATACAGTGCCAGCTTGCCTTTCAGCGCACCGTCGGCAATTTCTTCGGCATAAACGCCGGTCACATCGCCGTACATGCGGAACGGGCTATCAGGGTAATAACCTTTGATGTGCTCCATGTTGATGCGCGCACCGTAGACCTTCGGGTCATAGGTCGCCGCCATCTGTTCAATCCAGTCGCGGGTGATTTCGCGGCCGTCGGTGGTTGCGCCTTCGGTACAGATACGAAAGCGCTTTGTTGCTTTTGCCATTTGTCGGACTCCGGTCGGTGTGTGCTTCTGAGAACCCCAAGTTTCCAGACACACGCCCGACACCGCCAGCCGATGCGGGTTGATGCTTGATGGCACAACGTGGGCAGCGCGAAAAGCCGCAGGCCAGCCGGTAACGTTGCAGCCATGAAAACGACAAACTCAACCCTCATCAGCGACCCACGGCGACAGGCGGCACTGCTTTACTGGCAGGGTTTTTCCGTTCGCCAGATTGCAGAAACGCTGACCCAAAAAATACCGACGGTGCAGAGCTGGAAAACGCGCGACGCCTGGGAGAACGCCGCGCCGATTTCCCGCGTGGAATCCAGCCTGGAAGCAAGACTGATCCAGCTTGTGACCAAAGACGTGAAGGGGAATGCGGATTACAAAGAGATTGATGCGTTAGGCCGGATGATTGAACGCCTCGCAAGGGTGAACCGCTACAGCCAGAGCGGGAACGAGGCCGATTTAAATCCGAAGATAGCCAACAGGAATAAGGGGGATCGCAAGAAGCCGACTAAGAACTTTTTCAGCGACGAAGCCCTGGAAAAGCTGGAGGATATTTTTCTGGCTCAGTGCTTCCAGTATCAGCGTATTTGGTACGACGCAGGGCTTAAACATCGTATCCGCGACATCCTCAAATCACGCCAGATTGGCGCCACGTTCTTCTTTGCCCGCGAAGCGCTGCTGCGCGCACTCGCCACCGGCCACAACCAAATTTTCCTGTCAGCCAGTAAAACCCAGGCGTACGTGTTTCGTGAGTACATCATTCAGTTTGCCCGCCAGGTCGATGTCGAGCTGACCGGCGACCCGATTGTGATCGGCAACAACGGGGCAAAGCTGATTTTCTTAGGCACCAACTCCAACACCGCCCAGAGCCATAACGGCGACCTGTACGTGGACGAAATCTTTTGGATCCCCAACTTCCAGAAACTGCGTAAGGTCGCCAGCGGCATGGCCTCGCAGGAACATCTGCGCACCACGTATTTCTCCACGCCGTCAGCGCTGACGCACGGCGCGTATCCGTTCTGGTCAGGCGAACTGTTCAACAAGGGACGGGAAGATCGCAACGACAGGATTGAGCTGGATATCAGCCATCACGCCCTGGCGAAAGGCCAGCTTTGCGGCGATGGCCAGTGGCGGCAAATCGTCACCATTGAGGATGCGCTGGCCGGTGGCTGCAACCTGTTCAACATCGACACGCTGAAGCAGGAAAACAGCGCCGAGGATTTCCGCAACCTGTTCATGTGTGAGTTTGT
>NZ_RAHH01000067.1 GCF_003602095.1 Rahnella woolbedingensis | reverse complement strand
GCGGCAGCGGGCAGTATCGTGACGATTTACGACGGCGCGGTTGTGATTGGCTCTGTTACGGCAGATTCAAAGGGTACATGGTTCTATGATATCGCCCGGGCTCTTGCTGACGGCAGACACACTTTCACCGTTACGGCAACGAATGCTGCCGGCAACACCAGTTCACATTCCGGTGATTTTGTGTTGAATGTTGATGCGTATGTTCCTGACACCACCCCACCGGACGCACCAGTTATTACTGAGGTGTATGACGATGTGGGAACACAAAAGGGACCGGTGGCGAACCACGGCAAAACGGATGACAGTCAGCCCCTGATTTCAGGTACGGCAGAAAAGAACAGCGTTGTGACGATAAAGGCGCATTCCCCGGCAGGGACAGACTACACGCTGGGCAGTGCGGTGACCGACAACGCGGGACACTGGAGTTATCAGCTTCATGGCACCCAGAGCATCACCGGCATCAAGGGTGACTGGACCTTCACGGCGCAGGCGGCAGATGCGGCCGGCAACAAGAGCGGCTGGAGTACGGGCTACACCGTTGAAAGCGTGGGCAGCAACCAGGACGACACGTCAGTGCCGGGTACGCCGACCATCACTGATTACTACGATGATGTGGGTGATTCCAAAGGTGACTTTAAATCGGGCACCACCACCGATGACAGCACGCCGGAGCTGAAGGGACATGCGGACGCCGGCAGCATTGTGAAAGTATACGAGGGCAGTACTCTTCTGGGGTCGACGACAGCCCACAGTGATGGCTCATGGAGCTTTACACCCTCCGCACGCCCTGACGGCAAGCATACTTTCTTTGCGACGGCGACGAATGCAGCGGGCCACACCAGCGGGCATTCGGGTGACTTTGTGGTGACAGTAGATACTACCCCGCCGGGGCCACCGCATGTCTCCGGAATAGAGCATTTTGGTGATGCCTCTAATGAAAAGGGCTACAGCTTTACTACTGCTGCCGGCGTGAAGGTTGAATCAAATATATACCTGGACCAGAGACTCCAGCCTGGCACCCTGGTTGATGGATTGGGATCACAATATTATGTTACGGGAGATACTGACGGCGGGATTAATTTTAACGTCACCCTGCCAGGGGTTGCAGATATAGTAACCATATGTGGAATGGGTGGCGATGATAACCGCAGGGCAAATGATGTCACATTTTACAATGCAGAAGGCCATGTAATTTCAGTAAGTACAAGTTATGGCTCGGACGGGGGGCTTATAAACTTCCCATCAACTATATTTACAGCTAACGGCGGGGAAACTATTGCTTCGTTTACTTGCCACAACCTTCTTTATATGGCCAGCATCAAATGGGAGTCTACGGTGACATCCACCTATCACGAGCCACTCGTTCATCAGGTGGCTTATCAGGATGATGCGCAGGCGGGGCACGAATCCGTGCTGACCCTGGCACAGATTGACGATTCACATAAATCAACTGCTGCGGTCGATATCACTGATCATGTCCAGAACACCCTTCATCTGACGCTAAACGACATTCTCAGCGAAGCCCATCCGAATCTGTTTGTGCAGGACGGCAAACAACAGCTGGCTGTTACCGGCGATCAGGGTGATGTGGTTGAACTGAAAGTCGACGACCTGGCACACAACACCTGGCAGGACAGCGGTGCAGTGACGGCAGGCGGCATTCAGTATGAGGTGTATCAGCATGCTGGCAGTGACGTTGAGTTGCTGGTTCAGCACGGTCTGGAATTACATCAGGTTTCATAATCCCTGACGTACTCTGACCTTAATTGATCCCTGGCTCCGGCCGGGGATTTTTTTATGGGGTTCCGGCGTAGCCCCCTTACGGTCAGACAGTTCCGCTTACTGGAACGAAACAACTCGTTAATCTCAAATCTCTAAACGTAGGATAATTTCCGAATTCCAGGCGGACCCCAATACGGACGATGCTGGGATTTAAGTCGTTCCATCGGGCACAAGCATTTCTGGCCGGTATTGAACTGATTCATATGATACGTAAAGGGCAATATCAGCATTCCGCCGGAGCGCATTTATCCCCGGCGGAACAATTTTATTTGTTGGCTGCCTAAAATATCGGCAGCGCAACTTTTACTGACTCCGCTCTGTTAATGCGACAGAACCATAATTATTGTGGCAACCGCTACGGCAGTGTCGACGAGCAGGTCAGATATGAAAAACTCTGCCTCCGCCTTCAGGCAATTCGACAGTTAAACTAAGTTTGCCCCCCATAGCCTCGATATAGCGTTTGAGCGTAGCTAACTTCACTTCATTGCCTCGTTGCTCAATTTGGGTGATCGCCGGCTGACTAACGCCCATAGATTTCGCTAAGGATTTTTGAGAAAGCTGAAGTTCTTCCCGCATAAGCTGAAGGCCGGTTTCCAGGATCATTTCATCCGCCATTTCTTTGATCCGTGCCTGACTCTCAGGCGAGCGAACGGATATTGCATCACGTAATGTTTTCATTTTTGCTCCTCGAGCAGGATTAGATGTGCGGTGAATTCTTCATCAGCCAATCGGATCATCGTTTCATAAAATCGTTTGTCGTTACTTTTATCACCGGCGCATAACACGATGGCTTGGCGTTTGGGGTCAAACGCAAAAAAAGCCCGGACAGGGCGCCCCGAATACTGCACGCGGAGTTCTTTCATATTCTTGTGCCTAGAACCTTTGACCGTATCGGCATAAGGACGTGATAGCTTCGGCCCATAAGTTTCGAGGTTACTCAAATCTGCTAACACCTTTTCCTGCATAGCCTCATCTTGTTCCAAGAGCCAGGCGTCAAACCGTGGGGTAAATATGACAGTCCACAAAGCGCAATCCTTATAAGTTGTAGCTTATATCTCATAATATAAGCTATGGGTTATATTTTCAATCCAAATGAAAGGTTTCTTGCAGGGTGATAGTTGCCTGACAGGGGAGAGTTTGAGGATCTTGGGACGGCCACGGTTCCTTTGCTTGAGCATTTCTAGAACCACAAACGGCCTGTCCAGTTTTTCCCCACGCTCCCTACGTTGTAAAAGACAAAACAATGTCATGACTGCTTTTAGAAGAATGTACGAAAACGTTCGGTTTAGGACACTGAAACGCAGTAGCCCCGTAGTTCGGGGGGAGGCAAGAGCATTCTGGTTGAAAAGTAGCCTTAGCGTGGTTTATTTTCCGTATTCCAAGCGGACCCCTAATAGCGAGCTCAGAATAACGTTGCGGACGACCACGTGAAGACGTGTTGGGCTCGTCATACCAGGCCTGGATGGCTGACTCATCAAGCCAGAATGTCAGTGAGCCCCGGTTAACGAGCGCCTTGTTGTAGGTAGCCCAGTTGGTGATTTTGAACTTTTGTTTTGCCACGTGATACCGCTACAGGATCGGGAATGTGGTGATCTGATCCTGATTACGGCCAAAAGTTCGATTTATTCAACAAAGCCGCTCCTGGCGCATTGAGAGGCGGCGTGTTTTTTTCCACTCCCGATAGCAGCGGCAGAAGTGGGAGTACCCCATCGCCAGGTCTCCGGCCTGAGCCTTGTACTCCATCCACAATAGTTGACGGGTCACGCCGGGTTTTCTCATCTCGGTATCGAAGTGAAGCAGATCGGGCATCACCCGTTCTGATGCCGGTGTGCCTTTGGCGGGAAAAATGAGTTTTTCAAGGGCATCATGGGACATCGAAGCGGGGAGGGGCCATGACAGAGACATGGCTTTAAAGCGGGCAAGTACCTTAAAAACCGTTGACGCACTGATTTTCAGGGTCAGCCCGATACAACGGTTGGTCAGCTTCTGGTCGAACTTGAGCTGAAAAATCTTAAAACAGATTTCCATGGAACTCCTGGCTTTTCTCTTTTTGGACATTGATGTCTCCATTGGCGTAAAAATCAGCAATGGAGACCGTATAAGAAAGAGTTAATTCTCGGAGTGATCGGCAGGATCCCAAACCATGATCGGAGATGCGTGCCAAACCGTGATCGATGGTGATGCCAAATTATGATCGATTCAAATGCCAAACCGTGATCGATTCAGACGCCATTTTGCATTCTGTGCGCGGTTCAGCAGTGCGCAGGCCAGCAGACACGCCACGGAGTTAGTGGCAGAAAGACTGCATAACATCGACCGGAAACGATGGCTTCTGGCACAGGCAGCGGGGTAAGTGCGTCTGAAAAGCGGGTTTCAGGTTAAAAACGCGCCGAAAATAACATTTTATTACCATATCTTTCCAGGCAGCAGACTATTACTGCGCTTCAGGCATCGATATTCATGGTCAGGAATTTTTTAAAACGATGATTCATTTTCCTAACCATGTACAATATTTGGCTCTGTCGCATTAAGCGGCTTATCAGGTAACATGCTGTTTTTTTTGTGATGTTACCTGCCCATGTCTCTGATCCG
>NZ_RAHH01000066.1 GCF_003602095.1 Rahnella woolbedingensis | reverse complement strand
CCCAGAGGGTGGTCTGCAAACGTGGCAGAAATACTGATGGGATTGGTGACGTCAATAATGGACGGGTCATCCAGACGCTTAACCCTGGTCGTGTCCGTTGCCAGCATCAGATTGCTCATTGCCCCGACGTCCGCCGCCTCCAGGGTAATATCGGCGCTCAGCGGTTTATTGTTCACCTTGCGGGAAGACGGTGCGCGGGTGTTAGCATTGTCGTTGGCGGCCTTCACCGCTTTCGGGGTGGCTGCCAGCACTTCGCTGGTACTGCTGACCGAGCTGCTCAGCTGCACAAAACCCTTTGCCGTCAGCGTGCCGTCGGGATGGTTACGGGATTTTTCATGCGCTGCCAGCAGGTCATTCACATACTGCTCAGTCGCCATAATCACTGAGTCGTCGATCAGCAGGCTGATAGCTTCGGTATTACTGACGGCAATCACCATACGCAACGTCTGTGTGCGGCCTGAACCTTCTGCCAAAGTCGGCTTGTACGTGTCCGCCATGTTGCAGACGGCAATCAGTGCGCCGTCGCTGCTGAACAACCCCATTTCGCGCATCCAGAAGCCGCCGACGCTGGCAGACAGCACCGCCTCAGCAATCACCCAGTTGCCATGGGTCGGATCCGGCTTTAAGGAGTTGAGCGGCGTGCGGTACACCTCTTTAACCAGTTTGGTCTGCGTGGCGACGGGCGTGGTCGACTTGCCGTTGCCGTCGCCGACGGCAAGCTGCGTAATGTTGATGTCAGTCCCCGCCGCAATGGCTGCCGCAATGCGCGACTGGCCGAGCGTGGTGACAACGGATTTAAATGTGCTCATAGCATCCTCTTATGCGGGGTAAACGGTCAGCAGCTCGCCAAGGTATTGCGCCGCGCCAATGTAAACGTCGCCTTTAATGTCCTGGGTGATGGTCAGGCCGATCAGATGGCGGCTGGCCGGTTTGGCGTCGGCAATCAGCCTTTCCATCTCGTTATACATTTCTTCGGTGATGCCGGTTTCCAGCACGCCGATATCCAGGCGAAACGTGCCGGGCTCGTCATTCGTTTCCCACCATTCGGTGACGTTAATCAGGTAGCCGAGCGGCTCCACCACGCGCCGGATGGCACCGATGGTTCCCTTATGGCAGTGGATGAACCAGGCCGACTGAATGACGCGGCGCTTGGTGGCAACCGGCCAGTTTTCATCCCAGCGGTCAACCGACAGCGCCCACGCGAGGTAAGGCAAAAACCTGGCCGGACAGGTCAGCGGATCCCAAAGCTGCCGCAGCGGCACCGGCACGTTTTCAAGCGCGGCGCAGGCATCGGCGGCGGCAACCTCAAGGGCCGAGGAACCGACGGGCAGCAGGCGATCACTCATCGTAACCGCCCACTTTCAGGGTGTACGCGGTGCAGAATGACGCCTGCGTTTTATCCAGCTCGATATCAGCGGCGGGGCTTTTCAGCTCCACCCGCTGCACGCCTTCAACGTGCAGCGCGGCATAAATGGCGGACAGCCGGATGTCGCGGCCTAAACGGTGCTGCGCGGTGGTGTAGGCGATAAGCCTGGCTTCGGCGGCTTCGCGAATGGGTTCGGCTTCCGGACCAGGGAATAAATACAGCACGGCATCAATGGTGTAACTGACCACGGTGGCAGACTGGACGGTCACGCGGTCGGCCACGGGGCGGACGTTCTCGTCATTGAGCGCGGCCTGTACTTTCGCCAGCAGGTCGGCGGGCGCGGTGCCGTTGCCGGTCTGTGCCAGCACGGAAATCGTCACGCAGGCAGGCGAGGGACTGATGACCGAAATATCCGCCACCCGCCCGTCAGCCGAGCGCCCGTGATACTCATAAGAGCCCACCGGACCGGCGACGCTCAGCCCTTCAAACGCCTGCTGCGCGCGGATACGCAAATCCGCATCGCTTTCCATGACTGCCGCCACGGCGGGCACGCTGACCGTATCCGCAGGCGTGATCGTCAGACGCTCCACGCTGAACGTGGCGGCGATATTGTCCAGATCTGTGCCGGTGGCATAAGCCAGCATCACCGCCTGCGCAGCTTCGTTAACCCGCTGACGCAGGATGACTTCGCGGTAGGCGTTCTCCTCCAGCAGTTTCACCATCGGCTCGGACTCCAGCGTCAGCGTGCGGGCAATCGCTGCCTGCTGGTCTTCGGGGTAAAGGGACACCAGCGTGGCTTTGCGCTCTGCCAGCAGGATTTCGTAATCCAGCTCCTCCACCACGTCGGGGGCGGGTAACTGGCTCAGGTCGATAGTTGCCATAATTCAGCTCACTGGAAGGGTTAAGGAAATGGCGGCGGACGTGTCTTTGCGGGTGCCGGTGAGTTCCACCGCGCCTTTTCCGTCGAACGTCGTTTCAAAGGTGATGCCGGTCAGGCTGACGCGTGGCTCCCACTTAAGGATCGCGCTGTAGCACGCCGCCATGATTTGCAGGCGCAGCGCCGCATTCTGCGGGCGGTCAGTCAGTATCGACAGCAGCGAACCATAGTCACGGCGCATGACGCGGGAACCGACGGGCGTGCGCAAAATGTCGCTGACCGACTGCTGAATATGTGCCAGGTCTTCGACGCTGCGCCCCGTGTCGCGAGCAAGGCCGATGTATTTTGCATTCGTCATGAAGGCACCTGCGTCTGACCGCCGCCCGTCTGGACGCCGCTGTGTTTATGGGTATGAACAACGATGCCGTTTGACGTGAGGCTGCCGCCGGAGTGGGAAATATTGCCGGTCATTGTGCCGCCTTGTTTCACCTCCAGACTGCCCGTGGTGAGCTTTTTAGTACAAACCACTTCCGGCGTGTCGAGCGTGATACGGGTTTTTGCCGTGCAGGTAATCAGCGGGGCAGTGACTACAACCTTATCGGCAGCGTTCACCGTGGCGGACTTAATGCCGGTAGCCAGCAGCGCGCCGGTTTTGGGTTCGTACTCGATCACCGCGCCGTCAGGGAAAGTAACGTGTACGGCATCGGCAGACGCCGACGGGGCGGGAAATTCATCAGAGAA
This sequence comes from Rahnella woolbedingensis, assembly GCF_003602095.1. Classification (GTDB taxonomy): domain Bacteria; phylum Pseudomonadota; class Gammaproteobacteria; order Enterobacterales; family Enterobacteriaceae; genus Rahnella; species Rahnella woolbedingensis. The sequence goes on along the minus strand of NZ_RAHH01000066.1, from coordinate 1,521 downwards.
AACGCCGGGCATCACAAAGGCGGTGTCCAGCTCGCCGCCCAGGCAGAACAGCAGAACCTGCTCACCGGCGGACGGTGCCCACCAGGAACGGGAACGCCCCGCGCGGGAGGTCAGCCAGTGCAGCCAGTCGGTGACGTTGCCGCCGGTGTTCACGCGGCAGGTGCCCGTTTCTAAATCCACCTCGGCAACGGTGCCAATGCGGATCAGATTGCGCAGCAGACGCGGAATGTCTTTGTTTGGGATGGATGTATTCATGGATAAAAGAATGCCGCCCTGTCAGGCTGCATACAATTTGAGGCGGGTTGATGGCAGGTAGCACAACGTGGGCATGGCTGCCTGAGGAGTATTAGCTCAAACTTAGGCTGACACATTTCGTAGGTAAAACATCATCAAATCTGACAGTCTGGTTTGAGCGAGGTATAGACTTTCATACCTGAAACCGACGCTATTAGATGATTCAGGGCATGCAGATAAACTGCTGGCTATATTGCTTTCGAAGAGCGTGGAATGCACACCAATCCTCGATGAAAAGGAGTGGGTAACGACTGCGACTAATCAATTTTCTGCATAGGTTGGTGTGGACTGGACAGATAAAAAACACGATGACTGTGTTCATTTTCAGAGGTTTGAGGGCCAATGGAAAGAAAACGTCCGTTTAGAAGGTAACCTACCGTTTATAATGAAATTTAATCGGGTATTGCCCGCTGCTTTTTGTTTTTCGGGTAGACACACTCTGTTGTCTCAAGGGATTTTAGCGTGTAGGGGGGCGTCCGGTGATGTACAAAAAACACGCTAAGCGGTATCAGAAACCAATTTTGATATGCTCTGGTCTTAAGGCACGACCGGTCCCCGACCCCCTGATAAAACTGACCGGAACGTTTTAATGTATTCGTTGCGCGGCATTTTAAATGCTTTATTCAGAATTCAGAAATATCACTTTCTATTTATTGTAATATCCGGATTCGACTTTTCCCTTTATGCTTAACGTTCCCCTGGACAGGAGTGTTCAGGTGTTATTTTCGGTGAGGTTATACAGACATTTCTTCTGTGAAGGCCATCCTTTAAGGAATTAAGGAATGGCCTTTTTTTTGCCAGCCGGATTTTTCATCGTTCTCTTTAATCAGATTTCGTTGCGTGGTAACGGGTTGCCTGAATTATTTGATATTGCTATTCGGTTTTATTGAATCTCTCTTTTTGGTTGTTGTGACAGAGGGATCGCTCCGGTAAATATCATTTAAAACAGTGAGATATTTGTATCTGTGTTTTTGTCCCGCTGTTATTTTAATTTCGGGATTACATTATTTTAAATATGATTATTCCCTGCGCCGGCGATCATTAATATCCTCCTTACCCGCAGCACCTTACTGCTCTCAGCTAAAGGCCACCCGGCTTCGTTCTTTATCTCTTTCCGGGTGGTTAATTCTAAAACTCAACTTAAAGGTAGCGGATATTATGTCCAGTACAGAAAATAATAACCTGAATGCCGCCGCGGAAGCAGGCATTGACTACGACACGCTCGCA
>NZ_RAHH01000064.1 GCF_003602095.1 Rahnella woolbedingensis | reverse complement strand
ATTGCTCTTTAACAATCTGGAACAAGCTGAAAATTGAAAGTTTACAGCTGAACATCACTCTCCGTAGAAGTACTGAGTGGTGGATTAGTCTGTAACAGAGTCTCTCAAATAATCGCAGCGCGACGTTGTCTTTAAGACACCTTCGGGTTGTGAGGTTAAGCGACTAAGCGTACACGGTGGATGCCTAGGCAGTCAGAGGCGATGAAGGGCGTGCTAATCTGCGAAAAGCGTCGGTAAGGTGATATGAACCGTTACAACCGACGATACCCGAATGGGGAAACCCAGTGTGTTTCGACACATTATCATTACATGAATACATAGTGTAATGAGGCGAACCGGGGGAACTGAAACATCTAAGTACCCCGAGGAAAAGAAATCAACCGAGATTCCCCCAGTAGCGGCGAGCGAACGGGGAAGAGCCCAGAACCAGAATCAGTTTATGTGTTAGTGGAAGCGTCTGGAAAGTCGCACAGTATAGGGTGATAGTCCCGTACACAAAAATGCATAGGCTGTGAGTTCGATGAGTAGGGCGGGACACGTGACATCCTGTCTGAATATGGGGGGACCATCCTCCAAGGCTAAATACTCCTGACTGACCGATAGTGAACCAGTACCGTGAGGGAAAGGCGAAAAGAACCCCGGCGAGGGGAGTGAAATAGAACCTGAAACCGTGTACGTACAAGCAGTGGGAGCCTACTTTGTTGGGTGACTGCGTACCTTTTGTATAATGGGTCAGCGACTTATATTTTGTAGCAAGGTTAACCGTATAGGGGAGCCGTAGGGAAACCGAGTCTTAACTGGGCGTCAAGTTGCAAGGTATAGACCCGAAACCCGGTGATCTAGCCATGGGCAGGTTGAAGGTTGGGTAACACTAACTGGAGGACCGAACCGACTAATGTTGAAAAATTAGCGGATGACTTGTGGCTGGGGGTGAAAGGCCAATCAAACCGGGAGATAGCTGGTTCTCCCCGAAAGCTATTTAGGTAGCGCCTCGTGAACTCATCTTCGGGGGTAGAGCACTGTTTCGACTAGGGGGCCATCCCGGCTTACCAACTCGATGCAAACTACGAATACCGAAGAATGTTATCACGGGAGACACACGGCGGGTGCTAACGTCCGTCGTGAAGAGGGAAACAACCCAGACCGCCAGCTAAGGTCCCAAAGTCATGGTTAAGTGGGAAACGATGTGGGAAGGCATAGACAGCCAGGATGTTGGCTTAGAAGCAGCCATCATTTAAAGAAAGCGTAATAGCTCACTGGTCGAGTCGGCCTGCGCGGAAGATGTAACGGGGCTAAACCATGCACCGAAGCTGCGGCAGCGACGCTTAGGCGTTGTTGGGTAGGGGAGCGTTCTGTAAGCCGTCGAAGGTGAACTGTGAGGTTTGCTGGAGGTATCAGAAGTGCGAATGCTGACATAAGTAACGATAATGCGGGTGAAAAACCCGCACGCCGGAAGACCAAGGGTTCCTGTCCAACGTTAATCGGGGCAGGGTGAGTCGACCCCTAAGGCGAGGCTGAAAAGCGTAGTCGATGGGAAGCTGGTTAATATTCCAGCACTTGGTGTTACTGCGAAGGGGGGACGGAGAAGGCTAGGCTAGCCGGGCGACGGTTGTCCCGGTTCAAGCGTGTAGGGGGTGTGACCTGGTAAATCCGGTCGCATATCAACCCTGAGGCGTGATAACGAGCCACTACGGTGGTGAAGTAGTTGATGCCAAGCTTCCAGGAAAAGCCTCTAAGCTCCAGGTAACACGAAATCGTACCCCAAACCGACACAGGTGGTCAGGTAGAGAATACTCAGGCGCTTGAGAGAACTCGGGTGAAGGAACTAGGCAAAATGGTGCCGTAACTTCGGGAGAAGGCACGCTGGCGCGTAGGTGAAGGGACTTGCTCCCGGAGCTGAAGCCAGTCGAAGATACCAGCTGGCTGCAACTGTTTAATAAAAACACAGCACTGTGCAAACACGAAAGTGGACGTATACGGTGTGACGCCTGCCCGGTGCCGGAAGGTTAATTGATGGGGTTATCCGCAAGGAGAAGCTCTTGATCGAAGCCCCGGTAAACGGCGGCCGTAACTATAACGGTCCTAAGGTAGCGAAATTCCTTGTCGGGTAAGTTCCGACCTGCACGAATGGCGTAATGATGGCCAGGCTGTCTCCACCCGAGACTCAGTGAAATTGAACTCGCTGTGAAGATGCAGTGTACCCGCGGCAAGACGGAAAGACCCCGTGAACCTTTACTATAGCTTGACACTGAACATTGAGCCTTGATGTGTAGGATAGGTGGGAGGCTTTGAAGCGAGGACGCCAGTTCTTGTGGAGCCAACCTTGAAATACCACCCTTTAATGTTTGATGTTCTAACTCGGCCCCGTAATCCGGGGTGAGGACAGTGTCTGGTGGGTAGTTTGACTGGGGCGGTCTCCTCCTAAAGAGTAACGGAGGAGCACGAAGGTTAGCTAATCACGGTCGGACATCGTGAGGTTAGTGCAATGGCATAAGCTAGCTTGACTGCGAGAGTGACGGCTCGAGCAGGTACGAAAGTAGGTCATAGTGATCCGGTGGTTCTGAATGGAAGGGCCATCGCTCAACGGATAAAAGGTACTCCGGGGATAACAGGCTGATACCGCCCAAGAGTTCATATCGACGGCGGTGTTTGGCACCTCGATGTCGGCTCATCACATCCTGGGGCTGAAGTAGGTCCCAAGGGTATGGCTGTTCGCCATTTAAAGTGGTACGCGAGCTGGGTTTAGAACGTCGTGAGACAGTTCGGTCCCTATCTGCCGTGGGCGTTGGAAGATTGAGAGGGGCTGCTCCTAGTACGAGAGGACCGGAGTGGACGCATCACTGGTGTTCGGGTTGTCATGCCAATGGCATTGCCCGGTAGCTAAATGCGGAAAAGATAAGCGCTGAAAGCATCTAAGCGCGAAACTTGCCTCGAGATGAGTCTTCCCTGTGGCTTTAAGCCACCTGAAGGGACGTTTAAGACTAAGACGTTGATAGGCTGGGTGTGTAAGTGCAGCGATGCATTGAGCTAACCAGTACTAATGACCCGAGAGGCTTAACCTTACAACACCAAAGGTGTTTT
>NZ_RAHH01000063.1 GCF_003602095.1 Rahnella woolbedingensis | reverse complement strand
TGTAAGTGCAGCGATGCATTGAGCTAACCAGTACTAATGACCCGAGAGGCTTAACCTTACAACACCAAAGGTGTTTTTGATTTGAGAGACAGGCTCGCAAGAGTAGATTTTCAGCTGAATGTTCCGAGATTGGTTCGTAGTGCAAGCCTGATTTAAGGTGAGCGGTATGAATGAAACAGAATTTGCCTGGCGGCAGTAGCGCGGTGGTCCCACCTGACCCCATGCCGAACTCAGAAGTGAAACGCCGTAGCGCCGATGGTAGTGTGGGGTCTCCCCATGCGAGAGTAGGGAACTGCCAGGCATCAAATAAAGACAAAAGCCCCGTACGAAAGTGCGGGGCTTTTTTCTATGGAAAATTTGGTGGTTTTTGTTCGTTATTTGTCCTGTTATTGGCAGTTGTTACCCTATTCCGGCTGACAAAACCCGGAGTAACGGGATATAGGATCGGTTAAACTAACTCCAACTAAGTCACTCATGAGTAATATTGTTATGTCGATTGACGACACTTCTCTCCAGTCTCTGAATACCTTTTCTCTGGCAGCCCATGCTGCTGAAATTACTTATGCTCAGAACGCGAAACAATTAACAGATGCCTGGAAATTGGCGCAGGAAAAGCAGCAACCCTTTTTGCTTTTAGGTGAAGGAAGTAATGTTCTTTTCCTTGAGGACTTTGCGGGGATCATCGTTCTGAACCGGATTAAAGGTATTGAACTGATTGAAAATGCTGATGAATGGCTCATGCATGTGGGGGCTGGTGAGAACTGGCATCAGCTGGTGTGTTATGCGCTGGAGCATGATATTGCAGGTCTTGAGAATCTAGCCTTAATTCCAGGCTGTGTCGGTTCTGCCCCCATTCAAAATATCGGTGCGTATGGAATAGAACTGCAAAGTATCTGTGATTACGTTGACGTTTTGGATCTTAAAGCCGGGAAGGTGACTCGTTTAACCGCTGCAGAATGCCAGTTTGGTTACCGTGAAAGCATCTTTAAACATGCCTATAAAGAAGGTCATGCAATTGTCGCCGTCGGACTCAAGCTGACAAAACAATGGCAGCCAAAACTCACCTATGGTGATTTAAGTCGTCTGAGTCCTGAAACAGTAACTCCACGGCAAATCTTTGATTCTGTCTGCGCTATGCGACAGAGTAAGTTGCCTGATCCGGCAGTCACCGGCAATGCAGGAAGTTTCTATAAAAATCCAACCGTCGATGCCTCTGTCGCCGAAAAAATCAGTCTCGAGTATCCCTCAATGCCTGCTTATCCTCAGCCAGACGGGCAAATTAAACTCGCAGCAGGTTGGTTAGTGGAGCAGGCTGGTCTGAAAGGTTTTAGCATTGGCGGCGCGGCTGTTCATGATAAACAGGCACTCGTGCTGATTAATAAAGATCACGCCACCAGTGCAGATGTCCGCGCGTTGGCTAAATACGTCCGTGATGCCGTGGCTGCAAAATTTGGGATCTGGCTAGAACCAGAAGTCCGTTTCATCGCCTCTGCAGGCGAAGTGAATGCCGTAGAGGCGCTATCATGAAAGATATTACCGTTCCGTTGCAGTTAATCTCTGTCCTGGCTGATGGCGAGTTTCATTCTGGTGAGCAATTAGGTACAGCCATGGGAATGAGTCGCGCGGCGATTAATAAGCATATCCAGACGGTACGTGACTGGGGTGTGGATATATTTACCGTTCCCGGTAAAGGCTACAGTCTCCCATATCCGATCCAGCTGCTCGACGAAGCTAAGATTCTCGCTATGTTACCTTCTGGGCAAGTGAGTGTTCTGCCCGTCATTGATTCAACAAACCAATATCTGATGGACAGAATTGGCGCGCTGAACTCAGGTGATGCCTGCGTGGCCGAGTATCAGCAGGCGGGGCGTGGTCGCCGGGGTCGCAAATGGTTTTCGCCATTCGGCAGTAATCTCTATCTTTCAATGTACTGGAAACTGGAACAAGGCCCGGCAGCGGCCATGGGACTAAGTCTGGTGATTGGTATAGTGATGGCCGAAGTGCTTCAGCGCCTGGGAGCCAAAGATGTGCGGGTGAAGTGGCCGAACGACCTTTACCTTAATGATCGTAAACTTGCCGGGATCCTTGTTGAGCTGACAGGTAAAACCGGGGATGCCGCACAGCTGGTTATCGGGGCGGGCATTAACCTTAAAATGCGTGAACCTGCGACCGATACAATTAATCAGGGTTGGATCAATTTGCAGGAGGCTGGCGTTAATATTGACCGTAATGAACTCACTGCCACATTGTTGAATGCGCTTCGTTCAGCACTGCTGCATTTTGAGCAAGAGGGACTGACGCCCTTTATCAGCCGCTGGCGTGGACTGGATAATTTCCTTGATCGTCCTGTTAAGCTGCTGATCGGTGAACAGGAAATTCATGGTATTGAACGTGGAATTGATCCTCAGGGTGCATTACTGCTTGAGCAAGATGGCGTCATTAAGCCTTATATCGGCGGGGAAATTTCACTGCGTGGTCTTTGATTAAAATAAAGGAGAGCGAGGCTCTCCTTTATCATTCTATAGATGTACGAACTTTTATTTTCTCAACCGTACATTTTCGACGGCGTGATTGGCACTCTTTGTCAAAATCAGGCTGGCTCTCTCACGAGTTGGTAGTATATTTTCTTTCAAATTCAATCCGTTAATCTCATTCCACAGCTGCGTCGCAATATTCACTGCTTCTTCTTCGGGCAGTTTTGCATAGTGGTGGAAATAAGAGTCCGGATCCGAGAATGCGCCCTGACGGAATTTGAGGAACCGATTGATATACCAACCCTGTAATAAATCTTCCGGGGCATCAACGTATATTGAAAAATCAACAAAGTCGGAAACAAATACATGGTGCGGATCATGCGGATAATCCATTCCACTTTGCAGTACGTTGAGCCCTTCCAGAATTAAAATATCCGGTTGCTCAATGATTTTATTCCCATCGGGGATCACATCATAGATAAGGTGCGAATAGACAGGTGCCGTCACATGCTTAGCACCCGATTTAACTTCGGAGACGAAATTGACCAGGTGATGCATATCGTAAGACTGCGGGAAGCCTTTTTTCTTCATGATCCCGCGCTCCTGGAGCGTCTTATTGGGATACAGGAAACCATCAGTCGTAATCAGTTCAACCGAACGATGCTCTGGCCAGCGGCTAAGAAGTGCCTGGAGGACACGAGCCGTGGTGCTTTTGCCAACTGCAACGCTGCCCGCAATCCCAATCACATAGGGTATTTTTTGCCCATCAGTGCCAAGGAACTGCTCGAGCACGGCCTGCCGGCGCAGGTTAGAACTGATATAAAAATTGAGAAGGCGCGAAAGAGGCAGATAGATCTGAGCCACTTCTTCAAGGGACAAGTCCTCATTGATGCCTTTCAGGTTTACAACTTCCGCTTCTTTTAGCGTGAGTGGTACTGAATCACGTAAGGCTGCCCACTGCGCACGATCGAACTGCAGATAAGGTGTTGCCAAAGATGGGTCTCTTGTTTTCATAAGTTAAAGTCTGCCTGTTAGCGCAGGTCAGGAAAGGCGATCACGCCAACTCCAGACAGTAAACCAGCAGCATATTATAGACACCTTAATTTTTGGGGGAGATCTTTTTCTTATAACTTATCGATTTCTTTGATTGAGTTTAAAAAATTTTGAGAAAGTTATGCAAACAGCAGAAACCCCGCAGTGGTGCGGCGTAAATATCGACACACCACATTTGGGCTAATAGTGAGAGAGGGAGGTGCTGCTAAAAGAGGAAAGTTGCTTGTAATAGACCACCTGGTTTTTTCGGCTATAGCCGGTTGTGCCGTACCCGCATTCCATGCAACGATATCCCTGAGCGCGGTAGAAAGCTTCTGCTTCTGAACCTGACTCCATATCTGAAGACAATATATTGCACCTCAAATCCTGGGCGGTGCTTTCCAATTCACGCACTAACAGACGCCCCACGCCGCGGCGTTTCGCCCGTGAACAGACCAGCAGGGTGCTAATTTCTGCCTTATGGGATAATGCTGTCGTACCGGCTAAATCTAACTGAACGGTACCCACGACACCTTGCTCGTCTCTGGCAATCCACAGCAATACTTCGTTTTGATAAAGAGCCGGGCGTAAATCATGGAAGGTATTTTCTGCCTGTTTATGTTCTATAACGTGAGGGAACCCGGCTGAAGCCCCTTGACTGTTCGCCTCTAGCAGTAATTGCGCCAGTTCATCTCTGTAGACCGGTAATGTCGCGGCATTAAGCATCACAATCTTCATCGCTGCACTCCTCCGGATGGCAAAATAGTGCGTTCAGAGAGAATGCTGCAATAAATACGCCAACAAAATTGGCTGTAAAATCAGTATTCACAATAGAGAAAGTTCCTTTTAGTGTTCATTGCTGAGGCAAAGGTACTTTTGCGGTGCATTAGCCGGGCTTTGATGTTGGAAAAAGGTTTTTTTAGAGAGCAACAGGGACAAAACAGAAAGCAGTGGCTGCCACCCGGCGCAGAGACGCAAGATTTTCGAGCATTATTTAACCCCTTAAACGCTCAAAAATGGGAAAAAGCGTGTTTTTTGAATAAAACATGAGCGATAGCGCAAAACATGCAATTTTTTTGTTGCATACCCCTTAAAGTCTCCCTAGAATGCGCAGCACTTGATGCCGGCATAGCTCAGTTGGTAGAGCAACTGACTTGTAATCAGTAGGTCCCGAGTTCGACTCTTGGTGCCGGCACCATTCAAGTACTTAACAATTAGGTGGGGTTCCCGAGCGGCCAAAGGGAGCAGACTGTAAATCTGCCGTCATCGACTTCGAAGGTTCGAATCCTTCCCCCACCACCATACAAGCCTTAGTAATGAGGCAGCTTGAAGTGAAAGAGTCGCTTCAAGTGAAGGTGAGGAATTAAGTGTCTCACGTCCTTTTCCCCGTCTTCGAAGTTCTTCAGAACAATCAGGTAGCCGAGTTCCAGGATGCGGGCATCGTATAATGGCTATTACCTCAGCCTTCCAAGCTGATGATGTGGGTTCGATTCCCACTGCCCGCTCCAAGTATGTGCTGATATAGCTCAGTTGGTAGAGCGCACCCTTGGTAAGGGTGAGGTCGGCAGTTCGAATCTGCCTATCAGCACCACTTCTAAATCCTCCCTCCTGATTCTCTTTCTGTAAACTAATTCGTCAAGCAAATGCTTGGTTGATGTGGTGATACCACCGATTTAACCGTGTCTTAGAGGGACAATCGATGTCTAAAGAAAAATTTGAACGTAACAAACCGCACGTTAACGTTGGTACTATCGGCCACGTCGACCACGGTAAAACTACCCTGACTGCAGCAATCACTACCGTTCTGGCTAAAAC
>NZ_RAHH01000062.1 GCF_003602095.1 Rahnella woolbedingensis | reverse complement strand
TGAGTTGTGCTATTTTTTTCGCCAAGTATAAACGTCAAAAATTCCTCAAGGCGGTATATAATTTTTTGATCGTTGTCATTCTCTAGTACTTGTACTGCTTCTTCAGGGAAGTCTGTAATCACTTCATGTTCAGGAGGGTTAATCCCCCCCAAAACCCTATTAGTTATAATAAGACTTAATGGTGGAGATAGGTTCAAGGCTTTGAAAAAATTATTTTTATCACCTTTATTCAAAAACCACCTACTCTGTACATCCTCTAATTCTTCAGGAGTAAGTTCAAGAGCACTACTTAACTCTTCGATGCAACTAACTTTTACTTTCCCATAGTCAGCATCAATAGAGATTGAATATGTTACTTCATTGCCATTGACTGCTATATTCACTAAATCAACCACCTTAACATCAATATATATCTTTTTCTTTTCACCTCGGCCGGCTGTGTACGTAGGACTTAAAAATAAGGTTGGGTAATCTGCCAACTTCATTACTGATTTATTTGTGAGTGGTATTAATCCCAAGTCACTGAGTAAGTTGGTGGAAAAATTTGGAAGGAAATCAACTCGCGGTAACGATAATTTTTGAACTAAATCCTTTTTACTAGTCGATTCATTAAAGATGATATTAAACAAGTCGGACTCCTTATATTTTTCGGAAAATATACCGTTACGGATCTGCACGTCATGCGGCATCTGATAATTATACCTCACTATAATAGTGCTGCCCCATATCACCAAATAAAAGACGCACCACCTTCATCCCCTACTACGCCGTGTCAGCCTGTAGACCAATTCATGCCATTTCTGTCCAGCTGTCCTCGCTGCGGCAAAATCGCGTGAAGATATGTAGCCAAGTTATGTGTTTATACCTATTGGTATTAAAAGTTCAAACGCTAAATACTATTGATTGGTGTTTTCTGTTCTTCACTTCCTCCCACAAAAACACACTTTTATGCAAAAAACGTCAAACCATATGATAATCACTCCTTTTTTCGACGAGAAAACCCCACCCAGGCGATCAAAAGATAGAAAATGAGTTTTTAATATAGATTTTTCACTCACCCACTCAATGGCTGCCTGTGAATTTCAACAGTCTTGTCAAAATGCAAGCCATCATGTAGAAGTATAAATGACCGAAGCAATTGTGCTCTGCGTCATATGTCACATTCGAACCAAGGAACACAATATGGGAAAGGTAGTTAAGTTTGTTAAACCGGTGGCACCTAAAGGCAGTGATCCGTGGTGCTCACCTATTATCCGCGAGGATGGGAGCACAGTATCTGGCGGTGCAGCGCGTGAAATGCGTCTTAAAGCAGTTGGCGGCGTCCAGGAGTTGTTGCGTACCACACTGGAAAACGCAACACGCCTGGCAAGTAAGAAAACAGGCTAACCCCACAAAAGGTAAGTAAAACAATGAGTTGGTTCGGGATGTCAAACCTTGAAGGTAACGTCAAGCGCATGCAAGAAATGAAAGCAGGCGGGGCGGGTCCTCTGAAAATACGTAATACCTTTAGAAAGGAAGGTATTGATATTGAAACTCACCAGGTTAAGGCGATTTTGGAAAGTGCCGATAACCTGCGTGTTAAGGCGCTGCCAAAAAAGGCAGCTCAGCAAGTCATTAAAGAAATGAAGGAGGTTAAAAATCAGGGAACTGACACTCTGCCTGACAGCAACACCTGATGTTCGCCAGGACGAAGCGGTTGCCTCGTCCTGTTTTCCTTTCTGGCCGCCTTCCCTTTCCTTCGCTCTTATCCCTGCGGAATAACGGTTAAAGATCCGCAAACGCCGCACCCCGCCATTTTCGCCTATGTAGTATCAATGTAATGAGTTACATACTATATGCGGGATTTGTGCGCCCTGCCCGTCTATTTCGTCAAAAAAAGCCTGCGACAAAACGACATATAGAAAGAAACTTCCGCACAATGCGGTACAATTTAGGGTAATTATGATGGCGGGATCCTCTGGCATAATAATGGCGGATCGGTCATGCCGTGCAGCGTCTAACCAGTACGTTCGTCGGGAGGCCGTGGTGAACCCGCCTGTGAAAGTTGCGCATGCGCAAAAATGTCTTCGCCGGCGTCAGCAAAATGACAACGCTACGTGAAATCTGAGAAAGTTTTGTGAGGCAATGCTGTGGATTTTAAAAATCCCGACGACGTGAAAATACTCCCTCCCGCCATGCTGATGCCCGTCGGTGGGCCGGACTGGGCGCGGGTGTTTGCAATGCGGCAGCTGGCCATGTCCACGCCCAACGCGCCGGCGTATTTGCTCGCCCCGGAGGTTGCCGTACTGCTGAGCTATCTCCCCGATCTGCGTCAGCGCACTTTCTTTGAAACCATGTGGAATACCGGGGCCAGGCCCAACGAGGCGCTGGCCCTCACGCCGGCTTCACTGTTGTTCAAACAGGCGATGCCCGCCATTAAATTGCCCACGCTGAAACAGCGAACGCGCGGTCGCGGTCGGCCAAAAGAGTCTGAATTGCCGGTAAGAGACGTGCCGGTGTGGGATACCACCTATCGTGAAAGAATGATCTCACTGGTCGCGACGCTGAAGATAAGAGTAGAGGAACCCCTGTGGCCGGTGTCGCCGGATACCATATCGCGGTGGCTGAAGCGCGCTATTGATGCCGCTGAGCGTGACGGCGTCACGTTTTCTATCACGCCGATCATTCCCAAATCCTTCCGGCACTCTTTTGCGATGCACATTTTGTTCAACCGCATACACCCCAAAGTCCTGCAAACCCTGATGGGCCATAAGTCCTTCAAGTCCACCGAGGTGTACACCAAGCTGTTCCTGTTCGATGTCGCTGGCCAACACCAGGTGAATTTCGGGTACGACGTTGAACAGGCGAAGCTGGCGATGATGCAGGCGGGAAATCTGCCCCGCCAGATCTCGGGCCATTTCTGATGTTGTCGCGCAAAGGCTATGCGTTATAGCACTTTCGTAAACCGCCAAACTTCGGGCTAGCTCACTGTAATAAAAAGGGCAGTCATATTATTGACCGCCCTTTTTTACTGCTTTTGTTTGACCCTGTTACCTAAAGTGACATAGCGTTCAGAGCGTTTTCTCAATTGCCTGAGCCGGTTCGGCAGGTCTTTGTGAACGAAATCTTCAGGCAGTTCAAAATCGTCAAAGTGGACAACCAGATACTCATGCACTTTCTCAAGAATGGGCAACAGAGAAACATTGTGTTTGGCGTCGCGGAGCTCGGTCTGGAGACGAAGATAGTTTTCGTCCCAGGCTAAAGCATAGAGATTCATAAAATGGTCTCTTGCCACCCTGAAGTCACGCTTGTCGAACATTTCCAGGATAAAGAAGAAGCACGGGATTTTTAATGCATTGATCCTTGCCAGTTCAACGTCTCGCCGCCGCCGCAAAATTTTCAAATTGGCAAAACGTGATTTTATGCAGGCAATGGGGTTAAGCACCCTCACCTTCTCATGCTTCACCGGTTCTTCAGTATCACCCAGGGCGATTAAAAACGGTTCTGTATTTAACAAGAGTTTTTTATCGCTGAAGTCACCCAATTCAAAACCGGCTGGCCAGTCAATCACATCAACGGTGTTGGCTATTTCAGGATCTTCCGGGTCAGAAAAATATCTGCCATCAACCTGCTTAATCTCTTTCGTCTTGCTGTCTATCAGCAAGAACCGGGCGACCGAGGGTGGATTGCCTTTATCGTTTAATGAAACATCAACGTGTAAGGCATGTGCAATGGCATTTACATCATGTTTGTTTGCTGAATAATCTACGTCGATGGAGGTTACCAGTCGCTCATCCGGCAACTCTTCACCATACTGGTCATGGAAATAGGAAACCCAATATTGTACCGCCTGACCGCCGACAGTGATCACGGCGTCACGCAGCTGGTCACCACTAGCGATGAGCTGAGTATTCAGGAGATAGGCTTGTTCGAATGGAGGAATTGATTCGTTTTCAGACATAAAAAAACCATCATTGAATGATGGTTCATTTTGCCGCAGTCTTCTTAATCAAGCAAAGCTAACTGGCTGCTTAGACGAGAATTTTGAAGAGACGCTGTAGCGTGATTTCGGCGCAGGTTTGTACTCACGATCACCGCGTAGAACTTCTTTTGCCACTCTGTCATAGCGGGCATGTTGTTCTGACTTAACGATTGATGGAGACATTTGACGTTACCTGAGTACAAACATTTTTGTTGGGTTGCATCAAATATACGCTGCCAATCTACCGCTTGCAATTACTTCTAAGTGTTAGCAACACCCGGCTAGCATTTGCTTCCTTCAATGCTATGACTTACTTCATATTTTCATCAGGGTATGAATTCAATTCTTTTGTCCCATTAAGTATAAAAATGAGAGAGAAGAACGGAGCCGGCAGATACCTTACTTGCAAGCAACCTGGAAGAAAGAACTAACAGGAGCAATAGTTAGGGAAGGTCAGAATGAAAAAACCCGCCAGAGATAGCGGGGAAAGGTTTGTGAAGGCAACTTAACCAGCCAAAAGGCCGAGTTCCAAAACAAAAATATAAAATTTTTTAATCGTTGGAGATTTCGTAGTTTTTTAAACCTTCTTCACCTTCTTTTTCAACGATATCTTTCAATTTGCGCGGGTACTTACCCACTCCCTTGTAAGAGATAAGCTCACCCTTGATTCGGTAGTGACGAACCCTGCCAATGGAAGGCCGTTTAAGTGGGCGCCCATTGTTGAGCAGTTCATCGGGTTCAATCCCATCCTTCTTCAATAGTGAAAGATGCTCATCGATCATCTTCTGCCTGGCTCTTTGTTCTGCCTCTAACGCCATCTCTTCATCTTCACGTTGTTCCAGAACGCGACGACTGTCAGCATTGAGAATACGAAGAAGTTGAATGGGCATCGCCCTAAACACCTTGTTACGGCGGGTCAGATTATTGAGAAATGCAACAACGTCAGAAACTGGCATAGAAGAGTTCTTTGACATGGGTTATTCCAGTGCAGTCAGTTTATAAGGGGTCCGCCTGGAATTCGGAAATTATCCTACGTTTGGAGATTTGAGATTGGAAGATCTCTAAAAGTGAATGTGCCGTTTGGGTGGGATATTTACAAACACGCCGGTTGCCTGACTGTGTTTACCCGACATTGCTGAATATTCTGTTCTGGTTTTCATAAATAGCGCCGTGCCGGATCGGAGGCATGAATGGGGTGGTGATATCCTGCTGTTATTAATATTGTTTTTTTGAATTTCCGTTTTAAAAAAGACGCGTGCACATTGCTTGTTTTTTTTGGAAAACCCTCTTCGTTATTCTGCTGTTCTTTTCCTGTCCCTACATCCTTACCTTACCCGCATCGGGTAACTGGCTCAGTGATATCACCTTTTCCCGATCCTCAGGCTCCGGCAGCGTCACGGCGCTTCCGGTTTGCCGGCTCTTCACATTAATAACACTCAAGGATAACGGACATGACGTCTGACTCTGCACGTAACAACGCTTTGCTGGCAGCGCAGCTGGCCAGCCTCTCCGTAGACAGCGACGGTAACTACATTCCCACCCCGGCTGAACCCGGCGTGGCCCGTATTGATTACGCCACTGACAACACCGGCCTCCAGACCGGTGATATCGGTCAGTTCGGTTA
>NZ_RAHH01000061.1 GCF_003602095.1 Rahnella woolbedingensis | reverse complement strand
TCCTAACAAAACCCCTTTTAATAAATTGTCCGTTTTATATTTTTTGTGGTATGTTCTTTTGTTCCACAAAACTCCTCGGGTTAAAATAAAAACGAATTTGGGGGCGGGTGGGGGGGGGGTTATTCACTGAATAAACATCATTCCTTTAATCTGTTTACTTTCATTATGGATAATAATACCTATCTGGATGAACCCGATAGCCGTTTCTATCTATCCTGGAGTTATCAGTTCTCAGACTAATAACCTGCCTCAAAATTTAATTCTAAACATCCTCGTATTGGAATGTTTTTGCTTTCAAACGATATCATAAAGATGAATCGCGTAGTCTGCGTACAAATAACCTTAATAACGGGTAATGATTATGAAAAAAGTTAAATATATCAGTAGTTTAATCTTAATATCAGTGATGTTCTCTGGTAATTTGTATGCGATAGATAAAACATCCGGCGGCGCACTGGCCGGTGCGGCGATTGGCGCTGCAACGGGTAAAAGTGTGAGAAGCACAGCAGGTGGCGCGGTGGTCGGCGGCGGTACAGGTGCCATGCTAAAGCATGGTGAAACCGGGAAAGCCGCTCGTACAGGCGGTGCCGTCGGGGCTGCCGTGGGCGGTGTTGCTGCTGCGGCTACGGGGAAAAGTGTGATGAAAGGCGCAGCGGTCGGTGCCGGAAGCGGGGCACTGGTTGGCGAGGCGACCGAGTAAAATCGCAATGTGTGTGCCTGATTTTTTTAGGTCGGAAGCTATTGTCTGAAAATATTACCGCTCAAACCCGCGTTGTTAAGGCGAGTTTGAGCGTAAAAAAACCTTTCCTCCCGATTTATCAGAGTGGCGGACAGGTAATCTTACTGATCGCATTCTTATAATCTTTCTGATTGTTCTTCTCCAGTGCGACCTTGGCAACACGTATTGCATACTGATTATCTTCTGACGCCAAAATTTTATTTGCCCAGGCGTCGTCAGATATTTTCTGTTTCGGCTGGCATTTCTCTTTTGTGTCCCGCACAAGTTGCTGTTTATTCGCACCAAATTCCAGGCCGTCGAGCCCTGATTTCGCAAAAGTGACACCCGGGATAACTATGCATAACACGAGAGGAAGCACGCGTACAATATTCATTGTGATCTCACCTGCATCTGGTTGTTAACAAAGGGGATGTATCGAATATATGTCCAATATCGACATTAAGCAAACCGGCCATTATTTCGTCATAGAGCGACCATGCTCTATGACGATGGAATTTTAATTCAGGTGAGACTTAAAAATTGTTCTGCGAAGGGGCTAAGAACGGTGATCGAAATGACACATCAGTGAACCTGACCAGTGATCAATAGTCAGTGATCGATATACAGATAATGCATCCAGCTGGTCATGCGCAGTAAGACTTTGCGCAGCAGGGAAAGATGCTCAAAATAACCTGAGTACACGGCAACTTGCCCCATGGTACCGGCCGGAAGCTGAGACACATCCGCCGCATCATCCAGCGCTATTTCGGCATAAATGCCATCAAGTTTGGGATCCAGCGTCAATCCCTGCAAATGCCCCTGAGCCTGATAACTGCTGTTGGCAACCATGGGAAGAATTTGCGTGATTTTCCCTGAAACCACTTTGCCCGGCAGACCGTTGAACACCACTTCAGCCTCATCACCTGCGGTCAGACGCAAAGCCGAGTTCTGGCGGAAGACCGCATAAATACTGGTTTTCTGCTCCGGAACAAACACCATTACAGGCCGCAAAGGGAGGGGGCGAACAAACATCCCCGGCTTGAGCAGCAGTTGCGTCACATAGCCTTCACTGGGCGCACGGACGATGGTTTTATCAAGATAATATTCAGCTTGTTTCAGATTCGCTTTCAGCTTGTAGACGGTCGCATTTTCACCCCCAACCATGGCATTCAGTTGCGCTGTGGTCTGGTCTCTTTTGGCCTGAGTCGAACGCCATTGAGCCTGTGCAGCAAGATATTGTTGCTGTGCGCGCACGACTTCCTGATCGGTAAACGGGCTTTTCATCTTGTCGCGACTGCCATTGCGATAACGGTCAGCATCCTTTTGCGCTAAATCATGCACGGCCTTGGCCTGACTGATATCTGCGGTTTCAGCAGCAAGGCGGGCTTTAAGCATCTCCACGTCCTGCATGGCAATTTCAATCTCGCCTTTTATGGCATCAACCTTTGCCTGATAAGCCGTCGGGTCGATGCGGAAAAGAAAATCTCCCGCATTCAGCCTTTTATTCGCGTGGGGTGTGACTTCCACCACCACCCCTTCAACTTCGGGGATAACAGGCAATGTGACGGTAACCATCTGGGCCCGTTCAGAGTAAGGATGGTTATAATTCATCAGTAACAGCAAGGAGCCCAGCATAATAATGCCGCCCAACACTGCGGTCGGTACGCTCCATTTATTCAGCGGGATTTTGAAGAATTTAAATATACCAATACAAAAGGCGGTATAGGTGAGAATTAGCAATAAATCCACGATACTTCCTGATCAGTTAGTCGTTCGGTAAAGATGTGTCACGTTTTTCAGGTTGCTGAGCCTCAAGCGCAGCGAGCCTTTTACGTAATTCATCCAGCTCGCCGTTATTATGTGAAAATCCCCACCCCCGATCTTCGCGATATAACATCGCCCAAATCCACAGGAATGGCCATAAAACATGGAGGGTGAGTAAACTGACCCAGCCAGCTGCGTGGATAGCATCCTGATGCGGATGATTACGGTGAGTCGCAATTTCATAAGGAATATCATGAACCATGATCACGCCGTAAAAGAGAGCCAGGCCGACGAAGATAAGTACGCCGAGAGCGAAATAATCGAGAAACACGAAGGGAGACTCCAGTTGCGATAAAGAACTGCAGAACATATAAGCTTAATGGAGGTTTGGCTATTTCGGGTTGATTCAAAAATAAATAATATAGATATTGGTATTTTTCGGCGTTTATATATTATTTAAAAATAAACTTTTATCTCTTTTAGGTTAATGCGCAAAGTGCCTGTATTCAAACAGAACTGAATTTGGATTTAAATCCATGGATTAGCAGCCATACGACAATTCTTTCGGGAAATGCCGGAATGTTTTTGTCGGCTATACTACAGGAACGTAGTTTACCCCCATCTGGACAGGACGCTATCATGATAACCCCACTCCCAAAACGCCCGGAATCCTCCATGCAGCAGGTGATTGCCGCTCTGCAACCGGCGGGTATTGAAATGGACATTGTTCCGCGCAAGCGGGTGCTTTGGGAGTATAAACAAAATCCGCAGATTTTTATCTTCCAGCAAGGGGAGATGTCTGTCCTGCGTGCCTCCGACGGGCTGGTGGTTGCGACAGCGTATGAGCCCACTATTTTCGGTATCGCAGAAAGTATCCAGCCACTGCACTGTCATATTCTGCGGGCGGAAACGGAATCATCTATGCTCAGAATGGATGCCAGTGTGGCGCATGACATCCTCACAAAGAACAATCTCTGGCAGGACGTTTCGGTCATTTTGACCTACTACACCAATTATCTGTTTTACCGTGATGCATTACTGGTTCAGCAGCGGACTTATTCTATTATCCGTGGTCACTTGCTGGAGTTAGTTCAGCTCCCGCTGGAATTTCGCTTAAAGGTGACGATACTTGATTACATTCAGGAAAGAACACTTCTCTCTCGCAGCAGTGTTTTGAATGTCATCTTTGCCCTGAAGAATGGCGCATATATTAATATTAAGCGTGGCGGGTATTTACTGGAAGTGATCAACCTGCCGTCAAAGTTCTGAACCGTAATGGATTTAAAATTAAACTAATAAGGTCTGCGGTACATAAAATCAGCGCAGTATACTTGGGCTATATTGGCGTGTTATTACTTAATTCTCTGATGATATTAATTATTGCGAGGTTTTTTCCGAGGTAATAGATACAGCTGTAACGAATGCCTATTAGCGAAAAATCAATGTCATGAATCCTTTAGTTTTCTACAAAAAATCAGTTATCTGCCTCCTCGGTATTTACTTTATCATTCTGATGCATGTTTACCAGCCGAATATGGGTGGATCGGGGCTTAACCTGCCTGGAAACATTGTCGGCTGGCTGATGATTACCGGCATTTTTTTCCTGGCGGTGGCTTTCTCGCTGGGTAACCGCAGGCTGGTGGTATCTCGCTCTTTGACGCTCTACATAGGCGCCGCCTGTCTGCTGGCCATACCTCTGCTCTATCCCGACGTTCGCTGGATAAACATTATCGAACGCATGTTGGGTCTGGCGGGCGGAATCGCTTTGTATGCAGTGCTTCAGCAATGCCATGTCATTAAGAAAAACCGCACCCTGGTTCTGAGCTTTATCCTGCTGTCTGTCTGGGTTGAAGCAGTTTATGCACTGTTGCAGCTTTTCGTTTTCAAGGCCGGAAACTGGATGGAGTTTGTCCCGGGAACCGGTGCTTATGGAATATTCCAGCAGAGAAACGTTCTGGCGAGTTACGTTGCGACGGGGGCCGGTATTGCCGCCTATTTGTTTATAGGAAGATTGTATTTTGTCCGGCGTTCCTCCCCTCATTCTGCCTTTCTGCAAAAAATTATTGATGCAGCACTTCTGCTGAGCATTTTTATTTTCTCCTTTCTTATCGTCATGCTTTCCTCGCGTATTGGCTATCTGGGGGGAATTGCCGCAATTGCCGTATTACTGAGCGTCTTCGGCAAAAAATACCCGGCCCGTGCCGCTGCGATCCTTTGCGCTGTGCTGGCCGGCGGGCTGACGGCAAAATTTGCCCTGCCGGACGACTGGCTGAAAACGCTGGCGCACGAAGATTCAAATGTTCAGCGCATGGTCATGATTAAACAGTCATTGGCGATGATTGCGGCGAAGCCCTGGCTGGGCTGGGGTTATGGCGGATTTGAATACCACTTTCAGCATTTTCTGGCGGCGCTGCAACCCGCTATCCCCAATTATGGTCTGGTAAAGCATCCGCATAACGAACTGCTGTTCTGGTGGGTGGAAGGCGGCATTGTCGCGCTGGCGGGGATGGTGATGCTGGGCGCCGGATATCTGCAACCGCTGTTTAGTGCATTTAGTCGCGAGCGGCTGGCTCTCTGGAGCTTAACGCTGCCCATCGCCCTGCATACGATGACCGAGTATCCGCTGTATCAGTCGGTTGCGCATTACGTGGTGCTGATCCTGCTGCTGGTGATGGCAGATTCCTTTCGCCATCGCACTGTTGTCTTGTTATCGCAGAACCCCCGGCATTTTTCAGGCATCAGGGTTATCGCGCTGATGGGGCTGGCGGGCGGCATACTGTTCTTTATCACCGGTTTGCAGACGAACAACGTCCTGACAATGGCTGAGCGTAACGGGTTGAGAGACTTCTCGCAGGCGCAAAAATTGATGAACCCCCACATACAGTGGCAACGTTTTGAGTTTGACCGGCATGTTAACCAGTTAATGGTATTCAACATGACCGGCGATGCCCGCCATCTTCTCATCTATGACGCCTGGGCCGAAAAATACTCCCAAACTCATGTCGATCCGAATGTGTATCTGACGCGGGCCAAAATTGCACGCGTGCTACACAACGACGCTAAAGCGCAGGAATTATATCGCGAAGCTCAGAGGTTAACGCCAATCAGTCGTCACGGGATGGTCAATCTGCTCAAACCGGCAGAAGGCTAAGGGCATTTTTAAATTAAGGAGTTGTTCATGTTGAATATTGCTGTTATGCACTGCAATGCCTTCTGGGAAGAGGGGTTGACCCTTTTACTGGCGTTGTTGAATAAATCGGATTTAGATAAAAGCTCCCCTCGTCGCTGACTCCCTCAGGCAATCCGTACACTTTCTGGCAT
>NZ_RAHH01000060.1 GCF_003602095.1 Rahnella woolbedingensis | reverse complement strand
ACCAATGCCATGGGAACCAGCGACAGCAGCGCAGGCTACAGCGTGGAAACCGTGGCCACGAATGCCGACGTGTTCGCGACCCCGGAAATCTCTTACATCATTGATGATGTGGGTCTGCATACGGGGCAGGTGACTGACGGCGGTAAAACCGATGACAAACAGCCTGAGCTGCACGGCACCGGTGAGCCCGGCAGTGTCGTGACTGTCACCATGTACGGTCCATCAACAGGGAAAACCTACACCCTTGGCCATGTCACTGTGGGTAATGACGGCACCTGGAGCTACCAGTTCACCGGCAAACAGGGACTGCAGTCGGGAAATAACGTCTTCCATGTCACGACGACGGACACAGACGGCCACACACTGACAGGAGACAGCTACACTGTGGCACTGACCGGCAGCAATGCCGACGACAACACCCCTCCGGACATTACTCCACCAGATACGCCAAACATTTATGCTGCGCAGGAAACCAATGATGACGGCACTCAGCACGGGGTGAAGAGCGGTGGCACCACTGAAGACAGCACACCGGAACTGCTTGGTGCTGCAGAGCCAGACAGCATCGTGACGATCTACGACGGCGCGGTTGTGATTGGCTCCGTTGCAGCAGATTCAGAGGGTAATTGGACCTATGATGTTTCTCAGGCACTTGCTGACGGTAAACACACCTTCACCGTGACCGCGACAGATGCAGCCGGCAACACGAGTGATCATTCCCCTAGCTATATTGTGGACGTTGAAACAGCAGACATCACCCCACCGGATGCCCCGGTCATCGAGAATTACCACGATGATGTCGGCGATTACAAAGGTGACTTCAAATCGGGCACCACCACGGATGACGCCACTCCAGAGCTGAAAGGCCATGCTGAAGCGAACAGCATTGTGAAAGTGTATGAGGGCAGCACACTGCTGGGCTCAACAACCGCACACGATGACGGCTCATGGAGCTTCACGCCATCCGCACGCACTGACGGCAGCCACACCTTTACTGCCACTGCGACAGATGCAGCGGGAAATGTCAGTGCGCATTCTGGCAACTTTGTGGTGAACGTTGATGTGCCGGACACCACTCCACCGGAAGTACCCGTGTTCACGAATGCATATGGCACTGCGGAAGATGGCGCTAAAGACGGGACAGGAGTGAGTAACGGCGGCACGCTGCATGACACCACACCAGAGCTGGCAGGCGTTGCGGAGCCCGGCAGTGTTGTGAAAATTTACGATGGTTCGGTGCTGATTGGCTCCACGACTACGGGTGCTGACCACCGCTGGGCTTTTGATGTTTCCGGCGCGCTGTCCGAAGGCAAGCACACCTTCTTCGCGACTGCGACAGATGCGGCAGGCAATACCAGTGCGCATTCTGGCAACTTTGTGGTGAACGTTGATGTGCCGGACACCACTCCACCGGAAGTACCCGTGTTCACGAGTGCATATGGCACTGCGGAAGATGGCACTAAAGACGGGACAGGAGCGAGTAACGGCGGCACACTGCATGACACCACGCCAGAGCTGGCAGGTGTTGCGGAGCCCGGCAGTGTTGTGAAAATTTACGATGGTTCGGTGCTGATTGGCTCCGCAACTACGGGTGCTGACCACCGCTGGGCTTTTGATGTCTCCGGCGCGTTGTCCGAAGGCAAGCATACCTTCTTCGCCACTGCGACAGATGCGGCAGGTAATACCAGTGCGCATTCAGGCAACTTTGTGGTGAACATTGATGTACCGGATATCACCCCACCGGATGCACCGACCATTATTGATTTCTATGATGATGCCGGCGATTCTAAAGGCCATGATATCAACGGCGGCACGACGGACGACACGACGCCAACCCTGAACGGTCAGGCTGAAGCCAACAGCATTGTCAAAGTGTACGAAGGCAGCACCCTGCTGGGGTCAACAACGGCCAAAGCAGACGGCAGCTGGAGTTACACCACGCCTGTGCGTACCGACGGCAAACATGACTTCACCGCGACGGCCACGGATGCGGCCGGTAATGTCAGTGCGCATTCCGGTGATTTTGTGGTGAATATTGATACGGCCCCAGTGGGAGTATCTGGCTTTGAAGATTTTCAGCAGGTTGATCATCCTTATGATCAATTTTCAAGTTTTACTACAGACTCAGGTCTGAAGATAGAGTCTTCAGTTAGTAATGCACGATGGGCCCGTTTCCGTTTAGTCGATCATCCTGAACTGGATAATACTTGTATTTTGAATCAACAGTTTAGTTTGATGACATTTACCTTACCGGGTGCGGCTGATACGGTGTCATTTTATGGGAATGGCCAGGAGCGTGAGAGCATGACTGCTAAAGATAGAATTCATGCTTATGATGCAAAGGGCAATGAAGTGGCCATTTCGATTAGCGTGAAGGATGCGACACATGCAGAAACGACTGCGCATGTAGTCGTGGGATACCACTATACAATTACCCCCGCATCTGGACAGCACATTGCGTCGTTCACAACAGAGCATTTAGATGTGATAGACGATGTCTCCTGGTATTCTGCAAACGCCCAGCACGCCAACCTGCAAAGTGCCATGCTGACCAGCCCGGACGCCGTGGAACATCACGACATTCTGACTCTGGCGCAGATTGATGATTCGCATAAATCCACCGCTGCGGTCGATATCACTGACCATGTGCAGAACACCCTTCATCTGACCCTGAACGACATTCTCAGCGAAGCCCATCCGAATCTGTTTGTGCAGGACGGCAAGCAACAGCTGGCTGTCACCGGCGACCAGGGTGATGTGGTTGAACTGAAAGTCGACGACCTGGCTCACAACACCTGGCAGGATAGCGGTGCAGTGACGGCAGGTGGCATTCAGTATGAGGTGTATCAGCATGCAGGCAGTGACGTAGAACTGCTGGTTCAGCACGGTCTGGAATTACATCAGGTTTCATAATCCCTGACGTGTTCTGACCTAATCCATCCCTGGCTCCGGCCGGGGATTTTTACTGCGCCTCTTCCTTCGTCAGCGTTCCGGCAATCTGACGGCAGTAAAGGGGATTGACGTCCAGTGATATAAAAAACTCGCTAAGGTGTATCAGAATGCGATTTTGATACAACCTGGTCTCAAAATGACCAGGAAACGAATAACTTTTCAGATAACTCTTTTTTCCACCCGTTAATATCTTTCTCTTTGGGCGCTCATGCATTGAATTGCTCTGGAGAATAATTACGGGAGCTTATTAAATGTACGGTATTAAAAACCAATTGCCATAAATTTTCTGAATCGTCTTTCTAATAACGTCTGATTTTCATGCCAATATCTCTATATTTATCTATGTCTTTAATAAAGAATCAGGATCAACTTCAGTCCAATCGTCACCTACTGGCACAGGGCTACCTGTCAGATTAGGTGTGGCTATGTATCGCAGTTGTGTCAGTTCAAGCCTGAGCTAATAAGTATTAGCAATTCATCTTCCACAATCTTCATATCCTCTGCGTCCAGCCCCAACAGCGGGCGCGCCGGATACTGCATTTCCTTTGCACGGACAGACGGGCGATCCCGCAGCCCGTACTGATGCACTTTTGCCATCCGTTGCACCTGTCCGGTAAATTCCACCACCGCGTCGTCAGCGGTGCCTTTGGCCTTCATGTATTTGGCCGTGCGCAGTTTGGCGAACATCTCCCGCTTAATGCGGCCTTTCTTTGCCCGCAACGGCTGCGGGCGGCGCGGCGTGAACGGCTGCCCTTCCGGCGTGATCTGCTGCTTGATTCGTTGCTGCTGATGTTTGCGCAGACGCTTCGCAATGGTCGCCGCCATCGCCTTCCGGCTTTGCGGTGACAGCGCGGCAATCAGCCCCGCCAGGCGGGTATCAAACGCTGACAGCTCACTCATTCCACTGACTCACTAACTCGCCGTGCAGATACAGTTCACGCGGCCTTTCCACCGGTTCAGGCAGCGGCGGTTCCGGAAAGTGCTCCACATACAGACCGGCATCAATCTGTTTCACGATCACGCGCTCGGTGAGCTGCACATCAATCGCGATATCGTAGGAACCATCATCCAGCATATCGGCCTTAAATTTAAAGCCGGTCTGCTGCTTTTCCGGCGTCGCCATAATGTCCGGCTGGTTCTCACGCAGCCAGGCCAGGATGGGCACAATAATCAGATCGCAGTCCTGGGCAAAGTTGGTGATCAGCAGTTCGGTCTGGTACTGGTATTCAAACGACAGCGAACTGGCTAACGTGGAAACGATGCGACCATTGTCCACAAACATTCGCAGGGTGTCGGGACTGGTTTGCAGCACCGGCACGGCGTCAGTTAAGGCTTTTCGTAGCTGTGCGGGTTTTAACACGGTGTTCCTCCTGGCATTGTCTGACCGCTTCCACCTGGAGGCCGCAGGCGGTCAGCGCGGCCTCCAGGTTTCTGACATCACTGCTTAAGTCGCCGTTAGTGACCGGTGAGCTTGCCGGTATCGGGCAACTGGTTACCGCCGGACAGCCAATGTAAATAATCTGCGGCGCTGGCAAAGGCGGGACGTGCGTGCATCCGGCTAATACCGTCAGGCAGACGAGTGCCGTACCAGTCGCGTATTTCCTGATTTTCATTGAGTAACCTTTGAATATGAACTTCACGGACGCGCGCCTGCTCACCCGCCCGTGCGAGCTGGGTGCGCAGGCGTTGTTCCTGGCGTTCCCGCGTTACGGCCTCATCGTTCAGGCGATTAATGGCGTTATCGCGGCTTTCAATACCGGCGGACAGCGTGCCGATAATGCGCTGCGCCTGTTCGGCTTTTTCAGTCAGGCCGCCGATACGCCAGGTTTGCAGCCCCGCCAGCGCGCAGGCGGCCAGCAGTAAAATAATCGTAATGCGCATCAGACTCCCCGCAGGCAGTAGGCCAGCTCATTCGCGCGGCGGCGCTCCAGGCCGGTGACGCGGGCACCGTTAACAAACACCCAGCGCGGCAACTGTTCGCAGGCATCCCGCCATTGGCCTTTGTTGATGAAAAACGCCAGCGTGGACTTGCAGGCTGCTGTCACGCCCACGTTAAACGCAAAGGACACCACGGCGTCATAAACGGGCTGCGGCATGGCGACCGGCATACATCGGGCAATGCCTTTCTCCACCCGCATCACGTCTTCCACCAGGTTAACGGCGGCCTGCCGTTCGCTGATGTGCGTTTGCGGTTTCACGCCTGCGGTGTGCCCGATGCCGTTTGTCCAGACGCCCGCGCTGCACTGATAGGCCGACAGGCGGCAGCCTTCAAAATCGGCAATCAGTGCCAGACCGGCGGCGGAGGTTTTCAACGTTGGCGTTTGTGGCAGCAATGCGGCAATCGCCAGGACGGCGGCGACGGCGCAGCGCCTAACGATTGATGGCTGCATTAATGTCCCCTCTGACGCCCATAGCTTTCAGCAGGCGGTAAGTTTTACGCCGGTAGTACCAGTTCACCAGGAAGGTCGCCACGCCGACGGCGGCACCGACCAGAAAGGCGATATCCTGCGGTGACATTGCGCCGAGCCAGGCAAGAAAGGCCGCGACGCAGTAACAGATAAACGAGGTGATGCGCTCCATGGTCATCAGTCCCAAAGTGAGACGGTTTCACTGACTGCGGCCTGGGTTATGTCCGGCAGCTCCACCGCGTAGCCATGGGGCAGGATTGCCCCCTGTGCGGCTAAGCCAACGTTAGCCGCGTAAACTTTTTCAACTACCGATCCCGTGCGCCCGTAGTACCGCCAGCAAAGCGAATCCACGGTGTCGCCCTGTTCGGCAGTGACTTTCATCAGAGCAGCCCGATGATGCAGTGAGACACACCGGCGACGTCGCCGATCGCGTTGCGCCCGTCCCGCCATAAATCATCCACCGTGCTTTCCACAATCTCGGCCTTTTTGCTGCCCTTATCGGTGGTGTCGTTATTCGGGTAACGCTCAGCCAGGAAGGCCGCCGCAATAGACGCCACGGCGCGCTGATAGGCGCAGACCTTCACGCTTTCATCATCAATCTGGTCGGCAGGGACATCAGCCAGGTGTGTAAAGCCCTGCGAAATCTGCGCATCACGAAAGCTGAACAGCTCGGCGTTCACTTCGGTCATGGCAAACTTTGCGGCGGTGCGCAGACGTTTCGCGGTAACCGTGCCCTCCAGGCGCAGCGTGTCGCGCAGCTCAACCGGATCGACATCAGGCCAGAAATGAGTGTTTTTAATCGCGGGTTCCGTCGCGGCGTCCGGCTTTGGTGCAGGTACAACAAGAGACATAATGACCTCTGAATG
>NZ_RAHH01000059.1 GCF_003602095.1 Rahnella woolbedingensis | reverse complement strand
CCGGCGCGAAACCTCACCTTTTGAATAAGAGACACCGCTATGTCAGAACACAATGAAAACATCGTTATCCTGGAAGAACCGATCAAGCGTGGCGACACCCCGATCACGCAGATTGAAATCATCAAACCGAACGCCGGACACCTGCGCGGGATTGGCCTGGCGGCGCTGGCGAATGCCGACGTTGACGCGCTGACCGTGATCCTGCCGCGCATAACCGTCCCGAACCTGACCGCCCAGGACTGCAAAAGCCTGCACCTGCCCGACCTGATTGCCATGGCGGGCAAGGTGATTGGTTTTTTATCGCCGAAATCGGAACAGTAAAACTTCCTGCGGCACTGACCGTTGATGACCTGATGGCGGACGTGGCGGTGATTTTTCACTGGCCGCCGTCAGAACTGAACCCGATGACGCTGACCGAGCTGCTGGTGTGGCGTCATAAGGCCATGCAGCGCAGCGGAGCCACCGACAGTGAGTAATTTAAAATTAGAGGTGCTGTTAAAGGCGGTAGACCAGGCGACCCGCCCGTTTAAAGCGGTGCAAAACGCCAGTAAGGCGCTGTCCGGCGATATCCGCAATTCACAAAACACCCTCAAAGACCTGAACGCCCAGGCCGGAAAGATTGACGGTTTTCGCAAATCCAGCGCGCAGCTGGCCGTCACCGGTCAGAAACTCAAAGACGCCAAGGCGGAAGCGGCGGCGCTGGCTATCCAGTTCAGAAACACCGCCAGCCCGACCCGCGCCCAGGCGCAGGCGATGGAGTCCGCGAAGCGCACCGCCGCGCAGTTGCAGACCCAGTTCAACGGGCTGCGGCAGTCGGTGCAGCGTCAGCGCACGGAACTCAGCCAGGCGGGCATCAGCACGCGCACGCTGTCTGACTCCGAGCGCCGCCTGAAAACCTCCATCAGCGAAACCACCGCGCAGCTCAACCGGCAGCGTGAATCTCTCACCCGCGTCAGCGCGCAGCAGGCCAAACTCAACGCCGTGAAAGGCCGGTATCAGGCGGGCAAACAGTTCGCCGGTAGCGTGACGGGTGCGGGGGCTGCGGGCGTCGGGATTGCGACGGCGGGCACGGCGGCGGGTGTCGGGCTGCTTATGCCCGGATTTAACTTTGCGCAGAAAAACTCTGAATTGCAGGCAACGTTAGGGCTGGAAAAAGACTCTGCTGATATGACCGCGCTGCGCACCCAGGCGCGGCAGCTAGGCGACAACACCGCCGCGTCTGCCGACGATGCCGCCGCCGCGCAAATCATCGTCGCCAAATCGGGTGCGGACAAGGACGGCATTCTGGCCGCGACGCCGACCATCCTGAATTTGTCCCTGGCAAACAAACGCACCATGGAGGAAAACGCCACCCTGCTGATGGGCGTGAAGTCCGCGTTTGGCATGACCAATGACACCGTGGCGCACATCGGCGACGTGCTTTCTACCGCCATGAATAAGTCTGCCGCCACCTTTGAAGGGCTGTCTGACACCATGACCTACGCCGCGCCGGTGGCGAAGCAGGCCGGTATCAGCGTCGAAGAAACGGCCGCGATGGCCGCCGCCCTGGCTGATGCCAAAATCACCGGCTCGATGGCGGGTACCGGTGCCCGTGCGGTCATTACCCGCCTGCAGGCACCGACGGGCACCGCAGCGGCGGCGCTGGGTGAACTCAAGGTAAAAACGGCGGACAGCAAAGGCAACATGCGCCCGCTGTTTACCCTCCTGAAGGAAATGCAAAAGAGCTTTGAGAAAAACAAGCTCGGCACGTCTCAGCGTGCGCAGTACATGAAAGCCATCTTTGGTGAGGAAGCCAGCTCGGCGGCGGCGGTGCTGATGACGGGTGCCTCCTCCGGCAAACTGGATGAACTCACCAAAGCGCTGAAAACCTCGGACGGGAAAACTGAGGAGCTGGTGAAAACCATGCAGGACAACCTCGGCGGCGACTTTAAGGAATTTCAGTCAGCCTATGAGGCCGTCGGCACTGACCTGTTCGACCAACAGGATTCGTCACTGCGCAAACTGGTGCAGACCGCCACCGGCTACGTGCTGAAACTCGATAAGTGGATTGTGAACAATAAAGCCCTGGCGGAGACGCTCGGCAAGGTGGCGGGCGGTGCGCTGCTGATTATCGGCGCGCTCGGCGTGTTTGGCCTGGTGGCAGGTCCGGTTATTGGTGGTATCAATCTGATTGTAGCCGCCGCCGGTATGCTCTGGAGCATCCTCGGCACCGTGGGCAGCGCCATTATCACCGCGATTGGCGGACTCACCTGGCCTGTTGTAGCCGTCGCGGCGGCCATCGTCGCCGGTGCGCTGCTTATCCGTAAATACTGGGAGCCGATCGGCGCCTTCTTTGCGGGGGTGATTGAAGGGCTGGGCATTGCGTTCGCGCCGGTGAAAGAGCTGTTTGCGCCGCTCAAGCCGGTGTTTGACTGGCTGGGCGACAAACTAAAAATGGTCTGGCAGTGGTTCAAAGACCTGATCGAACCGGTGAAATCCACGCAGGAAACGCTGAACAACTGCAAGGACACCGGCGTGATGTTCGGGCAGGCCATCGCCAACGCGCTGACCGCGCCGTTACAGGCGTTTAATAAACTGCGTTCGGGCGTTGACTGGCTGCTGGAGAAGCTCGGCATAATCAAGGATGAATCCGCAGACATTGATAAAACGGCGGACAAAGCTGACCGGCGTTCCAGGCAAAACGGCGATACGGATCCGGCAGAACATCCGCTGGATAACCCCGCGCCTGTCACCCCGCCACCGACTGGCGGCCTGCCGGGCGGCGGTTACACGCCGGTAGCCGTCGGCGGCGGGCGCAGCTATATCGACCGCAGCACGCACCATTACACCATTGCCGCCGGTGCCGGTGCCGGTTTAGGCGTCCAGGATACCAGCCGCCAGATCCGCGCCGAGCTGGAAGCCCGTGACCGCGCCCGCGCCGCGCAGCAACGTTCCCGCATGGACAACGATTAAGGAGAGAGCCGCATGATGTTAACGCTCGGACTGTTTGTTTTTCAGTTGCAGACCGTCCCTTATCAAAGCTTGCAGCGCGACGTCGATTACCGCTGGCCTGCAAACAACCGCGTCGGCCTGCGTCCGCTGCCGCAGTTCCTCGGTGTTAACGAGGAGAAAATTACCCTGTCCGGCGTGCTGATGCCGGAAATCACCGGCGGAAAATTATCTCTGATGGCACTGAACCTGATGGCTGACGAGGGCAAGGCGTGGCCTCTGCTGGAGGGCAGCGGCACCATTTACGGGATGTTCGTGGTGAACAGCGTCAGCGAAACCCACACGGAGCATTTTTCCAACGGTGCCGCCCGCCGGATTGAATTCACGCTGACGCTGACCCGCGTGGATGAATCCCTGGCGGCCATGTTTGGCGACATGAAAGCCCAGGCCGACGGGCTGCTCAATCAGGCCGGTGGGTTAACCGGACAGCTGGGAGGTCTGCTGTGATTACCGATATGACCATCGGCGCCGGTGCGCTGTTTGCGCCGGACTTCACGGTGACCGTCGGCGGCAAAGACATCACACAGGACGTCAGCAACCGGTTGATCTCGCTAACGCTCACCGATAACCGTGGCTTTGAGGCTGACCAGCTCGACATTGAGTTGAGCGACACCGACGGCCTGCTGGACATGCCGCCACGCGGCGCGGTGATGAATATCGCGCTCGGCTGGAAAGGTCAGGCACTGACGAACAAAGGCGACTTTACCGTGGATGAGGTGGAGCATCGCGGCACGCCGGACACGCTGACCATTCGCGCCCGCAGCGCGGACTATCGCGGCAGCCTGAATTCCCGCCGCGACATCTCCTATCACGACACGACGCTGGAAGCGGTGGTGTCTGCCGTGGCGGCGCGCAACAAACTCAAACCCGCGATTGCGGAACCTTTCAGGGGCGTGCCGGTGTCGCACATCGACCAGACCCAGGAATCGGACGCGAAGTTCATCACGCGTCTGGCGGAGCTGAACGGCGCGGTGGTCGCCATCAAAGCGGGCAGCCTGCTGTTTATCAAGCCCGGGGCGGCAAAGACGGCGAGCGGGAAGCCCATCCCGCAGATGACGATTATCCGCAGAGATGGCGACGGACATACGTTCAATATTGCTGACCGTGGGGCTTATACCGGCGTGTCGGCAAGCTGGCTGCATACCAAAGACCCTAAGCCGAAAAAAGTGAAGGTACAGCGCAAACCGAAAGTGCAGTACCTGCGCGCCCTGCAACACCCGAAGGCAAAGAAGGTCAGCGCAAAGGTGCAGAAAACGCCGGAGGCAAAGGAAGGGGAGTATCTGGCGGGCAGTGATGAAAACGTGTTTGCGCTCACGACCATTTACGCCACGCAAAAGGCCGCCATGCGGGCAGCCCAGGCGAAGTGGGACAAACTCCAGCGCGGTGTCGCCGAGTTCACGATCTCCCTGGCACGCGGGCGGGCTGATTTATTCCCTGAAACGCCGGTTGCCGTGTCCGGATTTAAATCCGTGATCGACGCGCAGCCCTGGATAATCAGCAAGGTGACGCACAGCCTGGGCGGCAGTGGATTTGTGACGACGTTGAATCTGGAGGTATTGTTGTCGGATGTGAGTTATGAGGCGACGGAAAGCGGCGGTGCTGAATAAGAGGAGTGTGTAAATCACTGTAATGTCAGATGTATGTTTTAGCGAATAACATATAATGATTGCATATGATTAAAATGATTACATGGTGATTATTATGATGCACTGCCCGAAATGCCAGCACGCCGCCCACGCCCGTTCAAGTCGTTACCTGAGCCTCAATACCAAAGAACGTTATCACCAGTGTCAGAATATCAATTGCAGTTGCACGTTCAAAACTCATGAGTCCATTGCCGACATCATTGTTGAGCCAGGAACTGTTCACGCCGTGCAGTTGCATCCCGACAAGCATCAGCAGCAATCTCTACAGATGCACTAAAGAAAAAGCCCCGAATAAACGGGGCTAGTTGTCGATGTGGTCAATGCGTGGACACTGAAATGAATAAATCCATTTAATTCATGTAGTTAATATCGTTTTCAAAGGCACAAAAATGTGCCTTTTTTACCATTTATTTTTCCTGCACTTACAACGAGATCACTATAAATCAATGAGTTATATGCAGGCATAGTACGCTTTTTGCCGACGTTATTTAGCCAGAAGTTCTTTGTGGACGATTTATGCACCTGCACTCAACGCATCCAGCTTGCCTCTTGCGACGCGGCAAAGAGATTATCCCGCAGTTGATGCATGGATAGAGTTTATCGGCATCGACAAACTGTAAAGCTTTGCGGCGACGAGTAGATAAACCCTCTCTTGCAGCTTTACATATTTGCGATCGCCCCCATCTGTATCAATGCCCGACGCAGAAGCTGTAGCCGTTTATGTTCGATCGACACTAAATATTGTCTCCTACCCTCTGCTGTATCGCGTTCCTGATACAGTGACTGAAGACGGTTAGCAGCATCCTGACGCTCATCGGGGGGCAATTGTTCAAAGATACTTTGGTAAAGTCTCCGGGAATGCGTGTGCCGTAAGAAATCCGGGGGTAACAAAGCGCAGGGATAAATGGGAAAGATATCAAAATCAAATGAAGGGATAGGCTCATAATGAGGGCGTAAAGAATATGTCGTGCAGTGCTGCTGATGCATGCTAATAAAAACGGCCTTTTGCTTAAGACTTTTCAGCGCAAATGATAAACAAAATATCACGCAATCCGCAGGACTCGACTGCACGCAGGTATCAATGACCGCAATTCTTAAATTCCTCATACCTCCTGAGTCCAATCGTTGCTGAAACTGGCTAAGTACTGTTTGTGGCATCGGGTGCATAACCGTCGCACTTTCAAGAAAAATAAGAGAACTGGGTTGCCCAGGCGCTGTGAAATAACAATCGATATAATAGTGGTGGTGCCTGTTTTCAGCTGTAGCGACAATAGCGCGAACGTGCTGATGGCATATACTTTTATTCCCTATAAGCCAATCGGCGAAAGCGGTAAGTGACGAATAATAAGTTAATTGCAATCCCGGTTGTCGGATATTCTCACTGTTTATTAATGTTTGAATTATTGCCCGGTCTCCCAGAGTGACTTCTATATCAGGTTGCCAGCCCTTAACAATATGGTCTTGTGCAGTATGCAGATGCTGATGAAGGCTGGCCGCTTCCGGAGGGCACCCCGGAATAAGGTTAGCACTAACAGCCTTATGAAGCTTGGGAGGTAAGTAACCCTCTCTCACCGGAGGAGGTGGAGCAGCAGAAGGAATGGTAAGAGAAAGAGAGGTAGGCCGTGCTGATTTAAACTGACTGCGTTTCATATTAACACCCTGAATAATGGTATGTACTTCAATATAAATATTCTATATGTAAAACATCTCCCAAAACTCAACCTATCTGTAACTAACTTTTAGTTCAACTTATAAACCGTATTCTTCAAATAAAACTTCCCGCTGTAATTTTAATATTAGAAAAAATAATCTAACTTCAGAAGGGTAGTATTTGCCACGTGAATAAATAGCAAAACTTTATTAGCTTGTAAAATAAAAAAGGCTCCCGTTATGGGTAATGCCGATCGTTTAAGGATCAGTTGACCGATCCGGTGGCTCGTGTAAAAAGGGTTCATGCTCAACATGGACCCTT
>NZ_RAHH01000058.1 GCF_003602095.1 Rahnella woolbedingensis | reverse complement strand
CCAGCGGGCACTCGGGCAACTTTGTGGTGACGATTGATGTGCCGGACACCACGCCACCGGATGCACCGGTCATCACTGAAGTGTATGACGATGTGGGAACACATAAAGGCCCGGTAGCGAATGGCGGTAAAACCGATGACAGCCAGCCTCTGATTTCCGGTACAGCGGAAAAGAACAGCGTTGTGACGGTAAAGGTTCATTCTGCAGCAGGGCATGATTACACGCTGGGTAGCGTGGTGACCGACAACGCAGGACACTGGAGCTACCAGTTGCATGGTGGCCAGGATATCACCAACGGGCTGGGTGACTGGACCTTCACGGCGCAGGCCAAGGATGCGGCCGGCAACAAGAGCGGCTGGAGTGCGGGCTACACCGTTGAAACTGTCGGCTCTAACCAGGATGACACGACAGCACCGGATACACCGGTTATCACAGCCGCCATTGAAACCTACGATAACGGCCATACCACCGGGGTGACTAACGGTGACACCATTGATGACAACACCCCAGAACTGATTGGCGATGCGGCAGCGGGCAGTGTCGTGACGATTTACGACGGCGCGGTTGTGATTGGCTCTGTTACGGCAGATTCAAAGGGTACCTGGTTCTATGATATCGCCCGGGCTCTTGCTGACGGCAGACACACCTTCACCGTTACGGCAACGAATGCTGCCGGCAACACTAGTTCACATTCCGGTGAGTTTGTGTTGAATGTTGATGCGTATGTTCCTGACACCACCCCACCGGACGCACCAGTTATCACTGATTACTATGATGATGTTGGTGATTCTAAAGGGCACGAAAGCAATGGCAGCACGACCGATGACACCACGCCAACCCTGAACGGCCAGGCTGAAGCCAACAGCATTGTTAAAGTGTACGAGGGCAGCACTCTGCTGGGTTCGACCACCGCCCACGGTGACGGTACCTGGAGCTTTACGCCATCCGCACGCAGTGAAGGTAAGCACACCTTCTTCGCCACTGCGACAGATGCCGCAGGCAATACCAGTACGCACTCCAGTGATTTTGTTGTGGATGTGGAGACTGCGCCTGTTTTACCTGCGTTTGGCTATTATGAGGATAATTACCAAGCATATAATACGCTGCATGGTGGCAACGGGACGGGATACGCGTTTTTTAATGACGCCACCCCAACACTACATGGAACTGGAAAGGCGGACTCGGTCGTAAATATTTACCGGGAATCCTATGCCCATTCGAATTATGTTTTAACGTGTGTTGGTAGCGCTCAGGCCGACGCTTCCGGAAACTGGTCCTTTACAGATAGTGTGACACGAAGTGCGCACTACTCATGGCGTATTGTTCCTCTGGATCATGCAGGGCATGAGATAAATGAAGGGGCGACGGTTACTCCAGATCTATGGATCGCTGATGAACAGGATACCAATTATTCAACCAGCGGCAACCTGGGTGATTTGTTAACCCCTCCTGAATTCAATTACTTTGAGGATAACTACCAGGCGTATAATACGCTGCATGGTAGCAACGGGACGGGATTCGCGTTATTTAATGACGCCACCCCAACACTACATGGAACTGGACAGGCGGACTCGGTCGTAAATATTTACCGGGAATCCTATGCTCATTCGAATTATGTTTTAACGTGTGTTGGTAGCGCTCAGGCCGACGCTTCCGGAAACTGGTCCTTTACAGATAGTGTGACACGAAGTGCGTACTACTCATGGCGTATTGTTCCTCTGGATCATGCAGGGCATGAGATAAATGAAGGGGCGACGGTTACTCCAGATCTATTGATCGCTGATGAACAGGATACCAATTATTCAACCAGCGGTAACCCGGGTGATTTACTGACCACTACCCAGCATGAAGCAGCCGCGTTACTTGCAACGACATCAGATCTTCAGGCTGATCATGCGGTCATTAATCTGCACAACAATGCAGTTCAGACGCTTTATCTCACATTAAATGACATTCTCAGCGAAGCCCATCCGAATCTCTTTATCCAGGATGGTCATCAGCAACTAGCGGTAACCGGCGATCAGGGTGATGTGGTTGAACTGAAAGTCAACGACCTGTCTCACAACACCTGGCAGGATAGCGGTGCAGTGACGGCAGGTGGCATTCAGTATGAGGTATACCAGCATGCAGGCAGTGATGTCGAACTGTTGGTTCAGCACGGTCTGGAATTACATCAGGTTTCATAATCCCTGACGTGTTCTGACCTTAATCCATCCCTGGCTCCGGCCGGGGATTTTTTATGGGGTTCCGGCGTAGCCCCCTTACGGTCAGACGGTTCTGTTTACTGGAACGAAACTACTCGTTAATCTCAAATCTCTAAACGTAGGATAATTTCCGGACTCCAGGCGGCCCCCTAATGCGGCGACCCAACGCACAGCGACGCAGATACTCTCCCACGCTCAGACCGGCGGCGTGGGCGCTTTCCTTTATCTGTTGCTTTTCTTCCGGCAGGCAACGGATGCTCGGAAGTAATGCCGCTCTGTTGCGTTTTTCGCTCCTACTCATGGGGGCCTTTTCCTTCCCGTCTCGGCAGTTATAGTCTCGCGGGGTGTCGGGGCGAAGCCCTGACCAGGGCGTTTTGTTGGACAGACTGCGTGCAGGCGGTGCTACAAAACATATCCTGTCCCTTGTTTTAAACTGGATTGCTGCGTTCTTCCTGAAAATGTCTTGAATGTCATTACACCGGGTGGAGAATGGGGCGCCTTAGATTATTGGTCTCTGGAACAGGCGCACTTGCTCACTCTGTTGAATGAAAACGTAAAAGGAATAATGAGCATGGCGGCAAACAGTTATTACTCTCAGGAGCAACTTAACTGGCAAAACTTCAGCTGGAAGAGTTGCCAGATTTGAATGCTGCGCGCATGACGGGTAAGGATGTGCTAGAGAAACTCAGAGAACAGCTTATAGATCTGTCGGTTAAAAAAGGATACAGCGCTCAGGAAATTAAATCGGCGTTGGATACAGCAGGAATTGTCATGAGTGTGAAGGCCATTAAAGAGGCTGCGTACTCCGACCCAAACCGACCATTGATTCCGATGTTATCCGATCGCACTTTCCGATTTAATTCGACCGCTGATTCCGATTTGTCCCGGCCAAATTTGGCCATTCGTCGGAATCTGTGATCGGATTGTCGGAATCGATGATCCTGTCGTCGGAACCCCGCGCTTTTCACTTTTAAAACAATGGACAACACTTTCTCCTGAAAACACATCTTTCGGAGGAGTGTCACCATGGCAAGACTGAGAACGCGGATGAGTAAAATTAAAGAACTGCTGCGCCTTAAATTTGACTGTCACCTGCCTAACAGGAGTATCTCGGCCTGTCTGAATATCGGATGCAGCACCGTATCTGATGTTGTAACACGCTTCAGGGCGAGCCAACTGGCGTGGCCCCTTCCGGAAGACATGACCGAATCTCAGCTCGAAGCGTTGCTCTATACCGGACGAGACTGCGGCAGTAATAAGCGCATGCCGGACTTCCCGTTATGCCATCAGGAACTCAAGCGCAAAGGGATGACTAAAATCCTGCTCTGGCAGGAATATCAACAGGAAACGGGTGAAAGTGCTTACGGGTACAGCCAGTTCTGCAATCTTTACAACGACTGGCTGAAGTTACAAAAGCGCAGTATGCGTCAGTATCATATCGCCGGTGAGAAGCTGTTCCTCGACTTCTGCGGACCCACGGTCTCCGTGCTCAACCCGGACACGGGAGAAGTCCGGCAGGCGCAAATCTTCGTCGCCACGCTGGGCGCCTCAAACTACACCTATGTGTTAGTACCGATGTAAAAATGGGTCTTCCGCAACTTGGGTGGAGCTAATCATGCAAGAGGACTCATCACTCGCCGCCTCAACAGTTCGAACCCGGCACGACCGTACATTTGGCGTTTCAACATCTTCAGTCGGTTTACATGCCCCTCAACAACGCCGTTACTCCACCTGCAAGAGATAGCTTCAACTATTGCCGCTGCATCAGATTCCATTCCTGCAGCAACACGCTGGAGGTCTATAAGTCCGCTTTCGCTTACATTAATGAATCACGGGTTTAACAGTGTTTTATTTCTCGTTTTCAGCATTCTGTAAAAGTCGAGTGCCAGTTGCTGCGCCATTTTCAGCTGAGGCTCTTTCTCGCACATCAACCCGATGAACCGTGATGCGTAGTTTTCTTCCCCTCTGATTATTCTCCAGGGCATCAACCAGCGACTGACTCTTGAGGCTGAGGGAAGACGAACCGAAGTAAGGATCGGATCTGTCATCCGCTGTACGCCACATACCAGTATTATGGCAAAGGAAAAGCGAGGGCACCCAAGGAAATCCCTGCTCAGACCATCGTTGCCGAAACTGCTCTGACGACTGCGCAGCTTGAGGATTTATTAAGTTACGTCGTGCGTAACGGAAACTGAAGTAACCATTTTGAACCTTCAGATTTGCCCACCGGTGCGCTTGGCATGCTGTATCGCTGTGAGGAATCTGAAAGTTGGGTCATGGTGTGGGACGCTGAAGGATGGCCGGTGGCCGTCAATGATGTATTCAATTTTGACGGTTTTGTAATGGCATCGGTAGCGGACTGTTAGTCGACCAGTGTGCCGAGAACTCGACAGATTTCCGCGCTGTTTTTCTCTGACAGCGCGGGAAGCAGTATGGAAAGTGTCAGCGATCGGGTGGCAAGTTCGACCACTCGGTCGATAGCCGGTGATTTCTCGTATGCTTTATATGTTCGCAGGCATTTCCCCAGTTCTTCAGCTGCACGTTCCTGATCCCATGTCATCCCTTTACGCCAGAGCCGCAATTCATAGCCTGTCATAATTAATCCTAAAAGTGTAATAATTGCACTTTTATAGAAAAATATTGACAATATGGCTATTAAGTTCAGTGAGTGGTCACAATATGTGAACATTATCCGTGTTCACATATTGTGGACATGGCGGTGAGGGAGTATAATTATCTCATGCCTACAAGACAGAGAGATTTATGCGGGTTATATCAAAGAAGCCGTTTGACGAGGCGGGGAGGCGATTTCCAAACGACGCCGTTGCGCTGGAAGATGCTTATAAAGTGCTGCATACAGGGCGTTTTCTAACCCCTGATGCCCTTAAAGCACGCTTTGGCAGTCTTGACCGATTCAAATACAGGCAGAAATGGTGGGTGATTGATATCGGCGGTAACAATTTACGGATCATCACTTACATCAAGTTTGAAACGCAGAACGTATTTATCAAGCACGTCGTGACGCACAAAGAATATGACCGGCTAACCGACCACTACAGGAGAACTCCAGAATGATGACAGCAAATAGTTATGAAGCCGCTTTAAACGCTACGGCCACATTGATCAATGCCGTTCCCCTGCTGGGGGGAAGCCATAGCCGTGAAGACTACGAGCAGGCTCTTGAGATGGTAGAGCGTCTTATCGATACCGACGATGAAAATCCTCTCATTGATCTGCTGGCTAAAAAAATTGCTGATTATGAAAATTCGACCCCTGAATTTGAGGCATTCAACACGCGTATTGCTGCGTTGCCGCAGGAGCTGGCGATGCTGCGCGTTCTCATGGATCAGCACGGTCTGAATCAAAGCAGTTTCAAAGAAGAAATAGGTGCACGCTC
Source organism: Rahnella woolbedingensis (assembly GCF_003602095.1). Taxonomy (GTDB): domain Bacteria; phylum Pseudomonadota; class Gammaproteobacteria; order Enterobacterales; family Enterobacteriaceae; genus Rahnella; species Rahnella woolbedingensis. The sequence continues at coordinate 1,082 of NZ_RAHH01000058.1, read as the reverse complement.
TTTGGTCAGCATGATCCTGAAAGGCGAGCGTAAGCTTACCCTGGAACATATGAAGGCACTTTCAAAGCGCTTTGGATTGCCTGTTTCTGCCTTTATCGACGAGAACGCATGATATCAGTAACATTCTGAATTGATGACGTTATGCATAAAAAGTGCAATTTATGCTCTTTTTAAAGCCGCTTTCGAGCGGTTTAATAAGATGGTCACCCCCACCCTGTGTGAAGTGGTTTACTGAATTTGGCCACCTGAACAGAGGTGATATGCTCACCTCAGAACAACACAGGTGCTCCAATGAAAAGAAGAAATTTTAGTCCTGAATTCAAACGCGAATCCGCTCAGTTGGTTGTCGATCAAAACTACACCGTCTCTGATGCCGCTAAGGCTATGGATGTCGGTCTTTCCACGATGACAAAATGGGTCAAGCAACTGCGTGAAGAGCGTCAGGGAAAAACACCAAAATCCTCTCCGATAACACCGGAACAAATCGAAATACGTGAGCTGAAGAAAAAACTACAACGTATTGAAATGGAAAACGAAATATTAAAAAAGGCTACCGCGCTCTTGATGTCAGACTCCCTGAACAGTTCTCGATAATCGGGAAACTCAGAGCGCGTTATCCTGTGGCCACTCTCTGCCATGTGTTTGGGGTTCATCGCAGCAGCTATAAATACTGGAAAATCCGTCCTGAAAAACCAGACGGCAGACGGGCTGTGTTACGAAGTCAGGTACTTGAGCTGCATGGCATCAGCCACCGTTCGGCCGGAGCAAGAAGCATCGCCACAATGGCAACGCAGAGAGGCTACCAGATGGGGCGCTGGCTTGCTGGCAGGCTCATGAAAGAACTGGGGTTGGTCAGTTGCCAGCAGGCGACTCACCGGTATAAGCGTGGCGGTCATGAACACGTTGCTATCCCGAATCACCTTGAGCGACAGTTCGCCGTAACAGAGCCAAACCTGGTGTGGTGTGGTGTGGTGTGGTGTGGTGTGGTGCGGTGATGTGACCTATAGTGTGCCCGGAGTTCAGGGCGAGCATGGACGCTCAAATGAACCACGAGTCTGTCTGGAATATTGAACCGGTAACTC
>NZ_RAHH01000057.1 GCF_003602095.1 Rahnella woolbedingensis | reverse complement strand
GGCTTTGGAAACCGCAACCATCGCAGGGCGTAACAGACGGCCGTTCAGCGTGTAACCCTTCTGCATCACCATCAGCACGTGATTAGGTTCCAGCTCTTCGGATTCCATCATCGTCATCGCCTGGTGCAGTTCAGGATTGAAAGGCACGTGAATATCGCCAACCACTTCCATACCGAACTTGCGCACAGCATCCAGCAGAGATTTCAGGGTCAGCTCGACGCCTTCAATCAAACCTGCCAGTTCTGAATTGGATTTATCAGCCAGATCCAGAGCACGTTCCAGATTATCGATAACTGGCAACAGCTCGCCGGAAAATTTCTCCAGAGCGAATTTATGCGCTTTCTCGATATCCAGTTCGGTACGGCGACGGATGTTTTCTACTTCCGCTTTCGCACGCAGCAGGCTGTCGCGCTCACGCTGCTGGAGTTCTTTCAGCTGTGCTTCCAATTCAGCAATACGTTCATCGCGCGGATCAACGACATCTGCCGCCTGAGTTTCCGCTTGCGCATGCAGCTCTTGTTCCTGATTCAGTTCTTCAGAGACTTGCTCGTCAGGTGTCTTATGTTCTTTACTACTCATGAATCTCTCCGCGTTTTAGCATTAATCTTGCTAGTTGGCTTATTATGGGGATCAAAACCGGGGTTTCAAGGTTTGGTTTTTAATGAAACCGGTCATAATGCAGGAGTCATCACAACCTGCTGAGGATAACCACAGCGATGAATAAAAAATTTGAGTGCATTGGGATCGTCGGACACCCTCGTCATCCTTCGGCACTTGCCACCCATGAAATGCTTTACCACTGGTTAATCTCAAAAGGTTATCAGGTCATTGTTGAGCGACAGGTGGCGCAAGATTTAGCTCTGGAAGACGCGACTACAGGCAGTCTGGCGGAAATCGGCAAACTGGCTGATCTGGCCGTTGTTGTCGGCGGTGACGGTAACATGCTGGGCGCCGCGCGCGTTCTTGCGCGTTACGACATCAAAGTCATCGGCATCAACCGTGGCAATCTCGGTTTTCTGACCGACCTGGATCCGGACAACGCTTTGCAGCAGCTCGATGACGTTCTGCAGGGCGAATATATCAGCGAACAACGTTTCCTGCTGGAGGCCATGGTACGCTGCAAAGACCAACAATGTCGCGTCAGCACCGCCATTAATGAAGTTGTCCTTCATCCGGGTAAAGTCGCGCACATGATTGAATTTGAAGTCTATATTGACGACAAATTTGCCTTTTCCCAGCGCTCGGATGGTCTGATCATTTCAACACCGACCGGCTCGACCGCGTATTCGCTTTCAGGTGGCGGCCCGATCCTCACACCGACGCTGGAAGCTATCGCGCTGGTGCCGATGTTCCCGCACACACTTTCTGCGCGCCCGCTGGTCATTAACAGCAGCAGTACAATTTGTCTGCGGTTCTCACATATGAGCAATGACCTGGAAATCAGCTGCGACAGCCAGATTGCCCTGCCGATCCAGCCGGGTGAAGAAGTGGTTATCCGCCGCAGCGAGTTTCACCTGAATCTGATCCACCCGAAAGACTACAGCTATTTCAACACATTAAGCACAAAACTCGGATGGTCAAAAAAACTCTTCTGAACAGATAAAAATAATTCGCCAGCCCCTTTACTGTATATAAAACCAGTTTATACTGTATGTAATTACAGGTCTGTTGTTATGTACAGGAAGGTGATCATGCTGGCGCAATTAACTATCAGTAACTTTGCCATTGTCCGCGAATTAGAAATCGATTTTCATGCCGGTATGACGGCAATCACCGGTGAAACCGGTGCCGGTAAGTCCATCGCTATCGATGCGCTAGGGCTTTGTCTCGGCAATCGCGCAGACGGCAGCATGGTGCGCCTGGGTGCCAGTCGTGCAGACATCTGCGCGCGCTTCACTCTGGCTGATACACCTTCGGCAAAAAACTGGCTGGCAGAAAATCAGCTCGACGAAGGGCAGGATTGCCTGCTGCGCCGCACCATCAGCAGCGATGGTCGTTCGCGCGGTTTCATTAACGGCACACCCGTTCCCCTGTCACAGCTTCGTGAACTCGGACAGCATCTGATCCAAATTCACGGACAACATGCCCATCAGCTTTTACTCAAACCTGAGCATCAGAAAGATTTACTCGATGCTTATGCCGATCAGCCTATGCTGCTGGCCGAAATGCGTAAAGCTTACCAAAACTGGCATCAGAGTTGCCGTCAGCTGGCGCAATATCAGCAACAGGTCAGCGAGCGTGAGTCACGCCGTCAGCTATTGCAGTATCAGTTGAAAGAGCTGAACGAATTCGCCCCACAGGCCGGTGAGTACGAACAAATAGATGAAGAATACAAACGTCTGGCAAACAGCGGACAGCTGCTTTCCCTGAGCCAGAGCGCATTGTATCTTCTGGCTGATGGCGAAGAGCAAAACATCGTGAGTTTGCTTTATACCGCGCGTAATCAGCTGACTGAACTGGCTGAGCTCGACAGCAAAATGAACGAGCTGATTGTGATGCTCGATGACGCGTCTATTCAGGTCAGCGAAGCCAGCGATGAACTGCGCCACTACAGTGAACGTCTGGATATGGATCCAAACCGTATGTATGAGCTGGAGCAGCGCCTGTCGCGCCAGATGAATCTCGCGCGCAAACACCATGTCAGCGCAGAAGAACTGCCAGAATTACACCGCCAGTTGCTCGAAGAACAACAGGCTCTCAATGACCAGGAAACCAATCAGGCGGAGCTGAGCGAAGCGGTACAGCATCATTATCAGCAGGCCGTAGCGATCGCTGAACAGCTGCACGAAAAACGCCAGTATTTTGCCGATGAGTTGACGCATCTGATCACCCAAAGCATGCAGGCACTTTCCATGCCGCACGGTAAATTCAAAATTCAGGTCCAGTTCGAACCGGAACACCTGAATATGGAAGGGGCTGACCGTATGGAATTCCAGGTCACCACCAACCCGGGTCAGCCACTTCAGGCACTGGCCAAAGTAGCCTCCGGTGGTGAACTTTCCCGTATCGCGCTGGCAATACAGGTGATCACGGCACAAAAAATGGAAACACCGGCGCTTATCTTCGATGAAGTAGACGTCGGTATCAGCGGGCCGACCGCAGCCATTGTCGGGCGTCTGCTGCGCCAGTTAGGGGAATCAACACAAGTTATGTGTGTGACTCACCTGCCTCAGGTTGCAGGTTGCGGACATCAGCATTATTTTGTCAGCAAAGAAACCGACGGCGAAGTGACAGAAACGCAGATGAACCGGCTTGATAAAAAGGCGCGTTTGCAGGAACTGGCACGTCTGCTGGGCGGAAGTGAAGTCACCCGAAACACGCTGGCCAATGCAAAAGAGCTGCTCGCTGCGTAAAAAGCTCAACTTTTTTACATTTAAGCGGTCATACAGGTGCCCCGCAAAGGTTTCAAACTGATGAAAGGTCTATTATCATCGGCATCTTATGCCCTAAAGGAATGTAATGACTATGCGCTGTAAAACGCTAACTGCCGCCGCTGTAGCTCTTGTAATGCTTACTGCGGGCTGTTCCACTCTGGAAAAGGTGGTTTATCGGCCTGATATCAACCAGGGGAATTACTTATCTCCTGCTGATGTTCAAAAAATTCATACCGGTATGACTAAACAACAAGTTGCTTATGTTCTTGGCACGCCGATGCTGCATGACCCGTTTGGCAGTGATGTTTGGTATTACGTGTTCCGTCAGGAGCCAGGCCACGAAGGTATAACACAGCAAACATTGACGCTGACCTTCAACCAGGCGGGTGAACTGACTAACATCGACAACAAACCGAAATTGAGCGATCAAAAATAAATCGCCCCGGTGTGATGGTCTCTGGTAACTGCCAAAAATCATCTTTCAGGGTAAAAAAATAAGGCGCCTGAGGCGCCTTATTTTTTAGAACGTTCGGCGCGTATCCGCCGTAACTCTTTCGGGTCAGCAATTAATGGCCGGTAAATCTCAATACGATCTCCGTCATTCACCGTATCAGCAAGCTTCACCGGACGGCTGTAGATACCCAGTTTGTTCTGTTTTAAATCGATATCACTGCGTAACTCCAGCAACCCGGAAGCCTTAACCGCCTGCTCCACGCTGCTCCCTTCTTCCAGTTTTACCGTGCGCAGATACTGACGTTCCGGCAGCGCGTATACCACTTCAACGCGGATCTCAGACACTGTAAACCTCTTTTGCGCGCAGCGTGAACGCCTGAACCATACTGCCTGCCAGTTCTTTAAAGATTTTCCCGAATGCTAACTCAATCAATTTATTGGTAAATTCGAAATCAAGACTAAGCTGAACCTTACAAGCATCAGGGCTGAGTTCGATAAAATCCCATCCTCCCGTCAGTTTGCGAAAAGGACCATCGACCAGTTGCATATCTATGCGTTTATTACTGATGAGCGTATTTTTGGTCGTAAAAGTCTTACTGATGCCCGCTTTCGAAACATCAACCGCAGCGGTCATGGATGTATCGCTATTTTCTAAAATGCGGCTGCCGGTACAACCGGGCAGAAACTGCGGATAGGCATCGACATCATTAACCAAGGTGTACATCTGCTCCACACTAAACGGTACTAGCGCAGAACGACTTATCTGTGGCATATCATTTTCCAGGTGTCATAAAACGTACAGATAATACCATTTATCCGCGCGGTAATAAAAACTACGAAGCACAGGTCGTCACAAACATGAAAAACACCCCACTCTGACAGCGTGGGGATTTCAATCGGCATCGCTTACAGTATAATAAGTATCACTATGACAAAGAAAAAAGCACATAAACCCGGTTCCGCGACTATCGCGATGAACAAACGCGCTCGCCATGAATATTTCATTGAAGATGAAATCGAGGCGGGGCTTGCTTTGCAGGGATGGGAAGTCAAATCGATGCGTGCTGGTAAAGCAAACATCTCTGACAGCTATGTCACATTCCGCGACGGTGAAGCCTATTTATTTGGCGCAACCATTCAACCTCTTAACGTGGCGTCGAGTCATATCGTCTGCGACCCAACCCGTACAAGAAAATTACTGTTGAAGAAGCGTGAGTTAGAAACGCTTTTCGGAAAAGTCAGTCGTGATGGTTACACCGTCGTTGCACTCTCTTTGTACTGGAAAAACGCCTGGTCAAAAGTGAAAATCGGCCTGGCTAAAGGTAAGAAAGAGCACGACAAACGCGATGACATTAAAGATCGTGAATGGAAAGTAGACAAAGCACGTATCATGAAGAACTCAAACCGCTAAGTCTCTGGCTTAGCGTGTTCTTTTTCTGGTATACTGCGTAATAGTACTTGGGGCTGATTCTGGATTCGACGGGATTTGCGAAGCCCAAGGAGCATGCCGAGGGGCGGTTTGCCTCGTAAAAAGCCGCAAAAAAATAGTCGCAAACGACGAAAACTACGCCCTAGCAGCTTAATAACCTGCTAAGAGCCCTCTCTCCCTAGCCTCCGCTCTTAGGACGGGGATCAAGAGAGGTCAAACCCAAAAGAGATCGCGTGGACACCTTGCCTGGGGTGAAAGCGTTAAACCCAATCAGGATAGTTTGTTAGTGGCGTGTCCATCCGCAGCTAACCGGCGAATGTAAAGATTGGACTAAGCATGTAGTGCCGACGGTGTAGTAATTTCGGACGGGGGTTCAAATCCCCCCAGCTCCACCAAATAATGATCCGGTTATTACCAGATAAGTCCGGAGAAGTCCTGAAAGCCCGCATCCCTCCTAGGTTTGCGGGCTTTTTTGTGTCTGTAGAAGTCCGAGAAGATCCGCCTGAAACCGGCGTCTATTGGTATACGAATTGGTATACGCTAAGATATATACCAATAAACGTATACCAATTAGGGAAGATCCTTGCATGGCGCGGACTACACGCCCCCTCACCCACACCGAAGTACAAAAAGCCAAAGCCACCGATAAAGATCTCACATTGCATGACGGTGACGGACTCTTTCTCCTGGTCAAAACCACCGGCAAGAAAATTTGGCGTTTCCGCTATCAGGTTCCTAACACATCAAAACGCACCATGATCAGCCTTGGCGCTTACCCTGCACTTTCACTGGCTGATGCAAGAGAGGTGCGCGCTCAGAAGCTGGCGATGTTAGTAAAAGGGATTGATCCACAAGCAAGAGCTGGGGAAGAAGCTGAAAAGCTCCAGATCGCTCAGGAAAGCATTTTCGTCAATGTGGCACGTAAATGGTTCGAGCTGAAGCAAAGTCACGTTAGCGCAGACCACGGTAAAGATATCTGGCGTTCCATTGAGAAAGACATCCTGCCCAGTATTGAAAATGTTCCTGTTCAGGAGCTAAAAGCACGCACTTTGATCCAGGTGTTGGAACCAATCAAAGCGCGGGGAGCATTAGAGACTGTTCGGCGTTTAGTACAACGCATAAACGAGATAATGATTTATGCCGTCAATGTTGGGTTGATTGAGGCAAATCCAGCTTCAGGTATCGGTAATGCTTTCGAGCGCCCTAAGAAGCAGCACATGCCCACAATACGCCCCGAAGAACTGCCCAAGTTGATGCGCACCATTTCAATGAGCAACTTGTCGATACCAACCCGCTGCCTGCTTGAATGGCAGTTACTGACGCTAATACGCCCTGCCGAAGCATCGGCAACAGCCTGGTCAGAGATCGATATAGAGAATAAGCAGTGGTGTATTCCGGCAGAACGTATGAAGGCAAAGCGTGACCATATAGTCCCGTTGTCGGATCAAGCCTTAGAGTTGCTGGAAATCATGCGTCCAATTAGTGGTAATCGTCAGTACGTATTCCCTAGCCGGAATGACCCGCGCAATCCAATGAACAGCCAGACAGCTAATGCAGCATTAAAAAGGATAGGCTATGGCGGGAAACTCGTTGCTCATGGTTTACGTTCTATAGCCAGCACAGCTATGAATGAGGCTGAATTTAATGCAGATGTAATTGAAGCAGCACTGGCTCACTGTGATAAAAATGACGTTAGACGTGCCTATAATCGTTCTACATACTTAGAAAATAGGCGTGACTTGATGAACTGGTGGGGTGACGAAGTTTACAAAACA
>NZ_RAHH01000056.1 GCF_003602095.1 Rahnella woolbedingensis | reverse complement strand
TTAAAACCCCACCCAACCCTCCCCCTTCGCAGGTGAGGGAGCCGATCGAGTCTTTGCTCCTCCCCCTGCGAAGGGGAGGCGGGGAGGGGGTTTTAATGGCATCTCCCCCTCCCTACGACATGATTTCATGCATTTTTCCTCATCCCCGCAGTGAGCATTTTTCCAGCATAGGGTTTATACATAGATAGCGAGATCACACTTTTTCTCACGGAAACATTCCGTCCCATCAGACAGAAAAGAGACTGCCCTATGTCGAAGATCACGTTCAAGCAGGATGTTTTTTTGGCGGCGCTCACCCGCCAGTGGCAAGCATTCGGACTCACTTCAGCCTCAGATATGACCCGGCATCAGTGGTGGCACGCGGTCAGTGCCGCCGTCGCAGAACAGCTTCCTCCGCAAAATGATACCGCCAGCAGCAAAAGCAAAAAAATCACCCGCCACGTTAACTATATCTCGATGGAATTTCTGGTCGGGCGCCTCACCGGTAACAACCTGATTAATCTCGGCTGGTATGAAAAAGTGGCCGCTGCGATCGGGCAGTTTGATATCAATCTGACTGACCTGCTGGAAGAAGAAATCGATCCCGCACTGGGCAACGGCGGGCTGGGGCGGCTGGCGGCCTGTTATCTCGATGCGATGGCCTCGGTCGGGCAGCCCGGAATCGGCTACGGCCTGAATTATCAGTACGGTTTATTCCGCCAGCGCTTTGTCGATGGTAAACAGAAAGAGTCGCCGGACGACTGGCACCGCAGCGAATACCCGTGGTTCCGCCATAACAGTTCACTGGCCGTCAGCGTCGGTATCGGCGGTAAAATCGTTAAAGACGAACAGGGCGTTACGCGCTGGGAACCGGAATTTACCCTGCGCGGTGAAGCCTGGGATCTGCCGGTGATGGGCTATCGCAATGGCATCACGCAGCCGCTGCGTTTATGGGAAGCCACGCATCTTCATCCGTTTGATCTCGAAAAGTTTAATGACGGCGAGTTCCTTAAAGCGGAACAGCAGGGCGTCGACGCCGCCAAACTCACCAAAGTGCTCTATCCGAATGATAATCATCAGGCCGGTAAACGCCTGCGCCTGATGCAGCAGTATTTCCAGTGCGCCTGCTCGGTGGCCGATATTTTGCGACGTCATCATTTTCTTGGCCGCAAAATCAGGGAACTGCCGGACTATGAAGTTATCCAGCTCAATGATACGCATCCGACCATCGCCATTCCTGAAATGCTGCGCGTGCTGCTCGATGAGCATCAGCTGAGCTGGGATGACGCGTGGCACATTACCAGCCGCACGTTTGCATACACCAACCACACGCTGATGCCGGAAGCGCTGGAAACCTGGGACGAGCGGCTGGTGCGCAGTCTGCTGCCGCGTCATTTCCAGATAATAAAACAGATCAACGCCAGCTTTAAAAAACGGGTGAGCAAAGAGTGGCCGGGCGATGAGGCTGTCTGGGCGAAGCTGGCCGTGCATCACGACAAACAGGTGCGTATGGCGAATCTCTGCGTCGTCGCCGGTTTTGCCGTAAATGGCGTGGCGGCACTGCATTCGGATCTGGTGGTGAAAGATTTGTTCCCGGAATATCACCAGCTGTGGCCGCAAAAATTCCACAATGTGACCAACGGCATCACGCCGCGCCGCTGGCTGAAACAGTGTAATCCGGCGCTTTCCGCGCTGATTGATGAGCGTCTGAAAATCGATAGCTGGGTGAACAATCTGGATCTGCTGAAAGGGCTGGAAGACGGCGTTAAAGACAAAAAATTCTGCAAGCAGTACCGCAAAATCAAGCATGACAACAAAGTGCGGCTGGCGGAGTACGTCTGGCATCGTATGGGGATCCGGCTCAATCCGGACGCGATTTTCGATGTGCAGATCAAACGTCTGCACGAGTACAAACGTCAGCATCTCAATCTGCTGCATATTCTTTCCTTATATCGCCAGATCCGCGATAACCCGAAACTCGACATTGTGCCGCGTGTTTTCCTGTTCGGCGCCAAAGCCGCGCCCGGTTATTACCTCGCCAAAAATATTATCTATGCGATCAATCAGGTGGCGGAGAAGATCAACAACGATCCGATCGTCGCCGATCGCATCAAAGTGGTGTTCATTCCCGATTATTGTGTGTCAGTTGCTGAACTGATGATCCCGGCGGCGGATGTCTCTGAACAGATTTCTACCGCAGGCAAAGAGGCTTCGGGCACCGGGAATATGAAACTGGCGCTGAACGGCGCGCTGACCGTCGGTACGCTCGACGGGGCAAGCGTCGAAATTGCCGAACAGGTCGGCGAGGACAATATATTTATCTTTGGCCTGACGGTCGATGAAGTAAAAGCCCAGCTGAAAAAGGGCTACAAGCCGAAAGCGCTGGTGAAAAAAGACAAACATCTCAAATCCATTCTCGATGAACTGGCCAGCGGTTTTTACGCCAATGGCGACAAGAAAGCCTTTGATCTGATGCTTCACAGCCTGCTCGATGGCGGCGACCCGTATCTGGTACTGGCGGATTTCGCGGCCTATTGCGAGGCGCAAAAACAGGTCGATGTGCTGTTCCGCAATGCCGACGAATGGACGCGCCGCACGCTGCTGAATACGGCGCGCGTCGGGATGTTCAGCGCTGACCGTTCCATCCGCGATTACCAGCAGCGTATCTGGCAGGCCAAACGATAGGAGCCGACATGGAGGATAAGCAACTCGTTGAGGCAGCCCGCCGGGCGGGGATTTTAGACAGTTTTATCAATATGACCGATGACGTCGAAACAGTATCCGATGACACACGGGCAGCTTTGCTGACGGCGATGGGACGTGATCCGACGGACGCGCCTGAAGTTACGCCGGTGCCGCCGGTCAAAGTTTTTACGCAGGGCAAAAAGGTGCTGCTGACGCCGGACGTCAGCGGCGCATTCAACTGGCAGCTGACCTGGGAAAATGGCGAACAATCGCAGGGCGAAATTCAGACAGGCGAGGCGCTGAACCTCGGCGCAGCACTGCCCGCCGGTTACCATCAGCTGACGTTAGCGCAAAACGGCAACGTCTGGCCCTGCCGGATTATCGTCGTACCGCCGCGCTGTTATGAACCGCCCACGCTGCGGGCGGGCAAAAAGTTATGGGGCGCGACGGTCCAGCTTTACACGCTGCGCTCGGAAAATAACTGGGGCGTGGGTGATTTTGGCGATCTGAAAAAAATGGTCGAAGAAGTCGGAAAACGCGGCGGGGCGTTCGTCGGGCTGAATCCCATTCATTCGCTGTATCCGGCAAATCCGCAAAGTGCCAGCCCGTACAGTCCGTCGTCCCGCCGCTGGCTGAATCTGACCTATATCGACGTGAGCGCCGTCGAGGAATTTGCCGCAAGCCCTGAGGCGCAAAGCTGGTGGAATTCTGTTGAAACGCATGACGCGTTATTGCAGGCGCGCAGCACTGATTATGTCGATTATCCGCTGGTGATGGCGCTGAAATCCGCAGCGCTAAAACTCGCCTGGCCGCTGTTTTGTGGGCTGCCGGAAAACACCTCGCGTAAGCAGGATTTCCGGCGTTTCGTGGAATTGGGCGGTGTCAGTCTGCGGCAACAGGCGCTGTTCGATGCGCTGCATGTACATCTGCGGGATCTGGATTTAGGGCAGTGGGGCTGGCCGGTGTGGCCGCAAGCCTATCGCGATGCCCAAAGTGCTGACGTGGCGCAGTTCAGTGAACGCTACGCCAGCGAAGTTGAGTTTTATCAGTGGCAGCAATGGCTGGCGCATACGCAATTTTCTGCCTGTTATCAGCGCAGTGTCGGGCTGAAAATGCCGATCGGTTTGTACCGCGACCTGGCGGTTGGCGTGGCACAGGGCGGGGCGGAAACCTGGTCGGATCCGGCGCTGTACTGCCTCAACGCCACTATCGGCGCACCGCCGGATATTCTTGGTCCGCAGGGGCAAAACTGGGGTCTTCCGCCCATTGATCCCCATGAAATGAAAGCCCGTGCCTATCAGCCATTTATTGATTTGCTGCGCGCGAATATGGCGGAATGCGGCGCGCTGCGTATCGATCACGTTATGGGTTTGCTGCGTTTGTGGTGGATACCGGCGGATCAGGAGGCGGGGAATGGCGCGTATGTCCGCTATCCGCTGGAGGATTTGCTCGGCGTGCTGGCGCTGGAGAGTCAGCGTCATGAATGCATGGTGATTGGTGAAGATCTCGGTACCGTGCCAAAAGAGATTATCGCCAGCCTGCGTGACAGCGGGGTTTATTCCTACAAAGTGTTGTATTTCGAACACGACAAAAACTTCGTTTACCGCCCGCCACAAGACTATGTTTCGCAGGCGATGGCAACGGTCACCACGCACGACCTGCCGACGCTGCGCGGTTACTGGGAGGGCGGCGATTTAACGCTCGGCGCGTCGCTGGGAGTGTACCCGGATCCGCAGGTGCTGGAGAAACTGCGCGCAGAGCGGGAACACAGCAAGCAGGGATTGCTGGAGGCGTTGCATCTTGAAGATTGTGTGCCGAAAGCGACCAGCAAAACGGCGGCGGGCATGCCGATGACGCCGGTGCTCAATTGCGGGCTACAGCGTTATCTGGCGGGCAGCGCCAGCGCGTTGCTCGGCCTGCAACCGGAAGACTGGCTGGATATGGATTTGCCGGTCAACGTACCCGGCACCAATACCGAATACCCCAACTGGCGGCGAAAACTGACGCGAACCCTGGAGGAGATGTTTGGGGATGAGCATATCAGTGCGCTGCTGGCTGATTTGAACCGGCGCAGGCAGGCGGCTTCAACGCCGTCTGCTAAACCCTCTCCCAACCTCCCTCTTCGCAGGGGGAGGAGCTAAAACCCGGTCTGCTTCCATCCCAGCGAAGGGAGGGGTTGGGGTGGGGTATTAATGGCATCTGCGAACCGAAAGCATAAAAAAAGCACCCAACGGAAGGGTGCTTTTTATGTTCCGGCTGATCAACGGTTGATCAGTAGAAGGAGTGCTCGCCGCGCTGGTGTTCAGTCAGGTCACGAACGCCTTTCAGCTCAGGGAAGTTTTGCAGCAGTTCTTTCTCGATGCCGTCTTTCAGGGTGACATCAATCATGGAACAGCCATTACAGCCGCCGCCGAATTGCAGAACAGCGATACCATCGTCGGTGATTTCCATCAGGGAAACACGACCGCCGTGGCTGGCTAACTGCGGATTAATCTGCGATTGCAGCTGATATTCAACACGTTCCATCAGTGGTGCGTCGTCAGACACTTTACGCATTTTGGCGTTCGGCGCTTTCAGCGTCAGCTGAGAACCAAGCTGATCGGTGACGAAGTCGATGACTGCGTCCTGCAGATATGGCGCGCTTAATTCATCGATAAAAGCAGACAGTTTCTCGAACTTCAGTTCGGTATCCGTCGCTTCTACGGCGTCAGGTGGACAATAGGAGACACCGCATTCTGCGGTCGGCGTACCGGGATTGATCACGAATACGCGGATTTGGGTGCCTTCTTCCTGGCTTGCCAGCAGTTTGGCAAAGTGCTCTTGGGCAGCATCGGTAATAAGGATCATAACATTCGCTCAATAGTTGACTACTCTAGTTGGTTATAATACGCCCTTTGTTTTTACCCGTCACCCTCAGTGTTACGCTGGTGTTAGCAGCACGTGCTCATGTCTGTAATGTGCGACAGATACAGGCAATCTGAATGGAAGCAACTCCATGATTACGCAGAATTTTACTGATTTCACGCACCGTGCTGCCGGTCGTCACCACGTCATCGAGCAGCATCACGTGTTTATCACGCAGACTGACATGACACGTGAAGGCTTTGCGCAAATTCCACTTCCTTTCGCGTTCGGTCAGGCTTTGCTGCGAAGTTGTGCGCCGGTCACGGCTTAGGGCATCGGGCAGATAGTCACAATGCAGCCAGCGCGCCAGCGGTTTTGCCAGCAATTCACTCTGATTGTAGCCCCGCGAAAAATAGCGCCTCTGGTGCAGCGGCACGCTGAGGAGCACGTCGGGTCTGGGCAGACTGCACAAACGGTAACGTTCCTGCCAGCGCAGCAAAAGCAAACGGGCGAGTGCGGTGTCGAGCTCCGGTTGGCCGGAGAATTTGAACCGCAAAACCAGTCCGCTTACCGGCATTTCATAAGGGCTGGCGAAGATCATCGCGTCCCACGGCGGGGGTTTTAGCAAACACCGTCCGCAATCGGTCCTGCCGCCGGAAGAAGGTAATCCACAGCGCAGGCAGCAAGGCGGTGCAACGGGTAGCGTTTTCTGGCACAGGCTGCAAATGCCCTGAACGGCGAGATGTAGCGGACACTGGCATAGCCAACAGCGGCTGGCAATTGTTAGCATAGTGGCGGGTTCCTTTTGCCATTCAGACAGACACGGACAATACGCTATGAATACGCTTTACCAGGAGACAATTGGCGAGGGAGATCGCCATCTTGTGCTGCTTCACGGATGGGGGCTGAATGCCGAAGTCTGGCGTTACACCGCAGAGCGACTTGCGCCGCAATTTTGTCTGCATCTGATCGACCTGCCGGGCTATGGCCGCAGTAAAGGTTTCGGGGCGATGACGCTGGAGGAAATGGCCGAAGCGATTCTGGCGGTCATGCCGCCAAAGGCCTCGCTGATGGGCTGGTCGCTGGGCGGACTGGTCGCCAGCCAGATTGCACTGAGCGCACCGCAGCGCGTGGAAAAACTGATCACCGTGGCATCCTCGCCTTGCTTCACCGCGCACGAAGACTGGCCGGGAATACGCCCTGATGTGCTTCAGGGGTTCCAGCATCAGCTAAGCGAAGACTTCCAGCGCACGGTCGAGCGTTTTCTGGCATTGCAGACGATGGGCAGTGACAGCGCACGTCAGGACGCCCGTTTGCTGAAATCGGTTGTCCTGAATTTACCCATGCCACCGGCAGACGTACTCAACGGCGGACTGGAGATTTTGCGCACCGCCGATTTACGCCAGCAGATGACGGAACTGACCTTGCCGGTATTGCGTATTTACGGCGCACTCGACGGGCTGGTGCCGCGAAAAGTGGTGCCGTTGCTGGATGCATTACTGCCGGGATCCGGTTCGGAAATCATTGAAAAAGCAGCGCATGCGCCGTTTATCTCGCACCCGGACACGTTTTGTGAGCGAGTCCGCCAGTTCTTGATTTCTAAATGAAAATCAATGTAAATATTTTTTACTAATTTCTGGATAATTCCCGAAGGTGATTAATACTTAAGCCGATAGATGCCGGAGGTGAGAGGGGGACGTTTTCCATCGCCCGTTTGTGTCTCTGGGGAGAAATCTGGTGGTTGACCAGGAAGGTTCGTGCCAGCACAGATTCACCTGCCGTTCATATCTTGACTGCTTTCTTTCAAAATTACTCATCCAATTTAGAGGTAATGTCATGAAATCAAATAAAATTATTATCGCAGCTGTTCTGGCAGGTTTGTTCTCTGTGAACGCAATGGCCGCTGAGATGATCAGCAAAGAAGACGCTAAAGAAAAGGGTTACACCAGCCTGGGTACCGTCACCACCAGCAATGAATACACTGCGCCAATGGATGCTAAAGATGAGCTGTCCAAACTGGCCGATGAAAAAGGCGGAAAATACTACGTCGTCATCGCTGCGCAGGAGAAAAAGAAAATCACTGCGACCGCAGAAGTTTTCAAATAATTCTCTGAACTGTAAAAAAGGGATGCTGGCGCATAATGCCGATCGTTTAAGGATCAGTTGACCGATCCGGTGGCTCGTGTAAAAAGGGTTCATGCTCAACATGGACCCTT
>NZ_RAHH01000055.1 GCF_003602095.1 Rahnella woolbedingensis | reverse complement strand
GAATGTCGTGATGTTCCACGGCGTCCGGGCTGGTCAGCATGGCACTTTGCAGGTTGGCGTGCTGGGCGTTTGCAGAAGCCCAGGAGACATCATCGATCACCTGGAATCCCTCAGCGGTAAATGACGCAATATGCTGCCCTGAAACGGGCGTGATAGTATATTTATCAATCAGAACCAGATGCTCAAAGTCTTCTGCGTCTGTTGGTTCCCTCATGGTGATCGTAACAGCCACTTCATGACCATTTGCATCATAGGCATGGATGGCATGGATATTCGCACTTGTAGCGCCCCCGCCAAAAAATGATACCGTATCCGCAATACCCGGTAAGGTAAATTTAATTAACCCCAAATCCTCGTCATCAATGAAAGTATTTGTTCTAGGGTCAAGGCCTGGGTTACCGTAGCGGTACCAGGATATATCATCGCGTAGGTTTGCTCTTTCTGCCGATTCAACCTTCAGGCCTGAGTCTGTAGTAAAGTCGGTGAACTGATGGTCAGGGTGATTAGCCTGTTCAAAATCTTCAAAGCCAGACACACCCACCGGGGCTGTGTCAACATTCACCACAAAATTACCCGAATGCGCACTGGTATGGCCCGCCGCATTGGTTGCTGTCACATAGAAAGTGTGCGTACCGTCACTGCGTGCGGATGGCGTGAAGCTCCATGTACCGTCACTGTGAGCGGTGGTCGACCCCAGCAGGATTCGGCCCTCGTGCACTGTTACAATGCTGCCGGCATCCGCATGACCTTTCAGCTCCGGAGTGCTGTCATCCGTCGTGTCACCCGATTTGATGTCACCTTTAGAATCGCCCACATTATCGTATGCACTCGTGATAGTTGGCGTACCCGGCACCGAGGTGTCATCCTGATTCTCTGCCACAAACTCCACGTGGAATGTCACCGTTTTGCTGTGGTTTCCGGCGACGTCAACAGAGTAAGCACTGTAGCTGAATGTGCCGTAGTTGCCTGCGGCATAGCCCTGAGACAGCGTCCACTTACCGTCGAGCCCTGCTGTTACGCTGAAGCTGTAGCTCTCGCCAAATACACCTGTTGAACTGATGTACACGATACTGCCCGGCTCTGCCGTCCCGATAAGCACCGGCGTGGTGTCATCGGTGACACCCCCATTAGCGACCAGACCCGTCATTGTGCCCGCATCGTCCTCCAGACCTGCGATAGTCATCTCAGTATGGGTATCAACTACGAAAGCAAAGTTGTCGGATTTGTCACTGACGTTTCCGGCTGCATCTGTCGCAGTGGCAGTCAGGATATGTCTGTCATCACTGAGCGCTGATGATGGTGTGAAACTCCATGAACCGTCGCTGTGGGCAGTGGTGGAGCCCAGCAGAGTGTTGCCTTCGTACACTTTTACAGTGCTGTTCGCTTCAGCATGGCCTTTCAGCTCAGGTCTGGCGTCATCCGTGGTGGAGCCCCCTTTGAAGTCACCTTTAATATCACCAACATCATCGTGGTAACCCGTGATGGTCGGTGCATCCGGTGGGGTGGTGTCTGCCGCTTCAATGTTAATCACAAAGTGACCGGAGTGTGCGCTGGCATTGCCCGCTGCATCCGTCGCCGTCGCGGTGAAGTCATGTTTGCCGTCGGCACGCACAGGCGTGGTGTAACTCCAGCTGCCGTCTGCTTTGGCCGTTGTTGACCCCAGCAGGGTGCTGCCTTCGTATACTTTGACAATGCTGTTGGCTTCAGCCTGACCGTTCAGGGTTGGCGTGGTGTCGTCCGTCGTGCCGCCGTTGCTGTCAAAACCTTTAGAATCGCCGAAGTCATCGTAGTAATTAGCGATGGTTGGTGCATCAGGTGCGGTGGTGTCGTCCTGGTTTTCCCCGACCAGCGTTACCGTAAAGTCAGCACTGGTGGCCTTGTTGCCCGCGTTGTCCAGCGTCGTGACCCAGAAGCGGCTCTCGCCACCAAATTGCAACACCTGCCCGCCGGCCAGCTGATAGTCCCAGTGACCGTCAGTGGACGCCACCACCGAACCCAGAACGTACTCTTTCCCCGTGTACGGGTCGTACTGGTGGATACTTACCGTGCTGCCGGCTTCTGCTGAGCCGGACAGGTGCGGTTGTTTGTCATCCGTGGTACCGCCATTTTTGATATCGCCCGTCTGGCTGCCGTGGTCATCCACAACGTGCTCAATGACCGCAGGTGTGGTATCGGACGTATCAATAATCACCCCAAAGCCCGCAGACTTACCGCTGGTATTGCCTGCCGCATCCGTCGCGGTGGCGAAGAAGACGTGCGCGCCCTCACTGCGCTCAGACGGTGTGAAGTTCCAGTTTCCGTTCTTGTCTGCGGTGACTGAACCCAGCAGCGTGCTGCCGTCGTAAATCTTCACTACGCTTTTTGCGTCAGCATGGCCGTACAGGGTTGGCGTAGTGTCATCGGTGGTGGTGCCGTTGTTGCCATAACCTGTAGAATCGCCGGCATCATCGTAGTAATTTACGATAGTCGGTGCATCCGGTGGGGTGATATCCGGTACATCAATGTTCACCACAAAGTTGCCTGAATGCGCACTGGTATTACCTGCCGCATCTGTCGCAGTGGCGAAGAAGGTGTGTTTACCTTCGGCCAGCGCGCTGGAGACATCAAAAGCCCAGAAGCGGTCAGCACCCGCAGTCGTGGAACCAATCAGCACCGAACCCTCGTAAATTTTCACGATACTGCCCGGCTCTGCAACCCCTGCCAGCTCTGGCGTGGTGTCATGAAGTGTGCCGCCATTAGTCGCGCCTGAACCGTCTGTGGAGCCATCTTCCGCCGTGACAAATGCCCCGGAAATGAGT
The DNA here is from genome assembly GCF_003602095.1 of Rahnella woolbedingensis. GTDB lineage: Bacteria > Pseudomonadota > Gammaproteobacteria > Enterobacterales > Enterobacteriaceae > Rahnella > Rahnella woolbedingensis. Next base: position 5,897 of record NZ_RAHH01000055.1, on the reverse strand, counting down.
GGCGCATCTGGTGGGGTGGTATCCGTATCCGGCAAATCAATGTTCAGCACAAAGTTGCCTGAATGCGCACTGGTATTGCCAGCCGCATCTGTCGCGGTGGCGAAGAAGGTGTGCTTGCCTTCGGCCAGCGCGCTGGAGACATCAAAAGCCCAGCGGTGGTCTGCACCCGTCATCGTGGAGCCAATAAGCACCGAACCATCGTAAATTTTCACGATACTGCCCGGCTCAGCAACGCCTTCCAGCTCTGGCGTGGCGTCATGGAGTGTGTCGCCACTATTTGCGCCTGAGCCGTCTTTGGTGCCATCTTCCGCAGTGCCGTATATACCCGTTAATATAGGTGCATCCGGCGGGGTGATGTCAGGCGGGGTGTTGTCGTCCGCATTGCTGCCGGTCAGGGTCACCGTGAAGGCGTCGCTCGTGACGGTATGTCCATCTGTATCCACAGAAGAAACATGGAAAATATTTTCCGCACCGTGACCCGCCTGCATGGCCTGTTTGCCGGTGAACTGGTAGTGCCAGGTACCGTCATTACCGACGGTGATACGGCCAAGGGTGTAGGTTTTCCCTGTTGATGGACCATACATGGTGACAGTCACGACACTGCCGGGCTCACCGGTGCCGTGCAGCTCAGGCTGTTTGTCATCGGTTTTACCGCCGTCAGCCACCTGCCCGGTATGCAGGCCTACATCATCAATGATGTAGGAGATTTCCGGGGTGGCGAACACGTCGGCATTCGTGGCCACAGTTTCCACGCTGTAGCCTGCGCTGCTGTCGCTGGTTCCTATGGCATTGGTCGCCGTGGCCGTAAAGGTCCACTCACCCAAAGCGGCAGTAATGCTTTGCGCCGTGGTCAGTTGGTAGTCCCAGTTGCCGTTGCTGTCAGCCACCGCGCTGCCCAGTACCGTCGTCATACCTGAAGGTGAGGTCACGGACAGCGTCACTACGTCATGGGCGCCCGCTGTACCAGAAACGTCAGGATGGCTGTCATCGGTTTTACCGCCCTGCGCCACCACACCCTGATGGTCACCGGCATAATCGTGCACTTCGGTAATCACCGGGGCGGCGGGTGCCACGTCCTGGTCCAGTTCGGTGGTATGAATGGTGTAGGTATTGGACGGCAGCAGTTCAGTGCCGGCCGAGTCTAACAGGATGATCTGGAAGTCATAGGTTCTGCCCGGCTCCAGTGGCGTCGCCGGTTTGAAGGTCCAGTAACCCTCATCCCCGATGTCGGCATAGCCAACCACCACATTATTACAGAAAACCCGCAACGTCAGGCCGTCTCCCTCCGGAAGGCGACCCGAAAGGGTAGGCTGCAGGTCATCGGTGTATCCGTTATTGAGCACCGGGCCCTGAAAGTTGCCTGCGTAATCCATAATGGTGTCAATGCGTGCGAATGAGTCATGGTCAATGCCCGCTTCCACTGAGGTGTTCAGGTTATTGTTTTTTGTGCTGGACATAATATCCGCTACCTTTAAGTTGAGTTTTAGAATTAACCGCCCGGAAAGAGATAAAGAACGAAGCCGGGTGGCCTTTAGCTGAGAGCAGCAGGGTGCTGCCGGTAAGGAGGATATTAACGATTGGCGGAGCAGGGAATAATCATATTTAAAATAATGTAATGCCGAAATTGAAATAACAGTGGGGCAAAAATACACTGACTGGCATCTCATTGATTTAAATGACTTTACCTGGAATTGTTCATTTACAACCACAAACCAAAAGAGAAATTCAATAAAACAAAATAACAATACCGGATAATTCAGGTAACCCGTTTCCGTGCAAGGAAATCTGATTAAAGAGAATGATAAAAAATCCGGCGGGCAGAAAAAAAGGCCATCCTTTAATTCCTTAAAGGATGGCCTTCACAGAAGAAATTTCTGTATACTCTCACCGAAAATAACCCCTGAACACTCCTGTCCAGGAGAACGTCAAGTATAAAGGGAAAAGTCGAATCCAGATATTACAATAAATCGAAAGTGATATTTCTTAATTCTGAATAAAGCATTTAAAATGCCGCGCAACGAATACATTAAAACGTTCCGGTCAGTTTTATTAGGGGGGCGGGGACCGGTCGTGCCTTATGAGACCAGAGCATATCAAAATTGGTTTCTGATACCGCTTAGCGTGTTTTTTTGTACATCACCGGACGCCCCTTTACATGCTAAAATCCCTTGAGACAACAGAGTGCGTCTACCCGAAAAACAAAAAAATAGCGGGCAACACGCGATTAAATTTCATTATAAACGGCAGGTTACCTTCTAAACGTACGTTTTCTTTCCGTTGGCCCTTAAACCTTTGAAACTGAACACAGACATCGTGTTTTTTATCTGCCCAGTCCACACCAACCTATGCAGAAAATTGATTCGTCGCAGTCATTACCCACTCCTTTTCAACGAGGAATGGTATGCATTCCACACTCTACGAAAGAAATATAGCCAGCAGTTTATCTGCATGCCCTGAATCACCTAATAGCGTAAGTTTCAGGTATGAAAGTCTATAGCTCGCTCAAACCAGACTGTCAGATTTGATGATGTTGTACCTACGAAATGTGTCAGCCTAAGTTTGAGCTAATACTCCTCTGTCAGTGCCCCCACGTTGTGCCACCCGCCATCAACCCGCCTCAAATTGTACGCCGCCTGACAGGGCGGCATTCTTTTATCCATGAATACTTCCATCCCAAAGAACGACATTCCGCGCCTGCTGCGCAATCTGATCCGCATTGGCACCGTTGCCGAGGTGGATTTAGATGCGGGCACCTGTCGCGTAAATACCGGCGGCAACGTCACCGACTGGCTGCACTGGCTGACCTCCCGCGCGGGGCGTTCCCGTTCCTGGTGGGCACCGTCTATCGGTGAACAGGTTCTGCTGTTCTGCCTGGGCGGCGAGCTGGATACCGCCTTTGTGATGCCTGCTGTGTTCTCTGATGAATTCCCCTCCCCGTCTGCCTCGGCGGATGCTGTACATGTCACTTTCGCTGACGGCGCGGTGATCGAGTACGAACCCGAAACTGGCGCGCTGCTGGCAACCGGCATCAAGTCTGCCACGGTGAACGCTGCCGATAGGGTGGCGGTGACTGCTCCGCAGATTATCTGCACGGCGACAACGCGCATCACTCTCGACACGCCGGAAGTGGTCTGCACTAACAAACTCACCACCGCCACCATCGAGATAAAAAAGGCCGGCACCCTAACCGGCAACCTCACCCATTCAGGCGGGAGCATCACGTCAAACGGCGTGGTGGTTCATACCCATAAACACGGTGGCGTCCAGACGGGCGGCGGTCAGACCCAGGTGCCTTCATGACCAATGCAAAATACATCGGCCTGGCTCGCGATACGGGGCGCAGCGTCGAAGACCTGGCGCACATCAAGCAGTCGGTCAGCGACATTTTGCGCACGCCCGTCGGTTCCCGCGTCATGCGCCGTGACTATGGTTCACTGCTATCGATGCTGACTGACCGCCCGCAGAATGCGGCGCTGCGCCTGCAAATCATGGCGGCGTGCTACAGCGCGATCCTCAAGTGGGAGCCACGCGTCAGCCTGACCGGCATCACCTTTGAAACCACCTACGACGGCAAAGGCGTGGTGGAACTCACCGGCACCCGCAAAGACACCTCCGCCACCATTTCCTTAACCTTACCCGTGAGCTGAATTATGGCAACTATCGACCTGAGCCAGTTACCCGCCCCCGACGTGGTGGAGGTGCTGGATTACGAAATCCTCCTGGCGGAACGCAAAGCCACGCTGGTCTCCTTGTACCCCGAAGACCAGCAGGCCGCCATCGCCCGCACGCTGACCCTGGAGTCTGAGCCCATTGTGAAACTGCTGGAGGAGAACGCTTACCGCGAAGTGATCCTGCGTCAGCGGATTAATGAAGCTGCGCAGGCGGTGATGCTGGCTTATGCCACCGGAACAGACTTGGACAATATCGCCGCCACGTTCAGCGTGGAACGCCTGACGATCACGCCAGCGGATACGGTCAGCGTGCCCGCCGTGGAGGCAGTAATGGAAGGCGATGCGGATTTGCGTATCCGTGCGCAGCAGGCGTTTGAAGGGCTGAGCGTAGCCGGTCCGGTAGGTTCCTATGAGTATCACGGGCGCTCGGCTGACGGGCGGGTGGCGGATATTTCGGTGGTCAGTCCGTCGCCCGCCTGCGTGACGATTTCCGTGCTGGCACAGACCGGCAACGGCACCGCGCCCGCCGACCTGCTGGCGAAAGTTCAGGCCGCGCTCAATGACGAGAACGTCCGCCCCGTGGCCGACCGCGTGACCGTCCAGTCCGCCACCGTGGTCAGTTACACCATTGACGCCGTGCTGTATCTGTTCCCCGGTCCGGAAGCCGAACCTATCCGTGAAGCCGCTGAGGCAAAACTGATTGCCTACACCACCGCGCAGCACCGTTTAGGCCGCGACATCCGGCTGTCCGCCATTTATGCCGCGCTGCACGTTGAAGGCGTGCAGCGGGTGGAGCTGAAAAGCCCCGCCGACGACATCGAGCTGGATAAAACGCAGGCGTCATTCTGCACCACGTACACCCTGAAAGTGGGCGGTTACGATGAGTGACCGCCTGCTGCCCGCCGGTTCCTCGGCTCTTGAGGTTGCCGCCGCCGACGCCTGCGCCGCGCTTGAAAAGGTGCCGGTGCCGCTGCGGCAGCTTTGGGATCCGCTGGCCTGTCCGGCAAAGTTTTTGCCCTATCTGGCCTGGGCGCTGTCGGTTGACCGCTGGGATGAACACTGGCCTGTCGCCACTAAGCGCCGCGTGATTCAGTCGGCCTGGTTCATTCACTGCCATAAGGGAACCATCGGTGCCATCCGGCGCGTGGTGGAGCCGCTCGGCTACCTGATTAACGTCACCGAGTGGTGGGAAACGAATGACGAACCCGGTACGTTTCGTCTGGATATCGGCGTGCTGGAAACCGGCATCACCGAAGAAATGTATAACGAGATGGAAAGGCTGATTGCTGACGCCAAACCCGCCAGCCGCCATCTCATCGGCCTGACCATCACCCAGGACATTAAAGGCGATGTTTACATTGGCGCAGCGCAGTACGTCGGCGAGCTGCTGACCGTTTACCCCGCATAAGAGGACGTTATGAGCAGATTTAAATCCGTCGTCACCACGCTCGGGCAGTCGCGCATTGCGGCAGCCATGGCGGCGGGGACTGACATCAACATTACGCAGCTGGCCGTCGGCGACGGCAACGGCAAGGCGACCACGCCGGTCGCCACGCAGACCAAACTGGTCAAAGAGGTGTACCGCACGCCGCTCAATTCCTTAAAGCTCGATCCCACTCATGGTAACTGGGTGATTGCTGAGGCGGTGATTTCCGCCAGCGTCGGCGGTTTCTGGATGCGCGAAATGGGGCTGTTCAGCAGCGACGGCGGGCTGATTGCCGTCTGCAATATGGCTGATACCTATAAACCGACCCTGGCGGAAGGTTCAGGCCGCACGCAGACGTTACGTATGGTGATTGCCGTCAGTAATACCGAAGTCATCAGCTTGCTGATCGACGACTCGGTGATTATGGCGACTGAGCAGTATGTGAATGACCTGCTGGCTGCGCATGAGAAATCCCGTAACCACCCCGACGGGACGCTGACGGCAAAAGGATTTGTTCAGCTGAGCAGCTCGGTCAGCAGTACCAGCGAAACGCTGGCGGCGACGCCAAAGGCGGTGAAGAACGCCAATGACAATGCAAATACGCGCGTACCGTCCACCCGCAAGGTAAATAATAAGGCGCTGAGTGCTGACATTACCCTGGAATCGGCGGACGTCGGGGCAATGAGCAATCTGATGCTGGCAACGGACACGACGAAGGTTAAACGTCTGGATGACCCGTCCATTATTGACGTCACCAATCCCATCAGTATTTCTGCCACGTTTGCAGACCACCCTCTGGG
>NZ_RAHH01000054.1 GCF_003602095.1 Rahnella woolbedingensis | reverse complement strand
GATTTAATATCGATTCAATAAACATATAAAGTCAATATCTTTTTTAAGGCATTCCAATGGATTTGCAGGATTTTTCATCAATTCTAAAGTTTAACTTAGAACAAAATAATATAAACAAGTACATGACTAATGTATGGGTATATAAAAATGAGTGCTGTGTTGTAGATTTTAATATAGACGGAAATAAATTTGCATTTGATGTAAAAGTTGGGGATGGGTTTAGCTATGTTGCATATGTTGACAGGCAAAATGATAACAACAAAAAGAAATTATTAGAATGTGATTTTTTTAGCATTGAAGAAATATGCAAGACGATAGTTGAAAAAACATCTTCTATTGAAACAAAAGAAATGGCTGAATATAGTTACGATATATCAGTGATAATTCCTGTATATAATAGGGAGTTTCTCATTGGTAAGTGCATCGATTCTTTAAACGCCCAAACGTTGAACAGGGATCATTTCGAGGTCGTTTTTGTAGATGACTTCTCCAAGGATAATGGAATATCTGTTATAAAGTCATTAATCAAAGATGATATTAATTATAGGGTTTTAAAAAGACCGATAAATTCAGGCTCTGCAAGCTCTCCTAGGAATGATGGGATAAAGGCATCCAAAGGAAGATATGTACTGTTTTTAGATTCTGATGATTTTATACTACCATACTGTCTTGAAGAACTCCTTAATTGCGTAAAAAGGACAGATCCTGATATAGTATATCTTAAAATTGACGGAGACAAAGGCCGAAAGTTTGGTATTAGACCATTTGCTAAAGGAAATGTTGATAGGGCTTCCATATCTGGAAATCATCTAGTTAGATCATTAATGCCATCAAAACTAGTAAAAAAATCACTTATCATTGAAAATAATATATTCTTCCCTATCGACATAAAAGTTGGGGAGGATAGAGTATTTATGATTCATGCACTCTCCAAGTCTAGAAGGATAAGTATTCTAGCAGATAAGCCATATTATTATTTAACAAATCATGAGCAGGAAAGAATGACAAATGCTGTTCAAAGTCTTGAACAGGACTTTGAAATAGTTTCTAGGGGATTTAAACACATATACCTTTCAGGAAAAAGCGTTTCTGAAAAACAGTCGTTCTTCTCAAGTTGGATGAATGTTGTTGTTGAAGCATATGTTAAAAATAGAATAAAAAGCAAAAAGAATACTATTATAGCGAAGTCGGAATATATCAGTTTGTTAATTCGTGATTTTGCATTTTATGCAGATTTACATAGTGATGAGCAAATTTATCCAGAGTTTAAAGAGTTGTACAAAATATTCTCTCTTGGAAATGTTGATGATATAGTAACATACTGCTTAAAAAGCTAGATAACATCATTATAAGGGGATTTCATAATGCAGGTAACTCGTTTTTTTATTTGCCCTAAGTGTGGTGCACACTACGAAGGAAAAATTGATGGAGAGTTGTCAGACAGTTATGACGACACGATTGAGTTAGTACACTCAACAGAATTTGATGAGTACCTGCCAAAGCCAGATCAGTTTGCATCGTGGGCGAAGCGTCACTTCGTTCATGTTAAAAATTGCGGAAGTTGTGAGAACGCCAGCTAAAGAATCACAGTAGTGCCCGGCCCCCGAAAGGGGGCTTTTTTTTGGGGTAAAACTTTCCTCCCAGATCAGAGCGCTAAGATTTTTCACCAATCAAGCCCTTCACAAGATCAAGAATAGATGATTATACTGTATGCATGAACAGTGCTTGTGAGGTGGTTATGGCTAAGAAGGATTTGGGTTTTGACATTGTGTACCGCGGTGAGACTCGCGACCGGATAGAGCCGGGCAAGTACGTTTTCTTCCAGCGCCTCAAGGAGCACGGTGGCGGCTACTGGCTGGGTCATGTTTACGATGATTGGTTTGGGTTCGTGATCGAGGAACCGGTGTCACTGAGGTATGGCATGGAGATGTTGCAGACAATCGCGGGGCAGCAGAAAGACATCATGAAGTTTGATGACAGCCTGGATAATTTCATGCTGACGAGTGAGTGAGATGAGTAGGGGGCATATTCGGGGCAAAAAATTACCGCAAACCGATGTTACTACGTGCCAAGCAGCGTTTCAGTTTGCGGTAATACTCTGTTTCAACCGTGATTAAATCTTACTTCACTACACTTCGCTATCTGACAGCCGCCTATCATGAATAAGCCAAGCTGGGCGAAGTAAGCTCGTTTTCTTTGTGCTTAGATATGAAAAAGCCCCGGCAAATACCAGGGCTTTTTTTATTCCAGGATTTGATATCAGATCTCCGAATCAGGCCTGACAGCACCGAGCGCATTCAGTGCTTCTGAATCCAGCTCCGGATCGGCTTTGTCGATAAGTCGTGTCATCTCGATCAATGCCTGAAACTGTTCGAACAATATTTTGGCGTCGGATTTAAGCACTTCATCATCGGAGTCGAGTACGGAGTTAATGGCCTTGTTGACGCTATCGATGATTTCCTGAGGCCCGCCATTTTTCCCAACAGTGATGAAAATCGCGCCGACAAGGAGTGACTGCGCCTCAACCTGAGCGGTAAGCTGTTTGGTGTCTGCTTCCATACGGGAGATTTTTGCGATCATACCTAAAATGATATTTTTCATTTATTACCCCTGCAGATCGAAAGTGTAAGTTGCCATTTATTTCTACGCCAGGTTCTGAAAACTGCATAATTATATTTGGTAAAACTGGGCGGTTTGTTGCAACCGCCCTTGAAATTCAAACGGAAGATAACGATGCGCGGATCGGGCATTCGGATGAAATGCCCTGCGTATCATGCCTCCGGATGATTTTTACCTTCTTCAATGAAATCTTCATCAATCTCATCGGTATTGTTCTGATGATCGCGTCCGGAAAGAATGTTCCAGCAGGCGATGAACAATGCCGCAATCAGCGGGCCAATCACAAAGCCGTTAATGCCGTAGACTTCCATCCCACCTAGTGTAGTGATAAGGATCAGGTAATCCGGCATTTTGGTGTCTTTACCGACCAGCAGCGGACGTAAAACGTTATCCACAATACCGATGACCACCACGAAGAAGACCACGATGAAAATCCCCTGCCACAGCATGCCAGAAGCGAAGAAATAAATGGCAGCCGGTACCCAGATAATGGCTGACCCTACCGCCGGAATGATTGACAAGAAAGCCATCAGCGCGCCCCAAAGAAGGCTGCCATCCAGACCGGCAATATAAAACGCCAGCCCACCCAGAGCGCCCTGAACGATTGCCACCACTACCGTCCCTTTCACTGTCGCACGGGACACCGCGGCAAACTTCATAAACAAATGGTGTTTAACGTGGCGGGAAAGCGGCAGGGCTTCCAGCGTAAGATTGACCAGATAGGCGCCATCTTTGAGCAGGAAGAACAAGATATACAGCATGATGCCAAAACCGACCACAAAGCCGAATGTGCTTTTACCGATAACAAATACACTGCCTGCCAGATACTGACTGCCTTGCAGGGCGACGTCGGAAAGCTTTTTCTGAATTTCAGTCGTACTGTCCAGATTATGTTCCGACAGGAAATGTCTGGCCCAGCGCGGTAAATGGTGGATGGTATCCGTCAGCATAACCGGCAACTGCGAGTCATTCCCCTGAAGTTTGGTGTAAACCGCATTGAATTCGATTGCCAGCGAAGAAGTAATAATCGCCAGCGGTGTGAATACAATCAGACAAATAATCATAACGGTTAAAAAAGATACAAGACCGTTACGATCACCGACATATTGCTTAAGCCGGTTTTTCAGCGGATTAAAAATAACTGCGAGAATCACTGCCCATAGCACGGAAGAATAATAAGGCCTCAATACATCGAAAAAAGCCAAAGTGACGATGAAAAGAATCGCGATGAAAAAACCTTTTGAAAACCCTTTTACGACCATACTTGTTCCTCTGATGAACCTTTTTGCCCTCGTAGCATAGAACTCATTGAGGTTTTTACAAATCCAGGTCTTTTTTTAAGCAATATTCGTGGCAGCTCTGTGGGTTGTTTAAGGCCTGGAGAGAAAAAATCAGCGGGCCGGTTGTTGGATATCTCTTTATTAAAAGAAGCCATAAAAGATGAAACCAACCGCGGCCCAGAAAAGAACACAAGCACCGACGCAAATTACCCAGATGAGCCAGACAGGAAGATTTTTCATTGCAGTTCCAGATTAGTCATATAAATCATTCAAATTAAGAGTCTGCATTCCCTGCGTAATGATACTGCTGTCCATAGAAAAGGCGCCCTGAGGCGCCCTGATGAATTCTGTTTGCTAAAATTAGCGACCGAACAAATCGCGGCGTTTAGGTTTAACGAACTGGGCAAGCAGCACCAAAATCGCAATCACCATAAATACGCTGAAAACAACTACCAGCCATTGCGGCATACCGAGCGAAAGGAATTCCCACTGCTTTTCCGCACAATCACCGCTGGCAATAAACATCCACGGGAACCATTTGTCCAGCGGCAACCAGGTCGGGAAGCGGGCAGCAAAATCACACGTCGCAAACGGAGAAGGATGCAGCTGGATCATGGTGTGTTCCCATGACAGACGGATCCCTTCATAAGCGCTGTAAATCCAGATAAGAATACCGGCATAGCGTAACCAGGTGGAAGGGGCAATAGCACCGACCAGGCCAGCAGCCAGAATACCCATTAACGCACAGCGTTCATAAATACACATGACACAAGGTTTAAGAAGCATCACGTGTTGGAAATACAACGCGACCAGCTCAAGAACCAGGGCGGTAAGAGCCATCAGAAGCCATGCACCGCGGCCTTGAGAACAGCGGTTAAGATATTGCAACATAGTAAATTTTCCCTGCAGTTAGCTACTGAGACGCAGTGTAAACCAATTGCTCCCTGCTGCCAGCCTGTCAGAATAAATATTAGGTAAATAAATAATATAAATCTGACTTTTTGCGTTTAATCCCGGTAATTTTCTAGATTGCAAGGTTACAGAAATTACCGGGGTACGTTTTCAGGATCAGTGAGGCATGAGCAATTCACTGGCCGGTGGCAAACTCAGCCATCCCATATTCGTAAACCACTGCGTCATATCCGGCAGCAGATATTGTACGCACAGCAAACCCACCAGCGTCATCACTACCGTGTAAGGCAGCGCCATCCAGACCATTCTTCCGTAAGAAAGACGGATAAGCGGAGCAAGGGCGGAAGTCAGCAGGAACAGAAATGCCGCCTGACCGTTGGGAGTGGCCACCGATGGCAAGTTTGTCCCGGTATTGATCGCGACCGCCAGCAGTTCGAACTGCTTCAGGTCAATCACGCCATTAACCAGTGCCGATTTCGCTTCATTGATATAAACGGTGCCGACAAAAACGTTATCAGAAACAGAAGAAAGCAATCCGTTGAACAGATAGAACAATGACAGCTGGTTTGAAGGCGCTGACTGAAGCACATAGTGAATGATGGGAGTGAACAGATGCTGTTCGATGATCACGGCGACGATGGCAAAAAAGACAGTCAGCAGGGCGGTGAAGGGCAGGGAATCCTGGAAAGCTTTACCAATCGCATGTTCATCCGTCACACCGCAAAACGCGGTAGCAAAGATAATGACCGTCAGGCCGATCAACCCGACTTCTGCCAGATGGAAAGCCAGTGCGATAATCAGCCACACTCCTATGACGACCTGCACCGCCAGCTTGATGCGTTCCTGTTTGGTAATGTTCTCACTGTTCTTTTGATCGAACTTTTTGAGCACTTCATACACCGGGTGCGGCAGTTTTGCGCCATAACCAAACAGTCGGAAGCGTTCCACCAGTGCGCAGACCACGAAACCACAAATAAACACCGGCACGGTAACCGGAGACATGCGGATCAGGAAATCGACAAACTGCCAGTCAGCGCTTTTGGCGATAATCAGGTTCTGCGGCTCACCTACCATCGTCATCACGCCGCCGAGCGCAGTACCTACGCCTGCATGCATCATCAGGCTGCGTAAAAACGCACGGAACTGTTCCAGCACGGCCTGGTGCTGCTGATTACCGGTAAACGTGCTGTCGTCGGTCACGTCCGCGCTTTCACTCTGATTTGAGGCGAAGTTATGGTAAATCGAATAGAAACCGACTGAAACGCTGATCACTACGGCGATAACTGTCAGGGCATCGAGGAAGGCAGAAAGAAAAGCGGCAGCGAAACAAAAGGCCATCGACAGCGCGATTTTATTTCTCAGATTCAGCAGCAGCTTGGTAAATACGGTCAGCAGCAGTTGCTTCATAAAGTAGATGCCCGCCACCATGAAAATCAACAGCAGGATGACTTCCAGATTGGCCGAAATCTCTTCGCGAATGCGCTCTGCCGTGGTCATACCTATCATAACGGCTTCGATTGCCAGCAGGCCGCCCGGCTGGAGCGGATAGCACTTGAGCGCCATACCCAGCGTAAAAATAAACTCGACGACCAGCAGCCATCCGGCTAAAAACGGGCTGACCAGAAAGAAAATCAACGGGTTAATAATCAAAAACATCAGGATGGTAATTTTGTACCAGTTAGGAGACTGTCCCAAAAAGTTCTTTATAAATGCGCGACCGTAGGTTGTTTCCATATTCCCCAGATTTCCTTTGTCTGTAATTTTCATTTGTATCAAAAGCATGGGTCAGTTTAATTGTCTGACTGAAATTTACCACCCAAAAGGCTGCCCGGTAAGCCATGAGGAATTTGAAATTCTGCAAACCCCTGCACAGTTTCAACATTTGTTCGGCCTGACAGCTATAACCGGCGTTTTTCATCTGGTATGATGAGCTGAACTATATCCCCAATAAAAGCCCCACACGGAACGACAAACACATGGTTATTAAGGCACAAAGTCCTGCCGGTTTTGCCGAAGAGTATATCATCGAAAGTATCTGGAACAGTCGCTTCCCTCCTGGCTCAATTTTGCCCGCCGAGAGAGAACTTTCAGAACTCATTGGCGTGACCCGAACCACATTGCGTGAGGTGTTACAGCGGCTTGCCCGGGATGGCTGGTTGACAATTCAGCATGGAAAACCGACCAAAGTGAACAATTTTTGGGAAACGTCGGGTCTGAATATTCTGGAAACTCTGGCGCGTCTCGACCACGAAAGCGTACCGCAGCTCATTGATAACTTGCTGTCAGTCCGTACCAATATTGCGACGATCTTTATCCGAAAAGCGATGCGTAGCAATCCGGAAGAAACTCAGCAGGTACTGGCAAGGGCCAGTGAAGTTGAAGATCATGCCGAAGCGTTTACCGCACTCGATTACGGTATTTTCCGTGGTCTGGCATTTGCGTCCGGTAACCCGATTTATGGGCTGATCATTAACGGCTTGCGTGGATTGTACACCCGCGTCGGACGTTATTACTTCTCCAATCCTGAAGCGCGTAAGCTGGCGATCACTTTCTATAAAAAACTGTCTGACATCTGCCACGAAAAAAGTTACGAGCAGATTGTCGATTGCGTCCGTATTTACGGCCGTCAGAGTGGTGAAATCTGGCACAGCATGCAGAGTGCGATGCCAGGTGATCTGACCGAGAAGAAACATCGTTAATTTTCGGACTGTTTGGGCGTTATACCGGCCTCCACGGTGAGAATCGACAGGTCGGTGCTGAGCATCGGTGCAGTAAGTTGTTTCAGTTGTGAAGAACACAATAGACCAGCGATGCTGTAATGCTTGTCAGTTAAGCCTTGAAGAACGCCGCTGCGGATAACGCTGCGGCTTCTTTTTTACCTCTCTGGGGTAATGCCTTTCACGACGCTCGGGCAGCACGAAGCTTCCCGCCATCGCCAGTATTTCATTCATTATTTGCGGAAGCCTTCCCGGTGCCACTGCGGGCAGCATGCTCAACTGGCTCGTCAGATACAGCGCGGCTTGTTTAAAGCTAAGCTGGCATCCTCCAAAGCGTGCCATCGATAGCCATCAGTGTCAGGCCATTCCAGTGTGATAACGGTGTTTTCTCAATTCAGAGTTGGGATGTTTTTTCAAAAACGAGGCGCACAGCATCCTCTCCGAGTCGCCGGCGTGCCTGCACCACTTGCACCACTGCGCTGGGGGCAACGAAAGGACGTTTTCCGGGAAGAACAATATCGAGATGTGAAACGAGCTGGCTCATAGAAAGTGAGCGAAACAGCGACATACCGGTGATAGCCCACGCCATCATCTCCATCGGTAGACGACGCTTACGCACAGTTACTACACCAGTATCAGCAAGGCACTCATCAATGAGTTCAGGCGAAAGAAGGTGAGAAAGGGCGGTGAATTCTTTGGGAGAAAATTGCCGTTTTTGTGATTAATCAGTCCGACCGGCGTGCACAGATGGTCGCAGTGGAAAAGGTGCAACGCCATCTCATCGCTTTCCGGCAGCGGGTCAACCCACAGCGCGATATTTTCCGCCTTCAGGTTGACCGAGGCCAGCCATTGGTGATTTGCGTCGCTGACCTGATTACGGCGGATTTCCTGCTCAATTTGGTTAAAGCGCTGATGAATGTCCGGCGGGAAAACGCCGCCCGCGTCCTCTTCGAGCTTTTCGGCCAGCGTGCGGTGGCTGTCTTCTGCCCGCGCATGCTCCGCGCGCAGCAGCGGCACGAAGCTGTCGGGGTGATAAATCGTGTGCAGCTGAATGTCGCGGTTCTCAGTCAGCACCAGCCGGTCGCCGTCCCAGCCGAACCAGGTGTTTTGCGTGTCGGTTTGCTGCGTTTGCGGGTTCAGCGTGATGACCTGCTTGCCGACGCGCCGCCCCAGCGGGTCGTAAATATAGCGCGCCTGCGTGGTGGTCTGGCCGTTCTCCTCAATCGCAAAGCGCGTCAGCCGGTGCGCGCGGTCATACGCAAAAGTATGAACCGCCTCGTTGTCGTGCGAATGCTGCACCCAGCCGGCGTAATAAGGCCGTTTTGCGGTCAGATTGCCCCAGACATCGTATTCATACTGATACCGCTCATCGTGCTGAATGCGGTTGCCGTGCCAGACCGGCAGTTCGTTTATCGGAGCGGATGAGTATCAGGATGCGTAAGCGTGCGGTTGCCCGCCGGGTCGGGCAGCGTGGTCAGCCTGCCCGTAGGCGTGTAGCGGTAAAAATGGTCGCCGCTGCCGGTGGACATCTGCGTCATCTGCCCGGCGTGGGAATAGATTTTTCAGACTGCCAGTTTTCACTGAACCGCGGGGTGGTTTCACGGTGCAGAAAAGAGTTGGAGTTTAGAAAGCAGATGCAGGGGAGCGTCTGTTTCAAGCTACGAACTCTTGTTGTGAGGCGATCAGCCTAGCGCCACATGCTGTTTGCATTCCCTCGACGGCAAGATTTAGACCGCAAAAGGAAATTTTTGGTGTCCCATCCACGATTGGAAAGACGCCGTCACATGCTGGACATGAGACTGAATGGCCTATTCCGGCGACGGGGATCCCAACATGAGTCACTTGTGCGAACCCTTCTAACACGGTTCCTCCGTGAGAGGTTTTATCGCCTTTAAGAATGACGGCCTGATATGGCATAGTGATTAACCTTCTGATTATTAAGATGTATGTTGCGTTTATTTTAGCTTCAACTGAGCTGAAGGTATTAGAATCCTGACTTATGTTTGCTTCCAGAGTATTATGTTGAAAGTTTTTTCTAAGTCATAACCAGGGCACTGAGTTCCTGCCCCCTTGATATTACTAAGGCGGCGTCTTCGTAGGATGGTTCTTGTCATTTAACGAATTAAATTGAAACGTGTCGCCATGACATTTTTATTTTTCCATGAGAGCAAACGCCTTTTACGGCATTAGCTATATTCTCAGGAATAAAGTGCAGTTCATCTTTGCCTGCAAATTAATAGCAAATTTTCAGGCATAGGTTAGATAGAGGAAATGTAAACCCTCTAAAGTAAATTACTTTCATATTCACTCAATTGTTTTTAAATTAAATTTTTTTTCAAATCTGGCTCCTGGGCATTGGGTGCCTGGCGTTGAACCTTCTACGTTGAAGGATATTACCTCGGCTTTTTCTGGAACACCGACAACCTCAATAACTCCATGCATTTTGTCATCAACTAAAGCGGTGATAGTTAAACCGTTTTTTTTGTAAACTTCCGGATTGTCAACACGAAATCTTATAACTGGATACCCGGTTGTAATGATTTTTAAATCATACTTTTTACCGACAGTAGCTAATGGTAATTCACTAATTGAAAATCCAACATGCCTTTCCTCCATGATAGAACAACACCCTGAGATAATCAGGATGAAGAAAAAAGTAATCATTTTTTTCATGCTTTATCCTTAAAGTTTTTAATTACAACAGCGCCATATATATAAGAGCAAAACTCCTTGAGAGTTCTTGATCTACTAATGGGGAATTCGCTCATATATTTAAGCTCGCCCCAAGAGAAAATTTCAATATCGACTAATTCATTATCTGACGTTTCCTCCGTAATGTTTTCCTGTGTACCCGCCAATCTTAAACTACTTTCGAGTACTATCCAATGTGAAGGATACCCACTACCTAGACCCAAAATCAATCCATGATTTATAAGAACAAGCATATGGTTTTCTGAACATACAAAATTGCTTAATTGCGCAACTTTATATTTGGGTCATGAAAATAGAGTCATGTCAGTATTAATGACCTCAGCCCCCATACTCTTAACCCACTTTATAATTCCTTCTGGAAGTGTTGCGCCACTAAAAGCATCATCAGGTGATTTATAATCGAAAAAAATATTTTCTTCGTCTCTTAAACTTGCCATGGATATCCAATCTATTGCAGAGACACGAGTACTACCGTCGCTTTCCGTATAGTTTAGTGGACTACAACAACCCGTTGAAGGATTCACTTCAAGGTTACCAAGTTTAGTGCTTCCTTCATTCCATAGATCTTTTATATATTGGCAATATAACACCGGATTGTCTTTCAATAAGATATACATAAATGCTGCTGGACCGCATAAGCTTGCATCACCTTGGTTAGGATATTTTTTCTCCATATAATCCATACCAGATGCTTCATACTTCAATCTCGCTGCTAACTGCCTCTCAATCTTACTTTTCTCAAAAGGGTCTTTTGGATGGCCGACAGGGAACTGAGGGTCTATAAAAATGCGTTTATTTGAGATCGTACATATCTTATCAAAACGCTGATTTTTAGTTGTCTCTCCAGTACTAAATTTCTTATTGAAGATGGTCCAGTTGTTAGTACTGCTAGCATTAGTAAAAGAATTAATCAGAATACTTTTATCAGTGCAAATTCCTGCACAAAAGATATCGCAATACACCAGTGGCACTTCTGCCAGATTTTCCTCATAAGGAATGCAATGAAGTAAAGACTCTCCCTCCTGAGAAAAAGAGGTTTCAGGTTCGGAATTAAGAATGTCCTGTGCGCCTGACGCCTTACAAAGTTTCATCACGTAGGAATACTTGCTGAAATCGATTATAATGCACGTTCCTTCGCTAAGGGCTTTTATCGTAAAGTACGCATTAATGTCCATATTTATTTTATCTCACTCTGACTATTATCCAGCACAGCATCTATATGTATATTTTCAGGTTTGTCGGTGTTAAAAATTCCGGTATATCCCTGACTGTTCGTTTTACCTGTAACCTGGCTACCCTCTGGGAAAATAGCGATGTAATCAGTTGCAACATAAGGTTTGTTTTCGTCATTTTCGAGCAAGAAACGTACTTTATATTTATTGTCATCTTCTTCGCCTTCCGATTTTTCCCCGGATGACCCCTCAGAACTATCATCCGGAGAGGGTGAGTTAAGGGATTTGTCATCGTCTGCAACAGAGAAGGCCGATGCCTGAATAACGGCATTATTGAAATCTCTTCCGCCACCGTTGCCGCCCGTTAGTGAATTAATCACCGGGGTTAATATCTCAACTTTTCCCCGCAATTTAATGACTGGTGCATCCAGCATAATACCCGTTTCATCAATGGTGACACTACCCATCGGCCCCTGAATGTCGATCTTCTCATTGCCTTTAAGAATTATTCTTTTTGCCTGCGTGCTGTTCTCTTTACCCGTGAAAATAGTTTCCTTACCTTCAGTTAACCGTGAGTAATCACCAGCAGTTTCACTGTGATAATTCGCATGTGAAAACTCCTCCCTGTGGGATTTAACGTCAAGGTGCAAGCCGCCTTTGATTGAGGTGTGGCGGTCTCTTTCAACCACGATAGTATCATCGCGTCCCACAGATAAGCGTTGATCGTTCCCTATCACTTTCTCGCGATCATGCTGGATATTATTAAACTGGTTATTCAGCACCTTGGTCTTCATGTCCTTCTGGGCATGGATCGACAGCAGCTCCTGTGCGGTGGCATCTTCGAAC
>NZ_RAHH01000053.1 GCF_003602095.1 Rahnella woolbedingensis | reverse complement strand
CATTTCTAATCCAAGCATAAAGCCCCCCTCGCTCAAAGCGGACATATTGTCCCGATAGCATGTCCGCTACGTGCCAGGAGCGGACAGTGCGAACATGGCGGCAGGTCAGATATCTAAAAGCTCATGGTCCGCTTGGATGGGATACTTATAATATCAGTACGGTAATAAGGAAGATTCGTTTTATTATCAAAAAACGCCACTCTTAAAAGCTAAAGAGAATCTGGTTTCAAAAAGGTAATATGCGATGCATGAAGTTGTAACAACTTCATGCATCGCTTGATGTGACTACACTATGCGGACTCACCAAAACCATCAGCAAAGGCGGATTTTAATTCATTCATAAACGCCAATTCATCCTGTCCATCACAAATTAAATCAATCATCGTATTCCCCTTTACCCCAGCCCCCAGGATGCTCATCATTCCTTTGATAGGGATTTCTTTGTCATTATTAACCAGTGTTAATGATGACTGATATTTTTTGACTATCTTAGCCAAGGTTGCGGCTGGCCGGGCATGTAATCCAGTACTGTTCATAACGCGTACTTTTTGTCTAATCATATTCTCTCCTTAAGAAGCCTTGCGAAATGCAGGATGAAGTTTATTCATCATCTGGATCTTTGAATAAACGTCATCTTCAACAGCCTGTTTTGCATTCGCCATTACGCGAGCCAAATTAGCTTCGTTGTTATTATTTACCCAGGCCTTACCGACAGTAGTAATAAATGCTTTACGTAAATCACTCGCAATATTAACTTTCGCAACTTTGTAATTAACAAAGCTCCGAAGAAGCTCTTCTTCAATACCAGATCCACCGTGGATAACCAGAGGAACCGGGCTAACAGATGCAATGCGTTGTAGTAGAGGGATATCAATGCGCGGGATATCTTCAAGCCCGTGGACATTGCCAATTGACACGGCCAGCATGTCACAGCCTGTTTCTTCAACAAAGCGCTGGACTTTCTCGGGTTCAGTTTTGCAGTCAGCCTCGCTAACATGATCATCTTCTTTACCCAGAATAGCACCCAGTTCCGCTTCAACAGGTACTCCAAATGATTTACAGAAATCGACAGCTTCCCGAGTAAACGCAATATTTTCTTCGAACGGTAAAGCCGCGCCATCAATCATTACTGAGGTAAATCCGGCTCTTACGGCCAGCTTAACATCTTCCAGTGTTTTTCCATGATCCAGATGCAGGCTGACAGGGACATCCATTTTATCGGCACGCCGCTTAACAATTTCATAAATGTAATCGTAACCGGAAAGCTGTGCATTCGTTGGCGCAATCTGAATAAAATTGGGTAACCCCGATCGTTCTATTGCATTAAGAATAGAAATTGTTGTCTCCAGGTTTGTCGTGTTAAATGCACCAGCAAGCACATTTTTTTCCTGAATACAATTGAGCAGAACCCTACCATTGACTAAAGGCATATTAACTCCAGATATCTTAGTGAAAAGTTTAAATAAATTATAGAATTACTGAGTTGCTGCGATTATTCGCCAATAAGAACTCCTTCTTGCAGCAATTTAAATTCATAAAATGCCAACCATTGTTTCTGATATAATTTCAACTTTGCCGACCGTGTTGCATCAGGAATAAAATGACCTGCCACAGAAACAGGTGGAGGGGCAATATCCGGGCAGGCTATTAATAATGCCCCTACGGAGACGGCTTCATCAAAAGCAATGGCCTCGACAGGGCATTGAAGGATATCAGCCTTCAATTGGAGCCAGTATGGATTTTTCACCGCAGGACCTATCACTTTTACAGTCTTGCCTGTCGGGATGTTAAAGCACTCGTAGCAGTGGGCAAGTTCCATCGCCAGACCGATAAAGACACTTTCGAGGAGAGCCTCTGGCGGCAGTGAATCCGTCAGACCAAAAATCAGACCGCGTGTATGGCGATTTTTATTTGGTGAACCAGACCCCCGCAAATGAGGAATGAACACAGGAACCTGTTCGGCAGACCAGGAAGGCTGGAGATATTGCCCCATTGCATTTTCCAGGCCTGTGTTAATTTCCTCATCCGTCAAACGAAACGTTTTTTTCACCCACTCAAGCGCATAACCACCGACAGGAAGCGATGCAAAAAGTGTGAAAAATTCGGCATCAGAATAACAACCATTTGCCAGCTTATCCCTCCTTGACTGGTCACTGAGCGTTGGCTGAGTATTTAGCAGCAAAATACCCTCTGTCGTCCCTGTAGAATTCAGCACTTCACCTGGTTGCATCTGTAATGCACGGGCTCCGACCATATGATCGTGTCCTGCAAGCGTGACTTTTACTTCATGAGAGAATCCCAATTCATGTCTGAGCATTGCGGTCATCCATCCGGCCACTTCTCCTGGCTTTATCAATGGAGCCAGCGCATCAAATGGTATACCAAGGATCCCGGCAGCTTTACGAGACCACGTACGACTAGTCACATCCAGACATAACGTCCTGCTGGCCATCGATACTTCAGTTTTTCTCTCACCCGTCATTCGCCACAGTAGTACTTCTGGCGCGTGTAACCAGCAGATATCTCTTCGTTCATGCAATGAGTAGCTATCAAGCAACCATCTCATTTTAAATGCAGAATAATTACTGTGAGGGGGAAGCCCAGTGATAGCGTACAGTTCTTGAGCCTCTGACTCGCTTAACGACGAGAGATAAGATTCACCACGACGGTCATACCAGGCCAGCATCGGGGTAAGAATGACACCATCCTTGTCTACGAAGACGCCAGATTCACCAAAACTCGCAATACTGATATCTTTCACCGGATACGGTGCAGAAGTCACCAGTTCGGCCATTACCTGCCGCAGTGCCTGCCACAGTGCTTCGATATCGAAATCTACCCCGCCTTTTTCTGACGCCTTTGTGGGCGTTGGAAATTTGCGAACTTCCAAAACTGACGCGTCATGACAGGAATAGCAGCTGACTTTGCAGTTAGTTGTGCCAATATCGATGACAAGCGCTGTGCGGAAATCAGGCATAGACAGTTCCTTTTGTCAGACGAAAAATACCGTAAATAATCAAAGCAACTACCGGGACGAGACCAATAGCGATGATATTTCCGTTGAATATCTCAAGCAGCCAGAAGCGGAACGGATTGCCACCATCAAGGAAGCTTGATACCTGACCACTTGACCCCTCCGGCATTTTGAAATTGACGTCCTTAGCCATGCCGGTAATGAATGGTGCAATCTTAGTCGCGATCCACAGATCTGCGATGATAACTGGAATAGCAGTAATCACAGCCCGGAAAATATTGCCACGGCAAGCCAGTACAATCATTGATGCCATGACAGCCAGATTCGCAAGATCACCGAGCGGTAGAACTTTATTGCCTGGAAGAAGAAACGCAATAAAGACAGAGATTGGCGTCAGGATCAGGGCTGTGGAAATAATGGCCGGGTTACCGACTGCTACCGCAATATCTAGCCCGATATAGAGATCATCACGACCGGGATATTTGGCATTCAGGTATTTCTTGATCGCTTCAGACAGAGGCAGCAAGCCTTCCATCAGAATTCGCACCATACGTGGAAGAATGAACATGACGCCACCGATGCTGATCCCCAATAACAGAATATGCTTAAAATCATAACCAGCAATGATGCCTAACAAGACACCCAGAATGGTACCCACCATCATAGGTTCACCAAAAATCCCCAGTTTTTTCTGCACGTTTTCTGGATCAATGTGAATACGGTTCAGCCCAGGGATTTTGTCGATGATTTTGTCAAACAACAGTCCAATCGGGAAGAAGACGACGGCTGACAAGGTAGGAAGCGAAATGCCTTCCAGACCAAAGTACTTAGCTACTAATGGCGCTGACCAGTCCGCCAGTTTGAGAACAACTATCGCGGCAACAGCAGCGGCAGACAGCCCCAAAACAAAACTCCCGGTGCTGTAGTAAACCAGTGTTCCAGCAAGGGCAAAGTGCCAGTAGTTCCACATGTCAACATCGACAGTTCGTGTCTTGTTCAGAGCCAGCATGCCGACGTTGATCAGCATTGTCAGCGGGATAACAAAAGGAGCAATCGGTGAGCCCCATGTAATCGCGGCTAATGGTGGCCAGCCTAAATCGACAACAGGAAGACTGATGCCGGTTCGTTCAACCATCGCCTGCGCTGCCGGGCCTACATTACTTGTGAGAATGTCAAAGATGGCATAAATCCCAACAAAACCAATACCGACAATTAAGGATGAGCGAAGTGCTTTTGCTGGTTTAACTTTAAAGAACAATGCCAGGAAAAATAGGACTAGTGGCAATAAAACCGTTGGGCCAAACCCTAATACATATTGCACAACGGTATAGAGGGTATGTGCTATATCATTCATATCCTACCTCTTATTCAGATGTGACCAGACCTCGCGTTAGCGCCTGGGATACTTATCTGAGTTATTATTTAATTCAGGCTTGACTCTTGAGGATGGAAACTATTTCCTCAAGGACCTTCTCCTCGCCTATCCCGGTAATGATTGGCAGGCCACTAATAACCGGGATATCCAGTTCATAAGGAACTTTAGTTGTTGATACAACTAAAGTAGCACCATCAGTGTTATTCGGAAGTGAAGCCACATTAGTTTGTGAGTAATTGACGTCAAGCCCATTATCTTTACAATATTCCATTACTTTTTCGGCGACGGCCGTGGAAGTAGCAACACCAGTTGCACAAACAAACAGTATCATTTGACTCATAACTCACCTCTTTCAGATATACGTGTGTAAATCGACTGATAAATTTCATCATCATTCATGACCAGCAATTGCTGCATAAAATCTTCATCCTGGATGACATCCATTACCCAACCCAACACATTGAGTTGCTTGTTGCTTTCACCTAAAGCAAGCATGAACACCACCCTGACAGGCACAGGTTCAGGCTCTCCGCCCATATCTTCAAAATTGACGGACTCCGCCAGTACTCCAACACTGATTGCATTCTGACGGACATGCTTGTGATCAGTATGTGGGATAGCGACACCTACAGGTTCCACCGGCAGACCTGTTGGAAAATGTCGTTCTCTCTCAATAACATGATCAGCAAAATCAGACACGACCATACCATCGTTAATTAGTGGGCTGGCAAGTGCCCTGATTATGTCCTTCTGGCTGACCTCCTTAGGGAGGTGGCGTACATAATGGCGACGAAAGTTAATATCCTGCATAATTCCCTCTTTGCTAGTTAGCATCCCGGCGCTGCAAAATGGTGCCAAGATAATATTTATTGCCTTTTAACCAGACGTTACCAAACTCAACTGGCGATCCTCTGGAGAAAAATACCAACTGTTCTAAATGTAGAACAGGAGCCTCGTCACTAATATCAAGGTAATGTCCTCGTTCATTACCAATTAGTCTGGCTGCGTAACGACTTTCAGAGAAGCTTATTTTCCTTGCAGATAGTCTTTCTATTGTTGGGAATAGATTTTCCTTGGTGAAATCCACATCAATAATGCCGGGGCAAAGGTCAGCGTTAATTCTATTTTCAATCAGCATAACTTTTTCATCGCCAATAGAACGGAGGCGTTCAAGAAATAAAACATCCTGTCCCGGATTGATTCCCAGTTTTTCAGCCACAAAGCGGTTGGCTGGCTCTAGCCTGGAAGTAATAACGCTGGTTGTGAAGTTTATTTTCTGGCTTGCTAAGGCTTCAGCAAAAGAAAGTAAGCCCTCGCCCAGTGGATAAGCAACATTTTCCTTCTTCACAAAGGTTCCTTTGCCCTGAACTTGCACAAGGATGCCTTCTCTGACCAGTTGGTCCACCGCTTTCTTAACGGTACCGCGACTTACCTCCAGCATATCCATTATTTGAAACTCTGAAGGTATGCGGTCATCCTCAATCAACTCACCGCTATAGATACTTTCCCTTATCCACTCAACAACCTGTTGATAAAGTGGAATTTGTGAACTTTTACTCAATGTTTTCATGGTGCGCACCTGAACATTTAGAGTTGTCTATGGACAATCATGTACAACTTGGAATTTATGATAGGGATTTTTTAGATGGGAGACGTAGCAAGGAGTCACAATTTTAGTGTTCAAAACAGGATCACTTTTACGTGATGTATGTCACAAATAGCGGAATGTTCAATCAGTTTCGGCTGTTACCTTTCATGGGCCAACTTCCTCTGTTAGCTCATAGTTTCCCCTAACTCTATACTGCGGCAGTTCGCCAAAACCCTTTTTCTAATAAACTCTGGCAGAATCACTTTGCTTATCTGTCAGCCCGCTATCCCTTCCAGCGTGACCGATGTCCCGCCGCAAACAATGACAAGTACATTATCTGCAGGGTTGAACCTGATTTTGTGGTCATATAAAAGTGAGAGTGACACACCACACGCCGGCTCGGTGAGCACGCGATGGTCATCAAGAAAGCGCCGGCAGGCCACATTGAAAACATTTTCGCAAACCTGGCTTGCGGCCAGCGTCGTGGCTATACCGCTGACCTTATCAAGACGGACCAGCTTGCCGGCATTAAGCGAGGCCGTACCCTGGGTTTCAACGGCGTAAACCGGAATATGACCAAGCTGATGTTTCTCCAGTCCCTGAGCGATACCGGACAGCATGCTCCCGCCGCCAACGGAAAGAATAACCGCATCAGGCGTTAACCCTTCGCTGATGACCTCATCCACGATTGTGCTGATGCCTTCCCACAAAAGTGGATGATCAAAGGGATGTACACAGATAATGTCATCCGTCGCCAGTGACAGGGCGTAGTCGTTCGCTTCGCTCCATACTTTCCCGTGCACAATAACCCTGGCCCCTCCTGCTCAATAAGCTGTTTTGCCCTGTCAGACGTGCTTTCCGGCACAACGACAGTGACCGGCAGCCCCAGTTTGCGGCCGCAATGAGCCACCGCTATGCCTGCATTGCCGCCGGATGAACTGATGAATGCTGTTGCCCCCGTTTCCGCGTAATGGCGACAGAGGGTCTTCCCCTGTTGTGGTGGCTGTTGTAGGATTTTGGTTGTTCACCGAACAATGGGAGATGCCACTTGAAAAATGCTGCTGTTGTCATCAGAAATTACACTTCTGCTTTTCCTGACCCCATTGCGATAACGAAGAATGATACTGCCGTTATCAGCCATTGTGACCTTGAGTATCCTGGATGGGTATGGATAACACTCCCCTCAGGAAAAGCCGGATGGGCTCCCCAACAAATATTTTCCCCCCTCAGCTCCAATGAAGTTATGTGTCTTGAAAATTACACCGCGCATGAATTATCAGTCAGCTGCAACGAGAAAATTACTGTCATCAAGTCTCTGAACAGCTGGTACTGGGCGCTCAAACACACAGGAGAGTCTGGTTGGGTGCCAGAAGAATGTGTAAATCTTCTGAGTATCTAAGCAACTTGGAGCGCTTTCATGGACGAAAAATCCCTCTATGCCCATATCCTTAACCTGTCCGCACCGTGGCAGATAAAATCCCTTTTTCTTGATGAAAAATCTGGTTCAGTGACGGTCATTGTCGGCATTGCTGAGCACACACAATTGACCTGTCCAACCTGCGGTAAATCCTGCTCCATACATGATCACCGACGTCGTAAATGGCGTCATCTCGATACCTGTCAGCTCACCACGCTGGTTGAGGCGGATGTCCCCCGCGTTGACTGCTCTGTTCACGGTTGCCAAACTCTGCCGGTTCCCTGGGCAGGGCCAGGTAGCCGCTACACTTTGCTGTTCGAAGCCTTTGTTCTCGCATGGCTGAAAGTTAGCACCGTAGATGCTGTCAGAAAACAGCTTAAACTCAGTTGGAATGCAGTGGACGGCATCATGATGCGTGCAGTCAGACGAGGCTTAGCCCGGATAAAGCAACCTTTGTCAGCCCGCCACCTCTGCGTGGATGAAGTCGGCTTTAAGAAAGGACACCAGTACGTCACTGTTATCTCTGACCGGCAGGGACGGGCCTTGAACCTGACCGATGATCGCGGTGTAGAGAGCCTTGCCAGTTATCTGCGCAGCCTGAGAGATCACCAGCTTGATGAGATAAAAACGCTGTCGATGGACATGAACATGGCCTATATCAGTGCAGCCCGCATCCATCTCCCCAATGCCGTAGATAAAATCGCCTTCGATCACTTTCATGTGGCAAAAATGCTGTGCGCCGTCATTGATAAAACCCGCCAGGCTGAGATGAAACAAATCCCGTCGTCAGACCGAAAAGGTGCCCACCGCTCTCGCTATCTGTGGTTTTACAGCAAACAAAATCGCCTCGGGCGTAGGGATGAGAGGTTGGAAGTTGCCCGGCTGGTGTTACCCCAAACGAGCCAGTGTTGGGTAATGAAGGAGCTTGCACGCGATCTGTGGCATCGCCGCTATGACGACCATAGTCGTAAACTGTGGCAAGAATGGATGGCTATGGCCAAAGATACCGGGATACCGCTCATGGCCAGCGTTGCCCGCATGGTGGCAAAGCGCCTTTACGGCATCCTGAATGCAATGAAAAACCGAGTATCGAACGGCAATGCGGAGTCTCTGAACAGTAAAATACGGCTACTCAGGATCAAATCAAGAGGCTTCAGGAATAAAGAACGGTTCAAACTGGGAGTGCTGTTCCACTATGGAAAGTTGGATATGAGGTATTGAACGAGCGGAATAAGCAACCAAAACTAGGCTGCTTATTAATTTACTCAAAGTGGATGAATAACTTCTACTTCATGCTGGAAAACATATGGATCTGACAATAAGCGAAATTTATCATCGTCGAGGTAGGTGACAGCCACATGGTAGTCGTTACCCGCGAAAGCTTTAACCGCCTCAACATCTTCCCAATATGTTGCAAGGAAAAAATGTTCCCAGCTTCCTTGAGTAACTCTTTTTACAAAAGCACCTTTGTTACCCTCGATCCCCTGAGAATGTCTCACACCCGTTAAATCAAGATGTGCAGCGAAACCCTCAGCATGTTCAAGCGGTACACATCCATGCCATGTCCTTACGATCATTGTTCTTCTCCAGCGAAAGTTGGACTAATAACTTAACTGAAAAAGACAGGGTCGATCAAAACATATCCGTGAACCCACCATGATCGGGGAAGACCCATATAAACACAGTAAAGAGACTCCATTCATGAAACTCGAAACATATCTCCCATTAATTGGATCTCGTATAAAGCTGCCACTTTATGGGCACACCTGCCAAGCTGGATTTCCATCCCCAGCACAGGATTATGTAGAGGCGCAGCTCGATCTCAACGAGCTTTGCATTCGTCACCCCGCAGCAAGCTTCTTCGTCAGAGCGGAAAGGGACTCAATGATAGAGTCAGGAATTTTGTCAGGTGACCTTCTCATTGTGGACAAAGCAGAAACCCCCACACACGGTGACATCGTTATTGCAGCAGTAGAAGGCGAGTTCACGGTCAAAAAACTCTGCACACACCCTGTTCTATGCCTGCAACCGATGAATCCTGCATATAAACCTATATTCGTAGAACCTGACGATTTAGAGATTTTTGGCGTCGTTATCCATGCCATTCACACTTTCAGGTAATCCGCTATGTACCTGCTTTGTGATGTAAATGCGATGTACGCTAGCTGTGAGCAGATCTTCAGACCTGACCTGAAGGGTAAGCCGGTCCTCGTCCTTAGTAACAATGACGGCGCGATTGTGGCCCTCAACAAAGAAGCCAAAAAGCTCGGCATTAAACGCTTTGCCCCTTACTTCCAGGCTAAGGAAATCATCAAAAAAAACCAGGTATCCTGCTTCAGCTCTAACTACGCACTGTACGGCGATATGAGTGCCAGAATAATGACAATTTTAGAGTCATTGGCTCCCGAGATAACGCCATATTCGATCGATGAGGCTTTTTTGACTGTGACTGGCATCGATTCCTGCGAGTCCTTCCTAACTTTTGGCCAGCGCGTCCGAGAAACGGTGCTAAAACAAACGGGACTGACCTGTGGGATCGGCATCGCGCAAACTCATACACTTGCGAAGCTGGCAAATCACGCAGCAAAAACCTGGCCGGCAACAGGAGGGGTCGTAGATTTGAGTGACCGTGAACGTCAGAGAAAGCTGATGGCACTTTTACCGGTCGGAGAAACATGGGGTATTGGCCGAAAGCTGACGGAGATGCTTAATACGATGGGCATAAAGACTGTGCTACAGCTGGCCGATGCAAACCTACACCTGATGAAACGGACGTTTGGCGTAGTCGTAGAAAGAACGATTCGAGAACTTAATGGCACCTCCTGCATTTCGGTGGAAGAACTACCGGCCAAACAGCAGATTATCTGTAGTCGCAGCTTCGGCGAACGCATCACGCAGCTCGAAGATATGAGACAAGCCGTTTGTCAGTACGCAGAACGTGCCGCTGAGAAACTCCGCCAAGAAAGGCAATACTGCCGGCACGTCAGCGTATTCGTTCGTACCAGCCCCTACGCCGACGAACCTTACTACGGTAACAATGCCAATCAGATCCTGATGCTGGCCACGCAGGACACACGGGATATAGTTGCAGCAGCGATGAAAGCACTGGAACAAATCTGGCAGGATGGTTATCGTTATCAGAAGGCAGGAATTGTGCTAAACGACTTTTGCAATCGGCCAGGTCAAATCGACATGTTTGATGAAACTCCTCCAAGAGTAAACAGCAAGCAGCTGATGCACATTGTTGATCACATCAACCAATCAGGGCTTGGGAAGGTATGGTTTGCCGGGCAGGGGATCGATAAGAGTTGGAAAATGAAAAGAGAAATGCTTTCGCCGGCCTATACAACGCGGTGGAGTGATATTCCAATAGTAAGAATTTGAAACTTTACTCCCCTAAAAATATAAATAACCGTGCCTGTAGAGCACGGTTTTACCGTTTTTCATATAGCAAATTAGTTTTTGAATTTTCTCTTGTAAACATCACCATTGCCAAATTTTTTGCTAAGTGCTTCAGAGAGATCATTATTCATTTCTGGGCTAGATCTTTCGATGAGTAAAGCATTTTCAATATGGGGCATTATCGCTAACTCAGTAATTATCTCGCTTGAAGTGAATGGCGTTCCAATTTGACATTCGCAAGCGAGCAAGACGAGCCCCCCCATACTTATTGGGTAATTTTTAGAAATTTGATAAGTACAGCATGATTTAATATCAGAGTCGTTCCAAATGCTAGCGTAAGTAGGATCGCCTTTTACATGCAGAGCTATTTCATGCAATACACAAGAGGAAGCCCCACCATTTAAAGGGTGACTACTAGCTTTTGATATACCGCTATAAAACTGCTCCCATACAACATAGCCTTTCGATTGGGGTACTTTTTGTCTTTTTAATTGCGTGGAAAAATGAGAGACAGGTGGATTAGAATTTGGTTTAATATAGTCCCAATTATGCCGTTTTGTTTTTGCTTCAAATAAAATTATTTTTCCTACATCTATCTCATGATCAATCAATATTATTATTGCATCAACACCCCACGCCTCTTCCGCGGACTTAGTGAGTTTCTGAGAATATGTATTAATGTGAAATGGTAAAGACTTTGGAAAGTTCTGATGAATCAACGAAGTCAAATTAACTGTACAACTATTTTCGTCAGCTAGTAATTTTTGAGAGTACAATGTTTGAGTTTTTTTATCTGCATCGTCAAACAACATTTCTAAAATCAATCGAGTTTCATTATCGAATAGTGGCATTACGCATCCTCATTGAGATGAATAGCTTAAATATTTATAATTAAACTAAATTTAATGCGTTTTGACACGCAAAACACATAAATAAAGTGAAAACAGGAAGGTAGGAGATGAAGCGGTCGTACAACGCCCCGTTATTCGCCGCCTATCCCAGTATCAGACACGATTACATCTGATAATTGTGAAATCATAATGTAAAGTGTATAGGAAGTTCAAGGTAAAATCAGTAATCAAACTGTGAAAAGGACGCTTTATCGCTTTAATAATAACGTTTATAATTCAATGGTTTAGCGCACATAATCATTATTATGTTAAATGCGGTATCTGGTAAGTAAAGTTGCTACAGGCTGATTATAACCATGATAAAATTCTTCCCTTAAACAGGAGATCAATAAATGCCAATAACTGCATACTCAAGAACTTTTAAACGAGAACTCGATGCTACGCAACTTGCACGCCTTTTTAACGAACGCTTAAATGAAGAAGAGGTATCATTTCGCGATTTCGTTAAAAGAGATATTGAATGCCCTGCATGCAATACCACCGGAGGCCATTACGTAAATGAAGGAGTCTCAAGCACTGGTAAAATGGTCAAGCAAGCACACTTTGCATTCCGAGATTCTGAAGGCAACGATGCACATCTCCCATTCTGTGATTTTTATACTGGACCAGATAAGCAAAAAACCATATCAAATGAAGGTCAGGTTGATTTTTCTAAATCGAACTCACCTGTTACGCAAGCGGTCGCCTGGATGGTATGTTGTGGGATAGAAAATAATATATTCAACCAGGAAGATATACGTAATATGCGTCAGTGGTTTCTTGAACTTCGGCAAAATGGCGATTTTAAATTTAACGTAAGCCCCCATCTTGTAAATATTACTCGTGCTTTCATTATTAAAAACAAACGAAATAGCAAAGAGTATACTTTTGATGCAAATGCAATAAAAGACGACTGGTTCGATATCAATCAAGAAGTATATGAGTCGCTTCACTATAAATTTCCAGAGCTGGCACCTAATTTCAAGGATAACAATGAACTTTATAAACTGAGGCTTCAAGCAGTTCTCAAAAAGTCCAGAAGTATAATAATTAAAGATTCAAATACCGCAACTTTTGACAGGGCAATTCTTTCTGAAAAGTACTTAATTGCGCAACAGTTTGCATTAGAAATAAGGAAGGCAAATCCGCGTTTAAGGACTAACATGACTCATTCAATGTCTGCGGTTAGTAATAGTAACCCGCTTATGGCTCTCTCTGCACTGTTACTATTTGTTTCTAATTGGGAGATCGAAGAGGCTTTAGATAAGGTTAATAAAATAATGAGTCATGAGATGATAAATGACCATGACGCAGGAAACGTTATAGGTTTGAATCCATTTATTCATTATAG
>NZ_RAHH01000052.1 GCF_003602095.1 Rahnella woolbedingensis | reverse complement strand
ATGCCAGAAAGTGTACGGATTGCCTGAGGGAGTCAGCGACGAGGGGAGCTTTTATCTAAATCCGATTTATTCAACAAAGCCGCTATTTATATGAAAGAAGAATGGTTGCCGCCGCCGAATAACTTCCTGCCTCCGGAATAGCATGCTCGCCAGAATTAGTGGGGTAAGCTTTTAAATGCAGCGTAGTGCTGGATTTATCCGCCTTGACATTAACATCCCCGGCGAAGGAATCTGGCGAGATAATCTTCCCTTCATCGTCGGTGACAATAACGGAAACATCCGGGCGAGTTGAGGCAAAACCCTGTTGCTGAGCATCCTTATTGCCTGTTAGCGTGACATCAACATCCGCATTGCTGAAATTACAATCAAACGTCAAATCCAGCGACCTTGGCGTATAGGATTTCGGTGGCAGCGGATAATTTTGTCCTCTGAATTGTCCTTGTCGAATATTCTGGCCGAGATCAACCGTAATTACCCCGCCGGGCCGGACAGTGCAGGCATCCGGGACTGACAATTCAAGGTCAAGATTAATCACGACGACCGGCGGATCGGCCTGGTTGACCGCCGAAGCGCTGCGGCTCAGATAAACCCGACCCACAACGCCATGAAAGGAAAGATTGCCAATAAAGGGTTTGGTAATAATGAGGTCTATCCTGGTCTGAATAGCGCTTTTGGTGGATTTATTCGACTCATCGCAGGGCGAGGTAAATTGCGATGTGATGCCGGAAAACGGAATAGAATAATAATTTCCGCCCGAGGTATTGGTGTAGATAAATGAGTTCACGCCGGCTTTAAATTCAGGCGTAATTTGTAAATAATTGGCGCTCGCACTCGGAAAATCTGACACCCCTGACCAGTATAAAAAGGCATAACCGGTCTTATCTGCACATTCGCAACTGTAGGTAAATGATTTCCCCACGTTTTGAGCTGATCCCTGATATACAACGCTGCCCGCCACATTTTTCTTCGTTGAAATAGTTTTTTCGGCATTGTACGTCGTGACAGTCGGCGTCCCTGAAGCGGAATAACACGCGCGATCCGAATATGCATGGCACTGAAATGAACAAAACAGCAAAATGACCAAAAGTGCTTTCATGGTGACGTCCCTCTCAGCGAGATATTATTGCACCGGCAGCGTAATACTGCGCGCCGCGCCGGTGTCTTCGAGGTAACGCACCGTGACAGAAGAAGCAGGGGCAGCAAACACCACATCTGCTGAACTCATCGGTGCAAAGGTGCCGAGTGCTGTTTTACTCACCGTTTTTCCGCCACTGGTAAGAGTCGTGACAGCGAAATAATATGGCGTAGGATTTTTGAAATGTAATCCGTGCGACGTTTTGCTCACTTCAATTTTTTGCTCGGCGCCCCGCCTTGCCGCGAATAAAGACGCAGGGCGGACCAGTACTTTGATTTTCGTTCTGACCGCCAGTAAAAACTGGCTCTTGCCGTTATCTTTCGGCTTAGGGGGAATTTCCTGCACGTTCAAATAATAGAGCTGCTCTTTGTTATCTGGATTGCCGAAGGAAAGCAGCCGCAACACCACCTGCTTTTTGGCATCTACGCTTGATAAACCCGGTGTCACCACCAGCATTTTTCCCGGATCCTGTCCTTCCGGCGTTTCAACCCAGGCCTGCATACCATAGCGACTGGAAGACCCGTTAATCACTTCCACGGAAGATGATGACGCTGCCTGCAAAATAACCCGGGTGTTACTGAGCGATAATGCGGCTTGCGAAGGTGGAGCCGACAACATCAAACCACCGGCAATAAGAGAAAGGATCAATCTTTTAGGCATGTCAGTTTTCCTGCATCGATAAAGTTATTGGATTCATTTTGATTGCTTCTGAACAGACTCGCAGAAAGTGTGTAATGGCACACGCCATCTGTTTCCGTGATGGCCACGTTTTTGTTCTGCTGTTGTGAAGAAACGGCTTTTTGCAGCAACACGCCCCCACCGTTGCCGGTAAAAATAACCTCACCGCTGTCGCCACGTTTGAGTTCGGTGCCAAATGCCAGAGGTTGTCCGTCGCTGCCGAGCAGCAAGGCGCGAATAAAGATGACTTTCTTACCGCTGAAATGGACTTTGGTTAATTCGCCACGTCGTGGCCTGAGGGAGATCTGATTTTGAGCAAGGAGGATATTGTTGCTGAGGCTGCCGGTGTCCGCCGTTATATCCTGGCTGTCGAAATTGTCATTCAGCGGCACCAACGCATACCCATCAGATTGCAGCGCAACGCCATTCACGCTGCCTTTGTTCACTCCACTCATTTCCACTACTGCAAGTGTCTGAGCCTGGCTGTTGCTCAATATGATATGATGGTCGGCCAGCGCCAGAGTGCCATTCACCGAGCCGGAAACATAAGCCGTCTGGCTGGAAAGTGTCGATGAAACCTGTGAACTGTAGCGGTCATTTTCCCGGTTATAAGCTCCGCTGAAAGAGGTGTCGTTATTTTTCATATTCCGCGAGGCCGCTACAGAATAAGAGTCTGACTGATGATAACTGTTAAAACCCACCTCGGTGGCATCGCTGTAGCGGTCATAGTTGTAGCGGGTATAAACACTTTTCCCCTGGTTCCCCAGCGGGATGTTCAGGGAAAAGGAAATGCTTTCATTGCTGGCAAAGTGTTGTGTGTACGATTTCGCCACAGACAGGTTGTAACCGAAATAACTGGCGTACCCACCGTAACTGAGTGAGTAAGTATCAGTGGCTGGTGAGCCTGACCAGTAATTGCTGTGCATCATATTTAGCGCGACCTGATCCCCGCCCCAGGGAACCGGCGAGATTAAGGTTGCGGTGAAGCGGTTACGCAAGGATCCGTTGCGGGAAACATCCGTGCGCCGAGCCTGCATGGCGTCATTAAACGACAAGTAATGTCGACTGGAATACCGGTAACCAGCCAGTTGCAGATTGAATCCATTATTCAGGTATTTCGCATAATTAAGGCTGTAACTCTGCCCCTGTAAGGTCTTTTTCCTCTCCGTGAAATCTGAACCCGACACCGACAGCCCAAGCGCCCCAAGGCTTTGCAAAGGAAATGCGCCACCCAACGTTAGATTTTTATAATCAGCAGAAATAATGCTGTTCACGCTGGAGGTAAATCCGTCAAAACCGTGCGAATAATCTGCGGAAATAAAAGTGTCAGCACTGCTGTTATCGCTGTAACGATACCGCCCGCCGTTCAGTTCATAGCTGTAAGTACCGGGCGTCAACAGGCCAGGTACCACGGTATTTTCGTAGTAAAACGTGTTTTGTGTGCCGTCAGCGCCTTTAACCACCACGCGCAATGTCTGGTTAGATAATCCCTGGATCTCATCAATCACAAAGTGCCCGGCGGCCACCGTTTTCGTAAACAGCATACGTTTGCCCTGATACACCTCGACGGTGGAATTAGTGCGGGCATAACCAGTGATATTGGGCGTGTAATAGCGTTCATGGCGGCTGCGCAGATCATCGACACTGTAGATCCGCACGCCATAGAAATTGAAACCTTCGGCATACCTGCTATTGGTGTAAGTTTCACCCGCCGATATTTCGCTTTGAACCGCCGGTAATAAATGCGAAATGCTGAAATTATCAACATCAATATTGGCATTAATGACGTCTGAACTGGAGACATCCACATCGACTGGAAAGGAGTCCATCGCCAATCGGATATGGCTGTTTAGCGGCAATGCGGTGTCGGAGGTGTGGTCATTGCGGTTCAGGAAATAATTCGGGCTCATATTATAATTCACCATCAGCCCGTTGAGAGGTTCTGCTAAAGGTTGTCCCGCCTGACTCTGCGCGCGGATCAGATCAGTATCATGAAACCAGACCGACAGTGTGGAAGCATCCTTATCTTCAGAGACGCTATATTTGGCCGAGTGAAAATCCAGATAACCGGCCTTATGTAATTCATCACGCATTTCTTCGGTAAGCAAGCCGGACAACGCTTCCTGATAAAAGGACTCACTAAATAACAAATGTTCTCCTTCGCGGGAGAAATAATAGTTCCCAACCGTCACGCTATTAATTTGCACAGAGTAAATCATCTTTCCGTTGATGCCTTTATTCAGAGCTTTCTCTACTGCTCCACGATTAAAATTACCTGTAATAAACTCAGTGCTGAATTGTTGTTCATCGCCAGCATACGCAATCAGGCTGCTAAAAATACCGACAAGCAGAATAAAGAAACGCATGACGATTTCTCGCTGGCAAAAGCTGTTTATCAAAAGCGAATATTGATTAAAGGTGGTCATCCCGCGACCACCTTGTTGTCATCGGTCTGCCGGATGACGTTATTACAAATAGGCCACCGTATAAGACACCGCACCGCCGATCACCCCGGCGCTCAGGGTTCCGCTTAATGCGTAAGGTTGCGCAACGAAATTCACATTGCCGTTGGCATCAAGGTCCGCACTTCCGGCAGTCAGCGCCACACCGCCTTTGTTAATCACCGAATCCCCACTTGCCAGAGTGAATCTAATCCCGGCATTGGTCACAAGACTGTCAGCAGTGGTTAATACGTCGGTATTGGTCGCATCAGTCTGATTGGCAATAATCGCTACGGTTGCATCGGTATTAGCTGCAACAGGTACATCACAAGTGGCGGGATCAGGCACTAAAGAAATATTTTTAGCAGTACCAAAGACATCCGGAGTACCTGGTGCATCAGACGCTTTATAGGTGCCCATGTCCACGATACCGGTTGGCGTTACCACACCATCCACGGCGACGTTAAAATCACATGTTGACGAAGAAATAGCACCGGTGAAATTAATAATACCGGTATTAGCGGAAGCAGAAAATGCAGCCGCAGAAAGCATGGCAGCAGAAATAGCCGTCATCAGCATGACCTTTTTATTCATCATAATCTCCCTTAGAATTTATATTGATTTAGAATCCCCGTACTTTGGGTAAAAAAAGTCTACCTACCCTACCCCACCCCGACAACTTAGCATTTTCACAAAGCGATATTACGAAGGTCGCATATTGACATAAAGCATTGTTTTAAATAATATTTTATGTATTTTAACATGTATTTATAACAAAGTAGTAATTTACCGCATCGGCAATGATTCCATAAATTACATTGTATAATCCATTAGTTACACTCTTTAAAATGACTGCATTAACAATTCGAATTATTTAAATATGCTGTTTTAACCCCTCGTATCAGGCGGTTAGAGGTCGTTAATGAGTGGTTGTTTATTCGAATTTCCAGACCGCCTTGTTTTATGAGTCCATGGCCATTAACATTCATTTCGAGATGACTGTCGGATAAATTTTGTTTTAAACAGCAGATATACCTACTTGTTTATTCCGGCGTTTCATGCCGGCGAAGTCATTATATTGTCAGCACGACAACTCATCGTTTTATATATCAAGGAGCAGTGATGAAATTGGATAAAGTTGCCTATTCGTTGGCTATTTCTCTGGCACTCGCAAGTGCCGGTGCGATTGCAGATACTACCACCGTATCAGGTGGAACCATTAATTTTGAAGGTAAGGTTGTGAACGCTGCGTGCTCTGTAGCGGCTGATTCTGTTAATCAGACCATCACGCTGGACGACGTTAAGGTGTCCAAACTCGCGACCTCTGGCGAAGCCGCCGGCCAGCCAGTGCCTTTTCAGATTGTCATCGCTGATTGCGACACCACCGTAATGCAGAACGTTTCCGTTTCGTTCAACGGCCAGTCTGATGTGTCTTCAACCGGCGCGCTGGCTAACACCGCTGGCGCGGGTGCTGCCACCAACGTTGCACTGCAACTGTACGGCCCGGACGGCCAGACTCTGGCGCTGGGTGTTGAATCTTCCACCGTGCCACTGATCGGCGAGCAAAACACCGTGCCATTCAGCGTTGATTACATCGCCACCAGCGATGCAGCAACCGCAGGCACCGTGGCAGCCACCGCCACATTCAGCATGAACTATTCATAACAGCCAACACAGTGTTCTTCCGCCAGACGCGGAGGAACACTGATTGTCGGTGAGAAAAGCAAGTTGTCTGCGGGCAAAAATAAGGTCCGAAATAACGTCGAATTAAAGGTTAACTACGTATGAATGCCAGTGAAATAAAAGACAGGAAACTAATGTTAAACCGGAAAGTGATCAGCAGGCTGACCACCGGTTTACTGGCAGGAATGCTGATGTCTTCTGCGTTGGCCGGAGGGGTTTCTCTCGGTGGCACGCGGGTGATTTATCAGGAGAGTGCTCGCGAGGCGACCTTATCTCTGTCCAATACTTCTGATAATAATCTTTATTTAATTCAGTCGTGGATTACGCAGGCCAACGGCGCGAAATCCACGGATTTTGTCCTGACACCGCCGCTGTTTACCCTGAAGCCGCATAAAGAAAATAGTTTGCGTATCATGTATACCGGGCCAGCATTGCCGGCAGACCGCGAAACTGTTTTTTATCTCAACAGCAAAGCCATTCCCTCCGTTAAAAAGAAAGATATCAGCGGAAATACCCTGCAAATTGCCACGCAAAGCGTGATTAAAGTCTTTATGCGCCCGGCTGATTTGCCGTCAACGTCGCTGGATGCGCCAAAGCATCTGACCTGCAAAGTGGCCGCCGGAAATGTCACGGTGACCAACCCCTCTCCTTACTATGTCACGCTGGTGGGTTTCACCGTTGGCGGGAAAAAGTTGCCTAACTCGATGGTATCACCGAAGAGTTCACTCAGCGTTGCGGTTCCCGCTCAGGGTTCTGGCACGGTCATTTTCCAGACTGTCAATGATTACGGCGCGAATACCGCCCGGCAGTCCTGCGGTTAAACCGCGTCAGAAAAGAAGCTTTTGCCGGGAATTTTGCCGGAATGGCCTTATGGATAAGCGAATAAAAAAGGATTTCACCACCAATGCTGACTGTTAAATATCCACTCTCGGCGTTGGCTGCATTAATTGCATTTTATTCAGTGAACGCCAGTGCAGAAGAATATTTTAACCCTGCCTTTTTATCCGGCGATACAGCGGCTGTGGCCGACTTATCCCGTTTTGAAGGCGGGGCGCAGGCTCCCGGAACCTACCGGGTGGATACTTATCTCAACGATACGTTTCAGTCGCGAAAGGATATTCAGTTTCTGCCAGCGTCAGCCACTTCTGCCGTCACCACGGATGATACCGGCCTGATCCCCTGCCTGACGCCCGCCATGCTGACAAAGATGCGCGTAAACACGCAAAACCTGCCCGCGCTGAAAAACGTCAAACCAGACGCCTGTCTGGAATTGCCTTCGGTGGTCAAAGGCAGCACCACCCGCTTTGATTTCGAAAACTTGCGCCTGGATATCTCGGTTCCTCAGGCGATGATGATGAATTCCGCACGCGGTTATATTCCTCCTTCGCAG
Organism: Rahnella woolbedingensis; assembly: GCF_003602095.1. Lineage (GTDB taxonomy): Bacteria > Pseudomonadota > Gammaproteobacteria > Enterobacterales > Enterobacteriaceae > Rahnella > Rahnella woolbedingensis. Next base: position 5,758 of record NZ_RAHH01000052.1, on the reverse strand, counting down.
TGGGATGAAGGCATTAACGCATTAATGCTGAATTACAACTTCACCGGCTCGAACAGCGATGATGGCAACGGCTCGGATTCCAAAGATTTCTTTTTGGGGTTAAACAGCGGGGTGAATGTCGGGGCGTGGCGGCTGCGGGATTATTCCACCTGGAGCTACAACAGCAACCGGCTGCACGATAAAAGCCAAATCCAGCATATTAATACCTGGGTTGAGCGGGCGATTGTTCCTCTGCGCAGCGAACTAGTGATGGGCGACAGCACCACGCCGTCGGATGTCTTCGACAGCCTCGGGTTTCGCGGCGTGCAGCTGGCCTCAGACGATAATATGTTGCCCGACAGCTTGCGCGGATTTGCGCCGACCATTCGCGGGATTGCCCACAGCCATGCGCGCGTCACCATCCGGCAAAACAGCTACATCATTTACCAGAGCTACGTCCCGCCCGGTGCCTTTACGATAAATGATTTGTTTCCGACCTCTTCAAGCGGGGATCTGGTGGTGGAAGTCAAAGAATCTGACGGCAGTCTGGATATTTACACCGTGCCCTACTCTTCCGTACCGGTATTGCAGCGTGAAGGTCATCTGAAGTACTCCGTCACCGCCGGGAAATATCGCAGCAACTCCGATCAGCAGGAAGAAGTGGGTTTCGCGCAGTCAACGGCTATATGGGGGCTGCCCGCCGGGTTCACCGCCTATGGTGGATTTCAGGCGGCGCAGCATTACAAGGCGCTGGCGCTCGGCACCGGTGTAAATATTGGCGAGTTTGGCGCGCTGTCGTTTGATGTCACGCAGGCCACCAGCGAACTGGCGGATGAAAGCACTCACCGCGGTTCGTCACTGCGATTTTTATACAGCAAATCGCTGCAAAACATGGGAACCAGCTTCCAGCTGATCGGCTATCGCTACTCAACGGAAGGTTTTTACACCCTGGAAGACACCACCCGAAAACAAATGAAAGGCTTTGCGGACAATGACCTGGATGAAGAAGGTCATGAGCACATTCCTGAAGCCATCACCGACTATTACAACCTGCACAACACCAAGCGTGACAAAATCCAGCTCAACGTCTCACAGCAGCTGGGTACGAACGGCTCCCTGTACATCAGCGGCAGCCGTCAGAGTTACTGGGGTTCCGATGAACTCAACACGCTGCTGCAAACCGGCTACAGTGGGAATCTTTACGGCGTCTCCTGGACGCTGAACTACAGCTACAACAAAATTCCGGGTATGAATGACGCCGATCAACGGGTGGCAATTGGGATTTCTATTCCGCTGAGTCAGTGGTTGTTCCCGTCCAGTGACATCACTCACCAGAGCCACAGCGCCTATGCCAGCACCAGTATCAGCACCGATATGCGCGGAAACACCACGGAAAGCGCCGGTATCAACGGCACATTGCTGGAAGACGATAACCTCAGTTACAGCGTTCAGCAGGGTTACCAGAATAACGGCGGCGGTTCTAACGGCGCGGTCAGCGCGGATTACAACGGCTCTTGGGGCAATGCGAATGTCGGCTACAACTACAGCAACGGCAGCGGTTACCAGCAGGTGAACTACGGAATGAGCGGCGCGGTCGTCGCTCACCGCAACGGCATCACGCTCTCTCAGCCGCTGGGCGATACCAATGTGCTGATTGCCGCCCCCGGTGCGGGCGATGTGAAAGTCGAAGATAGCTCCGGGATCCGCACCGACTGGCGCGGCTACGCCATTGTGCCTTACGCCACTACCTACCGCATGAACCGAGTGGCGCTCGAGACCACGTCGCTGCCTGAAAACGTCGATCTTGATGAAACCGTGGTCAGCGTAGTACCGACGCGCGGTGCACTGGTGCGCGCCAAATTCAGCACCCATATCGGCGCCCGCGTGCTTATCACCCTCACCCATGCGGGCAACGTCGTTCCCTTTGGCGCTCTGGTGACCACAGAAGACGGCAACAGCAGCATTGTTGGCGATGACGGACAAGTTTATCTGTCCGGGCTGGCGGATCGCGGAAAACTTACCGTCAGCTGGGGTAAAGCCGCCTCGCAGCAATGCGTGGCGCAATATTCTCTCGTGCCAGACGCCGCCAGCCATGCGATCACTAAACTCACGAGAGCCTGTGGATGATGAATAGGGTCTCATTTATTAAAGCAGGGGAAATGAAATGTCGATAACTAAAAGGCTGGGATGCTGTCTTGCCATAATGACAGGTCTGTTGCTTTCAGCTTACGCGGCAAATGCGGCGACTCTTCAATGCTATCGTTCTGCTGCCAAAGACAGTAATTCCTGGAACCATGACTTTGGTAATATGCTGATATCCGACACCGACAATGTCAGCGGTGTAATCAAAAATAATATTGCCTCCTTTAATATGACCGGCAGTGCCAAATTATGGTGCGATTGTTCTTCCTCGGCAAAACTGTACTTTTCCGCATCGATGAATGCGCCAGAGAACGGTGACGGCTGGTATACCATTGATAATTATATGGATGCCAAAATCTCCATCAACATCAATGGATCTTATTTAGACATTCCTTATCAGGATGCCAGTACTGGATCTAAATCAGGCTCCTACTGCAACAAGCAAAACACCATTGGCGGAATACCCACCGGGGGAGCCGGCAGACTCAGCCTTAAAATTACCCATCCTTTTACCGGTCAAGTACTTCTTCCGCAGCAGGTGATTGCTCAGGAATGTATTACGTCGGGCAAAACCGGCGTAGCCTGCACGCCAGCTAATGCGGCTTATACATACAGCTTCACCGGTAATGTGGTGGCACCGCAGAATTGCACCGTGAACGCAGGCACACAATTAGTGGTGAATCTGGGTACGCTTTATTCTGAAGACTTTAAAACAAAAGGCCAGAAGCCCAATAATTACACCGAGAAAACCTTTGTTGTTCCCATTCAGTGTAATGGCATTGATGCCGCTGCGAATCTCACCCTGCGTATACAAGGGACGGCGTCCACCGGTGTCACTGAAGCCCTGCAATCCGATAACAGCGATGTCGGCGTGGTTATCACTAACGAAACCGGTGATCCGCTGATCCCTAATGACGTGAACAGCCATATTTCATTCGATTTAGACGACAGTTTTAAATCCAATGTTACCTTGCACGCCTATCCGGTGGGAACCACCGGCAATGCACCGGCCGAAGGCACCTTCACTACGCTGGCCTATTTGCGAGTCGACTTTGCATGAGGACGTCAAACATGAAGATTTTACGCGGTTATCCGTTGCTGTTAGGCACGCTGCTGGTACTGGCCTCTGCTCCGGCGCTGGCCGACGGCTACAACCTGCAACTGACCGGCACCATTTTGTCGCGAACCTGTGAAGTCGACAGCAGCAGCCAGAAACAGACCGTCGAAATCGGCGAGTTCTCAGTTTACGATTTTGCTACATCGGGCAGCGTCAGCAGGCCAAAAGGTTTTGATATCATCCTGAAAGATTGCGGTTCGGCAGCGACCGGCGCGGTGCTGAGTTTTACCGGCACCAGCGATGCGGCAGATCCTGCCTTGCTGGCGCTGAGTGACACCGGCGGCGCAGGCGCAATGGCCAGCGGCATCGCGGTGCAAATCCTCAACGATACCCAGCAGTCGCTCGACTTAAACAGCGCTTCGCCCCCCACTTACACACTGGTTCCGGGCGACAACACGCTCTCATTTTATCTGCGCTACAAATCCACACAGGACGTCGTGACTGCGGGTAACGCCACGGCAGTGATGTATTTCGACCTGCAATACCAATAAGAAGATTTCGATGAAAGATAAACAACCGACACGCATAGCCGTGCTGATGGCAATGACGCTGTGGGCTGGAAATGCGTTAGCTCACGACGGGGAAATCAACATCAGCGGAAAAATCGTAGATAAAACCTGCACCGTTTCGGCAGACTCGACACAGATTCTGGTCAGTCTTGGCAGCGTTGCCAGCAAGCAGTTTGCCCGTCCCGGCGACGGCACGCGCTATGAGCCGTTTTCACTGCATCTGGAGAAATGCGGCTCCACCGCCAGCCATGTCAGCGTGACGTTCACCGGCACGCCGGACAGCCATGACCCTGCTCTGCTGACCCTGACGCAGGAAGCAGGCAGCGCCACCGGAATGGGTATCGCGCTCTATGACAGCAACAAAAATCAGATCCGGATGATGCAGACTGAGGCAGGCACAGATTTGGTGCCTCATGAAGCTACCGTCACGTTGAATTTTTATGCCCGTTATCTTGCCAACGGCGATGTGGTTTCCGCCGGAGAAGCCAACGCCGCAACGACATTTGTGCTCAATTATGCGTAGTGTATGTCTGTTGCTCCTGGCGTTACTTTGCGTCAGTTCTGCCGTGCAGGCGGGCGTGGTGATTGGCGGAACCCGCGTTGTCTATGGGGAAAATAAGAGTGGGAAACAATCTGGTGTTTCGCTGTCATTACGTAACAACAGCGATTTTCCGTGGCTGATAAAAAGCCTGGTCAGCTCAGGCGGGGTGTGGCCCGGCACGGTCAAATCAAATGAAAAATCGCCGTTTATCATCACGCCACCCCTGTTTGTCCTGAAAGGCGGAAGGGAAAGTGCGGTGCGCATTATCAACTTGCAGGATGACCTGCCGCAGGACCGGGAAAGTTTGTTTACCCTGACTATCGCGTCTATTCCCTCCGGTAAAATGTCCGGCAACAGCGTACAAATCGCCGTGCGTTCACAGCTGAAACTACTGTATCGTCCGGCCTCACTGAAGGGAAATGTCAAAGAGGCTTATCAGAAGCTGCGCTGGAAACGAACCGCTAAACGGCTGATTATCGAAAACCCGACACCCTATTACGTCACCTTGTTTGATGTACAGATTAACGGCCATCCGATACGCAATGCCGGAATGGTCGCCCCCTTTAGCAAGCGCGAAACCGCCTGGTGCCAGCAAAAAAATGCCGCATGCCCGATAAGCTGGAAGTCCATTAACGATTATGGAGGCATCACACCGGCAGTCTCATTGCGTGCCGGTGACACATGGGGCGCGATAAAACCTCAATCCTGAGGAGCGGTCACTTTCTGGATTTCCGCCACTAACTGCCGGAAGCTATCATTTTTAGCGAAGGAATGATGGTTGTGAACGTAGCATTCAAAATTCATCTGCATTTCGACAGGTAACGATAAGTTTTTCACCGGTAAAAGCGGTTCCACTTTACGCCCGATCAGTTCCGGCAGCAGAATGATCAAATCGCTGAAGGCACATAATGCTGCCACATTCAGGGAGCTGCTCGGCATGAAGTCCCACGAGGTGTCATTACTCAAAGCTGGTTTATCAGTAAAATCGTGAATGGATGATGAGTATCATTAAGGAATCAGGCACCAGTCATTGCCTGCATTATCTGAGAATGTCCGATGAGATATGTAAAGACCCTTACGCGCCCGTATTAAAGAAGGTACGCACGATTTTGCAGTTACAGACAAACAATTTGAGGTCATAACGAGTTATTTCTCAGCACCAACGCCTGACGAAGGGTTTAATGTTATGGAATACAGCTAAATGTATTGTCTGCCTCTAGCCCCCTGCTGGCGGCTTATTAATTTTTCTGACTGTTAGTGCTACACAATACGCCATGCGGTAGCTTATAAAACGTCCGCCTCACGCCCTGAGACATTCGACAAGCTTTTATGGCTTCAGCAAGGACGAGGCTTTGTTGAATAAATAGATTTTATGCTGGTCATTCATGAAACAGACCAATTCCCATTACGTAAAATCATGCAGTTACACAACATGCTGGGTCACGAAATCTGGAGGAGTAAGCATTTTCC
>NZ_RAHH01000051.1 GCF_003602095.1 Rahnella woolbedingensis | reverse complement strand
CATTTTTGTTTAGAATGCACTATTCCTGAAAATAATTATCGTCAATTAAAAATCATAAAATCCACTGTGATTCATGTGCGATAATTTAATTTTAATCATCTATAAATACTAGGCTAAAATTTAATTACCTTTTTAACCTTAGAATGTTTTTTTTCCACCATTGGCTAGTGAATAGAAAAATGGCAAGCACAGTTGCTAATGAAAACAAGCTTGACTTTATTATGTTAGTAGAGAGGTTGGTTTTAAAAAAACATTTCCTAAAAATAAAATAATGAAGAAAAGTATGAATATTTTAAAATATTTAAACATTTGTCACCTCTTTAATAAGAGGTTCAAAGAACCTCTTATACGTATTTACCAGTGGCATTGGCCATTTACACTATTACTATTACTATTACTATCTCCACCAAACGCACCACTACCGTTGCCATTATTACCATATTTATCTACCGCCGCCATAGCAGAATCATAACTTTGACCGCCAGCAATTGTACCAAATATACCACCAATAAGGGCTCCTAAAGGACCACCATCCAAGGCTCCAATTGCACTACCCGCAGCCGCGCCTGCATAGGTAGCAGCATCGCGTCCTGAATTTCGGGCGCTCGTATTTTGTGTCCGAGAAGAGCTGTCATTACCTGAGCTACTGCCTGATACTAAGTCGAGTAATGATGAGTCGATAACTTTCATGAATAGTTCCTTTTAATGAAGTAATTGATGTTTTATAAGGCAACTGTAAAGAAAATTATAGTTATCGAATTTAACCACACTAATCAAGTGGTTTGTTAAATATAATAAGTATGTCCCAGTATGAGCCACGCTGATAAATGCAAAAAAAAACTAACAAGCCATTGTTATTAAACAGATTCATTTGTAATTCTACATACTCTCTATCAATCATCAACAGGGCATCCTGAAGAGTTTGCGCAAAAATTGTTGGGGCATAAGTCGGAAAAATTGACCGAAGAGCTTGAATTCTCGGAAGAAAGCGTTGGTATTGTTATGAACATGTTGCAGACCGCTTTCACTCTTCCCTCACTGATTGGGTTTTATGCCGCATAGCGCAAAACCCCCCATATGTCCCTGAAAACCGAAATGACCGGTCGCCTATTTATTGTGATCCTCTGGCAATGTCGTTTTCAATGGTGGCGTTCTTCACTATACCTAAATATCACAATGCATTTGAATAGTAACCAATGGTAAAGTAAATATTGTTATTATCACCTTTCGCCGCGAGGTTTTTTATTCTGATAGTTATTTAGTTTTATGAGGATCAATATCTGTCCGTTAGGTCAAGCACGAAACGACCACGTGGCCGTAAATGAATTCGCTTACTTTCGTACGCAGGGCGAGGATGTTGTCCGAAACAGAACGGTTTCGGTCAGTGCAAAGCGATAACTCGAATAACTATATGCAGAGGAAGCATTTATGCCACGGAGACAAATACTCAGTAGTGAAGAGCAGGAGCGCTTGCTGGTTATTCCAGATGATGAAATTATTCTGACACGAATGTGTTTTCTGAATGAACATGATATTGCACTCATTAATAAACACCGACGGCCAGCAAATCGCCTGGGCTTTGCTGTATTACTCTGTTATCTGCGCGGACCTGGATTTATTCCGGACAAAAGTAATATCCCTCACAGTGGCGTCATATCCAGAATCGCTTCCCGGCTGAAGCTTCAACCTGATCTATGGCCGGAATATGCCTCAAGAGAGCAAACTCGCCGGGAACATCTGACTGAACTTTATCGCTACCTGAAATTATCTCCGTTCTGTCGGTCACTGCAAAAAGACTGTATCCGGCATCTTCACCCCTATGCCATGCGTACTGACAAAGGATTTATGCTGGCGGAAGAAATGCTCAGCTGGCTACATAACAATAATGTTATTTTCCCTTCTGTTGATGTGATAGAACGGACCCTTGCCGAAGTCGTCACGCTCGATGACAGAGCCGTATTTTCGGCACTTACTGCGCAACTGGAAAAGCAGCATGAATCAGCACTCGACAGCCTGCTCATATCAGAGGGTGAACAACCTTCCCGTCTGGCATGGCTACTTCAACCTCCCGGTAAAATAAACGGTAAAAACGTGCTGCAACATCTTGATCGGCTCAGTAGCATTGAATCGCTGGCATTACCTGAAGGTATAGATCGTACCATTCACCAGAACCGGTTGCTGAAACTGGCGCGAGAAGGCCGAAAGATGAGTAGCCGGGATTTGACCCGATTTTCAGCAGCCCGCCGTCATGCGATCCTGGTCTGCGTGCTGGAAGGGCACCTGAAAGAAGAAATAGCCTAGGAAGAACAAGGCGCCAAGCAGTGATGAAATGCCCGGCGTAATATTTAAATCCTGCGCCAGCCCGGAGGCGGCACCAAACCCATAATTGGCACGGTCAAGATACGCGAGACTGTAGGTGATAAACGCCAGCGCAGCGGTGCCAGTTTTTAAGGCAAATTGAGGTTCATATGTCGGTTCTCTGAGTTTTAGTATTGCCTGCCAGAATGCCTTCTGGCGTCGTTTTTTAGCGCCAATGTGGATCGAGTCAACCTGTCATACGTCAACTTGTATGACATCATTTATGTTTAAAAATGCACCACTGAAATGCGCTAGGCAATCATCAGACTGGCGGAGTAAAATCTGCGTCACAAAATTCTTTTTTAGCGGGCAGTGGCTCATAAGCCCGCAAAAACCGGCGGGATAACTTCACACCCGCCGCCTGACGTGCTATATCTCTGGCCGTTGTAGGACAACTTATGGCGACGGACAAGATGAGTATTCAATCGATCCAAAAACACAATGTGGTGAATGCGGTTTACGATCAGATCAAGGAAAAGCTGCTCGATGGCAGCTGGCCGCCGGGTAGCAAACTCCCCTCGGAGGCGGAACTGACCGCATCGTTTAACGTCAGCCGCGTCAGCATCCGCAGTGCGGTGCAGCGGTTGCGGGATCTCGGCATTGTGGTGACGCAACAGGGCAAAGGCAGTTTTGTCAGCCAGAACCTCAGTCAGCAAACCCTGCTCAATGAACAGCAGCCGATCATGCACCTGAGCCGCGAAGAGTTTCACGACATGATGGTATTCCGTCAGACGGTGGAATTTAAGTGCATGGAGCTGGCGGTCATCAACGCCACGGCGGAAGACATCACCGCGCTGGAACAGGCGCTGAACCGTATGCTGGTCAATAAAGATGACTACAAAAAGTACTCACAGGCCGACTTCGACTTTCATCTGGCGATCGCCAAAGCCTCGCAGAACAAAGTGTTCTACAACGTGATGAATTCGATTAAAGACATCTATTACTACTATCTGGAAGAACTGAACCGTGCGCTGGGGATTACGCTGGAAAGCGTCGAAGCGCACATCAAAGTGTTTATGGCGATCAAAAACCGCGACTCTTCAACAGCGGTTGCCGTACTCAATGACGCGATGTCCGACAACGTGACGGCCATCGAAAAGCTCAAACAGTCCCTGCCGGACGCCAAATAAGCGCCATGCTCAGCGCCAGAATTTGCACTCTGGCGCTGAACCTTTCCGGACTTTACGGACGTGACGCCGTACCATCAGGTGTCCGCGCCATCGTCCAAGAAGGAATACCGCCGACGCACGGATACTGTGCCGCTTTCTTCTCGTCGATATCTATCCCCAGCCCTGGACGGTCGCTCAGATAGGCATAACCCTGATCGATTTCCGCACATCCCGGGAACACATCACGCAGCGCATCGTTCACCGGCGTATATTCCTGAATACCGAAATTGGTCACGCTCATGTCCAGGTGCAAATTGGCACAAACACCGACCGGCGAAATATCGCCCGGCCCGTGCCACGCGGTGCGCACACCGTGCAGTTCGCTGAGCGTCGCCAGTTTTTTCGCCGGCGTGATGCCGCCGATGGTACTGACGTGACAGCGGATATAGTCGATCAGGTTATTGGTAATAAGCGGCTTCCAGTCATTGACGTTGGTAAACAGTTCGCCCATCGAAATCGGTGTGGAAGACTGCTGACGCAACATTTTCAGCCATTCGATATTTTCCGGCGCAACCGGATCCTCGAGATAAAACAGCTGATATTGCTCGAGCGTTTTCGCCAGTTGAACGGACGCAATCGGCTGCACGCGTTCGTGAACGTCGTGGATAAATTCGATGCCAAACCCGAGTTTATTACGCAGATGATCAAACAGGCGCGGCACGCTTTTAACGTAAGATTCCGGGTCAAAATAAATCCCCGGTGTACTGGTGCGCGGCGAGCGTTTAGGCTGAATATTTTTGGCACGTGCCAGTCGGGTGGCAATAAGCTTCATGTCGTCAGTCCCTGCTCCGCCGTACATCCCCATCTGGCAGCGCACATACTGATAGCCCTCCTCCATGCGCGCACGGATATTGTCTTCCACTTCAAACTCATCGCCGCCGTCCGTGTGTACATACAGCGGAATACCGTCGCGGCATTTTCCGCCCAGCAGTTCATACACCGGCATGCCGGCCAGCTTTCCTTTGATATCCCACAGCGCCATGTCCACGCCGGAAAGCGCGTTGTTCATAATGGGGCCACTACGCCAGTAACCACTGACGCAGGCTGACTGCCAGATATCTTCAATACGCATCGGATCCTTACCGATTAAAAACGGTTCCATGTATTCATCAATGGCGGTTTTCACCGCATGAATACGCTGGGTAAACGTGGCGCAGCCTAATCCGTATAAACCCGGCTGGTTGGTTTCCACTTTCACCACCGCGAGATCGATACCTCCGGGTGCCGTCAGAATGGTTTTCACCGCGGTGATTTTAAGATTACTCACAGTAACTCCTTAATATGTATGTCAGACCCGATAACGTCTTATCCTGATGTGGCGCTCGCCACACAGCGAATGAATAACTCTTAGCGCAGTTATATCTATCAACTCAACTGTCGTCCTACAAGTTATTTTGTTTATATCACCCCCTGAACAAACCGCCAAAGCCCGGTGAAGAGATTTTGTGCACTCGATCATACAATCTGTCGGAACAAAATTATTTATTTGTTTTATAAAGACTAAATTAATTAATGCGTTTTTTCACTCTGAAATTGTGTGACACAGATGGCAAATAACTCACCTCAGCATTGATTTAAAAAGAGCCTTGCATCAGTTTAAGCACGAATGATGTCATACAGGTTGAGAATCTGATGACGCCCTGAGAAATATCAACGATGAGGAATTATCATGTCTGCTGCATTATTTGATTTAACCGGCAAAACGGCGTTAGTGACGGGTTCTGCCCGCGGTTTAGGTTTTGCTTACGCACAGGGGCTGGCGGCGGCTGGGGCTGGCGTGATCCTCAATGATATCCGCGAAGAACTGTTGCAGGAATCTGTCCAGTCACTGCGTAATCAGGGTTATCAGGCGCACGGTTTTGCCTTTGATGTCACCCGTGAAGATGCCGTGGAAAGTGCCTTCGCCGCCCTCGAAGCGCAGGGATTGCAGGTGGACATTCTGATCAACAACGCCGGGATCCAGTATCGCAAACCGATGGTAGAACTGGAGCTGGAACAATGGCAGCGCGTGATCGATACCAACCTCACCAGCGCCTTTATCGTCTCCCGGGCGGCGGCTAAACGCATGATCGCCCGTGGCAACGGCGGCAAAATCATTAACATCGGCTCGCTGACCAGCCAGGCAGCGCGCCCCACCGTTGCGCCGTATACCGCCGCCAAAGGCGGTATCAAGATGCTGACCTGCTCGATGGCCGCCGAATGGGCAGAATTCAATATTCAGTCCAACGCCATCGGCCCCGGCTACATTTTCACCGACATGAATGCCGCGCTTATCGATAACAAGGAATTCGACAGCTGGGTAAAAGCCAGCAACCCGTCGAAACGCTGGGGTAAACCGCAGGAACTGATCGGCACTGCCGTGTTCCTGTCCTCGTCCGCTTCCGACTACATCAACGGCCAGATCATCTATGTCGATGGCGGCTGGCTGGCAGTGCTGTAAGCGCCTGCCTGAACTCTGAAAGACTTTGCCCGCGGCAGCCTGTGCCGTGGGCAGTACCCTGCATCTGCATGACCAAACCAATAAAAAACTGACCAGGACACTCAAATGAAAGCAACAAAGTCGCGATTTTTTATCCTGTCGCTGTTGTTCATTGTGACGGCAATTAACTATATGGACAGAGCGAATCTGGCCGTCGCGGGCAGTAAGATCCAGTCCGAATTCGATCTGAGCGCCACACAGCTCGGTCTGCTGTTCTCAATGTTTACGTGGTTTTATGCTGCCAGTCAGATCCCCGTGGGCTATGTGCTGGACCGCATCGGCTCGCGTATTCTCTACGGCAGCGCCATTATTCTGTGGAGCATTTTCACTTTCCTGATGGGTTTCTCCTCGCACCATCTGTTCACAACTGCCACCGCCTCGTTCCTGATGCTGCTCGGCTGCCGCGCACTGATCGGCATCGCGGAAGCGCCGTCGTTTCCGTCGAATACCAAAATCATTGCCACCTGGTTTCCGGACCATGAACGCGCACGCGCCACGGCGATTTACTCCAGCGCGCAGTATATCGGCCTGGCGTTGCTGACCCCGGCGCTTTCCTACGTTGTGGCGGAATACGGCTGGGAAATGTCGTTCTATCTTTCCGGCGGCGCAGGCATTTTGTTCGGCATCTACTGGCTGATGAAATACCGCGACCCTCAGCACAGTACCGGCACCAACCAGCAGGAACTGAATTACATCCGCGAAGGCGGTGGTTACGGCTCCACAAACCAGGCCAGCGTCAGCGAGAAAGTACGCTGGAAAGACATTAAATATTTCCTCAAACAACGCACTATCTGGGGATTGTTCATCGCGCAGTTCGCCTGCTCTTCCACGCTTTATTTCTTCCTGACCTGGTTCATCGTCTATCTGGAAAAAGGGCTGCATCTGTCGATCACCAAAGCCGGGATCGGCGCGTCATTCCCGTATCTGATGGCGATGGCGGGCGTCCTGTGCGGCGGTACGCTGAGCGACATGCTGCTCAAAAAAGGCAAATCGCGCACCCTGGCCCGCAAACTGCCGGTGATGGCCGGTTTGTGTCTGACGATGGTGATTTGTCTGGTGAATTTCTTTGAAGATCAGCCGACTGTCGCCATTGCCATTTTATCCGTCGCGTTCTTCGCCAACGCCTTTTCCAATCTCGGCTGGGTGGTGTGGAGCGATGTGATCCCACGTAACTTTATCGGCACGATGGGCGGCTGCCTGAATATCTGCGGCAACCTTTCCGGCATCGTCAGCCCGATTGTCATCGGCGTGATCCTGCAACGCACCAACAATTTCCAGTACGCCATGTGGTACATCGCCGCCGTCGCGCTGGCGGGTTTACTGGCTTACACCTTCCTGGTCGGCAAAATCGAAGTGATCGTGCCGCCGAAATCCGATATTCCCAATAAGCATCGTGCTGACTCAAATCAGCAGAAAATAACCGGAGCATTGAAATGAGCACTCAACACAAAATTGCCTGTAAAGCCTGTTTCGCTTATGGCGAAAAAGACGTGCGCGTGGAAAAGCGCGAACTGGAATACAGTGACAGCGATATTCTGGTGAAAGTCGTTTGCGGCGGCATCTGCGGTTCTGACATTCACTATTATCAGCACGGACGCGCCGGGATGTCTGTGCTTAAACACCCGATGGTGGTCGGCCACGAGTTTGTCGGCGTGATAGAAAAAGCGCCTGCAGATTCAGGTTTCCACGCCGGTCAGCGCGTGGCGGTCAATCCCTCGCAGCCGTGCAATCACTGTGCATTTTGTCTCGAAGGGAAACAGAATCTGTGCAAAACCATGCGCTTTATGGGCAGCGCGCAGTTCAATCCGCACGTCAACGGCGGATTCTCTGAATACGTTGTGGCGACGAAAGCCCAGTGCTTTGCCTACAGCAAAGTGCCACCTAAGGTGATGGCCTTTGCCGAACCCACGGCTGTGGCTATCCACGCGGTGAATGTCGCCGGAACGCTGGTTGGTAAAAAAGTACTGGTGATTGGCGCGGGGCCGATTGGTTGTCTGATCCTGGCAGCCGCCCGCAGCTCAGGGGCCGCGGAAATTGTCGCTTCCGACGTCAGCGCCCGCTGTCTCGAACTGGCCGTTGAAATGGGCGCCAGTGCCACATTCAACCCGATGGAGCAAGGCAGCGCGGACCACTATCAGGAAAACAGCGGCTATTTCGACGTAGTGTTCGAAGCCTCTGGCAGCCCGGCGGCCATCCAGTCTACCGTCGCTTTCACCCGCCCTTCCGGCACCATCGTACAGGTCGGTATGGGCGCGGCCAGCGTGGAATATCCGGTCATGCCGATGCTGGTCAAAGAGATCACCTGGGTGGGTTCTTTCCGCTTTATCGACGAATTTGCCACCGCCGTCGCCTGGCTGGAAGACGGTCGCGTCAATCCGCTGCCTTTACTCAGCGCAGAATATGCGCCGGAATCCATTGAAGAAGCGTTGATTGCCGCCGCCGATAAAACCCGCTCCTCGAAAGTGCAGATTACCTTCTGATACCTGCCCCAGCGCCACCGCTTTTCGTACCGGAAAGGCGGTAAGGGGCCCGCTTGGAATTCGGAATCTATGGTCACTCCCATTTTTGCAACACCGATTTTGACGATAACTTGGCTTGTTTGAATCCGTCAGACGTCTGAATGGGTTTTTATTCCCGCGCCTCGATGAGTTCCGCGCCTGATGAATCTCCAGAAATTATACGGCTTCAGTGAGCCTTTCCGTTTTACAGGTTCCTCAAGGCTTTGTTGAATAATAGGGAATCATGCTGTTAGACCATGCCTGTTTTGGCGGAAAATGCTTACTCCTCCAGATTTCGTGACCCAGCATGTTGTGTAACTGCATGATTTTACGTAATGGGAATTGGTCGGTTTCATGAATGACCAGCATAAAATCTATTTATTCAACAAAGCCGTTCCTCAACAGACCGGTGGGCCGTTTGTATCATCAATAATCAGTATCCGCAAAACCAGATGAGTGATTGTTTAAACTGGTATATTTCTCGTTATGCTTCGTAAGTTTGCTGTCGTGTCGTCAGTGTCTAGGCTATTCTGGCTAGCTTGTTTGCCAGTGCGCAGGTCACAACAAAGTTGCTTTTCCGGCACAGTAACTCCCTGACCCAGTCGGCCAATTTGGGGTCCGCTTGGAATACGGAAAATAAACCACGCTAAGGCTACTTTTCAACCAGAATGCTCTTGCCTACCCCCGAACTACGGGGCTACTGCGTTTCAGTGTCCTAAACCGAACGCTTTCGTACATCATCTAAAAACAGTCATGATAGTCCGCTGTGTGCCAATTGCGGACGTATAAAAGCTAAGCCAGGATCGACTAGCGGGGCGGGGTCAGTCCATCAGCTGACCGGAAGTGTCTAGATTATTCGTAGCGATTCAAACTTCACACACTGCCAGCTCCAGCGTACCCATGATTTCTGATCACTCCGCTCGGTTACAGGTGCAATGCCCACATAACTTTGAATTTCTTCGGCGCTGTTGAAGCGGTTACGGTTATATAGATTTTTTTCTGCATATATTTTTCTTTGACACATTAATTCATAGTTGATAACTACACTATTGATTCAGGTTTCGCCATTTTCCATCCAGGATCGATGGCGTACAAATCTATAGAAATAAAGGGTATATCAATGAAAAAGGGGTCAGTTTGGATATCGTAAATTTTTGTACGTTAAGCACATTATTTAACCAATCCAGTTAAGTAAAGGATTGATTTAGCGTCAGTTGCAGTCACTTTTAGGTTGTCGCTCTTGCTGTATCGCATTTGGGTTATCTGATTAAGACAAAATCCCCTGAAAACGCTGTATAGCGCGGGAGTACACCCTATCGCTATAGGTAAGCCTGTTCAAAAACAGGCTTACCGAATGGAAGGGACTTCCCCTGGACATGCACCTGATTAAATATTGTGCAATCATGGGGTGAACATAGCCCCGGAGGGATTCGTTATGACCATCACTACTGTCGGTATCGATCTTGCTAAAAATGTGTTCGCTGTTCACTGCGTTGACCAAAATGGCAGAACTGTTCTGGTTAAACCCAAAGTATCGCGTGCTGCTCTTCCAGAGCTGATTGCAGGTTTACCTCCTTGTGTTATCGGGATGGAAGCATGCTCCGGCGCGCATTACTGGGCAAGACTGTTTCGGCAGTATGGCCATGAACCCCGTCTGATGGCAGCAAAGTTTGTTTCTCCTTATCGCATGGCCGGTAAATCAGGGAAAAATGATGCAGCTGATGCTCAGGCTATCTGTGAAGCCGTCCGTCGCCCACATATGCGTTTTGTGCCCGTGAAGGATGAGAGCCAGCAAGCAATGCAATGTCTTCACCGTACCCGACAAGGTTTTATCGAAGAGAAAACAGCAACATATAACCGACTAAGAGGCTTAATATCTGAATTTGGCATCATCGCTCCACAGAGTACAGATGCCCTGCGCCACATAGTGTCTGAACAAAAGAACTCCTTGCCACTTCAGGTTCAGCAATGCGCTGATGACTTACTGGAACACATTAATCGTATTGAAGATAAAATCGCTGAATACGACCGGATCCTGTCTCGCATGGCCAAAGCTGATCACCGCAGTCAGAGGTTGATGGAGCTGAAAGGGATTGGCCCCACTACGGCATGTGCGCTGGTCGCCAGTATCGGTAATGCGCATGATTTTAAGAATGGACGTCAACTTGCAGCCTGGCTCGGACTTACGCCATCGCAGTACAGCAGTGGCGGAAAATCAAAGCTTGGCAGGATAACGAAAGCGGGCGATTCGTATTTGCGAACGCTACTGGTTCAGGGTGCCCGTTCGGTTCTGATTGGCGCTGAAAAAAGGACTGACTCATTCAGTCGTTGGGTTTGCTCGTTAATTGAGCGAAGAGGATACTGGCGGGCTGTTGTAGCCATCGCTGCCAAAAACGCAAGGCTGTGCTGGGCATCATTGCATTACGGTGATGATTTCAGACTGTACTCGGCCAGTTAAAGCACGAAGCAGCAGTATAACCATCTGACCTGCAACTCGTTGATGATAAAGGGTTAGACCCCGTGAGGTATATCTGATTATTGTACAGGATATACTTATCCGTTTACCGAACGAGAGCCTCACGAGCGTCTTTCATCAGGGCCCGAATCGATAACGATTCATCATGGCCATTTATAGTACCGCAGTCTCTCCCCTTTATTTTTACTGTAGTGCAGACAGAAACCATAAAACCGGCGTTGACATGCCGGGGAAGCCCTTATAGTACAATAATTTTCGATATCCAAACTGACCCCTAGAACGTTCTCAACGTCATAAAAGCTATGATGGACCAACTTTGGGATGACAGCACTGATCGTCGTGATGGCAGACTGGACGCTCGAAAAGGGGAACAGTTCTCCACTTAACATAGCCATGAGGTGCTTATGATTAGCGTCATCGTCAGTGAAAGTGTCATCCAGTGTATTCTGGATTTCTACGCAAAGAACAACGAAACAGATTACCAGATGGCGAAAGCTTGCCAGGATAGTCATGAGAAAGACATGACTGCTACGCAGCGCAACGTTGTTGAGGAAGCCGAGGCGCGATGCCTTGCATCGATGAACGATCCACTACGATTTCTGTAGTGGTAATTTTGTCGGCTTCGGCTCATTTCTGTCATTAAATCCCTGCCTATTCACCTGGCTGCATGGCTATGCAGTCGGGTGAAATTTATCAGGCGCAGAATACGCGGTTTGCCGGGGAGTTGACTGCCGGTTTTACCGGGCTGACGCCGCATTCGCGCCGAACTCGTCCGGAGCGGTGCGGTGAACAGGGGTTATGGTAAATTGGATTTGTTGGTTTAATGGCTGATAATTTCTTTTTTCAAAGCATCGTAGAGCTGATCTTGAAGAACACTCAATTCCCTGTTTTCTCGTATCAGCATTTTCCCATCTTTGTGTAAGACCACATCGTTAAATGATCCTGCGCCTCCAAAAGTACGCTTGATCTCCATTAGGGTGTTGTCGTAATCGATATCAAGTTTTTGGTAGAAATAATCAAACTGTTCGGCCCACTTTTTTTGGTCGTTATCCAAAAGCAATGAAGTGATTTGTGCCAATAACTCTTTAATTTTTTTTCTCATTTCAATCCACCGAAGTCTAATGTTTCTACGCCAGGAATCTCCCATGGTGCGGGAATGACAACTTGCTCAGTCCCACCAGAATAAAGGTCTGTTTGGTAGCCTATTTCACCAACATAAACTTTTGTCCCCGCTGGTATTTTGATCTCGTAATAACTATCAATAATGGATTTACTACCATCTGGCCATTCTGGGAGAATCGCTTTATCAATACGGGATTGGAGAACACCTTGCGGTTTTTCATAGCTAAAAAATCGGCCAAGTTCAGTGCCGTCCTGTCCTCCGCGATAAAAAATAGTATCGCTAGATAGTGTGATCTCTTTATAAACCCCACCTGAGAATGTTTCTGCAAATCGGTCACTAAGAGGCCCCGGTGCTATTGCTGAATATTCGCCCTCAACATTGCCTAATACGTGGAGGTTCTTAAGCTCGGAGATCTCACCTGCTGCCCCTAATCCTCCCATTCCCAGCCCTGCGGCAACTGACGCTCCTGCAATCAACAGCCCTTTGTTATCCATAACCTGATCATAACCAGCAAGCGCATCTCCGCCGAGCTGCTCTGCCGCCTGGTGATATCCCTCAACATTACCGTTATAAAGACCACCAGCCGCCAGTAAACGCCCTGCGGCCTTGCTGTTTATCGTCTCGCCATGCTGCGCTAGCTTCACTGTTGGCGCTGGTTTCCTGCCGTTATGGTTGTTGAGGCATTTTTCGTAGGCGTTTCTCACGTGCATTTCGAACCATTCGTGATAATGGTCCATAAAGCAGTCGTAAACTAAGTTACTTTCTTCATCGAAAAAGAAGGGATTGTTGTGGTAATCCCATTGTTCAGAAGTATCTATTCCGATGATCCAACCAGAATCAATGTTGTCTTGCGTAAAATCATAAGCATCATCAACGTAAGTCGCGTAACGCCGTTTAGTCGGTGCAGAAAGAAAGGTCACATTCCCGTTTTTTCGCCATGGGACATCATGAGCAGAAAACCGGTGCGAACGAGGATAATTATCGCTGCTGAGTTCGTAGAAAATTCGCGCCTGACGAAAAGCCTCACGCGGCGTCAGGATGTACTGAAAGTCTTCTGGTAAGAGTTCCCTCTCAGCATCCCATGCTCTTATTAATCTAAACATTACTCGTGGTGCTCCTTTCCCATAGCTATCCCTATCAATAGATTACCGGAAATGTGACCGCAAACGAATAACCACAAAAAAAATAATGTTTTGCATTGAAGCACGGGTTCATAACCCTATTTAAGATAGTAATTGTTCGGTTTCGGACGCAAAAACGCCACAGCAGCGTCAACTCAGGTGGTTACTTGATACCGGATGGTTAATAAATAGTCTTGCCGTAGGATATTTTCCCTTTTCCAAGCGGACCCCTTCTGGCCAAGCGGTGCTAAGGATGATCCACAGGATGCTGAGTTAGCATTAGAGCTAATGCTACGCTATCCCCAAAAGATAAAAGCCATAGAACCCGACAATGGTGATATCCGATTACTTCAACAGTTAGTTGAGCAGCGTCGACTGCTGGTTGAGGACAAACGCCGCTTTGTGAACCGGCTCATCAACTCGCTTAAACAGTATTATCCTCAGCCACTGGAGTGGTTCTCACATCGGGGTAGTTTACTGTTGTGTGAGCTGATTATCCGGTGGCCCAGTCTGCAACAACTGAAACGAGCCAGGCGCGACACGATCCGCAACTTTCTGAATGCCAAAGGTGGTCGCGCAGTGGCCCTTACCGAGCAGCGTGTTTTGAGTATTGATAACGCGATCCCATTGACGACAGACCCGAGTGTTATAGAGGCTAATGCTTTGATGGCAACAGCACTGGCGACACAAATTAAAGTCGTGAGTGAAATCATCAAAACCTATGACGAACGAATCGAAACGCTGTTTGACACGTTGCCAGATGCGGGGCTGTTCAAATCACTTCCGGGCATGGGGCCGTGTATGGGCCCACGAATGCTTGCTGCACTTGGTGATAACCGCGACCGGTTTAATAGCGCTGAAGAAATTCAAAACTACGCAGGTATTGCACCGGTGACAGAAAGAAGTGGCCAAAAATCCTGGGTTCACTGGAGATGGCAGTGTGCCAAGTTCGTCAGGCAGACCTTTGTAGAATGGGCTGCCAAAACGGTTAACTCATCATACTGGGCCAAGCTGTATTATCAGGGACTGCGAGAAAAGGGAAAATCTCATCAGTCTGCAATCCGTGCTCTTGCCTTCAAATGGATAAGGATCATTTACCGCTGCTGGAAGACCAGAACCCAGTACGACGAAGCGAAGTATTTGCTGGCTCTCGAAGCGCGACACTCGCCCTTACTGAAGCCATAAAAGCTTGTCGAATGTCTCAGGGCGTGAAGCGGACCTTAATAGTTGAGCATTCAGTAAAACGACCATTCTAGCGAGGATATGATTTATCGAGTGTCATGTTTTAGAATCAATCGATTATCTTAAGCTGATGGGAACCCGATGAAAGCACTTTCAATCGTTCGGCCTGCCGGAACTCAAATTGCAAACGGCCTAAAAACGCTGGAAATA
>NZ_RAHH01000050.1 GCF_003602095.1 Rahnella woolbedingensis | reverse complement strand
ATATAGGATTATTATTCAGTAACATCATGTATTAAAAGGGTTTGTTTGCTTTTATATTTTTTACGCGCAGAGCGAAAAATTACCTGGGCATTTAACTGTAACCCAATACGGTTTATTTTTAAAAGAAGCTAGAAATATGTTCCGGTTACGCCAGGTCAACAGGTAGCCAATGGCGAAACACGTTTCACTAATACCCGCTTACGTTGAAAATCGAAAAAGGAGGCATCTCACCAGCTGAAGTAAGATTTGTATACATCAGCCCTACAGGGCCTGGCATCTAAATCATAAAGGATATTCTATGAGTCGATTTACAATTACCACGAAGGAAGCTGGCCAGTCACAGGTATTTAACCTGAAAGCTGTCGCATCTGCCGAAGACATTATTGCAGTACCCGCTATTCAAACCGGCTATTACCTCATTGAGGGTGGTGAAGGCAATCAGCTGTCTGAAGGCCTTTCTCTGAGCCGCCATAATGACGCGCTCCACATTCATATTGATGACTCTGCTGCCCCGTCAGCAATTATTCCTGAGTATTACAACTCACCAGCCCTGCTGACAATTCCTGCTTCCAACAACCAACTTCAGGCACTGGACATGGCTCAGGTACAAACTGAGCACGCTCCGGTAGCCCTCTCGCTGCTCGCTGATGCGGGGGATACACCGTATACGCCGGGTGGACCGGGCATCATTATTGCTGATGGCGCAACGGACGATTCAGCAGATGGTTCGACGAAAGAAATTGGCAACCACGAAGGCACTGCCGATTTGACTCCAGAGCTGCATGGTACAGCCTTTGGCGCAGAAGAAATGATTTTGACCATTTATGCCAACACCCAGGTACTGGGTACGGTCATTGTCGGTGACGACGGAACCTGGAGCTTCACGCCAGATGAAGGCGCGCTAAGCTATGGTTCTAACTACATCTTCCAGGCGGTGTTAGAGGATTCCACTACTAGCGCTCTCTTCATTGCTATGCCGTTCACTATTTCTGAGACTGTTGACGGCCAGGCCGCTGCAGACCTGCCTAATACGGGTGATGATGGTATAGTTCTTATTGATCATCTGGTCGATGCCAACGGTATCCACCAGGGCGATGTGGCTAACAATGGCATTACTGACGACCTGAATCCTGTCATCCAGGGTACCCTGTTTGGCGGCGAAGAGATGACTGTCAGCATCTATGCCAACACTCAGTTCATTGGCACTGCTATTGTCCAAGAAGATGGCACCTGGTCATATGATTTGTCAGGTCTGGAAAATCATGCCCAATACACCATCGTGGCAATTCTCACGGACTCAAGTTCGGACGCGAAGTTTATCTCGCTGCCATTCGTCTTCACGACGGGCTTTGATGAGCAAGTACCGGTCATTACAAGTGTTCATGATGATGCGGGTACTGTAACGGGCGACCTGACTGATGGCCAGCCTACGGATGACACCACGCCAACTATCAGCGGCACAGCAGATCCTGACGCTATCGTCAATATTTACGATGGCTCAACGCTGCTGGGTTCTGCCCAGGTAGATGGCTCTGGTCACTGGTCATTCACGCCAGACACCCCACTTTCAGGCGACGGTGATCACTATATCTCTGTTACAGCAACAGACGGCACTGATGAGTCCGCCCACTCCGCTGATTTTGATGTCAATCTGGACACCGTTTGTGAAAAACCTGTTATTACAGATATTCAAGACGATGTAGGTAAAGTAACAGGCAACGTCCTGGACAATGGCAATATCACAGATGATGGCAATGTTGTTATTTCAGGCACATCTGAGCCGGGTTCTTCGTTAACTCTGTTCTTCACGGGTGTTGATAATTCGATTCAAAGCCTTGATCTGACGCCAAATGCCGATGGTACCTGGAGTATTCCATCTGACTACATGGAACAAAAAGGCGATGGCACCTATAGCTACTGGTTAACTTCTGTTGATGCAGCAGGCAACAAGAGTAACAGTGACATCGTCACTGTTACTTATAAGACAGCCCCTCCTGATGCGTCCACAAATGAGCAGCTAACCGATGATGTTGAGCCAAAAACTGGCCCAATCCTTAATGGTGATACGACTGATGATTCCACACCAACATATCAGGGTGATGCGGAAGCTAAAGACGTTGTAATCATTTCGGACAACGGTGAAGTCATTGGTTCTGTCGTTGCTGATGATAAAGGCCACTGGACATTCACACCTGATACCCCACTCAATGACGGCGATCATAGCTTCTCGACCGTCGTTGTAGATGGTAATGGGAAACAGAGCGACTCTTCTGCACCAATCGGCTTCACGGTTGACACCGCAGTGCCAGACCCAATCGACATCAACGCGCCGGACAATCTGGTCGTGTACGATGACATTGCACCGATTATTGGTGATATCCCTCAGGACGGCGTCACCAATGACACCATGCCAACCTTCTCGGGCACCACTCCGGCACTTGCTAAAGGCGAAGTCGTCACTATCTACAGTGACGGAGAAGTCCTCGGCTCTGCTATTGTCGGTGATGGTGGTGCATGGAACTTCACCCCATCTAGCCCAATGGCTGAAGGTCCGCACGAAATTGAGCTGACCGTTACCAACGCCGCGGGTGCCGAGAGTGACAAGTCTTTACCGTTTGATTTCACCATCGATACCATCGCACCAGTGGCGCCAACCATCACCGACGTGGTGGATGATGAGCAGAATATTGACGTGGCTCCGAACGGCTCCACCAGTGACACCACCCCGCAAATCCAGGGGACCGGTGAGGCTGAAGGCGATATCATCACTGTCTACAGCAACGGTGCCGCTATTGGCTCCGCAGTAGTCGGCGCCGATGGCACCTGGACGTTTACTCCGGACGCGCTGGCCGACGGGACTTACGACATCACCGTGACCGAGACCGATGCGGCCGGTAACGTCAGTGCCCCGTCTAACGCGTATGACTTCACCGTCGACACCGTCGCACCAGTGGCGCCGGTTATCACCGACGTGGTAGATGACTCCGGTACGCAGAATATTGACGTGGCTCAGAACGGCTCCACCAATGACTCCACCCCGCAAATCCAGGGTACCGGTGAAGCTAATGGCGATATCATCACCGTCTACAACGGCAGCGAAGTACTCGGCACTGCAATGGTCGGCGCCGATGGCAGCTGGACGTTTACCCCTGACGCGCTGGCTGATGGTCAGTACGACATCACCGTCACCGAGACCGATGCGGCCGGCAATGTCAGTGCTCCGTCAAACGCGTATGACTTCACTATCGACACCGTTGCACCAGTGGCGCCGGTTATCACCGACGTGGTTGATGATTCCGGTACGCAGAATATTGATGTGGCCCAGAACGGCTCCACCAGTGACACCACCCCGCAAATCCAGGGTACCGGTGAAGCTGAAGGCGATATCATCACCGTCTACAACGGCAGCGAAGTACTCGGCACTGCAATGGTCGGCGCCGATGGCAGCTGGACGTTTACCCCTGACGCGCTGGCTGATGGTCAGTACGACATCACCGTCACCGAGACCGATGCGGCCGGTAACGTCAGTGAAGCGTCTAACGCGTATGACTTCACCATCGACACCGTTGCACCAGTGGCGCCGGTTATCACCGACGTGGTGGATGATTCTGCCGAGCAGCCTGTTGATGTGGTCCAGAACGGACTCACCAGTGACAATACCCCGCAAATCCAGGGTACCGGTGAAGCTGAAGGCGACATCATCACCGTCTACAACAACGGTACCGCTATCGGTTCCGCAGTGGTCGGTGCGGATGGCACCTGGACGTTCACTCCTGACGTCCTGGCCGACGGCAAGTACGACATTACCGTCACCGAGACCGATGCGGCCGGTAACGAAAGTGCTCCGTCTAACGCGTATGACTTCACCGTCGACACCGTCGCACCAGTGGCGCCGGTTATCACCGACGTGGTGGATGACTCTTCCGCGCAGCCGGTAGATGTGGCTCAGAACGGTTTCACCAGTGACAATACCCCAGTCATCAACGGTACCGGTGAAGCTGATGGCGACATCATCACCGTCTACAACAACGGTACCGCAATCGGCTCCGCAGTGGTCGGCGCGGATGGCACCTGGTCGTTCACACCGGACGCGCTGGACGAGGGGCATTACGACATTACCGTTACCGAGACCGATGCGGCCGGTAACGTCAGTGCTCCGTCTAACGCGTATGACTTCACCGTCGACACCATCGCGCCAGTCGCGCCAACCATCACCGACGTGGTGGATGACGCCGGTGAGCAGAATGTTGATGTGGCCCAGAACGGCTTCACCAGTGACAATACCCCGGTCATCAACGGTACCGGTGAAACTGATGGCGACATCATCACTGTCTACAACAACGGCGCTGCTATCGGCTCCGCAGTAGTCGGTGCGGATGGCACCTGGTCGTTCACTCCGCCAGTTGCACTGGCAGATGGTACCTACGACATCACCGTCACCGAAGCCGATGCGGCCGGGAACGTCAGTGACCCGTCTGCGGCGTATGACTTCACTATCGACACCATCGCCCCAGGTGCTCCGACCCTGACTGAGATCGACGATAATGTCGGTGCACAAACAGGTCCAATTGCCCAGGATGGCACCACTGATGACAGTGCCCCTGTCTTCAAGGGTACCGGTGAAACTGATGGCGACATCATCACCATCTACAATGGCAGCGACGT
Source organism: Rahnella woolbedingensis (assembly GCF_003602095.1). Taxonomy (GTDB): domain Bacteria; phylum Pseudomonadota; class Gammaproteobacteria; order Enterobacterales; family Enterobacteriaceae; genus Rahnella; species Rahnella woolbedingensis. The sequence continues at coordinate 11,257 of NZ_RAHH01000050.1, read as the reverse complement.
ACTCGGCACTGCCGTAGTCGGTGCGGATGGCTCATGGACGTTTACCCCGTCAGCGGCCCTGGATGATGGTCAGTACGACATCACCGTGACCGAAACCGATAAAGCGGGCAACGAAAGTGGCTCGACTCCACCGTTTGACTTCACTATCTCCACGAATGTGCCGGATGCTGCTACTGGTATCGATGTTCGCGACGATGAAGGCGATGAGCAAGGTGTTGTTGTTCCGGGTGGCGCAACAGATGATGCGACTCCGGTCATCGAAGGGGATGCGACTCCGGGCGACGTCGTTATCATCAGTGATAATGGTGTCGTCATTGGTTCCACCACCGTTGATCCAGACGGTAAGTGGAACTTCACGCCGGATGCGCCACTGGATACAGGTAGTCACTCCATTGATACTGTTGTAGTAGATCCGGATACAGGTTCAAGAAGTGCTCCAAGTGAACCCGTTGATTTTTCTGTCATTGCTAAAGGCAGTACCAGCTTTGAAAATGTTGAAGGTATCAAGAATATACTGAGCGATACACCGTTCAACAACCCTGATGCCAAAGATGGATTAGGTCTGGGTGGTCTGTCAGTCACTCTTCTTAAACCAGGGTATGAGGCAACGGGCAGCGAAAGTGAAATTGGTTCGAAGGGTGTAGCTTTATTCGCACCGAAGAGCTTTGGCAAAGTCGATATGGAGCTGTCTGGTACTTCGCAGACTCGTCTGGACTTTGGCGGCCAGACGAATATGGTCAGCTTTGATGTTTCGGGAGTGACTGCAACGGGAACCGTCGTTCATTACTTCGATGTAAACGGTAATGAGGTCGGTAGTATGGATGTACCCGTTACCGATCCTCATGACACAAGATCCTTAGAGAACATTAGCTTCGAAGCACCGGCTGGCACATTGATCGATCATGTAGAGATTGATGTCGGTCCAGAGACTGGCCAGGGGACTATCCGTGTGGATAACATCACCTGGGGTGAGACTCAGTATGAGGCGGCGGCTGCTCCACAGGCAGAAGCAGCACATACCGATGTCGCACTGATGGCGCTGGCAACACAAGCGCATCCGGCAGAGCATGACGCAACAACCGCTACGGCAAGCACGCATGACGCGCCACAGAATCATCTGACTCTGTCGCTGGATGACGTGTTAAGCCAGGGCGCTGATAATGCGTTCATCGCTGACGGTAAAGAGCAGTTTGCAGTAACGGGTGATGCAGGCGATCACGTTGATCTGACCGGTGTGTCAGACAGCAGCCTGGCGCACACAGGTAACGTGACTAGCGGCGGAGTTGCATATGATGTGTACTCTGTAGCAGGTAGTGACACTGAGTTGCTGGTACAACATGGTGTGGAATTGCACGCCATGGCGTAACACCTGACTGATTGATTTAATCAGCCAAAGCATAATGCCGGCCACGAAAGTGGCCGGCATTTTTATGGGCATAATAAAGACAAAGAAAGAGAGTCCCCCCGTTCTTCAAGGTAACCACCGCATTAACTCATCTGTACACGATTAACAGCTACGTGAAAAATACGGCGCTATTTGCAACAGTGCCCAAAAAAATCCCCGGCCGGAGCCAGGGATGGATTAAGGTCAGAGCGCGTCAGGGATTATGAAACCTGATGTAATTCCAGACCGTGCTGTACCAGCAGTTCAACGTTACTGCCTGCATGCTGATACACCTCATACTGAATGCCACCTGCCGTCACTGCACCGCTATCCTGCCAGGTGTTGTGAGCCAGGTCGTCGACTTTCAGTTCAACCACATCACCCTGGTCGCCGGTGACAGCCAGCTGCTGCCTGCCGTCCTGCACAAACAGATTCGGATGGGCTTCGCTGAGAATATCGTTCAGGGTCAGGTGGAGAGTATTCTGCACATGGTCAGTGATATCGACCGCAGCGGTTGATTTATGCGAATCGTCCACCTGCGCCAGGGTCATAATGTCGTGATGGTCCACGGCGTCATGGCTGGTCAGCAGGGCACTTTGCTGGGAAGAAGTATGGGATTCGCTCCCCCAGTCAATTTCATCAACCGATGTAGCAAAGGAACCAGCACGTATTAATACATAAGAAATACTTTCACCTGCTGGCGCTTCATAACTATAGTCGGACTCGGAATAGTACCCGTTGGGGTTTATAATAGTTTGAGCAATGTTTTGGGTTTCAAGCAAATCCCCTTCGAAATTATAGTACTCAATTTGAGAATCATGATGATATATGGAGTCAACAGAGAGATGGACGTAATTTGTGTCTTCACCAAACTCAAGACGCGAGAGTCCATGCACGCCAGTCGTGAACTTGGATGAATTATAGGTAGTGGGCATATGAGAGCCATTGTCATTGCCTGTATTTTCAACTGTTATTTTTAGTCCAGAATCCCTTTGCCAGACAGCACCTGTATCAAATGTCCTATAGACATAGCCTACACCCTCGAAGCCATCGCTCCCGGATGCATCCACGGTGAGCACATTCATTACAAAATCAGCAGAATGCGCACTGGTATTACCCGCCGCATCGGTCGCAGTCGCGGTGAAGTCATGCTTCCCGTCCGGGCGCGCTGGCGTGGTATAGCTCCAGGTTCCATCGCTGTGTGCGGTGGTGGAGCCCAGCAGCGTGCTGCCTTCGTACACTTTCACAATACTGTTCGCTTCAGCGTGCCCCTGAAGGGTTGGAGTGCTGTCATCAGTGGTAGCACCGCTGGAGAAATTACCGGCGTCATCATGAAGGGTATTGATGGTCGGCTGATCAGGTGGGGTGGTGTCCGGAGGCGTGTTGTCATCGGCATTGCTGGCCACGGTTTCCACGCTGTAGCCTGCGCTGCTGTCGCTGGTCCCCAGGACGTTGGTGGCCGTTGCCGTAAAGGTCCACTCACCCAGGGTGGCAGTGATATTCTGGCCGCCGTGCAGCTTATAGCTCCAGTGCCCGTCGGCGTCGGCCACCACACTGCCCAGCGTGTACGTGTGATTATGCACGGCAGAATACACCTTCACCGTCACCACATCCCCCGCGTCTGCGGTACCGGAAACCGTTGGCTGTTTGTCATCGGTTTTACCGCCCTGCGCCACCGGCCCCTGATGGTCGCCCGCGTGGTCGAAGACTTCGGTAATCACCGGCGCATCCGCGGCGGCGTCGTGGTTCAGTTCGGTGGTGTGAATGGTATAGGTGTTAGACGGCTGCAGTTCATTGCCGGACGAATCTAGCAGGACGACCTGGAAGTCATAGGCTTTGCCCGGCTCAAGCGGCGTCGCCGGCTTGAAGGTCCAGTGACCTTCAGTTCCGATGTCTGCATAGCCAACCACCACATTATTACAGTAAACCCGCAGTAGCTGACCCTCCCCCATCGGCAGGCGACCGCTGAGCGTCGGCTGCAGGTCATCGGTGTAGCCGTCATTGAGCACCGGGCCTATAGAGTGACCGACATAATCCATAATGGAGTCAATGTTGGCGAGTAAGCCACTGTCAATGCCCGCATCCACGGCGGCATTCAGGTTATTATTTTTCGTGCTGGACATAATATCCGCTACCTTTAAGTTGAGTTTTAGAATTAACCACCCGGAAAAATATAAAGCACAGAGCCGGGAGGCTTTTCGATGAGAGCAGCAAGGTGCTGCTGGTAAGGAGGGTATTAACGATTGGCGGAGCAGGGATTAATCACTTTTAAAATAATGTAATGCCGAAATTAAAATAACGGTAAAGCAAAAGCACCTGGAAAGCTACATCACTGTTTTAAATGATGTTTATTAAAACACTCCATCTAAAACAACAGCAAAAAGAGAAGCTCAATAAAACCGAATAGTAATACCGGATAATTCAGGCAACCCGTTGCCGCGCAGGGAGAATCTTCGCTAAAGAGGCAAGTAAAAAAATACGATAATGCAGAAAAAATGAAACGTGGGATCAGGCGTTAAAGGATGCTTCTCAAAAATCCTGTTTATTAAGAGAGGTTATTATTACCCCTTGATTCCTAAATTAAAAACACGCACATCAACGCCTCAGTAAAAACTTACACGAGCCCTGCTTATTATTTATTTAAGGGCTGGATTTAAGTGATGTTATAAATAAGTTGTAATTAAATTAAGTATTTGGTGGGCTGTTTTTTAGATCACACTATTCCGTTTATTCAAATGTAATAAAAGATAAACTGCCTGAGAGTTAATTCAGTATTGCTGATGCAACTGACCCTACACAATACATTTGAGTAAATTAAAATTAGGTAATTATATGATGAAGAAAAATAGCCCCCTCCCTCTGTCAGCCACAATCAATGAAAGCGAATTTGTGCCAGCACCACAAGAACAAACGTTGCTAAGTCCTTATTCTCAGCCATTAAATGAAAACGAAGAAGATACCACTGCGCCAAATCCTCCAGAAATTAACTGGGCCTATGATAATTTCGGAGATAAAACTGGCTATACCTTCAGTGGCGACACGACAGATGATACTACCCCCATGCTGCTGGGCCATGCTGAGGCGAATGCTATCGTGAAAATTTATGATGGAAGCCATTTGATCGGTTCTGCGCTGGCGGACCCGCATGGCAGCTGGAGCTATACGACTCCGGTGCTGAGCGAGGACAGGCATTCGCTCACAGCAACGGCGACAGATCCCGCAGGTAATATCAGTCAACATTCAGCACCTTTATCCATCAATATTGATATCCCGGCTTCAGCCTCACCTGTCATACCTGTCATTGACAATGCTATTGATAATTTCGGCGATTCCAAAGGCAGGCTGGTCAACAACAGCACAACTGATGACGTCACACCTGTTTTACAAGGCTCAGCGGAAGTTGACAGCATTGTGCTTGTTTCCGTCTGGAGCGACGGATACGGCCACTTGTTGGGCAGTACGCTTGCTGACGGCCACGGGAACTGGGCTTATGATCCCGCATCTTCATCAGCATGGGCTCAAAGTGATGGTACCTATACGTTTTCTGTTACCAGTCAGGATGCTGAAGGCCACAGCAGCATGGCAAGTAACCGATTCACTCTGAACATACAGAGTCCGGATACGACAGCGCCGGATGCGCCTGATATCAACTGGTTCTACGATGATGCAGGGAAAAGCAAGGGATATGGTTATGACGCCGATACTACTGACGATACGACACCAACACTGGTCGGCACGGCGGAGGCAAAAAGCATCGTTCTGATTTATGATGGCAGCCATTTACTGGGCTCTGCTCTTGCAGACCAGTCCGGGGGTTGGGATTTCACCACACCGTATCAGAATGATGGATTACATTCATTCACGGTCGCTGCAATGGATAGCGCAGGTAATATTAGCGCGCATTCAGAAAATTTCGTGATCAACATTGTCAGCTCTGCTCCTGAAGTATCGGGTATTTCCTATTACTTAGACGACTCAGGAAACAGTCATCACTATTATAATAGTGGTACAACGTCGGAAGATATGACGCCTACATTATTTGGTCACGAAGCGCAGCAAAGCTTCATTAATATTTATGACGGGAGTCTCCTCCTCGGGTCTGTGAGCACTGACACCTCAGGTGCATGGAATTACACGACCTCAGAACTGGATACGGGTGCGCATGACTTTACCATAACCACAAATCATGATGGTCATACGAGTCCTCATTCAGCGGTTTTTGTGATAGATATTGAAGCAGCTGCTGCGCCCGAAGGAAATATCATCAACGGGCAGGATGAAACAATTTATCTTGGGTCTGCTATCAATCTTCAAAATGGTGAGCAGGACACACTTAACATATCGCTGGGCGATGTTTTTAATCATGCTCACCGGAATATATTTACTCTTGATAACGACCAGCAACTCGCCATTACAGGTGATGCTGGTGATACCGTTAACTTTGAAGTCGGGAATATTAATAACTGGCATGATGTAGGTGAAACCGTATCAGGTGGCACTACTTATGACATTTATCAGAATGCTAATGCTCATACCGATTTACTTATCCAGCATGGGGTAGAGTTGCACCTGGTTATGTAGTAATTTTGATTTTTACGAGTGTAGTGATTTTTAAACCCCATCACTACATTCGTATTTTTCAGAATGAGAAAGCTATAACAGAGTTTGAAACCCGGCAAGTGAAACTCAGCGCTGGTTGAAACCGAATCCAAAACTTAACGTCATCTTAATAAAAACGCAGGTTTTATATTGCTATCGTGACCGTTATCACTTAAATGTCCCCGATCGCCTTAATTCACCCTTCCCTCACCTATTCCATTAATAGGTGAGGGCTATCCTCTTTAGTTATACGTTTATTCTGCATTTGGTTTAATTTAAACCTGTGGGTGGCTGACCCTCTGGTTTTTTTATTCTTTGAGATTGTATTTTTTAAAAAGTATTGCAGTGTTTTTTCAGGATGATTTAAAGGCTGTGATTTTTACTTGCCTCATTAATATGATGAAAACAGAGAATCCAATGCAAGTATCAATAAATAATTTAAGGAGAAGGGAATGAATAAAATCTTTCTATCCGGAGCTTTTTTGTTATTTATGTCACCACAATTTTCTTCGGCGGCCACCAATAATAAAATGACACAAGATAATGGTGCCCCTGTCGGCGACAATCAAAATTCACAAACAGCCGGGCCAGCGGGCCCAACTTTACTGCAGGATGCCCATCTGCTGCAGAAACTCCAGCGGTTTGACCGGGAGCGGATACCGGAGCGGGTTGTGCATGCCCGCGGTACGGGAGCCTATGGCGAGTTCAAAGCAGAAAAGAACATCTCGAACTTAACGTTGGCTAAGGTGTTTAGTGCGGGTACCACAACACCTGTGTTTGTTCGCTTTTCAACGGTAATCCATCCGAAAGGGTCACCGGAAGAATTGCGCGATCCGCATGGTTTCGCCATGAAATTTTATACCTCTGAAGGCAACTGGGATTTAGTAGGATTAAGTGAACCCATATTTTTTATCCGCGATGCGATGAAGTTCCCGGATATGATTCATTCGCTTAAGCCCTCCCCTGTCACTAATGTGCAGGACCCCAACAGGTACTATGACTTTTTCAGTCATCAACCTGAAAGCACGCATATGCTGACGCGTATTTTTTCCTATCAGGGTATCCCGTCGTCCTATCGGAAGATGGATGGCTTTGGCGTACATGCCTTTAAGTTTGTGAACAATAAAGGTGAAGTCACTTATGTTAAATTCCATTTCAAAAGTCGTCAGGGCGTTGCGGGTTATAGTGGTGCACAGGCGAAAGAACAACAGGCAAAAGATTTCAATAATCTGACTAACGATCTGTATACCACCATTAATGCCGGTAAATATCCGGTCTGGGATTTATATATAAAAACGCTTAAACCCGCACAACTTAATAATTTCAGGTTCAACCCCCTGGATGACACCAAAGAGTGGCTCGATGTCCCGGAAACAAAAATTGGCACCCTTACGCTGAATAAAGTACCCGATAATTTTTTCGAAACAACGGAGCAAGTTGCATTCGACCCCTCTAACCTGATCCCGGGGATAGAAGCATCGGAAGACAGAATGCTACAGGGAAGGCTTTTCTCCTATGCGGATACGCATATGTACCGCCTCGGGGCTAATTATCAAAACATTCCTGTTAACCGTCCTAAAGTCGAGGTGCGAAATTATAACCAGGACGGCAGTGGTCATCAGGGCATGACCTCCGGTGATGTGAATTATCAGCCTTCAGTAGCTGACAATGCAGTACAAGATAATCCGGCGTACAAAAAAACCACCCCGGCACTGGAAGTGCTCGGTGCAGCAAGCCATCATTGCAAAAACGGATAATTTTGAGCAAGCCGGCGTTTATTACCGTTCAATGACTGCGCAACAGCAAAATGATCTTATTGAAGATCTGGGTAATGACTTGATGCAAGTTAACAATGATCAGGTACGACAGACAATGCTGAGCTATTTTTATCGGGCCGATGCCGATTATGGAAAACGTCTTACCGAACATACAAAAGACGATGTCGCAATGATTCAAAAAATGGCAGAAAAACTAACCGATTAAATGACGGAGCCTGCCTGTGTAAGCAGGCAGGATAAAACGATGAAGATAATTAAATGCGCCGCCTGTTTTTGCTTTCTTTTTTTTGTTCATTCAGCAATGGCGGCATTAAATCCCGGGGTCATTGATGCGGCACGCTACGGAGAAGTCAACATCCTCAAAAAAGCTGTGGCTTCCGGTTTTGATATTAATCAACGAGACGAACACGGTTACACCTTACTGATATTAGCGACCTATCATGGCCAATATGACACGGCTAAATATCTGCTCTCGCAAGGCGCGGATCCGTCATTGCTCGACAACCATGGGAGAAGCGCGCTGATGGGCGCCGCCTATAAAGGTGACATTAATGCTGCAAAAGTCCTCCTGAGTGATCCCCGGACGAACATCAATCAGCAAAATGAGGTTGGCCAGACAGCGGGCATGTATGCCGCCCTCTTTGGACACAGAGCGTTCCTGAGTTACATGCTGAAACAAGGTGCTGATCTCAGCCTTTCGGATAAGCAAGGGAACAGTGCGGCCACGCTGGCAACACAGCAGGGAAATACGTCGTTGTCCGGCTGGATCACCTCGCAAAGCAAATGAGTCAATGATAGCCGGGGCCCGCTGAAAAAAAGACGCGTACCGTGAATGGGGTTTGCGTCGCCGCCGCTGTTGCAAACAAAAATGCATACGGATGTTCCGGCATTTTATCTGCCGGTGTTCAACACCGGGCGGACACTTTCACTCGCGTTTCAGTTGTGACAGCGCACGCGCGTATGTGGGAGCCTTTTGCAACAGTGCAAAAAAATCCCCGGCCGGAGCCAGGGATGGATTAAGGTCAGAGCACGTCAGGGATTATGAAACCTGATGCAGTTCCAGACCGTGCTGAACCAGCAGTTCGACATCACTGCCAGCATGTTGATACACCTCGTACTGAACGCCACCTGCCGTCACTGCACCGCTGTCCTGCCAGGTGTTGTGAGCCAGGTCGTCGACTTTCAGTTCAACCACATCACCCTGATCGCCAGTGACAGCCAGCTGTTGCTTGCCGTCCTGTACAAACAGATTCGGATGGGCTTCGCTGAGAATGTCATTCAGGGTCAGATGAAGGGTATTCTGCACATGGTCAGTGATATCGACCGCAGCGGTGGATTTATGCGAATCGTCAATCTGCGCCAGAGTCATAATGTCGTGATGGTCCACGGCGTCCGGGGTGGTCAGTAAGGCGCTTTGCTGGGCTGCATGAGAGGTGCCTGCAGAGGTCCAGGAAACATCGTCTATCCAACGGTTTCCTTCAGAGGTAAACGAAGCAATATGCTGCCCGGGAGCGGGGGTGATGTCGTATTTATACATAAAAATAACATATGAATGTTGCTCAGCTGTTGTTGAGGGTCTCGAGGAAACAGTAACTGCTAATTCATGCCCATTTTCATCATAGGCATGGATACTCGTACTTCTGGGACCCCAGCCAAAAAATGATACTGTATCCGCAATACCCGGTAGGGTGAATTTAATCAACCCGTCATCCTCATTATCAATGTAACCATTTGACTCTCCTCCACTACCTGTAGTTATACGCGTCAAGGCGGTATCCAGATAATGTCTTGCTCTTTCTGCTGACTCAATTTTCAGGCCAGAGTCTGTCGTCAGACTGGTGAAGTAATCCCCGTTCACACTAGATGCCTCAAAATCTTCAAAGCCAGATACACCCGGTGGCGCAGTATCAATATTCACCACAAAATCACCGGAATGCGCACTGATATTACCGGCTGCATCTGTGGCCGTTGCGGTGAAGTCATGTTTGCCGTCTGCACGCACCGGTGTGGTATAGCTCCAGGTACCGTCGCTGTGTGCGGTTGTAGAGCCCAGCAGGGTGCTGCCTTCGTATACTTTCACAATACTGTTAGCCTCAGCGTGACCCTGAAGGGTTGGTGTACTGTCATCAGAGGTGGCACCGCTGGAGAAATTACCGGCTTCGTCATGAAAGGTATCGATGGTCGGCTGAACCGGTGGGGTGGTGTCAGGCGCTTCGGTGATAATCACAAAGTGACCGGAGTGTGCGCTGATATTGCCCGCTGCATCCGTTGCCGTCGCGGTGAAGTCATGCTTGCCGTCTGCACGCACAGGCGTGGTGTAACTCCAGCTGCCGTCTGCTTTGGCCGTTGTTGACCCCAGCAGGGTGCTGCCTTCGTACACTTTCACAATGCTGTTGGCTTCAGCATGACCGTTCAGGGTTGGCGTGGTGTCGTCCGTCGTGCCGCCGTTGGTATCATGGCCTTTAGAATCGCCGGCATCATCATAGAAATCAATAATGGTCGGTGCATCCGGTGGGGTGGTGTCCGCTGTTTCAACATCCAGCACAAAGTGACCGGAGTGAGCGCTGGTATTACCGGCTGCATCTGTCGCGGTAGCGGTGAAGGAGTGTTTGCCGTCAGCAAGTGCCTGAGAAACATCACAGATCCAGACACCCTTTGAATCTGCAGTAACAGAGCCAATCACAACCGCGCCGTCGTAAACCATCACGATACTTCCCGCTTCTGCAATACCGACCAGTTACGGCGTGCTGTCATCAATGGTGGCGCCGTTTTTCACCCCGATGAGGTGGCCGTTATCGTAGGTTTCGGCAGCGCTGAAGATGGTTGGTGCATCCGGTGGGGTGATGTCATCGGCATTGCTGCCCACGGTTTCCACGCTGTAGCCTGCGCTGCTGTCGCTGGTTCCGACCGTATTGGTGGCCGTTGCACTGAAGGTCCACTCACCCAGGGTGGCCGTAATGCTCTGCGCCGTGGTCAGCTGGTAGTCCCAGTTGCCGTTGCTGTCAGCCACCGCGCTGCCCAGTACCGTCGTGATACCTGAAGGTGAGGTCACGGACAGCGTCACCACGTCATGGGCACCTGCTGTACCCGAAACATCAGGATGGCTGTCATCGGTTTTACCGCCCTGCGCCACCGGTCCCTGATGGTCACCGGCAAAATCATGCACTACGGTAATCACCGGCGCATCCGGGGCGGCGTCGTGGTTCAGTTCGGTGGTGTGAATGGTATAGGTGTTAGACGGCTGCAGTTCATTGCCGGATGAATCTAACAGGAAGACCTGGAAGTCATAGGCCTTGCCCGGCTCGAGCGGCGTCGCCGGCTTGAAGGTCCAGTGACCTTCTGTTCCAATGTCTGCATAGCCAACCACCACATTATTGCAGTAAACCCGCAGTAGCTGACCCTCCCCCATCGGCAGGCGGCCGCTGAGCGTCGGCTGCAGGTCATCGGTGTAGCCGTCATTGAGCACCGGGCCTATAGAGTGACCGACATAATCCAT
>NZ_RAHH01000049.1 GCF_003602095.1 Rahnella woolbedingensis | reverse complement strand
TGATACCGCTACAGGATCGGGAATGTGGTGATCTGATCCTGATTACGGCCAAAAGTTCGATTTATTCAACAAAGCCGATCATTGTCTGTGTTATGTTGAAAACTGGGGCTTGGATAGCAGACAAAAGCAACGGCCAGCGATAAAATATTTATTAGAGTTATAGCTTACAAATGTAAGCCATTCAGAAGTGGCTTACATTCGATAAAGACAAGCGGTTTCTTTGTTTCCATGTATTTAGTTTAGACCCTTCTTATAAAATAGGATTGTCTGTTATGACGGATCAAATTTGCGTCAAAAATATAAAAGATAATCTATGGTGCTTTTTGTTTACAATAGCTGCATATATTTCCTTTACAATATTACCATATTTACTGATGCGTTTTTTCTCAGTTGGATTTGATGACTCAATCGTAGTCATGTTAGTCGGTCAGATCTCCCTCGCTTTTTTTTCTTACAAGAAATTTTCTAAAATTTTCTCCGGTTTTAATTTTAAATTTTTGGCATCAAAAGAGAACTTAACTTTATATATAAGTTTATTCGTTCTAAGCCTTTTTCAATCATCCTCAGCTTATATTTTTAGTGCAAATAATCAATATGAAAACTCTCACGTTACAATTCCACTCGTTGTAGTTCTATTGTTCATAGCTCCATTATATGAGGAGGTTTTTTTTAGAGGGCTAGTTTACGGCCTAATAAAATTGAAGTTCAAAAATGAAACGATAATATGTTATTTCATAACAACACTTTTATTTTGCCTTATTCATTTCAATTCTTACGAGATGCATCAACAGTTGAATATTTTCATTTCTGGATTGATGCTATGTCTTATAAGGGAACGCACTGGCGGGCTATTTTATCCTGTGCTTTTACATTCTGCGATGAATTTTTTAAGCTTAGTGATGAAATGATTTTTATATGGGATCAGATTTTAATTGGAAATATACTACCCTAACGTAATGTCTAACTCAGGGTAGTATATACTATTTTAGTATTTTACCAATGACATTGTCCATTGACACTGTTGGCGTTGGAATCTCCTCCAAAAGCTCCCGAATTACCGCTACCCTTATTCAGGCAAAGGCCTGCATTTGCAGCCACACCTACACCCATTTTTAGGCTTTGTTGAATAAATAGATTTTATGCTGGTCATTCATGAAACCGACCAATTCCCATTACGTAAAATCATGCAGTTACACAACATGCTGGGTCACGAAATCTGGAGGAGTAAGCATTTTCCGCCAAAATAGGCATGGTCTAACAGCATGATTCCCTATTATTCAACAAAGCCACGGTTTACCTGAGGGAGTCAGCGACGAGGGGAGCTTTTATCTAAATCCGATTTATTCAACAAAGCCAGTAATACAGCAAAGCCCAGGCGATTTGCTGGCCGTCGGTGTTTATTAATGAGTGCAATATCCTGTTCATTCAGAAAACACATTCGAGTCAGAATAATTTCATCATCTGGAATAACCAGCAAACGCTCCTGCTCTTCACTGCTCAGTATCTGTCGCCGTGGCATAAATGCTTCCCTCGCGTATAGTTTCCATATGTTATTGGTTAACGGGGACCGAAACCGGTCAGTTTCGGGCACAAAACGCTATAGCCTGCAACCAGGGGAATAGTTAACAACCACTTGATTAATAAATGACCTTACCGTCGGTTATTTTCCCTTTTCCAAGCGGACCCCTCTTACGCTGCGCGCAGAGTGAAGCCCTCTGGTTGTCATTTTTTTGTATCTACAATGTAGATGATATACAATGTTACTACGTTGAGAGTGAGGTGTAATTATGACGACGGTAACGCTAAAAAAATGGGGCAATAGCCCCTCTATCCGGATCCCAGTAAGCGTGATGCAAGCAGCATCGCTAAGTGTTGACGATCAACTCGAGTTAAGCGTAGAAGAAGGGCGTTTGATTCTGATCCCGGTGAAAGCTAAAGAATATTCTTTAGATGCACTGTTATCGAAGATCACCGCTGCTAATCTTCACGAAAAAATTGATTTTGGTCCTGCAGTTGGTAAGGAATTACTCTAAATGGTTTCTCGTTTCGTACCGGATGCAGGGGATGTGATTTGGTTAGACTTTGATCCCGTCGAAGGCCATGAGCAAGGAGGGCACCGTCCAGTGGTCGTTCTTAGCCCGTTTAGCTATAACAACCCCGTTGGGCTTTTGCTCTGTGTTCCCTGTACCACACAAGCTAAAGGATATCCCTTTGAAGTGGAGATAACGGGAAATCGCGAGGGCGTAGCTCTGGCTGACCAGGTCACTTGTATTGACTGGAGAGCAAGAAAAATCACCAAAAAAGGCACAGTTAACGCCGTAGAGTTGGCGGATATAAGGGCTAAAGCTAAAGCTTTAATAGGATAAAGGTATTCCGAGTCGTTCAGAAAGGGAGCTTGGTACTTGTATGACGCCAGTAAAAGAAGGGGCTCTACGGGGCTCATACTCCCACCTTCCAGCCAGGGCGACACGGACAGCACAAAGGTTCGCTCAGGTCGCCCGGCCTCGAGTTCGAAATGCAATAGGTTGAGCAGGCTGGTTTTCCCTGAGCCCCAGGCGCCCTCAGTGCCGATCACGGCGCTGCCGTCCCGGCCTAACCCCTCGATGGCAAGTGCCAGCTGCTTCGCGACGTGGGTCGCGGAGAGTCGCCGAAATAGCCCCTGCGGGATCCGCTAAGGGAGCATCGGCGCGAACCTTTCAGACATTCACGCCGTTTGGTTTTTTATAAATCGCCGTACAGCGTGCGTAACGCCTCCACGGCGCTGGCCAGGGCGCCCGTCTCCACCCGCGCCGTCAGCTCCCGGACCAGCTCGCCGAATGCCCCGGCCGGCACAAACACCCGCAGCGCATCAAAACCTAAGGTCGCGTCCTGGTGCGCGGCCCCCGGCAGAGCCAGGGTGATATGAGGACCTTCGCTGTACCGGCGCACGGCCTCCGGCGTGGTGCGGTAAACGTTCAGGAGACGGCAGAGCTCCGCAAACTGCGCCCAGCCAAACGGCATCACAAAGTTGCTGCCGGTCAGAACCAGAAAAAGCCGCGGCGTCTCGTCGCCGACGGCGGCGGGTAAATCACCGCGCTGCCCCTCTATCCGGATGTCGAAGCGCAGGTCGCCGGCGGTGAAGGTTTCCTTCATTTCCCGCACCGCCGGGCGCATTTCCCGGATAAAGGTTTCGCGTTGCTCAAAGCTCCACTGCCGGGTGCGCATCAGCAGCGGGAAAACCTGCTGCAGGCGGGGCGGGGTGAAGATGCGGGCCAGCACGTCGTCAGGATAATCATTCAGTGAAAAGCAGCCAGACACCAGCGGGCGCAGGAGTAACTCCGCATAGGCGGGGTCTACCGCGCGGCTCACGCCCTGCATAAAGCGCGCGGCCTCTTCCTGCCAGTTCTCCGAGTCAAATTCAAACGTGCGTTTAATGTAGTGGCCGTCCACCGGCAGGCCCTGCTCAGCCTGCCAGACCAGCAGCTCAAAGCTGATGTTCAGCAGCGTTTCCAGCACCGGCCAGCGGACAAATTCCTTTGCGCCGGCCTGGCGATAGGCCTGGTGGGCCAGGTCCATCATAAAACGCAGCTCGGCGCGGCGCAGGGCCTGTCGGCCAAAGGTTTCGCCGAGGACAACTTTGCGGTACAGCTGCTGCACCGCCTCGTCCGGCCGGGCGGTCAGCTGCAGCCAGTCGTCATCCGGCGCGCTGGTTTGCAGGGAGACGTCAAGAAAACGCTCCGCCAGGGCGTTGACCGAGGTCTTTTCCGTGACAGCACGGTTTTTCAGCGATTCGATGAGTTTTTTGGGAAAGCGGAGCGTTAGCTGACTGAGCATCATTTTATTCCTGTCATTGAGAAGGCTATTTTAGCCTCACAATCATTAGACGCCTTCTTTGTAAGTAATGTCAAATATTGAAAAGAAACCACACATTGAAATGACATCATGTCATTTCAATGAATACTTATCTCATTTCTTTCATATTTTCTTCGAAGATCCGCTTTCTGGCATTACCGGATCTTCGCACAGAGGGTGGCGGCTTTTTGCGCAAAACTCGTATATGTGGGAAATATTTATTTTTAAAACGCTATATAATGTATAGCGGAGTGTTTTCAGTGCGGGCGTAAGACGCCTGAACGCGGTTGGTCGGCGTCAATCACCCGTGCTACACTTCCGAAAACGGCCTGTGGGGAATAATTCGGAACTGTGCAATGGGGGTCGTCACTAATTGTGTTTCGTGAAAATTATCAGGCTATTTTTCAGCATGGTGACAGTGAGTTAAGTGACTATATCTTGGATTATTATCCCCCCTTCATTTATCAGACCTGAATACCATCACTGAACGTCACCTTTTTCAATGTTCACCGGCACAATGGTCAAAGGAAGAAAAGCATGTTTGCATCGATCACCGGAAAAGAAGGGTTCGGCTATCAGTTTGAGAAAATCCGCAACGCGGTCGCCCATACGAACGAAAGTAACGTGCATGCCGCGACACAGCTTGGCCTGAATATCCTGGAGCAGAAGTACGCGGAGTTTGAGCAGGAGATGGACGCGGCCGGCGAGCTCCCGGACTGGGCGTATGACCTGGCCACCTACCGCCACGCCATAGAGGTACTGCGCGGCTATTTTACCGGCAACACGCGTGGGCTGACCGAGCGCGATGCCCGCATCTATTACCACTACCTGGAAACCGAGCATGAGCAGTTCTGCGCGATCGCGCAGGAAATTGTTGCTGAAATTAATCGTGAGAAAGGGGGCGGGCTGAATATGCCCAAATCACCAAAGCAACCGTTGTTTACCTATGCCGAAGACTGGCACAACAACGCCTGTATCAACGGCTTCCACCCCGAGCACTGGGCCTATTCGGAAGGGTACAGGCAGGCAGCCAAGTTGCTGATTGCGCACGTCGACGCCACCGGCTGCGACCAGGATACGCTGGTGTACCCAATGGTGTTTCTGTACCGACACCACGTTGAGCTGATGCTGAAGAGGATCATCAGCACCGCCCTCGATCTGGTTGAGCGTCCCGAGCGCTATAAACAGAAAACGGACAATCACAACCTCAATACGCTCTGGCCACTGGCCAGGTCGCTGGTTATGGACATTGATAAGACCTTTCCCAGGGATAATTACGCGACCCTCGACGCCGTGGTAAAAGCCTTTATTGACGCAGACGAACGCGCGACGGCCTTTCGATACGCGCAGAACCGGACCGGAGAACCCAGCCTGACGGGAATGCCGTACATCAATACGCGGCACTTTGGTGAGATGATGAGCAAGGCCTCCTATGAGCTGGACTGCATGGATTCACACCTGCTGCATTTGCTCTGCCTGCTGAATGAAATGCGCAGTGATTGGGGCTATGAACCCTGAAGAATAAGCCGCTTTGGTAGTTGTTGACCCACGACTGAAGACGCTAAAAAAACCGGATATGAATGATATGACGATGCTTATCCCACAGGATTTTAACTCACAGTCTTTGCCACAGCATGTCGCGATTGACTATTCTGCCGCGCTGGCCCTGCGCCGTATGGCCCAGACGCACGGTGATATGCCGGAGTATCTGCTGGCCGTTGAGGTTAGCGCGTTGCTGCACTACCTCCCGGATTTGTACCAGCAGACCTGCATTGATACGCTATGGAATACCGGCGCGCGCATTAACGAGGGGCTTGCCCTGACGCGGGCGGATTTTTCACTGTCACCGCCGTACCCCTACGTTTCGCTGGCCACGCTCAAGCAGCGGCAGGAAAAGGCCGCGCGCGGCCCGGGCGCACCGTCGAAAAAGACGATCCCTCACCGGCTGGTCCCACTGTCAGATAACCATTATCTCAATCGGCTCAACAGCATGATCGCCACGCTGCGCATTCCGCTCGAACGCAAAAACAAGCGCACCGGCCGCATGGAGCCGGCGCGCATCTGGGAGGTGACCGACCGCACGGTGCGCACCTGGTTGAACGACGCGGTGGCCCGCGCCACCGGTGACGGCGTCACGTTTTCGGTACCGGTCACGCCGCACACGTTGCGGCACAGCTACGCCATGCACATGCTGTACTCCGGGGTGCCGCTGAAGGTGCTGCAGGGGCTGATGGGACACAAAAGCATGAAGTCCACCGAGGTGTATACGCGGATATTTGCGCTGGACGTGGCGGCACGCCACCGGGTACAGTTTTCGATGCCGGGTACTGAGGCGGTGGCCATGCTAAGGCAGTCGTCATGATGAAGAAGCTTAAGCACTAAGGATTTTAGGTCACGTATTCAATATGTAGATCCGGTTATTTTCAGTAATGCTCACGCTCGAGGAACGTACCGATTACCTTATCGTGCATTTCTGCTGATTTTGAGTACCCGAGAGTCTTGCGATTGAGTCGTTTTAACAGGTTACGAAGATTCAGGTTTTCTCGCTCAATGCGTTGCGTGTAAAGTTTGCCTGTGATGTGATTTTTACCCGGCAACATTTCATAAGCGCTGAAGTTATCTGTACACCAGAAGGCAACATTGAAGCCCGACAGTAACCCCAATAATTTACGCAGCGTCTTTTTACTCCGGCCCCCGAAAGCATGGGCAATAATGCGTTTGAGACGAGGCTCCCGTGCATACCACAGCCAGCACTGTTGCTTCTTATTGCCAACCAATTACCACATTTCATCAACTTCGCAGATAAGCTGAATCTGGAGATTATCCAGTGGGAGTGTAGTTACACATCGCGGCGAGAGTTTTTTTTCAAGGTGCGAACAACGGCATTGATACTGATATGTAGCGCTCGGGCGGTGTCACGAATGCCCGCATTGTTCATTGCAAGATCGACAATCTGTTCTTTCATTCCGGGCTGACAGGCACGATAGGTATAGTCGAGCTGGAAAATACGGCGGCATAACTGGCAACATTATCGCTGATGCCCGGTTTTACCCTGACCATGTTTTTTAACGGATTCGGTCTGCTCACAAAAAGGGCATTTTACGTCAACTTTAGCCATCAGATGCACTCTGCAAAAAGAGTGATTTTATAACATGATCAACGCTTTGAATACTTGACCGCCACAGGGCATTGCAAAGGCTACTCTTTCTCGCCCCCGGTTTTTCCCATAATACCGATCGCTGGTTCGTAATTTATGATCTTATTTATCTGCTGCAGTATGCGTTCAGAAACCCACTGCGGCATGCTGGATAGCGAATGGTTTAATGACTGCAAATAAACCCGCGAAAATCCAAAGTTTATAATAAAACAAAGTAGTGATTGCATATTTTCCGTGTCACTAGATTGCATTTTGAGAGTGATCAACCAAGCAACCAAAGGTGCTAAAGTGAAGCCCTTGCTGGAATTCTCCCTGGACTAATCATTGGCAAGTTCGATAACCTGTGTCAGGGAATATGCAACAGATACCAAGATATTGACATAAGTTAAATTCAGTGGCGGCCAGAGATAATTAATGTGACTTGCTGGTTCGATTGCTCAGGGAATTTTTAAAAATGCCGCATAAAAGTAAATTACTTACGTCCTCCCTTCACACATCATAACTTATGACTCCGTTCTGTGGAATTAGTCAAGTTTTGGGAAATATTCATCTCCCGATGACTGATTTATTAGTAGACGAGTAGTAACCTCTGCAGCGAAGGATGTAAAACAGTCGAAACAGGTATTCATGAAACGTAAAGATGCAGTTTGTCAGGAGCTGAAACGACTCACGCTCTCTCTAAAGCGTGAAACATTAACTGACACTATCGGTTTCAACGCAGAAACAATTGGATTTAACCTCGGTCTTGCCCGTAATTCGGTGAGCAAAGAGTTAAATCAACTCTGTGCCGAACGCCTGGTGATTAAAATCAAATCCCGCCCCGTGCTGTTCTTACACCGTGCAGTGACTGAACAACTGCTCGATACCACCTTGAGCAGCCAAAGTTTGCTGGAGGTAAAAACACTGGCTGAATTACTACCGGTTAATGAACCTGCATCAACTGCTTGTGACGATCCTTTCCATGCCCTGATCGGGTATGATCGCAGCCTGAAGCTGGCTGTGGAAAAAGGGAAAGCGGCGGTGCTCTACCCTGGTGGATTGCACGTTTTGCTCACTGGTCCTTCCGGCGTGGGTAAGACCTTTTTCGCTGAAATTATGCACCAGTTTGCCAGCCAGCAGCAGAGAAGCACTGTCCCGTTAATCTATTTTAACTGTGCGGAATACTCCCATAATCCGGAGTTGCTCTCATCCCATCTATTTGGCCATAAACAGGGGGCATTTACCGGGGCCAGCGAAAGCAAACGTGGCCTCATAGAGCAGGCCGATGGCGGTTTTCTGCTGCTTGATGAAGTGCACCGCCTGCCCTATGAGGGACAGGAAAAACTTTTCTCTATCCTTGATAAAGGCGAATACCGGCCACTGGGATCCAGTGAAAAGGCATGCAGCATCGGCGTCAGGCTCATTTGCGCTACCACAGAAAGCCCGGACTCAACCCTGTTACGTACCTTCCTACGTCGTATCCAGGTGGCGATAACCATTCCCGCCTTGCGCGAGCGCTCGCTGGAAGAACAGGTTGAGATAATCATAGGCTTTATCCAGTTAGAAAGCCGCAAGATCGACCGGACTATCCGGCTGGACAAAGGGCTGTTGCTCTATTTACTAGAAAAACCACTGGCGGGGAATATTGGCCAGCTCAAGAGTGATATCCAGTTCCTGTGCGCCCAGGCCTGGGCCAGCGGAATGGGCAATCCGCTGCAGAACCCCATGCTGGTACTCGATAAGCGTCTGACGGAAAGCCACGTCTCGGCCAGCGCCAGCAGCCGTTTATTGGTTGATGGTCTGTTTGGACAAAATGAGTTTATCGACATTAACTCTCTGCCGTTTGCGCAGCTCAAGCAGCATCTCATCGCCCTTAGCAGCGAGCAGGACAGCGATCTGTTTTATACCTATTTGACCCGCGAATATGTCAACCTGCGCAACAGCAATGTCCCGCCGCAGGAGACATTGTCGATCCTCAGAAACAAGCTGCGGACTATTTTTGAGTACGGCCTATACAGCCAAAATACTGGCGGGTCAGATGAGCGCTATTACGGTGGGCAGATTGAGCAGCGCATTACTCTGCTGACCGGCTGTATTGAGCAAGTACTTGGCTTCCCGCTGCCACAGAATATGGTCAGCCATCTGCGGAAACATTTTCTGGCACTGCTCTCTTATGTGCAAAAGGGGCTGATCCCCAATCTTTACTCCAACAGTCTGATCCTCGACTACTGTAAAGATGAATATGACAACGCCACCAAACTGTGCCAGAAAATTAACGAGATCTTCCATATTCAGTGCCCGACCACTGAGATCGTTTATCTGTGCCTGTTTCTTAAAGAGTGTCGCAGCTTCCGTCAACGCAAAGATGTTAACCCGGATTGCGGCGTGATGTTGATTGGCCACGGCTCGACCACCGCCAGCAGCATGGCAAACTACGTTAACCGGGTACTGGAATGTGAACTGTTTACTGCCATCGATATGCCTTTCGAGCAGTCCGTACACGACACACTGGAATTGCTGATCAGTGAAGTGCGGGAGAAGCGCTATCAGCGGCTGGTACTAATTGTCGATATCGGCTCGTTGGTGCATTTCGCCAGCACCGTCAACAAGCTTTTTCATATTGAGGTGCTGCTGATCCAGAACATCACGCTGGCCTCGCTGCTGGAGATTGGTCTCGACCTGACCTACGAAACCAGCGAATTCGCACAACTGATGTCATTAATGAAGAGCAAGGGCATTCCTTATCACCTGTGCAACCAGCATGAAGAGGAGACAGGCAAAGTGCTGGTTATCTCCTGTATTACCGGCATGGGCACTGCAGTGAAAATAAAGAAAGTGCTGGAAGATAGTTTCGATACCCTGATGTCGGAAGATACCCGGCTGATTGTCGTGGACTATAACGAAGTCCGCAGCATGGAGCGTCTGCGGGTGGCGATTGGCGGCAACGAGCGACTGGTGGGCATCGTCGGCACCTTCCAGCCAGGGTTACCGGACATTCCGTTTATCTCCCTTGAAGAGCTCTTCTCTGAGCAGGGGCCAGAACTGGTTTTCAGCCTGTTGACTCCGGATCTCAGCAACGCCGATCGTCAGTTGGAGATGGAGCGCAGTGCCATGCGTTTTATCAGCGCCCTGACGCTGGAGAGCATCATCAACCATATCTCCGTGCTCAACCCACAGCGCATTTTGCAGGAGATGGAAGGTGTGCTGCATGTGATTTGCCGCAATCTGGATATCCACCCGACCCGCCAGGTTACACTTCGTTTTCTGATTCACTGTTGCTGCATGGTCGAACGTATTGTTTTAAGCCACAAACCGTTACAGATAGCCCTTGGGGTACACCAGGATCTGGACCAACAGGTCTTTTCTGTCATCAAACAGGCGTTTTCGCCCATTGAACAGGCATATTCCATCCGCCTTTCTGATGCCGAATATTTTTATATTTACGAACTGCTTTACCGCTAACCCTTCTGCTGTGGGCCTTTGCTGGCCTCCCCCTCTCCCCTTCAGGTTCCGTGACACAAAGATGGCATGGGTATTGCTCTGTTAAGAGTATGACTCACTTTATCCATCAATTTTCAGGGAACACCAGGAGGTTCATTTGTCTATATCACCAGAAATTCTGCTACTCACCCACGGCGGGTGGGGTCAGCAACTACGCGAGAGCGTGCGTATGGTCGTCGGTGAGGTGGAAGGCGTGTCTGATATTGCGCTGATGCCCGTTGATACTCTCGACGAGTTTTACCAGAAAGTGAAGCAGCAGGTGTCAGGTATGCCAGATGGTTCGGTGATCCTGACTGACTTTATCGGCGGTACGACCTCCAACGTCGCGGCTCGCCTCAGTGTCGATCACCAAATTAGCGTGGTTTCAGGTCTTAACGCCACCCTCTTATTAGCCGCTATCGATTTACGCGAGCAGGGGACGCTGGCTGACTCCATTGATGAGTTAGTTGAGCTGGGCCAGAAGAGCTGTATCGACGTTGTTAAACATATTAAATCAATTACATCAGAGGAATAACACCATGGCCAGAATTGTATTATGCAGAATTGACAGCCGTCTGATCCACGGACAAGTGGTCACCAAATGGGTAGGACAGTCACAGGCTAACCGCATTGCCGTCGTCAGTGATGAGCTGGAGGCAGATCCGTTTATGAAAAATATCTATCTCATGGCTGCACCACCGAATGTCAAAGTGGATTGCTATGGCAACCAGAGTTTTGCTACAGCCTGGAATGAAAACCAACTGGGTGAAGGTAACGTGTTAGTGCTGTTCCCAAATCTGGCATCAGTACAACAAGCCGTTGCTGACGGTTTTAATGTCGAGAATATTCAGGTCGGTGGATTAGGTGGCGGGCCAAACCGCAAAGCCGTCTTCCAGAACATCACGCTCGATGATGCTGATGTGGTTATCCTGCGCGATCTCCAGCAACGTGGCGTCAACGTTTTCTTCCAGACCATTCCGGAAGATAAACCGCAACCACTGGAAGATGTTCTGAAAAAGTTCTAATCACGCTGATATTTAAGGAGCAACACTATGGATAACTTAACCGTTGCCATCTGCATGGGATTGTACTACTGGTTCGCTCGTTTACGACTCGGTTACTCCCTGTCAGGTATGTTAGTGCAACCTATCGCCATTGCCGTGTTTGTGGGCTTTTTGCTGGGCGATATGAAGACCGCAATGATCATCGGTGCGGGTATGCAACTGGTCTATCTCGGTGTCACCTCCACCCCAGGCGGTAACGTACCTTCAGATCCCGCGCTGGCCGCTTGTATCGCACTGCCTATCGCGGTGAAAGCTGGAATGAACCCGGATCTGGCCATCGCACTAGCGATCCCGTTTGGTGTGATCGGGGTATTTGTCGATCAGCTGCGTCGTACCCTCAATGCTACCTGGGTGCATATGGCAGACAAATATGCTGAACAAGGGAATACCCGCGGCATCATGCTGTGTGCCTTTCTTTACCCGGCGTTGTTAGGGCTGCTCATCCGTTTCCCAGTGGTCTTCGCCGCTAACTTCTTCGGCCAGGGTGTCGTTGAGAAGTTCCTTGCCTTTATGCCGCACTGGCTGACCCACTCTTTCGAAATTATGGGCGGCATCCTGCCGGCTCTGGGCTTTGCTATCACCATTATGGTTATCGGGAAGAAAAGTCTGTTGCCTTACTTTATCGCCGGTTATTTCGCGGTGATTTATCTGAAGATCGACATTATGGCGATGGCAATTTTCGGGACCTGCGCTGCGTTCCTGGTTAAAAACATGGCTAAAAGTGAAGGAGCATAACGATGAGCACAGCACTTAACACGACGGAAGGCGCAATGGAAAACGAACTGGCTGAACGCGCACGCCAGACAAATGCCCTGACCAAATTCGATATTACGAAAGCCTGGTTCCTTTACTGGCTGGGTGCGGAGGTGTCTAACTCTTATGAGCGTCTGCAGAGCCTGATTTTCTGCGCCTCGATGACGCCGATTATTAAAAAGCTTTACCCACAGAAAGACGAACAGATTGATGCCCTTAAGCGTCACCTGAACTTCTTTAACAGTGAGCAAACCTTCGGATCAGTTATTCAGGGTGTCGCCATTGCGATGGAAGAGCAGAAAACTCGTGGCGAACCGATAACTGATTCCTCTATCACCGGCATTAAAACCGGTCTGATGGGGCCACTGGCGGGGATTGGTGACTCAGTTGTCTGGGCTGCCATCATGCCACTGCTGATCGCCATCTTTATCCCGTTTGCTGCTAAGGGCAGCGCATGGGGTGGCATCATGCCGGTGGTTTTATATACCGGGATTACGTTGGCTATCAGCTACGGTCTGACACACAAAGGCTACACCCTCGGACGAGAGTCGATAATCAGTCTGTTGCAGGGAGGGAAGATCAAGGAGTTGATCTACGGCGCTAACGTGCTCGGTCTGATTATGATGGGCGCACTCTCGGCCAGTTACGTGAAAATTACCTCACCGCTTAAATTCAGCGCGCTGCAAGGCTCTGAAATTGTGGTTCAGCAGATCCTCGATTCCATCGTGCCTGGGTTATTGCCCTTGCTGGCCGTGTTCTCAATCTATCTGTTCCTGGTCAAAAAAGGCCCGCGTTATACCACTATCCTGCTGTCGGTTGTGGTGCTGAGTGTGGTCTGTTCAATAACCGGCATTCTGTAACCGTAAAGCCTGGAGTGGTAATGAATATCTATCAGAAATTGGGATTAAAGCGTGTTGTTAATGCCAGTGGCAAGATGACCATTCTCGGCGTCTCTTCAGTGGCCGCAGAAGTGATGCAGGCCACCGCGGAAGCCGCCGCAACTTTTGTGGAGATCGACGCCCTAGTTAACCGGGTCGGTGTGCTGATTTCACAGCATACTGGCGCGGAAGACAGCTTTGTGACCTCGTGCGCCTCGGCAGGGATCGCTATTGCGGTCGCTGCCGCCGTCACCCGAGGTGAACCTGAATTAGTCGCCCAACTCCCTGACAGTCAGGGTCTGGCAAATCAGGTAGTAATGCTGCGCGGACACAATATCGACTATGGCGCGCCCATCACTACCGCGATTCGCTTAGGGGGCGGCAAAGTGGTTGAAGTGGGTCAGAGCAATCTCTCCTACCGCTGGCAGCTTGAAAAAGCCATCGGGCCGGAGACGGCCGCCCTGTTTTATGTCAAGTCTCACCACTGCGTACAAAAAGGGATGGTGGCGCTAAAAGATTTTGTCGAGATAGCCCGTCACCACGACCTGCCATTGATTGTGGATGCCGCAGCAGAAGAAGATTTGCGCGGCTATGTCGCGGCCGGCGCCAGTATGGTGGTCTACAGCGGTGCAAAAGCACTTGATGCTCCGACATCCGGGTTTGTCACGGGTCAGCGTCAATGGATAGCGCACTGTAAAGTACAGCACGATGGTATTGCCCGTGCCATGAAGATCGGTAAAGAAAATATGGTCGGCCTGGTGATGGCAATGGAGCGTTATCAGTCCCACCATCCGGAATGGACAAAGCAACTGCCGGAGCTCGAAGCTGTCGCACAACGCATCTCCGCTATCGCCGGTTTTCAGGCAGAGATTGAACAAGACGAAGCGGGTCGCGCCATCTATCGCGTTCGGGTTAACGTCAGCCAGCCTCAGTTAGGGCTGAACGCCGTGGAGGTTGAAACGCTGTTACGTAGCGGAGAAGTGGCTATTTACACCCGTCACTATTTCCTGCATCAGGGCGTCTTCAGCTTCGATCCCCGTGCACTCAAAGAAGATGACTTTGAACTGATCATCTCGCGGTTGCAGGAGATTTCACAGTCATCAGGAGCTCTACATGCAGCAGATTAATTTTTATCAACAACGGGTTGCCCTTAACGTACTGGCGAAAGATATCGCCAATGCCTGCGACATTTTCCAGGCAGCGGAAGGCCATGCCGTTGTGGGGATCATTTCCGCCCAGTTTGACAACGTGGAACAGGGCGTCACGGAAGTGAAACGCTGGATGGAGCAGGTACCGGCCATTTCTGTGGGTCTGGGTGCAGGCTCAGCGAAACAATTTTACAAAGCGGCAATGATTGCGGCGGCAACAGCTCCGGCTCATGTTAACCAGACCTTTACTGGCTGTGGATTTGCTGCCGGGGCACTGGCTGCCCGGAGTGTCACCAACACCCGTATTAACGCGCTGATCTCGCCAACAGGTACCACGGGCAGAGTGATTATCTCCACCGGGGTAAGCAGCAGCCAGGGTGAACCAGCTGTGGTCTCTTGTGATACCGCCGTGAGGATGATTCAGGATCTTGGCGGTCAAGCGGCCAAATTTTTCCCAATGGGCGGACTTGCCTCACTGCCGGAACTCAAAGCCCTGGCGGAAAGTTGCGTGCGTAATGGTATGACGATGATTGAACCGACAGGCGGTATTGATCTGGACAACTTCCAGCCCATTCTGGAAACCTGCCTCGAGGCAGGTGTTGAGCAGGTGATGCCACATATCTATAGCTCGATCATCGACGCTGACAGCGGCAGGACGCGCATTGAAGATATGGCAAAGTTGCTGGAGTTGGTGAAAGCGTCGTTGAAATAGGGGACATTGGCAGCAAAGGAGTTAAAAGAAAACGAGCTGTATTGTGAGACGGCTCGTTTTTTCAGCCCTGCTAAAGTAAAACCACTCAACCGCACAGTTATATTCGACCCGCGCTATCGACTCCCTCTGTATCAGGCTGTTTTTCATGATGCAGTTATCGCAACGCATTACTGGACATTTGATAATCTCAAATTCAGCGATGTCAAAACCACGCGCTCATTGCTTAGCCAGCTGTAAAACACGCCACCGCTGTTTAATCTCAGCCGAAGCACACTGAAGGAACGGCTGCCGGAAATCATTAAAGCAGATGCCAGTTTCCGCATTCTGCATCAGGCGTTATGGGATAAAGCATTGACAGGTTTTAGCTGGCTAGATAAGGATGGCTAGGTGCAACAAACCACATTCAGTGATGGCTCGATACTCACTGTGAATTTTGGTGATAACGCATTCAATGGTCTTGCGGCAAAAACGCTGAGAGCCTCTCTGGCCGAGAGTCGAACACTCGATTTTAAACAACAGTAAAGCAGCCTGTCATATTTTCAACAACGGTTTGAAAGCCGTTTTTTACCGGGTTCTCCCGCCCTCACAGGGCAGGGAGAACTAAGCCTCAGTTGGATGCACTGGTTTGCTTTAGTAATGGCTTTGTTGAATAAATCGAACTTTTGCTGAGTTAAAGGATCAGATCACGCATCATCCGGCAACACTGGCCGCCCCATGGCAAAGCAGAAGTTTAAAGTCACCAACTGGCGTAACTACAACAAAGCCCTCATCAACCGCGGCTCCGTCACTTTCTGGCTTGACGACGAGGCTATTCAGGCCTGGTATGAGCCCGCCACACACACATCGCGGGGACGGCCTCAGCGCTATTCTGACCTCGCCATCACCACCGTCCTGGTCGTTAAACGTGTATTCCGCCTGACCCTGCGAGCCGCACAGGGCTTTATTGATTCCATTTTTGCCATGATGGGCGTTCCTCTTCGCTGTCCGGATTACACCAGTGTCAGCAAGCGGGCAAAGTCGGTTAACGTCAGTTTTAAAACGCCCACCCGGGGTGAAATTGCGCATCTGGTGATTGATTCCACAGGGTTAAAAGTCTTCGGTGAAGGTGAGTGGAAAGTCAAAAAGCACGGCAAAGAGCGCCGTCGTATCTGGCGAAAACTGCATCTGGCTGTTGATGCGAATACGCATGAAGTCATCTGCGCGGACCTGTCGCTGAACAACGTCACGGACGCTGAGGCTTTCCCGGGGCTTATCCGGCAGACCCACCGAAAAATCAGGTCAGCGGCGGCGGACGGTGCTTACGATACGCGGCGATGTCATGACGAACTGCGTCGCAAGAAAATCAGCGCGCTCATTCCTCCCCGAAAGGGAGCGGGCTACTGGCCAGGTGAGTATGCAGACCGCAATCGTGCTGTTGCGAATCAACGGCTGAGCGGAAGCAATGCACGGTGGAAATGGACAACAGATTACAACCGTCGGTCGATAGCGGAAACGGCGATGTACAGGGTAAAGCAGTTGTTCGGTGGTTCGCTGACGTTGCGTGACTACGATGGTCAGGTTGCAGAGGCTTTGGCCATGGTGCGTGCGCTGAACAAAATGACGAAGGCAGGTATGCCAGAAAGTGTACGTATCGGCTGAGAGCCGGAGCTGTTACAGGGAAACTCGCCTCAAATCTGATTTATTCAACAAAGCCCCTCTACGGCTGTTTGTCTCAGAACTGGGGAGCAAGTAAAGGGCTCGATCATTATCAAGATATCTGCATCATTCTGAGTCCAATGCATTGGAAACTTCTAACAGCGGGCAAATTAGAAACGATGAAACCTGGAACAAGAAATAAACTTTATGTTGCTTGTTCTAGGGCTCGTGGAGACATTTACTTTATCCCAGAAAGTCTTTTTAAACGCTTTAAGATTAAGCAGTAACTTCTGGTGTGGTCACTGAACATTATTGATATAGCTATGATATTTAAAGTACCCATTAATAAATGGTTGTCTATCCCAGTTTAAAATGTCACCCTCAGTTCCAAAGTTAAAATGTCACCTTTATGTCTGACAATGTCAGAAAGA
>NZ_RAHH01000048.1 GCF_003602095.1 Rahnella woolbedingensis | reverse complement strand
TGTTCTTTTTCTTTCAATTCAGCTTTAGGGCAACCACTTTTGCTGCATTTACTGGTAATAGTGATCGTTCCTTCCGCACCTGTTCCATCGTCAAGTAAGGTGAACTGGACAGGATTTTCGACCGGCCAGGTATGCTTCTCATTTTGCTTGGGAAAGTCAGCATCGATTTTATGAAGGCAGGGCTCTGGCATGCCACATTCGGCACACGCTTTTCCTGCTGTTGATGAGGGTGACGCCATGATTTTAGTTTCCTTACTCAGGGATATATCCCAGTTCCTTTAATAACAATTTTTCAACCCGGTAATAGATGGACTGATCCTGAACACTCAACACTTCTTCCCATTCTTCAGGTGTATTATTGCTGTCATCGATGCCTTTTTTTAGAAAAAGCAGAGTGATGCCACGAACCGAGCGGGTATCAATAATCTCGAATGAGTGGCAAAAAAAGAGATAATCCTCAGCGCGATGGTAGAGCGTTTCCTTATCAGGCGTTGGGTTTATATTCTCTGCTATATAATAATCCTGAATATAATCTGCCAATCTTTTCGTATAGTTGATTTGCGTAAGCCGGTTTAGTTTTTTGTACTGGATTGGGTCTATTATCAGCATCCCTATTTCTGACGTTATATTCTGGTCTGCGGTTGACTCAAAGCTCTCTTCCAGATGGATACCTTCAAAGTCCGTCATTATTTTACTTATCGGATGGGCTTTGTTGAATAATAGGGAATCATGCTGTTAGACCATGCCTGTTTTGGCGGAAAACGCTTACTCCTCCAGATTTCGTGACCCAGCATGTTGTATAACTGCATGATTTTACGTAATGGGAATTGGTCGGTTTCATGAATGACCAGCATAAAATCTATTTATTCAACAAAGCCTATCGGATGTATAAAAACGCTGCGTTGTCGCGGTGTAAAGACGGTTAACAGGCTCCAGATGATCCTTGGGTCATAGAAACGCATCAATGCGGGCTTATCCTGATCCGGAATTTTTGCCCACAGATAGTGGCGAAGATGCTGCAAGAGCGGGTGGATATTTTCTTGTGAATATAACGTGATGCCCCACGGAGACGTTTTGAATTTCAGCCACTCTTCAACTTCCGCCGTGACCTGCACCAGATAGGGTGCCAGTGCCAGAATTTCTGGCTGAACAGGGGGAGAATATAAGCAACAGTTTGGCGGAGTATGTTCTGCCAGAAAGGGCAGCAGTTCATTCTCCACTGCACCCTCTATGATCACATAGCGCAGAGAGGCCATATTATTTATCCCCCATTGGGCAATGCGAGACGAAAACTGAGCCTTCGCCCGCAGCGGCTTTGAGTATCATCGGGCGCATTGGCAAAATAACCTCGCCCGGACTTCCTCCGCTGTTCAGATTGATCTTAACGCCTTTGATATCCACACCTGCGGAGTGGATCCCAATGAATGAACTCCCCACGCATAAACTGATTTTGCTGTTGCTTTGCAGGACGATATCGCCTTTAACGCTTATTCCTAACGCACCGGCAATCTTCTCGGCCAGATCGCCTTTAACTTCAAGATGCTGATTGCCTTCTGTCAGGCTCACAAAATCTTTCGTCGTTTTGTGGTCCTGCTTACCTTCAACAGTGATTTTTCTGTCGTTCGCCACTACCAGTGATTCGTCATGACCAATGCTGACCGTCCGGTCGTAATTAACCCGAACGTCTTTGCTGTTCAGTACTTTCACCTGCATATCTTTCTGCGCGTGCAGCGACAGGAGTTCCTGACGAGTTGCATCTTCAAACAGCAGTTCGTTGTAGCCGCTGCCTTTATAGGTTTGCGAGCGGATCGCCATCTGTGTTTTAGTGCCCGGAAGATCGCCTGGTGCACGATTGCTGGCGTGATAGGTGCGCCCGGTGATGATCGGCTGGTCCGGGTCGCCGTTGAGGAAATCGACAATCACTTCCTGCCCCACGCGCGGAATGGCGATATTACCAAAGCCGGTACCCGCCCATGCCTGCGAAACGCGTATCCAGCAGGAGCTGTAACTGTCTGCTTTGTTGTAACGATCCCAGGCGAATTTCACCCGCACGCGCCCGTGCTCATCGCAGAAGATTTCCTCTCCCGGCGGGCCGGTGACAATCGCGATTTGTGGCCCGTCGATGCGGGGTTTGGGAAGTGGCGTCGGACGCCAGGTTTGCGTGGACGGGATAGCCTGAAAATCAGTGTGCAGAGTCGTACCCTGGCCTTCATTACCGATCACCGCCTGCGGCTGGTCACCGTAAATATCAACAGCTACCACCTGCCATTGGGCATTCAGGTCGTCACGTGGATGGTCAGTCAGATTAAAGCTCACACTCGGCTGCAACTGAGGAGAATTGCTGCTGCCGACCACAAAATCAGCGTTATTGCGCCAGCCTTCAATCTGGTATTTAGCAAAATCTTCACCATGCTGTTCATCTTTGAAGCGCCCCGGATAGTCGTACACGTCGTAAACCGCGTGCTGATACGCCATCTTTGACGGGCGATCCTGATACTGTGCCGGCCAGTTGGGCGCGGTGAAGGTGTAATCCTGAGTGATCACTTTAGAAGGGCGGATCTGCACGCTGCGACGAAAATGGTTTATGCAATATGTCGCTGCCTCAGATGCGGCGTTCGGGTTGTAGGGCAACGCGCCCATATTGGTCGTCGTGGTGCAGTTATCGGCAAACGTCAGCTTTTGATCGTTGGCCTTGAGGAATTCTTCCTCAAAAAAGAAGATCCCTTCTTCAGCCATCAGTCGCGAAATAAACTCATAATCACTTTCCATAAACTGCACACAAAACTCACGCCAGTCGTGCGCAGCACGGAACAGGGTTTCATATTTAAAGATCCCCATTTCTCTGAGCAAAGGTTCCAGAATTCCTTCAATGTTGAGATTCTGAAAACTGCGGCAGTTGCGCCGCTGAGAGCTGCGCCAGAAGAAGGGCCGGACGATGAGGCGATACAGTGTCTGATGTTTTCCGGTATCACCCTGTTCACAAAACGTCACGATGCCTCGGACACGGCGTTTTATTTCGTCGCCCTGCCAGAGGGTCAGGGTCGCCATTTCATCCACTATCTTCTCAAAGCCGATAGCCGGATCGCTGCTGGCGAGGGTGATATTCAGGGTAAACAGTTCGGAATAAGCCTGCGAAAGATGAAAACTAACCACAGCAAAGGTTTCGCGTGACACGCTGCCTGCGGCAAAAGTGAAGCGGGTTCCGTTAACCGCCATAGTGTTAATCCTTTAACTGTCAGGTGGATTCATTTATCCGAAAGCGATTTTATTGTTGATTCATAATTTATATAAATACAATAAAATCATATAGATATGATTAAGGTGTGAGAGGGTAGATCTGTTGATGATTAAGAAAAGGGAAGTAGATCACAGAAGGGAAAATTGGGTGTTGGGCCGTGCGGGATAAAGGGAAGGGGGAAAAATTTTGCGGGCAGCGGGTTAATTGTAAGCCGCTGCCCGAACAATTTTTATTCCCCCACGCAATACCCGTTTCGTCCTGCATGTTTAGCCTGATACAGGGCACTGTCTGCACGTTTGAGCAATTCCAGCGACGTCATTCCGGGCGCCCATTGCATGATGCCCTGACTGACCGTTACGGTTTCTGAAACCTGCGATAACGCGTGTGGAATGGCGGCTTTTTCAACACTTTTCTTGATACGTGATGCCACCACTTCGGCGTCGCTCGTGACGGCATTTGGCAACAGTACGACAAACTCTTCGCCGCCGTAGCGTGCGATCAAGTCCGTTGGCTGGCGGACCACTTGTTTGAAGCAGTCTGCGATGCTGATAAGGCAGCTGTCACCGGCCTGATGTCCATAATGGTCGTTGTATTTTTTGAAAAAATCCACGTCAATCATGATCAGTGAAAGCGTTCCGCCCTGAAGGTCGGTCTGCGTGATCAGTTCTTCGAGCTGGTTATCCAGCTGGCGGCGGTTAGCCACGCCGGTCAGCGGATCGTTATACGCTAAATTATCCAGTTTACTCATCAGCAATTTGTTATCGCATTCCCGGCGGACAGAAAGCACAAACCAGCGGTTCAGCATGATACGCCCGGTTTCAAACAGCGCAGTCGCAATCAGGATCGCTGCTACCTGTAAAATTGGAATGCCCGACTGCAAAAAGACCAGATGGACAAAAAGCGACAGCCACAGCGGAGCAACGAAGCTGTAGAGGATCGGCGTAGTGGGATAGAGCGCAATCAGTGCCGTAAAAATCAGCATACAAAACAGCGGAAATACCAGTTGCTGCTGGGCGTCATTGGCCAGCATAAAGTGGAAAACGGTAGCCCAGTAAAGGCCAACCAGAAACGCCAGTGCCATAGCCGGAGGACGGGTACGGATGAAGCGTAAAGCCGGCAGACTAATGATAAAAAATGCAAAGAAGGTCAGTGAAAGGTCATCCAAAGTCGTACTGGCGAAGGTTACTTTGGCATGAGGGTCAAGTAAAACTCTGAACTGGTCGCGGCCAAACAGGAAAAGTACAAAACAAAGATTGGCGATCAGCAACCAGATCCCGCTCGTGCGTAATGACGCCTTTTTATAATGGTTCAGCAAGGCGCTAAATGCAGTGTCTTGCTGCGTGTGAGTGTTTTTTTGCATGTTTATCCTTAACATCATCTTCGTGGATAGTGTAGACGAAGAGGGCACGCAAATCTCCCCTTCACCGGGGAGTTTACTGTCCGGTCAGAGCGTTTTAAGGATGAAACGACAGCCAGTCCGGGACCCGGAGCCACTCATTGCCTCGGCAAAATCCATCAGCGACTTCGTGGTCGTCGCGTCAATCGCTGCCTTATTCATTTGCGGCGTAAATGCAAACTCATCAAGCCATTGCTGCCGCGCATATTCCAGCCTGTCCGCAGGCTTCACGCTCAGCGATTCCCGCAGTGCGCAGCGTTTTTCTTCCAGTGCCAGCGCAGAGATACCACCAGTGATTGCCGGAATTTCCGCGATAAACGCATCGATATACACCAGTAAATCTTCCGCGTTAAACACCGGCGACTGTAATGCAAGCAAAATGCCGGACTGGCGGGCGGTCTGATGGAAACGACAGCTCACCACGTAGCCGATGTTCTTTTCGACGCGAAATTGCTGGAAGAATTTCGGTTCGAGAATGGACGCCAGAATCTGCGTCGCAGCCAGACATCCGGCAGTGTTTTGCGCCAGCGGACAGAACATCAGTACAGCGGCATCGTCACCCGCCGTCGGAAATTCCAGGATATTTTTCTCAGACGTGCTGATCACTTCCGGCAGTTTTGCCAGCAGCGTTCGGACTGCGATATCAGATTTAAGCAGCTGTTGGTCCTGCTCAAACAGCCGCTCGCCCTGCGCCAGCGCGGCCGCAGACGGCGTACGCAACAGCGCAAATGCCGTGGCGAGCGTGCGTGTCGCCCATTCCTGCCGCCCGCCCAGTTGCAATATTCCGTTGCCCTGCACACAGGTAAACACCAGTGAAGCGCCCTGATGGGCGGATAGTGCAGAAAGGGCGCGCAGGCTGGCGCGGGCGATACAGGCCTGATACGCAGTCAGCGGCGCGCCGGTTGTCAGGATACATTCCTCCGTTTTGAACGACGTTTCAGCGGGCGGAAGGTAAAAATTAAACGTCAGGCATGTGACGTTGTCACCTGATGGGTGCCACGCTGCGATATCAACAGGCAGGCTGAAACCCTGAGCGTGTACGTTTTGTCCCTGAACATCCGGTGCAATCCACAGCCGTGTCATGTTTTGCGGGTGCAACTCAGCGAGCAAGGTCTGCCAGCCATTTTGCGCGGCGGGCGGGAAATCCAGCGTTCGCGCGCGCAGCTGATCCAGCGGCGATAACCGGCAGAACTCACGTTGTGCGAGTCCGGCATAATGTCGCAGATGTCCGGTGCTTAAATCACGGATCTGTTGCAGCCAGTGGCAGAACAGTGTTTCGATGCGGGCGCGCACAGCAGATGTTGTGTCGCAGGCGAGAAATTCAATGCTGAGAATAGCGTCACTGGCGGAGGTATACGGCAGAGAAACCCGTACATTATCGGCGAGCGCCAGCGTCCGGAGTGTGTCCAGCAAACTGCCCGGCGCTTCGTCCGTCACTAACTGGCGCAACAACGTCAGGGCGGGGCAATATGCCACGGGGAATGAAAAGCGCAGCCGTGGCGAACCTTCAAGACACAGCTGAAAATGGCGGTTCTGCTCAAGAATGAGTGGCTGAGCGCGTTCAGGCTGATAACCGCGGTCAGTTGCAAATGCATTACCATAACATTCTGCCAGGGTGGTCAGTTCATCGGCTGACTGCGAGCCTTGCAGCCACAGCGTGAGATGGCTTGCGGTGAAACATTGCTGATGATAGTGCGTCAGCGCCTGTTGCAGTGCGGGAATATTTTCGCCGAAAGAGGCACGGTTGCCGATGTGAAAATCGTGCAGCTGCGCCGGGGCGCTGAACGCCAGACTCGCCGCCGCATCACAAAGTGAATCAGCGTGACCGGTCAGCATTTTGTATTCGGCATCGACGACCGCCACTTCCTGCCGGACCGAATCCTCCGCCAGCAGCGGTTGCACCAGCATATCCACCAGCCGTGCCAGACCGGCTTCGAACTTTGCCGGTGTCATGTCGAAAAACCATGCGGTTGATGTGGCGTGCGTAGAGGCGTTGAGTTTTGCCCCTTCGGCCTGCGCCCACATCATTAGCCGTTCATCCCCCTGAAACCGACGACTTCCGGCAAACACCACGTGCTCGAACAGATGCGCCAGACCGGGAAATTCCGGCGGCTCATGATGACTTCCGGCATTCAGATGAATGAGTGCGGCAGCGCGGGGTGCCTGCGGGTCATGGAGAACATTGACCCGCAATCCGTTCGCCAGTGTCAGCGAATGCATGGCCGTTTCAGCCTTTGAAAATCAGCTGAGAGTTCGCGCGGTTGCGAAACTGTAGCTGGTTGATCTGGATATTGGTGCAGTTGGCCTGTTCGCGGGCGGCCAGGATCATGCCGTGATGTTCAGATTTGGAGCATACCGGATCGGCGTTGTCGGCATTACCGGTCAACATAAAGGCCTGACAGCGGCAACCGCCGAAGTCTTTCTCTTTTTCAGAACACGAACGGCAAGGTTCCGGCATCCAGTCGAAGCCGCGGTATTTATTAAAACCGAACGAGTCGTACCAGATTTCCTGCAACGTGTTCTCCAGCACCGACGGGAATTCCACCGGCAGCTGGCGCGCGCTGTGGCACGGCAGCGCCATGCCTTCCGGCGTGACGCTCAGGAAAATCGCACCCCAGCCGCCCATGCAGCCTTTCGGACGTTCTTCGTAATAATCCGGCGTTACAAACAGCAGATTGGCGAGATTACCGGTTCCGACCATTTTTTCACGGTACTGATGCACCACGTCTTCGGCGCGGGCAATCTGCTCGCGGGTCGGCAGTAGACCTTCGCGATTGAGCTGCGCCCAGCCGTAAAACTGACAGGTTGCCAGTTCGACATCATCGGCTTCCAGCTCAATGCTCAGGTCGATAATCTTGTTGATCTGATCGATGTTATGGCGGTGTAGTACGAAGTTCAGCACCATCGGATAACCGTGGGCTTTCACCGCTTTGGCCATCGCCAGTTTTTGCTGGAACGCTTTTGCGTTACCGGCCAAAGCCGCGTTCAGCTCTTCGTCGCTGGCCTGAAAGCTGATCTGAATATGATCCAGACCCGCCTGGGCAAAAGCATCGATTTTCTTCTCAGTCAGCCCAATACCGGAAGTGATCAGGTTGGTGTAGAAACCCAGATCACGCGCCGCACGGATAAGCTCAGGCAGGTCTTTACGCACCAGCGGTTCGCCGCCGGAGAAACCGATTTGCACTGCGCCCATTTCGCGTGCTTCTTCGAACACCTTGAGCCACTGCGCTGTGGTCAGCTCTTTTTTCTGTTTGGCGAAATCGAGCGGATTCGAGCAATACGGACATTGCAGCGGGCAGCGGTAAGTCAGCTCGGCCAGCAGCCACAGCGGCGGTTTGACCGCAGGTCTAAGCAGGTTCACGGAAGGTAATCCACTTTTGTGCATGGGCCTGAGCGAAGAAATCTTTGACGTCATCATTCACGCCACCGGCATCCGGAAAGCGTGTATTCAGTTCATCAATGATATTGGCAATCGTCCGCTCGCCGTCGACCAGCTGCAAAATAAACGTCGCGCTGTCGTTAAGTCTCGCCATCCCTTCCGGATACAAAATCACGTGGCAGTCCTGCGTTTTTTCAAATTGCATGCGATAGCCACGGCGGAACATCGGCGTGTAGTGTTCGGTAATGGTGATCACAGGAGTCGTCCTTTGTGCCAGACCGCCTGTCGCGTCACGCTGTGATACGGCGGGCGGTGAAGTTCGTAAGCCAGGGTCATGGAATCGAGCATGCTCCACAGGATGTCGAGTTTGAATTGCAGGATTTCCAGCATGCGCTGCTGCTTTTCGACGGTATCGCAGTATTCCAGCGCCAGTTGTAACCCGTGCTCAACGTCGCGGTTCGCCTGACTCAGACGGCCACGGAAATAACCGTAACCTTCTTCCTCAATCCATTTGTAGTGCTGCGGCCAGGTGTCGAGACGCGCCTGATGGATTTGCGGAGCAAACAGTTCGGTCAGGGAACTGCACGCCGCTTCCTGCCACACCGCGCGGTGGGCAAAGTTAACGTAAGCATCGACCGCAAAACGCACGCCCGGCAGCACCCTTTCTTCTGAAAGCAGTACATCACGATCCAGACCGACCGCTTCACCCAGACGCAGCCAGGCTTCAATACCGCCTTCACTGCCGTCATGACCATCGTGATCGAGAATACGCTGCACCCATTTGCGGCGGGTTTGCGAGTCCGGACAGTTAGCCATGATCGCCGCGTCTTTCAGCGGAATGCTGGTCTGATAATAGAAACGGTTCGCCACCCAGCCCTGAATTTGCTCGCGCGTTGCC
The DNA here is from genome assembly GCF_003602095.1 of Rahnella woolbedingensis. GTDB lineage: Bacteria > Pseudomonadota > Gammaproteobacteria > Enterobacterales > Enterobacteriaceae > Rahnella > Rahnella woolbedingensis. The sequence goes on along the minus strand of NZ_RAHH01000048.1, from coordinate 8,673 downwards.
TGACCATTATGCATCGCAATATGGTAGGGATGATGGATGTGGTAAAACGCGCCTTTGGCACGCAGCGCCTGTTCAAACTCTTGCGGCGTCATCGGTGACGCCGGGTGTGAAGAAGTTGTCATAATCGTGTTTACCTACAGTTCGATGCGCATCCCGTCCCGGCTGACTTCGATATTTTGCTGCGTCAGCGCCTGCCGCTCGGCAGAGGATTCATTAAGGATCGGGTTGGTATTATTAATATGGATGAGAATTTTGCGTTCTGCCGGAAGGGACGACAGCAGGGCAATCAGCCCCTGTTCTTCGGCCAGCGCCAGATGCCCCATGTCTTTACCGGTATTGCGCCCGACGCCGGTGGTCGCCAGCTCATTGTCCTGCCACAGCGTGCCGTCAATCAGCAGGCAGTCGGCTTTGTGCAGCCACTTCAGCAGTTCATCATCCGGCTCGCCCAGACCCGGCGCGTACAGCAGCGAGGTGCCGGTTTTTGTGTCTTCGATAAACAGCGCAATATTGTGCCCGGGCAGTGGTTTACCGCGATATTTCGAATAGGGTGGTGCATTGCTCAGCAACGGAATGGCAGTGAATTTCAGCGTCGGGCACACGGCCACGGAGAAGCGATTCTCCGGCTCGATAGCGTGGTGTTGCAGGCCGCCATTCCAGTGCGAAAGCATGGTAAAAATCGGGAAACCGGTGGTCAGGTCTTCATGCACTTCCGGCGTACACCACACCTGATGCGGGCAGCCTTCGCGCAAATTCAGCAGGCCGGTGCAGTGATCAATCTGGCTGTCGGTCAGGATGATGGAACCGATGGCGGTGCCGCGTAAAACGCCGTGTTGGGTCAGTTCGGGCGTGACGGCAATCTGGTGGCAAATGTCCGGCGAGGCGTTACACAGCACCCAGTCGGTGCCGTTGTCGCTGACGGCAATGGATGATTGCGTGCGCGCAGAGGTTTTCATGGTGCCATTACGCACACCCTGACAGTTGGGGCAATTGCAGTTCCACTGCGGGAAGCCGCCGCCAGCCGCGGAACCAAGTACGATAATTTGCATGTGAGAACCAGGGGAAAGGGAAGGAAGATGCCCACAGCGAACCGTGGGCATAAAGGCTTAGCGGTTAGAAATGTACAGAGTCACTTCTAAGCCTAAACGCAGGTCTTCGAAAGAAGGTTTAGTCCACATGATAACGTCCTCTTGGTGATTACAGTTTTAAGTTCACTGCCGCTTTAATTGCGGCAGGTGATCGGCTTATTGTCAAATATCGCTGGTTTGGCTAAGAAAATGTTGCGATGAGCACAAACCGATATTGCCCTGTAAGCCACAGGGATTAGTGCAAAACGGCGGCCAAAATCTAGCTGCCCCACGTTTGCTTTAATACTTTCAGCCAGTTGCGGCAGGCGATTTTTTCGATCAATGCACTGCCGTATCCCGCTTCAGACATGGCCTGCAACAGAACGGGCAGTCCGGCGACATCACCTAATGCGTCCGGCACGTTGATACCGTCGAAATCCGAACCAAAACCGACATTTTCTTCGCCTAGCTTACCAAGAAGGTTATCAAGATGTTTAACAATTTCGGTCACGGGTGTGTCGCCGTTGCGTTTTCCATCGGCACGTAAAAAAGCCGTGCCGAAATTCACGCCGACAAAGCCGTCGCTTTCGGCGATCGCCGCCAGCTGTTTATCGGTCAGATTACGCGGTTGCGGGCAGAGCGTATGGACGTTGGAATGCGTCGCCACCAGCGGCGCATCGCTGAATTTTGCCGTCTGCCAGAAGGCTTTTTCGTTCATGTGCGAGACATCGAACAGAATCCTTTTGCGGTTGCATTCACGCAGCAAACCCAGTCCGGCGGGCGTCAGGCCGTCACCGGTATCCGGCGAACCCGGAAAATCGCCTTTCACGCCGGTACCAAACTGATTCGGTAAATTCCACAGTGGCCCGATGCTGCGCAACCCTTTTTCATACCACAGATCCAGCCGCGAAAAGTCATCACCGAGGGCTTCCGCCCCTTCGATATGCATCACCATCGCCAGCACGCCGCGGGCAATGCAATGCTCAATATCGGCGACCGTCCGGCAGATTTTTACCCGTCCGGAGGACTGCATTTCAAGGCGTTCAAACAGTGAAATTTGCGCCTGCGTGATGGCTAATGCGTCATGCGGTTCAGCCGGTGAATTGGGCTTCAGTTGTGGCATATACGAATCAGGTGGTACGAAAACCGCAAATAAACCACCCGCGAAACCGCCGAGACGACAACGCCTGAGATCAAGATGCCCTTCGAGCGAGCCATCAAGAAACAGAGCCGCAGGATCTGCTGCGTCGTGCAGCCACAGGCGAAGTAACAGGTCGTTGTGACCGTCAAAGACAGGAGGATTGGGGATGGTGTTCATGATGTTAATGGTACTTTATAAAAGCATGTTGAAACATGGAGAATTATGTAAGTTTTGATTTTTTGCATGGATCGGTGCAAAGGGGGCGATTTGAAAATCAATTTCCAGGTCAAGACCAAGACCAAAACCGCGGGTTGCCACCCACACCGGCCTTAAGGTCAAGACCGTGGGCGTCGGCCCACACCGACTTGGGGGGCGGCCTATCGCCGCCACCCCCCAAGACCCCCTGGCTCTTTTACTGCGCGCTACCGCTGGGACGATGGACATGTTTCGTGGCTATTGTAAGTGGCGCAAAATGTCATCGCTGCGCGATCCTCTCATTTCAGGCTTCGAGCTTATGGTCTCGAACCGTTCATTCGGTGCCATTTTTGAGCACGCCAATAAACCTTTCTAAAAGAAAAAAACATTCTGTTTTTGAATTTAGGATCGCGCGGGCGTTTCAGAAAGCTTGCTGAGCGAGAGGTTCGAGACTAAAGGCTCGAAACCCGAGTAAGGGAACCGCGCAGCGGCAAGCTTTCCAGCCTGTCGCGGAGATACCTGAAACATAGCCCGCGAGCGGAGCGCGTATTGAAAAAGCGAGGGGAGTTCAGAGGGGAAAAGCCTTTCCCCTCTGGTCGGTTTCGGCGCAGCGCGTTATATGACCGCATCACTTGAGAAACCGAAACTTTCTCGATTCAGACCTCACGGCGAGTGATAAGCCGCAATTGCTGCGGCCTCAGCAAATCAGAAACTATAGCTCGCCGTCACCGACATATTCCGCGGCTCGCCATATACCACATACTGGTTCACGCTGGTGTCATATTCCTTGTCGAACAGGTTGTTGACGTTGGCCTGCACGGCCAGCTGTTTAGTGACCTGATAACGGCTGAACAGATTGACCAGCGCGTAGCTGCCTTGTTCTGCATAACGGGTGCCGTTACCGCTCGGCCCCGGAACGTCCTGCCACACGTGGGTTTGCCAGTTCACGCCGCCACCGACGGTCAGGTCCTGCAACATCGGCAGACGGTAGCTGGAGAACAGTTTCAGCTGCGTACGCGGCAGTTGCGGGTTAACCGCATCACCGTTTTCATCTTCTGCAATGTAGCGGGTGCCGCCGAACGTCATCTGCCAGTTATCGGTCAGGGCACCGTTCACTTCAAATTCCACACCGCGGCTGACGGTGCCGTTTTTCCCTTCATAAGCGGTATCGGTCGATCCCGGGATCGTACGTCCGGTACTCTGCGCAACGTTGTCCAGTTCCGCACGGAAGATAGAAACGGAAGCGGTCAGGCGGCTGTTAAACCAGTCAGATTTCACGCCTGCTTCGTAGTTTTTACCGATGACCGGGGAAAGATACGCGCCGTTGATATCACGGTAAGTTTGCGGCTGGAACACTGAGGTGTAGCTGGCGTAAGTGGACCAGGTATCGTTAATGTCAAACACCAGACCGGCATATGGCGTGATGTTGTTCTTCTCGATCTGATCGGTCAGCGTGTGCGAGTTCCAGTTGGTGTAACGCGCGCCGACGATCAGATGCAGCGGGTCTGCCAGAGACAGACGTGTCGCCACATAGGCTGATTTCTGACGGATAGTGTCGTCTTCGGCCAGAGAACGCGGGTTCCAGTCGGTTTCCGGGAACTGCCCGTTGAAATCATTGAAGTTACCCAGCTCTTCGGTAGAGATATTGGCGAACGCACTGTAATAGGTGTTTTGCTGTTTGGTGTAGCTCACGCCGGTCATCAGTTCATGCTGACGGCCAAACAGCTGATAGGGGCCGCTGGCGAAAGCATCCACGCCATCGACTTTACGTTTACCGGTGTTATAGCCGGTGCCTGCGACGACCGGATATCCGGCATAAGCGGATTCACCGACGCCGGTGGTTTTGTCGAACGTCCCGTCGATATACATCATTTTGGAATCGATGCGGGATTCGGTATGGGTGCCGTTCAGGGTTGCCTGCCAGCCGTTATCGAAAGTCTGTTTCAGCGTGGTGAAAAGTTTTGTGGTTTCTTTATCGCTGTAAGCCCAGTCCGGTGCCGAGTTAAAGCCACGACGATAGTCTGTTTTGCTGCCATCCAGATACCAGCGCGGCATGCCGCCCCAGGTCGGGCTGTCGGTATTGGTTTGCTGGAATTCGTAGCCGGCGGAAAGCAGGGTGGAGTCGGTCAGGTCTGCATCGACCGTGGCGTAGACGAATTTTTTGGTTGCGCCGTAGCGCTCTACATAGCTGTTTTTGTCCTGATAACCGGTCACTAGGCGACCGCGCACGCTGCCTGATTCATTCAGCGGGGTGGAGAGATCCGCGACATAACGCTGTTTGTTCCAGCTGCCGTAAGTGGCAGAAACATTGCCGGTGAACTCTTTGCTGTCGGCGTGTTTACGCACCTGATTAACGGAAGCCGACGGGTTGCCCGGGCCGGTCATCAGGCCGGTCGCGCCGCGCACGACTTCAATACGATCGTAAATGGCGGTGTCGGACTGGGAATCACCAATGTCCCAGCGCGGATCGAAGGTCGTCGGAATGCCATCAACCATGTAGTTGTCGATCAGGAAACCGCGCGCGTAGTAGGTACGGCGGTCAAGGTCTGAGACGCTTTCCTGGATCCCGGTGGTGTTTCGCAGCACATCGCCCAGCGATTGTAACTGCTGATCCTGCATGCGCTGTTTGCTGATAATACTGACGGACTGGGGGATATCGCGGGCAGTCAGCGCCATTTTGGTGCCTGCGGTGGTCACCGGCACACTGTAATCGGTGGCTGCGGTATCTTCAGCGCGGATGTCGTTCTGGCCGGTCACGACCACGGTGTCTTCAGCGGTGGTTTTTGCGGTGGCATCTGCTGCATAAGCGGAATGCAGTGAAGAGGAAACCAGCAGGGCGATCACAGAAAGTGAACGTTTCTTTCCTGCGTTATTTTGATGGTTCTCTTTAACACTCATGACGGCGTAATTCCCTGAAAAAATTGACATAACTACTCTCCACACGGTTATTTTATTATTTTTTAGGCCACTGCATTTTGGTATGAATACGGCTTTATCAGCATGAGAAAATCCCGCCAGAATCCCCGGAACAAGGGCTGGAAAGGAGGAATCAGTCACGATTAATAAAGCGAATGAGAATAATACGCATTGAGTTTACTGGTGTAAATAAATATTACGGTCGAGGTTTTCTCTGGCTTAGTTTGCAAGCGTTACAGCGAAGGGTGGCAGTACTTCTCCCCCCGCGAAGGGGGGGCGCCAGGGAGTGAGCAAAATCAGTCATTCCTCTTTACACTTTCCCAAAATTCTATTCCCTAAAGATCTCCTTATTTTTACCGATATACCCTCTGAACAATAAATATCCTGTGATGCTTTTTGCGCATTTCAGAATTTTAATTTGAGATAAATAATTTCATTTAATATTTCAGAGGGTAGCTATTTCGCACCTGACATAAGAAAGTCATTCCGCTATGCAATTATCAATATTTGGAATTGTTCCGTGTTGTATTTATTTATTGGCCAGGAAATAAGGGAGAAATAATGTTCAGAGCGATCAACAATATGCGTGTCGGCGCCCGTCTGGGTGCGGCATTTAGTCTGGTGATACTGTTGCTGGTCATCGTCAGCGTCACGGCAGTAACAAAAATAAGCAGTATTAACAGCAGTATCGAACAAATAGTCAGTGATCGTTATATCAAAGTGCGGCTGGCATTTGATGTCCGTGATGGTGTAAACGATCAGATTAAATATCTTCGCGGTATTGTCATCGATACCAAAAATCCCGAGCAAAATAAAAAACGTTATTTGCAGCTCGATGACACCGTTAAACAGACTAATTTAGCGATGGATAAAATCGCCGCTATCCAGACGACGGTGACTGGCAAACAAAAAATCAAATCTTTGCAGGATGCGGGCGATACCTTTGATGCGGCTAAGGATGGGCTGATTGCGCTGACCCGCGCCGGAGATATGGACGGTGCGACGGAGTATGTACTGCGCAAACTGACAACTTCACAAAATGCGTTTCTGGATCTGGCGACGGCGTTCGCCAACTCACAAGATCAGCAGTTGCAAGCCGAAGGGAAAAAAGCCGTTGCGGACGGGCATATGGCCATTCAGCTGACGCTGATTTTCTCCGCGCTGGCAATTCTGGTGGCGGCGGCGCTGGGTTATTTCCTCACCCGATCCATTACCCGTCCGCTGCATATTGCCGTAAAAGTGGCGGAAAACGTCGCGGCAGGGGATCTGACCACGCAAATCCAGGTGACTTCCAGCGATGAAACCGGTCAGCTCATGCAGGGGCTGAAAAACATGAACGAAAATCTGCTGAAAATTGTGACCGAGGTGCGTGCGGGCACCAACGCGATTAACAGCGCTTCAGGTGAAATCGCGGCAGGAAATCTGGATTTATCTTCGCGTACTGAACAGCAGGCCAGCTCGCTGGAAGAAACGGCGTCGGCCATGGAACAGATGACGGCAACCGTGAAGCAAAATGCCGATAACGCGCGTCAGGCAAATCAGCTGGCGGCACAGGCTTCCCGCGTGGCAGTGCAGGGTGGCGAAGTGGTGGGTGAAGTGGTCAATACCATGGAAGGCATCAACGCGTCTTCCCGCAAAATTGTCGACATCATTGCCGTGATTGACGGTATCGCGTTCCAGACCAATATTCTGGCGCTGAATGCTGCGGTGGAAGCCGCGCGTGCTGGTGAACAGGGGCGCGGCTTTGCGGTAGTGGCTTCTGAAGTGCGTAATCTGGCGCAACGCTCCGCCAGTGCTGCAAAAGAGATCAAAGTACTGATCGACGATTCGGTGGCGAAAGTGGATAACGGCACGCAGCTGGTCGCGAAAGCCGGTTCAACGATGGCGGAAGTGGTATCCAGCGTGAAAAACCTGACCGACATTGTGGGCGAAATTGCCATTGCCAGTAACGAGCAAAGCACCGGCATTGAGGAGATCAATAAGGCCATCACTCAGATGGACGAAGTGACGCAGCAGAACGCCGCATTAGTTCAGGAAGCCTCGTCGGCGGCGTATTCTCTCAATGAGCAGGCGGAGCGTTTGTCGCAGGCCATCAGCATCTTTAAAGTCAGCGCAGGTTCCGCGACGGCGGCAGTGCGTCAGGCCGCACAGGCTAAAGCTCAGGCGCTGCCAAACCGGCAGACGGCGCAGCAAAGCAAAATTGACGAAGGCTCCTGGGAAACGTTCTGAATCCCAGATCATCTCTGACATTTTCTGAGTGATTTCTCAAAACCCGACATCTTTTGTCGGGTTTTTTTATTTTCTTCATCATTTTTTGCCATAATCGCAGCGCCAATAAAAAGGAGACGGCTTTGATGATGAAAAATACCCTGCGTAAAACTGCACTGATGGTGGCGGCTGTGGTGCCAATGCTCGCATTCAGCGCGGTGTCATGGGCGCAAACTGCCACGAAAATGACTTCCATTCAGCAACAACTGACGGCGCTGGAAAAAGACAGCGGCGGACGTCTTGGCGTGATGCTGATTGATACGGCGGATAACTCGCAGATCGCATATCGCGCCGATGAACGTTTTGCGATGTGCAGCACCAGCAAATTCATGGCCGCTTCGGCGATCCTCAAAGAGAGCGAAAGCAACAAGGCTTTGCTTGATCAGCATGTCGCGCTGAAAAAATCGGATCTGGTGAATTACAACCCGATCACCGAAAAGCATCTCAACGATGGCATGACGATTGGCGAGCTGGCGGCAGCAGCCTTGCAGTACAGCGACAATGCGGCCATGAATAAACTCATCGAACACCTCGGCGGGCCACACAAAGTGACGGATTATGCGCGTACGCTGGGGGATAAAACCTTCCGTCTGGATCGCACCGAACCGACGCTGAATACGGCAATTCCGGGCGATGACCGTGATACCAGTACGCCGCGCGCAATGGCGCTCAGCCTGCAACATGCCACACTGGGCTCTGCGCTGGCTGAAACGCAGCGCGCACAGCTGGTGGAATGGATGAAGGGGAACACCACCGGCGCGATGAGCATCCGCGCAGGATTACCGGCGACCTGGGTTGTCGGCGACAAAACCGGCAGCGGCGATTACGGCACCACCAACGATATCGCGGTGATCTGGCCGGAAAACAAAGCCCCGCTGGTGCTGGTGACGTATTTCACCCAGCCGCAGAAGGATGCGAAATCCCGTCGTGATGTGCTCGCCAGTGCGGCGAAAATTGTGACGCAGGGTTATTGATTTACGCCCAGAAAGACGAAGAAAAGGGTCCGCGAGGATAATGCCGATCGTTTAAGGATCAGTTGACCGATCCGGTGGCTCGTGTAAAAAGGGTTCATGCTCAACATGGACCCTT
>NZ_RAHH01000047.1 GCF_003602095.1 Rahnella woolbedingensis | reverse complement strand
AAAACAGTGAGATATTGTTCTCTTTATTTTCACCCTGCTGTTATTTTAATTTCGGCATTACATTATTTTAAATATGATTATTCCCAGCGCCGGTAATTGTTAATGCCCTCCTTGCCAGCAACACCTTGCTACTCCCACCGAAAGGCTACCTGATCAGTTCTTTATTTTTTCGGGTGGTTAAAACTAAATTTAAATTTAAATTTAAAGGTAACGGGTATTATGTCCAGTACAGAAAATAATAACCTGAATGCCGCTGTGGAAGCGGGCATTGACTACGACACGCTCGCATACATTGATACCATCACCGATGCGGCTGGTCACTCTATGGGCCCGGTGCTCAATGACGGCTACACCGATGACCTGCAGCCGACGCTCAGTGGTCGCCTGCCGATGGGGGAAGGCCAGGTACTGCGGGTTTACTGTAATGGCGTGGTGCTTGGCTATTGTGACATTGGTGAAAACGGCAACTGGAGTTTCAAACCGGACGCACCACTGGAGCCGGGCAGAACCTATGACTTCCAGGTCATCCTGTTAGACTCAGGCACCACTGAACTGCTGCCATCAAACACCTACACCATTCACACCACCGAACTGGACCAGGATGCCGCACCTGTCGCGCCGGTGATTACCGAAGTGCATGATTTTGCCGGCGACCGTCAGGGGCCGGTGGTGCAGGGGGGTAAAACCGATGACAGCCATCCTGATGTTTCTGGTACCGCGGGCGCCCATGACGTGGTGACGCTGTCCGTGACCTCACCTTCAGGGATAACGACGGTACTGGGCAGCACAGTGGCTGACAGCAACGGCAACTGGGACTATCAGCTGACCACAGACCAGAGCATTACCACGACCCTGGGAGAGTGGACCTTTACGGCAACGGCTACCAATGCGGTAGGAACCAGTGACGACAGCGCAGGCTACAGCGTGGAAACCGTGGCCACGAATGCCGACGTGTTCGCAACCCCGGAAATCGCCTATATCATTGATGATGTAGGCCTGCATACGGGGCAGGTGGCTGACGGCGGTAAAACCGATGACAAACAGCCTGAGCTGCACGGCACCGGTGAGCCCGGCAGTGTCGTGACTGTCACCATGTACGGTCCATCAACAGGGAAAACCTACACCCTTGGTTCTGTCACCGTAAGTAATGACGGTACCTGGCACTACCAGTTCACCGGCAAACAGGCCATGCAGGCGGGTCACGGTGCGGAAAATATTTTCCATGTTTCTTCTGTGGATACAGATGGTCATACCGTCACGAGCGACGCCTTCACGGTGACCCTGACCGGCAGCAATGCCGACGACAACACCCCTCCGGACATCACTCCACCTGACCAGCCGAGCATTGACTCCTTCCTCGACGATGCGGGTAATTCCCTCAGTGGTGCCACCACCGATGACGCCACGCCAACCCTTCAGGGTCATGCGGAAGCTAACAGCATTGTCAATGTGTACGAAGGCGACAGCCTGCTGGGCTCCACGATAGCAGGTGCTGACGGCACCTGGGGCTACACCACGCCTGAGCGTGCTGACGGCATGCATGACTTCACCGTGACCGCGACGGATGCAGCAGGTAACACCAGTGTGCCTTCTGCTGATTTTATAGTGGACGTTGAAACAGCAGACATTATCCCACCGGATGCCCCGGTTATCCTGGATGTCTTCGCGGCAGATGACTCCGAGATTATTAATGGCGGAACCACCGATGATGACAAACCGCTGATGTTCGGTTCAGCCGAGCCGCACAGTATCGTAAACATTTACGATGGCAATATCCTGCTGGGCTCCGCGACCACTGGTTCGAATGGTATCTGGAATTACGAAGTGACCGGTGAACTCAGTGACGGTAAACACACCCTTTCTGTGACGGCAACGGATGCGGCCGGCAACACAAGTATTCACTCGGGTAACTTTGTGCTGGATGTTGAAACAGCGGACATCACCCCACCGGATGCACCGGTCATCACCGGTGCCATCGAAACCTACGATGACGGCACCAACATCGGGGTGGCTAATGACGCCACCATTGATGACAACACCCCGAGACTGTACGGTGATGCGGAAGCAGGCAGCATCGTGACGATTTACGACGGCGCGGTGGTGATTGGCTCCGTTGCTGCAGATTCAAAGGGTGCATGGACCTATGATGTCTCCCAGGCACTTGCTGACGGCAAGCACACCTTCACCATTACTGCGACAGATGCGGCCGGTAACAGCAGCATTCACTCCGGTAACTTTGTGCTGGATGTCGAAACAGCAGACACCACCGCTCCGGATGCACCGGTGATTACTGAGGTGTATGACGACCAGGGACTGACTCAGGGACCTGTCGCCAATGGCGGTAAAACCGATGACAGCCTGCTGAAAATCAGCGGGACTGCAGAACATGACAGCGTGGTGGTTATCAGTCACGTGATTGAATCGACAGGGGACATTTATATCGATGGCTCAGCGGTGGCTGATGCTTCCGGTCACTGGGTATTCGATATGACGGGGCCATTCCAGCCGACGTTCGGCAACCGCATCATCACGGCAACCGCCACCGATGCGGCGGGTAACACCAGTGTTGCCAGCGACAGCTATGTGGTTAACTTTGTTGGCACCAATCAGGATGGCACTCTCCCACCGGGCGTATCGGGCTCTGAGGATTTTGAGGGTATCGACGTAACAAGTACATCACACTTTTCGCACGATTTTACAACGAATTCAGGCTTGCGGATTCAGAGTGCCGGTGATGTTGCGATTGGCGAAGTGCCATATCCTCTGGCTTCACAGGATGACCACTCCCATTACCTGGGGACTCCAAACGAAGGCGATGCCCACATTATGTTAACTCTGCCAGGAGCCTGCCAGATCCTCTCGTTTGAGTATCTTTTTGTTAATAACGTCATCGTCTACGACACCGCGGGTAATGTCCTGACGACATTTAGTGACACTAATAACTCAGTGATAGGCGAGGGCTGGTATACATTTAATTACACGGCCCCGGAAGGGACTGAAATCGGGTCGTTTTCAATAGGTAACTCATTTATTGACAACGTCGTGTGGAGTTCGCCTGATGCAGCAGTGTCGCACTCGCTTCAGTCACTGGCCCTGCCAGCTGCCAGCGACAGTGAGGGGGAAACCCTGCTGCTGTCACAGGCAATGGTTGAAAATAATAACCATTCTTCAGCGCACGCCGATATGACCGACGGTGTTCACAACACCCTTCATCTGACCCTGAGCGATATTCTCAGCGAAGCCCATCCGAATCTGTTTGTGCAGGACGGCAAGCAACAGCTGGCGGTTACCGGTGATCAGGGTGATGTGGTTGAACTGAAAGTCGGCGACCTGGCTCACAACACCTGGCAGGATAGCGGGGCAGTGACGGCAGGTGGCGTTCAGTACGAGGTGTATCAGCATGCAGGCAGTGACGTTGAGCTGCTGGTTCAGCACGGTCTGGAATTACATCAGGTTTCATAATCCCTGACGTGTTTTGACCTTAATCCATCCCTGGCTCCGGCTGGGGATTTTTTATTGCGCCTCTTCCTTCGTCACCGTTCCGTCAATCTGACGGCAGTAAAGGGTTTGAGCATAGCTGACCGTTTATAGCTCCGCAGTCTTATCCTTTTATTATCAGTGCTAATCAGACAGAAAAAATAAACCGGCGTTGACTGTTCGGGGGAAGCCCATAAAGTCCGTTTTCATACGGATGGGCTTCACCCCCTTTAAAGCCCTGTTGGTAGCTGTCCGGTTATAATTGCCACGACAATAAAAATTGCCTGTATCGGCAGTGACCATTTGAAAAATGTTTTCTGATATCCCCAAAAACTCATTTCTGTACGATCCATCAGCAGATATAGCCAGGCCACGGTGGGGCTGGCGTGGCGTAATGCCTGCCCCATCACCGATGCAATGCCAATTTCAGTGGGTGTGATACCGTAACTGTGCGCGATAGGGGCAATGACCGGCAGCACGCCAAAGTAGTAAGCATCCAGCGGCAGGGCATAGAGGGCAAAAATGCTGAGAAATGCCAGAAGAATGGCCGAGTGGCTCCCCATTGATGCCGGAATGAGACTGGCAAGATGCTGAGCTACCGCTGCCGCCATCCCGCTTCCTCTGAAGACCCCGAGAAAACAGCCGGCAGCCACGATAATGGAGGCCACAGCAATGGCATCGCCGCCGTTGGCAATAAGACGCTGACGTTGCTCAGGTACGGTGTAATTGAGCATTAGCGCCAGCGCCGTACCCACCAGGAATGCCATTGCTCCGCTGACCAGGCCTGACATCAGGCAAACCAGTAATACGGCTGTCAGCAAAAGATTAAGCCAAAGCAGGCGAGGGCGCTTCAGCTCCTGATGATGGTCGTGAATGCGGGCCACCATCGTGTCCACATCCTCACGTGAGACAATGCCGTGACTCCCTGGCTCATATCCCAGCCGTACCCGCTCCTTTTTCCCCATAATGAAAGCCACAGCAGCAACATAGATAAATGAGATACCTAATACCGGCAGCAGGGTTATAAAGAGATCGTTCACATCCAGTTGCAGTACGGCAGCCGCACGGGCCAGAGGCCCACCCCATGGCAGGCAATTACCCAGCCCGAAGGGGAGAATAATCAGCATGGCCAGATTCGAGAGTTTCATCCCCATCTGGCGGTACAGCGGCACAAACGCCGTGGTCATGATGATAATGGTGGTCGTACCGTCACCGTCCAGCGTCACGGCAGCAGCAGTAATAAACGTTGCCAGCGTGATTTTCAGCGGGTCACCATTGGCCCGGCGTATCAGCCAGGCACACAGCGGGTCGAAGAGTCCCACATTCATCATCAGGCTGAAATAGAGTATCGCAAATAAAATCATCAGGGTCGGGTTCACCGTACCCAGGCCAATTTTCCCGTTGGTATGCTGCGTGTAGAATATCCCTTCCTTCATCCAGACCAGCAGGTTGGTCAGCGGTTGTCCCGTCAGCAGGCACAATGCAGCTCCCACACCGAGAGATACAGCAATCAGACCCGTGAAGGGTGAAAGCTTTTGTTTTATGACCAGTACCATAAATGTCGCGACGAGCAGGTAGCCCAGAATTGTAACCATTCCGGTGCCTCCATTATGAGGTGATGTGAATTAACGGGGCGATGAAACCCCGGCGATTATGTTTACTTCGCGGAGAGCAACTCTGTCACCCAGGCCGGAGTCAGGGACGGTAGCGGCTGATTATTCTCACGGGCATACTTATATGCCTCTATGGTGGCCCGGCGCTGTTGCTCATAGACAAGCTTTGTTTCCGCGTTAACCAGCACCTCTTCCAGATGGTTTACCGGCACCACCACCACGCCGTCTGCATCGCCGAAAATCAGGTCACCGGGACTGATATTCACCCCGGCACAGAAGACCGGCGTGTTGATTTTGCCTTCCTTCTCTTTAATCGGGCCACGGGGCATAAAACCTCGGGCATATACCGGAATATCCAGTGCAGCCAGCGCCTCCTTATCCCGCACATATCCATCCACGATGATCCCGCGAAGCCCGGTAGCCTGCGCCGCACCTGCCAGCAAGTCCCCCAGATAGGCCCGCTCTTTTTCTGCTTTGCCGGCAATGACCAGTACGTAACCCGGTGCGCCCTGATAAATCGCCACATGAATCGGGAGATTGTCACCGTCCTGCGTATCGACCGTGCAGGCGGTACCAATCATTGTTTTATGTTCATCAACCGGCACCAGGTTTGCATCCATGCAGCCATTTCTTGGAATGCCCAGTTTTTGCATTCCGTCACACAATAACGCCGGACTCAGAACCGACAGGCGCTCGATCAGATGCTCCGGGATAAGTGGTGGTAACGCGTGGTATGAGTTATTCATGATTATTTTCCCCAATATTGGATAAGCAGGTAATGGCACTTCGGTAATCCATATCGGCCCCGTCGGGGCCCAGCACTCTGGTCCAGTCCGTCTGGCTGAGTGTTTCAAGTTTGTTTCTTGTTGCGATTGACATGCTGGCATCCACGGATAAGGCATCCAGCGTAGCAATCACATCCGTAATTTCAGCGCAGCGCCTCTTTGCATGTATTAATGTTCGGGCAGTAAAAACTTTGGCGAGTTGTTCTATATTTTTTCCATCCAGAGAATCGCTCAGAGAAGAAACCAGCGTATCCAGTACTCCATATTTCTCTGCAGCAATGAATGCTTCGAGAAATAATTGAGGGATACCTTTCATCACGATACTTTTTAACATTTTAATGGCTGAGGCCGCCCCCGCTTCAGCTTCTATATCCGTCAGGTTCATCCCTTCGGATATGAAGGCGTTCTTGAATGATTTAGCACCTTCGCCAGCCAAAAGAATGGGGACACGAAGAGCATCTCCGGGCACGGTACCCATCACGGCAGCGTCACAAAACAACACGCCACTTCTTCTGGGGATGAGATCAATTTGTTGTTTAATTGCCGGGGCAGCAGAATTCATATCCGTATAAATTTGCCCTTCATGAAGGTGAGGAATAACTTTTTCAGCGATATTCAGTGCGCTGCTTGCACTTGTCAGGCAAACAATAAAGCGTGCCTTTTGACAGACATGATCTAATGAGTCGAGGAGGGTCACGCCTGCTTTTTCCGCTCGCTCGCGAATAGCCACTCCCATATCACCCGCACCGGAAGAGGAATCAAATGCGCCTATTTCCATTTGAGAAACAGAACGTAATGCGATCGAAAAATTGAAAGCCGCTTCACCAAAACCAATAAAAACCAATTTCATAAGAACATTCCGCTTAAATGAGTTGGCAATAGCTACGCAAACTATGTGCCAGCTCACTCAATGGGTTTGAAAAAAATGCAGTAAAGAATAATACGATTTAAATTCAGTATGTTAATCATATAAAAAGTGATAGTGCCTTATCTCGCACAGATCACAATTCGTTATCATCAACGTTGCATTTCATTAACGTGAAAGTATGGTGAAAGAAAATGAAACACCAGGTATCCCCCGGCTATGGCAAAAATTGCAGTTATTTCTCCGTCCAGTCAGCTGACTGTTGTTGTTGAATCGTTACTTGTTCAACGAGACTTGCCCATTATTCTGGCACAGGCATCAGAGGCTACAGCCGTCATTATTGCCCGCAGGCTGATAGAGAATGGGATCGAGATATTAATCAGTAGAGGGAAAACAGCTGAGTTATTACGCGAATCGGTTCAGATCCCTGTAATTGAAATCAGGCATACTTTTCTTGATTGCTTTAATTCTTATCAAAAAGCTCGCATCCACTCGGATAACGTTGCATTTCTGGCGACCTCTCAGGCGTATGCAAAAGCCCTGAGCAAAGCACTCCCCTTTTTAAAGGGCGCATCAATTTGCACAATCGATCCTTTTGATAAAGCTGAGTCGATCAGCTCAGTATTCGAGCAACTGCGTAAAGATAATATCTCTGTTGTCATTGGCGGTCTCTCTTTACAAAAAATAGCAATTTCTTATGGTATGCATTATGTGATGTCCGAAGCGGATCCTGATTCTATTGACGATGCCATGAGTGAAGCCTTGCATCTATTAAAAATAGAAGCTGATAAACAACGTAAAAATCTGGAACTGAAAAAACGCTATGAAATGATCAGTGCAATACTCAACTGTGTATCAGAAGGTCTTTTGAGCATTGATGCTCAATTAAAAATAACCAACATTAATGAAATTGCTCTACGTTATCTGAAACCAGTGGAACCCGGAGCGGAGATCAAGCACCAGATACTGAGAAACTCATTTTTAATCGTCTTACAGTCTGGTCAGTCTGTTTCCGGGGTTTTAGTTGAAACAGGTCGTCACTCCCTGAGTATAAATATTTCGCCCGTCATGTTACATGACAATATCGCAGGCGCTGTCGCCAGCATTCAGAACCAAAGTGAAATAAAGAAAATAGAACAAAAAATGAGGCTAAAACACAGTGAGACACATACTGCAGATAAGACATTTAAAGACATTATAGGTAGTAGCCCTGTATTAATTTCGGCGAAACATCTCGCAGAAAAATATGCCAGGGTAGAAAGCACAGTGATGATAGAAGGCGAAACAGGGACGGGTAAAGAACTCTTTGCACAGAGTATTCACAATGCATCCGCACGGGCGTCGGGTCCCTTCGTGGCGATAAATTGTGCCTCTTTCGCTGCCAGCGTGATAGAAAGTGAGTTGTTTGGTTACGTCAAAGGCGCATTTACGGGAGCATTACAGGAAGGAAAAATCGGTGTTTTCGAGCAGGCTCATGGAGGTACAATCTTTTTGGATGAAATAAGCGAGCTTTCTATTGATATTCAGCTCAAGTTACTGAGAACCCTGCAAGAGCGAAAGATCATACGTATAGGGGACAATAAAATCATTCCTGTTGATATCCGTATCATCACAGCCAGCAATAAAAATCTGATGAGGTTAATTGAGCAAGGTAAATTCCGGGAGGATTTTTATTACCGGATTTGTGTTCTGCGGCTCGCTTTACCTTCATTGCAGCAGCGCCAGTCCGATATTCCCTCTTTAGTCATGCACTTGTTGCAAATACAGAGTCATGATTATTTCTCAATTAGCAAAGACGTTCTCCACAAACTAAGCCAAAGAGAGTGGCCGGGGAATATACGCCAGTTAAGCAATATTGTTGAGCGACTTGTTGTAGTGGCAGAGGATAAGGTAATTGATGAAGCCATGCTGGATAGTGTACTTGCAGATGTTGAACCCATGCGGATTTCAAATGACTATCAACCTGATGGAAGCGGTGACCTTCCGGACGAAAAATATCTGTTGATGAATGCTCTAAAACAGGTAAGAGGGAACAGACAGCAAGCGGCCAAACTTCTCGGTATCAGCAGCACCACACTCTGGCGAAGAATAAAAAAACATCAGGACAGTGACCCGATATTTTTCGCTACTCTCAAATACCCCGTATAGGGGTTTGAGAGCCAGCCGTGGATTTGTTGCATAATTACCAGGCGCTTCAGATCTTGGAACGCCTGGGGATCGCCATTATCGGTTACGGTTGCGTGGAGAGAGGGGGCAGCAGGCTACAGCCGTCCGGCGCTGCCGCAGATGCGTATCTTTTCGGCGACCACCTCTTTCATCGCCAGCTTGCCTGGCACAATGTATTTTCGTGGATCGTTGGCATCAGGGTTCTGGCTAAAGTAGCTTTTCACCGCATCGGCAAACGCAATTTTTAGCTCTGTTGCTACATTGACCTTACAGACGCCCAGCGAAATGGCCCGCGCCACCATCGCTTCCGGGATGCCTGATGCGCCGTGCAGAACCAGCGGAATATCCACACAGTCTCGGATCTTCCCTAAGCGTTCGAAATCCAGCTTCGGTTCACCCTGATACAGCCCGTGCGCCGACCCAATCGCGACGGCCAGTGAATCAATGCCGGTAAGTTCGGCAAATTCTTTTGCCGCCAGTGGATCGGTAAAAAAGCTCTCTGCAGAATCGACCACCAGATCGTCTTCTTGTCCACCGAGTCGCCCCAGTTCGGCTTCAACACTGGCGCCGTAACGGTGACAGAGTTTAACTGCCTGTACCACGATATCTATGTTCTGATGAAACGGCAGGTGAGAGCCGTCGATCATTACTGAGCGGATCCCCTGACGCACTTTATCGGCGATATCGTCCATCTCTTCATGGTGATCCAGATGCAGCGCCAGCGGCAGGTTATAGCGACGGGCGGCCGCCTGGCAAATTTCCACCAGGTAGTCAGTACCTGCATAGGAGAAGGTGCCGGGCGTACCGGCCATGATCACCGGTGAACCCATTTCCGCTGCGGTTTCAGCCACGACCTGGACGGTTTCGAGATTGTGCACATTAAATGCCGGGACGGCGTAACCTTCACGCTGGGCTTTTTTTAGCATTTCACGATTCGAGACTAAGTACATAAAGACCTCTGGGTTATCGGTTACGGCTGTAGAGCCGCCGCGCTGGCTGCTACGCCCGGTCTGGAATAACGATAAATAGTGACGCCTTTTACGACCCGGTTAACTTCACCTGTCGGGCAGGGGTTATCCGGTGTCAGTCCCTGCGCCAGCGAGGTTTCCATCGCCAGCATCTGTACAAACAGCAGGTATGGGAACATTAGCCACAAATCGTTCGGATCGTCGTGCATGGTTTGCACGCCCGTCGCGTCATAAGGTTCGCCGCTCAGCCCGACCATCTGTTGTGCCAAACCGTCACGTTTAAGCTCGTGCCATAAATCAACGTCGTACTGACGGGCATAGCTGTCGCTGGAGAACATCAGCACCACCAGAGTCTGGTCATCGACCATAAATTTTGGACCATGGCGCAGGCCCAGCGAAGAGTCATAACGCGTGACGATACGTCCGGCGGTCAGTTCCAGCATTTTCAGTGAGGCTTCTTCGGCGAGGCCTGTAAAGCAGCTGCCACCGAGGGTGATGTAGCGACGAAAACCGCTGTTAGCCAGGGTTTTGACCTGAGATTGCAGGGTTTCGCGCAGTTCACGGCAGCGTGCAACCATACGCATCAGCGGCTCCCGCGTTTCATTCAGGGGTTGCGGGCCAAGCAGCAGGGCGGCGCTCAGTAACATGCAGCTAAAACTGGAGGTCATGGCAAAGCTCTGGTCGTTAGAGCCTTCTGGCATCATTACCGCCAGCACGTTATCGCGGCCTTCGGCATAATTCGCCAGCTGACTGTCAGGATTACACACCAGCATCAGGTGATAGCAATCGGGCAGCAATTGGTCGGCCAGCTCCACGCTGGCGATGCTTTCCGGGCTGTCGCCTGAACGGGCAAACGACACCACCAGTGTCGGGCGTGTCCGGTCAAGATACTGATGCGGGTTAGCCACAATATCCGTCGTGCCATAAGCCACCACATCCCGTCCCGTTTGTTGACGCAGCCATGGCGCCAGCGCACGTCCGGCAAACGCAGAGCTTCCGGCGCCGCACAGCACAATCTGCAGACGTTGGTTGTCGAGCAGAGGTTGCAGGAAGGGCTGCCACTGAGCCTGAGAACGCTGTAATTGCAGATGCAGCGCAGACCACAAATCGGGCTGTTGCCAGATCTCACGTGCGGTATGCAGGGCGTTGTGCTGTTCCAGCCAGTCACTGCTGTAAGAAAAATAGTGATTCATGATACGAGCTCCCTGGTGTCTGGCTGGCAGGCATTGGCGTAATCGGCCAGCACTTCGCTAATTTTGTGTAACACCCAATCCTGCGGATCGGATGAAAGCTGGCCGGCGTTGATGGCGCGGGCCTGTTCGGGCAGATACTGGCTGAGTAACGCCTGCGGTACCGGATGACGGCGTAAATTGTCGAGCATGCTGTCGACGGCAGCGCACACTTCCGGGAGCGGCCAGTAATAGCGAACCCGATCGCTCAGGCTGTACTGACGATGAAGATGTTGCTGATGGGGTTTGCCTGGATAGTAACGACGCCATTGTTCGGGGCGTTCACACATTACATGTTCAAGGGTCGAACACAGATGAGAAGCCTGATGTTCACCCAGCCATTCGCGCTCAATATGGTCGAGCGCGAATAAAGCTTCACGTAAGGCAAAAGTCAGGGCCGGGCCGACCTTAAGAATCGCAAAGTGACCGCGAACCAGCTGACGATAGGCCAGCGGCGCCTGATAGTCCGTGGAGTGCGCTTCATAAACCAGCGTCGGCCAGTTTTCAATAAAACGACTCAGCTGGCGGGCGCGTTCAGGCTGATAGCGTTCCACGCTGTGATTATCGAATTCAACACCGGGTTGCACGACCACGGCGATAACTCGTGGCCATACGGCGCTCAGACCGTGAGCCATCCAGGCACTGCGATGGACGCCCAATGTCGTTTCGACAGCTTCAGGTGTGGTGACATGCATCCCTTCTTCCAGCGCTTCCCGGGCGCCACCGGGCACCGGAACTTCGGTGCCAATGACATAAACCGGAGCTTCGCCACCTTGTTGCTGCCAGCTGTTTTCCGCCACGGCACACAGTCGTGCCGCGCGGCGGGCGACTTCAGCATCGCCTAATGGTGAGGGGTCACCGGCACAGGACATCGAGCAGTCGAGATGAATTTTGCGAAAACCTGCGGCGACATAATCCGCTATCAGGGTTTCGGCTAATTGCATGGCTTCTTCGGCAGGCTGACTTTGCCACGCATTGGGGCCGAGATGGTCACCGCCCAGCCATACGCGTTCACGGGGTAAACCGATCGCGTCCGCCTGTTGCCACACGGCATCGCGGAATTGATGCGGCTGCATACCGGTATACCCGCCGAACTGATTCACCTGATTTGACGTTGCCTCAATCAGCACTGCGGTACCACGCGCTAAAGCCTGACGCAGCGCCGCTTCGATAACCCACGGATGGGCGGAGCAGACAGAGAACACACCTACCGGTTCACCGGCTTTGTGACGCTGTATCAGTTCCAGTAGTTGTTGCATAAACCAAAACTCCTATCAGATAGAGGCTGGAAGGCGGTCGGCGATAATCACGTCAACCCCGGCGTCATGCAGCGCCCGGCGGTATTCGTCGGGGATGCGGCGGTCAGTGACCAGTTTGTTGATTTTGCTGATTTCGCAAATCATGCAAAAACTGGTGCGGCCAAACTTACTGGCATCGGCGACGGCAATCACCTCGCGCGCCACTTCGCACATCGCCCGGTTGAGCTGGGCTTCACCAGGGTTAGGGGTGGTAATGCCGCTGACCAGGTCGAACCCGTCAACGCCGAGAAACAGTTTGTCGAAACGGTACTGGCGAATGTGCTGTTCGGCGCTCGGGCCATACAGCGACCAGGATTTGCGCCGTACGTTGCCGCCAATCACCATCAAATCCACCTGTTCGTTACTGGCCAAATCGAAGGCAATATTGAGGGCGTTAGTCATCACTACCAGTTCCTGCTTGCCCTGTAATTGCGGCACCATCTGGCTGATGGTCGAACCTGAATCAAGAATCAATGAATCGCCATCGTTGACCAGCGCTGCGGCGGCACACGCAATGGTGTATTTCACGTCGCGGTTGATCCGTCCTTTGTCCTGCAATGGCCTGTCAAAAACGAATTGCTTGTTCAGCTTTGCACCGCCGTAGCTGCGGATAGCGCAACCGCTTTTTTCCAGATACCGCAGGTCATTACGGATGGTCACACTCGATACGTCGTATTGTCCGCTGAGTTCTTCGACCCGCACGAAACCCTCACGACATAAATGGTCGATGATCAATTCCCGGCGTTTTAGCGTATTTATCATTGGCGCTTATTCCCCTAAACAGCATTGAACATGTCATGGTCGCTTAGCGGGTTACTTTCGGTGTTGCGAACTGAATTACAGCAAACGAAAAACCGAAATGCAACGCTAAACTGAAAATAAATTCTTATATATCATGGTGTTATGTGTAGGCGTTGCTTTCGGTTTAACCAGATTCGAAAGCCGACACACGCGCTTTTCCGTATCAAAATCGTTATATTTCAGTCTTCCTTTCACTTATTCGTTGTTTAAAGTGAAAGCTGTCGTGCCAGACAATGACTTTTCCCCTTCGTTTATTACGCCGTATTTATTTTGATATTTTTGCTGTTATTGCATTGTGTACGTGTGCTGTTCCAGCAAGGCGGCCCCGCGCACGCCACTGCTGTCGCCAAATACCGGCGATAAAATGGCGGCAGGCTCACTGCCCGGGAACAGCCAGCCGCGCATTGCCTGTGGCAGCAAGAGGTAAAGTTCAGGCGTATTGGAAACACCACCGCCGAGTACAAACGCATCCACATCAAGCATCAGTTGCAGGCTGGCGAGCGCACAGGAGAGGATGTCGACATAGATAGCTATCAGCCGACGGGCCAGCGGCTCTCCCTGACGATAAAAACCGATCAGCTCAAGCACACTGCCAGCCTGATGGTGGAAATATCGACTGAGCGCCATCAGCCCGCTGCCGGAAACGTAACGTTCAAAGCAACCCGTTAGTCCGCAGCTACAGGTAAATAAGGGCAGGTTGTAACGCTGAACCAACTGGGCTGAAATCGGGATATGTCCCCATTCTCCAGCCAGGCCGTTTTTGCCTTTGTGCAGGTGTTTGTTCAGCACCAGGCCGCCGCCCGCGCCAGTGCCAAGAATGGCGCCAAAAACGATATCGTGGCGCTGTGTTTGCTCGGTGCAGGCTTCTGACAGCGCAAAACAGCGGCAATCATTTTCGATGGTGACCGGCCGGTCGAGCGTACAGGCGAGATCGTCGGCCAGGCAGTGACCGGTAATGCAGGGCACGTTGACCGAAAGCTGTTTACGGCTTTTCGGATCGGTGATCCCCGGTAAACCAATACCGATCGTGCCGCGTGTTTGCAGTGTCAGATCCGCCTGCGCGACCAGTGTTTTCACACAACCTAAAAACTGGCTGTAGTCCATAGTCGGCGTACTGACGCGCTGACAGAACACCTGATTTAGCTGCTCATCGTAGGCGGCCATTTCAATTTTGGTGCCACCAATATCAAGGCCATATCGCATCACTCTTTTCCCCGTTGGCGAAGTTAAACTGGTTAGTCGTGGACGCTGACCACCACGCCTTCACGGCGGGCGCGTTCGGCGGCAAAAACCATCAAATGGCTTTCGAGCGTTTCTTTCGGGCCGGAGAGAATTTGGCTGGCATCGTTGCTGCTAACGGCATCAATAAAGTGCGCCATCAGGTAATAGTCACCGCCACCGTGTCCCCCCATCGCACTGTTCAGCGCCGGGTCGGTATCGGCCACATCCTCGACGTCATAAACCGTTTCGCTGTCATCAACAAACGATGTAATGCGGATATACCGCCCGTCGCCTTCGAGCTGACCGTGGCTGCCAAACAGTTGTGTTTTACGATCTTCGTGGCGGGTAAAGGCGGTCATCGTAAAGGAGGCGGTTTTGCCGCCGGCAAACTGAATACTGACCACCTGATGATCGACAACGTTGTTGTCACAACGATAAACACAGCGGCCATAAGGCCCGTCACGCAAGGCTGCCGTCAGCGTTTGTTGGCTGACCTCCGGGGTCAGCACGCGCAGGAAACCGGGGGTCGATTTATGCTGCTCACCCAGATAGATTTTTTTCGCAGAATAAGGGCAGGTGGCTTCCACTGCGCAGTCGAGACAGCGCTCAGCCGCACCCGACGGCTGATTTTCAGCACGGAAATGGCGTAGCCCGCCGAATGAACTGACCTGTTCGCAAGGGGTGTCCATGATGTAGCGGATCCAGTCGATATCATGACAGGACTTTTGCAACAGCATTGAGGCGGAAAGGTTGTCATTTCGCCAGTTACCGCGGACAAAAGAGTGGGCCTGATGCCAGTAACCGACCGGTTCGAGGTGCTGCATGCTGATGACGTCACCAATCACGTTGTCGCGCAGCAGTTGCTTGAGTTTTTGGGTGTAGCGGGTATAACGCAAAACATGGCCGACGGAAAAAATGACGCCAGTACGCTCTACCGCAGCAACGATGGCTTCACACTCACGGCTGTCAGGCGAAAGGGGTTTTTCCAGCAGCATGTGATAACCCCGTTCAGCAAACGCCAGAGCCGGTTCCTTGTGGAGATTGTCCTGGGTGCAGATAAGCACCGCATCGGCCAGTTTTTCTGTGGCGGCAGCTTCACGCCAGTCATGAAAGACATTGGCAGCGGCAATATTATGCTGGGCGACAAATTGCTGGCGGTAAGCTTCGCGGGGTTCTGACACCGCGACAACGCGCATCAATTCAGGGTGGGCGAGGGCGTAGCGCGAATAGATTTCACCGCGCGCGCCTGCGCCGACGACCAACACAGTGACGGGCTGATGACGACCACTCTTGTTTACAGATTCGAATGACATTGTGATTCTCCACATTGCGCAAAGCAGGTATACGGCCTTAATGGCGTTGTTTTAAGTTCAGCCCTGTCTCTTTATCGAACAGGTGCGAGCGATGCAGATCGAAACTCAGCCAGATTTTCTCGCCGGGCAGTGGTTCCCATTCGTGACGGGTGGCAACCCGGGTGATGAAGCGGGAACCGCCGATATCGCAGTGCAGCAGATCTTCGTTACCCATGCGTTCCACGGTTTTGATGGTTGCCTGGGCGGCATTCTCTTCAGGACCGGCAACAATGTGCAGATACTCCGGGCGGATACCGAGGCAGACAACGTCATGCCGGTAGCTGAGCATCTGTTGGCTGAGTTCCGCGTTCAGATTCAGGGTGGCATCCTCACTCAGACGCAGGCTGACCACGCTGTGGTTACGCATAACGGGCAGGTCGTGAAGATTCATCGATGGGCTGCCAATAAACTCGGCGACAAATTTATTGGCGGGCTGGTGGTAAAGGTTAACCGGCTTATCAACCTGCATAATTTCACCTCGGTTGAGCACACAGATGCGGTCGCCCATGGTCATGGCTTCAACCTGATCGTGGGTGACATAAATCATGGTGGCGCCAACGCCTTCGCGCTTGAGCTGGTTATGCAAATCAATCAACTGGACACGCATTGTTACGCGCAGTTTGGCGTCGAGGTTGGAGAGCGGTTCATCGAACAGAAAGACTTTTGGTTTACGCACAATAGCCCTGCCTACCGCCACGCGCTGACACTGTCCGCCGGACAGTTGCCCGGGTTTGCGTTGCAGCAGGTTGGTTATCTCAAGTTTTTCAGCGGCTTCATGTACCCGACGGTCAATCTCTTGCTTACTGGCTTTGCCCATCAGGCTAAAGGCCATGTTTTTGTAGACGGTCATGTGCGGATACAGCGCGTAGTTTTGAAACACCATCGCGATGCCGCGATCTTTTGGCATGGTGTTATTCACGCACTGGTTATGGATCATAATCTGGCCTTCGCTGACACTTTCCAGCCCGGCGATCATTCGCAGCAGGGTGGATTTGGCACAGCCAGAAGGCCCGACGAAGACCATAAATTCACCTTCATGGATTTCAAGATCGATACCATGCAATGCTTTGAATCCATTGGGATATACTTTTTCCACGCTGTGCAGTTGTATTCCGGTCATCACTTTTTCCTCAATGTTTAAGCTCATAGGATTAACTCTTCACACCGACACCGGCGATGCCCTGAATGAAGTAGCGCTGGAAAACGATAAACAGCATAAGCATCGGAATAATGGCCATAAGCGCACCGGCCATCAGCATCGGATACTCCTCGCCAGCACGACTGGACAGCGAAGCCAACCCAACAGGCAGCGTCAGTTTATTGCTGCTGGTGTTGACGATCAGCGGCCACATCAGGTTATTCCAGCTCCATAAACCGTTGATAATGATGCAGGCGATAATGCCGGGGCGGATCAGGGGCAGCATGATCCGCCAGAAAATGGTGAAGTGGTTGTACCCGTCCATCAGCGCGGCTTCTTCCATTTCCCGTGGGACGGCCATAAAGAACTGCCGCAGCAGGAAGGTGGCATAAATGCTGAAGATGCCCGGCAAAATCAGCCCGGACAAAGTGTTAAGCAGGCCAAGTCTTTGTACCGCTAAAAATTGCGGGATCAGGAATGCCTGACCGGGCACCATCAGGATGGAAATGCAGAGCATGAACACGATATTGCGGCCACGAAAATGCAGCCGGGCGAAGCTGTATGCCGCCATGGTGGCGATAACCATTTGCAACGTGACGGTAAAGAACGTGGCTAAGATTGAATTCAGATAAAAAGTGGTGAAAGGGATCTCATGCAGAATACGCCCATAAGCGGCAAAGCCAGGATGGGCTGGCAATAACTGCAATGGGATCTGAATGCTTTCTGCCTGAGTCTTCAGTGAGGTTATCAGCATCCAGATAAAGGGTGTCACAGAGGCAACACTTGCCAGCAGCATAAACAGATACACCAGTGCTTTTTGGCTATCGATTTTCTTGCGCGGTCTCACCTGAGCGTTCTCGCGCAGGTCTGTTGTTGCGGAGTCAATTGTCATCCGGAGTTCCTTACGCCACTTTCAGGCGTTTGCCGATGGCCATTTGCACGAGAGTTATCAGCATGGTGACGATAAACAGCACCACGGTGATGGCGGAGGCATAGCCTTTCTGTTGCAGATAAAACGCATTTTTATAGAACAGATAGGTGACGGTCATGGTGTCGCTTTCTACCATCGAACGGTCAAACATCAGGAACACCACATCGAAAATTTGCAGCACTTCGATAAAGGTCATTACCGAAACAAAGAACAGCGTCGGCACCATCATCGGCAGCGTCAGGCAGAAAAAGCGGCGTAAGGTACTGATACCGTCAATGTCTGCGGCTTCATAAAGAGAGCGGGGGATGCTTTGTAATCCGGCCAGCAAAATAATGATTTTCAACGCCAGTGATGACCAGATAATGATGATGGAAACACTGATGCGGACGATATCCGGATCAGAGAGCCAGCCCACCGCTGAAACCCCGAAGAAATGCAGCACATAATTGATAAGCCCGAAATCTTTGTTGAAAAGCCATTGCCAGACCATTGCGACCGCTGCAGGCATCGTCACCGCGGGCAAAAACAGCAGAGTACGGAACAGGGCTTTACCGCGAATGTTTTGATTCAGGCCAATGGCCAGCAGCAGAGAAAGGGCCAGGCTGACAGGGACGCACACAACGACATAAAACAGCGTATTGAAGACCGCTGCGTAAAAATCATCATCACTGAACAGGTCGAGATAATTATTGATGTCGAAGGTGCTCCAGTTCATGAACTGGTCAAGATCGGTAAAGCTGTAAAAAATGTTTTGCACGAAAGGGATGAAATAAAACATCACCAGCCCTGCCAGCAAAGGCAACACCATAATCCATCCCCAGAACCGTTCGGCGCGCTCAAGGCGGGTGAGGGCCGGACGGGATCGGGTTTTCGTTGGCAGGTTTACCTCGTCGGTATGGCTTTTATGCTTGATCGTAACGGGAACTGAATCTGCAAGCGACATAACGGAAGTCCTCTGCATAAGGGAATAATTCGCTCAGAGCCTGTCGGGCAGACCTGAGCGAAAGCGATTATTTTTCCATCACACGTGAGATTTTTTCCACCGACTTATCCATTTCCTTTTTAGCATCGGCTCCCAAAAAGATTCGCTTCAGACTGGCTATCCACATGTTTTGCCATTTCGGGGTATTGGTGCCCGCCGTTGGATAGGCTTTAGTGAACTCAAGCGTCTCAATATAAGGACTCACATCGACATTTTTGATGTTGGCCGCCCAGGCTTTCGCCGCCGTCTTATTCGCCGGGATCACCGTTGTGGCGAGGATCTCCTGCGAAGTCTGCGAACTCATAAACTGGATATAGCGCCAGGCTTCAGCGTGGTGCGTGCTTTTGGCCGACATTGCGAAACCAATACTGTGAGCCACGCCAGACTGGCGATCGATTTTCGGCATCAGTACCACGCCGATGTGAGTGTTGATAAGGTCATTGGCGGCGAAAGGTGCCGCCAGCCACGAACCGGCGTATGCCATAGCGGCGCGATTGGACTGGAAGATGTTCTCGGTTTTGACTTCGCTCATTTGCTGCGCGGTCGGCAATTGGCCGGATTTCATCATTTCCTGAAGTTGCTGATAGACCCAAATGGATTTGTCGTTGGCAATATCCGTCGGTTTGCCATCGACAGGCACAACGTTATTCCCTTTCTGATAAAGCAAATTAAGGTAGCTGTCCTGTCCGTCATTGCTCAGATCCATCACCAGCGGGAAGGCACCATTTTTTAATCCAGCTTTCAGCTGGCTGGCTTTTTCTTTCAGCTGATCCCAGTTCCAGTCGCTGGTTGGATAGCTGACTTTGGCTTCATCAAACAGTTTTTTGTTATACCAGACGGCAATAGAATCAACGTCACGGGGAATAGCCAGTTGCTGTCCATTATATTGATAGGCTTTTACAGAACTGGCGACGATATTATTCAGGTCAAGATTACTTTTGCTGATATCATCGTTTAATGGTGCCAGCAGACCGTTCTTAGCGTACTGAATAAAGTACGGCATGTTGATCCAGAATATATCCGGAGAAACACCGCCAGCCGATGCTGCGTCTAATTTAACAAAATACTGTGCCACTGGTGTCAGCTCAATATCAATTTTAATATCAGGATTTTCTTTCTCGAAGTTTTTGGCAATTTCCTGTTCTGCTGCCAATTGGTTTTTATCCCAGACGGCGTAACGTAATGTCACCGGGTTCGCGGCATGTGCAGAGAGTGAAAACAGAGCCGGTAATACGACTACTGAGGCTAAGATATAGCGGCGAAATGACGCCTGAGCATAGAAAGAGG
>NZ_RAHH01000046.1 GCF_003602095.1 Rahnella woolbedingensis | reverse complement strand
TCAGCAGAGAAAGGGGCTAACGCTGTGCTGGTAAAAATCAGCATCTGATGACGTTCAGGAAGATGAATGGCTAACTGGCGCTGATATTGAACATGTGCCCCACGTTTGAAGTCGCATTCCGTTTCCAGCGCGACGTAACCAGGAGACCGGGACAAATGGCGGACTTGCCGGGATTCACTGCGTATAAGTTCGACATTGTCGATCAGGAGTGACCACTGGTAATCCAGTTCTTCCTCGAATGTGCGGCCCTTGGGATCAGCTGAAATATTCGATGATTGTCGCCGCGCAAAGCGTCCGGCAACAATCAAAAATGATATGAACTAAAACTCAGGCAAATAAATAATGTCAGCAATATAACCCCACCAAATAGTTGCTATTTATTAATCGTCTATTAGTCTCTTTATTTATTGTTTTTGTGAAGTATTTAAAAATTATTGATTACTTTGATGCGATAAAATTTCGATTCACGATAAAAAGGAGTGAATCATGGCTAATATGATCTATTTGACGATGAAGGGTAAAAAACAAGGATTGATTTCAGCAGGATGCTCAACTCCTGACTCAATCGGAAACAAATATCAGGCTGGACATCTCGACAAAATAATGGCTCTTTCGTTTGAGCATGCTCTTACCAGGGCGAAGAATGTGAATCATGGCCCAATCTCTTTCATCAAACTCATTGATAAGTCGTCGCCTTTACTTGGCATGGCGATATCCAATAATGAAGAACTGGAATTGAAATTCGATTTTTATCGGACATCATCTTCAGGTTCGTATGAAATTTATTATTCAATCACAGTGAGGAAGGCCTTCTTACACGGCATCAGTGTAATGTACCCTCATGCTATTGATCATGCCGGTAATCAGCCGGAAGAAATGATTTCTGTAAACTACCAAAATATCACCTGGGAACACCATAAGGCAGGCACTGCGGGTTACAGCATCTGGGATGATGCGTATATTTTAATCTCGGGATATGGGTAATAAAAGGATGATAAGGTCAAAGTTCATGAAAAATAGAAGTTCATTCTGCGAGGTTTCTGGGAAGAACTTTCGCCGATGGGATCTTATGGATTACAGCATTTCTAAGTGGGAAAAAAACGGAGAGTTGTATTGGGGTCAGTCATATCTTTTTTTGTATAAAGACTCATTCATTAAATTCCATAAGGAATCGATAATTTTCTATGCCCGTGATGCAAAAATACCTGCACTCCTTTTAGCCGATGTGGCATGGCAAGAGGCAGGAGGTAAGCCCGATAGTCTAAAGCCGCAGGTATTGTTATACAGGCAACTTATCGATACATTTAAAAGTAATAATGACTATTCCAATAGCGTGTCAGTCGGTATCGTTGCGATGCAAATTCGAGTGGTTGCAGAATTACTAGGCATTAACCCAAGAAATCTTTCAAACAGGCAACAATTGCAGATAAGCCGATGCTTACAAACCGATGACTTTAATTTGAAAATGGCGTCTTTACATCTCAGGGATTTAATAAAGTTTGATTACCCTGATGCCAACACAGAGATACTGTCTGATGAGAGTTTAATTTTGGTTGGATCAAGATACAACCGTGGTATCCAAAGGAAAAAGGAAGATTTTATAAGGGCAATTTCACTTCCCGAAAACAGCCCGGAGCGTGATTATATTTCATATGGACTTGCCATTATAAAACGACGAGAAAGAGTTAAAAAACTGATGGGGATCCAGCAATGAAAAATGCAAACAAGGCAGGCGTTTCAAAACTACTTAAACCCTTCCAATATCCTTACTGTATTTTCTGTGCATTTCTTATATTTGTACTTTCAGTTATAGATACGCTCCACGGAGACGGCAGCATCTATCGATGGTGCGATAACGTTAACGGTATTGATGGTATGGATGGGGATGTGACAAGAGGGTTTTCGGCCTTTATGAGTGCTTTGTTTCTCATTCCGCTATTATTTTCCCTATATTCCGCCGTTAAAAATAAAAGACTCCTTCTCTCTGTTTCAATCTCGCTGGTGATGATCTACTGGTACTGGATATTCTTCGGACGATTCTGGTCTTGCTAAAATTTCATTATTAAGCCGCACCTGAAACCAAATACTTTCATGCAAATGATTTCAGGTGCGGGCTAAACGTCAGCCGAGATACTCGATAATCGATAACCCTCCGTTGTAGTCGGTGCTGTAGATAATTCCTTGTGCATCGACAAATACGTCGCAGGACTGGATCACCTGCGGTCTGCCCGGACGTTTATCCATCATAGAAGTTGGCGCGGCAGGGACCAGCGCAGCGGTTTCCCTGGGCTTATACGGATTGCTGATGTCGTATGCACGCACACCGGCATTCTGGTAGGTGGCGAAAATCAGCGTAGAGCTGACAAAGCTGCCGGGGCGGTTTTCGTGCAGATTATGTGGTCCGAAATGCGCGCCCTTGCTGACGTAATCCCGCTCTTCCGGCTGCGGAAAGGTCGAAATACTCACCGGATTCGAAGGTTCGCGCACATCAAATAACCAGATCAGCTTCTCACCATCTTCCTGATTATCCAGCACCGCTTCATCGAGTACGACCAGTAAATCGCGGTCCGGCAACGGCAGCGCGGTATGCGTGCCGCCGCCAAAGGGCGGACTCCAGTTACGGTGCGCAATCAACTGCGGTGCGCGGCGATCCTTGATATCCAGCAGCGTCAGGCCTCCGTCGCGCCAGCTGGCGTACGCAGTATCGCCGCTGATAATCGCGTGATGCAGCGCATAACGTTTACCTTCCGGCCAGTCCGGTTTTTCACCGCCTGCGGTATGCATGCCCGGCAACCACCAGCGGCCTGCGACCTGCGGATTGCGCGGGTCAGCCAGATCGATAGTCAGAAAAATGTAATCGCTGTAGCCGTCAATCAGCGCAGAGACATATGCCCAGCGTCCGCCGACGTACCAGATGCGATGCACGCCGATACCTTCGAGCCCAAGGAAGCCGATCTCTTTTGGCTGTTCGGGTACCGAAATATCGAAGATACGCATACCGGCGCTCCAGCCACGCTGTTGCGTGCCCTGAACCGTCTCGCTGACCGAACGGGTGTAATACACTTTTTCATCAGCAAAACGCACGTCGGCGAACAAATCACGTGCGTTGATCACCAGCAGCAAATCGTCATGCGCCTGTAAATGTACGTTCCACGTGCCCGGCGGCGCAGCCACAAAACCGGCGGCGCGCGGATTTTTTGGGTCACGAACATCCACAATAGAAAAGCCCTGCGACACCATATGGCCGATGTAGGCATAACCACGGTGAACCATCACCTGCACGCCGTCCGGTTTGCCGCCCTGATCGCTGTGGCCGATCAGCCGCATATTGCGGCTGTATTCCGGCGTTGGGAGAGATTGTGTTGTCATCTTATATTGAGTTAATGAATTGATTGCCCAAGTTTTGATGACCCGTGAATGAATGGCAACGAACGAAAAGGCATAAGTTAATGCCAAAGATTATTAGCCATCTGGATGTCCGGGCGTAGGATGATAACAGCTTCTAAATTAAGGATTTCCCCATGAGTGAGACAGATATCCGCGTGGTTACCGGCCCCGCCAACTATTTTTCGTTCCCCGGCGCTATCGGCAGGCTGAGCAACTTCTACACACCGGCGCAGCTGGATAACGCGTTGTGGATTTACGGCGAGCGCGCTCTGGTGGCTGCGCAGGATTATCTGCCGGAGGCCTTCACCGCCTCACAGGCAAAGCGGGTTTTGTTTAAAGCACATTGCAGCGAAACCGAAGTGCAGCGGATTGCGGATGTCGGCGGAAAAGATCGTCAGGTAGTGATTGGCATCGGCGGCGGGGCGGTGCTGGATACCGCCAAAGTGGTGGCGCGTCGCCTCGGATTGCCGGTGGTCGCTATTCCGACCATCGCTGCAACCTGCGCCGCGTGGACGCCACTTTCCGTCTGGTATAACGACGAAGGGCAGGCGCTGCGCTATGAAATCTTTAACGACGCCAACCATCTGGTGCTGGTCGAGCCACGTATTATTTTGCGTGCGCCGAAAGAATATCTGCTGGCCGGTATCGGCGATACGCTGGCCAAATGGTATGAAGCCGTGGTGCTCAGCCCGCAGCCGGAAAAGTTGCCGTTAACCGTACAGCTAGGCCTGAATACCGCGCTGACCATTCGTGATGTGTTGCTTAATGAAAGCGAAGCGGCGTTGCAGGCGCAGGATGATAACCAGCTGACGCAGTCGTTCCTTAACGTACTGGACGCGATTATTGCGGGCGGTGGTTTAGTCGGCGGACTGGGCGACCGGTATACGCGTATCGCCGCCGCGCATTCGGTTCACAACGGCCTGACCTCGTTGCCGCAAACCGATGCATTCCTGCACGGCACAAAAGTGGCGTATGGCATTCTGGTGCAAAGCGCGTTACTCAATCAGCCGGAAGTCGTCCAGCAGCTGACCGCATTGTACAAAGTGCTGGATTTGCCGGTAAGTCTGGCGCAGTTGCAGGTGAATATTCACGACGAGCGGCAAATGTCGCGTCTGATTGAGCGCACATTACAGGCCGGAGAATCCATTCATCTGTTACCGGGCAATCCAAACACTGAACAATTGCGACTGGCATTTGAATTTGTCGAGAATAAGTAGACCCCAGCTATTTTTTCTGCTCATAAAATAACCCGGCATTCACCGGGTTTATATTTATCTTTTAAGTTATTGACCGGGTTATTTAAAAGGACTGAAGGTAATCAATATAACCTTTCGCACTACGTTCTAATTCTTGTGGCACGATATCGAATTCAGCACCATAGAAAACATAAAACGGGAGATAATTCGCCCCGACGTAGTTAGCAGTCATTTCAAACGGCAGAAGTATTTCCTGCATGGAATGAAGATAACGACCCTCACGCGCACAATCTTCTTCCTTAACTCCGGCGCTGACCGCCACGGCGAACTTACGTCCTCTGAGCTTGTGCCCGCTGGCGGAGCCGTATGCCCAACCGTAGGTGAACACTTCATCCAGCCACTGTTTCAGCAGCGGCGGGCAGTTAAACCAGTACACCGGAAATTGCAGCACAATATTGTCATGCTGCTCAATTAACTGCTGTTCTTTCTGAACATCAATCACGCCGTCAGGATAAGCCTGATAAAGTTGATGTACGGTAAATAAGTCTGGTTGTTTTTCTAATTCTTCCACCCATCTTTTATTAACCACTGAATTATTAATATTTGGATGCGTAACGATAATGAGCGTTTTCAAATGATAGCCTCTCAATGTTTTCTATAAATAGGTATATGAATCTTGAAATAAATAATGGGATGAATAAGGTCATTCCCCGCTGATGTTTGCATCATAGGCAGCTTTATTTTAAAGTACAATACTGTCATTTATGATATGTACTATACAAAAGGATAGTGTCATGAGCGAAGAAACTTTCGACAGTCCCTGCGAGCTACGTGGAGATACTGGCTTTGCCTATACGCTTTCGCTGGTCAGCGGAAAATATAAGATGATCATCCTTTATTCTCTGACCGGTGCCACGCCCGTCGTACGCTTCAATGAACTCAAACGACGCCTGGGAAAAATTTCCTTCAGGACACTCAGCCTGACGCTGAAAGAGCTGGAAAGTGACGGTCTGATCATCAGAAATGAATACCCGCAAATTCCGCCCAAAGTGGAATACAGCCTTTCTGCACGCGGCCAGTCGCTGATCCCGGTGTTAGACATGATGTGTGAATGGGGAACCGTTCACAGCAATGATCCGATCTGATGCCACTTTTGCTTAAGAGAAAAGTCTATGGTGAAGAATCAGGTGCAAACGTAAGCAATACGTAAAGTAAATGGCAGCTAAACGCTCCGCGTTTTGTCGCATAGTTGGGGTTCTCTTTAAATCTACGTTGTAAAGATGTTTAAAAATCGGGTGATACCGTGATTATTTCAGGCAGCGGAAACCGATCATGGAACACTCACCCCTCAACGAAACCGAATCCCTCAGCGGCCCTTTCTCTTCGGGACAAACCGCCGCTGAAGAAACAATCAAAAAAAGCACCGGATTCAGCTTGTTTATGGATCTGCTGAGCGGTGCGCGAGTGCCTGATAATCTGTGGCGCAACCGGATGTTCCGCGTGAAATACGCCGTCCGTACGTTACTGCATCCGCTCGATACCCTGAAAGTGCTCAACAAAATGGCCAGCGAACCGGTCTGGCACGAAGCTTTCAGCGTTCAGACGAAGCTGCCGAGTAAAATCCACAAACCTTATCTGCACCTTGGTCTGCCTTCTGCCGGCCGTGCGACTGCGCTTGTCGATCACTACGAGTTCGTGAAAAACCTCGAAAACGTGAAGATGCGTAACACATTCCTGAGCGAAACAGGCAATACCGTTACGCAGTTCACCGGTAAAGACGGCGAAGCTTTCCGCGTGGTGCTGGGTTCTATCGGTAAATCAGAGCGCGAAGGCGAAGCCAATATGTTCCTGTATATGGAAGATACCTTACTGGCGGCGCTGACCTTCAGCATTGTGCAGCGCCAGGAAGGGATGACTCTGATTGTCGGTGGATTCCAGGGCGCACATCGCTCAACGCCACATGAAGTCATTAAGCAGGCGACGAAATCCTGCTACGGTTTGTTCCCGAAACGCCTTTTGCTGGAAAGCCTGCAGCGCGTCGCGGCCGAAACCGGCGTTCAGCGCATTCTGGCTGTGAGCGATACCGGCCACGTATTCCGCAGCCTGCGCTACCGTCATCGCAAGAAAAACGTCTTTGTCGCCAGTTATAATGAATTCTGGGATTCCATCAGTGCAACGCCGTATTCCTCTGCGCTGTATGACGTGCCGCTGGAATTGCCGCGCAAACCGATGGAAGAGATTGCCAGTAAGAAACGTTCCGAATATCGCAAGCGTTACACGCTGCTCGATGAACTGCATGAAAGCACCGCCACGTTTGTGAAAAGCTGACCGCCACTGCCGCTCCCAAACACTCGCTGTAGCAGGCAACAGGGCCAGGGAATGGCCTTTTCTGCCTGATTTTACAGGAGGCAACCCCTATATTTCCCGCCAGATGCATGACCTTCACGGAAAATCCCTTTAGAAAATTCCGATCCGCACTGGACTTAACCCACGGTTTTGTAAGCCATAGTTATCTAATCATTCGATTTAAAATCAATTCATTCCCTATAGTCGCGTAAATTGTGTATTAATTATGAATGATATTGTTACACGTATCTCAAAACTGACCGCTCATTCGTTCACTCCTGTGCCAAATGTGAACTAATTCACATCTATTCATTCTCCTCGCCTATATAAAACACTATATCCATAAATTCAAAACATCGGTTCAAATTAAAACACTCCGGGCGGGAATACGATGAACGCAGAAAAACCAATTCTTTTCAGACACCAGCTGGCCTATGGCGGCGGAAACTTACTGGGCAGCGGGGCGCTGGCAATCGCCGGTATCTGGTTGCTCTATTTCTACACCACGTTTTGCGGCCTGACGCTGTTACAGGCATCAGCCATCTTCTCTGTCGCCAGTATCATTGACGCCATCAGTAATCCGCTGATGGGTTATCTTTCTGATAATTTTGGCAAAACGCGGCTTGGCAAACGCTTTGGCCGCCGCCGTTTCTTCATCCTGCTCGGTGTGCCGCTGATGATGTTCTACCCGCTGTTATGGGTCGAAGGTTTCGGTTTCTGGTATTACCTTTCCACGTATGTGCTGTTCGAACTGATTTACACCTCGGTGATGGTGCCTTATGAAACCCTGGCCACCGAAATGACCACCGATTTCTCGGCCCGTTCCAAACTGACCGGCTACAAAGCGATCTTCGGTAAAGTGGCAAACTTTCTGGCAGCGTTCATTCCTGGTCAGTTCATCCTGATCTACGGCAAAGATTCCGCGCAGCCGTTTTTCTTTACCGCGCTGACCTACGGCGTGATCCTGTGTATCGCCATCGGTCTTCTATATCTTTCTTCCTGGGAACGTTCGGTGGAAGAAACCACGTCGGTGGATGAGAAGAAAATGACGCTGGGCAAAACCATGCTGACGCTGGTACGCGACATGAAATCCACGTTCCACCTGCGCGTATTCCGCAAACATCTGGGAATGTATTTGTGCGGTTTCGGGGCTGAATGGCTGTTCGCCTCGGTGTTCACGTATTTCATCATTTTCGTGCTGCAATATGATCCGGCGATGGTCGCGGGGCTGAGCAGTCTGAACTCCATCCTGCAACTGTTCTCGACCGCCATTTTCATCGGAATTTGTGTGAAACACGGCTTCAGCAAACCCTACATTCTGGCTCTGTGCATCGTCGTATTCTCGGTCACCTGTTACAGCCTGCTGCACTTACTGCATCTGCCACAGCAGTACGCGACCGTCGCCATGCTGACGATCACCGTAATATTTGGTATCGGCACCGGCGGTGTGTATTACATTCCGTGGACCGTTTATACCTTCCTGGCTGATATTGATGAAGCCTTTACCGGCCGCCGCCGCGAGGGGATTTACGCCGGTGCGATGACCTTCTCCGGTAAGCTGATGCGCTCGGTCATTGTCTTCGTCATGGGTGCGATTTTAAGTTTCTACGGTTTCCAGTCTAAATCCCATACTCAGCCTGAAAGCGCGGTGACGGCGATTGCACTGGTGTTCTTCATCGGCGTAATTGCTCTGGCGCTGATGGCGATGGTATTCAGCCACCAGATGAAACTGAACCGCAAAACGCACTTAGTGGTATTGGGTGAAGTGGCGCGTATCAAAGCAGGCGGTGCAATCAGCGATATTCAGCCGGAAGTTCGCACGGTAATGGAAGAACTGATCGGCTATCCGTATGAAGAATGCTGGGGCAACAGCAAAGTCTGCCGCAAAATCTTCGACACTCCCGCGGTAGAAGTCGATGCCTCCAAACCGATGGTCAGCGCCACGCAAAAACCCTAAACCCTGATTAAACTCTGCATTTTATGACTCCACCGACTGGCCGGGAAACCGGCCAGCGACCCCTCACGTTTTCAGGATAAGAACGATTATGCGGGTATCAAAATTTGTTATTGCCGCGCTTTCCCTCGGGATGTGCGCACAAAGCATCGCCGCTGCATTGCCTGACGCCAGTAAACTGGTCTGGCACAGCATCACTTTCGGTCAGTCAACCGACGTCAATTTTGCCACCAACGTTTTGCCGGAAAAAATAGGCATGAACGAAACCCGGCTCGCCGACGGAAACCCCGTACCTGCCGCAGGCACGCTGCTCACCACGCCTTTCACGCTGGAAAGCCGTGGCGGTAAGGTCGGGAACAGTCACGATGGCTTAACCTATTTCTACACCAGACTGCCCGCTGACGTGAATTTCCGTCTTGAGGCTGATTTCACCCTCAACCAGTTCGGGCCGGAAAACGGCGCAAAACCGGCAGGGCAGGAAGGTGCCGGTTTACTGGTGCGCGACATTCTGGGGACACCGCGTGAACCGGTGACCAAACCGGGCATTGAAGAGTTACCGGCCGCTTCAAATATGGTGATGAACAGCATGATGGCCACCGGCGATAAGCCACCGATTCTGGCGCTGATTGCCCGTCAGGGCGTGCAGCAACCCTGGGGAAATACCGGTATCAGCATTGTGCGCGAAAGCTATCACCCGCTGACAACTCCGGAGCATTTTTCACTGCGCCTGATCCGTACCGACAGAGGCTTTGAAGTTGCCTGGGCACCGCAGGGCAGCGATCAGTGGATCAGTCATTGCGTTGCGGGCGCTGACCGCGTGACGCAACTGGATAAAACCGGTTATTACGTCGGGTTCTTCGCATCGCGTAATGCCAGCTTCACAGTAAATCGCGCCCGACTGACGCTGGATGAAGCACATACACAAACTTCCACACTTTACGTGACACCGTCACTAAATGCGCGCATTGAAATGATGTCATTACCACAAATCACCCGTCGCGACAGCGTGATTCAGTTGCGTACCAACGGTGACGGTAAGGTACAGATTGAGCAGGATGGCAAACCGTTGCTGAGCCAGACCGCCGTTCGCGGCGGCGAAGTAATCACCGCGCCATTCCACGCGCAGCATCCGGTCACACCGTTACAGATAACCTTTACGCCGGATAATGGAAAACCTGTCATGCAGGAATTCCCGCTCAAAATGACACTGGTCAGCCACCCTGATGAGTTGCACGTGTCACCGCAAGGCGAGGCAGGAAATGACGGCTCCGCCCAACATCCGCTGGATTTTGCCAGTGCCGTCAATTTGTTAGCACCGGGCGGTACGCTGTGGCTGGCCGAAGGGGAATATCCGGCGGGCGTGATACCGGCCACCGCCAGCGGCACGGAAAAAAACCGTAAAACATTGCGGGCGCAGGGCGATAACGTGGTGTTTAACGGGCTGAAACTCGACGCCAGTTTCTGGAATATTCAGGGCATTACCGTCACGCAGAAAAGCTTCCACATTGCGGGCAGCTATAACCATATCGACCGAGTGAAAGCGCATCACGCCGACGATACCGGTATCTGGGTCGCCTCTCCGGATGGAGTTGGCCGTGCGCTGTGGGCCAGCCATAACCTGATCAGCAATTCAGAATCCTGGGGCAATCAGGATCCGGGGCGCAAAAACGCTGACGGATTCGCGGTGAAAATGCGTGTCGGCGAAGGTAACCGGCTGGTGAACTGTTACTCGCATGACAATGTTGACGACGGCTTTGACCTGTTCAACAAAATTGAAGACGGCCCGAACGGCAGTGTGACGATTGAAAACAGCCTGTCGGTTCACAACGGCAGCAATGGTTTCAAACTGGGCGGCGAAGGTTTACCTGTCGCACACGTCATCCGTGACAGTGTGGCAGTCGAAAACGGCATGGACGGTTTCACTGACAACTTTAACCCCGGCGCACTGGTGGTCGAAGGCAACCGCTCGGTGGACAACAAACGCTTCAACTTCCTGTTCCGGCCATCGCCATACGCCGCGGCGGACAAGCAGGGCACCTTCAAAGACAATCTTTCCCTGCGCACCACGCCGGGAAAATACGATGATGCCGTCACCGGCAATGTGGAGGACAGTAATTATTTCTACACTGACCACAAAGCGGTGAATAAACAGAATAAAGACATTCAGCCCGAAGATTTTATTTCTTTGCGGCTGCCGGATCCGATCACCCGTCTTTCTGACGGCGGATTTAATTACGCTGACTTTCTGAAGAAAAAATGAATGCAGCGCCGTTATAAAAGTAACACCTATTTTAAATAAAATAATATTACTCAATATCTCTGGGATCTATAAAAATGAAAAAGTGCAGACTGATACTCTGCGGCTTACTGCTGGCCAGCGCCAGCAGTCATGCCGTGACGATTGATCTTCGCCATGAATGGCTGGATGACAGTAAACAACATAAAGACCGTGCGATGGTATCGCACCGCTTTGCCAACGGGTTTGGTTTCTCACTGGAAGCCAAATGGAAGTCCGGCGGTGACAACCCGAACAAACCTTTTAATAATCTGGTAGATAACGGTACAGAAAGCACCATAAGCTATCAGTACAAGATTACGCCGAAGGTATTTATTCAGCCCGGTTTCACGCTGGAATCCAGTTCAGACAGCAGCATCTATAAGCCATTTTTAACTGCGGGATATACCTTCGACAACGGAATTTATTTTAACGCGCGTTACCGCTATGAATATACCCGATATACCAAAGATAATACCGACGACCGTAAAACCAACCGTGGCGAAATCTGGTTGGGTTATCGCGTTGCCGACTGGCGGTTTGAATATAACTATATTTACAAACACAGCGATCAGATCCTTTACGACAATGATAAATGGGACTATGAACAGGACTTGAAAGTTGCTTACAATATTAATAAGCAATGGACGCCGTATGCGCAAATCGGCAACGTCTCGGTGCGTAAAACAACGGATGAGCGACAACCCCGTTTCCGTTTA
This sequence comes from Rahnella woolbedingensis, assembly GCF_003602095.1. Classification (GTDB taxonomy): domain Bacteria; phylum Pseudomonadota; class Gammaproteobacteria; order Enterobacterales; family Enterobacteriaceae; genus Rahnella; species Rahnella woolbedingensis. The sequence continues at coordinate 12,217 of NZ_RAHH01000046.1, read as the reverse complement.
GGTATTCAATATAATTTCTGAGACCCTAAACATCTGTCTTAATGGCATCCTGCCGGTCAGCAAATACTGACCGGCGTTAACCTAACTCCAATATAAACGAACGGTTTTAATCTGATTTTGCAGGTTGACAATAATAGGCTCTCTGGGTAAATTGCACGTACCGGAAGTTGCGGCCTTTATTAACTTTACATAAGAGACTAATGGACACTGTAACCAGTAGCTTGCCGGATGACGCTGAAATAGCGCGCCGGCACAGTAAACATAAAATCGATTGTGAACATTTCACCGTTTGGGTGTGCCTCGCCAGAGCCTGATGCTCTCGTGTAATCCCACCTCAACCTGAATGTCACGGTCCCGAGGTGTGTTATGAAGTTCAAATCTACCCTTTTTTCTGATGTCAAAACACTGACATCCACTTTGCGTGTCCGCCCGTCTCGTGACAGGACTTTGGCTGCGCGAAAAAAAGAATTCGCATCTGTTTTTTCCTCTAAAATCAACAGCATGAATCATTACGTCACCACGTGGCAGGTCAGCCCTGTCACCGGCCAACTGGAACAACGCTGCATCATTTCTGACAGCGAAGACCCACATAGTCGGATTTCCTCTCACTGATTCATCGTCAGCATTTCGCTGCGCTGAACATCGTCTTGATGCATGTCTGACGGCTTTCGTCTTTTTATTATGATGACTATAAAAGTGATGTAATAAAAATACCCGCCAGTGATGCATCAATAAAAGACACAAAATAGATTTCACTCTGTTTATGACTCTTTTAATTAAAAGAGAATAAACGGCGGGGAATTCTGCGCAAAAATAATTAAATACCGATCACTGAAATAAGGTGAGGGTTTCTGCAGGCTGAAAATAACAGGCTGCGGTTTCGACCTGCACGTTATCCGGTGACAGGAGCATTACCATGACTGCACAAAACCAAAATATCTCAGAAAGAAAAAAACAGGCGCTCTCCATGCGCGCCGTTCAGGAAGCCAATAACGAGGTGGATGTCACCCTCATCAACGTAAGCTCAACCCGCGAAGGCCTGACGCTCCACAGCGCGGCTCAGCGTCTGGAGAAACAAGGGTATAACGAAGTGGCTCACGACAAGCCACCTCATATGCTGGTTCAGTTGGTGAAGGCCTTCAATAATCCGTTTATTTATGTGCTCACCGTGCTGGCAATTATCAGCTTCTTCACCGATTTCTGGCTGCCGCTGCGCGCGGGGGAAGAAACCGATCTGACGTCGGTTTACATTATTGGCGCGATGGTCGGGCTGAGCGGGCTGGTGCGTTTCTGGCAGGAATACCGCTCTGCAAAATCCGCCGAAGCGCTGAAAGCGATGGTCCGCACCACGGCGACGGTGTTGCGCCGCGAACTGCCGGGTAAAGAGGGAAAACTGTGCGAGATCCCGATGCGCCAGCTGGTGGTCGGCGACATCGTTCAGCTCTATGCCGGGGATATGATCCCGGCAGACGTCCGGCTGCTGGAATCGCGGGATCTGTTTATCAGTCAGGCGGTGCTGACCGGTGAAGCGTTGCCGGTCGAAAAGTACGACACGCTGGGTAACGTGGCGCAAAAATCCGCCGGTGAAAACGGGGCGGAAAACGAAAATCTGCTGGATATCCCCAATATCTGCTTTATGGGCACCAACGTGGTCAGCGGTAAGGCATTAGCCGTGGTGGTCGCCACCGGTCCGCGTACCTATTTCGGCTCGCTGGCCAAAGCGATTGTCGGCACACGGGCGCAGACGGCCTTTGACCGGGGCGTGAACAGCGTCAGCTGGTTGCTGATCCGCTTCATGCTGGTGATGGTGCCGGTGGTGTTTCTTATCAACGGCATCATGAAAGGCGAGTGGTGGGATGCGCTGCTGTTCGCGGTCGCGGTGGCCGTCGGTCTCACGCCGGAAATGTTGCCAATGATCGTCAGCGCCAATCTGGCGAAAGGTGCGATGGCGATGGCGAAGCGCAAGGTGGTGGTGAAGCGCCTGAATGCTATCCAGAACCTCGGCGCGATGGATGTGTTGTGTACCGATAAAACCGGCACACTGACGCAGGATAAAATCATCCTCGAGCATCATATCAACACGCAAGGTCAGAAAGACGCCTCAGTACTGGAACTGGCGTGGCTGAACAGCTATCACCAGAGCGGCATCAAAAATCTGATGGATCAGGCGGTGATCTGGTTCTCTGACAACACGCCGGGCTTTGTGAAACCGCAGGGTTACAGCAAGGTCGATGAAATGCCTTTCGATTTCGTGCGCCGTCGTTTGTCCGTCGTCGTCAAAGACCGCAATGAAAACCATCTGCTGGTGTGTAAAGGCGCGGTAGAAGAAATGCTCAGCATTTCGACGCATATCCGCGAAAACGGCAATGTGGTGGAACTGACCGAAGCGCGACGCGACGCGTTGCTGGCGATGTCGAACGACTACAACAAAGACGGTTTCCGCGTACTGGTGGTCGCGACCCGAGAAATCCGCCGCGCCGGGACGAAAAAGCAGTATGGCACTGACGACGAGCACGATCTGATTATCCACGGATTCCTGACATTCCTGGATCCGCCAAAAGAAACCGCTGGCCCGGCGATTGCTGCCATGCGTGACATCGGTGTCACCGTGAAAGTACTGACCGGAGATAACGCAGTCGTGACCAGCCGCATCTGCCGTCAGGTCGGGCTGGAGCCGGGTGAGCCGCTGCTGGGGCCGCAGATTGAACGTCTCGATGATGCGTCACTGCGCGAACTGGTCGAGGAACGCACGCTGTTTGCCAAACTGACGCCGCTGCAAAAGTCCCGCGTGCTCAGAGCCTTACAGGCCAACGGTCATACGGTCGGATTTTTGGGTGACGGCATTAACGATGCCCCCGCGCTGCGTGATGCCGACGTCGGGATTTCCGTCGACAGCGGCACGGATATCGCCAAAGAATCCGCCGATATCATTCTGCTGGAAAAAAGCCTGATGGTGCTGGAGGAAGGCGTGCTGAAAGGGCGCGAGACTTTCGGCAATATCATGAAGTACCTGAACATGACCGCCAGTTCTAACTTTGGCAATGTGTTTTCGGTGCTGGTCGCCAGTGCGTTTATTCCGTTCCTGCCGATGTTGGCTATCCAGTTGCTGCTGCAAAACCTGATGTACGACATTTCACAGCTGGCACTGCCGTGGGACAAAATCGACAAAGAGTTCCTGAAAAAACCACGCAAATGGGATGCTAAAAACATCGGTCGTTTCATGGTGTGGATTGGCCCGACCTCGTCGATTTTCGATATGACCACTTTTGCGCTGATGTGGTACGTGTTCAGCGCCAACAGTGAACATATGCAGACGTTGTTCCAGTCCGGCTGGTTCGTGGAAGGATTGCTGTCGCAGACGCTGGTGGTTCATATGCTGCGCACCCAGAAAATTCCGTTTATTCAGAGCACCGCCGCCTGGCCGGTGATGCTGATGACCGGTCTGGTGATGGCGATTGGGATTTACGTGCCGTTCTCACCACTCGGGCCGGTGGTCGGTTTGCAGGCACTGCCGTGGGAATACTTCCCGTGGCTGGCTGGCACGCTGCTCGCTTACTGCTGCGTGGCGCAGGGCATGAAAACCTTCTATATCCGCCGCTTCAAACAATGGTTCTGATTTACTGACAAAAGGTGCCGTCGCGATGGCGGCACCTGCTTTTATCGTGACCTTGCTCGCCGCCACTGGTGTGATGACACCGGTCACTGCGATGGTGCTGGTGCTCGGTGCCAATATCGGCGGGGCGTTGCCGCCGGTGCTGAACGCCGGTTCGGCGCTGGCTCGCCGTCTGCCACTGGGAAATCTGCTGGTACGCGGCACGGGTTGCGTGATGGCTCTGGCGCTGATGCCGTTATTGGGCAAACTGGCCGCCGGTCTCGCGCTGACCACGCCACAACTGGTGGTGGTATTTCATACTGCGTTCAGCGCCGTTCTGGCAGTGATGTGTATCGGTCTGACCGGCCCGCTGGCGCGCGCACTGGAACGGTTTTTCCCGGAGGAAGAGCGCCCGGCAGATCCGGGAATGCCGATGTATCTCGACGAAGCGGGGCTGGATATCGCCTACATCGGGCTATCTAATTCCGTGCGCGAATCGCTGCGCGTGGCCGATATGCTCGACGTTATGCTCGACCGCCTGCGTGCGCTGTTCGCTGCACCGGATCCGCTGAAAGCAGGCGAAATCCGTCAGGCCGATCACTCCCTCGACGGGCGGAATCCGGCGACATTTTCCAGCGGGTGCTGCGTGATTACCGGCGCGTACATCACCACATTGCCGCCGTCGCTTATCCGGTGATTGACCGTCTGAGCGATGAAGAAATCATCAGCGGAGAAGAAAGAGTGGACGCATGAGTGACATTGTCACGTTTATCGGGATTTTCTGAGAATGCCCCTGCACCGGCGGGCTTGTGGATAAATCTGATTATCCCGGCGGTGCCCTGATAAGAGACTATATTTGTTTATTCGAAATTGTTCATCGTGAACAAGGTAGCAGATACAACTATTAGAAAATAAGAAAACGCCCGAGGGTTTTCAGCGCAATGACGCGTTGTGTCGTAACTTATCAGCAGGAGAATGACCTTGACCTCAGAAATTCAGGAAAATACCACCGAAACACCGCTACTTCCGCACCCGGACAGTCAACAAACCGCCTTCTTTTTCGATGTCGATGGCACGCTCGCTGAAATCCGCGATGAGCCCGATGCCGTAACCATTCCCCCCGAAGTCCGCCAGCACTTACAGACGTTGTTTGCGGCGTCATCCGGTGCGCTGGCGCTGATTTCCGGCCGTCCGGTTGAACAGCTGGACCAGTTGGTCGCGCCGCTAATTCTGCCAGCAGCCGGTGTCCACGGCGCAGAAATGCGCGACGGCGCGGGGGAATTTCACCGCGTGACGTTACCGGCGCAGATGGCGAAAGATGTTGAACAAACCCTGGAAGCGGGCATGTCGGCGCTGCCCGGCACGTTGCTGGAAATCAAAGGCATGGCTTTCGCATTGCATTATCGTCAGGCCATGCAGCATCAGCAGCACGTGCTGGAACTGGCGGAATCGGTCGTCGCAACATACCCTGAGCTGGTACTTCAGCCGGGGAAATGCGTTATCGAAATCAAGCCACGTGGCAAAGATAAAGGCGTGGCAATTTATGATTTTATGCAGCAACCGCCGTTTGCCGGACGTCTGCCGGTGTTTGTCGGCGACGACCTGACCGATGAAAAAGGCTTTGAAGTCGTCAACGCCATGAAGGGCATCTCGGTGAAAGTCGGCGAGGGCTCCAGTCTGGCGCAGTATCGGGTAAAGCATGTCAGTGACGTCCATCAGTGGATAAAAAGGTTACAACGTCACGAATCAATATCCCATTCTTCTCACATTCCCAAGGAGTCAAACTTATGAGCCGCCTGGTTGTAGTATCTAACCGAATTGCAATTCCTGACGGGACGAAGTCCGCAGGAGGGCTGGCCGTGGGGATCCTGGATGCACTGAAAAACACCTCCGGCCTGTGGTTTGGCTGGAATGGTGAAATCAGCGAGATTTCCGGCGAAGAGGAAGACGAACTGAGCGTGGTCGAAGACGATGGCATCACTTACGCCTCAGTACCGCTGGATCAGAACGATTACGACCTCTATTACTGCCAGTTTTCCAATGCGGTACTCTGGCCAGCACTTCATTACCGTACCGATCTGGTTGATTTCCAGCGTGAAGCCTGGGACGGCTATTGCCGCGTCAATGATCTGCTGGCGAGAAGATTGCAGCCGCTGATTAAAGACGACGATATTCTGTGGATCCACGATTACCACCTGCTGCCATTCGCCGCCGCGTTACGCAAACTGGGCGTTAAAAACCGCATTGGTTTCTTCCTGCATATTCCGTTCCCGTCGCCGGAAATTTTCAACGCCGTACCGACGCACGATGAACTTATCAAAATGATGAGCGAATACGATCTGCTCGGCTTCCAGACCGAAAGCGACCGTCAGGCGTTTCTCGATAATCTGAGCCAGCTGACGGCGCTGGAACAAACGGACTCCGGCACGCATCAGGCGTTTGGCAACACCTTTACTACCGGCGTGTATCCGATCAGCATCGCGCCAGAAAGTATCAAAGAGATGGCGGAAGGGCCGCTGCCACCGAAGATGGCGGCCATTGAACGCGAACTGCGCGAGGCGCAAAATATTATTTCCTGCGAGCGCCTCGATTACACCAAAGGGCTGCCGGAGCGTTTTCTGGCCTTTGAAGCGTTGCTGGAAAAATTCCCGCAGCATCGCGGTAAAGTGCGTTATACCCAGATTGCGCCGACGTCACGCGGTGACGTGCAGGCGTATCAGGAATTGCGTCATCAGCTGGAAACCGAAGTCGGGCGCATCAACGGTAAATACGGCAGTATGAACCAGACGCCGCTGTTCTATCTCAATCAGCATTTCCAGCGAAGTTTGCTGATGAAACTGTTCCGACTGACCGATGTCGGTCTGGTCACGCCGCTGCGCGACGGGATGAATCTGGTGGCGAAAGAGTACGTCGCCGCGCAGGATCCGGCAGACCCCGGCGTGCTGGTACTTTCGCAATTTGCAGGGGCAGCGAATGAACTGACGTCGGCACTGATTGTCAATCCTTATGACCGTGATGACGTGGCAGCCGCACTGGACAAAGCACTGACCATGCCGCTGGCCGAACGTCAGGCACGTTATAACGACATGATGGCCGTGCTGACCAAAAATGATATTGCGAACTGGGGAGAAACCTATTTGCAGGATCTGAACAATCTGACGCCACACGGCGGGCATTAAAACGCCGTCGTGTGCTGTCTCACGACTTAAAGTCCTCAACCAAAAGGCTGCAGCTTATGCTAAATGAGAAACACCAGACGAAGGAGATCGCAGCACCGGAAGGCGAAGAGTTTCGTCTGAGCGAACTCGAGCCGATTGAGCTGATCCTTGACCGGATGATGGACGCCGAGCCGGAACCGGAGATGATCGAAGGGCTGCCGCCTTCCGATGCCTTAACTCCGGCTGACCGGTATATGGAACTGTTCACCAGCGTTCAGTCCTCACAACTGTTTGCTGACAGCAAAACCTTTCCTGACTGCCCGCCAAAAATGGATCCGCTGGATATCCTGCTGCGCTACCGGCGGATCAAAAATCATCCGGGCTTTAACCTGAAACGTTTCGTCGAAGCGCATTTCTGGTTGCCGGAACCGCACGGCGACGAATACGTTTCTGATCCCGGTGATTCGCTCAAACAGCACATCGACAAACTCTGGCCGGTGCTGACGCGCCAGCCGGAAGATCACGTTTCCTGGTCATCCCTGCTGCCTTTGCCGCAGGCTTATGTCGTACCGGGCGGGCGTTTTGGCGAAACCTACTATTGGGATTCGTACTTCACCATGCTGGGGCTGGCTGAAAGTGGCCGCAACGATTTGCTGCGCACGATGGCGGATAATTTTGCCTGGATGATTGAGATGTACGGTCATATCCCTAACGGTAACCGCACCTATTATCTCAGCCGCTCGCAGCCGCCGGTCTTTGCGCTCATGGTCGAACTGTTTGAAGAAGACGGGGTGCGCGGTGCGCGCCGTTATCTTGATCATCTGAAAATGGAATATGAATTCTGGATGGACGGTGCCGATTCACTGGCACCGAATCAGGCTTACCGCCATGCGGTTTGCCTGCCCGATGGCACTTTGCTCAACCGTTACTGGGATGACAGGGACACGCCGCGGGATGAGTCCTGGCGCGAAGACGTGGAAACGGCGAAGCACTCGAGTCGTCCGGCCAATGAAGTGTATCGCGACCTGCGCGCCGGTGCGGAATCCGGCTGGGACTATTCGTCACGCTGGCTGCGTGACGCTGACAGGCTGGCGAGTATCCGTACCACGCAGTTTATTCCGGTCGATCTGAATGCATTTTTATTCAAACTGGAAAGTGCTATCGCCAATATTTCCGGCCTGAATAACGACAGGGTAACCGAAGCGGAATTCCGGCAGAAAGCCGAAATCCGCCGCGAGGCGATCAACCGTTATCTGTGGGATGAGGCAGAAGGGTGTTTCCGCGATTACGATTGGCACCGTCAGCAGCTGGCGCTGTTTTCAGCCGCCAGCGTGGTGCCGCTGTACGTCGGGCTGGCCACGCACCGTCAGGCCGTTCGCATTGCTGAGGCGGTGCAGGCGCGCCTGCTTACTCCCGGCGGGCTGATGACCACGGAGTATGAAACCGGCGAACAGTGGGACAAACCCAACGGCTGGGCGCCGCTGCAATGGATGGCAGTCCAGGGTTTCAAGCTGTATGGCAATGACGCGCTGGGTGACCAGATTGCCCGCAGCTGGCTGAAAACCGTGAATCAGTTTTATCAGCAAAATCATAAACTCATCGAGAAATACCACATTTCCGGCGGTGCGTCTCGTGAAGGTGGCGGCGGGGAATACCCGTTACAGGACGGCTTCGGCTGGACCAACGGCGTCGTCCGCCGCCTGATCGGTTTATACGGCGAAAACTACGACTGATACGCTTTTTCATCACCACTCTGACCCTGCTCCACCAGCCAGTCTTCAAAGGCCTGGTGGAGCAGGGTTTTCTGTACATATCCACACAGTAAAAGCCGATTTGCGGCCCGATTATCGTGGCAGAAAACGGCGCACTGCGCGCCTTTCCCGATAATCCGTATTTTTGGGGAACCCTCTTCAGCGTAATCTTTGCGCTGTTTATCCGAAATGCGGTGGTCGTGGTGATTCTGAGCATGGTGATGTTTTATCTGCTGGGCTCAGTGCTCGCCTGAAACATCCTTTAAAGGCTGGGATATTTAACGCGTTTTGATTCCCGGTAATTCTTCGGAAAAACGTGCCGTAATCGCATCACGTTCGTAGCCCTGACGCTCAGTCAGAATGCGGTATAAATCGGGTCGACGGCCTGCCATCCAGCGTCTGCCGGTACTCATCGGAATGAGCGAGAGATCCAGTTCAGCACTCACCATCGCGTCTGCCGCCGCCCAGGTTTCTTTAACGATGCGGCCATAGGGGTCGATGATCATCGCGTTACCGGTGCGGACTTCATCGTCGTCAGCACCCACGCCGTTGCTGAACAAGATAAACATGCCATTATCGTGCGCCCGCGAAGGCAGCCAGCGCATCAGCCACTCACGGCCACTGGCGCCTTTAAAGGCTGCGGTGATTTCCTCCTGGCGCGTGGCGCGTTGCTCCCACAATTCCAGCGGGATGGGTTTCATGCCATACGGGCTGCGGGAATTTGTGCCGCCGGTCTGATGCGGTGCCAGTAAAATGTCTGCGCCCAGCAGCGCCGTCGCACGCGCGTTTTCCACCAGATTGTTATCCCAGCAGATCAGGATCCCCACTTTCACTCCCCACGGCGTATCAAATACGGTGTACGCATCACCGCAACTGATGGAAGTATGTTCAAAGGCGTGCATTTTGCGGTGCGTATGCACCGAGCCGTCCGGCATACAGGCGGCGTAGGCGTTGTAAAGTCGTCCGTCTGCGCCGCGTTCGATAAAACCGGCACCAATCAGCATCTGATGTTTGACGGCCAGTTTACGGATAAGGCGAAGGGAAGACCCCGTCTCCACGGATTCAGCCAGCGCTTCGACGCCGTCGTTATCCAGTTTGGGCACATGCCAGTAGCCGGTGATACACATTTCCGGAAACGCCAGAATCTGCACGCCGTTAATTGCCGCCTGCTGAATGAAACCTTCCATCATCATCAGGTTATATTTTTTGTTTCCGGCCTGATGCTGAAACTGCACTACCGCCGTTTTAATCGTTGCCGTCATGGTTATTCTCCGTACGCGTTAAGGGGGAAACGGGTCTGGTATCAGAGCTGGTATTAGAGCAATGCGGCTGATAACTTTATAATGAATAGTTTTCTAATTTTGATAACTAAACGGAATGTAAAAATGAATACGCGTTTGCTCAAAGCGTTTGTCACGCTGGCGCAGGAAGGGAATTACGCCGCGGCGGCAAATCAGCTTTCCATCTCGCAACCGGCGCTGACCAAGCAGATCAGTTTGCTGGAATCCACCCTTAACGTGACGCTGTTTGACCGCGGTCGCCACGGCACCGCGCTGACTCCGGGAGGACGACGCCTTTTACCGGAAGCGGAGAAAGTGCTGCGGCAAATGACAGCTTTTATGCAGCACGCCGGTCAGGTGGAAAAGGGCGGGGAAGGGTTGCTGGCGGCGGGGTTCGGTTTGTCGGCGTTTACCTTTGCGCCGCAGTGCATAGCCAGATTCAGGGCGGCGTATCCCGGCGTGGATATCACGCTGGAAGACCTTCCTTCCGCCGTACAATACGACATGCTGCAAAGCGGGGAATTACAGATTGGATTTGTGCGCGTGCCACCCGCTGCGCCGCTGAGTTATCACGCGTTGTTTGAAGATGAACTGGTGTTTGTGGTACCGGATGACAACGGCACGACGGTGGCAGACTGGCTGAAACAGAAACCGCTGCTGCGTTTATACCCCGATCGCGGACGCGGGCTGAATACGCAAACTGACCGCTTTCTGGATGAAAACCAGCTTTATGCGCCTTGCGTGCAGCAGTCCGAAGATATCCAGACCATTGTCGCGCTGGTCGTGGCCGGAGTCGGCGTGGCGCTGCTGCCCAAAAGCGTCATGCACATTGCGTCGCCCGGCCTGAAAACGCTGCCACTGAGCGGCAAAGCCACCCGCTGGCAGGTCGGGATCGCCTGGGATCCACGCAGTGCAGATTTAATCCGCGATAACTTTGTACGGATAGTGACGGAGATGGCAGACGCTGGCTGAAAACAATCAAATCTTTCACCAGCCGTGATCAGTCTTTCTTCTGGTAAATCCCCGGACGGGTGATCACCCAGGTGTAATTGGGTTCGTTGACCGGCGTATAGCCAAACTTTTCGTACAGCCAGGGTGCCGTAGAAGTAAAGAGCGCCATCCTGCGCAGTCTGGCGGTGACCGGATGCGATTGTACGCACTCAATCAGCCAGGCTCCCAGATTTTTCCCCTGATAATCTTCGAGCACATACACATCGCACAGGTACGCAAAGGTGGCGTAATCGGTGATGAATCGGGCATAACCGATCTGTTTTCCACCGTCGAACAAACTGAAATTCAGGCTGTTTTCGGCGCCATCGCGCACCGTTTGTTCGTCAATGCCCGGTGCCCAGCTTGAGCGGGTCAGATAGGCATGGACGGCAGGAATATCCACCTGATTGATATCGGTGGTGATCAGATAGGGATCTTTAGTCCAGCGGTATACGTCTTTCAGATGGGTCACAGGTTTCTCTCAGTTTCATGGTTGATGATTAATAGTTCAGATTAATAGTAAAACGGGCTGTTTTACCTTAGCCGCTAAACCTGCGAAATTCACGTCATGTCATGCATTTACCTGCACATACGCGGTAAACATATCGGCCAGCGCATCGGCGTAGATTTTTATTTCATCACCCGTGCGGGGAGTGGCAGAAAAATCCCTGCCAACGGCGCTGACGTGTCGGTGTCAGTCCCCCGGAATAAATGAGCAGTAAAACTTTGGCCCTGCGCGTTGTAAAGTGGCGGCTGAATGCGGTATCCTGCATTCATCATTTTACATACTGTATATAAATACAGTATCAGGAGCGAATCATGGCTGTTGAAACAAAGTTTGTTGTCGTCAGAAAAGGTGAAGAAAAAATGACTTTTGCCAATAAGAAAGAAGCGGACGCTTACGACAAAATGCTCGATATGGCAGATGCTTTTACCGACTGGCTGTTGCAGAGCGAACTGGAAATTGATGAATCGCTGGCAGAAAACATTGCCCTTCGCCTGGCTGAGCAAAAAGAGACTGTCCAGTACATCTTGCGCACCAGCAAGCTGCCGGAAGAAGAAACAGCGAAAGAACCTGTCGCGCAGACTGATGAGCCGGCAGTGACGGAAGCCGCCATTGAAGACGCTGCGCAAGGATCACACGAAGAAACCGCAGCAGCGCCAGCACCTAAAAAGGGCTTTGTTGAATAAATCGAACTTTTGGCCGTAATCAGGATCAGATCACCATATTCCCGATCCTGTAGCGGTATCACGTGGCAAAACAAAAGTTCAAAATCACCAACTGGGCTACGTACAACAAGGCGCTCGTCAACCGGGGCTCACTGACATTTTGGCTTGATGAGTCAGCCATCCAGGCCTGGTATGACGAGCCCAACACGTCTTCACGTGGTCGTCCGCAACGTTATTCTCAGCTCGCTATTACCACCGTACTGATGCTCAAACGCA
>NZ_RAHH01000045.1 GCF_003602095.1 Rahnella woolbedingensis | reverse complement strand
TGCGTTTCGCAATCCGTGAAGGCGGCCGTACTGTAGGCGCTGGTGTTGTTGCTAAAGTTATCGCTTAATCGCTGATAATTAAGAGCAAAAAAAGGGTGCTTCGGCACCCTTTTTTATTGCCCAAAATTTGAGGCAGAAAGAGAGCAAACTACATTTGCAATAATAACCATTCTCATTTACAGTTAATGTAAGATTTATACGAAGTGTGGTTTCTATGTACGTGTGTTTGTGCAATTCAGTGAGTGATAAAACGATCAGACAGGCTGTCAGACGTTACCAGCCGCAAACGTTTCAGCAGTTAAGAAGTTTTGTTCCTGTAGGAACCCAATGTGGCAAATGTGTCCGAGCGGCACGCCAGATAATGGAAGATGAATTACAGCAAATTCCTGAGTTCAAAAACATTGCGTAAAAATACTTAGCTTAAAAGTGTGCCTTTTTTTTGACTTACTCTGTACCGGATCTACTCTTTAGATACCGGAACGGAGGAGTTACCTATGAAAGGCGATAAAAAAGTCATTGCTCATCTCAACAAACTTCTTGGAAATGAACTGGTTGCTATCAATCAGTATTTTCTTCATGCACGTATGTTCAAAAACTGGGGCTTAATGCGCCTGAACGGCATCGAGTATCATGAGTCTATAGACGAAATGAAGCATGCCGATATCTACATTGAGCGCATATTGTTCCTCGAAGGCATCCCCAATCTGCAAGACCTTGGCAAACTCAATATTGGTGAAGATGTTGAGGAAATGCTCAAATCGGATTTAGTACTCGAACTGGAAGGTGCTAAAGATCTGCGTGAAGGGATTGCCTATGCAGATTCTGTCCACGATTATGTCAGCCGCGATTTGATGATTACTATTCTGGCTGATGAAGAGCACCATATTGACTGGCTGGAAACTGAGATCGAATTGATTGGACGTATAGGGCTGCAAAACTACATTCAGTCGCAGTTGAAAGAAGAATCCCAAAGCCATTAGCTGATATCCGGATGATTGCATCGGCCAGATAACATCATTTTCTGGCTGATGTAGACATTGCACTTCATTCCCCATGTAAAAGACGGCCACTGCGTAAGAACTGTTTTTCATCCCTTTACCCTGGAATTGCCTTCCTGCTGCCCCTCCTCATGGTCCACTGCGAATACCATTTCCCCGGCAAAAAATTTTCTCTATGAAGATCTGGCCATACCGACTGCGCAACAAACCGCAAAAGGAGCTGGCGAGCCCCGAGAGGGGAGGGGGATATCGAGCAAAATAAAAGCAATACTTGATGAAAGCTTGTTGCTTATTCCCCTTGTTTACGTATAATGCGCGGGCTTACCTAATATTGGTAAGCCTGATTCGATAAGAATCAGTGGCCAGTAAGTTTACTTACCGGTCGACAATACTCCCGATATGGGGGTTATGTTAAGAACGATTACACTCTCCCATCAATCGAAATGGGTATGAGGAGTAATCATTTACGTTTAAAATAATTGGAGCTCTGGTCTCATGCAGAACCAAAGAATCCGTATCCGCCTGAAAGCGTTTGATCATCGTCTGATCGATCAATCAACTGCGGAAATCGTTGAGACCGCGAAGCGCACTGGTGCGCAAGTTCGTGGTCCAATCCCGCTGCCGACCCGCAAAGAGCGCTTTACCATTCTGATTTCTCCGCACGTCAATAAAGATGCGCGCGATCAGTATGAGATTCGCACTCACAAGCGTCTGGTTGACATCGTTGAGCCAACCGAGAAAACCGTTGATGCTCTGATGCGTCTGGATCTGGCTGCTGGTGTAGACGTGCAGATCAGCCTGGGTTAATCAGGGTCATTGAGCGATTGAGAGGTTGAAACAATGATTGGTTTAGTCGGTAAGAAAGTGGGTATGACTCGTATCTTCACAGAAGATGGCGTTTCAATCCCTGTAACCGTTATCGAAATTGAAGCAAACCGCGTTACTCAGGTCAAAGACCTGGACAACGATGGTTACCGCGCTGTACAGGTTACTACTGGTAGCAAAAAAGCTAACCGTGTAACCAAACCAGAAGCGGGTCACTTCGCTAAAGCTGGCGTAGAAGCTGGCCGCGGTCTGTGGGAATTCCGCCTTGCAGAAGGTGAAGAGTTCACTGCAGGTCAGAACATTAGCGTCGAAATTTTCGCAGACGTTAAGAAAGTTGATGTTACCGGTACTTCTAAAGGTAAAGGTTTTGCTGGCACAGTTAAGCGCTGGAATTTCCGTACCCAAGACGCTACCCACGGTAACTCCTTGTCTCACCGTGTTCCGGGTTCTATCGGTCAGAACCAGACTCCGGGCAAAGTGTTCAAAGGCAAGAAAATGGCAGGCCAACTGGGTAACGAGCGTGTAACCGTTCAAAGCCTGGACGTAGTACGTGTTGACGCTGAGCGCAACCTGCTGCTGGTCAAGGGTGCTGTTCCGGGTGCAACCGGTGGCAACCTGATCGTTAAACCTGCTGTTAAGGCTTAACGTCGAGGAGATAGGAATGGAATTAGTAGTGAAAGACGCGCAGAGCGCGCTGACTGTTTCCGAAACTACCTTCGGGCGTGATTTCAATGAAGCGCTGGTACACCAGGTCGTTGTTGCTTATGCAGCAGGTGCCCGTCAAGGTACTCGCGCTCAGAAGACCCGTGCTGAAGTAACCGGTTCCGGTAAAAAACCTTGGCGTCAGAAAGGTACTGGCCGTGCGCGTGCAGGTTCTGTAAAGAGCCCAATCTGGCGTTCCGGTGGTGTAACCTTCGCTGCAAAGCCACAGGACCACAGTCAAAAAGTAAATAAAAAGATGTACCGCGGCGCGCTGAAAAGCATCCTGTCCGAACTGGTACGTCAAGATCGTTTGATCGTTGTCGAGACGTTCTCTGTAGAAGCGCCTAAAACTAAGCTGCTGGCACAGAAACTGAAAGACATGGCCCTGGAAGACGTGCTGATTGTAACTGGCGAAGTCGACGAGAATCTGTTCCTGGCCGCACGTAACCTGTACAAGGTTGACGTTCGCGATGTAGCAGGTATCGATCCAGTAAGCCTGATCGCCTTCGACAAAGTAGTTATGACTGCTGACGCTGTGAAGCAAGTTGAGGAGATGCTGGCATGATTCGTGAAGAACGTCTGCTGAAAGTGCTGCGCGCGCCGCACGTTTCTGAAAAAGCGTCTGCTGCGATGGAAAAGAACAACACCATCGTTCTCAAAGTTGCCAAAGACGCGACTAAAGCGGAAATCAAAGCTGCGGTTTCGAAACTGTTTGAAGTCGAAGTCGAAGATGTGAACACCTTGCTGGTTAAAGGCAAAGTTAAACGTCACGGTCAGCGTGTTGGTCGTCGTAGCGACTGGAAAAAAGCTTACGTAACCCTGAAAGAAGGCCAGAATCTGGACTTCATCAGCGGCGCTGAGTAAGTCGGAGGAGTAAGAACAATGGCAATTGTTAAATGTAAACCTACATCTCCGGGTCGTCGCCACGTTGTTAAAGTGGTTAACCCTGAGCTGCACAAGGGTAAACCTTATGCTCCGCTGCTTGAAAAACTGAGCAAAAGCGGTGGCCGTAACAACAATGGCCGTATCACCACCCGTCATATCGGTGGTGGCCACAAACAGCATTATCGTCTGGTTGACTTCAAACGCAACAAAGATGGTATCGCTGCAGTGGTTGAGCGTCTGGAGTACGATCCGAACCGTTCCGCGAACATCGCGCTGGTTCTGTACAAAGACGGCGAACGCCGTTACATCCTGGCGCCGAAAGGCCTGAAAGTGGGTGACCAGATCCAATCTGGCGTTGATGCTGCAATCAAGACAGGTAACACCCTGCCTATGCGCAACATCCCAGTAGGTTCAACGGTTCACAACGTAGAAATGAAACCAGGTAAAGGCGGCCAGATGGCTCGTTCAGCTGGTGCCTACGTTCAGATCGTTGCTCGTGACGGTTCCTACGTAACTCTGCGTCTGCGCTCTGGCGAAATGCGTAAAGTTCAGATCGATTGCCGCGCCACCTTAGGTGAAGTCGGTAACTCTGAACACATGCTTCGCGTTCTGGGTAAAGCAGGTGCTGCTCGTTGGCGTGGTATTCGTCCTACCGTTCGCGGTACTGCGATGAACCCAGTCGATCACCCACACGGTGGTGGTGAAGGTCGTAACTTTGGTAAGCACCCGGTAACTCCGTGGGGCGTTCAAACCAAAGGTAAGAAGACCCGTAGCAACAAGCGTACTGATAAATTCATTGTACGTCGCCGTAGTAAAAAATAATTAGAGGATAAGCCATGCCACGTTCTCTCAAGAAAGGTCCTTTTATTGACCTGCACTTGCTGAAGAAGGTAGAGAAAGCGGTGGAAAGCGGTGACAAGAAGCCTTTGCGCACTTGGTCCCGTCGTTCAACGATCTTTCCTAACATGATCGGTTTGACCATCGCTGTCCATAATGGTCGTCAGCACGTACCAGTATTTGTTTCCGATGAAATGGTCGGTCACAAACTGGGTGAATTCGCGCCGACTCGTACTTATCGCGGCCATGCGGCTGATAAAAAAGCTAAAAAGCGCTAAGGTAGGAGGAAGAGATGGAAACTATAGCTAAACATCGCCACGCTCGTTCTTCTGCTCAGAAGGTTCGCCTTGTTGCTGACCTGATTCGCGGTAAGAAAGTGTCGCAAGCTCTGGAAACTCTGGCCTATACCAACAAGAAAGCTGCTGGTCTGGTTAAGAAGGTGCTGGAGTCTGCCATTGCTAACGCAGAACACAACGATGGCGCTGACATCGATGATCTGAAAGTCACGAAGATTTTCGTAGACGAAGGCCCAAGCATGAAGCGCATTATGCCGCGTGCTAAAGGTCGTGCAGATCGCATTCTGAAGCGCACCAGCCACATTACTGTGGTTGTGTCCGATCGCTGAGACTCTGGAGACTAGCAATGGGTCAGAAAGTACATCCTAATGGTATTCGACTGGGTATTGTCAAACCTTGGAACTCTACTTGGTATGCAAATACCAAAGATTTCGCTGACAACCTGGACGGCGACTTTAAAGTTCGTCAGTTCCTGACTAAGGAATTGGCGAAAGCTTCCGTTTCTCGCATCGTTATCGAGCGTCCAGCGAAGAGCATCCGTGTGACTATTCACACTGCTCGTCCTGGCATCGTTATCGGCAAGAAAGGTGAAGATGTCGAAAAACTGCGTAAGGTCGTAGCGGATATCGCTGGCGTTCCTGCGCAGATTAACATCGCCGAAGTCCGTAAACCGGAACTGGACGCAAAATTGGTTGCTGACAGCATCACTTCACAGCTGGAACGTCGCGTTATGTTCCGTCGTGCTATGAAGCGTGCTGTACAGAACGCAATGCGTCTTGGCGCTAAAGGTATCAAAGTTGAAGTAAGCGGCCGCCTTGGCGGTGCTGAAATCGCGCGTACCGAATGGTACCGTGAAGGTCGTGTTCCGTTGCACACTCTGCGTGCGGATATCGATTACAACACATCTGAAGCGCACACCACTTACGGTGTAATCGGCGTTAAGGTATGGATCTTCAAAGGTGAGATCCTGGGTGGTATGGCTGCAGTTGAACAACCGGAACCGGCTGCTCAACCTAAAAAGCAGCAGCGTAAAGGCCGCAAGTAAGGAGAGTCGCTGATGTTACAACCAAAGCGTACAAAATTCCGTAAGGTGCACAAGGGCCGCAACCGTGGTCTTGCGCAAGGTACGGATGTGAGCTTCGGCACTTACGGTCTGAAAGCTGTTGGCCGTGGTCGTCTGACTGCTCGTCAAATTGAAGCAGCACGTCGTGCGATGACCCGTGCAGTTAAGCGTCAAGGTAAGATCTGGATCCGAGTATTCCCGGACAAACCGATCACCGAGAAACCGCTCGAAGTTCGTATGGGTAAAGGTAAAGGCAACGTAGAGTATTGGGTTGCTTTGATCCAGCCTGGTAAAGTCCTGTACGAAATGGACGGTGTGCCTGAAGAGCTGGCTCGTGAAGCCTTCCAGCTGGCAGCAGCCAAACTGCCTATCAAAACCACCTTTGTAACTAAGACGGTGATGTAATGAAAGCACAAGAGCTGCGCGAAAAAAGCGTGGAAGAGCTGAACACTGAGTTGCTGAACCTTTTGCGTGAGCAGTTTAACCTGCGCATGCAAACGGCAAGCGGCCAGTTGCAGCAAACACACCTGTTGAAGCAAGTGCGTCGTGATGTAGCACGTGTGAAAACTTTACTGACTGAAAAGGCGGGTGCGTAATGACTGATAAGATCCGTACTCTGCAGGGTCGTGTAATCAGTGACAAAATGGAAAAATCCATTGTTGTTGCGATTGAACGTGTGGTGAAACACCCGATTTACGGTAAGTTCATCAAACGTACGACCAAATTGCACGTACATGACGAGAACAATGAATGTGGTATCGGCGACGTTGTGGAAATCAGCGAATGCCGTCCACTGTCTAAGACTAAGTCTTGGACCTTGGTTCGCGTTGTAGAGAAAGCGATTCTGTAATACAGTAGCGCCTCTCGAAAACAGATAAACGGCTCATGTAGTGGGCCGTTTATTTTTTCTACCCATAATCGGGAACCGGTGTTATAATGCCGCGCCCTCATATTGTGGGGATTTTTTAACGACCTATCCTGGGTCCTAAAGTTGTAGTTGACATTAGCGGAGCACTAACATGATCCAAGAACAGACTATGCTGACCGTGGCCGACAACTCCGGTGCACGTCGCGTAATGTGTATCAAGGTTCTAGGTGGCTCGCACCGTCGCTACGCAGGCGTCGGCGACATCATCAAAATTACCATCAAGGAAGCAATTCCTCGCGGTAAGGTGAAGAAAGGCGATGTGCTGAAGGCGGTAGTGGTGCGCACCAAGAAGGGTGTTCGTCGCCCGGACGGTTCTGTCATTCGCTTCGATGGTAATGCATGCGTTATTTTAAATAATAACAGCGAGCAACCAATCGGCACGCGTATTTTTGGGCCGGTAACTCGTGAACTGCGTAATGAGAAGTTCATGAAAATTATCTCTCTGGCACCAGAAGTACTCTAAGGAGCGAACCATGGCAGCGAAAATCCGTCGCGATGACGAAGTTATCCTGCTTACCGGTAAAGATAAAGGTAAGCGCGGTAAAGTAAAAAATGTCCTGTCTTCTGGCAAGGTCATTGTTGAAGGTATGAACCTGGTTAAAAAACATCAGAAGCCTGTACCGGCCCTGAACCAACCAGGTGGCATCGTTGAAAAAGAAGCTGCAATTCCGGTTTCTAACGTTGCTCTCTTCAACACGGCTACTGGCAAGGCGGACCGTGTAGGCTTTAGATTCGAAGACGGAAAAAAAGTCCGTTTCTTCAAATCTAACAGCGTAACTATCAAGTAATTTGGAGTAGTACGATGGCGAAACTGCATGATTACTACAAAGACGATGTCGTAAAAAAACTCATGGCTGAGTTTGGTTACAATTCTGTCATGCAAGTCCCTCGGGTCGAGAAGATCACCCTGAACATGGGTGTTGGTGAAGCGATCGCTGACAAGAAACTGCTGGATAACGCAGCAGCTGACCTGGCAGCAATCTCCGGTCAAAAACCGTTGATCACCAAAGCACGCAAATCAGTTGCGGGCTTCAAAATTCGTCAGGGCTATCCGATCGGCTGTAAAGTAACCCTCCGCGGCGAACGCATGTGGGAGTTCTTTGAGCGTCTGGTCTCCATTGCTGTACCACGTATTCGTGACTTCCGCGGCTTGTCTGCTAAGTCTTTCGATGGTCGTGGTAACTACAGCATGGGCGTGCGTGAACAGATCATCTTCCCGGAAATCGATTATGATAAAGTCGATCGCGTTCGTGGTTTAGATATTACTATCACCACTACTGCGAAATCCGATGATGAAGGCCGTGCATTGCTGGCAGCCTTTAACTTCCCGTTCCGCAAGTAAGGCAGGGTTACTAATGGCTAAGCAATCCATGAAAGCACGCGAAGTCGTTCGCGTAAAACTGGCTGATAAATACCGCGCTAAACGCGAGGAATTGAAAGCTATTATCTCTGGTGTGAACTCATCCGACGAAGATCGTTGGGATGCTGTTCTTAAGCTGCAGTCTCTGCCGCGTGATTCCAGCCCGTCTCGTCAGCGTAACCGCTGCCGTCAAACTGGCCGTCCGCATGCTTTCCTGCGGAAGTTCGGGTTGAGCCGTATTAAGGTCCGTGAAGCCGCTATGCGCGGTGAAATTCCGGGTCTTAAGAAGGCTAGCTGGTAATTGTCACCAATTGAATCACGGGAGTAAAGACAGATGAGCATGCAAGATCCGATCGCGGATATGCTGACCCGTATCCGTAACGGTCAAGCCGCGAACAAAGTTGCGGTCACCATGCCTTCCTCCAAGCTGAAAGTGGCTATTGCCAACGTGCTGAAGGAAGAAGGCTACATTGAAGAATTTAAAATCGAAGGCGACGCCAAACCTGAACTGGAATTAGTACTGAAGTACTTCCAGGGCAAGTCAGTGGTAGAAAGCATTCAACGTATCAGCCGTCCAGGTCTGCGCATCTACAAGAAAAAAGATGAGCTGCCAAAAGTTATGGCCGGTATGGGTATCGCTGTTATTTCTACCTCTAAAGGTGTTATGACCGATCGTGCAGCTCGCCAGGCTGGTCTTGGTGGCGAGATTATCTGCTACGTAGCTTAATTGGGAGGAAAGAATGTCTCGTGTTGCAAAAGCACCCGTCGTCATTCCTGCCGGCGTAGAGGTAAAACTCAACGGTCAGGTTATTTCGATTAAGGGTAAAAACGGCGAGCTGTCACGTACTATCCATGACGCTGTTGTAGTTAAGCAGGAAGAAAATGCACTGACTTTCGCTCCACGCGAAGGCGCTGCAGACGGTTGGGCCCAAGCGGGTACCACTCGTGCACTGTTGAACTCTATGGTTGTAGGTGTTACCGACGGCTTCACTAAAAAGCTTCAACTGGTAGGTGTTGGTTATCGTGCTGCTGTTAAAGGCAACGTGGTGAATTTAGCCTTAGGCTTCTCTCACCCGGTCGATCACCAACTGCCGGAAGGCATTACTGCAGAATGTCCGACCCAAACCGAAATCGTGCTGAAAGGCGCTGATAAACAGGTTATTGGTCAGGTTGCTGCGGATTTACGTGCCTACCGTCGTCCTGAGCCTTATAAAGGCAAGGGTGTCCGTTACGCCGACGAAGTCGTGCGTACCAAAGAGGCTAAGAAGAAGTAAGGTAACACTATGGATAAGAAATCTGCTCGTATCCGTCGTGCGACCCGCGCACGCCGCAAGCTCAAAGAATTGGGTGCGACTCGTCTGGTGGTACATCGTACCCCGCGTCATATTTACGCACAGGTCATCGCACCAAACGGTTCTGAAGTAATAGTTGCTGCATCTACTGTAGAAAAAACTATCACTGAGCAACTGAAGTATACCGGCAACAAAGATGCTGCCACTGCTGTAGGTAAAGCTATCGCAGAACGCGCATTGGAAAAAGGGATCACGAAAGTATCCTTTGACCGTTCCGGTTTCCAATATCATGGTCGAGTCCAGGCACTGGCAGATGCTGCCCGTGAAGCTGGCCTTCAGTTCTAAGGAAGAGGTTTAAGATGGCTCACATCGAAAAACAAGCTGGCGAACTGCAGGAAAAGCTGATCGCGGTAAATCGCGTATCTAAAACCGTAAAAGGTGGCCGTATCTTCAGCTTTACCGCACTGACAGTAGTTGGTGATGGTAACGGTCGCGTTGGTTTTGGCTACGGCAAAGCACGCGAAGTTCCGGCAGCGATCCAGAAAGCGATGGAAAAAGCCCGTCGCAACATGTTGAATGTCGCGCTGAATAGCGGCACCCTGCAGCATCCTGTTAAAGGTGCTCATACGGGTTCCCGTGTGTTCATGCAGCCGGCTTCCGAAGGTACCGGTATCATCGCCGGTGGTGCAATGCGCGCCGTCCTGGAAGTTGCAGGGGTACATAACGTATTGGCTAAAGCTTATGGTTCCACTAACCCGATCAACGTGGTTCGTGCAACTATCGACGCTTTGGCAAATATGAAATCCCCACAAATGGTCGCTGCCAAGCGTGGTAAATCCGTTGAAGAAATTCTGGGGTAATTAACCATGGCAAAGACTATTAAAGTTACACAAACTCGCAGTTCTATTGGCCGTCTGCCGAAGCATAAAGCTACGTTGCTGGGCCTGGGTCTGCGTCGTATTGGTCACACCGTTGAGCGCGAGGATACTCCTGCTGTACGCGGTATGATCAACCTGGTTTCCTACATGGTTAAGGTTGAGGAGTAAGAGATGCGTTTAAATACTCTGTCTCCGGCTGATGGTGCCAAACAAGCGCCAAGGCGTGTAGGTCGTGGTATTGGTTCTGGCCTGGGTAAAACCGGCGGCCGTGGTCACAAAGGTCAGAACTCACGTTCTGGTGGTGGCGTACGTCGTGGTTTTGAAGGTGGTCAGATGCCTTTATATCGTCGTTTGCCGAAATTCGGCTTCACCTCCCGCAAAGCTATGATCACGGCAGAAGTTCGTCTGTCTGAACTGGCTCTGGTGGAAGGCGACGTGATCGACCTGAACGCGCTGAAAGCCGCTAACGTAGTTGGTATCCAGATCGAGTTCGCGAAAGTAATCCTTTCTGGCGAAGTTGGTCGTGCGGTAACTCTGCGTGGTTTGCGTGTCACCAAAGGCGCTCGTGTTGCTATCGAAGCTGCTGGCGGTAAAATTGAGGAATAAGTAGCAGATGGCTAAGCAACCGGGATTAGATTTTCAAAGTGCCAAGGGTGGACTAGGCGAACTGAAGCGCAGACTTTTGTTTGTTATCGGTGCGCTGATTGTTTTCCGTATCGGCTCTTTTATTCCGATCCCTGGTATTGATGCCACTGTACTTGCCAAATTGCTCGAGCAGCAAAGAGGTACCATCATTGAAATGTTTAACATGTTCTCTGGTGGTGCCCTTAGCCGTGCTTCAATCTTTGCTCTGGGGATCATGCCCTACATTTCGGCATCGATCATTATCCAGCTGTTAACGGTGGTTCATCCAGCGTTAGCAGAAATTAAGAAAGAAGGGGAGGCTGGCCGTCGTAAGATTAGTCAGTACACCCGTTACGGTACGCTGGTATTGGCAGTGTTTCAGTCGATCGGTATTGCTACTGGTCTGCCGAACATGCCTGGTATGCAGGGCCTGGTGTTAAATCCAGGCTTTGCGTTCTACTTTACCGCAGTTGTGAGCTTAGTGACCGGGACAATGTTCCTGATGTGGCTGGGTGAACAGATTACTGAACGAGGTATCGGTAACGGTATTTCAATCATTATCTTTGCTGGTATCGTAGCGGGTCTCCCGCCGGCGATTGCACATACTATTGAACAAGCTCGGCAAGGCGACCTGCACTTCCTCCTGTTGCTGTTGGTTGCAGTTTTAGTGTTTGCAGTGACTTTCTTTGTGGTGTTTGTTGAACGTGGCCAACGTCGTATCGTCGTTAACTACGCTAAACGCCAACAAGGTCGTCGTGTCTATGCAGCACAGAGCACGCACTTACCGTTGAAAGTGAATATGGCCGGGGTTATCCCAGCAATCTTCGCTTCCAGCATTATTCTGTTCCCTGCCACGATTGCATCATGGTTTGGGGGCGGGACTGGTTGGAACTGGCTGACTACGATTTCGCTGTATTTGCAGCCTGGACAACCGCTTTATGTGTTACTCTATGCGACTGCAATCATCTTCTTCTGTTTCTTTTATACTGCGTTGGTGTTCAACCCGCGTGAGACAGCAGATAACCTGAAGAAGTCCGGTGCATTTGTACCAGGAATTCGTCCGGGAGAGCAAACGGCGAAGTACATCGATAAAGTAATGACTCGTTTAACCTTAATTGGTGCGATGTATATTACTTTCATCTGCCTTATCCCGGAGTTCATGCGTGACGCGATGAAAGTTCCATTCTACTTTGGTGGTACTTCTCTACTAATCGTAGTCGTCGTTATCATGGACTTTATGGCTCAAGTGCAAACTCTGATGATGTCAAGTCAGTACGAGTCTGCATTGAAGAAAGCAAACCTGAAAGGCTATAACCGCTAATCTGGTGAGTTTGCGAAGTTACGGAGAGTAAAAATGAAAGTTCGTGCTTCCGTCAAGAAATTATGTCGTAACTGCAAAATTGTTAAGCGTAACGGTATCGTTCGCGTAATCTGCAGCGCAGAACCGAAGCATAAACAGCGTCAAGGCTGATTATCTCGCATATTTTTCTTGCAAAGTTGGGTTGAGCTGGCTAGATTAGCCAGCCAATCTTTTGTATGTAAGCAGCAATACTATTTGAGTATCCTGAAAACGGGCTTTTCAGAATGGTGTTGCCGTATATAAATAGTAGGAGTGCATAGTGGCCCGTATAGCAGGCATTAACATTCCTGATCAGAAACATACCGTGATCGCATTAACTTCGATCTACGGCATCGGTAAAACCCGCTCACAGTCTATCTGTGCTGCATCCGGTATTGCTGAAAATGTTAAGATCAGTGAGCTGTCTGAAGAGCAAATCGAAAAACTGCGTGACGAAGTTGCCAAGTTCATTGTTGAAGGTGATCTGCGTCGTGAAGTCACCCTGAGCATCAAGCGTCTTATGGACCTTGGGACTTATCGTGGTTTGCGTCATCGTCGTGGTCTTCCAGTACGCGGTCAGCGTACCAAGACTAACGCACGTACCCGTAAGGGTCCGCGTAAACCGATCAAGAAATAATCGGGGTGATTGAATAAATGGCAAAGGCACCTGTTCGTACACGTAAACGTGTAAGAAAACAAGTCTCTGACGGCGTGGCTCATATCCATGCTTCTTTCAACAACACCATTGTTACCATTACCGATCGTCAGGGTAATGCTTTGGGTTGGGCAACAGCTGGTGGTTCCGGTTTCCGTGGTTCTCGTAAATCCACTCCGTTCGCAGCTCAGGTTGCAGCAGAGCGCTGCGCCGACGCAGTGAAAGAATACGGTATCAAGAATCTGGAAGTTATGGTTAAAGGACCTGGTCCTGGTCGTGAGTCTACTATCCGCGCGTTAAACGCGGCTGGTTTCCGCATCACTAATATTACTGATGTGACTCCTATCCCTCATAACGGTTGTCGTCCGCCGAAAAAGCGTCGCGTATAACGCTGCTTTTAGGTTTGTTGGAGAGAGAAAATGGCAAGATATTTGGGTCCTAAGCTCAAGCTTAGCCGTCGTGAGGGCACAGATTTATTCCTTAAATCTGGCGTTCGCGCGATCGATACCAAGTGTAAAATTGAACAAGCTCCTGGTCAGCATGGTGCGCGTAAACCGCGTCTGTCTGACTATGGTGTGCAGTTACGTGAAAAGCAAAAAGTTCGCCGTACTTACGGTGTTCTGGAGCGCCAGTTCCGTAACTATTACAAAGAAGCAGCACGCCTGAAAGGCAACACCGGTGAAAACCTGTTGCAACTGCTTGAGGGTCGTTTAGACAACGTCGTTTATCGTATGGGCTTCGGCGCTACTCGTGCGGAATCGCGCCAGTTAGTTAGCCACAAAGCTATCATCGTAAATGGTCGCGTTGTTAACATCGCTTCTTATCAGGTATCTCCGAATGACGTTGTCAGCATCCGTGAGAAAGCTAAAAAGCAATCTCGCGTGAAGGCCGCTTTGGAGTTGGCTGAACAGCGTGAAAAGCCGACTTGGCTTGAAGTTGATGCTGCTAAGATGGAAGGTGTGTTCAAGCGTATGCCTGAACGTACTGATCTGTCTTCCGACATTAACGAACACCTGATCGTCGAGCTTTACTCCAAGTAAAGCTTAGTACCAAAGAGAGGACACAATGCAGGGTTCTGTGACAGAGTTTCTAAAACCGCGCCTGGTAGATATCGAGCAAGTCAGTTCGACGCACGCCAAGGTGACCCTTGAGCCTTTAGAACGTGGCTTTGGCCATACTTTAGGCAACGCACTGCGCCGTATTCTGCTTTCATCCATGCCGGGTTGCGCGGTGACCGAGGTTGAGATTGATGGTGTACTGCATGAGTACAGCACCAAAGAAGGCGTACAGGAAGATATCCTGGAGATCCTGCTCAACCTGAAAGGGCTGGCGGTGAGAGTTCAAGGTAAAGATGAAGTTATTCTTACCCTGAATAAGTCTGGCATTGGCCCTGTGACTGCAGCCGACATTACCCATGATGGTGATGTCGAAATCGTCAAGCCGCAACATGTCATCTGCCACCTGACCGATGAGAACGCTGCTATTAGCATGCGCATCAAAGTTCAGCGCGGTCGTGGTTATGTGCCGGCGTCTGCCCGAATTCATTCGGAAGAAGATGAGCGCCCAATTGGTCGTCTGTTAGTAGACGCATGCTACAGCCCTGTAGAGCGAATTGCCTACAATGTTGAAGCAGCGCGTGTAGAACAGCGTACTGATTTGGACAAGCTGGTTATCGAAATGGAAACCAACGGTACGATCGATCCTGAAGAGGCGATCCGTCGTGCGGCAACCATTCTTGCTGAACAACTTGAAGCTTTCGTTGATTTACGTGATGTACGTCAACCGGAAGTCAAAGAAGAGAAGCCGGAATTCGATCCAATCCTGCTGCGCCCTGTTGACGATCTGGAATTGACTGTCCGCTCTGCTAACTGCCTTAAGGCAGAAGCAATCCACTACATCGGTGATCTGGTACAGCGTACCGAGGTTGAGTTACTTAAAACACCTAACCTGGGTAAAAAATCTCTTACTGAGATCAAAGACGTACTTGCGTCCCGTGGTTTGTCTCTGGGCATGCGCCTGGAAAACTGGCCACCAGCAAGTATTGCTGACGAGTAACCGGATCACAGGTTAAGGTTTTACTGAGAAGGATAAGGTCATGCGCCATCGTAAGAGTGGTCGTCAACTGAACCGTAACAGCAGCCACCGACAGGCTATGTTCCGTAACATGGCCGGCTCTTTGGTTCGTCATGAGATCATCAAGACGACCCTGCCGAAAGCGAAAGAGCTGCGTCGCGTTGTTGAGCCGCTGATTACTCTTGCCAAGACCGACAACGTTGCAAATCGTCGTCTGGCATTCGCCCGTACTCGTGATAACGAGATCGTGGCAAAACTGTTTAATGAACTGGGCCCGCGTTTCGCGAGCCGTGCCGGTGGTTACACTCGTATTCTTAAGTGTGGCTTCCGTGCAGGCGACAATGCGCCGATGGCATACATCGAGCTCGTTGATCGTGCAGAGTCAAAAGCAGAAGTAGCAACTGCTGAATAATCTGTAGATGCATGAAAAAACCGGGCTTATGCCCGGTTTTTTTACATCTAAAATTTGACCTCCCCTGTTTCCTCATTCCCGACACAATTGAACCTGAATTCCCTCCCCTTTCGCGCTAAGCTGCAAGTATGATCTATGATGATCCTTTCATTACTTCAAAGGCAAAATCATGTTCCTGATTGACCAGTGGGTAGAAAAGCACATCAAGGATGCTCAGGAAAAGGGTGACTTTGAGAATCTGCCTGGCAATGGACAACCCATCGTTCTGGACGATGACAGCGCTGTGCCGGAAGACTTAAGGGTTGCCTATCGCATCTTAAAAAATGCGGGCTATTTGCCACCGAAACTTCAGGACAGAAAGGAAGCGGTAGCGTTGGATCATTTACTGCAGACATTGGACAACAAGGATCCACAATTCGCTGTTGCTGAAAAACGGCTGAGGGTTCTTCGATTAAGGTTGCAACAGGCGGGTATGAATACCGACTTTTTGCAAGGGCATTACAAAGATATGCTGCAGGATAAATTCAGGGGTAGATAACATGTACAAAATTGGTGAGCTGGCCGGACTCGCGAATGTTTCCGCAGATACTGTTCGCTACTACGAAAAGCAGGGAATGATGGGCGCTGGCACCCGTAATTCTTCGGGTTATCGTCAGTATGATGACAATGATTTGCAGCGGCTTCGTTTTATCCGTTATGCAAAATCCACGGGGTTTACACTGGAGGCTATCAAAGAGCTGCTATCAATTCGCATAGATCCTTTGCATCATACGTGTCAGGAATCTAAAGCCATTGTGGATGAACGGCTTGCGGAGGTTGAGTTCAAATTACAGGAACTGACTCAGATGCGTGAGTCACTGCAAAGATTAAGTGCTGCCTGCTGCGGTTCGGCGCATACCAGTGCAAGTTGTTCTATTTTGGAAGCTTTAGAAGATGGTGCAGGTAAAGTAGCCTGAATTTATTAGTCATTTTATATACTGGTTTCGGACGGATAATTTTAGCAGTATGATGTGCGCGGATTTTGTCCAAACTGTATTTAACATATCGAGGATATATGACTCAGTATAAGCATCAAAAAGGTGTCGTTCAGGATAATGCGTTACAGGCTCTTCTCCATGATCCCTTGTTCAAACAACGTGTCGAGAAGAATCAGAAAGGGAAAGGAAGTTATCGTCGTAAAGAGAAGAATGGGAAGGGCAGTTATCTGGAGGGCAGTGTTGAGTGTTCAGTCGAATATTCAACACTGCCCTTCTAAAATCAGGCAGAGTTTAACTGGCTGATTTTAATTTCTAGAATTTTGGCGTCTGTTGTTCTTTCAGCAAATCACGAATTTCCGCCAGCAATGTTTCTTCTGCCGTTGGTTTTGGCGGCGCTGCCGGGGCATCTTCCTGTTTACGACGCATTTTGTTCATCAGTGTGATCGCCAGGAATATTGCCAGCGCGACGATGACGAAATCAAAAATGTTCTGAATAAATACACCGTAATGCATAACTACAGCGGGCGTCGCACCCTGAGCATCCCTCAGAACGAAAGCAAATTGTTTGAAATCCACCCCGCCAATCAGTAATCCTAGTGGGGGCATAATAATATCGGCGACAAATGATGACACTATTTTGCCAAATGCTGCGCCGATGATAACACCCACAGCAAGGTCAACCACGTTGCCACGCATGGCAAACTCACGAAACTCTTTCATAAAACTCATAAAATACTCCTTGGCAAATTCATCAAATGTGTCAAAACAAGTAAAGACCATTTGTAGAGTCTTCGCTACAAAAGTTCTCATCCAATTCTAATTAGCGGAAATTCTTATATTCACCATCGCCAATTATAAGAAGAACGGACTTGGCTGGAACAGTCGCTCCACATCCCTGACAAATTTCTTGTCGGTTATAAACATAACAACGTGATCACCTTGTTGGATCCTGCTGGTACCGTTGGCAATGATCACGTCATTCCCGCGAACAATCGCGCCAATGGTTGTACCTGGCGGAAGTTTGATTTGTTCGACGGTTCGACCCACCACTTTTGAGGTGGTTTCATCGCCATGAGCGATGGCCTCAATGGCTTCCGCAACACCGCGGCGCAGCGAGGAAACGCTGACAATATCGGCTTTCCTGACATGCCCCAGTAATGCGGAGATTGTGGCCTGCTGGGGCGAAATGGCTATATCAATGACGCTGCCCTGAACCAAATCCACGTAAGCACTGCGCTGGATAAGCACCATGGCTTTCTTCGCGCCCATTCGCTTGGCCAGCATGGCAGACATGATGTTAGCTTCATCGTCATTGGTGAGGGCAATGAAAACATCGACCTGTTCGATATGCTCTTCGGCCAAAAGCTCCTGATCTGAAGCGTCACCATAGAAAACGATGGTGTCTTGCAAAAGCTCAGCAAGCTCAGCGGCGCGTTGTTGGTCACGCTCGATAAGTTTGACGCTGTAATTTTTCTCAAGTCGCTGCGCCAGACCCGCGCCAACATTGCCACCGCCAACGATCATAATCCGCTTATAAGGCTTTTCCAGTCTCTGAAGTTCGCTCATAACTGCGCGAATATGCTGTGAAGCTGCCACAAAGAAGACTTCATCACCGGCTTCAATGATAGTCGAACCCTGAGGACGGATTGGACGATCCTGACGGAATATTGCGGCCACACGCGTTTCAATATGCGGCATGTGTTCGCGCATAGATGAAAGCGCGTTACCGACTAACGGGCCGCCATAATAGGCTTTGACCGCTGCGATACTGACCTTTCCTTCCGCAAAATTCACGACCTGAAGCGCACCAGGATACTCAATGAGCTTGTAGATATAGTCTGTGACTAATTGCTCTGGTGAAATCAGATGGTCGATTGGAACTGCTTCTGGCAAGAAAAGCTTTTCTGATTCGCGGATGTATTCCGTTGAACGAATGCGCGCTATACGATTAGGCGTGTTAAACAGCGAATAAGCTATCTGGCAGGCAATCATATTGGTTTCGTCAGAATTGGTCACAGCGACCAGCATATCCGCATCTTCGGCGCCGGCCTCACGTAATACACGCGGATGAGAGCCGTGTCCCTGCACTACACGGAGGTCGAATTTATCCTGAAGCTGACGTAACCGGACGGTATTGGTATCGACAACGGTAATATCGTTGTTTTCACCCACCAGGTTTTCGGCGAGTGTTCCGCCAACCTGCCCGGCACCGAGAATTATTATTTTCATATGACTCTCTGCTTTGCCTCAACACTATCAGGCAGCATCAATGCTGCTGATAGGAAATGATTAACTTTTGATAAGTTTAGCGTAATAGAAGCCGTCGCCATCTTCAGCATGAGGAAGATTTTGTCGTCCGGGATTTTCCTGCGTGCCAGTTTCGACCAATGTCGCATCCGGGTGTGATTGCAGGAATGCGGTAATTTGCTGAGAGTTTTCGTCAGGCAATATTGAACAGGTGGCATAGACCAGTACGCCCTTACTTTTCAGTCTTGGCCATACTGCTTCAAGGATTTCTTTTTGAAGACCTGCAAGTTCAGCAATATCACTGTCTCTGCGCAACCATTTAATATCAGGATGTCGGCGAATTACGCCCGTTGCAGAACAAGGTGCATCGAGCAATATGCGATCGAAGATGCGGTCACCCGCCCAAACCTGCGGCTCGCGGCCATCACCCTGTTTAACTTCGGCACTGAGTTTCAGACGCTGAAGGTTTTCATGAACACGTTTCAAACGTTGTTCATCCACATCGACCGCAAGAACGTGAGCCTTTGGCGCAGCTTCAAGGATATGCGTTGTTTTTCCTCCCGGAGCACAGCACAAATCGAGGATCATTTCGCCATTGCGTGGATCCAGCAGATCAACGCTGCCTTGTGCCGATGCATCCTGAACGGTAACCCAACCGTCCGCAAACCCCGGAAGGAGATTGACCTGGCAGGGCGTAACTAATCGCAATGCATCACGGTATTCAGGATGTGCAGCCGCCTCAATTTCTGCGTCACTAAGTAATTGCAGATATTCATCACGGGTGTGATGCATGCGGTTTACGCGCAGCCACATAGGAGGTCTTTGGTTGTTCGCTTCCACAATACTTTCCCATTGGTCGGGATAAGCTTTTTTGAGGCGGTTCATCAACCAGCTTGGGTGAAGGTAGCGGCTGTCATTATTCACCATGCGTTGCAGCAACTCTTCCTGCTGACGCTGGAACTGACGCAGAACCCCGTTGATCAAACCTTTCAGCTGAGGACGTTTCAGGGCAACAGCGCCTTCGACGGTTTCAGCCAATACGGCGTGCGCCGGAATACGGGTATGTATCAGCTGGTAAAGGCCAACCATCAGCAAATAGTGCAAGGTTCTCTGTTTGCCGGTGAGAGGTTTTGCCATCAGTTGCTGCAAACACCATTCCAGTTGCGGAAGAACACGCAAGGTGCCAAAGCAGAGTTCCTGAAGTAACCCGCGATCTTTGTCTGAGACATTTTTTTGCAGACCAGGAAGAACGGTCGAGAGAGAAAGACCTTTGTCCAGAACCTGGCTGATGGCTTGAGCTGCAATACTACGGAGATTATAGGCTGTTTTCATAGTCAAAAAAGCTGACCGAAGCCAGCATTATCAGAAAGATATGGCCCGACGAGATATCGGGCGTAGTCGTGATGGTCAGGCTAAACGCGTGCCTTCGATAAACCATTCGCGACGAGAGTTCAGCAAGTCCTGTGCGGACATTGCCTTCTTACCCGAAGGTTGTAGCTGGGTAATATTCAGAATGCCGTCAGATGTGGCGACCTGAATCCCCTTTTTGTCAGCAGAAATGATAGTCCCCGGCAATGCATCGTGTTGCGCTGCCAGACATTCTGCCTGCCAGACTTTCACCGGTTGATCATCAATCATGAAGAAGCTGACAGGCCATGGGTTAAACGCGCGAATACAGCGTTCAAGTTGATCGGCTGACAGGTTCCAGTCTAAACGGGCTTCTTCCTTGCTGAGTTTCTCGGCGTAGGTCACGTGCTCTTCGCTTTGAACTTCAGGTTTTGCTGTGCCGTTCGCCAGTTGCTTCAATGTTTCAAGCATACCCTGCGGGCCCAGCTCAGCCAGTTTGTTGTAAAGCGATGCGCTGGTATCTTCCGGCAGGATGTCACATTCCACTTTATGCAGCATATCGCCGGTATCAAGACCGACATCCATCTGCATGATCGTGATACCCGTTTTGGCATCTCCCGCCCACAATGAACGTTGAATGGGAGCTGCACCACGCCAGCGTGGCAGAAGCGAACCATGGACGTTAATGCAGCCCAGTTTCGGCATTTCGAGCACCGCTTTTGGCAAGATCAAACCATAAGCCACGACCACCATGATGTCAGCCTCGAGCGCTGAAACCAAAGACTGGTTTTCTTCAGGACGCAGGGATTTCGGTTGAAAAACAGGGATATCGTGAGTCTGGGCCAGAACCTTCACCGGGCTTGCGGTCAGTTTATTACCGCGACCCGCAGGGCGGTCAGGCTGAGTGAAAACGCCGACTACCTGATGTTCTGATGATAAAAGCGCGTCAAGATGACGCGCTGCAAAGTCGGGAGTACCGGCAAATATGATTCGCAAAGCAGTGTCCTGTGTTACACGAATATTAGTCAGCCCGTGCGTTCAGCTTGGCCATTTTTTCCATTTTCTGGCGGATGCGTTGACGTTTCAATGGGGACAAATAATCCACGAATAATTTACCCACCAGATGATCCATTTCATGCTGGATACAAATCGCCAGCAAGTCATCAGCTTCAAGCTCAAAGGTTTTGCCGTCGCGATCAAGCGCGCGAACTTTGACTTTCTCGGCACGCGGCACGAGAGCCCGTTGATCAGGGATCGACAGGCAGCCTTCTTCAATCCCTGTCTCGCCGCTTTTTTCCAGCAGTTCAGGGTTGATGAGAACCAGACGTTCGTCGCGGTTTTCAGAGACATCAATCACGATAATGCGCTGATGAATATCTACCTGAGTCGCAGCCAGGCCGATGCCTTCTTCTGCATACATGGTTTCAAACATATCATCCACGATCTGCTGGATTTCGGCGTTAACTTCTTTGACCGGTTTTGCAGTAATGCGAAGCCGCTCGTCTGGGAAATGTAATATCTGTAATACGGACATATTTTTCTGGATCTTTATTCAAATGATTGAAGATATATAGACTCTATTCTAGACATTTCCCGCCGCGATTGACAGCATCCTCTGCCAATTGAATCAGTCGCTGAAAGGCATTAAGCAAGGAAAGCATAATGACATTACAGGAAGTATGGATACGTTTATCGAGGGTTAAACGCCTTGATGCGGGGCTGGCCGAAGGGATTATCCGGTCATTATTTAGCCGCGGGATTTATTCCCCCTCTGAATTAATGCGTTGCGGACTATCAGAAGAACAAATCGCGGACTTTCGACATTGTAATGCGCGGTGGGTCGCAGAATCACTGAGATGGCTGGAGGGCGATCATTGCCATCTGATGACTTTTGACAGCCCTTTGTATTCTGTTTTGCTGGCACAAATTTCCTCTCCTCCGTTAATCCTGTTTGTGGAAGGGGACCCTGATTTACTGTCCTCTCCTCAAATCGCGATGGTCGGGAGTCGCGAATTCACGCATTACGGCGAACAATACGCGCAGGTCTTTGCCAGCGGGCTGGTGAGTAGCGGTTTTACCATAACGAGCGGACTGGCCATGGGGATCGACGGAATTAGTCATCGCGCAACGCTTGAGGCCCAGGGCAAAACGATCGCAGTGCTGGGAAGCGGATTGCTGAAACGTTATCCGCCACGGCATTCGACCTTAGCTCAGCACATTCTTGAAGCCGGAGGGGCGCTGGTTTCAGAGCATTTAGTGACAGCTCCGCCTCTTGCTGCACATTTTCCTCGCCGCAACAGGATCATTAGCGGGTTAAGCGCCGGTGTGCTGGTCATTGAGGCAACATTACGCAGTGGTTCACTTATCACTGCACGGTATGCGCTGGAACAGGGAAGAGAGGTTTTCGCCCTTCCAGGGCCGTTGGGAAGTATGACTTCAGAAGGCACGCACTGGCTTATTCAGCAGGGCGCATATCTGGTGACGGAGCCTAACGACATTGCCGAGCATATTGGCAGCGGCCTGACCTGGTTTCCTGATATCCGCGCCTCAGAATCTTTCAAAAAGCCTGTAAACAACAGTTCCGGGGCGCCAGAGACGATTATTTGTGCGCAAGATAGCGAAGTTGAATTGCCATTTGCTGATGTGTTGGCTAACGTAGAATATGAGGTGACATCTGTTGACGTCGTCGCCGAACGTGCCGGCCAACCTGTGCCAGAAGTGGTAGGTAAGCTACTCGAGCTGGAGTTAGCAGGATGGATCGCAGCTGTATCCGGCGGCTATGTCCGAATTAAGAGGGCAAGCCATGTTCGACGTACTAATGTACTTATTTGAAACTTACATTCACAACGAAGCGGAGATGAATGTTGACGAGGATAGGTTAACGGATGACTTGACCGAAGCTGGTTTCCACCGGGCTGATATTCACAATGCGTTGAGTTGGCTTGAAAAACTTGCGGATATGCAAGAGGGTGGAACCCCATCTTATATGCTGGATTCCGATCCTTCAGCATTACGTATTTACACCGATGAGGAAACAAGTCGGTTAGATAGCAGTTGTCGTGGTTTTTTATTGTTCCTGGAACAGATAAAAGTACTGAACTTCGATACCAGAGAGATGGTTATCGATCGTGTTATGGCTCTGGACACTGAAGAATTCGATCTTGAGGATCTGAAGTGGGTCGTGCTGATGGTTCTCTTTAATATTCCCGGATATGAAAGCGCGTATCAGCAAATGGAAGAGCTGTTGTTTGAGGTTAATGAAGGTTATCTGCATTAATAGATAACAGGTAAAAAAGTAATATATGACAAAAGCAGCACTTTTTGCTGAGAAGCAAAATGAATCCTGTCCGGAATGCGGGGCCAACCTGGTGATCCGTAGTGGTCGCCATGGCCCTTTTCTGAGTTGTTCATCCTATCCACAATGCCAGTATATTCGTCCTCTGAAATCTCAGGCTGATGGTCATATTGTGAAAGTCCTGGATGGGCAATTATGCCCTAAATGTGAGTCGACCTTAGTGCTGCGTCAGGGGCGTTATGGGATGTTTATTGGCTGTAGCCAGTATCCTGAATGTGACCATATTGAAGTGATAGATAAACCTGAAGAAACCAGCCTGGGTTGTCCGCAATGTGGGAAGGGACATTTGTTGCAGCGAAAATCGCGCTTTGGCAAAGTGTTTCATGCCTGCGACCGTTACCCGGATTGCCAGTTTGCCATCAATAACAAGCCGGTTGCGGGGGAGTGTGTCCATTGCCATTACCCTTTATTGATGGAAAAGAAAACGGCGCAAGGTATTAAGCTATTTTGTGCCAGTAAATTATGCGGTAAAGCCGTAGAAATTAAAGATAACGAACAAGATGAATAAAAGCCTGGAAAACTCATTTACCCTCGTGCTCGACGCGCTGCGTGAGCAGCAAGTTGTTGCTTATCCGACTGAAGCTGTCTTTGGCCTCGGATGTGATCCGGATAGCGAACAGGCTGTCGATGCGCTTCTGGCACTGAAAAAACGGCCTAAAGATAAAGGTCTTATTCTGATTGCTGATAATTATCAGCAGCTTCTCCCTTATATAGATGACACCGCGCTTACTGAACAACAGCTTGCCCATATCTGGTCATTCTGGCCGGGTCCGGTAACGTGGGTCATGCCTGCTAAAACGTCGACGCCTGAATGGCTAACCGGACGTTTTACATCGCTGGCGGTACGGGTTACCGATCATCCGCTGGTAAAAGAACTGTGCCAGAAATTTGGCAAACCGCTGGTGTCTACCAGTGCTAATCTCAATGGCGAGCCGCCATGCCGGTTGCCGGATGAAGTACGATTCCAGTTTGGGGATAATTTCCCGGTGCTTGATGGCGATGTCGGCGGAAGAGAAAATCCATCAGAAATTCGGGATGCCCTTACCGGCAACCTGATCCGTCAAGGTTAAAGGAAGAAAGTGATGTCATCTTTCGCGGTATTTGGGAATCCGATAGGTCACAGCAAATCCCCTCGCATCCATGCGTTATTTGCCAGCCAGACCGGAGTCGAACACACCTATGGCACCGTGCTGGCTCCGCATGAAGAGTTTGAAGAAACGCTGCGAACCTTTTTTGAAGGCGGAGCCTGTGGGGCAAATATCACCGTGCCTTTTAAAGAGCGCGCTTTTGCAGAATCGGATGAGCTTACTGATCGTGCTGCAATGTCTGGTGCTGTGAATACCCTGAAAAAGCTTGAAGACGGGCGATTGCTCGGCGACAACACCGATGGTATCGGTATGTTGAGTGACCTTAAGCGGCTGGCGCTTTTGAAGCAAGGCGACCGGGTTTTACTGATCGGTGCCGGTGGCGCTGCGCGAGGGGTGATACTTCCCTTACTGTCTTATGGCTGTTCAGTGGTTGTCACTAACCGGACGTTCGAGCGCGCACAGCACCTGAGCCATATCTTCGAACAGAAAGGGGATATCCGGGCAATTGCGCTTGCCGATCTGGCGGATGAGTCTTTTGATCTGATCATTAATGCTACGGCATCCGGCATTAAAGGTGAGATCCCTGCGCTCCCTGAAAAAGTGCTGACCGCGCAGACCCGTGTCTACGATATGTATTATCAGGCAGGTTTAACGCCTTTCCTTACCTGGGCGAAAGATAACGGGGTAACGGGTTATGCCGACGGCTTAGGAATGCTGGTGGGGCAAGCGGCCCATGCTTTCTATCTGTGGCATGGTGTTATGCCTGAGATCGAACCTGTGCTGGAACAGTTAAAGAAAGACTTGCTGGCTTAACCGGTAACGCCTGAACAGTGTGCATTTTACTGTTCAGGCAACGCTCTTCTTTATTTTTCCTGAGAAAGGTACAGATCTTTCCAGGTGACATAGTTATTCGAAGAATATGTTAGTCCCGCCAGTTCCTCAGATGTCAGCTCCCGTATTTGTTTCACCGGGCTGCCTAAATAGAGATAACCGCTTTCGAGAGTTTTCCCTGGCGGAACCAGACTTCCGGCGCCAATCATTACGTCATCCTCAACGATCGCACCGTCCAGCAAGATCGATCCCATTCCTACCAGCACCCGGTTTCCGATAGTGCAGCCATGCAGCATGGCCTTATGACCGACGGTAACGTCCTCTCCAATAATAAGAGGATGGCCTTCAGGATTATGCCGCGACTGGTGAGTCACATGCAGCACGCTTCCATCCTGAACATTAGTTCTGCAGCCGATCACGACATTATTCACATCACCCCGTATCACCACCAGCGGCCAGATACTGACATCATCGGCCAGATCAACATCACCAATCACCACACTGGAGGGATCAACCATGACTCTTTCTCCTAATGTTGGTGTAAATCCCTGATAAGCACGTAAAGCCTGAGACATCTGAAGCACC
This sequence comes from Rahnella woolbedingensis, assembly GCF_003602095.1. Lineage (GTDB taxonomy): Bacteria > Pseudomonadota > Gammaproteobacteria > Enterobacterales > Enterobacteriaceae > Rahnella > Rahnella woolbedingensis. The sequence goes on along the minus strand of NZ_RAHH01000045.1, from coordinate 417 downwards.
CCATAAGTGAGTTTTGACCCTGGCAATATAGTTCGGGTCTGAGTAAATACCAATTTGAGCTCAATCAGATCGGCGTGAAAACCAGCGGATCGAACGAGATCTCCGCGAAAGGGTTGAAAAATACGCAGTCGATCCTTTTATTGGAAAAAAGGCTTGTGCAAAAAATTGGGATCCCTATAATGCCGCTCCATCGACAGGGAACAACGTGAACAACATCACGAAGTGACCGGGTCGGAAAAATTAAAAACAGCGGCAACCGGATGAAATAAACGGTTGACACTGAATGAGGAAAGCGTAATATATGCCCCTCGAGTTAGCAAGCGAAAGCGCGTAACTCACTGCTCTTTAACAATTTATCAGACAATCTGTGTGGGCACTCACAAGACGATATCAGCCACCTCGGTGGCAAAAAATATC
>NZ_RAHH01000044.1 GCF_003602095.1 Rahnella woolbedingensis | reverse complement strand
GATATTTTTTGCCACCGAGGTGGCTGATATCGTCTTGTGAGTGCCCACACAGATTGTCTGATAAATTGTTAAAGAGCAGTGAGTTACGCGCTTTCGCTTGCTAACTCGAGGGGCGTATATTACGCTTTCCTCATTCAGTGTCAACCGTTTATTTCATTCGGTTGCCGCTGTTTTTAATCTTTCCGACCCGGTCACTTCGTGATGTTGTTCACGTTGTTCCCTGTCGATGGAGCGGCATTATAGGGAGTTCTCAGCAGGCCGCAAGGGCTAATTTTAAGAAAAAACATCGTTTGCTGCATTACACAGCAAACACACTGCTTATACCGTGTTTTGCACAGATTTATCCACAGACGCACAGGAATCTCAAATTTTGCGAGCGTCGCGCAATCGTTTTCGCTACAATTTCGCGCGTCAGTTTTCGCCGCCCTTTATGGGTAATAAATGAAATACCGGTCGCCGGAGGGAAGTTATCCGAGCTCAGCACCACGTTTTCTGCAAATTGCTCTCTATAATTTGCTCTATATAAAGAGAAAGAGAAGAAAACCGTCACTGAACTCCGATAACGCTCTTTACTGCGACTCCAAAGCCAAGGATACAACCACCATGCAACAATCTCGTCCAATCCGCCGCGCCCTGCTCAGTGTTTCTGACAAAGCCGGTATCTTAGAATTCGCCCAGGCCCTTTCTTCGCGTGGCGTTGAATTACTTTCCACTGGCGGAACCGCCAGCCTGTTGGCTAAAGCCGGCCTGCCAGTCACTGAAGTGTCTGACTACACCGGTTTTCCGGAAATGATGGATGGACGCGTCAAAACCCTGCACCCGAAAGTTCACGGCGGCATCCTTGGTCGTCGCGGGAAAGATGATGAAATTATGGCGCAACATTCTATTGCGCCAATCGACATGGTGGTCGTTAACCTTTATCCGTTCGCACAAACCGTCGCGCGCCCGGACTGTTCACTGGAAGATGCGGTAGAAAACATTGATATCGGCGGCCCGACGATGGTTCGCTCTGCGGCGAAGAACCATAAAGACGTAGCCATCGTAGTAAAGAGCAGTGACTACGCTTCTATTATTGAAGAGATGGATGCCAATGGCAGCTCGCTGACGCTGGCAACCCGTTTCAATCTGGCGATTAAAGCCTTCGAGCACACTGCCTCTTACGACGGCATGATCGCCAACTACTTCGGCACGATGGTTCCGGCATACCACGGCGATACCGAATCTGCTTCAGGACAGTTCCCGCGCACATTAAATCTTAGCTATATAAAGAAACAAGATATGCGTTATGGCGAGAACAGCCATCAGAACGCCGCCTTCTATATAGAAGAGAACGTCAGCGAAGCTTCGGTTGCTACTTCTACCCAGCTTCAGGGCAAGGCGCTTTCCTATAACAACATTGCGGATACCGATGCCGCGCTGGAATGTGTGAAGGAATTTGCAGAACCGGCCTGCGTCATCGTTAAACATGCAAACCCGTGCGGCGTAGCCATCGGCGACAACATTCTGGCCGCTTACGAGCGCGCCTATCAGACTGACCCGACCTCCGCTTTTGGCGGCATCATTGCCTTCAACCGTGAACTGGATGCCGAAACGGCAAAAGCCATCATCAGCCGTCAGTTCGTGGAAGTCATCATCGCGCCTTCCGTGAGCGCCGAAGCACTGGCACTGATCGCTGCCAAACAAAACGTTCGCGTGCTGACGTGCGGACAATGGAAAGGTCGCCAGAAAGCCCTGGACTTCAAACGTGTTAACGGCGGCCTGCTGGTTCAGGATCGCGATTTGGGTATGGTTGACGCGGCAGATCTGCGCGTTGTCTCTGAGCGCCAGCCAACTGAGCAGGAACTGACAGATGCGCTGTTCTGCTGGAAAGTGGCAAAATTCGTCAAATCCAACGCCATCGTTTATGCACGTGACAAAATGACCATCGGGATCGGCGCTGGCCAGATGAGCCGTGTATACTCCGCCAAAATTGCCGGTATCAAAGCGGCCGATGAAGGTCTGGAAGTTGCCGGTTCTGTCATGGCCTCTGACGCCTTCTTCCCGTTTCGCGACGGTATCGATGCCGCAGCAGCCGTGGGCATTACCTGTGTTATCCAGCCTGGCGGTTCTATCCGTGACGATGAAGTGATCGCCGCGGCTAACGAACATGGCATTGCGATGCTGTTCACCGACATGCGCCACTTCCGTCATTAATTTTCTTTAAGCGGGTGCGATGCGCCCGCTCATCCGGAGTCTTCGAATGAATATTTTAATAATCGGTAACGGCGGGCGTGAACATGCACTGGCATGGAAGGCATCGCAGTCATCTCTGGCAGATAAAGTCTTTGTTGCACCGGGTAATGCCGGTACTGCGCTTGAGCCGTTGCTGGAAAACGTGGATATCGCCGCAACGGATATCGCCGGTTTGCTGGCATTCGCTAAAAGTAATGATATCGGCCTGACCATTGTTGGCCCAGAAGCGCCGCTGGTGATTGGTGTGGTAGATGCTTTCCGTGCTGCCGGTCTGAAAATCTTTGGCCCGACGCAGGAAGCCGCGCAGCTGGAAGGCTCCAAAGCCTTCACTAAAGATTTCCTGGCTCGCCATAACATTCCAAGCGCTGATTATCAGAACTTCACCGAAATCGAACCTGCACTGGCCTATCTGCGCAGCAAAGGCGCGCCGATTGTTATCAAGGCCGACGGTCTGGCAGCAGGTAAAGGGGTCATTGTGGCGATGACACTGAAAGAAGCGGAAGACGCTGTTCACGACATGCTGGCAGGTAATGCTTTTGGTGATGCAGGCCATCGCATTGTTATCGAAGAATTCCTCGATGGCGAAGAAGCCAGTTTCATCGTGATGGTCGACGGCACTAATGTTCTGCCGATGGCGACGAGTCAGGATCACAAACGTGTAGGTGACGGCGACAGCGGTCCGAATACCGGCGGGATGGGCGCGTATTCCCCGGCGCCAGTAGTAACCGATGAGGTTCACCAGCGCGTGATGGATCAGGTTATCTGGCCGACCGTTCGCGGTATGGCGGCAGAAAACAATACTTACACCGGTTTCCTGTATGCCGGTCTGATGATCTCCGCTGACGGCCAGCCAAAAGTTATCGAGTTCAACTGCCGTTTCGGCGATCCGGAAACTCAGCCGATCATGTTGCGCCTGCGTTCAGATCTTGTGGATCTTTGCCTCGCGGGTGCTGAAGGTCGCCTGGGTGAGAAAACATCTGAATGGGATCCGCGCCCGGCGCTGGGTGTCGTGCTCGCTGCCGGTGGCTATCCTGCCGATTACAAAACCGGAGACATTATCCACGGTCTGCCGCTGGAAGAAGTGCCGGATGGCAAAGTCTTCCAGGCAGGAACCCGTTTGCAGGATGAGCGGGTGGTGACGAATGGCGGCCGCGTATTGTGTGTGACGGCATTGGGTAAAACCGTGGAAGCGGCTCAGGCACGCGCTTATGATTTAGCAAAAGATATTCACTGGGAAGGCAGCTTCTGCCGCAAAGATATCGGTTATCGTGCTATCGACCGCGAACGTAATCAGTAATTATGTCCTGTCCCATTTTCAAATAAGGCACGCTTCGGCGTGCCTTTTCTTTTATCAAAACGGGATCAGAGATCTGACTCTTTCGGTTCCCATTTACAGAAATCTTCATTCGCGACCAGCAGCAGTTCGTTGCCTTGCGGTGCGGTCAGCCAGGCTAACCCTAAGTTATCGTTACTGCGACTGGCCCGTTTCGCCAGCCAGACCTGAGAACGCACGGTCAGTGTCGGCGTCACTTGTTCGCCCGCACAAGTCGTAATGATACCTTTGCGCCAGCGGGCCTGTACCAGACGGACGTTCCCTGCCTGTAGCGCATTGCTCAGATCGAGGGTTTTCGATGCTTCATATTTGTAGCGTTCGATTTCGTCTGACGAGAGTTTTTCACGGCGCTCAGGAAGCTGTCTCTGCATAAAGCTGACATTACCGCCTTCATCAAAACGCAGCATGACGCCCAAATCTGTTTTGGTCGCATGGGTTTCTTTGATTAGGTGCAATTGCCCCTGCTGGAATTCGTAACGGGTAATGATCGTATCGCCGCCATGATAGGGGCTATAGACGTTGAGAATGGTTTGGGGCTCGTGGCTGGCGGTATCTTCACGCCAGAGCCGGTTGATTCCCTGATCAGCAACATAGCCGCTGGCAAAGAATAGCTCTGGACCTTTTTTTGAACTGCAACCCACCAGACCGAGCACCAGTAAACCTGCTACCAGTCTGGGGGTGATAAACTGAAGGGGCTTAAAGGCCCCTCCGCTTATTCTTTTCACTGCAAGCAATTACTTAACAGCGTCTTTCAGAGCTTTACCAGAAACGAACGCAGGTACGTTTGCAGCTGCGATTTTGATTTCTTTACCAGTCTGTGGGTTACGACCAGTACGCTCGTTACGATGATTTACCTTGAAAGTCCCGAAACCAACCAATTGTACAGCATCACCTTCTTTCAGAGACTCGGTAATAGCAGACAGAGTAGATTCAAGAGCAACTTTGGCCTGTGCTTTGGAAAGATCAGCTTTGTCCGCAATTACATCAATCAGTTGAGTCTTGTTCATAAGTTATCCTTTACAGTGTGTTTATCGTTTGCAAAGCATCGAGTGCGACGGATATGCCGATTGACAGCACCCTCCTGCATACACGCACCGATAGCCACTTTTTTTACGCACCCCAAATGTAGACCAGACAGGGTGCGGATGTGAAGCCTTAAGGCACGACAAATCAGGCGTTAAATCACGTTTTCTTGCCTTATTGCGCTAAATTTATGCCAATGTTACTGACAGCGGCTTCACGCAGGTCAGAACGTAACCCTTTTATTAATTCCAGGTCACGTTCTTCACAGTCAGCCAACAGGCGAAAAATCTCCCATTGGATGTCCCATTCTTCTTCCACGGCAGGAATGACTTTGAGCTCTTCGTCGGTCATTTCTTTACCGGCCTGAGTCATTTCCAGCATCGCGACAGTACGAATAGACGTCTCACTGACCGCAATCGCATGAGACAGCGTTTCACCGCTCAGACGCGAATGAATCAGTTCGCCTAATGCAATACACGCATCAATCGCCGGATAAACCCCGTAGAGATCGTAATCATCGGAAGAAGGCACCGCCTCCTCCAGTTTTTCAAGCTGTGAGTCAAAATTGACCTTGGCGTCTTTTACCACCAGCGTTTCCCAGATTAAGTCCAGGATACGGCGGTAAAGCTGTGCTTCGCCAAACCCGGTTTCCAGACAAAATGCCTGATAGTTCGGGTACATGCGTTCGCACAAGCTCGCCATAAACGTCACGTGTTGCCAGCTTTCCAGCTTTTCGAGACGTAAATGAATTGGATTACGTAACATGAGTTGATCTCGTTAACTTTTCTGCGCGGGAGTTTACCTGAAATAAATCAATATCCCTATTCCTTGATTCCTAAAGATCATCACTCAACCGTTGCCAGCGTTGAAACGCCGCCCGGTTTGATGCCACAGAATCCGCCCAACGGGTAGGTTCCGGCAGACGATATTGCCGCATGCACTGTTGCACCCAATAAAGCGACGATTCCATGCTGATCCGATTGCCCGGCGAGATGAACAATGGATTACAGCGTAGCTTGCTGCGCCACACCCAGCCAATCTGTTCATCACCCTCATAGAGTGCCTGCTGGCTGTGAAGTTCATCGCCCAGCGGCAAAAACTGACCGCATAAACGGCTTTTCGCCACCCCGATGGTTGGTACGTCAATCATCAGACCAAAATGACTGGCGACGCCGAGACGGCGCGGATGCGCGATCCCCTGTCCGTCGACCAGAACCAGATCAGGATGCGATGTGAGTTGCTGCCAGGCTTGTAACAGCGCAGGAAGTTCACGGAAGGAGAGAAAGCCGGGGATATAAGGCATCACGGTAGGAATGCGGGCTATCTGATATTCAACCAGTTCCAGCGTCGGGTAGCGCAGAACAGCAACCGCCGCGCGCGTGACTTCCCCGCCCTGCTCAAACCCGACATCCACACCGGCAATCAACGAAGGCGTGGTGAATTCAGGCGGATCCAGCAGTTCGATTTGATCTGCGAGGATCCGCTGTTCTTCACGTAGCGCGCGGGTGTCGATCATAACGCAGGATTATTCGTGATACTGCCGGGACAGGCTGTGCACCGCCTCGACAAAGGCACCCGCATTTTCTGGCGGAACGTCCTGATGGATACCGTGACCAAGGTTAAACACATGGCCATTACCTCTGCCGAAACCAGCCAAAATGGTCTCCACTTCCTGTTCAATACGCACGGGTGAGGCGTACAGCATGGAAGGATCCATGTTGCCCTGAATCGCCACTTTATCGCCTACGCGACGGCGCGCTTCAGCAATATCAGTAGTCCAGTCCAGACCCAGCGCGTCACACCCCGTCGCAGCCATCGCTTCCAGCCACTGACCGCCACCTTTAGTGAACAATGTGACCGGCACACGGCGGCCTTCGTTTTCACGGATCAGGCCATCAACGATTTTATGCATGTAATTCAGGGAGAACTCGCGGTAATCGCGAGGTGTCAGCACGCCACCCCAGGTGTCAAAAATCATCACCGACTGCGCGCCCGCTTTAATTTGGGCATTCAGATAAAGAATGACACTGTCGGCCACTTTATCCAGCAAAAGGTGCAGAGTAGACGGATCGGCGTACATCATTTTTTTGATTTTGGTGAAGGCTTTGCTGCTGCCGCCTTCGATCATATACGTTGCCAGTGTCCACGGACTGCCGGAGAAACCGATAAGCGGCACTTCACCTTTCAGGTTTTTACGGATGGTACGCACGGCGTTCATGACGTAACCCAGTTCCATTTCAGGATCGGGCACCGGCAGCTTTTCGACATCCGCACGATTGGTCAGTGGCGAAGAAAAACGCGGGCCTTCACCGGCTTCGAAATACAGCCCCAGCCCCATTGCATCAGGAATGGTCAGGATGTCGGAGAACAGGATCGCCGCATCCAGTGCATAGCGGCGAAGCGGCTGTAAAGTCACTTCACAGGCCAGCTCGGCATTTTTGCACAGCGACATAAAATCGCCGGCTTCAGCGCGGGTTTCTTTATACTCCGGCAAATAACGACCTGCCTGACGCATCATCCACACCGGTGTAATGTCCACCGGCTGACGTAACAAAGCTCGCAGGTAACGGTCGTTTTTCAACTCATTCATTCTTGCTCTTTCCTTCAATATTCGGGCCGTCCGACAATCATATGACGGCATTCTATCACGCAAAACTGACGCTAGATGTCGTCGTCTTCGCTTTCTGCGCGGCACTGCGCAACTGTGTCTTCAATCAGACGGCGGGCAATCGTGCCGGGCGGTGGCAGCTGTGGCAGTTGGTCAAACCGGTACCAGTCCGCGCTGAGCAGCTCTTTCGGGTCTGCGATAATGTCGCCGCTGTCGTAATCGGCCATAAACGCCATCATCAGCGAATTGGGGAATGGCCACGGCTGGGAACTGACGTAACGGACATTCTTGACGCGGATATTACTTTCTTCCATGACTTCGCGGGCCACCGTTTCTTCCAGCGTTTCCCCGACTTCCACGAAACCCGCCAGAACCGTATGAATACCATTACGATGACGGACGTGTTGCGCCAGCAAAATCTCATCACCTTTGCGGATTGCCACGATAATGCAGGGCGCAATCTGCGGGTAATAACGTTCACGACAATGCCCGCACAGCGCGGCCCACTCGGTCTTGCTGACATGCATTTCATGTCCGCAGTATCCGCAGAACTTATGCGAACGGTAAAACTCTGACAGCTGCACGCCACGCCCGACCAGCTGGAATAATCCGCGATCCTGATCCAGCAGTTGCCGGGCGGAAACCATATGGTTTGGCATTGTCTGACGGACCAGCCAGACAGATTCGCCCTGCCATTCGCCAATCTGACGCGCCGTTTTACCGGTCAGAGAAAATTGTGCGGCGCTGCCAAACGGCAGTTCGCCCTCAGGCAGCCACAGCTTGCCTTCCTGGCTGATGACCCACCAGCCGTTGTGTTGCTCAGTAATCTGTAATTCCATAATTGTTGTTGCATAACCTCGTCGGGACTGACAATCTGAGTAAGATATTCACATATTAGTAACTTCTGGTTACTTTTTTATCGCTCACGGAGTCAACCATGCTAAATCGTCTGGAAAGACTGACCCAACGCGTTGGTGGCAGTAATGAGTTAGTGGATCAATGGCTGCACGCGCGCAAAGAGCTGCTTGTTTCCTACTGCACTTTGGTCGGCCTGAAACCCAATAAAGAAAAACATACCCCTCTCAATGAAAAAGCGCTGGATAACTTTTGCCATAACCTGGTGGACTATCTTTCTGCCGGTCATTTCCATCTGTATCAGCGCGTCATTGATGAAGTCGAAGGCGCAAACAGCCCGATAAAATTACAGGCTGCAAAAATATACCCTGCCCTTGAACTGAATACTGAAGCTATCATGGCTTTCCATGATAGTTACACTGAAAATGATATTGATGATGATAATGCTTTCGCATTTCATTATGCATTATCCGATGTCGGTGAAGCGCTGGATGCGCGTTTTCAGCTGGAAGATCAATTGATTATTCTGGCATTTGACCGCGACAGTCATGAAGAAAAACCGCCTGCGAATGAAGAGCATCTCGCCAGACCGGCTTAACGATTTGTCACACTAAAACCCTGCGCAGGTTTGTGGTTTTAGTTGTATTTTTAGTTGTAGTTTCAAAAAACGCCTCCTATATTGAGGCTTCTTGTCGGAGTGCCTAGCGCATAATTTTCTGTTGAGAATTACGCCAGGCTGAGACCGTTAATTCGGGATCCGCGGAACCTGATCGGGTTAGTACCCGCGAAGGGAACAAGAGTAATGTTATGCGTTCAGCGCAATCTGGCATCCGCCTGTATCAGGCCACCTGTGCTGCACAGCCCATTTTTACTCCTGCCGTAAACCTCCAGACAAGCAATTTTCCATCACGTTTTTTTGCGAGGAATTTGCTATGTCGAGTACCCAAAAACCCGTTATTTCTGAAAAGAAACCTTCTCTTCGCCGTGAACAACGTGCACAGGCACAGTCGTTTATCGACAGTTTGCAGGGCAAAGCCTTTCCCAACTCCCGGCGTATATATCTTGAAGCTGACCGGGAAGATATCCGCGTGCCGATGCGCGAAATCCAGCTCAGCCCGACACGGGTCGGCGGCGGCAAAGACAATCCACAGTTCGAGGAAAACGAAGCGATCCCTGTCTATGACACCGCCGGACCTTACGGCGATCCGTCGGCAGTCATCGACGTTCATACCGGTCTGGAGAAATTACGCGCCCGCTGGATCAAAGAACGGGCGGATACGGAAGAACTTGTGCAGGTCAGTTCCGGCTTTACTCAACAGCGGATGGCGGATGAAGGACTGGATCATCTCCGCTTCGAGCATCTGCCGCCCCCGCGCAAAGCCATGTCGGGCAAAAATGTCACGCAACTGCATTACGCCCGCAAAGGCATGATTACGCCGGAAATGGAATTCATCGCTATTCGCGAAAATATGGGGCGCGAGCGGATCCGCGGTGAGGTTTTGCGCCAGCAACACCCTGGTGAAAGCTTTGGCGCACATTTGCCCGCCAATATCACTGCAGAGTTTGTCCGTCAGGAAGTCGCCGCCGGTCGCGCGATTATTCCCGCTAACATCAATCATCCTGAGTCAGAACCGATGATTATCGGCCGCAATTTCCTGGTGAAAGTGAACGCTAATATCGGTAACTCGGCGGTGACATCTTCCATCGAAGAAGAAGTCGAGAAACTGGTCTGGTCGACGCGCTGGGGGGCGGACACCGTGATGGATCTTTCCACCGGTCGCTATATCCATGAAACCCGCGAATGGATCCTGCGTAACAGCCCGGTGCCGATCGGCACGGTGCCCATTTATCAGGCGCTGGAAAAAGTGAATGGCGTGGCCGAGGATCTGAACTGGGAAATGTTCCGCGACACGTTGCTGGAGCAGGCCGAGCAAGGCGTCGATTACTTCACCATTCACGCTGGCGTTCTGCTGCGTTACGTGCCGATGACCGCCAAACGCCTGACCGGAATTGTGTCACGCGGTGGTTCAATTATGGCGAAATGGTGTCTGTCACATCATCGGGAAAGTTTCCTGTTTGAGCATTTCCGCGAAATCTGTGAAATCTGCGCCGCCTACGATGTTTCACTTTCACTGGGTGACGGCCTGCGTCCGGGTTCGATTCAGGATGCCAACGACGAAGCACAATTCGCCGAATTATGCACGCTGGGCGAGCTGACCAAAATCGCCTGGGAATACGATGTTCAGGTGATGATCGAAGGGCCGGGGCATGTGCCGATGCAGATGATCCGCCGTAACATGACCGAAGAACTCGAGCATTGCCACGAAGCGCCGTTTTATACCCTCGGCCCGCTGACTACCGATATCGCACCGGGTTACGATCATTTCACTTCCGGTATCGGTGCGGCAATGATTGGCTGGTTCGGCTGCGCCATGCTGTGTTATGTCACGCCGAAAGAGCATCTCGGCCTGCCGAATAAAGAAGACGTAAAGCAGGGTCTGATCACCTACAAAATCGCAGCGCACGCCGCCGATTTGGCGAAAGGGCATCCCGGCGCACAAATCCGCGACAATGCCATGTCAAAAGCACGTTTTGAATTCCGCTGGGAAGACCAGTTCAATCTGGCTCTGGATCCCGCCACGGCCCGCGCCTATCACGATGAAACATTGCCGCAGGAATCCGGCAAAGTCGCACACTTCTGCTCGATGTGCGGCCCCAAATTCTGCTCCATGAAAATTACTCAGGAAGTTCGCGATTACGCCGCCGCGCTGGAAGCCAAAGCCCAGCCAATAGAACTTGTTGAGTCCGGCATGGCACAGATGTCTGCCGAATATCGTTCACGCGGCAGCGAGCTCTATCACCCTGCCGACAATCTCAGCACGGAGAACAGCAAATGAATCAGTCAGCTCAGCCCTTTCCTGCCGTTCCTTTTCATCTCGGTTTATATCCGGTCGTTGATACCGTGGAATGGATCGCCCGCCTGCTCGACGCAGGCGTTAAAACGCTGCAACTGCGTGTGAAAGATTTGCCCGATGAGGACGTCGAACCGGCGATTATCGAGGCTATTGCCCTTGGAAAAAAATATCAGGCACGGTTATTCATCAACGATTACTGGCGTCTGGCGGTAAAGCATCAGGCATATGGCGTGCATTTAGGTCAGGAGGATCTGGATACTGCCGATCTTGAGGCAATCCGTCAGGCAGGTTTACGCCTGGGCGTTTCCACACATGACGATACTGAAATTGCACGCGCTGTCGCCGTGGATCCTTCGTACATTGCCCTCGGCCATATCTTCCCGACGCAGACGAAAGATATGCCGTCGTCACCGCAGGGGCTGGAAGAACTGACCCGACATATTAAGCAACTCGACGGCAGCTACCCGACGGTGGCCATCGGCGGGATCAGTATTGACCGCGCGCCGTCGGTTCTTGATTGCGGCGTCGGGAGCATTGCCGTCGTCAGCGCCATTACGCAGGCGGCGGACTGGCGTGCGGCAACTGCCGAACTTCTGGTGTTATGCGCCAGCAAGGTGCCGGAAGATGCTTAACGATGCGGCTTTTATGCGCTACAGCCGCCAGCTGATGCTGGAGGAATTCGGCCCGCAGGCGCAGGAAAAGTTACAGGCGGCGAAAGTGCTGATCGTCGGGCTCGGCGGTCTGGGCTCTCCGGCTGCGTTATATCTCGCGGCAGCGGGCGTCGGCACGCTGTTTCTGGCCGATGACGATCGGTTGCACATCACCAATCTTCAGCGGCAAATCCTCTACCGCACGGCAGACCTTGATCAGCCGAAGGCCGTTCTGGCAAAGCGTGAACTGCTGCGCCTGAATCCGCTTTGTGAAGCGGTGGCTATCACGGAACGTCTGTCGGGTGAGTCGCTGAGCCGTGCTGTGACGGATGCCGATATCATTTTAGACTGCAGCGACAACATGGAAACCCGGCACGCAGTCAACAAAGCCTGCGTGGATGCCGGGAAAACCCTGATCAGCGGCAGCGCAGTTGGGTTCAGCGGACAGCTTATGGTGATTGAAGCCCCGTATGCTCACGGCTGTTACGCCTGTTTATATCCGGATCAGGAAACCGTGCAACGCAACTGCCGTACATCCGGCGTACTCGGGCCAGTTGTCGGTACTATCGGCACATTACAGGCACTGGAAGCGCTGAAGATTCTGGCGGGCTTACCTTTTGTTCTGAGCGGCAAATTACGCCTGTTCGACGGTAAGACGCAGAACTGGCGCTCGCTGCAACTCACACGATCCTCAACCTGTATCGTCTGCGGAGGCCTCGCATGAACATTCTGGTCAATGAAGAATCACACCCGTTCAGTCAGCCGCTGACATTACTGGCCCTGCTTAATGAACTGGCGTTAAATCCTGCGGGCTGCGCACTGGCGGTGAATCAGATCATCATCCCCCGTGATAACTGGCCTGCTCATTTACTGGAAGACGGCGATGAGATTTTGCTCTTTCAGGCGATAGCCGGAGGCTGACATGTTAAAAATTGCTGATACTACATTCACGTCGCACCTTTTTACCGGTACGGGAAAATTCGCCAGTCCGGCGCTGATGCAACAGGCGCTGGCAGCTTCCGGCTCTCAGCTGGTGACGATGGCGATGAAACGTGTCGACCTGCGTCGTGGCGGAGACGATATGTTGTCTCCGCTGCAACAGCTCGGCGTCCGATTGCTGCCCAATACGTCGGGCGCTAAAACGGCGGAGGAAGCGATATTTGCCGCGCAGCTGGCAAGAGAAGCGCTGGGGACAAACTGGGTGAAACTGGAAATCCACCCGGATGTGAAATATCTTCTGCCCGATGCTGTTGAAACACTGAAAGCGGCAGAAGTGCTGGTGAAACAAGGCTTTGTTGTACTGCCGTATTGCAGCGCAGATCCGGTTTTGTGCAAACGGCTGGAGGAAGCCGGTTGCGCCGCAGTCATGCCGCTGGGTGCGCCAATCGGTTCCAATCAGGGTCTGCAAACCCGTGAGTTTTTGCAAATCATCATCGAGCAGTCGCGAATTCCGGTTGTTGTTGATGCCGGTATTGGCGCGCCGAGCCAGGCCGCAGAAGCGCTGGAAATGGGTGCCGATGCGGTGCTGGTCAATACCGCAATAGCCGTTGCCGGCGATCCGGTCGCGATGGCAACCGCATTCCGGCTGGCCGTGCAAGCCGGAGTGATTGCCCGCCAGAGCGGCTTGGGGGGCAGACAACGACACGCCAGCGCGTCCAGTCCGCTGACCGGTTTCCTCAATACCTCGCAGGCGGCGTCATGAGCAGCTTCACGGATGCCTGGTCAACATTGGGCTGGGATGACCTTTCCCTGCGTATCCACAGCAAAACATCCCGGGATGTCGAACGGGCACTCTGCCGGAATAAAATCGACCGTGAAGATTTTATGGCATTAATCTCTCCGGCAGCGCTGCCTTATCTCGAACCCATGGCGCAGCGGGCGCAGCAACTCACGCGCCAGCGGTTTGGCAATACAGTGAATTTTTTCGCACCACTGTACTTATCCAATCTTTGCGCCAACGAATGTACGTATTGCGGCTTCTCTATGAGCAATAAAATCAAGCGTAAAACGCTGGATGAGGATGAAATCGGACGGGAATGTGAAGCGCTGAATGCCCTGGGATTTAAACACCTGTTGCTGGTCACCGGCGAACATAAAGGGAAAGTCGGCATGGACTATTTCCGCCGTCATTTCCCCGCGATCAGAGGTCATTTCGATTCACTGATGATCGAAGTTCAGCCGCTTGAGCAGGAAGAATATGCCGAGCTGAAAACCCTGGGGCTGGACGGGGTGTTGGTTTATCAGGAAACCTATCACGCGCCAACTTATGCACTGCATCATCTGCGGGGGCAAAAACAGGATTTCTTCTGGCGGCTGGAAACGCCGGACCGGCTCGGGCGGGCTGGAATCGATAAAATCGGCCTGGGTGCGCTGTTCGGGCTTTCCGGCAACTGGCGGACGGACAGTTATATGGTGGCGGAGCATTTGTTGTACCTGCAACAAACTTACTGGCAAAGCCGCTATTCGGTGGCATTTCCGAGATTGCGCCCATGTACCGGTGGGATCGAACCTGCTTCCCTGCTGGAAGAAAATCAGCTGGTACAGCTGATTTGCGCCTTCAGAATGCTGGCACCCGACGTCGAACTTTCTCTGTCGACGCGTGAATCGCCTTATTTCCGGGATCACGTCATTCCTCTGGCGATCAATACTGTCAGCGCCGGATCAAAGACACAACCCGGTGGCTATGCTGACGATCATCCTGAACTTGAACAATTTGCACCTCACGATAACCGTTCTCCACAACGCGTCGCAGAAGCGTTAACGCAAGCCGGGCTCCAGCCGGTCTGGAAAGACTGGGACAGTTTTTTGGGGCGCGTCTCGCAGGAAAATGTCGTTACAAAGCAAACAGGTAAATTCTCAGGAATACGGATTCCATAACGGAATTTTGCCTCTCGCGCATCATTAGCGCCCGTATTACTGTGCGTTTGCCGCTGCACATTCGCAACCGGTCGGCGCCATTTATCCCGGCGCTGCTTCCAAAACAGCCGGAACGGGTATCGTCCAGTACCTGGTTCCGGCTCCTCCAGTTCCTTCAGTTTTCAAACTCACTCACAAAATTCAGGCAAAAAAAAACCGCCCCCGAAGGAGCGGTTTTATGCGTTTCGACAGAAGACGATTAATCGTCGCTGTTACCGAAACCTGCGTTCAGCAGTTCAGCCAGGTTAGCCGTTGCTTCGTCCGCGCTGACTTGCGGTACAACTGGCACTTCGCCCTGTGCTTTACGGCGTGCACGATCCTGGTGATAAGCGTAACCGGTACCGGCTGGGATCAGACGGCCAACGATAACGTTCTCTTTCAGGCCACGCAGTTCATCACGTTTACCGGCAACAGCCGCTTCGGTAAGAACGCGCGTGGTTTCCTGGAACGATGCAGCAGAGATGAAGGATTCGGTCGCCAGGGATGCCTTGGTGATACCGAGCAGGTCACGGCTGAATGTTGCCGTGATTTTGCCTTCAGCTTCCAGCTTACGGTTAGCGATTTTAACGCGAGACATTTCTGCCTGCTCGCCTTCCAGGAAGTCTGTGCCACCAGCGCTAACGATGGTGCCTTTACGCAACATCTGACGAACGATAACTTCGATGTGTTTATCGTTAATCTTAACGCCTTGCAGACGGTAAACTTCCTGCACTTCGTTGGTGATGTAGCGGGTAACCGCGTGAACACCACGTAAACGCAAGATGTCGTGCGGAGACTCTGGGCCGTCGGATACGACGTCACCACGTTCCACAACTTCGCCTTCGAACACGTTCAGCTGACGCCATTTAGGGATCATTTCTTCGTAAGCATCGCTGCCATCTAACGGAGAAATTACCAGACGACGTTTGCCTTTAGTTTCTTTACCGAAGGAGATGATCCCGCTGATTTCAGCAAGGATTGCAGGCTCTTTCGGACGACGTGCTTCGAACAGGTCAGCAACGCGTGGCAGACCACCGGTGATGTCCTTGGTACCGCCGGATTCCTGAGGAATACGCGCCAGGGTGTCACCAGAGTGGATCTGAGTACCATCTTCCAACTGAACAATCGCTTTACCTGGCAGGAAGTATTGAGCAGGCATATCAGTACCTGGGATCAATACGTCGTCGCCTTTAGCGTCAACGATTTTCAGTGCCGGACGCAGATCTTTACCGCTACCGGTACGCTCTGCAGAGTCCAGAACGACCAGAGAAGACAAACCGGTCAGGTCGTCAGTCTGGCGTGTGATGGTCTGAGTATCCACCATATCGGCAAAGCGAATGAAACCACTCACTTCACTGATAACTGGCATTGTGTGCGGATCCCAGTTAGCAACGGTTTCGCCGCCGTTAACAGATGCGCCATCGCCTTTGCCCATCACGGAACCGTAAGGCACTTTATAGCTTTCTTTGGTACGACCGAATTCGTCGATCAATTTCAGCTCAGTGTTACGGGAAGTGATGACCAGTTTGCCGTTAGAGTTGCTAACGTGCTTGTGGTTGCTCAGTTTAATGGTACCCGTGTTCTTAACCTGGATGCTGGATTCCGCTGCCGCACGAGATGCCGCACCACCGATGTGGAACGTACGCATCGTCAGCTGTGTACCCGGCTCACCGATTGACTGTGCTGCAATAACACCGATCGCTTCACCTTTGTTGATGATGTGACCACGTGCCAGGTCGCGACCGTAGCAGTTTGCACACACACCAAAGTCAGTTTCGCAACTTACGACTGAACGTACTTTCACGCTGTCGACAGAGTTTTCTTCTAACAGATCACACGTCTTCTCGTGAAGCAGGGTGTTACGTGGAACCAGGATATCAGCCGTACCCGGCTTGATGATATCTTCGGCAGTCACACGACCCAATACACGTTCGCGCAGGGGTTCTTTAACGTCGCCACCTTCGATGACCGGAGTCATCATGATGCCTTCGTGAGTACCACAGTCGTCTTCGGTCACTACCAGATCCTGTGCCACGTCAACCAGACGACGGGTCAGATAACCGGAGTTCGCAGTTTTCAGTGCGGTATCCGCTAAGCCTTTACGAGCACCGTGAGTAGAGATGAAGTACTGGAGTACGTTCAGACCTTCACGGAAGTTCGCGGTGATTGGCGTTTCAATGATGGAACCATCCGGCTTAGCCATCAGGCCACGCATACCGGCCAGCTGGCGAATCTGTGCAGCAGAACCACGCGCACCGGAGTCGGCCATCATAAAGATACTGTTGAAGGAAACCTGCTGTTCAACAACACCGTCACGGTTGACGACGTCTTCAACAGACAAGTTTTCCATCATTGCCTTAGCAACACGTTCGTTGGCCGCAGCCCAGATGTCGATCACTTTGTTATAGCGTTCGCCAGCAGTTACCAGACCAGACTGGAACTGTTCCTGGATTTCAGCAACTTCGGTTTCTGCTTCTTCGATGATCTCTGCTTTCTTCGCAGGGATTACCATGTCATCGATACCTACTGACGCGCCTGAACGGGCAGCGTAAGCAAAACCGGTGTACATGATCTGGTCAGCAAAAATAACGGTCGGCTTCAGGCCCAAAATGCGGTAACAGGTGTTCAGCATTTTGGAGATAGCTTTTTTGCCCAGAGGCTGGTTGACGATAGAGAACGGCAGACCTTTAGGGACGATCATCCAAAGGATGGCGCGACCAACAGTCGTGTCGATAATCGACGTCTTGTGCGTAACTTCGCCTTCGGTATTTTTGATCTCTTCAGTAATACGCACTTTGACACGCGCATGCAGAGAGGCCAAACCGGCGCGGTAAATACGCTCAGCTTCTTTAGGACCGGTCAGAACCATGCCTTCGCCTTTGGCGTTAACACAGTCACGGGTCATGTAGTACAGACCCAATACAACGTCCTGAGAAGGAACGATGATTGGCTCGCCGTTCGCAGGTGACAGGATGTTGTTGGTAGACATCATCAACGCACGCGCTTCCAGCTGAGCTTCCAGCGTCAACGGTACGTGAACAGCCATCTGGTCACCATCGAAGTCGGCGTTATATGCCGCACAAACCAGCGGGTGCAGCTGAATTGCTTTACCTTCGATCAGAACCGGTTCAAACGCCTGGATACCCAAACGGTGCAGGGTTGGTGCACGGTTCAGCAGTACCGGGTGTTCGCGGATAACTTCGTCCAGGATATCCCAAACGACAGCTTCTTCGCGCTCAACCATTTTCTTCGCGGCTTTGATGGTGGTGGCCAGGCCACGCAGTTCCAGCTTGCCGTAAATGAACGGTTTGAACAGTTCCAGTGCCATTTTCTTCGGCAGACCACACTGGTGCAGACGCAGGTATGGACCTACGGTGATAACGGAACGACCAGAGTAGTCGACACGTTTACCCAGCAAGTTCTGACGGAAACGACCCTGTTTACCTTTAATCATGTCTGCCAGAGATTTCAGCGGACGCTTGTTAGAGCCGGTGATAGCACGACCGCGACGGCCGTTATCCAGCAAAGCATCTACCGCTTCTTGCAGCATACGTTTTTCGTTACGTACGATGATGTCTGGCGCAGCCAGATCCAGCAGGCGTTTCAGACGGTTGTTACGGTTGATAACGCGACGATACAGATCATTCAGATCTGACGTTGCGAAACGGCCGCCGTCCAGCGGAACCAACGGACGCAAGTCTGGCGGCAGTACCGGCAGCACGGTCAGGATCATCCACTCTGGTTTGTTACCAGACTGAACGAACGCTTCCAGCAGCTTGATACGCTTGGTCAGCTTCTTACGTTTGGTTTCGGAGTTGGTTTCGTTCAACTCTTCACGCAGTTGCTCGCACTCGGCTTCCAGGTCCATGTTTTTCAACAGAGCCTGAATTGCTTCCGCACCCATCTTCGCGTCGAACTCATCACCAAACTCTTCCAACGCGTCCAGATACTGCTCTTCAGTCAGGATCTGGCGTTTTTCGAGGTTAGTCATGCCGCCTTCGATAACCACATAGGATTCGAAGTACAGAACACGTTCGATGTCACGCAGTGGCATATCCAGCAGCAAACCGATGCGCGATGGCAGCGATTTCAGGAACCAGATGTGTGCAGTCGGGGAAGCCAGTTCGATGTGGCCCATACGCTCACGGCGTACTTTAGTCTGGGTCACTTCAACGCCGCACTTCTCGCAGATCACGCCGCGATGTTTTAAACGCTTGTACTTACCGCACAGGCATTCGTAGTCTTTTACTGGTCCGAAGATACGGGCGCAGAAAAGGCCGTCACGTTCTGGTTTGAACGTACGGTAGTTAATGGTTTCTGGCTTCTTAACTTCACCAAAAGACCAAGAACGGATCATGTCTGGCGATGCCAGAGCAATTTTGATCGCATCAAACTCTTCGGTCTTAGTTTGCGCTTTCAGAAACTTTAGTAAGTCTTTCACGGATTGGCTCCCGTCGGGTTAGACCTGTTAGGCACCTGGTCTGTATTGATTAACAGGCAGGTGCCCCTGTGATCAGTGCGAATTCGAGTGCTTACTCGTCTTCCAGCTCGATGTTGATACCAAGAGAACGGATTTCTTTCAACAGTACGTTGAAGGATTCCGGCATGCCTGGTTCCATACGATGATCGCCATCTACGATGTTTTTATACATCTTAGTACGGCCGTTCACGTCATCGGACTTAACAGTCAGCATTTCCTGCAGGGTATATGCGGCACCGTATGCTTCCAGTGCCCACACTTCCATCTCACCGAAGCGCTGACCACCGAACTGAGCTTTACCACCCAGCGGCTGCTGAGTAACAAGGCTGTAAGAACCGGTAGAACGCGCGTGCATCTTATCGTCAACAAGGTGGTTCAGTTTCAGCATGTACATGTAGCCGACGGTAACCTGACGCTCGAATTGCTCGCCGGTACGGCCGTCAAACAGTGTGATCTGGCCAGAGGTTGGGACGCCGCCCATTTCAAGCAGTTGCTTGATCTCTGTCTCTTTCGCACCGTCGAAGACTGGTGTTGCGATTGGCATACCTTTTTTCAGGTTCTCAGCCAGACGCAGTACTTCGTCATCGGTGAAGGTGTTCAGATCAACTTTCTGACGTACATCGTCGCCCAGATCATAGGCACGCTGGATGAACTCGCGCAGCTTAGAAACTTCTTCGTGTTTCTTCAGCATGGCATTGATTTTTTCACCAATACCTTTCGCGGCCATACCCAGGTGGGTTTCCAAAATCTGACCAATGTTCATACGTGATGGAACGCCCAGCGGGTTCAGTACGATATCAACAGGAGTCCCGTTTTCATCGTAAGGCATATCTTCGATCGGGTTGATCTTGGAGATAACACCTTTGTTACCGTGGCGGCCTGCCATCTTATCACCAGGCTGGATTTGACGTTTAACGGCCAAATACACTTTAACGATTTTCAGCACACCTGGTGCCAGATCATCGCCCTGAGTGATTTTACGACGCTTAGCTTCGAGTTTTTTCTCAAACTCAGATTTCAGTTCGTCGTACTGTTCAGCAAGCTGTTCCAACTGATTCTGTTTGTCTTCGTCAGTCAGTGACAGTTCTAACCAACGGTCGCGAGGCAATTTGCCCAGCTTGTCAGCTTCAACACCGCCAGCAACCAGCGCAGACTGGATACGTGCAAACAGACCTGCTTCCAGAATTTGCAGCTCTTCAGTCAGGTCTTTCTTAGCCTGTTTCAGCTGCATTTCTTCGATTTCTAACGCACGCTTGTCTTTTTCCACGCCATCGCGGGTAAAGACCTGCACGTCAATAATCGTACCGGAAACGCCGTTTGGTACACGCAGAGAAGAGTCTTTAACGTCAGACGCTTTCTCACCGAAGATCGCACGCAGCAGTTTCTCTTCTGGCGTCAGTTGGGTTTCACCTTTCGGCGTTACCTTACCAACCAGAATGTCACCGCCGGTCACTTCAGCACCGATATAAACGATACCGGATTCATCCAGTTTGGAGAGCGCAGCTTCACCCACGTTAGGGATGTCAGCGGTGATCTCTTCCGGCCCCAGCTTGGTGTCACGGGACACACATGCCAGTTCCTGAATATGGATGGTCGTGAAGCGGTCTTCCTGCACAACACGTTCGGAGACTAAGATGGAGTCTTCGAAGTTGTAACCGTTCCAAGGCATGAACGCGACACGCATGTTCTGACCCAGAGCCAGTTCACCCAGATCTGTTGACGGACCATCTGCCAGCACGTCGCCGCGCTCGATTGGTTCGCCCAGATTCACACACGGCATCTGGTTGATGCAGGTGTTTTGGTTAGAACGGGTATATTTGGTCAGGTTATAAATGTCGATACCTGCTTCGCCCGGGTACATCTCTTCTTCGTTAACACGAATAACGATACGGGATGCATCCACGTACTGAACAATACCGCCACGTTTCGCTACGGCTGTAACACCGGAGTCAACCGCAACCGCACGTTCCATACCTGTACCTACCAGCGGCTTATCAGCACGCAGAGTAGGAACAGCCTGACGTTGCATGTTCGCACCCATCAATGCACGGTTGGCGTCATCGTGTTCCAGGAATGGAATCAGAGATGCACCAACAGAAACGATCTGCTGGGTGGAAACGTCCATGTAGTCAACCTGATCGCGGCTAAACAGGCTTGATTCGCCTTTGCTACGACAAGTGACTAAATCTTCCAGGAAGTGGCCTTCGTCATCCAGGTTGGAGTTCGCCTGAGCGATAACAAAGTTGCCTTCTTCGATGGCAGACAGGTAGTTAATTTCATCGGTAACCATACCTTCACGCACACGGCGGTAAGGGGTTTCCAGGAAACCATACTCATTGGTCTGTGCGTACACAGACAAGGAGTTGATCAGACCGATGTTTGGACCTTCTGGCGTTTCGATTGGACATACGCGACCGTAGTGAGTCGGGTGCACGTCTCGAACTTCAAAGCCAGCACGTTCACGGGTCAAACCGCCCGGGCCCAATGCAGAGATACGACGTTTGTGCGTGATCTCAGACAACGGGTTGTTCTGGTCCATAAATTGTGACAGCTGGCTTGAGCCGAAGAACTCTTTCACCGCGGCCGAAATCGGCTTCGCGTTGATCATGTCCTGAGGCATCAGAGTGTCGAGGTCGCCAAGAGACAGACGCTCTTTAACCGCACGCTCAACACGAACCAAACCTACACGGAATTGGTTTTCAGCCATTTCACCGACGGAACGAATACGACGGTTGCCCAAGTGGTCGATATCGTCCACTTCGCCCTGGCCGTTACGGATCCCGATCAGTTTAATCATGACCTGGATGATGTCGTCTTTGCTCAGGATACCTGAACCTTCGATTTCATCACGCAGCAAAGAACGGTTGAACTTCATACGACCTACAGCAGACAGGTCGTAACGATCTTCAGAGAAGAACAAGTTCTCGAACAGGCTTTCAGCCGCTTCACGCGTTGGTGGCTCACCAGGACGCATCATTCGGTAGATCTCAACCAGTGCGCTCAGGCGATCGCTGGTTGGGTCGACGCGAATGGTCTCGGACATGTACGCGCCATGATCGAGGTCGTTGGTGAACAGCGTTTCAATGGTTTTGTGACCAGACTGGCTGAGCTTAGCCAGCAGATCCAGAGACAATTCCATGTTAGCCGGGACGATCAGCTCACCGGTATTGGTGTCGATGTAGTCTTTAGAGACTACTTTCCCTGCGATGTATTCAACAGGAACTTCGATGCGCTGAATTTCGTCTTTTTCAAGCTGACGAATATGACGGGCAGTGATGCGGCGGCCTTTTTCTACATAGACTTTGCCGTCAGCTTCGATATCAAAGGAAGCTGTTTCACCACGCAGGCGCTCAGGTACCAGCTCCATCTGCAACTTATTGTCGCGGATCTGGTAAGTCACCTTGTCAAAGAACAGGTCAAGGATCTGTTCAGTCGTGTAGTTTAATGCACGCAGAATGATGGTCGCAGGCAATTTACGGCGACGGTCAATACGCACAAACAGGTTGTCTTTCGGGTCAAACTCGAAATCTAACCATGAACCGCGGTAAGGGATGATACGTGCGTTATAAAGCACTTTACCCGATGAGTGGGTTTTACCCTTATCGCTGTCGAAGAATACGCCCGGACTACGGTGCAGCTGAGATACGATAACCCTCTCAGTACCGTTAATCACGAAGGTACCATTTTCGGTCATGAGCGGAATTTCGCCCATATAGACTTCTTGTTCCTTGATGTCTTTGACCGTACCTTCTGGCGCTTCACGTTCGTAGATTACCAGGCGCAGCTTCACGCGCAGTGGCGCGGAGAACGTCACACCACGGATCTGGCATTCTTTAACGTCGAATACAGGCTCACCAAGACGGTAGCTAACGTATTGCAGCTCAGAGTTACCGCTGTAGCTCTTTATAGGGAATACAGAACGGAATGCAGCTTCCAGACCGTATTGGCCTTCCGGATCTTGCTCGATAAACTTCTGGAACGAGTCAAGCTGGATAGAAAGGAGATATGGAATGTCCAGAACTTGTGGACGTTTACCAAAATCCTTACGAATGCGTTTTTTCTCGGTATAGGAGTAAACCATAGGGTTCCTCAGCTCGCTGATCAGTGACCCAATCTTGTCTGCCCTGAGAAGGACAGTTCATGCAACACCGTTTATGTCGACCGGAAAGCAGAAACGCTTCCCGCAATATCTGTTTTCTATCACTCTTAAATCATTTCGTTGTGCGTTATCTGTAGATGAGCTACAGCAAGGGGCAGCAATATATTAAGGCGTCTCAAGAAAGAGATATTAGAGTAGTTCAGTGCTCAAACAGTGTGAAACACCACTGACACTCTATAGCGCAAAAAGGCTGGTGACTAAAAAGTCACCAGCCATCAGTCTGTTAGGACAGACTGCACTCCGGGAAGTTAAACTTACTTAACTTCGACAGAAGCACCAGCTTCTTCCAGAGATTTTTTCAGAGCTTCAGCGTCGTCTTTGCTGATGCCTTCTTTCAGAGCTGCTGGAGCAGACTCAACCAGGTCTTTAGCTTCTTTCAGACCCAGGCCAGTTGCGGTACGAACAGCTTTGATAACTGCAACTTTGTTCGCGCCAACAGCGGCCAGAACAACGTCGAACTCAGTTTTTTCTTCAACAGCTTCAGCAGCAGCAGCAGGACCTGCAACAGCAGCAGCAGCAGAAACGCCGAATTTCTCTTCCATAGCGGAGATCAGTTCAACGATTTCCATTACAGTCAGAGCTGCAACGCCTTCAATGATTTGTTCTTTAGTGATTGACATTTCAAGTGTTCCTAGAATTCAGAAATAGTTTATACGTAAGCAAATGAACGAGAAAAGAAAGGCTGATTAAGCAGCTTCTTTCTGATCGCGTACAGCAGCCAGAGTGCGAACCAATTTGCCTGCAGAGGCTTCTTTCATGGTTGCCATCAGGCGTGCGATTGCTTCTTCGTAAGTAGGCAGAGTTGCCAAGCGGTCAATTTGAGCCGCAGAGATAAACTCACCTTCAAAGGCCGCAGCTTTAACCTCAAATTTTGCATTCGCTTTAGCGAAATCTTTGAACAGACGGGCAGCAGCGCCAGGGTGTTCAGTAGAGAATGCAATCAAGGTTGGACCGACAAACGTGTCTTTCAGGCACTCAAACTGAGTCCCTTCTACGACGCGACGCATCAAGGTGTTACGAACAACACGCATGTAAACGCCAGCTTCACGACCTGCTTTACGCAGTTCAGTCATTTTATCTACAGTTACGCCACGGGAATCCGCAACAACCGCAGACAGCGCGCCTTTGGCTACTTCGATGACTTCAGCAACAATCGCTTGTTTGTCTTGAAGATTTAATGCCATTAGCTTTTTGCTCCTGGATTTAGCCGGGGAAAACCCCCGGAACTCACATCGCTTGTTATCGAGAATCGATATCAAGCGTTCAAACACGGTGAGCAGAGAATCCAGCAAAGACAAATCTTAATTCTTTATAAAAAAGACAAAGAAATATTTTCTTCAGGCTCTGTCACCGTCTACGCAGGAAGAATTAAGCCCCTTTCAGAGCACCTGCGGTCTTGGACGGAGGCCTGGATAGGCCAGGCTCCAACCGAAAAATCTTGGTTTCGCATTAACGAAACAACGGGCCATAGATTCTAGACAAATCTATCGCCCGCGTAAAGCGATAAACGCCAACAGTTAATTAATTAACGATTGCGCTCAGGCCGCTTTGATCAACAGCAAGACCAGCGCCCATGGTAGTGGACAGGCTTACTTTCTTGATGAAAACGCCTTTAGCCTGAGAAGGCTTCGCTTTTTTCAGAGCGACCAACAGAGCTTCCAGGTTTTCTTTCAGCTTGTCGGATTCGAAATCAACCTTACCGATAGTGGTATGGATGATGCCGTTTTTGTCGTTACGATAACGAACCTGACCTGCTTTAGCGTTCTTAACCGCTTCAGCAACGTTAGGAGTTACAGTACCCACTTTCGGGTTAGGCATCAGACCGCGTGGGCCCAGCACCTGACCTAATTGGCCAACAACGCGCATTGCATCTGGAGATGCGATAACAACGTCGAAGTTCATTTCGCCTTTCTTGATCATGTCTGCCAGATCTTCCATACCTACCAGCTCAGCGCCTGCAGCTTTAGCAGCTTCAGCGTTTGCACCTTGGGTGAAGACGGCAACGCGAACAGAACGACCGGTGCCGTGTGGCAGTACGGTTGCGCCGCGAACGTTTTGATCAGATTTACGAGCGTCGATGCCGAGGTTAACAGCAACGTCAACGCTTTCTACGAATTTAGCAGTGGCCAGCTCTTTGAGCAGAGCAACGGCTTCGGTGATGTCATACTGTTTAGTAGCATCAACTTTGTCACGGATCACGCGCATGCGCTTGGTCAGCTTAGCCATTTATTAATCCTCCACTACCAGGCCCATGGAACGAGCAGTACCTTCGATGGAGCGAGTCATCGCTTCAACGTCAGAACCAGTCATGTCCGCAGCTTTGGTTTCTGCGATTTCACGAACCTGAGCACTCGTTACTTTACCCACTTTGTCTTTGTTCGGCTTGCCAGAACCAGACTTGATACCAGCCGCTTTCTTCAGCAGTACTGCTGCAGGAGGGGTTTTGGTAATGAAGGTGAAAGAACGGTCAGAATAAACAGTAATAACAACAGGAATTGGCAGGCCTTTTTCCATGCTATCAGTCTTAGCATTGAACGCCTTACAGAATTCCATGATGTTCACGCCTTGTTGACCCAGAGCTGGACCAACTGGCGGACTTGGGTTTGCCATACCAGCTGAAACTTGCAGCTTGACGTAGGCTTGTACTTTCTTGGCCATGGTAAATATCCTCGTTTGGGTAATATCGCCTGTTTGAAGAGGCTCCCCGTTATTTACAGTACTTTGTTCTTTATAATTTATGTGCAGAGGCTGCGCATAAAAACAAAAGGCGCGAAATTATAGTTCAATTTCGCGCCTTGTACAACATCTGTTCTAATGAATATTTAGAAAGCTGTCGTTAGCCTTTTTCAACCTGACCGAAGTCCAGTTCAACCGGTGTTGCACGGCCAAAGATGGATACAGACACTTTCAGGCGGCTTTTCTCGTAATCCACTTCTTCGACCACACCGTTGAAGTCCGCAAACGGACCGTCGTTAACACGTACCAGTTCACCTGGTTCAAACAATGTTTTCGGACGTGGCTTATCACCCACTTGTTGCAGGCGATTCATGATCGCATCAACTTCTTTATCGCTGATTGGTGCAGGACGATCTGACGTTCCGCCAATGAAGCCCATTACACGAGGAACGCTGCGAACTAAGTGCCAGCTGGCGTCATTCATGACCATCTGTACCAGCACATAACCCGGGAAGAATTTACGTTCACTTTTACGGCGCTGGCCACCACGGATCTCAACCACTTCTTCGGTTGGAACCATGACTTCACCAAACAGTTCTTCCATGTCATGTAATTTGATGTGCTCACGCAGCGATTGCGCTACGCGGCCTTCAAAGCCAGAAAACGCCTGAACGACGTACCAACGTTTTTTAGGTGCTTCAGACATTTAGAACCTCAAGCCAGTAATGAAAGATACCAGGCGGACTAAAATACCATCCAGCCCCCACAGAATCAGAGACATAACGGCAGTCACCGCAGCAACGATCAGTGTGGTATGCAATGTTTCCTGGCGCGTTGGCCAAATGACTTTACGTACTTCTGTACGCGCTTCACGAGCAAACGCGACTGTCGCCTTGCCTTTAGTGGTCAATAAAGCCACTGCGCCTGCAATTGCGATAATAACTACTACGGCTAACGCGCGTAACGGCAGGCTGTATGCACGGTAATAATAGTTACCGACAATAGCTACAACCAACAAAACGGCAACAACCAGCCACTTTACCGCTTCCAGGCCGCGCCCGCTCCCTTGAGCCTCGGTATTCGCACTCATAAACCAACCCGTCACAATGATTCAGAACAAACAACTTTGCCTCGCATTGCGAGGCAAACCAAACCGATCGATGCTCTACTCGAGCGCAATTCGGTGTTTTACGCTATATCTCAGAGCCTATCTCACCAGTGATTATGACGTATAAATCGCTGATGAGATAGGTTCTAGCACCACAGCGTAGAAAAAAGGGCATCGAATGATGCCCTTTTAGTGTGTATTGCGTCAACTTATAGTGACAAAAAACTATCAGCGATTAAGCGATAACTTTAGCAACAACACCAGCGCCTACAGTACGGCCGCCTTCACGGATTGCGAAACGCA
>NZ_RAHH01000043.1 GCF_003602095.1 Rahnella woolbedingensis | reverse complement strand
GATGACAACACCCCGCCTGACATTACCGAATTCTGAATAGAGTATTTAAAAATGCAGCGCGACGAACATGTTAAAACGTTCCGCAGACTGAGGTATTTATTATGGCCACCCCCGGGGAGAGGTGCGTCTGGTGAACATGGTATTTAGAATTTAAGGTTTTTATTCAAAGACACGGATCGTATTGCATCCTTGTTTGCAACAGTGCCAAAAAAATCCCCGGCCGGAGCCGGGGATGAATTAAGGTCAGAACACGTCAGGGATTATGAAACCTGATGTAATTCCAAACCGTGCTGAACCAGCAGTTCGACATCACTGCCCGTGTGCTGATACACCTCGTACTGAATGCCACCTGCTGTCACTGCCCCGGTATCCTGCCAGGTGTTGTGAGCCAGGTCTTCGACCTTCAGCTCAACCACATCACCCTGGTCGCCGGTAACAGCCAGTTGCTGCTTGCCGTCCTGGATAAACAGGTCCTGCTGTGCGTGACTGAGGCTATCTTCCAGTTTCAGCTCCAGCGTCTGGCTTACACCATCGTGCAAATCAATTGTGGCGTGATGATTTAGTGTCGCCATTGTTGTCGCTGAGAGCTCCGGCAATGAGACATGGCTTGTGTCGTGATGGTTAGGGTCAACCAGTAAATCTTCCGATACAGAAATATCCTCATGCTGAACACTCGTTGCAGCATAGCTCGCAGTGACATGGAACTCTGCGGTGGTGGTTGTCTTTCCTTCAAAGGTCTCTTTTACCGTAAACGTATGACTCCCGGCAGAGATTGACGATACATCAAAAGTATAATTGTCATGCCCCGGTGACGCACTGTAAATAGACGGGTCAGATGAGACTGCATGCCCATTATCATACAAGGTTGCCGTTGCTCCTTGATGCAGGAACGCCAGTAACGTGTACTTTTCAACCGTCATCGTTCCGTCGTTTTTTATGATATGGCTGTAATCAGCATGCTGACCCTCATAAATACACCTGATGTTGGGTGTAAACACGGGTGGTGGCGTGTCAGTGTAGGTAGTAATCGCGTACTGGTCCGAAGCATCACTGACATTTCCGGCGGCATCAGTCGCTGTGACCGACAGGCCATGAGCACCATTATTCAGGGTCGGCGTTTTATAACTCCAGTTACCGCTGTTATCTGCCACCACGGAGCCCAGCACTTTCGTCCCGTCATACACCGTGATAAGCGCCCCCGCTTCTTCACCATTGCCGGTCAGGGTCGGGGAATGGTTCGTGGTTCTTTCACCTTCCGTCACGTTCGCTGTGAAGTCCGGGGCGTCCGGCGCCGTCGTGTCCACCGTAAAGGTAAATACATCGGATACCGGGCCAGTATGGCCTGTGTCTGTGGTGGCTGTCAGCGTGATATCATGCTCACCTTCAGTCAGCGCAACGTCCGGCGTCAGACTCCAGGTGCCATCGCCTTCCACCAGGGCAGAGCCGATTACCTGACCATGGTCCATGACGGTGATAATCTCGCCAGCGAGCTGATTTTTACCACTGAACTCCGGCTGGGTATCGTCCGTGAACGCCCCGTTATCCAGCGCGCCCTGGTAAAGCCCCTGGTCATCAGACACGGTCAGCCCGTCAGGCGTCGTTACGTCAATGATGCTGGTCGCATGAATGTTCACCACAAAGTCAGATGATGCCGCGCTGCTGTTGCCCGCCGCATCCGTCGCGGTCGCGGTGAAGTCATGTTTGCCATCGGCACACGCAGGCGTGGTATAACTCCACGAGCCATCGCTGTGGGCGGTGGTGGAGCCCAGCAGGGTGTCGCCCTCGTACACTTTTACAATGCTGTTGGCTTCAGCCTGACCGTTCAGGGTTGGCGTGTTGTCACCCGTGATGGTGCCGTCATTGAAGTGGCCCTGAGGTTCTCCCATATCAGCGTAGTAATCAGTGATGACAGGTGCGTCAGGGGCAGTGGTATCGTCCTGGTTGCTGCCCACGAATTCAACAACATATTTCTCACTCCAGAGGCTGGTGTGCCCCGCTGCATCGGTGGCCTGCACATCGATTTTCCAGAAGCCTTTAACATTAAATTCCTCGGCACTTTTCATCTGGTAATACCAGTGACCAGAGCTATCAGT
Source organism: Rahnella woolbedingensis (assembly GCF_003602095.1). GTDB lineage: Bacteria > Pseudomonadota > Gammaproteobacteria > Enterobacterales > Enterobacteriaceae > Rahnella > Rahnella woolbedingensis. Next base: position 27,540 of record NZ_RAHH01000043.1, on the reverse strand, counting down.
AATGACAGTACCCAGTATGTGTACCCCGCCATTGGGACCCGTCAAACACACCTGGACAGTACTCTTCGCTTCCGCCGTCCCGGAAATCAGCGGCCGGCTGTCATCGGTTTTGTCGCGATAGTCAACCTGACCCTGTTGCGACCCAACATCGTCATACACCCCAGTGACGGCCGGCCTGCCCGGTGGTGTGTGGTCAGGAACAACGTTCAGCACAAAGTCTGCTGAATGTGTACTGGTGTTACCTGCCGCATCCGTTGCCGTCACAGAGAGAGTGTGTTTACCGTCACTGAGTTCGCCGGACACCTCGTAATTCCAGACGCCATTCGAGCCGGTGATTGCGGAGCCCAGCAGGATAGTGCCATCGTAAATATTTACGATACTTTCCGGTTCCGCCGAACCGGACAACTGCGGCCTATCGTCGTCCGTGGTCCCGCCATTAGCAATCTCTGCGTTATCTGTCCCGAAAGCATCCAGGATAACCGGTGCATCCGGTGGGGTGATATCGGCAGTTTCAACGTCCACCACAAAATCAGCAGAAGGCACACTGATATTGCCGGCTGCATCTGTTGCGGTCACGGTGAAGTCATGCATGCCGTCCGCACGCTCAGGCGTGGTGTAGCTCCAGGTGCCGTCCGCCTTGGCCGTTGTTGACCCCAGCAGGGTGTCGCCTTCGTACACGTTGACAATGCTGTTGGCTTCCGCATGGCCCTGAAGGGTTGGGGTGGCGTCATCAGTGGTGGCACCGCTGATGGAATTCCCCGCATCGTCGAGGAAAGAGTCAATGGTCGGCTGGTCAGGTGGGGTGATGTCATCCTGATTGGTATCAACAAAGTTAACCACAAAGCTGTCGCTTGGCTCGCTGGTATTACCCGCTGCATCGGTGGCCGTTGCCGTGATGATGCGGTTGCCGAACGGCAGGAATGGTCCCGCCATATCGAATACCCAGTGACCGGACGCATCAGCCACAACGGAGCCATCGATATAAGTAGCGCCTGTCGATTCAACCACGTGACTGATAACCACGACGCTGTCACGCTGATTTTCAGCTGGCTGTCATCTGTGCTGCCGCCGTTGGCAACCGGACCCTGCTGCGTCCCCACGTCGTCATACACTTCAGTGATAACCGGCGCATCCGGTGGGGTAATGTCAGGCGGGGTGTTGTCATCCGCATTGCTGCCGGTCAGGGTCACTGTGAAGGCGTCGCTCGTGACGGTATGGCCGTCTGTATCCACAGAAGAAACATGGAAAATATTTTCCGCACCGTGACTTGCCTGCATGGCCTGTTTACCGGAGAACTGGTAGCTCCAGGTGCCGTCATTACCCACAGTGATATGGCCAAGAGTGTAGGTTTTCCCTGTTGAAGGACCGTACATGGTGACAGTCACCACACTGCCGGGCTCACCGGTGCCGTGCAGCTCAGGCTGTCTGTCATCGGTTTTACCGCCGTCAGTGACATGCCCCGTATGCAGGCCCACATCATCAATGATGTAGGAGATTTCCGGGGTCGCGAACACGTCGGCATTCGTGGCCACGGTTTCCACGCTGTAGCCAGCGCTGCTGTCGCTGGTTCCCATGGAGTTGGTCGCCGTGGCCGTAAAGGTCCACTCACCCAGGCCATTGGTGATGTCCTGACTACCGTGCATCTGATAGCTCCAGTGCCCGTCTGCGTCGGCCACCACGCTACCCAGTGTGTAAGAACGATGATGCACGTCAGAATACACCGTCACCGTCACCACGCTGCCAGCCTGTGCGGTACCGGAAATCTCCGGCTGCTTGTCATCGGTCTTGCCACCCTGCGCAACTAAACCCTGATGATCACCCGACTGGTCGAGGACTTCGGTAATCACCGGCGCGACGGGTGCTGCGTCCTGGTTCAGTTCGGTGGTGTGAATGGTGTAGGTGTCGGACGGCAGCAGTTCACTGGTGCCTGAATCTAACAGGATGATCTGGAAGTCATAGGTTCTGCCCGGCTCCAGTGGCGTGTCCGGTGTAAAGCTCCATGTGGCATCGTCCCCGATGTCAGCATAGCCAATGACCACGTTATTGCAGAAAACCCGCAATACCTGGCCTTCACCCATCGGCAGGCGACCGCTGAGCGTTGGCTGCAGGTCATCGGTGTATCCGCCATTGAGCACCGGGCCCTTAGAGTGGCCAACGGCATCCGTGATGGAGTCGATGCGTGCGAGTGAGTCGTGGTCAATGCCCGTTTCCACGGTGGCATTCAGGTTATTATTTTCTGTACTGGACATAATATCCGTTACCTTTAAATTTAGTTTTAGTTTTAACCACCCGAAAAAATAAAGAACTGGTCAGGCAGAATGTCAATGCGGGCAGCAGGGCGCTGCCGGTGGAGGAGGATATTAATGATTGCCGGCGCAGGGAGCGCTTACATTTAAAATGATGCAATTCACAAATCAAAATAACAGCGGAGCAAAAAAACAAATGACAGGCAGTATACTGTTTAAAAAGGATATTGACTGAAGTGTATCATCTGCAAAACAGCTCAAAAGGAAAGTACAGTAAAATCAAATGTCGATATTGAATAATTCAGGCGATCCATTGCGGCACAATAATTAATCAGGCGAAGCTATTTTAAATACAACGATGCGACTTTTATTGCAACGATAGTTCCGCTTCACGCACATTTGCCCAAAAACTTCCCGCTGGCGACAGGTTAACGATTTTCCGCCAGATACTGACACACCTGTAAAACATATTTTATTTGTTCCCGCTCACAAACTCGTAAGACATTTTTGACCCTCCTGACATCCCCATTCCTCGGTGTGGCTCAAACGTTGCTTAAAATCTCCACTTCAGCACTGATCTCATTCCTCTGAGGAATATATCAATAAAATTCAATGCCATTAATTCATCATCCCCACTGTCATAATCCAAAAAATTAACCCGGCAGACACATTTCGTAAACATTTGCGCATCAAAAAATACCGAAAGTCGAGGGTTATAAAACAGACGTCACGTGATGTGGTTCGCAGTGTATTCGAGACCTGAATTTACTGTGCTAATGCAAAAAACCGCTGATATAAAAATAATCATGAGGATTTGACAATGTTGATTGCCCTGAGTGTGTTGATGCTGATTTTTTTCATTTATTTATTAATGAGCAAAAAGCTATCAGCTCTGACAGCACTGATTATTATCCCGACCATTTTTGCTCTTCTGGGCGGCTTTTATTCTGAAATGGGGGACTATGTTATTAAGGGGCTGCGGAGCGTGGCCCCCAACGGGATAATGATACTCTTCGCAATGCTATATTTTATGGTTATGACAGAAGCGGGGATGTTCGATCCGCTGGTCAACCGTATTATTAAAGCCGTACACGGCGATCCGGTTAAAATCTACCTCGGTACTGTTCTGCTGGCATTTATTGTGGCGCTGGATGGCGATGGTGCAACCATTTACATTATTGTCCTTTCGGCATTTTTACCCATCTACAAACGTATTGGGTTCTCTTTGCCGATGGTGTGCTGTCTGTTGCTGCAAGTCTCGGGCCTGGGAAATATGGTTCCCTGGGGAGGGCCAACCGCGCGCGCGGTTACCTCCATGCAGGTGGATATGAGTGAAGTGTTTGTACCACTTTTGCCTGCGCTTATGGGATGCGTCATCTGGACCTTTGTTCTGGCCTGGATTTTTGGCCGCCGCGAGCGTGCGCGTCTGGCGGCAGCGGGTCACGATTTCAAAATGATCAGCGAGATTAAGCATGATGGCGAACAACGCAGCCGTGGCCCACGAACATTCTGTTTTAACTGGCTGCTGACCTTGCTGTTGTTGGTGGGGTTATGTACAGAGATCCTGCCGTTGGCTTACCTGTTTATGATTGCTGCATGTATTGCCCTGATTGTGAACTTTCCCGACCTCGGTATGCAGAAGGCACAGCTCGAGAAGCACGCAGCGCCGATTATTGCCGTAGCCAGTCTGATTTTTGCCGCCGGTGTGTTCACCGGATTATTTAACGGAACGGGAATGGTTAATGCGGTCGGAGAGGCGTTAATCCGCATAATCCCGGATTCTGTTGGCCCGTATCTTGCCCCAGTTACCGCTTTGCTGAGTATCCCCATGACGTGGCTGGTGTCGAATGACGTCTTCTACTTTGGCGTTCTGCCCATTCTTGCCGATGCCGCTCAGCACCACGGTATTACCGCGGCGGAGATGGCCCGGGCTTCGTTGATTGGACAGCCGGTACATATCCTGAGTCCGCTGGTGGCTTCCACTTATCTGGTCGTCAGTATGTTAAAGCTGGATTACTCAGAGAATCAGCGGTTTACCTTCAAATGGTCGCTGCTCAGCTGCCTGATCATGTTGGTGATATCACTGGTGTTGGGGATTATTCCGTTATCGGGTGCCTAGCAGCGCTGAGCAGAACAGGGCGGGAACTCACTTTTAACGTTGGTAATCCCAGATTTTACCCGCGATAGAAGCCAGCTTACGTGCTGCAGGGGTCAGCTCACTCCATGAATGGAACTGTAATCCGAACGTACGGGGCATGACCAACAGTGGAAGGGGAATTTCGACCAGCGCAACGGCGCTCTGCTGCTCTTTCAGCACCCGGCGTGACAGGAAACTCAGCAGGTGGGTTTCCGCGATGACCATCCGCAGCGATGCCAGCGTATTGGCTTCTATCTGGACGCGAGGCAAAGGATAGCCAGCGCCCAACAAACGATGTTCAAGCCACTGCCGGGTTGCCACGCCCCTCGAAGGCAACAGCCAGCTGTACTGATTGAGTTGTTCTGCCGTCGGGTGAATACCTGCCAGCGGGTGGTCTTTGCTGGCAACCAGCACGACCGGATCGTCGAGGAGCGGGATCGAGATAAACTCCTCTCCGTTCTCGGGGAGAAAACCGAGAATGATATCGAGCTGCTTTTCGCGCAGTGCGCTTTGTAACAAGTCGTTCAGACCTACTTTGATTTCCAGCTGCACGCTGGGTGCGGCGTGCAGCAATTGCCCCGTCAGTTTCGGCAACATAAATTCGGCGGCGCTGGCCGCGGCGCCAAGGCGAATATAACCAGCATTTCCATCGGCCAGGGAACTCATATCTCGTTGTGTTACTTCCAGCGCGTGGACAATTTTTTGCGCTCGGTCACAAAGGAGTAACCCGGCTTCGGTCAGATAGATGCCTCGCCCGGCCTTTAACAGGAGTTTTGCCGAATATATTTTCTCCAGTCGCTGAATGCATTTTGTCAACGCGGGCTGAGTGATGCCAAGGCTGATAGCCGCTCGCCCCAGATGGCCGGTATCCCGAATCGCCAGCAGATAACGCAGATCTTTAAGCTCCATATCATTCCCGTCAGGAATCAATAAATAATATCCGGATAATATTATTTATCATTCACTAATGCCAACATTAAGGAAATCATCACAGGAGTCAGATATGACCTACAAGTTCTTAATGACCGCCCCTGAGCTGGGAGAAGGTGGCCGCAAGGTACTGGCCGACGTCGGGTGTGAAGTGGATTATTTGCAACATAGCAATGACGAGCAGGAAGTTGAACACCTGATGTCGACCCGAGTCTATGACGCCGTTATTTCGCGCACGGCTGTTTTGTCAGCGAAGGCGATCAATTCCTGTCCGACACTGAAAATTATCTGCAAACATGGCGTTGGCGTGACGAACATTGATGTCGCAGCAGCCAGTGCCCGCGGTATCCCTGTGCTGACAACCCCCGCCACAAATGCACAATCGGTGGCGGAACTGACGATTGCCTTAATGTTCAGTGCCGCCCGCCGCCTGCCTTTTTTCCAGCATGAAATCGCTGAACGGCGCTGGACGCGGGCTGGCAACGGTATCGAGCTACAAGGCAAGACGCTTGGGCTGGTCGGCTATGGCGAAATTGGTCGCCGTGTCGCGCATATTGCCCAGGCGATCGGAATGCGGGTGGCGTTCTTCGATCCGGCATTTGTGGGAGAAACGGAGCATCAGCGTTATGCCGGGCTGTCTGAGTTACTGCATAACAGCCAGGTGCTGAGCCTCCACTGTCCTGTTAATGCCGCCACCCGTCAGATGCTTAACAGCCTGACGCTGGCCTTGTTACCTCAGGGGGCGATTGTGGTGAATACATCACGGGGTGAGCTAATCGATGAAAATGCACTCGCAGCAGCGCTGGAAGAGGGCGCTTTGACCGCAGCCGGGTTAGACACTTTTATCGAAGAGCCGTTAGCTGCCGATCACCCCTTTCGCCAGCTCACAAATGTCGTTCTGACTCCTCATATCGGCGGCTCTACGACGCAGGCACTGGATGCGGTTGCGCGATCTGCAGCCCGGCAGTGTCTGGATTTCTTGCAGAGAAAGACTCTTGATCCGCGGGCGTGTGTCAATTCTGAAGCCATCTCACATTCAAAAGGAGTGATGCTATGAGCAGTAAAACCGACTGGCCAGCAGGCTATTATATCGGGCTTCGCGAACAGGTTCCTGACCGCGCAATGATTGAGGCTTTTCGCCAATTACCCGTCCCGAATATCGGTGACTGCATGGGGCGCAGTGCAGGGGCCAGAGGGCTTCAGCCCTGGCATGCTGACCGGCAGCTGGTGCTGTGTGGCCCGGCGCTAACGGTCAAAGTCAGACCTGGCGACAACCTGATGATCCATAAAGCGATAGAAATGGCACAGCCGGGTGATGTTATCGTCGTGGATGGGGGAGGCGACCTGACGCAGGCGCTGATTGGCGGACTGATGCGAACCTCAGCGTTGACGAAGAAAATAGCGGGCTTTGTCATTGATGGGGCTATTCGCGATCTGAACGAATGGGCGGAAGGTGGCATTGCTGTCTATGCCAGGGGTAATACGCTTCGAGGCCCATCCAAAGACGGTCCGGGAGAGGTCAATATTGCCATCAGCTGTGGTGGAATGGTCGTCGCGCCCGGTGACCTGATTGTCGGCGATGCTGATGGTGTTATCGCAATCCCTTACACGGAATTGAGTGCCCTGTTACCGAAAGTACATCAACACGTTGAGCGTGAAGCCAGGATCCGGACGAATAATGCGGCTGGCACCACCGATCCCGAGCGCTTTAACAGCCTGCTGCGTTCAAAAGGTTGTCCACTTTAATCCGGTCGTAAGGTTTGGCTATGTGGTAGTGGTGTCATCTCTGTGCTGGTGGCTAAAGGTTATATAGATTTTTTTCTGCATATATTTTTCTTTGACACATTAATTCATAGTTGATAACTACACTATTGATTCAGGTCCCGCCATTTTCAACCCAAGATGGATGGCTTACAAATCTATAGACATGAAGGGAATATCAATGAAAAACAGCAGACTATTTTTAGTCAGTGCCATCGCTTTAGCCGTTTCGGGGATAACAGCGGCACAAGCCACCCAAACAATGACCTCAGCAAACCAAACGACAGCTATTGCAAATGCTGCTATCCCGCCAGGTACTGTATTCACCAAGGAAGCTGCCACCGTTATAGCGAAAGATACCTACCTTTGGGGCTGGCCTATCGTTAACTCCTTTAATCGCCGGGCTGCAACTGAAAAAGTACCTGAGCCTGGTCTTAAGGGGGGAATTCTTCCAGTCGCTCCCACCGGTTATGTGGCAATGCTCAGCACTTACATTTCACCAAAACAGCGCTGGATTGCTCATCCTAACCAGGATGTTGTCTACGGTTTTGGCTACGCTTCAGTTGATAAAGATCCTGTCGTTCTTCAGGTTCCTGATTTTGGCGACCGTTTCTGGGTGTATGCGCTCTATGATGCACGTAGCGATGAGTTCTCTAAAATCGGGAAGCAGTATGGTACCAAACCGGGGAATTATCTGGTCGTTGGTCCAAACTGGAAAGGAACGGTTCCTGCGGGGATCACTGCTGTTATCCATGCGCCAATGGATCTTGTCGGTATGGGGCCGCGCGTCTTTGTCAATGATGACAAAGCCGATCAGGATGCACTTCAACATGTGCTGAATCAGGTCGTCATCTATCCCCTCAGTAAATACGATGGTAAGAAAAAAAACGTAGACTGGCGCAATGCACCTCACTTCGGGGATGAAGACAGCACCACAGGCGAAACAAAATGGGTTGATCCTAATACATTTTTTGACCAGTTAGCTGAAATTCTGCCACAGGTTCCACCACAGCCTGGTGAGGAATCCCGTTATGCGATGATTAAAGCTATGCTTGCTGCGGCGAAAGCAGATCCGGAAATTAAAAAAGCTATCGACGCTGCTGCGGTGGAAACCGAAGAGCAGGTTGTCACACCATTATTTGACTTCAAAACGAATGGTCAGACTTTGCCAGGCGGCTGGAATACACCGTCGAATGGTGCTCGCTGGGGTTACGATTACTTATCACGCACAGCGACGGCTAAGTCCAACATGTATGTGAACCAGCCGGAAGAAACGCGTTACTTCTTCGTTGAAGTTGATGCTAAAAATGGGCGCCTGAATGGTGATAACAACTACACCATCACCTTCCCGAAAGGTAAAACGCCGCCAGTGGATGGGTTCTGGTCGTTGACAATGTACGATCCTCAGCACTTTTTTGCCAAAAACGACATCGAGCGTTACTCCGTTGGGACCAAAAACCTCAAAGGCATGAAGTACAATGAAGATGGCTCACTGACTATCTATGTACAGCATGACTCCCCGGGCAAAGAGAAAGAAGCCAACTGGCTGCCTGCGCCGAAGAGCGATTTTGAAATGACCATCCGTACTTACTGGCCGAAACCGGAAGTCCTGAACCAAACCTGGACCCCGCCTGTCGTAGAGAAATCTGCCGAGTAAGGGGTAGACTATGAAGGCCTGTATAGGGCTGTCTCTTATACACAAATCCCTGGCATTCACGCCGGGGATTTTTTTGAATTTTTTTCTCCTCTGTTGATCTTCTTTGTATTCCAATTGGAGGAGCAACCGGAGACCACCATCATGTCCTTGACGTTATTGCAGACTGGCCGGTAAATCGGGTCAGTGAACTGCTGCTGTTCCTGTCAATATAGCCTTCGATGCGCTCATATCATTAAACTCCCCCTGTACGACATATTTAAAAATAAACAAACCATTAATATCAAAGGACTGATTTTAATGATAATAAACATCCCGCTCCCACTCAGTATTTAAAAGTAGCGCTATACTTCTAGAAGACCGCCTTAAAAGGATACAGCGATGAAAAAAATTCTCCTCCCGCTGGTATTGATTATGACCAGCAACGTTGCATTTGCGCAGCAGATTTCTGATAAACACGCGGAAGATGCCTACATCTATGGTTACTCAATGGATGAAGCCTACAAGTTCTTTTATGAAACCGCGGTGAAAACTGATACACCGATGAACCGTTTCCAGAACATCCGCCATCTTGCAGATGACACCTACACCGACCATCCAACAATCAATAACGATACGCTGCATTTGCAGGGTTGGTTAGATGTTGCCGCCGAGCCTGTTATTGTCAGCGTTCCTGATATGGACAAAGGCCGTTACTGGGTGCTGCACACCATGGACATGGGACACTACACCACGTCAATGATCGGTTCCCGTACCCGTGGCACTAAAGGCGGGCATTTCATGTTTGCTTCTAAAGCGTGGAAAGGTGAAGTTCCTGCCAGCGTTACTGAGGTGATCCGTGTTGATTCTGATATTATCAAGGTGATGGGACGACTCATGGCGACAAGCCCTGAGGATACTAAAGTCGCTCTTAACTATATGGATGACTGGAATATCAGAACGCTTTCTGCGTATTTGGGTGCACCTGGACCGAAAGCAAAAGAACGGACTTACCCAGACCCGGCTAAAACCAACTGGTTGCAGCGTGTAAACTTCGTGTTGTGTGAAGGAGACATGGGCACGGCAGATAAAAAATGGTTGGATCAATACAAAGACGTGGGTCTGGCACCCTGTAAGCAGGATTTTACTACTGAGCAGATCGAAGCTTCGAAGAAAGGTGAAAAACTGGGTATGGCTCATCTGACCGCGTTGGCACCTAAAATGACCGTCGCCGGCAAGCTGTTGGGTACTCGTGAAGAATTGCAGAATGGTCAGCGTGACTTGTTCGCAGAAGGCACCTTTATCGGTCAGTGGGGATTACCACCGGATGAATCTGTGTACCTGCAAGCTGTGAAAGGCGCAGATGGTCAGAATATTAGCGGTGCGAATGGTAAAAAATATCGTATGCGTTTCAAAGCACCGGACGTAAGCCAGTTCTGGTCATTTACTGCTTATGCATCTGATACTAAATTGATGGCCCATAACGAAATCAACCGCCATAGCCGTGGTGATCGTACTCTTAAACCAGATGCAGACGGCATGTACACGATTGAAATGAGTGCGAAAGGTGACGCAAATAACCCTAACTGGTTGCCGATCCCAGAAAAAGATACTTACGTTGTTATGCGTATGTATGGGCCAAGCAAAGACGTCCAGGCAGGCAAGTACACCTTCCCGACGGTTGACGTTGTGAAGTAATACTTCCGCTATTATGGTCAGATAGCCAGTTTTCGCAGGCTATCTGACATATTAAACAGTTAATAAAATCCCTGTTTTGCTTTAATAATTACCAGATACATTCCTTTTGTAAGCACCCTCCCGGGACCATGTTGCAGGTATTTAACCCCACCTCCCACCAATAACCCACCCAGCAGATATAAGCGGTTTTGTGGCTGTTTTGCAGTGTTTTTATTGGTTATCTCCCGTAATCTCAGGCTGAATGCTGTTCGCAAAGCGTACGCATCTAGCATTTGCGTGTTTTTTTGCTCATTGACTGTCCAATCTTTGCATTTTAGAACATACTCGTTCTTATATTGATTTGTTGTATTTTTAATATTTTTAACTAATTGAAAATTAATCAGTTAAATGAAATCAATCATGGTCTTAATCATTATGAAAAATAAAAGGCCACTCTGATCAGTACAACAGTAAGAGGGGGTAATATTTATGCCTTATCAGCAACATACAGCGAAAAAAATGGCCCGGCCAACAGGGAATGTCCGTTGGATGGTGGTAGGACTTTGTTTTCTGGGCATGGTGATTAACTATATTGACCGTGCAAATCTTGGGGTTGCCTTACCGGGTATGGCTCATGATTTATCCCTCACACCCTTCGAGCAGGGGCTGGCGCTAAGCGCCTTCTTCTACGCCTATGCGGCTTTTCAGTTTTTTGGTGGCGGGCTGGCCGATAAATTCGGTCCCCGTGCTATGTACACTTTTTCATCACTCTGGTGGGGGGCGCTTACCGCCGCGACGGCATTTGCCAGTAGCATGCTGAGCCTTTTTGGGGTGCGTTTTTTACTGGGTGCCGGTGAGGCAGGGGCCTACCCGTCATGTGCTACGGCGGTAGGCCGCTGGTTCCCTAAACATGAACGTGCGCTGGCAACGGCGATTTATGATAACGGTTCTCGTGTGGGGGGCGCATTGTCGCTGCCGCTGGTGATCCTGATTGTTGAAACGATGGGCTGGAGGGAATCGTTCATTATCACGGGAATACTGGGGCTGCTTTTTGCTGTCTTGTGGATCAAGTTTTATCGCGATCCCCGGCTGCACCCCACTCTTAACGCGGAAGAACTTACTTACATCGAACAGGGCGGTGCTCGCCCTATCGATCCCGCGACAGAAGAGAAAATTAGCTGGCTATCACTTTTCAAATTTCGGGCCGTCTGGGGCCTGATGTTGGGTAGCTTTAGCCTTAACTTTATCGCTTACTTTTTTATCACCTGGATGCCCAGCTATCTGATCAATGAGCTGCACTTCAGTCTGGTCAAGGTGGGATTTGTCGGCATGCTGCCTCCGTTAACTGCCGTGTTTGGAGGCTTGTTTGGGGGCTGGCTTGGGGATCATCTGGTCAGACGAGGTGTCTCACTCTCTGTCGCCCGCAAAATAGTTATCTGCATTGGCATGTTAGCAGGCAGCAGCATTGCGCTGGCAGTATTTGTGCCTTCAGGCGCATGGGCAATGGCATTGCTCTGCCTCTCGTATTCGGGTATCGCATTCTGCGCCTCAAACTCTGGTTCGTTATGTCTGGATATCGCGCCAACCGGTCGGCACGTTGCGGCGATCATGGGCATTCAGAATGGTTCTGCAAATCTGGCAGGCATTATTATGCCGGTTGTGGTGGGTTTGCTGGTCGGTAACGAAAACAACTTTTCACATGCTCTGATGTTAATTGGTGTCTTCGGGTTTATCGGGGCGTTCTCCTTTATCGTCATCGTCGGAAAAATTGCACCTTTAACGCGGGCTAAGCGTGTGAAGGTTGCTGACGCAGGAGCAAATAATGAAATTACACATTGAGAATAATAAAAGCGCACTGGGCATTGCTGCGGCTACCTCGGGTGCTGCGCGCATTCGTGCCACGTTGCAGGAAAAAGGGCAGGCCACTCTGGTCGTGGCGACGGGAGCGAGCCAGTTCGGGATGCTGGATGCGCTGGTTAAGCAGCAAGATATCGACTGGTCGAAGATAACAATTTTCCATCTGGATGAATATCTTGGGCTGCCGGCCAGCCACCCGGCCAGTTTTCAGCGTTATTTAAGAGAGCGTCTGATTAATCGTGTGGCGCCGGTAAAAGCATTTATCGGCATTGACGGCACCGCTGAGGTAGCAGAAGAGATTGCACGACTGAATCATCTTATCCGCCAGCATGATATTGATCTCTGCTTTGCCGGCATTGGTGAGAACTGCCATCTGGCATTTAACGATCCACCGGCAGATTTTCAGCTGCAGGAACCCTATCACCGGGTGAAGCTGGATGAACAATGTCGTCAGCAACAATTGGGTGAGGGGTGGTTTGATACGCTGGATGATGTGCCGCAATATGCTATTTCAATGTCGATACAACAGATAGCGCGGGCGAAATGCATCATTTTATCCGTTCCTGACAGCCGTAAAGCCTCTGCTGTGGCGGCAGCGGTTGCCGGCCCCATTTCAGCGATGTATCCCGCATCCTGGTTACAGCAACACCCGAATTGTTCGCTCTATCTGGAGCCGGAATCGGCGTCTCTGTTACCCCGGCCTCTGTCAGATGGGGCACTATGATGATAAAAACGGCCGGATTATTCGATGTACAGGTCAATGGTTTTGCCGGGGTAGATTTTAATGACGCCACACTGCAGCCAGAACAATTAACCCTTGCACTTGAGGCTATGCTTGCAACAGGGGTAACCAGCTGCTTACCTACCTTGATTACGGCAGATATGCCAACGTTGCGTCGCCGTTTTCTCGCTCTGGACAAGGCGGTCGCGGCCAGTCCGCTCGCCCGGGTGATGGTGCCGGGATACCATCTGGAAGGGCCATTTTTAAACCCTCAGGACGGTTATGCCGGTTGCCACCCGCCACAGGCAATGGCGGCGCCGGATGCGGCGTTAATTGCCCAGCTTCAGCAAACATTATCGCGTCCGATCCTCAAAATTACCTATGCTCCTGAGTTTGACCCGGAGGGGGAATTTGCCGATGCCATGTCTGCTGCAGGCATTGTTCTTGCCGTGGGGCACTCCATGGCGACAGCCGAACAAATCACGCGCGCGGTTGAGCATGGTGTGACAATGAGCACGCATCTGGGCAACGGTATTCCTCGCCTGCTGCCCAAATTTGATAACACGCTGGTCGCCCAGGCTACCAACGATAACCTGTTTGCTGGCCTGATTGCAGATGGTCTGCATATTCCCCCGGCTGCTCTGAAAATGCTGCTGCGCTGCAAAACCACTTCCCGCGCAATACTGGTGACGGATGCAACCAGTGCTGCTGGTGGATTGAACCCCGGGCATTACGTTTTCGCTGACCAGACGATTGAGCTTTCTGCGGATGGTGTGGTCCGGATGCCTGGCTCTCCCTATCTGGCGGGCTCGAGTCTGACGCTTGATAACGCAATTCGTAATCTGCTGCGTTGGCAACTGGCGAGCTTTGCGCAAGCCATTGCGATGAGCAGTGACAATCCACGGCGGCTGCTTGAGCCCGCGTTACGCCGCCATAACATTACCCTCCCTGATGGTGAAGTCGTCTGGAACGACGATCACCACATTGAAAGCGTGCGTGTCGGCGATATTTACCGTCAGTACGCCATGACTGAACAAACAACGTAAGGAGCTTTGTGTATGACTGTCCCTCGTATTGGTGTGGTTGGTGGTGGCGTTTATGGCACCGCGATGCTGAAGTGTTTCGCGGGTGCCCATCGTCAGGGGTTAGTGACTTTGGTTGCTCTGGCCGACCTCGATGAAAATGTACTGAAACGGCAGGGGGAAAACTTCGCCATTGCGGGTTATCAGCACTACCAGCAGATGTTTGCGGAGGCAGCATTAGATGCCGTTGCGGTGGCCACCCCGGACCATCTCCACGCCGAAGTTGTGCTGGCCGCTGCTGCCGCAGGCTTACATGTCCTGGCACAAAAACCGCTGGATACTGATGTGACGCGTGCGCGCAAGATGATTGATACCTGCGCTGAGCATAACGTGATGCTGTTTGTTGATTTCCATAAACGTTTTGATCCCGCACATCAGCGCCTGAAACAGGAGATCTCCGCCGGAAAACTAGGGCCAATTCAGTACGGCTATGTCTGCATGGAAGACAAAATTATCGTGCCGTCCGGGTGGTTACGCAAGTGGGCCGCCAGCAGCTCGCCGTCGTGGTTTATTGGCGTGCACTTCTATGATCTGGTGTGGTGGTTGCTGGACAGCCAGCCCGTCAGCGTGTTTGCGCAGGGACACAAAGGCAAGCTCACTTCGCTGGGGATCGATACCTGGGACAGCGTTTGTTCGCGAGTCACCTTTGCAAACGGTGCCACGTTCTCCTTTGATATCTCCTGGATCTTACCGGACAGCTTCCCCTCGATTGTCAATCAACAGATCCGTGTGGTGGGGCAGGAGGGGATTGCTGAAGTCGACAGCCAGGATCGGGGGATGTTTTGTGCCACCAGTGACAGCGCGGAGAGCCAGGTGATTAACGCCTTTGGTGCACAGGAGTATCAACACCCGGTGTGGGGACCACAGATGCAGGGTTATACCTTCAGTTCCATGCTCTATTTCCTCGAACTGATTGCGCTGCTCAAACGCGGTGAGGTCACACTTTCTCAGCTGCAGGGCAAATATCCGGATGGCGAAAGTGCGATGGCATCAACGCGCATTGGTGCCGCTATCGACCGCAGTTTGCAGCTTGGACAACCTGTTACGCTGTAAACTGGTAATGGCCGGATGAATGCGTTATATGTAGATTGCCTCAGCAGCAGGCAATCTACATCTTAATGGATAAGCGCATGTTTCCTGAACCGATTTTCCCTGACAGCCCAGCCATTGATGGCAATGACCCCCTGCGTTTGTTTCTGGCTATCCAGCAAGGCCATATCTCCTCACGTCGTGATGCTGTTGTGCGTTTTGGTATGCGCTCGACAACCGTCTCAGAGCATATCGCGGCATTAATCGAACAAGGGCTTGTCATTGAAAGCGCCACGCCTCGTCAAGGTCGTGGCCGTCCTTCTATCAGTCTGGTGGTCAATCCGCACCGAATAGTGGTGCTGGTCTTTAAAGTGGTGAGTCAATATTTGCAGGTGGTGTGCGTTAATCTCGCCGGGCAAATCCTGCAACAGGAGCAGATGCTGGCGCCGGCTGATGGCGATAATAGCGCTTTGCAGCTGATCTTTAAGCAACTCCATGCGAAGGTCAGACCCGCAATACCGGCGGGAGCATTGCTGGCCGGGATCAGTTTCTCTCTTCCGGGGCTGCTGGATCGGCAGAATGCCCGCTGGGTTTTCTGTGCACGCTGGCCACGAATGAAACAACTCGCGCTCGATGGTCTCTTTGCTGATGGCGAAACGCCGTTGGCCATCACCCGGACGATGGATGCGGAGCTTATCGCCCGTCAGGTCAGATCACCGGAAAGCACACTGTTGTTACACTGGGGTTATGGTGTCGGCATGGCGTTTGCCAAAAATGGTGTGCTGGCAGAAGGTGGCTATGGTTTTGGGGAAGTGGGGCACTGGCGAACTACTTTGCCAGAACAGAAATTGTGTTGCTGTGGTAACACTGGCTGCCTGGAAACTTGGACGGCACTCTGGGCTCTGGGGCCGGAACTGCTGCAGGATAAATTTAATCTTCAGGATGATGAGATCCGCAGTGCCAGTCTGTTTAAAACTCTGCCACTGACTACGTCCTCCACTATGCAACGCGCTGTTTCGTTAATGGGCGATGTAGTGGACAATCTCTGTCGTTTGTTCTTCCCGCAACGCATTATTATCTCTGGCCCTTTCATGGCCAATCCCGGGCTATGGGCACAATTTTATGACAACTTTATGCAACGTTGTCATTTCATCGATATGCCAGTCCCTGAGTTGATAGCCGGCCACCGCAGTCATGAATTTGAAATCTATGGTGCTGCACGAGGATTACTGGAGCAGGGGTTACTCCGCCTGATTCGCTAAAAAGAGGGGGTTGGGCAGTCCCAACCTCATATATTAATGGCGGATTTGCTCGAGTTCAGTTTCAGGCAGGCCAGTCATTTAGTGGATTTGGTCAGTTTGGCGATCAGATCTTGACGCGATGGCGTCCAGGCTGTCAGAACTTTCCCCGGGGCATCCGGGTGACAGACGATATTGTGTGAATGATTGGGCGGTATGCGGATTGCCTCTCCAGCACGAAGCGTGGTCACTTCGCCGTTACACATAAAATCCAGAACCCCACTCACCACGTAGTTCACCTCCTCATGTGGGTGCTGATGAATGCTCGCCACGGCCCCCGCAGGAAGGTCTAAATCCGCAACGGTCAGTTCATCGCTGGTGCTCAGAATATGGATTGCCACATCGCCAAATTGCAGAGTATTTTGTTGTTTAGTCATTATCTCATCTTCCTGTGGTTGTGCGTTGTGTTGTATGAAAGCGCTAAACGATCGCCACTCTAAAAATTATTTATCTACAAAGATCCATCATTTTCAATGTGTCGATTTCTGAATGGTTCTGCCCATTCAGCATTACAACACCCCATTGACACTATTCTCAGCGCGATAGCATTTGGTGTTCTACCTATATTTTTTAATTACTGCGCTAATAATATGCACGAAGTTAACCATTTTTAATTCACGCTCAGAAATATAAACCTTCGGAGGATCTATAAAAAACCTGAAACTCGTGCAATAAACCTTACAAGGGGAAAGAAAAAAATCAAAGTGTTATGTTTCAGGAGTTCCAAAAAAGAGGCAAAAGTCACATGAGGATTAAATTCGCTGAAATTTAAAATCAATTAAATTAAAACAGAAGCTACTTTACAGAAAAGCTGATGGAACAATTGAAATGTACTACGGAAGAAATTGAGCGGCACGATGCGGAAAGAATTTATCTGCTTCCTGGACTGGTGCATACGCTGGTATTGTAAGTATCCCGCATACTCGTACCATTCATATTTAGAGAACATACGGCAATCGAACTTCCGCTCCTCACTCTCCACTACGGCGGGTGTGTGCCCAGGCTGTGTTAAAACTGCTGATCACTTTTTTGCTCTAAGCAGTGGCTTTATATGAACAACCATTATTGATAAACCCATGCAGCAACCTACTTTATGTAACAAAATTAAAAGCATATGATTAGATATTGCGGGTATAGATTTGACTCACTACATTAAAGGTCAAGGCAGACATCAGGTGACGTTGCTCCCAGACAGGCACTGTTGCAAATATGAAGTTGGACAAGACTCCATCCTTATAATAAAGGCTTACATTTCAAAAACTCTGCTCACCAGACGCATCTCGCCCAGGGGATGACCAAAGTAAAATGATTCGGCCTGGCCGTTGCGCAGCGCGCACATCACTTCAATGCCCTTAATCGTGGCGTAAGCCGTCTTCATGGATTTAAATCCCTGCGTGACATTGATTATCCGTTTCAGCTTGCCGTGATCGCACTCAATCACGTTGTTCCGGTACTTTATCTGTCGATGCTCCACATCCGGCGGACATTCTCCTTCTAGCTTCAATAACGTCAGTGCCCGCCCGTATGTCGGGGCTTTATCGGTATTAATCAGCCGTGGAATTTGCCCGCGTTTCGTATTATTCAGGAGTTTCCCCATAAAACGGTATGCGGATTTACTGTTGCGGCGTGAGAAGAGATAAAAATCAACAGTACAGCCTCTGCTGTCGACTGCGCGGTACAGATAAGCCCATCTGCCGTTAATTTTTATATAAGTTTCATCCAGATGCCATGAGCTAAATCCGGAAGGTTGACGCCATTACCAGCGGAGACGTTTCTCCATTTCAGGGGCATAACGCTGAACCCAGCGGTAAAGCGTGGTGTGGTCGACGCTGACACCGCGTTCGGCCAGCATCTCCTGCAACGCACGATAACTGATACCGTATTTACAGTACCAGCGTACCGCTCACAGAATAATATCACGGCTGAAATGCCGACCCTTGAATACGTTCATGATTAGCCTCGCGGGTTAAAAAGACAGCAAATTTTGTCAGCGGTGCGAGCTTTGCAACAGTGCCCTATAGCTCGCTTCTGCTTTGCCATTTTGCAAAGCGGATTTTACTGCGCACGCCCAGGCCGAGAAAGGGCTCGGGCGGGTTAAGTGCAGGCATTCCCGTAACGGCCTGAATATCCGCTAACAGCGATGAATCCACACCCGCCGCCAGATCTGCCAGCAAAGTACCTGAAACCGTCCCCCAGGCTGCGCCGACGCCGTTATCACAGGCACAGGCATATACCCCGTCATCAAGCTGACCGAAGAAGTTGGTAAAATTGCGTGATATCGCATACGTTCCACCCCATGTGTGAGTGAGAGGCACCGCTTCCAGCTCCGGATAGCGGGCTAAAAATGCCTGCCGATGCTCCTGCTGGATTTTCTGGCGTAGGGAATTGCTCACACTGTGACCATACTGCGGGACATACTTATACGTATTGCGAACCATTATCCGCCCATCTATCGTCATTCGCAGGGTCGTCCCCGCATGATCGGCGGGTGTCAGCCCCCAGTTCAGTTGCCCGCCATAGCGATCTGTTTCCGTCTCGTTTAGGGGCCGGGTCCAACTGGCAAAGGTCATCACTGGCAACAGACGGTGCTTTAGCCAGCCAAATTCGCGGGTGAAAATACTGGTGCCCAGCAGCAGCGTCGGCGTACTGACGCTGCCATGATCGCCCTGTAACAGCCAGCGTTTACCCTCCCTGCTGAGTGAGCGAATCGGCGAGTTTTCAAAACGTTCAACGTTCTCCGGCAGGTTATCCGCCAGGCCACGCACCAGTGCTGCAGGCTGCATAAGGTAGCTGCCAGGGGTGTAAATAGCACGCTGGTAGTAGCTGGTGCCCAGTACAGCGGAGAGTGCTTTACCCTCAACGTTATGGCAGGGTTCACCCAACTCACGCATCAGTTGGGCAAAATGGTCGAGTCTGGCCTGCCCTCGACGACCCACTGCACCCTGATATTTCCCCGTTGCCGACCACTGACAGTCGATATTGTGCTGCTCTATCAGCGTTACCAGCAAGGAAATTGCGTAGCGGTTAAGGCGCAGAATTTTTTGTTTATGCTCGGGGTTGGGGTGTTCGAGAGCAAATTTATGCGGTAGATCGATAACAAAACCTGAGTTTCGTCCTGACGCGCCCTGGCCGACCTGTTGGGCGTCGATCAGCAAAATTCTGGCTGTGGGGGCATGGTGAGCAAGGCGACGAGCGATGGCTAAACCGGCAAAGCCTGCGCCCACCACCACAAAATCGGCTTTCTCATCCCCGTTAAGTCTCTTTTGTATCGCTGAAGGAGGGAGGGAAGCGTACCAGCCGCAACAGTTATCATCATTGGGTAAATGGATCATCTCTCTTCCTCAATATATTTCCGGGCACTGGTGTGGAGCACCGCGGTCATCCAGTCATTGCGCTGCTGCTGGATGCCTGCGCCAAACAGGGCGAAGCCGCTTAGCATGTCGTTATCGTCATAATGGAGCGCCATGATGCTGTTATCGTGATACTCGATCCGCCACTCACCTGGCAATAACGGCGTCGAGAAGCACAGCGGAGCGGTGGGGGTTTTGACGATCACCGGACAGGGGGTTAAATCGATCGGGGTCAGCGTGCCGGTAAGGCTGCGAACCAGGGCCGGTATCGCCTGATTGATCGGGGCGATATAAGGACGCCAGCCGCAGGGGTATTCCGCGCAATCACCGAGGGCGAAAATGGCCTCATCGTTTGTCTGTCCGTAGCGATTGACGCAAATCCCTTTTTGCACGTTAAGGTTGCATTGTTGCGCCAGTGCGACGTTCGGCCTCAGACCGGTGGCACTCAGCACCCTGTCGGTATGCAAAGTTTCGCCATTGCTCAAGGTTAACCGCCGGGAGCCGTCGATGCTCGTTGAGGCGTTGACGATGGTGGTATTAAGGTGCCAGGTCACGCCGATATCGCACAAGGCATTTTGCAATCCCACCCCCACAGGTTGAGGCAGAAATGTCGACATTGGCCAGCGCCCCAGACCAACGACCGTCACCTTAAAACCTGAAGTGGCTAAGTCGTGGGCAAATTCGCAGCCAATCAGACCGTCCCCAAGGATGGTGATGTGACTCTGCCCGGCAATATCCTGCCGAAAGCGGGCATAATCATGCAGATGATTAACGCTCAAAAAGGTGGGGGTGGCACCCGCAATCGCTGGGGTTATCGGCGATGCCCCGGTAGCCAGTACCAGACGGCCATAATCACAGGGGCCAATGCTGGTCTCCAGGCGCTGATTCTGCCTGTCAATATGTCGCACCTGAGTGTGGGGATAGAGGCGAATATTGAGCTTTTTTTCCCATTCGAGCGCCGTACTCTGGTGTAATTGAGTGGCCGTTTTTCCCGCCGCGAGCGCACAGGAGAGGGCAGGTTTGCTGTAGATTGCACCGCTATCTTCCGTGAAAATAGTGATCGGCAACGCCGGGTATTGTGCCCGTAGTGCTACGGCCAGGGAGTAACCACTATGACCACTGCCGATGATCACCACAGGTAATAGCTTGGTTTCCACTGCACTCGCTGTGCTATTCTGGAGGAGTGACGAGCAGGTAGCCGCCTGATCTTCGTTCATCTCGACCATCTCAAAATCAGCTTTGCCAACCAGGCATTCAGGGCATAACCAGTCATCCGGTACGGCTTCCCATGCGGTGCCTGGCGGAATGCCTTCGTCTGGCCACCCCTTTGCCTCGTCATAAATAAAGCCGCAAATCAGACAGAACCACTTTTTATTCGCCATGAGGATCTCCGGTAATTTCTTTAGTTTCCGCTGTGCTGACAACACGCTGGCGCACCGCTGACGGAGGCCGACCTCAGACGGATGGCGATATTTCGGGTATGGACATAACCGTAGATAGCCTCCTGCCCCTTCTCCCGCCCAAAACCGGAGAGCCCAACCCCACCGAAAGGTGTCTCGATGCCACCGGCAAACCACTCATTGACGAAGACCTGGCCACCCCTCAGTTGCCGGGCGACATTGAGCGTCTCATCCAGATTGTTGCCAAAGACCCCAGCGACCAGCCCAAAGACCGTGCCGTTGGCAATCTCAATCGCTTGCTGCGGTGATCTGAACGGCATAATGACCAGCACCGGACCGAAAACCTCCTCCTGAGCTATGCGCATTTGTGGGGTGGCCTCGATAACCGTCGGAGCCACAAAGTAGCCTGCTCTGTCAGGCGCATAGCCACCGGTCAGCACCTTTGCGCCTTCCGCTTTTGCCTGCTCAATGAATGCCAGTACCCGCAATTGCTGCTCCCGCGAAATCAACGGAGTGAGTTCTGCGATGGCATCGTTTGCTGTGCCAACCAGCAACGACGCCGCCAGAGAAACAACGGCAGCCTTCACTTCCTCATAGCGTGACTGATGAATAAGCAGTCTAGATAAGGCTGAGCAAACCTGTCCGGCGTTAAAAAAGATGCCGTTTCGGACGCTGGGCAGCAGGGTAGTTAGCCCGGCATCGGCCAGCACGATAGCAGCGGATTTGCCTCCCAGCTCCATCACTGTTGGAGTGGCTCTGGTTGCCGCATTGCGCAGGATGGATTGGCCAGTGGCGACAGAGCCGGTAAACACGATCTGATCGACCTCGGGGTGCTGGACAAGATGGCTGCCGACCTCTGAACCTTCGCCACACAGCAACTGGATGGCCCCTTCAGGGAAACCGGCCCGAATGATGGCTCCAGTCAACAGAGTCACGGCCAGTGGTGACAGTTCTGGTGACTTGATCACCACCGCATTGCCTGCGGCTAACGCAGGGGCCAGCGAACGGGCACAAATAGAGACCGGAAAATTCCACGGAACAATCTGTACTGACACGCCATAGGGAATATGCTGCGTGAAATCGAGGTAATCCTGCCCCAAAGGGATGGATGCGCCTTCCAGTTTATCGGCCATGCCTGCGTAGTATTCGAAATAGCGAGCGGCCTCCATGAATTCGTCATGAGCGTCCTGCAATCGTTTTCCATTTTCCTGGCTGCAAACCTGTGCGCCATGTTCCGCGACTTCGCGTATCTCCCGTGCCGCTTCCAGCAGCCAGCGGGCACGTTGTGCCGGGCGTACATCAGATAATGCCCCTGAACGGACACATGCTCTGGCGGCACTCATTGCATGATCCGCATCCTGCTTATCTGCCAGAGCGATGGTGGCGTAGGGTTCAGCACTGCCCGGATTGTAAATCGTCAGGCGACGGGAGGCATCACACCAGTGGTCAGCGATATAGTTGAGATAGTGTTCCATCACTTATGCCCTCAGCGCCTGTTTAACCCTGGAAGCCAACCACTTCTGGAAAAAGTGTGTCGGCACATCCATTTCAGGTGAGAAGACCCCGCCGTTAAAACCTGGTGAAGCGCGCCCCTGCTGCATACCTTCCACTGCGGAGATATCCTCACCGAAAACGACCCGCCAGGACTCCAGGGTAGCCTGACGGCAGGCTGCGTATTGTTCTGTCGTCGCTTCATCGCCAACGTAAAACAGTCGCAGATGTTCAATGCTCTTTTCTGCGCTAATCGGCTCTATCATCATCGCGAAGGCGTGATCGACCTGTATGCCCAGCAGCACATTGGGGAAGAGCGCGACATATTCGGCATGACGTGTTTTCTCCGCAGGCCAGTCTGGGAACTCGGGCAGATGAGTGCCTGCTGTTGCGGAGAGGTTGTAAGCGGTACTCCCCTGGCCGGCGAAGCGTTCGCTAAACATGATGTTGTAGTGATCTTCCAGCCGTGAGTAGCTATTGAGAGCCGGGTGGACCCAGGGCAGGTGATAGGCCTCGCAGTAATTTTCCACAGCGAGTTTCCAGTTGCTGTTGACCCCTATCTGCAGGCTGCCGCCACTCGCCACCTGACGTAACAGTGACAAACCTTGCTCACCGAGGAAAGCTTGCCAGCGTTGTTCCAGTGGGGCGATATGGTGGGAAAAGGCTTCGGCATCGCCAGAGAGATTAATAAACACCATGCCCATCCAGACGGCGGAGCGGAGTGGTTTTAAGCCATGCTTCTCACATTTGAAGCGTTCATCTTTGTGCTGACCAATCCCCCCGACATGGGGCGTGCCTTTTAAATTGCCATCAAGATCATAAGTCCAGGAGTGATAAGCGCAACGGAGTACCCCCTGAACAGGACCGCTTTCATGGACTAATTTCATTCCCCGGTGGCTACAGACATTATGGAAAACCTGAATCTCCCCGAGGCGGTTTTTCATTATTAACAATGGCAGGTGCATAAAGTCGACGGGCTTAACAAAACCATTGCTGGACAGGTCGGCACTGAAGCCGATACAGGTCCAGGTTTTACCCAGTACGTTATCGCGTTCAAAACAAAAATAATCTTTACTGGTGTAAGCATCATTAGGCATGCCGGTGGCATCATGGATCTCTGTTAATACTCGATCAACATATTCAACAGGAATAAGAGATTGCTTAACATTGTTCATCTATCGCTCTCCAGAAATAAAGTGTTGTTGGTCTTTGTCCTGCCCGCGAGTAGGGATGCTGGATAAAATAAGATTGTGTGTAACAATCTCGCAACAAACAAGCGACTTTTTGGCCAGCAACACATGAGAAAAACTCATCAAAAGAAAATAACGCACTAAATATTCACTGGTCGGGCTATTTATTGGTTGTTTGCATGACTTTTTGTCATGAATAAATGAGTATTTATCCGTTGAAATGAGCGGAATGGCTCTCTACCCTCAAATGGATTTAACAAAAAATAAACAAATAGACACGGCTATCCGTGATTTTTGAGGAGTGAGAAGCGCCTATGAGAGCGACATCCGGATTATTGAAGGGATTAAACCCAACAGTCACAATTGTTTCGAAAATACTGGTGATAAGTTTTGTTTTATTTTGCGCGATACTGGCTAATAAAACAGGTAAATACTTCGAAGATATTTCTAATGCACTTCTCTACAGCATGAAGTGGTTCTATATAGGTCTTGTTTCAGTAGTCCTTTTTTTCCTTTTTTATCTGATGGTTAGTCGTTATGGCCATATCAGACTGGGCAAAGATGATGAAAAGCCGGAGTTCAGCTATATATCCTGGGTCGCGATGCTCTTTTCTGGCGGTATGGGGATTGGCTTAATATTCTGGTCGGTTGCCGAGCCTATGTGGCACTACGCGGGTAATCCATTCTCCCCACCGCTCAGTGATGAATCAGCCAGTACGGCAATGCGCATGACCTTTTTCCACTGGGGACTGCATCCTTGGTCGGTATTTATTATTGTCGCTCTCGCACTTTCCTATTTTTCCTACCGAAAAAATCTGCCGCTAACCTTACGCTCGATCCTCTACCCCCTAATTGGTGACCGTATTTATGGCCCCATTGGTCATGTTGTCGATATTTTAACGGTCGCTGTCACGGCATTCGGGATTTCGCAAACCCTGGGCATGGGGGTCATTCAGA
Organism: Rahnella woolbedingensis; assembly: GCF_003602095.1. Classification (GTDB taxonomy): domain Bacteria; phylum Pseudomonadota; class Gammaproteobacteria; order Enterobacterales; family Enterobacteriaceae; genus Rahnella; species Rahnella woolbedingensis. The sequence goes on along the minus strand of NZ_RAHH01000043.1, from coordinate 2,781 downwards.
TTAACTCTGGGTTAAATCAGGCGCTGGGTATTCATATTGGGCTGGGGGTTCAGTTACTGATTATTGTGGTGCTCTGCACGTTAGCTGTTTCATCAGTATTATCGGGGGTAGGGAAAGGGATCCGTCGGTTGTCTGAGTTAAACATGTTGCTCTCATTATTCATCGTTATGATCGTGCTCTGTGTCGGGCCAACCCGATATATTTTGAATACTTTCCTGGAGAGTTCCGGTGATTATATTCAAAATATAGTTGGTTTAAGCTTCTGGAGTGACACGCAAAAAGATTCTGGCTGGCAAAATACCTGGACTGCCTATTATTGGCCCTGGTGGATGACATGGGCTCCTTTTGTGGGCATGTTTATCGCCCGCATTTCTCGTGGGCGGACAATCCGGGAACTGATTGGGGGGGCATTGATTGTGCCAACGCTGATCACTTTTATCTGGATTGCTGTCTTTGGCGGCACAGCACTGAAAATTGAGCAGGACGCCCGCCATCATCATGAAACCAGTGTTGTGCAACAACAGACCACCCAGGCCGATACCCCGGCGTTTAGTGGTGGGCCAATTCTGCTGGCCACTAAAAAAGATACTACCCGGGCGCTGTTTGCCCTGTTTGATAACTTACCTTACTCATCATTGAGTGGCGTGCTAAGCATCCTGGCTTGTGTGTTATTAGGCACTTACTTTATTACTTCTGCAGATTCCGGGACCTTAGTGCTTTGTATTCTGGATGCCGGAGGACATAGTGAACCGCCGTCCTTTATCAGAGTTCTGTGGGGGATCATCATTGCTGTCCTTGCCGCTGTTCTGCTGTATGCCGGAGGGCTGCATGTGATGCAAACCGCATCAATTATTGCCGGTTTCCCGGTCGCGATCTTCATTATGCTAATGACATTAACTCTATTCCACTCCATTCGTCGAGAGCCGCTGCCGTGGATGATGTTGCCTCAACATGTCCGTCCTGAGCCGGAAGCCATGGATGGCCCGGTTAGCTCATTGCACAACATGAAACCAGTACTGATGCAGAAGAAAAAAGAGTAGTGCGACACTCACCGTCGCAGGACGTTGATTTAGCAGCCATTCGCGGAATAGTCTGACACTGGCAGTGACTCGGCCAGTGTCAGTTGCTTCCAGCATCGAAAAATAGGAAGTGGTTCTTAACGTCTGGTTTACCGGGCGGATCAGGGCACCAGATTCCAGATAATTTTCAGAGAGTTCACCCCACGCTAATGCGACGCCCTGACCATTGATTGCAGCCTGCAGCAGCATCGGGTAGTTGTTGATATTCAGACGGTTTTTAGGGGTAAATTGCGGAAGGTGAACAGCAGTAAACCACTGTTCCCAGCTTAACCAGTCGGTATGAGAATCCTCGAGAAAAAGTAATGTTTTACTAAAAATCTCTTCCGGTGACGATAGCGGGCCAACCTTTTGCAGGTAATCCGGGCTGCAAACCGGAAATACGACCTCAGAGAACAGCGCGGAAGCTTGCATATTTTCAGGAGGGGTTCGGCAATAGAATAAATTGAAATCACACTCCTGTTGGCGTAAATCCTGAATACTGTCGGAAGCCATAATACGCAAATCAATCTCCTCATGCTCATTCTGAAAGCTGGCAATCCGGGGCAATAGCCATAATGCCGCCATTGCACTGGTGGTGGAGACTGTGACTTTATTCTCGCCTTGCCATTTTTTTACCTCTCCTGTTGCACTGGCAATATCGACCAGCGCCATGTTAATAGCCTTACGATATTGCAACCCGGTCATCGTCAATTGAATATTTCGATTGATACGGCTGAACAGGGCAGAACCCAGGAAATCTTCCAGATGGCGAATTTGCCGACTAATAGCGCCTTGCGTGACATTTAACTCATGAGCCGCCAGCGTAAAACTAAGGTGGCGGGAAGCGGCTTCAAATGCAACCAAACTATTTAACGGGGGTAAGGGAGTGATTTTCATTTTTTTAAAAATTTCCGGAGTTCAGTATTCTTAATACTACAGGAGAATGCTTTATTATTTTTGGTCAATTAATTAGATATGTGATCGTTGTTGTTAAAATTATTTTTAATAAAACCAGTGGCTGGGACGAATGCAGACAATTGAAGTGTGAAGTATGATGAGTGTCTATTAGTTAACGGTCATGGCGCTTAATCCTTTAATGACTCTTGCTTATGGTGATTATGTATAAAGATAAGTGGATAAAGGGACATAATTGCTAGTGATTCACAACTCTTTGTGATTATTCTTAATTATTTAAAACCAGAACCTTGCTTAGGGGCGCGTCCACTTTATGTGGGTAAGATCACAGTTCGTCCCTGTTGGGCTCCGCTTGGAATACGGAAAACAAACCACGCTAAGGCTACTTTTTAACCAATGCGCTCTTGCCTGTTCCTTGAATTGCGGCGCTACTACGTTTTTGTGTCCGAAATCGAACCTTTTAGTACAGGCATCTAATAGTAGTCATGGGGGGTTCGAAGCCCAATGGAACGGAACGTACGCTAAGAGCGTAACCTTCTGTATTGTCAGTTTTAAGTACACATCAAGCTGACGTCAGGATAAACAAAAAAACCTGTCAGATTAAGGTTTTTTCCTAATTTCCTGACACATCAAGAAGAATGTCTATGAACTAATCTAACACTATCGTTCAAAAAATACACTTAGCGTACATTTTCTCACGAATGGGATTCAAACCCCTGTATCGACAATCAGAAACATTTAAAATAAACGTTTTCGCTCATAACTAATTGCCATTATTGATATTTAAAATGGATAATTTAATTTATTA
>NZ_RAHH01000042.1 GCF_003602095.1 Rahnella woolbedingensis | reverse complement strand
AAGGGTCCATGTTGAGCATGAACCCTTTTTACACGAGCCACCGGATCGGTCAACTGATCCTTAAACGATCGGCATTAGGCTTCGGCCTCCTTTTTTTACGCCTGCGATTTGGCACAATGGTTACCGCTGCCTGCCGCTGGCGCTTTCTGCGTCAATTAAGCATCAAAAAGCGTAATCAGGTTGAAAGGAATGGAAATTCTAACTCATACTGCGTACAACGCTTTTTACTTTGTTAAGGACAGTTAAGATGGCCGAAGAGACAATTTTCAGCAAAATTATTCGCCGTGAAATTCCCGCCGACGTGGTTTACCAGGACGAACTGGTGACTGCATTTCGCGATATTTCTCCTCAGGCGCCAAGCCACATTCTGATCATCCCGAATATCCTGATCCCGACAATGAATGACGTTGATGCCACGCACGAAGCTGCGCTGGGCCGAATGATGACGGTTGCCGCTAAAATTGCCGAACAGGAAGGGATTGCCGAAAGCGGCTACCGTCTGATCGTCAACTGCAACCGCGACGGCGGGCAGGAGGTTTATCATATCCATATGCATCTGGTCGGTGGCCGTGCATTGGGTCCATTGCTGTCACGTCAGTAAGGGTAAACATGCGTTTCCTGATGGCATTATTGCCGGTAATTTTGTTGATAGGCTGTAGCAGCAAGCCTGGTATTGCGCTCAACAATCAGCAAAGAGTGGTAATGGAATCCCCCGTTCTGACGGCAGGGATCATCCCGAGTTCGCCATCAGTGTCTGATTCCGGTGGACAGAAAAAGGCCACCAGTACACTCGATAATAACCAGCCACATCCTGTCACCTTGCATTACCGTTTCTATTGGTATGATAAGCAGGGACTGGATTTATTACCGGTTGCCGAATCCCGGACTGTCACCGTGCCGGCCAACAGCAGCATTGACATCAGTTCGCTCAATGGCAATCTCGATGCGTACAGTGTGCGCATGTACCTTTATCTCTAAATTCCCGTACGGAGAAGGTTGATGAAAAAGTATTTTCTCATTGTGGCAATGGCCGCATTGATCCTTGGCGGTTGTACTTTGCCAAACCAGCAACAGACGCAGCCTCAGCAGCCAGAACAACCTCAGCAACCGCAAGAGCCACTGCCGCCGGTCAATCCGCCAGTGCCTGAGCAGCCACAGGTTCAGCCGGTTCCGCAGCCGCCAAAATTCGCAAATATTGACTGGACGGCAACCGTTGAGCCGATGCTGGCAAAAATGCTCAAAGCCGGTGGTGTGCAGTCAGGCAGCGTTCTGCTGGTCGATGGCGTGAAAAACAGTACCAACGGTTCTCTGCAAATGGCCAAAGCGACGGATGCCCTGCGCAGTACGCTGGCGAACAATACGACTTTCCAGGTGGTTCCGGCAGAACAGGTGTCTTCAGCCAAACAGTCACTGGGATTATCGCCGGATGACAGCCTCGCTTCGGTCAGCAAAGCCATCGGTCTGGCAAATATCGTGAAAGCGCAGTACGTGCTTTACAGCACCGTCAGCGGCGATGTGAAAGCGCCGACGATGTCGATGCGTCTGATTACCGCACCAAGTGGCGAAATCGTCTGGTCAGGCCGCGGTGCTGTTCAGAATTAACGCTGAACTTGTGCAATCCGAACTTGTGCCATCCGAACTACAGCAACTGTTCGAAAAACATTATCCGGCGGTGAATACCGCCGGTTTTCGTTTATCACCGGTCGCAGGGCTGACGGGTGAAAGCTGGAAAATAACCTCGCCCGCCGGTAATTGGCTGGCGCGACATCAGTCTTATGAGAAGCGAATTGCAGGGGCTGACCGGCAACGTGAATCTGCGATTTTGCGGCATGTCGCGCGGCAAAAGTCAGGGCCGTGTGTCAGACTTTATTCGCCGCCGTGGCTGATTGTTGACTGGATAGACGGCACGCCGCTGACTGAACAGGACTTCGCGACGCCTGCCACACAGCAGGCGCTGAGCCAGATGCTGGTCAGGCTGCATCAGTTGGCGCCGTCAGGCTACCGGCTGGATTTACAGCAGCAGTTTGCGCGTTACTGGCAACATATCGACCGGCGCAGGCTGACGCCGCGCTGGCTGCGTTTGCACCGCAAGATGCTGTCGCAAAATCCGCCCTTGCCGCTGAAACTGGCGCTGGTGCACATGGATATTCACGCAGGCAATGTGCTGAATACGCCAGATGGCCTGCGGCTGATTGACTGGGAATATGCGGCGAATGCGGATATTGCCCTTGAGCTGGCCGCCATTGTTCGCGGTAATGGCTGGAATGCACAGCAACAAAATACATTCCTGAATGAGTACGTCAATGCGGGCGGCTATCAGGAAATAACGCTTTTGCAGCAGCAGGTAAACCGCTGGATCCCCTGGGTCGATTACCTGATGCTGATGTGGTTTGAAGTGCGCTGGCAGCAGACTGGCGAAAATCGGTACAGTGAATGGGCGCACCCGTTGCGTCCCTGAAATCATCTGAAAAGAAAAGGAGCGTCCATTTTGTTGGGACCTGTAATGCTGGATGTCGTTGGCTATGAGCTGGATGCCGAAGAACGTGAAATTTTGCAGCACCCGCTGGTGGGCGGACTGATCTTATTTACCCGAAATTATCATGACGTTGATCAGTTACATGAACTGATCCGCCAGATCCGCGCCGCGTCCCATGACCGTCTGGTGCTGGCGGTGGATCAGGAAGGCGGGCGCGTGCAGCGTTTTCGCGAAGGCTTTACCCGTCTGCCTGCTGCGCAATCTTTTGCGGCGATCAATACGCCACACGAAGCGGCGCGTCTGGCACAGGAGGGCGGCTGGCTGATGGCGTCAGAAATGATTGCTATGGATATCGACATCAGCTTTGCGCCGGTGCTGGATATCGGTCATATCAGTGCGGCGATTGGCGAGCGCTCATTCCACGCCGACCCGCAGAAAGCACTGGATATGGCGGAGCAGTTTATTCTCGGCATGCATGCAGCCGGCATGAAAACCACCGGTAAGCATTTCCCCGGACATGGCGCAGTCAGTGCGGATTCCCACAAAGAAACGCCACGTGACGATCGGCCGCTGGAGGTTATCCGCGAGCACGACATGGCAATCTTCCGCCAGCTGAATGAGCGTAAATTGCTGGATGCCGTGATGCCTGCACACGTGATTTATACGCAGGCTGACCCGCGTCCTGCCAGCGGATCGCCGTACTGGTTGCAGGATATTTTGCGCAAGGAACTGAATTTCAACGGCGTGATTTTCTCCGATGATATTTCGATGGAAGGTGCCGCGATTATGGGCAGCTATCCGGAGCGTGCTCAGGCATCTCTGGATGCGGGCTGCGATATGATCCTGGCCTGCAATAACCGTCAGGGCGCAGTGAGCGTGCTGGATAACCTGTCTCCGGTCAAAGCTGAACGCGTTATGCAGTTGTATCATCGTGGACTGTACAGTGGAAAACAGGCCCGTCAGGACCTGCAAAATTCGAGCCGCTGGAAAGAGGCAAACCGTGAACTGACCGCGCTCGACGCCCGCTGGCAGGAACATAAAGAAACTGCCCGGTAACGTTTTTCAGACCGCGTGAGGGTTTCAACGCACATTCAGGATGAGGTAAACGATGATTATCTATTTGCATGGCTTCGATTCAACCAGTCCCGGTAACCATGAGAAAGTGTTGCAGCTGCAGTTTATTGACCCCGACGTCCGTTTCATAAGCTACAGCACGCTGCACCCGCGCCACGACATGCAACACTTGCTCAAAGAAGTCGATAAAGTGCTGCATGAAACCACCGACAAAAATTCGCTGATTTGCGGTGTTGGGCTGGGTGGATTCTGGGCTGAACGCATCGGTTTTCTGTGTGGTATCCGTCAGGTGATGTTCAATCCGAACTTATCACCGCAGGACACTATGACCGGAAAAATCGACCGCCCCGAAGAGTACGAAGACATCGCCACGAAATGCATCAGTGATTTTCGCGAGAAAAACCGCGACCGTTGCCTGGTGATTTTATCCCGCGAAGACGGCGTGCTCGACAGCAAGAAAACGGCCGAGAAGCTTCATCATTACTATCCGGTTGAATGGGATGAACATCAGAGCCATAAGTTCAAGGATATCTCGACCCATCTTCAGCGGATCAAAGCGTTCAAAAACATCGCCTGATTTAACATTTCATTTCTGAAATCCTTTAAAACCACTGCCCGAAAGCAGTGGTTTTCTATTTGTCTTTTTCTGCTGCCTGAAATCATTTTTTTGCCCATTTCCTGTCTAACCCGCTGATTTAAAGCTGTCAAAATACGTGCCATTTCCCTAAGTCAAATTAGCCAATTGAATTTAAATTGACCTATATCAATTTTGGTATGACCAAATCACCACGCATGATATCCTCCGTCTCAGATACCGATTTAACTTAAGCAACCCTATGTAATATAAGGATAATATTTTTACTCTTATATAACAATTGGTTCACATTTGAGGGGGTCATTTTGACATCACCAATGAAGAAAATTGTGATAATCGGCGGTGGCGCCGGCGGTCTGGAACTGGCGACAAGCCTGGGCCATAAACTTGGCCGCAAGAAAAAAGCGGAGATCATTCTGGTCGACCGTAACCACAGCCATTTATGGAAACCCCTGTTACACGAAGTGGCGACCGGCAGCCTGGACGACGGTGTGGATGCTCTGAGCTATCTGGCTCATGCCCGTAACCACGGCTTTACCTTTCAGATTGGCTCACTGACCGATATCGATCGCGAAAATCAGACCATCAAACTGGCTGAAATTTGCGACGAGAACGGCGAGATGCTGGTGCCGGTACGTGATATTGCGTACGACCAGCTGGTGATGGCACTGGGCAGTACCTCTAACGACTTCGGCACGCCGGGCGTGAAAGACCACTGCATCTTCCTGGATAACCCGCATCAGGCACACCGTTTCCATAACGAAATGCTGAACCTGTTCCTCAAATTCTCTGCCAGTTCCGACAAGCAGAAGAAAGTGAATATCGCGATTGTGGGTGGCGGTGCGACCGGCGTTGAGCTGTCTGCCGAGCTGCACAATGCGGTAAAACAGCTGCACAGCTACGGTTTTGAAGGGCTCGACAGCGAAGCGCTGAACGTCACTTTGGTGGAAGCCGGCGAGCGTATTCTGCCTGCGCTGCCGCCACGTATTTCTGCTGCGGCGCACAACGAACTGACCAAACTGGGCGTGCGCGTTCTGACGCAAACCATGGTCACCAGTGCGGATAAAAATGGCCTGAACACCAAGTCTGGCGAATTCATTGATGCCGATTTGATGGTGTGGGCTGCGGGGATTAAAGCGCCTGATTTCATGAAAGAAATCGCCGGTCTGGAAACCAACCGCATTAACCAGTTGGTGGTGGAGCCGACGTTGCAGACCACGCGTGACCCGAATATCTATGCGATCGGTGACTGCGCGTCCTGTCCTCAACCGTCAGGCGGCTTCGTGCCACCTCGCGCTCAGTCCGCGCACCAGATGGCCTCCCGCTGTTTCGCCAACATCATGGCGCAGCGCAAAGGGCAGAGCCTGAAACCCTACGTGTATAAAGATCACGGTTCCCTGGTTTCCCTTTCACGCTTCAGTACTGTCGGCAGCCTGATGGGTAACCTGATGCGGGGGTCTATGATGGTCGAAGGGCGGCTGGCGCGACTGGTTTACGTCTCTCTGTATCGTATGCATCAGATTGCGCTGCACGGTTATATCAAAACCGGTCTGATGATGCTGGTCGGCGGAATTAACCGTGTGATCCGCCCGCGTTTGAAACTGCACTGATTTCGTTCACTGGCGTTTTTTTGCACGCCAGCTGAATCGTTTCATACCTAATAGCCTGTTTAATACAGGCTTTTTTACTGTTCGTATAATGAATACCCCAATTGCACAATAGACGCCCAAATAGCAGAAAATCACGTCAATATTGCTTTGTCAGCTAAGAATCCTCCTAAACACCCCCTCGGGCAGGCCATTTCCCTCACTTACAGAGTTCGTCTTATTGTTTGCTTAGGCTATGAAGGGCAGACTTAACCAATAAGTTTTCAGACGGCGATTCACGCACGCCGAACCTCAGATGTGTTGTTATCCACTGAGGCACGTCTCTTACGGGGCGAATTGCGTGGTAACATTTTCGGAGGAAGTCCTGTGAACAAGTCAATGTTAGCTGGGGTCGGTATTGGTGTGGCTGCGGCATTGGGCATTGCTGGCGTTGCGAGCATGAACGTCTTTTCGTCTGGCCCGCAATATGCGCAGGTTGTCAGTGCGACGCCAATCAAAGAGACCACAAAAACTCCGCGTCAGGAATGTCGTGACGTGACCGTCTCTCACCGCCGTCCTGTGCAGGATGAGCATCAGATCACGGGTTCTGTACTGGGTGCGGTTGCCGGTGGCGTTCTGGGTCACCAGTTTGGTGGCGGTAAAGGGCGTGATGTCGCCACGGTAGCCGGTGCGCTGGGTGGTGGTTATGCGGGGAACCGCGTGCAAAGCAGTATGCAGAATAACGATACCTACACGACTCAGCAGCAGCGCTGTAAAACCGTGTATGACAAAGCAGATAAAACGCTCGGTTATGATGTGACCTATAAAATAGGCGATCAGCAGGGTAAAGTTCGTATGGACCACGATCCGGGCACTCAAATCCCGCTGGATAAAAGCGGTCAGTTGCAACTTACCCGCTCGTAATGATGTGATAAGTGCAGCAACAATAAGCCTGAGGCGCAAACCTCAGGCTTTTTTTATGCGCAGTATCCAACACTCAGGCAGTTGTGTTGAGATGTTTAACGCCGTTTTTATGTTTCACAATATCCGCCATGACCGCCAGCGCGATTTCGGCCGGGGTTTTGCTGCCAATCGGCAGCCCTACCGGGGCGTGCAGCCGGGCAAAATCCTCTTGGGAGAAATCGGCAATGGTTTGCAGGCGTTCCCGGCGGCGTGCGCTGTTTTTCTGTGAACCCATCGCGCCAATGTAAAACGCGGGAGTATTCACCGCTTCCATCAGGGTCAGATCATCCATTCTCGGGTCATGGGTCAGCGCGACAATCGCCGTATTGGCATGACAGCTTTGCTCCTCGAGATATTTAGCCGGGAATTGTTTTTCCAGGCGAATACCGGCTTTCAGTGAAGACTGAAAGTTTTCCAGCACATCCTCGCGGCATTCACAGACAATCACCTCAAATCCCAGCGCGCAGGCAAAATCAGCGCAGTAAAGCGCGACGCTCGATAATCCGGCAATCAGCAGGCGCGGCGGGGCGGCCAGATGCAGCGTGATGCAATCGTCGTTGCGCATCACCTGAGTCGCATTATGATAATTCGTCAGTTCCAGATGATCACAGGCTGCGGGCAGGGAAAGTGACTTGGTCAGGGCGTAATGTCCCGCCAGCGCCATTCCCATTCTTTGCAGATAATCGAGATTGCCTGCCGTTGCCGGTAAATATTCGATCAGGACATCCAGCGAACCGCCGCACGGCAGGGCAATATTTGGCGTCAGCCCGCCTTCTCCGTAGCGTACAATCTGGCTGGCCTGCTGATATTCACCTGCCGCAATGCGTTGCAGGAAATCTTCTTCAACACAGCCACCGGAAAGCGACCCGCAAAAATGGCCATCGGCGTTTGCCACCATCAGTGCGCCGGGCGCACGCGGCGATGACCCGTAAGTGGTCAGCACCGTACAAAGCCAGACCGGCTGGTGTGCCAGCCATTTCATCGCCTGAGAAATAACCTGATTATCAAGATGCTGCATGCAGTTGTCCGTTCTGAAAAAGCGGGGGATCGCGGAGTTGCTCCGGCAGATCGATATCTGCAATCACCGCCGGGTTATTTAAATTGAGTCGTAAAACGTCGCGGTCACGGAGAAGCTCGCGCGCACCGTGGTCGCCACGTAATTGCAAAAGTCTTTCTCTCATCGGGCGGGCAAAACCGACCGGATGTCCCGGCTCATTTTGCCAGCAGGGGCGCACTATCTGCGCCTGGCTCAGGCCGGCGGCCACTGTGGCGAAAACCTCTGCCGTAACAAAGGGCATATCCGCCAGATGAATCAGCCAGCCGTCCCATTGCGGCGTATCGCGTACACCGGCGGCAATCGATTCGCCAGTTCCGGCACTGTCGGTGAGGGTGAAAGACACCTCCTGACGTGCGCAACTGGCCTGAACCTGCATATTCTCCGCACGGGTGACTACATGAACCGGCAGACCGCTGGCGATTAACTGGTTCAGCGTAGTTTCAAAAACAGTGGCAGGATTTTCTGCTGTTTGACTCAGAATCGCATTGAGCTTGTTTCCTTCCCCCCCGGCGGCAATAAATCGTGTTCCTGACCCTGCGGCGAGAAGAATAATACCGGTCATTTTGCGCCTACCCCTTCTGGTTATTGTTTGCGCAACGGAAACGAATTATCTCACTTTTTTGCGCACAATTGTGAATGAGATATTAAAAATGTGTTTTCCATCATAGCTTATAAGGTTTTGCGTACATATAATCGCCCACGATAATCGGTATTTTTAGAATATTAGAAACTACTGAACAATAAGAAGACATAAAAGAATCAAGGGAATTTATGAGCAATTTCAACCCGTCCAGACGGCGCTTCGTGAAAGGCGCTGTGATCGCTGGCGTTTCCGTTTATCTCGCGCCGTTGCACAGTCGGGCTTACGCCGCACTGTTCGAAGAAAAAATTCTGCAATCTCCCCAGTGGGATGCGCAAAAAAAACGGGTCCGTTTCCGTATTGATGGCAAAGCGAAAGTCATGGGGCAGAAAGTGTTTGCCCGCGATATCCGCGCCAAGGACATGCCGCACTGGCCACAGAAACAGGCGCACGCCTTTATCATTCGTGCGACCGAAGCCGATAAGATTTATACCGGTCTGGATCTCTCACTATTAGGTGATGATCTAAAGCCCGATCAGCTGGTCACGGCTGACGTGCTGGCGCGCGACGGTCTGGCCTTCCCGGCATTTTATGGCGACGACATGCTGCTGCCGGAAGGCAAAACGCCTGCCTACCTGGGACAAGCGGTGGCGATCCTGGTGTATCAGGATTTTGCCAAATTCCGTTTTGCCAAGAATGCATTGAAATTCAAAGACGGTGTGGTGCGCTACGGTGAGAAAACCGGCCCGCTGGAACGTGATCCGTGGGGAACGTTCCGCTTCGTGCGCGTCGGTGGCGAAACCGCCTATGAAGACGACAAATTCTCCAGTCTGAAAGATATGCCTGTCTTCCCGGTCGGTATGCGCAAACATCTGCCGGTCTGGCCGGAAGGGCGCGAAGGCGGCAAGCTGGACGAGCAGGGTATGTACTACGCGGGCGAAATGGCGGATGAACTGAAATCGCCGCCGCAAGACTGGCTGGTGATGTCACGCAAATTCACCACGCAATCCGTGGATACTTCCGCGCTGGAGCCGGATAATGCCAACGGCTGGTATGACGCCGCGACGCAAACGCTGCATATGGTGGTGCCAACGCAGTCACCGCAGGAAGTGGCCGATGAAATGCCGCGCATGATGGCGAAATCGCACCGCACGGTGAAAACGCTGATTATGCACCCGTGCTACACCGTCGGTTACGGGTCGAAAGATCACTATAACTTCCCGTATTACGGTGCGGTCGCGGCAATGTATGGCGACGGCGCGCCGGTGCGTCTGGCGAATGACCGTTTCGAACAGTTCCAGTCAGCGCTCAAACGCCATGCGTTTGATATGAATTACGACATTGCCGTGGATCGCGAAACCGGCATGTTGCAGTCATTCCACGCGGCAATGACCGCAGATGGCGGCGGGCGCAGCAACTTCACACCGTCGGTGGTGATGGTTGGCGCAACGGCAGCCCAGTCGATTTACTATTTCCCGAAAAGTGATTTATCCGCTGTCGGCCTGGCTTCGCGCGCGCTCGATGCCGGTTCCGCACGCGGCTACGGTACGCTGCAAAGCATGGCCGCCACGGAAATGATGATGGATGAGCTGGCTGCCGAGCTGAAGCTGGATCCGATTGCGTTCCGTATGCGCAACGTCCTGAAATCAGGGGTGAAAAATACCCAAGGTGCGATCCCTGCCGGAGCAATCCGCGCCGATGAAGTGCTGGAAAAAGCTGCCGTACATCCGCTATGGACAGAACGCCAGAAACGCAAAGCCGAATACGAAAGCCAGAATCCGGGTAAACGTTATGGCGTCGGTTTTGGCTGCGTGCAGAAGGACTTCGGCACCGGAGCGGAAACTTCTTTCGCCCGCGTGGAACTCAGCGAAAAAGGCGAAATCAGCCTGTGGCACAGCGGTGCAGAAATGGGCACGGGGATGTCGACGTCTCAGTCCGTTCTGTGCGCCGAATGGCTGGGAAAACCGGCTGAACAGGCGCATTTCTCGGTGACTGACTGGTCAGTACTGCCGGTGGAAACCAGCGGTGATCCGTACATTATGTCGCAGGAAGAGCAGGACAAACTGCAAACCAATCCGCGCTGGTCGCCGTCTTACTGCTCGCCATCCAGCGCCAGTAACTCAGCCTACTACTTCTCCCACAGCACCCGCGAAGCAGCGCGCCTGATATTTGACAACGGCATCTGGCCTGCGGCGATGGCTATCTGGCAAACCGGCATTGGCGGCGGACAGGCTGCCCCTTATGTGGTGCGCAAAGAAGATGCCCGCTGGGTGGAGGGCGGCCTGACCGCTAACGGTATGCAAATTCTCAGCCTCGAAATGCTGGCGAAAAAAGTGTACGAAATGAAAGGTCTGACCGGCGCAGCGGTTCACGTATTCAACCGCTGGCAATGGGCGGAGGCCGATTTCACCCTCAACAATGTGCGTCAGCGCATTCCGGTAGATGGCATGGCGGTACGCAACGGCACGGACGAATTCCGCACGCTGGCGCGTGACGCGGTGTATTACCCGCCAACGCAGCGTAATAACGCTTCTGTGACCTATTACAGTGCGGTCGGTACGCTGGCCGAAATCGCGGTGGAAATAGCCACCGGCAAAATCGAACTCCTGACGCACCATTCCATCATGGAATGCGGCAATCTGATCGTACCTGAACTGGTATCCGGCCAGCTACAGGGCGGGCTGGCGATGGGTATCGGCCACGCATTACACGAGTATTTACCGCTGTACGAAGACGGACCGGGCAACGGAACGTGGAACTTCAACCGTTACCATTTGCCGCGCGCCAGCGATGTGGCGGTCTGGAAACAGACCAGCGATATCCTGCCTGCGCTGTCGGAAACCGATCCGCCAAAAGGCATGGCCGAAGTAGTGATGATCCCGGTGGTCGCCGCGCTGGTGAACGCCATCGCCCATGCCACCGGCCACCGTTTCCGTGATTTGCCTGTTCGTGCTGAAAATATTCGTGAGGTTTTACAATGAGCATCAAAACCCAGCCAATGACGCTGACCATTAACAATCAACAATACGGCCCGCTGGACGTTCCAGAAGGCCTGATGATGATTGATTTCCTGCACGAATATGTGGCGCTGACCGGCTCCCGTCTGGGCTGCGGGCAGGGGATTTGTCACGCCTGCGTGGCGATCGTCGATCATGAAAGCGGCACCAGCGAAGAAGTGCGTACCTGCATTACCGGCGCCCATTTCTTCAACGGCAAGAAAGTGCGCACTGTCGAAGGCCACGCGAAAACCGATGACAAGGGTGAGGTTCAGCTTTCTCCGGTTCAGCAGGCATTTCTGGAGCACTACAGCTTCCAGTGCGGTTACTGCACGCCGGGCTTTGTGAATGCTGCGACGTTGCTGCTTGAGCGTCTGGAAAAAAATCCCATCCCGCTGGCAGATCTTGAAGCGGCGATTAACGGCGCGCTGGAAAATCACATCTGCCGCTGTACCGGCTACGTACGCTATTACGAAGCCGTGCGTGATGTGGTTATGAAAACCCCAGGCCTGATCCGGGAGCATGCGTGATGAAAAAACGTCTTTTCCTCGCGCTGCTGGTGGTGATCATTATCGTGATCGCCGTGCTCTGGTGGCGGGAAAACCGCACGCTGGATGCGCCGGTGCAGAAAGTCACTGCGGATACGGCGCAGATCGAACGCGGTCGTTATCTGGTTCAGGCGTCTGACTGTGCGGCGTGTCATACCGCTTCCGGCGGTGCGCCACTGGCTGGCGGCTATCCGCTGGAAACGCCGTTTGGCAAAATTTTTGGCAGCAACCTGACGCCTTCTGCGGATGAAGGTATTGGCCGCTGGACGTCAGACGATTTCTATCTGGCGCTGACCAAAGGCGTAGCACCGGGCGGACGTCATCTGTATCCGGCGATGCCTTACACCTCCTACAAAGGCGTGACCCGCAAAGATTCCGACGATATGTATGCGTTTCTGATGACGCGTCCGGCGGTGGACCAGCCGGTACCGGAAAACGAAATGCCATTCCCGTTCAACCAGCGCATGGCGATGATTGGCTGGAACCTGTTGTTCCGTACCAGTGATCCTATGCCTGCCAGTTCTCAGGGCAATTCTGCCGACTGGCAGCGCGGCCAGTACCTGACCGATGTGCTCGGTCACTGCGGCGAATGTCATACCCCGCGCGGCAAACTCGGCCAGATGGATACCGACAGCAATCTGAAAGGCGGCACGCTCGGTCGCATCACCGCACCGGCGATCACGCCGGATGCACTGGCGCAACGTGGCTGGAACCCGGCGGATCTGAGCCGATTCCTTGCCACCGGCATCGCGCCACAGGGATCTGCCTTTGACGAGATGCATAAGGTAATTGATCTGAGCACCCGTCATCTGAGTGAAGCCGATCACCGCGCGATCGTCACGTATTTGCTGGGCGATAAACCGCCAGCAGCCGTGCCGGTCAGCATCGGGCAGGGCGGTAATGACGCGGGACGCATCACTTATCTGGATCAGTGTTCCGGTTGTCATATGGCCGATGGTTCCGGTAAACCGCATGTCGCGGTGGCAATGCAAAACAATGCCACTTTGCGCCAGCCGGATGGCCGTAACCTGATTATCTCGGTGCTCGATGGTTTACCGGCACAGGAATTCCCGAACGGCGAAAGCATGCAGCCGATGCCGGGTTTTGCGGATCGTTTGAACGATGCGCAAATTGCCGAGATGGTGAATTATCTGCGCGTGACCTTCGGCGGGCTGCCGGGGGATATCACTGCCGAACAGGTGAAAGCGTTGCGTAAACCGTAACGGTTAACCGAAAGGTATAAAAAAGCCCGGTGAATGTTGAGTTCACCGGGCTTTTCTTTTATCGCGTCAGTCTCAGATCAGATGATCAGCAAACTCACTCAGCATATCTCCGACAAATTTCAGGCGTTTCGGCCGATCAGTCAGATCCAGCATAAACTTCAGTTTGGTCGGGCCGTCGAGACGGTAAACCTGCGGCTGTTTTTGTAGCAGGCCAATCAGGAAGCCCGGATCGACACGGTTCTTATCGCCGAATTCGATAAAGCCACCGCGCTCGTTGCCTTCAATACGCCGGATGCCCAGCTCTTTGGCTTTCAGGCGCAGCACCGCAATGTGCAACAGATTGCGCGCGGCGTCCGGCAGCGTACCGAAGCGGTCGATAAGCTCCACGCGCAGTTCATCCAGCTCACCTTCGGTCTTCGCACTGGCGATGCGTTTATACAATGACAGACGGGTATTGACGTCAGGAATAAAATCTTCCGGCAGCAGCGCAGGCATACGCATTTCGACTTCGGTCTGGCTGGTGGTTAAATCTTCCAGCGACGGCTCGCGGCCCTCTTTCAGCGCTTCGACGGCGTTTTCCAGCAGTTCCATATACAGCGAGAAACCGATGCTGGTCATCTGGCCACTCTGGCCTTCGCCCAGCAGTTCACCCGCACCACGGATTTCCAGGTCATGCGTTGCCAGAGCAAATCCGGCACCCAGATCTTCCAGCGAGGCGATGGCTTCCAGACGCTTATGTGCATCAACAGACATGGCTTTCGGCGGCGGCGTCAGCAGATAGGCATACGCCTGATGATGTGAGCGTCCGACGCGGCCACGCAGCTGATGCAGCTGCGCCAGACCAAAGTGATCGGCGCGTTCAATAATGATGGTATTCGCCGTCGGAATATCGATACCGGTTTCAATGATGGTGGTACACACCAGCACGTTAAAACGCTGGTGGTGGAAATCATTCATCACGCGTTCCAGATCACGCTCACGCATCTGGCCGTGACCGATGGCAATGCGCGCTTCCGGTACCAGTTCGGCCAGCCGCTGTGAGGCTTTCTCGATATTCTCAACGTCGTTAAAGAGATAATAAACCTGCCCGCCGCGCAGAATTTCACGCAGGATAGCCTCGCGGATAACCAGGCTGTCGTACTCGCGCACAAAGGTTTTGACCGCCATACGACGCGCCGGTGGGGTAGCAATAATCGACAAATCGCGCATGCCGCTCATTGCCATGTTCAGCGTACGCGGGATAGGCGTGGCGGTCAGGGTCAGAATGTCGACATCCGCGCGCATCGCCTTGATGCGTTCTTTGTGACGCACGCCGAAACGGTGCTCTTCATCGACAATCAGCAGACCGAGATCTTTCCAGCGCAGGTCGCTTTGCAGCAGTTTGTGCGTACCGATAATAATATCGACCTTGCCTTCCACCGCGTCTTCCAGCACCACGTTTTGCTCTTTGGCACTGCGGAAACGCGACATCATTTCGATGCGCACCGGCCAGCTGGCAAATCGGTCACGGAAGTTATCGAAGTGCTGTTGCGCCAGCAGTGTGGTCGGTACCAGTACCGCTACCTGCTTATTGTTGGAGACCGCCAGGAACGCCGCACGCATTGCCACTTCGGTTTTACCGAAACCGACGTCGCCGCAGACCAGACGATCCATCGCCAGCGGCTGGGTCATGTCGGTCAGAACGGCGTTAATGGCCTGTGCCTGATCCGGCGTGGTTTCAAACGGGAAGGCCTGACAGAACAGCTGATACTGCTCTTTATCATGCTTAAAGGCGAAACCGCTTTTGGCTTCGCGCTGGGCGTAGATATCCAGCAGTTCGGCAGCCACGTCACGGACTTTCTCCGCCGCTTTCTGGCGTGCTTTCGACCAGGCTTCACCGCCGAGTTTATGCAGCGGCGCGCTTTCGTCTGCGCCACCGGCGTAGCGGCTGAGCAGATGCAGCGACGAGACCGGCACATAGAGTTTGTCTTCACCGGCGTAAGTCAGGATCAGGTATTCGGCAGTAATGCCGCCGGTTTCCAGCGTGGTCAGCCCGAGATAACGGCCCACGCCGTGCTCGACGTGGACCACCGGCTGGCCGGGGCGCAGTTCGGCAAGGTTGCGGATCAGCGTATCGGTATTAATTGACCGGCGGCTGTCCTGACGGCGGCGCGCCACGCGCTCTCCGAGTAGATCACTTTCGCAGATCAGCGCCAGCTGTTTATCCGCATCCAGGAAACCGCGTTCGCACGCGCCAATCATGATGTAGCGACCGGCGGTATTGGCTTCTTCAATGCGGGTAATCAGCGTCGGCATCAGCTTGATGCGTGCCAGTAAATCCTGAAGCGTTTCACGGCGGCCTTCACTTTCAACCGAGAAGACCAGGCTGCCCGCGAAGGATTCATTGAATCGACGCAGGTTATCCATCGGCGCTTTATTCTGCGGCTGAACGGATAAATCAGGCAGTTTTTCGTAACTCAGGTTGGTATTGGCGGCTTTCTCAGGCAGCGAATCGGTGCGCAGTTGCACGCGCGGCCACGCTTTAAGTTCCGCAAACAACGAATCAACGCGCAGCCAGAGATTTTCCGGCTCAAGCAGCGGACGCATCGGATCGACGCGACGGCTTTCATAACGCTGGCTGGCATCTTGCCAGAAACGGTCGGCGGCAGCTTCGAGGTCGCCGGTGTTCAGCAGCAGCGTGTTTTCAGGCAGATAGCTGAACAGCGTGGTCAGCGGCTGACTGAAAAACAGCGGCTGCCAGTATTCGATACCGGCCGGGAAGGTGCCTTTGCTGACCTGCTGATACACATGCTCGGCGTCGCGGCGCACCTCGAACTTTTCGCGCCACTGGCTGCGGAACAGTTCGATGGCGTTTTTATCGGTCGGGAATTCATGTGCAGGCAGCAGATTGATGTGATCCACTTCGGTCAGCGTGCGCTGGGTGTCCACGTCAAAAATACGCAGGCTGTCGATTTCATCATCAAAGAAATCAATGCGGTAAGGTTCTTCGCTGCCCATCGGATACAAATCGAGCAGGGCACCACGGGTGGCAAACTCACCGTGTTCCATCACCTGATCGACGCTGCGGTAACCGGCCTGTTCCAGCTGCGCACGCAGTTTATCGCGGGAAAGTTGCTGGCCTTTTTTCATCACCAGCGCGTGACCGTGCAGGAATTCATGCGGGCAGACGCGCTGCATCAGCGTATTCACCGGCAGAATGATGATGCCGCGTTCCATGGTCGGAAGCTGATACAAACTGGAAAGGCGCGAGGAAATGATCTCCTGATGTGGAGAAAAACTGTCGTAAGGCAGGGTTTCCCAGTCCGAAATGCTCAGGACTTTGTTTTCAGTAAACTGCTGAATTTCATCGCGCAGGCGCAGGGCATTTTGCATATCAGGGGCGATCAGCAGCACGGGGCCGGTGTGGCGTTCACTGATTTGGGCGCATTCCAGCGCGCAGGCGGAGCCCGTAAGCTGGCCTAACAGGCGGGTGTCACCCGGACGTTCAGGCAACGAATAACGATAATCTTGAGACATAGGCTGTTTTGAGTTCTCGTTTTGGCGGCTGTCGGAGGCCAATTTGCAGACCGTATCTTGCTTCGCTGGTGTCATCGGGGTCAACCCGTTGACTGTATAAAAGGGTCAACAGAGTCACAAAGTTAAACCGATTACTTTGGGTTAGTGGTTCCATAAAGCGGTGCTAGCCTTTATTATCCTTGATCACTTTAGTCTGCGCCACGCACTTATTTGCGGCCAAGCACTTAAAACGGATGTTATGTATCAACCTGTCGCGTTATTTATAGGTCTGCGCTACATGCGCGGGCGTGCTTCGGACCGCTTCGGGCGGTTTGTCTCCTGGTTATCCACCATTGGTATCACCCTTGGGGTGATGGCGCTGGTGACCGTATTGTCTGTGATGAACGGGTTTGAGAAAGATCTGGAAGGTAACATTCTGGGGCTGATGCCTCAGGCGTTAATCACCACGCCGGGCGGATCCCTTGACCCACAAAAAATCACCCATGATCAGGTTTCAGCGCTGAAAAGCGTTAACCGCGCTGTGCCGCTCACCACCGGTGATGTGGTGCTACAAAGCCCCGGCAGCGTTGCCGTGGGCGTGATGCTGGGCGTGGATCCTGCTCAGCATGATCCGCTGGCGAAATACCTGATTGGTGTCGCCCAGCAGGAACTGCAACCGGGTCAGTACAACATCATTCTTGGCGACCAGCTGGCGCAGCAACTCAAAGTGCGTCGCGGCGATCAGCTGCGTCTGATGGTCACCAGTGTCAGTCAGTTCACGCCGGTCGGTCGTGTCCCGAGCCAGCGCCTGTTTAACGTCATCGGAACGTTCTCTGCCAACAGCGAAGTGGATGGTTACCAGATGCTGGTCAACATTCAGGATGCTTCGCGCCTGATGCTGTATCCGAAAGGCAATGTGACCGGCTGGCGTTTGTTCCTCGATACACCGTTGGACGTTGACAGCCTGAGTACGCAAAAACTGCCGGACGGTGCGAGCTGGAAAGACTGGCGCGAACGTCGCGGTGAGTTGTTCCAGGCGGTGCGCATGGAAAAAAATATGATGGGGCTGTTGCTGAGCCTGATCGTCGCCGTCGCCGCGTTTAACATTATTACGTCACTGGGATTACTGGTGATGGAGAAACAGGCCGAAGTCGCGATTCTGCAAACGCAGGGTTTGAGCCGCCGTCAGATTATGGCGTTGTTTATGGTGCAGGGTGCCAGTGCCGGGGTGATCGGCGCGCTGCTCGGTGCCGTGCTCGGCGTGGTACTTGCCACCCAGCTCAATACCATTATGCCCGCCATCGGACTGATGCTCGATGGCGCGTCGCTGCCGGTCGATATCGAACCGGTGCAGGTCGTTGTCATTGCGCTGGTCGCCATGGCAATCGCTTTATTATCTACGCTTTATCCTTCCTGGCGCGCTGCTGCCACCCATCCCGCAGAGGCTTTACGTTATGAGTAATTCTTTATTATTGCAGTGTGAAAACCTCTGTAAGACTTATCAGGAAGGCAAAATGCACACCGACGTGCTGCGTGACGTGAGCTTCGCCATGCAGCCGGGTGAGATGATGGCGATTGTCGGGACGTCCGGTTCCGGTAAAAGTACTTTGCTGCATTTGCTGGGCGGTCTGGATTCCCCGACCTCCGGGGAAGTGATTTTCAAAGGTCAGTCGCTGAACAGTATGTCTTCTTCGGCGAAATCTGAATTGCGTAACCGCGAACTGGGCTTTATCTATCAGTTCCACCATTTGCTGCCGGATTTCACCGCGCTGGAAAACGTCGCCATGCCGCTGCTGATTGGCAAAAAGAAATCTACCGAAGTGCAGGAACGCGCCATGGCAATGCTTGAGGCGGTGGGTTTGCAGCATCGCAGCCATCACCGTCCTTCTGAGCTTTCCGGCGGCGAACGTCAGCGTGTGGCGATTGCCCGTGCGCTGGTGAATAATCCTTCGCTGGTGCTGGCCGACGAACCGACCGGTAACCTCGATCAGCGCAATGCCGACAGCATTTTTGAACTGCTCGGCGAACTGAATGTGCGTCAGGGCACGGCGTTTCTGGTGGTGACACATGCGCTGGAACTGGCTAACCGCCTGACGCGTCAGCTGGAAATGCGTGACGGCAAGCTGCAGCAGGACTCGATGTTGCTGGGAGCGAAATAATGTCAGGCATTCCGTTTTCATTATTGATTGGTCTGCGGTTCAGCCGTGGCCGCCGTCGCAGCGGCATGGTGTCGCTGATTTCGGTCATTTCAACGCTCGGTATCGCGCTGGGCGTGGCGGTGCTGATCGTCGGTCTGAGCGCTATGAACGGGTTCGAGCGCGAGCTGAAAGAGCGCGTGCTGGCGGTGGTTCCGCACGGCGAAATCCGTCCGGTGAATCAGCCGTTCAATAACTGGCAGGGCGTTCTGGACAGGGTAGAAAAAGTGCCGGGCATTGTGGCTGCTGCGCCGTATATCCAGTTCAATGGCCTGATCGAACACGGTGCCAAACTGCGCGCTATCCAACTGAAAGGTGTGGATCCGCAGAGCGAACCGCGTGTCAGTGCCGCGCCCAAATTTGTACAAAACAACGCATGGCAGAATTTTAAAGCCGGTCAGCAACAGCTGATCCTCGGTAAGGGCGTCGCCGATGCCGTGGGCGTGAAGCAGGGTGACTGGGTGACGGTGATGATCCCCAACAGGGACCCTCAAATGAAACTGTTGCAGCCAAAACGTATCCGTTTGCAGGTCGCCGGGATTTTGCAGCTCAGCGGGCAGCTTGATCACAGCCTGGGAATGGTGCCGCTGGCTGATGCGCAGCAATATCAGGATATGGGCAGCAGCGTGACCGGTATTGATATCAAAGTGAATAATGTCTTTGCGGCACAAAAATTAGTCCATGATGCGGGTGAAGTGACTCAGGCTTACGTCTACATTAGTAGTTGGATCGGCACCTACGGCTATATGTACCGCGATATACAGATGGTTCGTGCCATCATGTATATGGCGATGGTGCTGGTGATCGGCGTGGCCTGTTTTAACATTGTTTCAACGCTGGTGATGGCGGTGAAAGATAAAAGCAGCGATATTGCGATTTTGCGCACACTGGGCGCGAAAGACGGGCTTATCCGCGCGGTCTTCATCTGGTACGGTTTACTGGCCGGTCTGGTCGGCAGCGTGGCGGGTGTGGTGATTGGCGTGATAGCGGCTTTCCAACTGACCAATATCGTCAACTTTTTGCAAAAGCTTACCGGCCATCAGTTCCTGTCGGGCGATATTTATTTTATCGACTTTCTGCCATCGGAAGTTCACTGGCTGGATGTCGCGGGCGTGCTGGTCACTGCCCTGATCCTGAGCCTGCTGGCGAGCTGGTATCCGGCACGTCGCGCAAGCCGAATTGATCCCGCCCGCGTACTCAGCGGCGGACAGTAAGCAACAGTTTGATTTATTACACGTAGTTTTCAGACACAGAGAGTAAGGAGCACTTCATGCGCACACGTCATCGTCTGTGTCGGTTTCGCAAAAACAAACGTATTCGCCATCAGCGTTTCCGGTCGAATATTTTCCACCGTGACTCAATGGCTGCGGCTTCACTGAAAAAGCCATTTGTGGTGGTGCTGACCGGTGCCGGGATTTCCGCTGAATCGGGCATCCGCACGTTCCGCGCCGCAGACGGTTTGTGGGAAGAACATCGTGTCGAGGACGTGGCGACGCCGGAAGGTTATCGCCGGGATCCGGAACTGGTGCAGCGTTTTTATAATGAACGCCGCCGCCAGTTGCAGGCCGATGATCTCAAACCGAACGCCGCGCATTATGCGCTGGCGACGCTGGAAGAAGCGCTCGGCGACAACTTCCTGCTGGTGACGCAGAACATTGATAACTTGCATGAACGCGCCGGGAGTTCCCGCGTGATTCATATGCATGGTGAACTGCTGAAAGTGCGCTGCACCCGGTCGGGTCAGGTGCTGGACTGGCCAGGCGACCTGAGTGTTGATGACCGCTGTCATTGCTGCCAGTTCCCCGCGCCGCTGCGCCCGCACATTGTCTGGTTCGGTGAAATGCCATTTGGCATGGACGAGATTTACGACGCGCTGGCGAAAGCTGACTTCTTCGTGGCGATTGGCACGTCCGGCCATGTTTATCCGGCTGCCGGGTTTGTTCACGAAGCGCGTATCGGGGGTGCCTGTGCGGTTGAGCTGAATCTTGAGCCAAGCCAGGTCGAAAGCGAATTTGATATGAAGCATTACGGTCTGGCGAGCCAGGTCGTGCCGGAATTTGTTCATAAGTTTCTGACGAAGAAAGACGAAGCCTGGTCATAGACCGGGCTTTTTTTTCGGTCTGGTGCCCGTAAAGCGAAAAAGTGCGCCTGTCCCTTAGACATATCTCGTTAAACTTGGCGAAAACTGACCTGACGCAATATTCACGGTTTTCATGCTGCGCATAATAAAACCCAGCCGCCAGAGGATACCCAAATGAACAAGTTGCTTGATCGTTTTCTTCACTATGTTTCTTTCGATACCCAATCTAAACCCAATGTCAGACATACGCCCAGCACAGAAGGACAAACCCGACTGGCGCAGGCTTTGCGTAATGAGCTGACTGAACTGGGGTTTTCAGACGTCACTCTCAGCGATAAAGGCTGCGTGATGGCGACACTGCCGGGGAATGTCGCCTGGAAAGTGCCGGTGATTGGGTTTATTTCTCATCTGGATACCGCGCCTGACTTCACGGCCAAACACGTAAATCCGCAAATTGTGGAAAATTATCGCGGTGGTGATATCGCGCTGGGCAATGGCGACGAAATTTTATCGCCGGTGATGTTTCCGGTTCTGCATCAGTTACTCGGCCACACAATTATTACCACCGACGGTAAAACCCTGCTCGGGTCAGATGATAAATCCGGTATCGCGGAAATTATTACCGCGATGGTGCGCCTCAAAAACAGCAATATTCCGCACGGGCCGGTGCGCATTGCCTTCACGCCGGATGAAGAAATCGGCAAAGGTGCACAGAGTTTTGATATCCCTGCTTTTGGCGCGCAGTGGGCTTACACCGTCGACGGTGGCGGAGTGGGGGAGCTGGAGTTTGAGAACTTCAACGCGGCGTCAGCCACCATCAAAATTGTCGGTAATAATGTCCATCCGGGCAGTGCCAAAGGCGTGATGGTGAATGCGCTGTCACTGGCGACGCGTTTTCACAACGAGCTGCCTGCTGCGGAAACGCCAGAGAATACCGAGGGTTACGAAGGTTTCTACCATCTGACGACCATCAAGGGCAACGTAGAACGCGCGGAAATGCATTATATCATCCGTGATTTCGACAAAACCCAGTTCGAAGCCCGTAAGCAAAAAATTATTGATGTCGCGCACCTGGTCGGAAAAGGCCTGCATCGCGATTGCTATATCGAAGTGACGCTCGACGATCACTACTACAACATGCGCGATAAAGTGGCGCAGCATCCGCACATTATTGCGCTGGCGCAGCAGGCGATGAAAGATTGCGATATTGAGCCGGTCATGAAGCCTATTCGCGGCGGCACCGATGGCGCGCAACTTTCGTTCCGCGGATTGCCCTGCCCGAATATTTTCACCGGCGGCTATAACTTCCACGGCAAACACGAGTTCGTGACGCTGGAAGGAATGGAAAAAGCGGTGGCAGTGATTATGCGTATTGCTGAGCTCACAGCAGAGAAATCGAAATAAGCTGATTAAACACCCCGGATTTATTATTAAAGTCGGGGGTGTTTATAAATGATATTCAGAGATGACTGACACATTATCTGAATATCAATGATAACCCCCATCAATATTAATATTATCCCTATTCATTAATGACATTATATTTACGCCTCCATCAATGTCATAATTTTGGCATGTTAATTATGGAGAGATTAAGTGGAAACAGCACAGACAGAACGAACAGTGGCCAGGTTGCAGACAGTAGATGGGATCAGAGAGTTTGTTAAGCAAAGAACGGCTTTCGTCGATTTTAATCAGGTAATTAACGCATGGGTATTTATCTGGTATCCCGGAGACGGGAGTATTGGTCATGCGGCAATGTTTATTGGTCCGATTGCTCATGAAAGCACTTATGTCAGCTGGTGGCCGCAGTTCGAAGACAACAAAATTCTCTTCAGGAAATACCCTGCCAGACCCTCAACCGGGTATGAACTAGATTGTGAAAGAGAAGCCTGTGAGCCGGATGTCATTTATGGTCTGAAATCTCTCGATGAAGCGGCAATGCTGCAGGCATGGCGGGAAATTTGCCATTCAAAAGCATCCCCCTCATTCCAGATACTCTCAAAGAACTGTGCAAATATAGTGGGCAGGGTATTGAAATCTGGTTTAATTAATTCCCCGCTCAGGCATCGGGTGTTCGGGATACTGGATGGTGATTTTTACGTCTTTACGCCTAAACGTATTGCTGTTATTTGTAATCTCTTACGAGATAATAATAAGGCTGTGAAAATAAGAATGTCAGCGAAAACCCGAAACTTGAACCCTTTTAAAATAGCATTTCGTTTACGCTAATTTTTTATAAGCAAGAATAAAATAAACAAGAACAAAATAAATAAGGGCATCTGAATGCCCTTATCTGTTTATCAATATCAGTCGTTGAAGTACCAATACCCGCTGTTAACCAGTGCAGACAGCAGCGCCAGGAAGGAAGGATCGTCCAGCGCCTCGCCCAGCATTTCTTTGGTCACGGTTTTGTGACGCGCAATCGCATCCACCGCGCCGATATGTTCCGTGGTCATCGGTTCACCGTTCACGTAACAGGTATCGCCCACGCGCAGCATGCGCAGACCGCCCAGACGTTCCAGCGTTTCACCGGATTCCAGCAGCTCATAAATTTCACCGGCCTGATAAGGCGGTTCCGGCGGTGCCAGATCCAGTTCATGACGCGACTGGGAGATAAACTCGCCAAACCAGCTGTTGAAATGGGCGGGCTTACCAATTAAGTCCAGCATCATGCCGCGCAGTTTATCCAGTTCCGCGGGCTGCACTTCGGCCGGATGTTCACGTTCGGTCAGTTCAGGATCACTGTAACGGTGGCTGCCGAGTTCTCGCGAAAGCACGTAATCAGCGAAACCACTGACCATTTCACGAGCATTTGGCGCACGGAAACCGACTGAATAGTTAAGGGAGTTTTCCAGCGAATAGCCGTCATGTGGGAAGCCCGGCGGAATATAAACGATATCGCCCGGTTCCAGCTCCTCATCAATAATCGCCTCGAACGGTTCCACCTGAAGCAAATCCGGATGCGGACAATGCTGTTTCATGGCGACTTTTTCGCCAACACGCCAGCGGCGGCGGCCGGTACCCTGAATAATAAATACGTCATACTGATCCAGATGCGGACCCACGCCGCCACCCGGAACCGAGAAGGAAATCATCAGGTCATCCATACGCCAGTCCGGGATATGGCGGAACGGCGTCATCAGATGAGAAGAGGGCTCGTGCCAGTGATCGACCGCCTGAACCAGTACTGACCAGCCGGTTTCGCCCAGATGATCGTAACTTTCAAAAGGCCCATGGCTGACATTCCATTTACCGTCGTGATTGCTCACCAGACGGCTGTCCACCTCATTTTCCATCGCCAGTCCTGCCAGTTCGTCAGGCGAGATAGGATCGACGAAATTTTTAAAGCCGCGTTTTAACACGATAGGACGTTTTTGCCAGTAACGCTGCAGGAAATCATTCCAGTCTAGGTCGAGTTGGTAATCCATAGTATTTCCCTTGCATTAAAAGGAGGGTGGATAAGGAAGAGGACTGTCTGTAAATGATTATAACGGAAGGTGTTGCGGCTGAGTTGGGCAATTGCCAGCAAATTTCGCACTATGCTTAAGATTGCGCCGAAATTTGCTGACAAAATGGACGGGTAAAACCTTACTCCAGTTCGATGCCTTGTTGCAGGCCAAAACAGACACGCATACTGGCGCCGCCGAGCGGGCTGTCGCCGATGATAATTTTGCCGTCGTACTGTTCGATAATGTCGTTAGCCAGTGAAAGTCCCAGACCTTGTCCGGGGCGTAAGGTATCTGCCCGCTGACCGCGCTGGAAAATCACCTCGCGTTTGCTTTCGGGAATACCGGGACCGTCATCTTCAATCAAAATCACCAGCTCATGTTCGGTATGAACGGCGCTGATTTCGACGAACTCCAGACAGTATTTACAGGCGTTATCTATGACGTTGCCCATAACTTCCATGAAATCATTTTTTTCGCCGACAAAGGTGATTTCCGGCGAAATATCGACGGTGATCACCACGCCTTTGCGCTGATAAACCTTATTGAGTGCCGAGCATAATCCGTCGAGGATCGCCGGTACGGAATGCACTTCGCGGATCAGCAGATTCTGTTCTGAACGTAGGGTGGCGCGATGCAGGTAGTAACCAATCTGCTGCGAAATACGGCTGATTTGCTCAAGCATCACCGGCTCAGCTTCCTCGATGGTCATCTGCTTGCCATTACGCAGTGCGCGCAGGGTGGATTGCAAAACTGCCAGCGGGGTTTTCAGACTGTGCGTAAGATCCGCCAACGTGGTGCGATAACGGTCATAGCGGCCACGCTCGCTGTGCAGCAAAATATTCAGGTTACGCACCAGCCCGCGCAACTCGCGGGGTGGATTTTCATCCAGCAGCTCCCGCTCGTGGGATTCCAGCTGTGCAACCTGATGAATAACTTCTTTGATGGGGCGCAGGCTCCAGTAAGCCGCCAGCCATAACAGCGGCACGACTAACAGTAAATTCGCCAGCAGGACATAGCTGAACCATTCCCAGACCAGATCAGAACGCTGTAGTTCTTGGGGAATAGTATCCACCACCACAATGTTCAGTGCCGGCAGGCGCGCCGTCGCGTTATACGTGTTAACCGCAATGGAGTGGGTCATCGCGTTGGCGTCGGTATCGTCGTAGCTTTTGAGTTTGTTTTGCGCTTGCGGGTTATTGCCCAGTACTTCGCTGCTGATTTGTGTATCGGTATCCAGTTCGTAAAAGCCCGGTTTATTCATCCAGGCTTTATCGATGTGCGCTTCCAGTTCAGGAATACGGCGCTCTGCCCATAACAGTTTTCCGTCGGCGTCATAAATAAACACCAGCGTCGGCGTGTTGAGATCCAAATCAGGAGGAACGTTGATGGTCAGTTTGCCGTCGCGCCACTGCGCCAGGCTGAAGAACAGATTGCTTTCGCCGCGCAGCAAACGGTAGGCTGTTTTATCAAAACTCACCATATAACCGACGACCGCCACCAGCCCGTAGGCCAGCGACAGCGCGAGAACGACCGCCGCGGTCGCCATCATAAAACGGACGCGAAGGGAGAAGGGTTTTTTGGTACGTCCTTTCATGGCGCGTCCTTTCTTGCTGATTTACGGGCGGATGTCGAAACGGTAACCCTGACCACGGACGGTGGTAATGACATCAACCGGGTGTTCAGCCTGTAATTTTTTACGCAACCGTCCCATCAGCACATCCACGGTGTGGCTCTCGCGCAGTTCGGCATCCGGATAAAGCTGAAGCATCAGCGAATCTTTGCTGACGACTTTTCCGGCGTTGCGGATAAGCGTTTCGATAATCGTATATTCGAACGCAGTCAGTTTAATCGGCTGTTCGTTAACGGTCAGTTCGCGGCGGGACAAGTCAATCTGGAAAGGCTGAAGGGAAATGACCTGCGAGGCGAGGCCGCTGTTACGGCGCATCAGGGCCTGCATACGCGCCAGCACTTCTTCAAGATGGAAAGGTTTGGTGACGTAATCATCCGCACCGGCTTCGAGCACAGCGACTTTATCCTGCCAGCTTTCGCGGGCGGTCAGCACCAGAATCGGCAAATTTGTCTGATGACTGCGCCAGCGGCGGATCAGACTCAGTCCGTCTTCGCCCGGCAGACCCAGATCGACAATCGCGATATCCGGCGCATGTTCATGCAAAAAGTAGTCAGCTTCTTTGGCATCTTCCGCCGCATCCACCTGATGGCCCATTTCCCGCAACTGTACTGAAAGGTGATGACGTAGCAGTGCGTTATCTTCAATGACTAAAATGCGCATAATAATTCCTTATTCTCAGTACGCGGGACAGGACATAATTTTCTGCGGTTAAGTCTATAGGATCCTGAAAAATTTGAATCAACCCCGGTTCAACATCGGGCTGACAAACATCAACAGAACCTAAACGAATTATAAACGTCTTTTGCGGGCAGAAGCATAAATTGTGATTTTGATCTCTGATAAAAATCAAAGGTACTATTAAGGTATTATAAAGGTATCTTGAATACTTGATTTCATCCGCTGCTTTTGGTGCCAGGGCACCGCGCGGGTTTCCCATTCAGCAAGGATATAATAATGAAACGTACCCATCTGAAGCTGTCCGTAATGATGTTTATTGAGTGGTTTATCTGGGGGGCATGGTTTGTGCCTCTCTGGCAATATCTCAATAAGCTGGGTTTTAGTCCGTCGGAGATCGCCTGGTCTTACAGCAGTACGGCGATTGCCGCCATTCTTTCGCCGGTGCTGGTCGGGGTCATCGCTGACCGCTACTTTGCTGCGCAAAAAGTATTGGCCTGGCTGCTGCTGGCTGGCGGCGTACTGATGTGTTTTATCGCCCTGCAAACCGAATTTTCTTCTTTCTTCCCGCTGCTGGTGGTTTACGCCATCACCTATATGCCGACCGTCGCGCTGACCAACAGCATCGCCTTCGCCAATATCGGTGATACCGAAAAAGATTTTCCGCGCATTCGCGTGCTCGGCACGCTGGGCTGGATAGCCGCCGGTCTGGTGATCGGCTTTGTGCTGCCGCCATTACTCGGTATGGGCAATATTTCCGACAGTAATCTGCCGCTGTGGATCACTGCAATAGCGTCATTCGCCCTGGGCGTTTACAGCTTCTGGCTGCCGGATACTCCGGCGAAAGGCAAAGGGCCGGTAGATATCAAAGCGCTGTTCGGCCTGAATGCGCTGGGATTACTCAAAGACCGCTCGTTTGCCATTTTCGCGCTGTGCTCGTTTTTGTTCTGCATGCCGCTGGCGTTTTATTACCAGTTCGCCAACGGTTATCTGACACAGGTTGGCCTGCCAAATGCCACTGGCTGGATGACGCTCGGTCAGGTGTCTGAAATCTTTGCCATGCTGGCGCTGCCGTTCCTGCTCAAACGCTTTGGCATCAAAAAAGTCCTGATGCTGGGTTTTGTCACCGCGGCTATCCGTTACGTGTTCTTCATCTACGGTGGCACGGCGGATGTCTGGGCTTACAGCATGTTGTTCCTCGGCATCCTGCTGCACGGCGTCAGCTACGATTTCTATTTCGTCACCGGCTACATCTACGTTGATAAAAAGGCGCCACCGCACATGCGAACCGCTGCGCAGGGCCTGATCACGCTGATTTGTCAGGGGCTTGGCAGTTTCATCGGCAACTGGCTGGGCGGACGTGCGATGACTACCTTTGCGCTAAGTACGCCGAAAAATGGCATGACCTTTGACTGGTTTGCCGTCTGGGGCGTGGGTGCCGTGATGGTGGTGGGCGTCATGCTGCTGTTCCTGTTGTTCTTCCGTGAACGCAGTAAAACCATCACGCCGGTCAGTTTGTCCGCTTCGTCCTGATCTGTTTTTAACTTCAGTTTTATAAACTTCAGGCGGGCAGGCTGCCCGCCATCCAATTGATATCGGGAGATTTACCATGACACAGCTAAGCCCTGAAAGCCGCATGCTCGGCGCGTTGTACGGACAAATGCTGGGCGATGCGCTGGGAATGCCATCGGAACTCTGGCCGCGTGAACGCGTTAAAAAACACTTCGGCTGGATTGACCGTTTCATGGACGGCCCGGCGGAAAACAACGCCGCCTGTTATTTCAAGGCTGCGCAGTTTACCGATGACACCTCGATGGCTCTGGCACTGGCCGATGCACTGCTGGAAGCCGACGGTAAAGTGGTGCCGGAGTTGATTGCCCGCAACGTGATCCGCTGGGTGGACAGCTTCGATGCGTTCAATAAAAACATCCTCGGCCCGAGTTCCAAAGTGGCGCTGGCTGAGCAGAAGAAAGGCGTGGCCATCAGCGAGTTGGAAAACAACGGTGTCACCAACGGCGCGGCGATGCGCGTTTCTCCGCTGGGCTGCGTGCTGCCTTCGGCTCCGCTGGAGAATTTCTGCGAACAGGTCTGGCTGGCGTCCAGCCCGACGCACAAATCGGATATCGCGGTGGCCGGTGCGGTGGTCATTGCCTGGGCGGTATCTCGCGCCATTGAAGGTGCCAGCTGGCAGGAAATCAAACTCGCGCTGCCGGATGTGGCTAAATATGCCCAAACCCGCAAGTCCACCACCTTCAGCGCATCGCTGGGCGCACGTATTGAACTGGCCTTTGCCACGGTCGCGAAATCGCAGGGTACTGAGCAGGCATCCGAAGCGGTGTATCAGCTGGTTGGCGCGGGGGTCAGTACCATCGAATCCGTTCCGGCGGCGCTGGCGATGGTTGAACTGGCCGGAACCTGTCCGAACCAGTGCGCGGTATTGTGCGCCAATCTGGGCGGTGATACCGACACCATCGGCGCGATGGCGACCGCGATTTGTGGTGCGTTAAACGGCATAGAAGTATTTAAGAAAGAGTGGCTGGACGAGCTGAAACGCGTGAATCCTCAGGACATGACGCGCTACAGCGATGCCTTCCGGCGCTTTCGCCAGCAGGCACAGGAGGCCGAATGAGCCATGAGCATCGTGAATTATTGCAAACCCTGACCCAGGGCGACTGGCATCAGCAAACGCCGGTGATGGTGATTGGCGCGGCGGTAATGGATATGGTCGCTAAAGCCGATGCGCTGCCGGAACGCGGCGGGGATATCGCCGCCAGCGTGACCGGATTTCACCTCGGTGGCTGTGCGCTGAATATTGCGCTCGGGCTGAAACAGCTGGGTATTCACAGCTGCAATCTGCTGCCGGTGGGCGAAGGGATGTGGAGCGATCGCCTGCGCCGTGAAATGGCGGCGCGGGATATTGTGTCCGATTTGCAGGTGAGCGGGGCGGATAACGGCTGGTGTCTGGCGCTGGTGGAACCGGACGGCGAGCGGACGTTTATCTCAGTCGACGGTATAGAGAATCAGTGGCAGCCGGAATGGCTGTCGCAGGCTACACCGGAAAACGGACTGGTGTATGTTTCCGGTTATCAGCTGGGTGCGAAACAGGGAACGGTGCTGATCGACTGGCTCGATGCCTTACCGGAGGCGGTCCGCGTGGTGGTGGATTTCGGTCCGCGTCTGGATGTGCTGGCGCAGGAGCGAATTGACCGGCTTATCCGTCCCGGCGTCATTCTGACGCTCAATGAGCGCGAAGCTACCATGCTTGGCTTTACCGGCGATGCGCAGGCGTTTTGTCGTGAACTGCACCATAAAACCCGTGAGCTGGTGGTATTACGTTGTGGTGAGCAGGGGAGCTATTACTATGCGGCTGCGCAGGATTGTGGCTGGATTGGGGCACGTAAAATTACCGTGGCCGACAGCATTGGCGCGGGCGACAGTCATTGCGCCGGTTTGCTGGCGGGGCTTTCCCTAGGGCTGACGCACTGGCAAAGCATGACGCTGGCAAACTGCGTGGCGGCGTATGTGGTATCAAGAACCGGTGGCGACTGCGCCCCGACGCTGGCGCAACTGGCGGATTCACTGGGCAGTGCGGATTAACCGCGGGGTCAGTCTTCGCTGACGAACTCGTACATGTCGCTGCGGCAAAAACTTTCGCTGTATTCAATCGGCCGGTTTTGCCCGTCGAACAGCGTTTGTTTGATGATAAGCAGCGGCATCGGCTCGCTCAGCTGTAAAGCCTGCAAGGTGTCGGCATCGCTCATTGCGGCACTGACGCGGCTTTGCAGCGCGCCCAGTTCGATATTATTGCGACTGAAATAATCATAAAGCGAGACGCCGATATCCTGCACATCATCAATCGCGCTTTGAACGACGTAGGAAATCGCGACGGACATCGGTCGGCTGTCGATATAGTGAATACGTTTGAGCATATAAACGAGAGTGCCTTCGGTGAGCGCCAGTTTGCTGGCAATCAGCGCCGAAGCGGCAATCTGGTCACGGCTGATCCACAACGTATCCGGTTTGCGGCCCTGCAACATCACTTCCCGCGAGAACCCTTTTACCCCGGCCAGTGAATACTCCAGCTTGGCTTCTGCGGTTTTCCGGATGAACGTGCCATAACCGCGCGAGCGCCCGATGTGGCCGTCTTCCTCCAGTTTCGCCAGCGCTTTGCGCACGGTGATACGTGAAATCCCTAACGCTTCGGTGAACTGACGTTCGCTCGGCAGAAAATCTCCGTCCTGCAAAATCCCGCTTTCCAGCGCCTGCCGCACCGATTCGTTAAAGCACAGATACAACGGCTGGGTGCCAGCCTGAGCCAGATCGGTTTTCAGTTTTTCCAGCACCTGCTGGTTGGTGTCCATGCTCATTGGCGTGTTCCGGATTGCAGTAAGGGGGTCTATTTTAGAGGGAAGCAGATTTTTTGCAGTGACATTTTACGCAGAAAAAACAAAGGCGACCCGGAGGTCGCCTTTTGACGTGCAGGGTTAAAACTTACTTCAGTTCGTCAACCATGGTGGTGGCGCGACCGATGTAGTTGCCCGGCGTCATGGCTTTCAGGCGCACTTTCTCTTCTTCCGGTAATTCCAGAGAATCGATAAAGGCCTGCATACCTGCGGCGTCTACACGCTTGCCACGGGTCAGTTCTTTCAGTTTCTCGTAGGGTTTTTCGATGCCGTAACGACGCATCACGGTCTGGATTGGCTCAGCCAGCACTTCCCAGTTGTGATCCAGTTCGTTGGCCAGATTCGCTTCGTTCACTTCCAGCTTGCTGACGCCTTTCATGGTCGCCTGATACGCGATCAGCGCGTAGCCCAGACCCACGCCGAGGTTACGCAGCACGGTGGAATCCGTCAGGTCACGCTGCCAGCGGGAAACCGGCAGTTTGCTGGCCAGATGCTGCAATACGGCGTTGGACAGACCCAGGTTGCCTTCGGAGTTTTCGAAGTCGATCGGGTTGACTTTGTGCGGCATGGTGGAAGAACCAATTTCGCCAGCGATGGTGCGTTGTTTGAAATGGTTCAGGGCGATGTAACCCCAGATATCGCGGTCGAAGTCGATCAGGATGGTGTTGAAACGCGCCACGCAGTCAAACAGTTCGGCGATGTAGTCATGCGGCTCGATCTGTGTGGTGTACGGGTTCCAGGTCACGCCCAGAGAGGTCACGAATTCTTCGCTGAACTGGTGCCAGTTCACTTCCGGGTACGCCACAATGTGAGCATTGTAGTTGCCAACAGCGCCGTTGATTTTGCCGAGGATTTCGACGTTTTGCAACTGCTTGAACTGGCGATCCATACGGTAAGCGACGTTTGCCAGCTCTTTACCGATAGTGGATGGCGTCGCAGGCTGGCCGTGGGTACGGGACAGCAGCGGAATATCGCGGTACTTGTGCGCCAGACCTTTCACGGCATCAATAATCTGCTTCCAGTAAGGCAGCACAACGTCCTGACGTGCAGTTTGCAGCATCAGCGCGTGGGACAGGTTATTGATGTCTTCAGAAGTACAGGCGAAGTGAATGAATTCAGACACCGCGTGCAGGGCAGGGATGGCGGCTACTTTTTCTTTCAGGAAATACTCAACCGCTTTGACGTCGTGGTTGGTGGTTTTTTCGATATCTTTAATGCGCTGAGCGTCATTAACATCAAAATTCGCCACGATCTGGTCGAGGAAAGCGTTTGCGTCGGCATCAAAAGCAGGAACTTCCTTGATTTCTGCACAGGCTGCCAGTTTTTGCAGCCAACGTACTTCAACCTGCACACGGAATTTCAGCAGGCCAAATTCGCTGAAAATAGTACGCAGCGCGCTGACTTTATCACCGTAGCGTCCATCAACGGGGGAAACGGCGGTCAGTGAGGATAATTCCATCGGTAGCAACTCCTGGGATCTTATTAACAATGAGCGAGAATATTTTTCGCCTGTTCAAACAAGCGATTACGGGAAAACATCAGTTGCAGGCGGCCACCGCCAACCTGGTGCCACAGCACCGCAGAACGGATACCGGCGAGTAAAATGGCGCGAACTTTGGCCTGAACCTGCGTGTTTTGTAAAATGGCCGGTGAACCGGTGACCTGAATGCGCGGACCGACCGGGCTGACCACATCGACATAAATCGAGGCCAGGGAGCTAATCATCGTTTCGGATTCCAGCTCGAAATGCGCCAGCTGGCGGTCTAGCTGATCGATACGTTCACCTAGCTGATTCATGGCGGCTTTATTGGCATAGAGCTTACGTTCCAGCAACATCAGGCTCAGTGCGTAACGCGTTAACTCAGCGCCCGGCCCCTGACGGTTGGCGTTCAGCACACCCAGCAGTGTCTCCAGTCCCATCTTCAAATTGGCTTCATTATTACCGTAAACTGCCAGCGTTGAGGCCGGATTCATCTCCAGCAGGCTGCGCAGTGACACTGACATTTCTTCCTGTGAGCAATGGCCTTCGTGCGCCAGTTGCTGAACCAGGCGCGCTGCCTGACAGATCCCCGCCAAAGCCAGCGTAATGTCGTAATAATTTTTAGCCACGTTTACTCCTGTAAGCGTTTTGAAACGATGAGACGCAGTGACAATGAAATAGCCCAAATTCATGGCGACAGATCATGCCATAAAACTGCCTCTAAACACAGTTCGGAATCAGTGCAGGGCGTCATAGTCGGGCAGAAATAACGCGGGACGCCCGAAAGCGTCCCGTATTCAACGATATATTTACCGCGTATCAGGCCTGAAGCGGCAGGCGCTGTTCGATGATACCGCCTCCAAGACAGATTTCACCCTGATAAAATACCGCAGACTGACCCGGTGTCACGGCGGCAACCGGTGCATCAAAACGCACCTCGATGCGGTCATCCCCCAGCGGTGTCACCACACAAGAAATATCCTCCTGACGGTAACGGGTTTTCACCGTACAGGTCAGCGGCGCGGTCAGCGTTTTGCGATCAACCCAGTGCAACTGCTGGGCAATCAGGCCGACATTCATCAGGCGCGGATGTTCGTGACCTTGTGCGACATAAAGAATGTTGTTTTCCACATCCTTTTCCACCGTGTACCACGGCTCTTCGCTGCCGTCTTTCTGGCCGCCGATGCCCAGCCCTTTACGCTGGCCGAGCGTGTGGTACATCAGACCCTGATGTTGTCCCATCACCTGACCGTCAACGCTTTTAATCACGCCTGGTTGTGCAGGCAGATAGCGGCCAAGGAAGTCACGGAATTTGCGCTCGCCGATAAAGCAGATGCCGGTTGAGTCTTTCTTCTTCGCGGTGATTAAATCCAGTTCTTCGGCGATGCGGCGAACTTCTGGTTTTTCCAGTTCACCGACCGGAAACAGGCTTTGTGCGACCTGTTCGTGACCGAGCGTGTAGAGAAAATAGCTCTGATCTTTGTTGCCATCAACGCCGCGCAGCAAATGGCTGACGCCGTCGATATCCTGGCGGCGCACGTAGTGGCCGGTCGCGATGTAATCCGCGCCCAGATCTTCTGCCGCAAACTCCAGGAAGGCTTTGAATTTGATTTCTTTGTTGCACAGAATATCCGGGTTTGGCGTGCGTCCGGCTTTGTATTCCTCAAGGAATAACTCGAACACGTTGTCCCAATATTCCGCCGCGAAATTCACGGTGTGCAGTTCAATGCCCAGCTTGTCGCACACGGCCTGCGCATCAGCGAGGTCGGTTGCAGCTGTGCAATATTCTTCGTCGTCATCCTCTTCCCAATTTTTCATGAAGAGGCCCTCAACCTGGTAGCCCTGCTGTTGCAGAAGGTACGCAGAGACAGAGGAATCGACACCGCCGGACATCCCGACGATCACTTTTTTCTGGCTGTTGTCAGACATAATAGTCCCGAAACACATGAATTAATTGCCCGGTACTGACGGTGTTTTTTCTGATGCTTGTCCCACGAGGATGAAGGCCGCGCGCAACTTAAATTTCACAGAAACCCGAACTTCAATTTCACAGAAACCCGAACTTCAAAGAAACCCGAACACCGCAGAAACCCGAACAGAGAGGTGCTGCTTTACTAAAATTTCACGCGAGGTAAATCGTGAAGCGCAAAATTTTATCACGTCAGGCCGGTTGCTGCATCGCTGATTCACGGCAAGGCGGCAACCGGAAGGGGGATTTATTCAGGCAGGTTGAAATTGTGCAGAATTTCCAGAGGATAACGCGGCGACTGCTGGTAACAGCGAATGCTTTCCGCCACCAGCGGCGAACGCAGTTGTGCAGAGCCAATAATTTCTTCGGCAGTCACCCAGCGGCAACGGTCAATATCATCATCCTGGGGTGCGGTTTCCAGCATTTCAGGCAGGTCGATCACAAAAGCGAAACGCAGGAACGGCGTGGCGTCCGGGGCCTGCCACTGATGCAAACCGAGGAAAAACTGCGGCTCGGCGCAGATATCCGTTTCTTCATACAGCTCACGTTTTGCGGCGCTGACTAAAGTTTCATCGGCTTCGAGATGGCCGGCAGGCTGATTCCAGGTGACTTTTCCGTGGATGGTTTCTTCGACAACCAGAAACTTTCCCTGTGCCTGAACGATGCAGGCGACGGTAACGTGCGGTTTAAACATGTGGAATTTCCTTCC
Organism: Rahnella woolbedingensis; assembly: GCF_003602095.1. Classification (GTDB taxonomy): domain Bacteria; phylum Pseudomonadota; class Gammaproteobacteria; order Enterobacterales; family Enterobacteriaceae; genus Rahnella; species Rahnella woolbedingensis. Next base: position 2,105 of record NZ_RAHH01000042.1, on the reverse strand, counting down.
ATTGGCCGGGTTGTAAGTCGCCGAGGGTGTATTCGCCCATACTGAAGCGGATCAGGCGCAGCGTCGGGAATCCGACATGGGCGGTCATGCGGCGCACCTGACGGTTTCTTCCCTCGTATAACGTGATTTTCAACCACGCCGTCGGGATAGCTTTGCGCTCGCGGATTGGCGGATTACGTGGCCACAACCATTCCGGCTCATCGATAATTTCCGCGCCCGCAGGCAATGTCGGACCATCTTTTAAGGTGATGCCTTCGCGCAGCGCTTTTACCGCAGCGTCATCCGGAACGCCTTCGACCTGAACATAATAGATTTTTCCGGTGCGTTTGCCCGGCTGGGTCAGCGCAGCCTGCAGTTTGCCATCGTTGGTCAGCACCAGTAAACCTTCGCTGTCGCGATCCAGGCGGCCCGCGGCATAAACATCTGTTAACGAAATGTAATCTTTAAGTGTCGCCCGACCTGCTTCATCAGTGAATTGTGGCAGGACATCAAACGGTTTATTGAAAAGAATCACCTTTCTCGGCCCTTTTGGGGCGGATTGTTCTTTGGCAGGCCTTTTGCTGAAACGTTTAACGTTGTGATTTTTAAAAGATAGCGGGTTCATAGGCATTGAAGTTAGAGAGAATTAGCGCATTATACTTGAAAAATGTTTCGGATTGGCTAGCGAGAAATATTCGAGTAATATCGTCCGGCATCTTACAAATTTTTAACAAAAATGCGCTCGAAGGAGAGGTTAATGGAAAGCAAAGTAGTTGTTCCGGCTGAAGGTAAAAAGATTACAGTAGACGCTCAGGGTAAACTGGTCATTCCTAATAATCCTGTTATCCCATTTATCGAAGGTGATGGCATCGGTGTTGACGTGACGCCAGCTATGATCAAAGTCGTTGATGCGGCTGTTCAGAAAGCCTATAAAGGCGAGCGTAAAATCTCCTGGATGGAAATCTACACCGGCGAGAAATCCGTAGAACTGTACGGCAAGGACGTGTGGCTGCCAGAAGAAACTCTGGACCTGATCCGTGATTACCGTGTTGCTATCAAAGGCCCACTGACCACTCCGGTTGGCGGCGGCATTCGCTCCCTGAACGTGGCACTTCGCCAGCAACTCGACCTGTATATCTGCCTGCGTCCGGTTCGTTATTACACCGGCACACCAAGCCCGGTTAAACGTCCTGAAGACACCGACATGGTTATCTTCCGTGAAAACTCTGAAGATATCTATGCAGGTATCGAGTGGAAAGCCGGTTCTGCTGAAGCAGATAAAGTGATCAAATTCCTGCAAGACGAAATGGGCGTGAAGAAAATCCGTTTCCCACAAGATTGTGGTATCGGTATCAAACCTTGCTCCGAAGAAGGGACCAAACGTCTGGTTCGCGCAGCGATTGAATACACCATCACCAACGATCGTGATTCACTGACTCTGGTTCACAAAGGCAACATCATGAAGTTCACCGAAGGTGCCTTCAAGGATTGGGGCTACCAGCTGGCGCGCGAAGAGTTCGGCGGAGAACTGATCGATGGCGGCCCATGGGTGAAAATCAAGAACCCGAACAACGGCAAAGACATCATCATTAAAGACGTAATCGCGGATGCGTTCCTGCAACAAATCCTGCTGCGTCCTGCTGAATACGACGTCATCGCTTGTATGAACCTGAACGGTGACTACATCTCCGACGCCCTGGCGGCGCAGGTTGGCGGCATCGGTATTGCACCGGGTGCAAACATCGGTTCTGATTGTGCACTGTTCGAAGCAACTCATGGTACTGCACCGAAATATGCCGGTCAGGACAAAGTGAACCCGGGTTCAATCATCCTGTCCGCAGAAATGATGCTGCGTCATATGGAATGGTTCGAAGCCGCAGACCTGATCGTTAAAGGCATGGAAGGCGCTATCGCCAACAAAACTGTGACTTACGATTTCGAACGTCTGATGGAAGGCGCTAAGCTGCGCAAATGTAGCGAGTTTGCCGACGACATGATCGCAAATATGTAATTACGATATTGTTGCACAATCAACGGAGGCTTTATGCCTAATGCCGATCGTTTAAGGATCAGTTGACCGATCCGGTGGCTCGTGTAAAAAGGGTTCATGCTCAACATGGACCCTT
>NZ_RAHH01000041.1 GCF_003602095.1 Rahnella woolbedingensis | reverse complement strand
GAGTTACCGGTTCAATATTCCAGACAGACTCGTGGTTCATTTGAGCGTCCATGCTCGCCCTGAACTCCGGGCACACTGTAGGTCACGTCGCCGCACCAGGTCTGATTAGGTTCCGTTACTGCAAACTGGCGATCCAGATGATTAGGGATATCCACATGCTCTTTTGTGGCTTTTTTGTAGCGATGCTCCGGTTGCTGGCAACTAATAATATTCAGCTCTTTCATTATCTTACTGGCCCGCCAGCGACTCAACGGAACACCTTTTGCGCTGACCATATCGGCAATGCTCCGGGCCCCCGCAGAGCCATTACTGGCATGATGAACTTCACGAACCAGGCTAAGTATAACGATGTGTTTTGCATCAGGTTTCTGCGGTCGGCTTAGCCAGTACCGATAGCTACTGCGATGGATCCCGAACACATTGCAAATAAAGGCAACAGGAAACCGCGTCCTGAGTTTCTCAACTAACGAGAATTGTTCAGGGAGTCTGACATCAAGAGCGCGGTAGCCTTTTTTAATATATCGTTTTCCATTTCAACACGTTGTAGTCGTTTTTCTAATTCACGAATGCGAAGTTGCTCAGGCGTCATCGGAGAGGCCTTTGGGGATTTCCCTGCGCGTTCTTCTTTAAGCTGGCGAACCCATTTATCCATCGTGGATTTACCGACATTCATTGCTGTTGCAGCGGCGGCAACGCTGTAGTGCTGATCGAGTATAAGCTGGGCAGCTTCGAGGCGAAACTCGGGGCTAAAATTGCGTCTGTTACGTCCGGTCATAATGTCACCTGTTTTGACTATGAGGCGATGATATCACCTCTATTCAGGTGGCCAGATTTAGTATTCCACTTCATCCCATCAGCTGAAGATAATCGATTGATTCTAAAACATGACACTCGATAAATCATATCCTCGCTAGAATGGTCGTTTTACTGAATGCTCAACTATTAAGGTCCGCTCCTGGCACACAGCAGACAAACACGTGACACTGAAGGTCCGCTGTGAGCGAAGATCGGAAGTTTGTAAGACATCATTAGCACTGTGGGGAATTAATCGACGGGGATCTGGTAAGCTGGTGCCGCTATGCGGCACTGTCGAGTATCTGCTTTGCGTTAAGGTATTCGTAAGTCGTAATTTCAATCTTATTATCACTGAGATCACTAAAGTATATGGACATAGATACAGCATGGTCACCGACGGTGAAAGCGATTCTTCTGTCCTTGAGGGTCGGTATCAGCTCAATGAATGCTGTTGCCCCTACACTGAATGCCATTGTATGACCAGGGTGCTGATTTTTTCTGCGGAAAAGGGAAAGTGATGCTCCATTGTTCTTTATAACCAACGGCCCTCCCTGTTCAAACCAGAAGTAGAGCGAGTTATCCCGAGAGAAACCAAGGATTTCGTTATAACAGTGTTCTGCTTGTTCAATGTCTTTGACATATACATGAATGTGATCAATTTCAGTTATCCGCACAGTACAACCTCCTGATTTTTGTTGTCGTAAATACTCGCTAAATCATCTTTGATAAACAACCTAAAAAAACATATGGCAACACGACATTTTCCATAACTGACCTGCTCCCCTCTAATTAATGCGTTGCGGACTTAGCAACGTCCGCTCCTGCACAATAGCTTCCACCGAGGATCTCCCGGCGCAGCTTGAGTTAATAACCAACATACCGGTATTCCAAGATATCTATTCTGAAGTGGTGTTTCACATTGTCTGCTGGTCAGAATTAAGCGTTTTAATCCTGACCCCTCGCCCTGTATTATTTTCGCAGCAGATATTGCAGCCTCTTTTTCTGCCATTTGCCAATGAGACCTCTCAACAAAAATATCCTCACGCCCCGTACCGCAATCAACGCAAACCAGATAACCGCTACCCATAGCGACCAATCGCTAGCAGGAGAGGTGAAGTGGTTGAGCATGAAAAGCAGTATACAGACGACGAGCGCCGTAATGATGGAGCGGTAAAACCGGCCCTCTTCGGCAACCCTGTTTCTCGTTTCGGTAATTCGCTCATCCAGCGCGTTTTCCCCGGCATTTTCCTGAGCAGAAAGCTCCGAAACGCTCACCTCGAACACCGCTGCTAAGGCGCTCAATGTTTCCAGACTTGGCCGCTCGCCGTTCTCTATCCGCTGCACAGTACGTGTACTCAGACCTGACAATTCGGAAAGCTGTTCTTGCGACCAGGCTCGTTCAAGGCGAAAAGCTCTGTATTTATTCGTGTCACTCATTGTCTATCTCCGTGTAATGGGTTGTCAGTGGACAATGTTACCGGAGCCTGCCCACCGCACCACGATCAGAACCTGACAGCAACATGACACTGACATGAAACGCAAGTGGCAGGCTTCAACTCTGCGCCCAAATGGGAACTTTATATAAGAAAAATGGATACGTAAGCATTGAGAATTTCGGACCATAAACAGGCCGGGATGAGGCTTTATGTTTCTCAAAAAAAATGCCGCACTCGCATTCAACTGGATCAACTTCGGTTCAGTTGCAGTATGCCTGCGCGTGATGTCCGTTTCTGGAACTGAGCAGGCATTTGTGGCGATCAGGCAATTCGAACCATGGCCTGAGTCTGTCTCATGGGCACTCATCAATGTTTGCCAATTTATCTGTCTGAAGCGGAAAATTCACCGAAAACTCCGTTCATTATTCGTGGTGGGGATTAGCTGTACTGCGGCACAAAGGGGGATAGACATAATTTGAATTCAACCCCGCTGTCACGGGGTCTTTGTTTTTCTATGGTGAGTATGAGCTTTAAACCTCAAACATCTCCGCCCCGATATACGAACCTTCTTTTGGAGCTGGTGGCACGAAGAACATTCCGGAACCGATGTGCGAGATGTATTCGTTCAGCGCGTCGGATGCGCCGAGTTTCGTCTGCAAGGCTTCAAACTGCGCCGGATCTTTCTGGTAGCTGATAAACAGCAGTCCGGCGTCGAGCTGCGCCATATTGTTCAGGCCGTCGGTGTAATTATAAGAACGGCGCAGGATTTTAATCCCCGCGTTGTTCTCGTGTGCCGCCAGACTGATATGCGCGGTCGCCGGGATCACCAGATTGCCATCGGCGTCTTTTTTGGTGAATTCCGGAGTATCAAACTCTCTGGTGCCGGTCAGTGGCGCACCGGAAACCTTATGGCGTCCGAAAACGTTATTCTGGTCGCTGACCCGGTCAGTATCCCAGCTTTCAATGTGAATTTTGATTTTCCGCACCACCTGATAACTGCCCTGCTGTTGCCAGGCCGGACCACCATCTTTGATCCAGACATATTTGTCGAAATCTGCTTTCTCGGTGATGTTGCGGGTGCCGTCTTTAAAGCCGAACAGGTTACGCGGCGTGGATTGCCCTTTACCGGCTGACGCGCGGCCAAAGCCCATCACCGTCCAGCGGGTCGCCGCCGCGCCGGTGCTTTTGGCGATACGCGCTAAATCGCGGATGGCGTGATAAGCCACTTGTGGATCGTCGGCACAGGCCTGCAACGAGAGATCGCCGCCGGTCAGTTCCGGCTGCATATCGTCACTCGGCAATTGCATCAGCTCGCGCATCAGCTGCGGTTTTTGTTTTGCCAGCCCGAAGGTGTCGGTGAAGACGCGCGGACCCAGTCCGACGGTAACGGTCAGTGACGCCGGACCGAGATCCATCGCCTCGCCGGTATCCATGCCCACGCCGCTGTCACGCGCCGGTTCCACCTGACCGATAATGCCGCCTTTCATTAACTGCGCAATCGCCGATGACCAGCGTGCCAACAAGACCTGCAAATCCTGACGGCTGGCAGTGGTCAGATCAAAGGTCATGTACATGATATGCCGCTGTGGCGGCGTGGTGACACCCACCTGCCCGCCGTTACCGTAGAACGGATACTGGCGCGACAGATCGATTCTGTCATCAGGGTCGTGTGCTGCCACCGCCTGACCGTGCGCGTGGGCGACTGTTGGGATCGCCAGTCCGCTGGCACCGGCTACAGCCCCCTTGAGTAAATCACGGCGGGAGAACTTACCGGCCTCCCTGGCCGGTTCGCGTTGTTCACTCATTCATCAGGCTCCTTTATTTGCCGCTACTTTCTCACCGATTTTAGACAGAGGTTCCTGCAACGCCTGAATAGAACGGCTCAGCTTCGCGGCATCAGAAGCTTTGAGTTCAGCGGTGTAATATTTGTATCCGCCAGGGACGCTGGCATCACGGTAGGTTTCCAACAACGTATGGACAGCAGCGAATTGCGCGGCCACCTGCCTGGTGAGCGCCGGATCGATTTTTTCCAGGCCCGGTTGCAGGAAAGCAAACGCCTGCTGGGCGCCTTCGACGTTACCGGCAAAATCGACCAGATCAAAGTGACTGAAGGCTTCTTCTTCGCCGTTGATTTTGGTGTTCTGGACTTCTTCCAGCAGATCTGCGGCACCGTTGGCTAAATCTTCCGGTTTGTAGGTCAGGGCTTTGGTCAGCGTATCGAGCTGCGCGACATTTCTCTGCAATTCAGCCGCCAGCTGTTTGGTTTCAGGCGTGATTTTGCCCTGACCGAACAGGTCACGCTCGATGGCGTGGAAGCCGTGCCAGCCCGCTTTCGGATCCAGATTTGAAGCACGCATGTCGATCAGGTAATCAAGGTTGCCGGAATTATCGGTCGCCTTGAAGCCCGGCAGTACAAAACCGTCAACGTCAGATTCGATACGCTCGTAGAACGGACGCGCTTTGGCGTAATCCGCTTTGGCCGTCGCCAGGTCACCGGCATCGATATCTGCTTTCAGACGGTTAACCGCGACGACCATCGCATCGACCACACCATTGACGTAGGTGGCGTAATCTTTGGTGCCCTGCGCCAGAATAGTGGCTGTGCTGCCCGCCGGTTGTGCGGCACTTTTACCGGTCACGGTAAAGTCAGTCATCTCATGTTCTGCGCCCGGGCAGTAAATCTGATATTTGCCGCCATCCAGCGTCAGGGTGAATTTAACCGCCGGAAGCCCCGGAGCCAGATTCTCTTTTTCGCCAAGAATACGGTTGTTGCTCAGCAGCTCCAGTTCGGTAATTGCCGTCGCGGTTTTATTGACCACGTTAAACGTTACCGGACCGGCTTTTGCCGAATTGCTCGCCACCACACAACTGCCGCCCTTGTCACCGGTCATGGTGATATTCACCTGCGATACGCCCTCTTTTACCGGTGCCTGAGCGGCACTGGCGGGTGCATCCAGCGAAAATATCAGCAATGCGGTCAGGCCCGCAGCGGTCATCAGCGATTCTTTTTTCTTAAAATTCTTCGTACGCATGAATTTCTTATCCTTTATTTTTTGGCAAATGGGTGTGTGATTGGGAACCGAAAGACAGGTCATATTCCCTGATGACAGATGACCGTTCGTTACGGAATTTCAGTAAAACCCGCAGTGCAGATACAGCAAAAATCAGGGCCAGTGCCGCCAGCAAAGCAGGCAGCATATAAGCCCAGAAACGATAGTTGTCCTGATAAATCTCATGCTGTTGCAGGGCGTCTGACACGCGCTGCTGCCAGGCACTGCTCACCTGCCAGTTGCAGGCAGAAACCTCATCAGTCGGCGTGCGGACTGTCACCGTGCGCGATGATTGCAGGCCGCTGCCGGAAAGCGTGATGACTTCTTCGGCGTGCCCGCTGGCGTCGAGTAAAGCGTCACCGGCGGCAGAAGCCTGAACGCTGCAATGCACCGTCCACTGCGCCTGATACGGCCCCGGATGCATGGCCGGATTCAGGCCAATGGGGATACGGTTACCGTAAAGCGCCACCACCTGATCCAGCGTCACCACGTCCGGTGCCTGGGCGGGTGTCACAGATTTTTTGATATTCCATTCGCGTGTTGGCAGACCCGCCCGTTCGCCGGGGATAGCGGCATCGGCCGGAAGCGTTATCTGCGTTATCTTGCCAGCGGCGGATTGCACACTGAGCCGATAGCCGTTCCCGGCGGTCACGAGAAGCTGAACCTGACCGGCAGGCGTTTGCTCCGCGCTGCTGACCAGCGGCGCGTTGCCCGGCAATTGCAGGGTAAACGGGGGATAAAACAGAAACAGTGCCAGTGCGGCAAGCGCCATCACACCGGCGAAAGCCAGTGACAGACGCGCCGCTTTTACCGGTGCCGGACGGCGGTGCGCAGGCCAGTAAACCATCACCGAAACAATACCGATATACAGCAGCCACGCCACGGTCTGGATCTGATTCGGATCAGGCGGGATGCCCAGCACGCCGGTGATCAGCGCCGAGCGGATGGTACCCGGCGGAACCAGCCATGAAAGATCGGCGATACGCTGCTGACCGATATTCAGCCAGCCCGCCTCATGTGCGGTTTGCAGTGAAGTGATGATAAGTCCGCCCGCCACCAGGATCAGGAACAGACCGGTAAAGCGGAAGAAGCGCGATAAATTGATGCGGATGCCGCCAAAATAGATGCCGCAACCGATAATCACCGCCACGATAAGGCCGATGACCGCCCCGACCGCGGCCCACATCGCGGACTGCGCCACCGAAAAGGTCGCCAGCAGGAACACGCTGGTTTCAAAGCCCTCTTTCAGCACCGCCAGAAACGCCATGCTGGCCAGTGCCCAGGCACTGGACTGGCTGATTGCCTCGGCGGCGTCGGTTTCCAGCTCCTTTTTCATGTTGTGAGCGTGGGTGTTCATCCACATAATCATGCCGGTCACAAAGAACACCGCCACCGCGCCGATGACCGATTCCATCCCTTCCTGACTGGCCTGCGGCAAGGCACACTCTGTCATTTCCAGCGCAATGCCGACAATTACTGAGAGCACCAGCGCCAGCACGACACCCACCCACATCGCAAAAAGACTTTTGCTGTTGTTACGTAAAAAGGCCGCAATAATGCCGACGATCAGCGCGGCTTCCAGGCCCTCACGCAGACCAATAATAAAGGTGGCTAACAAAAGTGACTCCAGCAACAAGAAGCATTATCAAATTATTAATGATAATTGATATCAGTTGAGTCACTGACTGGAAAGAATTTGAGTATGAGGATTTGCAACAGATTGCGTGAGAAATGAGATTTTGTACTAAAAAGTGTGTTTTTTGTAACCAGATGAAAAAGCGTGCAATTCCGTCCCTCTCCTTACGGTCAGCCCCCTTTTCAATATGCAAGGGCTCACAGCGGCGGGCAATACCTCTTACGGTGATCATTGCTTAGACTTAAGCCAGATAACACCCAGCACGGCCAGAAGGATAAACAAACCGAGGGAGGCGTAGGCAAGCCAGTCGTTCACCTGTGCGATGATATCGCCGAACATCCAGCCCGCTCCCAGCAGAAACAGAGTTTTGGGAATAGCCGCCACAATGTTATAGAACAGAAAAGGCACCAGCGGCATTCGCGCCATACCGGCGGCGGTCAGCACCAGCGCGCCTGCGGAATGGGTCAGTTTACCCAGCACCAGCATGCGCCCGCCTTTGCGGTCAAAACTCCGCACCACTTTTTCCAGCCGTTCCTGCGTCAGCCCGAGGCGCGCCAGCCAGCCCGGCGGTTGTCCGTCTGCTCTGATAACCCAGCGTCCCAGCGAGTAAAAAAGCAGATCTCCAAAGACTTCCCCGCCGATAACCACGGCAAAAATCGCCGTCAGGCTGAAATACTCAAGACGCGCAAAATAACCGGCAATGACCGTCACCACCGGCCCTTCCAGTATGGCCAGCGGCGTCATGATCAGTAATCCGTGCGCTCTGATGAGTGCATCCAGTGATTCGAGTGAAAACATATGTTCCTCAGGCAGGATAAACAGCTAAAAAGCGAACCTGGCGCTCAAATTTTTGTTTCAGCCTTGAAATTATTAACTTTATTGGCTATTACTTATCGTGAGTGATAAATCGTTGTTTCACGACAGGGTTTATCGCTAACAGGGTAATTATAAATTCGCTTAAGGCAAGCGCAGTTTCTTCCCTTTATGGGCATTCTGATATTTGAGGCATATATGAAAAAAATTAGCGTAGTACTGGCAGTAGCTCTTGCAGGTCTGATCTCTTCCAGCGCGTTCTCTGCTGAAATGATGAAAAAAACCGAGTTCAAAAAAGTTGAAGCTCAGTACACCAAAATCGGCACAATCAGCACCTCGAATAAAACCTCTCAGTCTGGCGCGATTGAAGACTTGTCCAAGCAGGCTGACAAGAAAGGCGGCGACGTCTTCGTATTAACATCAGGCAACACCAATAACAAAATCCACGGTACTGCTGACGTTTATAAGAAAAAATGAGTCTGACGTTTAGCGCCCGCGCTGAATAAAAAAAGAAAAACCCGTGAATTCACGGGTTTTTTTTATGGCTGCTTTCCGGCAATCCTGCGGTTCAGTTATCAAACCAATGCGGTAAAACCGGGCGTCCCTGCCCTTTTGGTTCGGATATCAGAAGCGGATTTTGATACCCACCGTGCCGCTCACGTCATTAGAAATCTGACTTTTCGAGCCGCCGTTCTGGTAGCTTTTACCCACTTCGGTATACGCCTGCACTTCACTGGTTGCCGCCCAGGTCGCACCCAGCGCCACTTCGGTGCTGCTGTAACGCTGATCGGACGTCAGCGAGGTTTCACCGGCGTTGTTACTGGTATTCACGTAGGTGGTGGTGTCGCTGCCATCTGACAGTTCCTGCCACAAGTTAACCCGCACGTAAGGCTTCACGGTGCCGTGTTCGGTGTCATATTGCGTGGTCAGACGCACCCCGAGACGGCCAATCACCGCATCATCCGCGCTGACCGAGGCACGAGTTTTCGCATCACCCGGAATAATCACGCTGTCGAAATCACTGTGCTGCCAGATAAGTTGCGCCTGAGGTTCCAGCGCCCAGCTGCTGTCACCGAACTGGAACGGTTTACCCACTTCGACGGAAGCAATATAAGTATTGCCGTCCGGGCTGAGGGAGTCGTGGCTGCCTGGCATGGTGAGATCGATACTGTGATTACCGTACTGCAAGACGTTATCGACGTAGAAACCGTTGTCCGCCGTCCAGGTCGCGTAACCACCGAGATAGAACGCGGTGTCGGAGGTATAACCCGCCGGGCCATAGCCGCCGGAATTTGCGCCCTGATAGTTGGTGTCGATATCCAGTACCGTGGTGTAAACCCCTGCGCGCCAGCTTTGATCCTGATAGAGATCAACACCGGCCTGCATCCCGTTCATCCGCGAATCCGACTGAGTGGACGTCGCATCGTTCAGGCTCTGATGGGTGGACTGAGCAATGTAACGCGCCCAGAAACGCCCTTCCTGATCTTCCGGCGTGGCGGCGTCATACGGTTTTTCATCACCTACGCGCTGATGCAAGGTGCCAAGCACCGCAAGGTCTGCCTGACGGGCCATGCTCGCCAGACCGTCGAACACCGGCACTTCCGGACGATAGCTCGCCCGCAGGAACCAGTCTTCTCCCGCGCCCTGAGCGTTAGCAGCAAACAGACGGTACTGGAATGCACCCGCATCGAGATGATCAGCTCCCAACGTGAAAGCATCTTTGGTGGTCTGAGCCGTAGTCGTTGCGCCATTTTGCGCCTCAACTACGGTAATACCGTCGCCGGTGGTCTGCTCGCCGAGCTGACTGACATCGATATCCAGACGGGTGACGCCGGTTGCTGTGCCGCCGTTGATCACCAGACGGTCAGCCACACCAGGACTGTGCTGCTGAGCGGCGATTTTCATCACGCCGTTCATACCGACATAATCCCCGTTCACCGTCAGCGTTGAACCGACATCGCCGCCGCGCAGATTAATGGTGCCCTGGTTAACCACAGAGCCCACAGTCTGGCTGTTACCTCCGGTATCGAGCAACGCCCCCGCGCTGACGATATGGGTAGAGTTGGCGCTAAGCGTATTGGTGCCATTCGCCAGCAAGGTGCCGCTTTGCACCAGCGTGATACCAGAGTAGGTATTGCTGCCCGCCAGTACCGTGGTGCCGCTGCCTTGCTGCCACACCTGCCCGGTACCGGAGATATTCCCCGGCAGAGTCAGCAGATTGGAACGGTTGATCTGCAACACAGCGTTATCGGCGATATTGCCGATGATGCTGCCCGTTTCACCGCCGTTACCCAGCTGTAAGTTCCCTTTACTGATTGTGGTGTCGCCGGTGTAGGTGTTATCAGCGGTCAGCGTCAGGGTGCCGTCGCCGGTTTTGGTCAGCGCGCCATTGCCGTTCAGCAGACCGTTGAGCGACACGTTATTGCCGTGGGTATCCACCGTACCGCCGCCGGTTTGCAGGGTGACTGCACGGCTGGTATCAAAAGCACTGCCGTAACGCAGCGTACCGCCGTTGAAGGCCAGCCCCGTGCCGGATTGCCCGAAGTTATTGTCTGCAGAAACCTGCAACGTACCGGCGGAAATCACCGTGCCGCCGCTGTAGGTATTCGCACCATTTAGCACCAGCGTACCGGCATCGGTTTTATTGATACCGCCGCTGCCTGCGATTTGCGAATTGATGGTCGCCACGTAATTCGCGCCTTCAATTGTGCCGTCCCCCACGCGGATCTGTGTATCCGCCGTGTTGGTGGTGATCACGCCGTTATTAATCACATAACCGTCGGTGGCAAACTGCGCGCCGCTTATCATCACTGCACCCAGGCTGTTATCCACCGTCACATTGCCCTTTTCGCCGCCGAAAATAGCAAAGGAATTATCGCTGAACGGTGCGTTAAAACGACCATCAGGGGTAGTGACGTCTGTTGTCCAGTTGTCGTTGCCGGAACTGTTTTGCCAGATTCCGTCGCCGCCGTTGATCTGGCTGTCATTTTTATTAGCCATTTCAGCGCCATCCCAGAACCGCAGGATCACGCCGGTGCGGTTCACCAGATTGACCTGATTAGCGATTGAGGTCTGGACGTACATATCGTCTGCCGCTGCCGGGGCGTTCCCGATATCCAGCGTATTGTCGGTCAGTGCGCCGGTGTAATTGAATACGCGATAAATACCTACATCAAACGTACCGCCCGGCGTTTGGGTAATATTCAGTTTGCCGTTCAGATTCAGATCACCGTTGACGTTAATCAGGTCATTCAGACTGCCGCCTGCGGTAAACGACTGACCGAACTGGAAATCGACTTGTGAATTTTCATTCAGCGTCAGACCGCCGGTGGTCAGCACGCCTACGCTGTTGAGATCTGCACCCGCCGCCAGATGACCGTTATCCGCAACTGTGACGTTACCGCCCAGCGTGCCATTACCGCCAAGAGTCGAGCCAGACGCCACGCTGACCGCACCGGTCGCCGCCTGCTGATTGCCGTTGACCAGCAACACGCCCTGCTGCACATCGGTCGCGCCGGTATAGGTATTGTCGCCGGAAAGCGTCAGCGTACCGGTGCCGGTTTTGGCCAGACTGCCGTTTACGCCGCTGATAATGCCGCTGATGGCGTCATTGAGATTGAGCGCACCTTCGATAAGCTGCGCTGCGCCCAGCACCACATTCCCCGCTCCGGAAAGCGAACCGACTGAGGTACTGCCAGTGGCGTCAGCAATATTCACCACGCCGCCCGCGTTGTTGGCGATGGTGCTGCCCGCAGCCGATGCCTGTCCGGCAAAGCCCACGATCCCACTGTTGTTAATGGTTGAGCTGCCGCCATCCGCCTGACCGGTGAGATCCATCTGCGTGCCGGAAGCCAGCGTAAACTGCCCGTTGCCGCCACTGGCATTATCACCTAACTGCACGAATGCGCCGTTGGTGGCGGTGGTCACGCTGTTTGCCGCCGAAGCGGTATCGTTGAAGGTCAGAATACCGCTGTCGAGCGTAAAGGTGTGGTTTTCGGCACTCGCGTCATTGTTGAAATTCACCGTACCTTGCTGATTCACCGTAATGGCGCTGTTCGGTGTCCCAAATACGCCGGTGGTATTGGCATCAACTGCCACCACGCTGGCGCCATTATTGCCGGTCACGGTGGTCGAGCCTTGATAGGTATTCACGCGGTTAAGTACCAGCGTGCTGTTACCCGCTGACGCAGAATCAAACACAGTCAGTGGCCCCAGACCGCCAATCACCCCGGCCGGAGTGAAGGTATGACCATACAGGTCAAACTGGCCGCCACCCATTTCGCTCAGGAAAATTGGCCGGTCGGTGGTGAAATCAGCGCCCGCCTGTAGCACCGAGTTGTTGTTAATCAGCACCGAGGTACCGGCTAACCCGAGATTTTGATCCGAAGAAACGTTCAGCACGCCGCCATAAATTTCGGTGCCGCCGGTGTAGCCGTTAACGCCGGTCAGGATCAGGCGTCCCGGATCGAATTTCAGCAATTTAAGCCGGTCGGTCGAACCGGAAGCCGGGATCAGGTTGGCGTCGATTGTCGTCGTTATGTCAGCGCCGTCGTCCCCGGCCCCCACGCGTATCACAAAATACGCATCTGCAGCAGTTTCACCCTCTGCCAGATAATTCTGCGAAGGTAAAAGATCGGCCGTTCGTACAATGGACAGCGGATCGCCTTTAAGCACGTATCCGTCGCTGTCGAATTGCATCCCGGCGGTGACTACCGGGTTGAACGCATTACTGATGGTGACGGTACCCGATGCGCCCTGGAAGATAGCAAACGACGCCTGACTCCACGGGTCGTTACCAAAGCCGGTGGCTGTCGTCCAGTTATTGGTGTCGTCAAGCTCCCGTGACTCCCAGACGCCTGTGCCGCCATCAACCTCATTGTTGCCCGAAGTGCCGTCGCCGTGATTGCTACCGATCAAATCGCCGTCCCAGAATTGCAGTGTGCTCGCCGGTGTCGGCGCACTCAGCACCAGGTTGACCTGGCCGGGGATAGACGTTTGAACGCCATAGGTACTCTGGTTGTTGGTCGGTAATGTCACCACATCCAGCACGTTATTGGTCAGCGTGCCGCCATAGCTGTAGAGACGATACAGACCCGGCGCAAAGATACCGCCCGCTGAAAGCGTTACGTTCAGCTGACCATCAAGCGTCAGATTTTGTCCAACGTTAACGAAATCATTCAGCGGACCGCCTGCGACCGTGACCGCACCGAGCTCATATTTACTGTTGGTGGTCGGAGAAAGCACCAGATTGCCGTTAATGTTCAGCGTGCCCGCGCCGCCGTCGCCCGGCGTCAGCGTGGTATTGGCGCCAAAGGTGACGTTACCGCCGATTGTGCCAGTCCCGCCAAGCGTTGCGCCGCTGGCGACAGTGGTATCACCGGATGCGTCGCGCTGATCACCGTTCACCAGCAAGGTGCCGCCGTTGACCAGCGTCACGCCCTGATAGGTATTGGCACCGCTTAACCGCGTGGTGCCGCTGCCGGTCTGGTAGAACGCACCGGTTCCGCTGATAGCGCCGCCCAGATTAACCGTATCGGACTGATTGATGTTCAGCACGCCGTTATCGGTGATATTGGTCTGCGCGGACAAGGCACCCGGCGCGCCGCCATCGCCGAGTTGCAGCGTGCCGCCATTGTCGATCAGTGTATTGCCGGTATAGGTATTTTCACCGGTCAGAATGGTGGTTCCACCACCTGCACGTTCCAGCCCGCCGGTGCCGCTGATAATGCCGGAATAGGTTTGTGTGGCAGAAAGGCCGTCAAACACCAGAAGGCTGTCTGCACCGTCGGTACTGACGTTATAGTTGCGAATGCTGGCAAACTGCGGATCTGTGACATTGTCACCGCTGCGCAGAGTCCCTCCGCCGGTAACCTGAATCAGTGGCGTGCCGGAAAGTTGCAGATTATCCACCACACGTACGTCAGCAGAGGTGCCGGTCACTGCCAGCGTGCTCCAGCCGGTACCGATGTTAGTGGCGGTGGCGACATCATCCGCAGTCAGCGACCCGATCAGCGCGGGATCCGTTAACGCGTGCGTATTGGTGAAAGTCAGTGTGCTGTTGCTGCCGCCTTCGCTGAGAATGTGGCGCGTAGAGGTGAGATCAACATCGCCAATGTTGGCGCGGTCATTGCCGTCTGCGCCGGTGAAATCCACCGCGCCATCGAGCGTTCCGCTGTCCCAGGTGAAGGTATCCGTGCCGGAACCCAGATTAATCAGTCCGGTGGTGGCCTGCGTGCCGGAAAGTGTGACATTGTCACTTCCGCTCCCCGTCAGTAACGCCGTCGCAGTGTTACTGGCAGCACTGAGCGTGCCCTGGTTAGTAACGGTATTGTTAGCCGTCCCGCTGGCATCAATAACCACCGAATTCTGGCTGGCATCGGTAATGCTGCCGTTGTTGATAATGGTGCGGTTTGCCGCCGTGCCGTTAATACGAATTAAGGCCAGCGGATTGATGCCACCGGTGGCATTGATGGTGCCGTTATTGGTGAACGCGCCAGCATTGGTGGCAAGAATACTGGTGTTGGTGTTGCTGCTGGTCTGAATGTTGCCATTATTGGTGACCGCGCTGGAATCCACCGCCGATATTGCCGCCCCGCCTGTGGCACCCATGGTGATATTGGCACCGGAGGTGACGCTGCCGTCGGTTTTGGCCAGGATCCCGTTGCCGTTCGCGCCGGTCACATCGATGGTGTAACCGGTGCCGATGGTCAGATTACCGGTGGTGTTAGTGCCGTCTTCTTTTTCAAAGGCAAAGCCCGCGCCGTTGCCAGAGACATTAAGCTGGTTGCCGGTACCTTCAGCGTCAAAGGTAACGGCGGTGCGAATTGCCGGGCCATCAGCCGCATTAATCGTCACGTCTGTCAGGTTAATATTCGACGTATCGGCTTTGTTGTTGATCCCCGCGCCACTACCGCTGATATCAATTTGCGTATTGCTGGCCGTCAGTGAGGCAGACCCCAAATCCATCAGGATCCCGTCTGCGCCATTGCTGGCAGTGATGTGGTTATTGGTGCCGCTGATCGCCAGAGACGCGCCGTCATTGACCAGTTGCACCGCCGCCAGCCCGCCATTGGCTGTCACATTACCGAGCTGCGTGACCTGCGCACCTGCGCCCTGAACTTTCACGCCAACATTATTGCTGCCGGCAGCGCCGGTGACGGTAATATCACGCAGGTTGGTCAGCGTACCCTGATCCTGAATGTACACGCCGATGTTGTTGGTGCCATTAACATTAATCGGCGCGTTGTTATTGGCAATACCGCCGTCGTGCAGGTAGATACCAATGTTGTTGTTACCCGCCAGACTGATGCCGTCGCTTTCAATGTCAACTTTACCTTTCCAGGAAACGTCATAACCTATGATGCCGCTCTGGCTGGCGGTCGTACCGATATCCGCTTTTGAAAGCACGTTGGTCGCCAGCGCATCCGCACCGGCACCTTTGGTGCCGTCAATGGCATAGTTGCGACCATCCACCACCACGGCAGTGGCGTCGTTATGTTCCAGCAAAATGCCGCCGTTATTGATGGTGCCGGTCGCGCCGCCGGTGATTTTCACCCCGACTGCATCTTCGCCGCCGACATGAATAGTCGCCGAACCGGTATCGAGCGTGGTCAGTGAATCATCTCCGCCGCCCGGCTGGCCGTCTGCGCCGGTATCCAGACCGTTGGCAAATACGCCGGTTGAACCGGTACCGGTCACTGTCAGTACATACGGCCCTGCGCCACCCGAACTGCCGTCAAACTGCGCGCCATGGTCGATAGCAAACAGGATCGATCCCGCCTGGCCATTGTCATCGATGATGGCGCTGCCCAGATTGATTTTGGCGGCTTCACCGTAGGCGTAATAGCCAATTTGGTTGGTGTTGCCAAAATTAAGTACCGCATTAGCCCCCACGTTAATGGTCGCCGAACCGCGCGCATGGGCGCCTATCGCCCCGGCGGACAGCAGATTTATCGAAGAATCGACGTCCGCAGTGGCCTGAAAACCGTTCAGCCCTTCGGCATACACGGCATAGTTACGGTAGGTAAACGGGTTATTATCGCTGCCGCCGCTATCCCCGGCGGCACCGACAGTAATCGCCCCATCGATGGTGGAATTCACCGACGCGGCGGCAGTTCTCGCCAGCAAATTGATCGCCACGTTGTTATCACCGAACACGCGGATGGCGCCGGTATTGGTGACGTTGCTGGTGTCGATAGCTGAGAGCCCGTAGTTCTGCGCTGCCGCACCGTTTACACCGAGCACCCCGAGCACGTTAATAGTGCCAGTGTTAAGTACCGCACCGGTGCCGCCATTAACCAGTATCCCCACCGCATTTCGCGTTTGCGCGCCCAGGGTGATGGTTCCGTTGTTGGTCACCGCGCCGGTGCTGCTGGTGCGAATAGCGGCGGACTGTACCGCACCGCCGATCATACTGGTCGGAGCCGCAGGCGTAGTCGCCGTAATCGGGGTAGTCCCGACATAAATATTGCCGCCTGCGGTGTTGGTGAACGTGGCTGCGCCGGAAATATCCGCGCCGTAGCCGCTGGCGCGTCCGTCAGTATTGTGAGTATTGCCGGTGACAGCGACGGTGCCACTGTTGGTCGCCGCAGTGGTGCCCTGCGCCTGAATGCCGGTCGCGCCATCAGTAGTGCCGTCGGTCAGCGCGACGTTGATAAAGCCTAAGTTAAACAGCTGACTGGCACCCAGCCCCTGCATGGCAATCGTGCCCTGGTTGCTGACATTCTGGTTGGTGCCGTCTTTTTCGAGGAACAACCCGGCATTAATCGTGCCGTTGTTGGTGGCCGTTGCATCGGTCGCCATCATGCCCACACCTGCCGGGCTTGAGCCGCTGCTGCGCCAGATGTTGATATTGCCATCGTTGGTAAGCACCGCGCCGTTGTCACCGCGCATGACTGCCGTTGCGCCGTCCACCGCCAGGCTGCCGGTACTGGTCACGGTGCCGGTGGCGTTAGCGCCTGTGGCATAAATCACGTTCAGGCTGCCGGTGCCCAGCGTGGCATTGTTGTTATGGGCCAGCATGTCGTCCCAGACGTGATAGGTCAGATCAACGCGGTTCTGTTGTTCAGCACTGAGCAGGCTCTGAATAATCGCGTTATAGGTATTTTGCGCGATGACCGGAGAATCTATCACTGCCCCGCCATTTTCCGGCGGTAATGTCACCCCGCCGGTCAGCCACAGCTGAACCTGGCTGTTTTCGCGGCTGGTTCCCAGCAGGAAATTGTTCACCGTGGCGATATCCGCCGCCGAATTGATGGTGAAGGTTCGGGAACCGGCCTGCACAACCTGCCCGCCGACCAGCACGTAGTTAGGCAAGGTGATTGAATCGTTATACTGCGAACTGACCGCCGTTTCTTTTTGCAGATCCCCGGAGATCACTGCCGCTGGCGCAAAATGCACGTAGTTATCGGATTGCCAGTTAACAGCGCTCGCAGCTGTACCACTGCCATCCGCTTTCGCCAGCGTCGAATTTTTCGCCAGCAGATCGATAGTGTTCGCAGCCGCCGAAATCGGTGTGGTGCCGTTAGTATCAGCACCGACATTAATATTGGCGGTGCCGCCCACAGCCGCCACGCTGGCGATGCCGAAGTTGTTGTAGATATGAAATGAGTTCGCGTCATACACATTCAGCGGCAGATCGCCGACCAGCGAGGTGCCCGGCGCAGAAAACGTCGAAGAGTCATAGACTTTAATGACGGCGTAACTGCCATCCAACCCCGGCACCACTACGTTCAGTTCCTGATTTTGCTGCGGGGTAGCTTCGTTGGTTGAATAGCTGAAGGTATCAATATTGGCAGAGGTAATGGGGGTGACGACGTTATTGGAGTCCGTGGCCTGAATCATGGTGATCCGCCCCGGATCCGCGCCTGTCCCGGTGCTGTCAGCCAGCCCGTTGCGCACCAGCAGTGGTGTGGCTGTGCCATTCGTACCTGCGGTTATCGTCGGGATCGGCCCCAAAATATTGAGCGTCGTGCCGTCGGCGTAATGTGTTGCAGTGCCCGTATCGCCGTCAATGGTAAAAGCAAAACCGGTTTCCCGCAGTACATCGTAATTCGCCAGCACCGGGAAATTATACGTCGGATAGACATCTGCCCAGTTCACGTCATCTGCAAAAGCCGGACCCGCGGTTAAGGCCAATGCCAGAGAAGCCGCCAGTTTTGTGCGTCCGGATCCTTTGCGATGCCCTTTAGTTGTTTCAGGCGCGGCAACCCACGCAGACCTGATTTCACTCCACACCAGACGATAAATCTTGTTCATGAGTCAATTCCATCAAGAGAAATGAATAAAGCGACCTGTGGGTCAGCGCAAGCAAAATGAGTGAAGCAAGGATGAGTAAAAACACATGAAGTAATATTTTCTTACTTCAAACTTAATTTAATAAATTCTGAAATTTGACTTACCATTCCCTAACATAAAGGTAAGCTACACTTACAAAAAAGCAACATTTCACAGACGAAATAGTGAAGTGACTGGCAGTGTGCTAAGACGACATTTTTTTAGGATAAATAAAGGGAAAAATTATGCTGCTATCCGCCCCGCTGATGCTGGTCATCATAGGACTGGGATCTTTGCTGGCTCAGTGGCTGGCGTGGTTATTAAAAATTCCCGCCATTTTGCCTTTACTGTTGCTCGGCGTTGTTCTGGGTCCGGTCACTCACGTCATCCAGCCCGACGCGCTGTTTGGCGATCTGTTATTTCCGCTGGTGTCGATTTCGGTCGCCATTATTTTGTTTGAAGGCGCGCTGACGCTCAGAGTTGATGAGGTCCGTGGCCTGGGCGGAGTGGTGCGCAATCTGGTTACCATCGGCATGTTGGTCACTTTTGTGGTGATAAGCCTCGCCTGCTGGTGGCTGCTGGGGTTTGAACCTGAACTGGCGGCGCTGGTCGGTGCGGTGACGGTCGTGACCGGGCCGACAGTGATTTCGCCGCTGATGCGTGTGGTGCGCCCGAATGCGGCGATTAACCAGGTATTGCGCTGGGAAGGGATTGTGATCGACCCGGTGGGTGCGATTTTTACCCTGCTGGTATTTGAATTTATTACCCTGCGCGAACACGCTGAATCGCTGACACATCTTTTCTGGACGCTCGGGGAAACGGTGGCCTGCGGGCTGGTTGTGGGCTCCCTGTTTGGTTACATTCTCGGCGTGGCGCTGCGTCGCGTGTGGATCCCCGCGTATCTGCAAAACCTCGGCGTGCTGGCGGTGATGCTGACTGCATTCGGCTTGTCGAACGCACTGGCCGACGAATCCGGCATGTTAACCGTCACCGTGATGGGCATCTGGCTGGCGAACATGCGCGATGTCGATACCACTGAGATCTTGGCCTTTAAAGAAGAACTTTCAGCGATTCTTATCTCTGCTCTGTTTATTATTTTGGCCGCGCGTCTGGATATCGGCGCGCTAATTGATATGGGCTGGCCGCTGATTGGCTTGTTGCTGGTGGTGCAGTTTATCGCCCGACCGCTGTGTATCGCCGTCTCGACCTGGTGTTCCTCTTTGCACTGGCGCGACCGCCTGCTGCTGTGCTGGATTTCTCCCCGTGGCATTGTGGCGGCGGCGGTCAGTTCGCTGTTCGCCCTGACCTTACAGCGCATGAATTATCCGCAGGCCGATAAACTGGTGACGGTGGTCTTTGCCATTATTATCGGCACCGTAGTGCTGCAAAGCCTGACCAGCCGGGGAATTGCCCGCATGCTGCGGGTACAGCAAAAAACGCCGCGCGGCGTGCTGATTATCGGGGCGAACAGCGTAGCGCGGGTGCTGGCAAAAGTACTGATGAAGCAGGATATTCCAGTGCGGCTGACTGACAGCAGCTGGGAATATTACCGGCAGGCGCGGATGGACGGCATTCCGGCTTATTACGGCAATGCGTGGTCGGAACATGCAGAGAACTTTCTCGATCTGAGCGGCGTATCGCAGGTGCTGGCGCTGTCGCCGAACCGCCATCAGAACGCGCTGGCGGTGTATCATTTTGGTCATATTTTCGGGCGCGAAAAGGTGTTTGCGGTGCGATCCGGTCCGGCACTCAAAGGCGCACGCTCGCAGGAAAACAGCCGTTTTCAGCGTCACGAAGTGCTGTTCAGCAGCGATGCGACCTATTCGAAACTCAGCTCTTTGCTGGCCAAAGGTGCGGTGATAAAAGCCACACACCTCAACGAGAGTTTTGGCTGGATAGATTATCTGGAGAAAAACAGCGGCGTGCTGCCCCTGTTTGCCGTGCGCGAAAACGACACACTGGTGGTGCTCAAAGACGGCAATACCCCGCCGGTACCCTGCACTCTGATTGCGCTGGTGCAGAACGAAGCATAAAAAAGCCCGCACCGCTGATCCAGGTTAATGAACTGCGGCGCGGGCATTTTACGTTTGGGGTAACGCCAGCTCCGGCCAGCGCGCGGTCGGGTACAGCGCCATGCGGATGTTAAACAGGTGGAACAGCGGCGTGTACAGTTCGATGTCCGCGCGGCATAACACCTCAAGCCGCACCAGCGCCTGATTCAGCGCATTGAGCAACGAATCCGGCGGCCCGATGTAGATATTTTTCAGCCGCTTTTTGATGTAATTATTAATCTCATACATCAGCACTTCGGTTTCAACGTGATGATTTTTCAGTACGTCCTGATGTCGGGCATAGAAATCATAGCAATTCACGCCCAGCCAGATTTCGGTGATCAGATTACCGCCCAGTGCCACCTTAGGTGACGGATCCGCTTTGTTACGCGGCAAAATGATGTTCACTTTATCCAGCATACTGGCGACATATTGCTGCCGCCCGCGCAGCGAAGACGCATTAATTTTGATTTCACTGGTGAACTGCAAAAGCTCTTTGATGCCTTTGCGCAGCGCACGTTTGGCAGTCCACGAAGGCCGCTTGTTGCGGATAAGCGCGGTGGTCAGCAGCGCAATCATAATCCCGACAATTGTCGAAAGCGCCGCGTTCACAATCACCAGCACATCGGGTTTAAAATCGTGTCCCATGCCGATAAAACCGGGGATCTGCGTGGCGATTATCAGGCCGATAAAATTGGTCGATGGATTAGCAATCACCAGCCCCAGCGCCAGCAGGCCGGGTGCCAGACAGATAATCAGCGACTCAAAGGTGATCGCCATCGGGAGAAAGATGACCGCATAAATCACGCTGATCACAATGGCGATCAGCACCCCTTTCAGAAACACTTTCATCGAGGCAATCGGACTGTCGAGCGAAGCGAAGAACGAGCAGATAACCGCCGCCATCATCGGAGCAGACGCACCGTCGCGCCAGCCGGTGCCTATCCAGAACAGGCAACCGATCATAGTCGCGGTAAACGCGCAAAACGCCGAAAGCAGTATCATCCCTTCATCAATATGCTTTCTGAGACCCAGTTCAATTTTGCTGCGCTTTTTCTCTTTAGTGAACTGCGTCACCCGCTCGGTCACACCATAATATGATTCGGTGATGTGGACAAAGTTTTGCAAACGCTCGAGCAGGCCGGTGAACAGCAGGCCTTCTTCCGGCGTCATTTCGCCGCTTTCATAAAGATTTTTGATGCGGGCCTGCGAGGCGCGGATTTCCGTCTGAATGCCTTGCGCATTGCCGCTGAGTTCAGCGCTGTTGAGCCACAACAGGAACTGACTGAAAGTTTCAGAGACAAAATCAGGAAACGGGATTTGCTGTTCAGCCAGCAGGTTCAGACGCTTTTCGATGGCCGTCAGCGTGGGGATCAAATATGACAGGTGCTGATATTGCGCCATCACCAGACGAATGAGCCTGCGCGCCGAATCCCCTTCAAACACGCAGTGGGTGATCAGCGTTTCGACGTTGAGCGGGTAATTCGCCATCTGCACCAGAATATGCTCACGCTCCGGCTGCGGGTCTTTGGCGGTTACGGTCAGCAATTCATTGCACAGCTTTTTGGCACTTTCATACCAGTTATTGACGCTGTTCTCGAGCAAATTGCGCATCCGCACCGGGAACACCAGCATGTGGATCAGCGTGCTGCAGATAATCGCGACGGTAATTTCTTCCACGCGCGAAATCACCGTGTAGGTGATCGACATCGGGGTATCGACGTCGGCAAATCCCATGATCGCCGCGCTGTAGCCCGCCAGCATAAAAACGTAGCTTTTCGGCGTGCGGTCATGCAGTGAAAGATACAGACAAAACGCCACCCACAGCGACACGCTGAGGCTGAACAGCACCGGATCGGTAACCGTAAACGGATAGACCAGAAAGATAAAAACGCCGCCCAGCACGGTGCCGAGAAAACGGTACGTGGCTTTAGACAACGTAGAAGCTGAATAGAGCTGTGAAATGACGTACACCGACACCATCGACCAGGCCGGTTTATCGAGATTGAGTTCGAGGGCTATATATAAGGCTATAAATGCCGCAATACAGGTTTTGACTGAGAACAAGAGCGCATTTTTTGTTAACCATTTCATCGTTAAATCAACAGCTCAGCGTTTTTCAAAACACCATTTTATACGCTGCAAATTCTTGCACCAGATTCAAGATTGTAACAAAACATACCTGACTATTAATCACTATAGAAAACCTGTACCTGCCTACATAAAAAATCCACGCTTTCACGTGGATGGGTTTGCCTTAAATCTGGCTGTGCTCTGTTTAAAAATCAGAGGCTTAAAAAGGCCGGATGATGGCCATAATGCCGATGATGATGACGCCAATGACAATCATGCTTCCGGCTTTGCGCACCAGAGCAAAATCCTTGGCGGGCTGACCGCTGGCCAGACGACGTAAGTTGCCGGAAAGCAGACCGTGTAGTGCGGAAAGCACCAGCACCACCACCATTTTGATCAGCAACCACGCGTGCGGGAACTGGCCGTGACTGACAATCATCCAGATACCCGCCACCCACAGCAGGAGCATCGCCGGACTGGTGATACAGCGGTTCCATTTTTGCACGGTGACGGCCAGCGTCCGCAGGCCGTCGTTTGCGCCCGCACCTGCATTGCGAAACACTACGCTGACCAGCGCCAGCGACAGCAGACCGCCAATCCACAACACGCCCGCGATAAGGTGTAGGGCGTTCAGCCATTCATGAATCATATTACTCTCCTAAAGTTAACGACAATGCTGCCCGCCGGATGAGTCCAACCTGCTGTCTCTACTCGGCTTTTGCCGGATTATGTCCCTTTCCCACAATAAAGGCACGGGCAAAATCGTCACTTTCTCTCGTCACTCCATGACTTTACAATTAGTAAGTAGACTGGTATACCTACTGCAAATCCATTGCGACGAGAAGGCTTATGTCCACCTCAGACTTTTCACCACAAAGCGCCCGCGATCGCCTTCTGGGCGCGGCACGGGTGCTGTTTTATAACGACGGCATCGCCGCCACCGGTATCGACGCCATTATCAAAAGAGCCGGTGTGGCGAAAAAAAGTCTCTACAACAACTTCGAATCCAAGGCAGAACTGGTGGCGACGTATATCGAAATCCGCCACGACGAATGGCTGCAACTCTATGCCCGCAGACTGGAAAACGCGGTCACGCCCAAAGAGAAAGTCCTGGCCGTTTTTCAGGCCTACGACGACCACGCGGAGTTTTCTTACGAACGCGGATTTCGTGGCTGCGGCCTGCTTAACGCCGCCGCTGAACTGCCCGCCGGTGCACCCGGAAGGGTTGCGGTTCGCGGGCATAAAGAACAGGTGGAAGCGATCGTGACCGCGCATCTTGGTGAGCTTTTTCCTGCGGATGTTGCCAAAGCACAGCTGATGGCGCGTCATTTCTCGTTTCTGCTGGAAGGCGCGATTACGCGTGCCGGACTTGAAGGTAACGGCAGGTGCGTCCGTCAGGCGATGGACATGGCCGCTGAAATGATGGAGGCATCATGATAGTCGCCCGCAGGGAACGCCTGTTGGGGATCCTCGCCGTCCTGTTCGCTTCCGTTTTATGGGGTTCGACCGGCACCGCTGCAACCTTTGCACCCGACGTCAGCCCGCTGGCCATCGGCGCGGTGGCAATGGGTCTGGGCGGATTATTGCAGGCGCTGATTTCCGCGAAAAGCATTATTGCCAGCCGCCACAGATTTCTTCAGAACTGGCGCATGTTGCTGACCGGCGCGCTGGCGGTAGGCATCTATCCGCTGGCGTTTTACGCCTCCATGCATCTGGCCGGTGTCACGGTAGGCACGGTGATTTCCATCGGTTCCGCCCCGCTGCTATCGGCACTGATTGAGTTTTCGCTCGACGGGCAACGTCTGTCGCGACGCTGGATGACCGGTGCGGCCATCGGCGTAGCGGGCATGGTTTTACTGTGCGTGGCGGAAAGCGCGGGTCATGCAACACGCGATCAGAGTTCCGGCGTGATTGCGGGCATCGGGCTGGGGCTGATTGCCGGTCTGACTTACGCCCTCTATTCCTGGGCAGCGCGTCATTTGATGCAGCGCGGCATCGGCTCACGCGCCGCGATGGGCGCCACTTTCGGGCTCGGCGGCGTATTTCTGATGCCGGTGCTGTTCGCCACCGGCGCACCGCTGCTGGCGTCGTGGAATAACGCGGCGGTCGGCGCATATATGGCGCTGATCCCGATGTTCGTCGGCTATGTCTGTTTCGGTTACGCACTGGCGCGGATCCCGGCCAGTATGGCGACCACCATCACCCTGCTGGAACCGGCCGTCGCGGCGGTGCTAGCGGTGCTGATTGTCGGGGAACGGCTGCCCGCACTGGGCTGGACAGGTATCGGGCTGGTGGTGCTGTGCCTGATTTTCATCACCGTCCCCCTGAAAAGACGCGGCCCGTTGCCGGTTTCTGCGTAAAAAAATGGCTCCTTATTAAGGAGCCATTGTTATTTGTGCGTGGTTAATCATTCAGTCACACCGCCGCAGGTGCTTCCAGAGACGCCATATCGATTACGAAACGATAACGCACATCAGCTTTTTCCATGCGCTCGAACGCTTCGTTAATCTCATCCATACGGATCATTTCACAGTCCGGCAGAATGTTTTTCTCGGCGCAGAAATCGAGCATTTCCTGGGTTTCGCGGATCCCGCCGATGGGCGAACCGGCCACGCGGCGACGGCCCAGCAGCAACGGAACGGTGTTGAATTCATCCATCGGCCCGACCTGCCCGACCAGCACCAGTGTGCCATCCACATCCAGCAACGGCAGGTACGGCGTGATGTCATGTTTTACCGGCACGGTATCGATGATTAAATCGAAATGATCGTGTGACTGTGCCATCGCATCGCTGTCCGCGCTGACCAGCAAACGGTTCGCGCCCAGCGCCAGGGCATCTGCTTCTTTGGCATTCGAACGGCTGACCACGGTGACATCCGCACCCAGTCCGACCGCCAGTTTCACTGCCATATGGCCCAGACCGCCCAGACCAATCACGCCCACACGGCTGCCCGGTTTGACGTTCCAGGTTTTCAGCGGCGACCAGGTGGTGATCCCGGCACACAGCAATGGCGCCGCTTTGGAAAGATCTAACCCTTCCGGCATACGCAGACAGAACTCTTCGCGCACCACTAAATGCTTGGAATATCCGCCCTGCGTCGGTTCTTTGGTGAAACGGTCATACCCGGCATACGTCCCGGTATTCCCTTCACGACACAGCTGTTCTTCGCCTTTTTTACACTGATCGCATTCCTGACAGCTGTCCACCATGCAACCGACCGCGACATGATCGCCAATCTTGTAACGGCTGACCTGACTCCCAATCCGGGTCACGCGTCCGACAATCTCATGGCCGGGAACAATCGGATAATAGCTCCAGCCCCAGTCATTTCTCGCCGTATGCAAATCTGAATGGCAGACACCGCAGTACAGAATTTCCATTGCCACATCGTTATCACGCAGGCCGCGACGCTCAAAGGCGTACGGGGCAAGCGGTTTTTTAGGATCGTAGGCCGCAAATCCAACAGTTTTCATCAGTCAGCTCCTGAGTCGTTAATGACCCATTTACTATAGATTTAAAGCCCGCAGCAACAAGCCACAGTTCTCTTTATTTCTTGCCTGATCCTGCCAACCTGCATGTTCAGGATTTACGTTCCGGCAACTGACTCAGCCACTGGCTGCGGTATTGTGAGGGAGACCGGGCGGTACTTTTCCTGAAAACACGGCAAAAATAGTTACTGTCGACAAAGCCGCAGCTGGTCGCCACTTCTTTGATTTTCAGTTCGTAGCCTTTTAACAGCAGCTTCGCCCTTTCCAGCCTGACATGATTGAGATATTCGCTAAAGCCAATGTTGCCGGATTTGCGAAACAGATGGGAAAGATAATTGGGGGTGATGTGAAAACGCTTCGCGACGTTTTCCCGCGTCAGGGGCAGCGAGGCATTTTCTTCGATGTACTTTTTGATCACTTCAAACAATGCGCCGCTGCGGGAGAGGATTTGCGCGCGGTTAGCCAGCTGTTCCTGACAGTGACTCAGCAGCCCTGCCACCACGCAGCGGGCGGTTTGCTGGTCATCCGGATTCGAGACAATTTCATTCATGGTCTGCAACAGAAACGACCCGACACGCGGCCCGAGGCGCGGAACGCTCTGCTTATCGGTGCCGGTAAATTTTTCCCCGTCCCAGAACTGCAAACTGAACCCGAGCTTTTCTTTACTGAACAGAATGCTGAGCAAAATGGCTGGCCGCTGCCAGACAGTCAGGTTCCATTTTCCGCCGGGAATGTAAATAGCATCCCCTTCGCGCAGCAGACCTTTTTCCGCCAGCACGCTGCGGTCACGGACTTCGCCTTCGATCACAAATTCAATACGCGGGAAACTGACCACCGACGCCAGTTCAGGCGGCGGCTGGGAATTATCAGGGAACCGGATGGCGAACGCATCGCTGCCTGAAACCGACCGGAAAAGTGTTTCTATCACGTCTGGCAGCATGGCGTTGTCTCAGTTATTTCTTTTCAGAATAACAAAAAAAAGCCTGATCCGCAGACCAGGCTTACTGAGACGAGAACTGGCTTACAGAACGTCGAGCAGCCATTTCTGTGCCTGCGTCAGACGGCTGGCGGTTTCAGGCTTGAGCCATTTGCGCTGATCCTGCTGCTGCGCATCTTCGCGGTCGATATACAAACTGTGCAACACGCGACGGCGTGTGCCGATCTGGTTATTGGTGCCGCCGTGCCAGGCGTGCGCGTTGTAGATCATCACGCTGCCTGCCGGTGCCTCAAACACCACTTCATCCGGATGCGGCAGACCCACGTCGGCCAGCACATCTTCCGGCAGTTCCGGGCGATGGTGGGTGCCCGGAATGATGCGCGGTGCGCCGTTGGCTGCGCTCAAATCATCAATCGCCACGATAGCGTTCACCAGATGCACCTTAGGGAAATCCGGGCGCGGCTTTTTCCAGTCCGCATGCAGTGGCTGGTGTCCGCCGTGGTGCAGCGCTTCACGACCGTTCAGGCTGGATACCTTGAACGCGCTCTGGAAAATATGATGACAGACGGACAAGATCAGCGGATGCGACCACACCTTTTCCCACACCGTGCCCTTGTTAATCATGTTAGCAATGCGGGTCGCCGTGGCTTCCTGATGATGTTCAACGGCCAGATTATCGCCCTCTTTTTCCACCAGTGAATCAAAGGATGTGCGCATATCTTCCAGCCAGTCTTTGTCGATAACATTATGAATAACAATGTAACCGCGGGTCTCCAGCTCATCGCGCTGTGCCGGTGTCAGCGGTTGTGTGGCGCCCAGTGCGTCCAGGTACTGTTCAGATGAATTGTTCATTTCACGCCCCTTCAGTTAACGTTTGCGTAACCTAAAAGTACGGCAGTTTTTATAGGAAAAAACGATGCAAAACCTACGAAATACTGGATTTTTGTGTGATGGCAAAAAAAGTGTGAGGCAGGGTTAATTTCTGGCTTTTATGCGGCGCAGATTACGCCGCAGAGACACGCTGTGCTTTAAGGCGTTCTTGTAAAAAGTCCAGAAACACGCGGGTGACTTCGCTGCGCTGACGATGCTGCGGATAGATGGCGTGCAGATCCAGCGCACCGGGGTGAAAATCCTCCAGCACCCGCACCAGCGCGCCGTATTGCAACGCCGGTCCGACGATAAATTCCGGCAACAACACCAGCCCGAGTCCGGCCACGGCGGCATCGCGCAGCACTTCGCCGTTGTTGCTCAGAATTGGGCCACGCACTTCGAATAACCGGCGCTTGCCGTTATGATCCAGTTCCCAGCCAGTCTGCCCTTCGCGGCCATAACGCAGACACTGAT
Organism: Rahnella woolbedingensis; assembly: GCF_003602095.1. Classification (GTDB taxonomy): domain Bacteria; phylum Pseudomonadota; class Gammaproteobacteria; order Enterobacterales; family Enterobacteriaceae; genus Rahnella; species Rahnella woolbedingensis. Next base: position 9,600 of record NZ_RAHH01000041.1, on the reverse strand, counting down.
GCTGCAACAGGTCTTCCGGCGTTTGCGGCGTGCCCATGCGTTCCAGATACTGCGGGCTACAGCAGATCACCCGCTTCAGTTCACCGAGACGGCGCGCCACCAGCGAAGAATCCGCCAGATTGCCGATGCGCAGCGCGATATCAAATCCTTCACCGACCAGATCGACATACCGATCCACCAGCTCCACCTGAAACTGAATCGCCGGATGTTGCCCCAGAAATTCTGCAATCAGCGGCGAAAGGTGGCTGATACCAAATGACATTGGAATACTCAGGCGATAAGAACCCTGCAACACCTGACGCTTTTGCGACACCGCCCGCTCGGCTTCTTCAATATCGTCGAGGATGCGCTGCGCATGCCCGGCAAACAGCTGGCCGGATTCGGTGACAGAGAGTTTGCGGGTATTGCGGTTGAGCAGACGGGCATTCAGTCCCGCTTCCAGCGCGGCCATACGGCGGCTGACGTATTGTTTTGACAACAACAGCTGTTCGGCCGCGGCAGTGAAACTTCCGGCTTTAATCACCGCGACAAAAATACGAAGATCTTCAATCTGCATCACTTTTCCCTCTTTTAACGTTGCGTTATTGTCAACTTAACCGTGACAGTGATAGTCAAACCACCGCATTGATGAGCAAATTAGTTTACGTGTATTCTCTGTTCATCGGAAGCGCAAACGCACTTCCTCCCTGACACACTGAGGAGTACACCATGATCGAACAACGTCTCTCTGAACAACGCGGCTTAGGTGACCACGGCTGGTTGCATTCCCGTCACACATTCTCTTTCGCCAGTTACTGGGATCCAAAACAGGTCGGTTTCTCTGACCTGCTGGTCATCAACGATGATCAGGTCGCAGCAGGTCGCGGCTTTGGCGCCCACCCACACAGCAACATGGAAATTATCTCTTATGTACTGGAAGGCGCACTGGCACATAAAGATTCGATGGGTACCGGCTCAGTGATTGTCCCTGGCGATGTACAGCTGATGAGCGCAGGCTCCGGCGTGACGCACAGTGAGTTCAACAATTCTGGCGACGAAGGGGTGCATTTCCTGCAAATCTGGATTGTACCTGCGGAAAACGGCACCGCACCGGGATACCAGCAGGTATCCGTGGCTGAGGCCGATAAGCGCGGGAAATTCCGTCTGGTGGTTTCACCGCAAGGTACCGACGGCTCACTGACCGTTCGCCAGGATATGAAGATTTACGCCGGTTTCTTTGACGGTGCAGAGCAGGCGACAGTAGACCTTGACCCGAACCGTTATGCCTATATTCACGTGGCACGCGGCAGTATCAAAGTGAACGGGATTGAGTTCAGAACCGGCGACGGTGCGCGGGTTCGTCAGGAAGATAAACTGACGTTCACCGAAGGGGATCAGGCAGAAGTGTTGCTGTTTGATTTGCGTCCGGTAGAAGTGAATCACCCAAGCCGTTGATTGTAATAGAACCAAGCCTCCCCGGATGTGGGAGGCTTTTTTGTTTTTATCTGAACGCATAAAATTTCTATGTAAATCAACCTTTCCGCCTGTTCTTATGCGGTTGGTTTACGCTACTCATTTACGCTATAGTTGAATTGCTACGGCATAATCCGTAGCCGGGATTTGCACCCCGGATATCACAACGTCGATATATATCCTTTACGTTATATATCGAGGCCTTTGCACACCTGTTGCATATTACTCTTTCGTGTAATATGCACGCCTCAATGGTGGCTCAGAGGGGGCAGTCTTCGGACTGGCCGGCATCCGTTGTGACCGGTAGTGCAAACTCCGTCTGAGCTATCACCAAGAGATTTGCACCTCCCGTGGTAGCCATTTATCGCTTTGCAACGGAAACTGCGAAATGACCACAAACTATCCACCCAATATATCTTTTCCTTTTCAGGACTGGCACCCTGCCGACATTATTGCGGCACTGCGCAAAAAAGGTACCACTCTGGCCGCGGTATCCCGTGCGGCAGGTCTGGGCTCATCCACTTTGTCTAATGCCTTGTCCCGCCCGTGGCCAAAAGGCGAATTGTTGATCGGTCAGGCAATTGGGGTTCCTCCCTCCACGATTTGGCCTAGTCGTTACTTTAATGCTGTCACAATGGAGTTTATTGAAAGGCCATTACGACCTGCATATAAGAAAGCGTCGATACCTGAATAGCGGGTTAATCCGGGGCGCAGCAAGTGCGCCCTTCATTGAACCGCAGGTGGACGACCTTTAGCGCCTTTAAATTCAAAATCAAATTGAAGGTCGCGGGCTCGCCGCCCGCACGGGCCGAAAGGGTTTTAAACGAAACCCTTTCGAATCCTGCGTTTTTTTAAACTGCGCGCTCCGCTCGCTGGCTATGTTTCAGGAATCTCTGCAACAGGCTGGAAATCTTGCCGCTGCGCGGTGCCTTCATTTCACGATTGCAGCCTTTGGTCTGCAACCTCTCATTCAGCAAGATTTCTGAACCGCCCGCACAATCTTAAATTCAAAAACGGAATGGATTTATCTTTTAGATATGTAAATTGGCGTGCTCAAAAATGGCACCGAATGAATGGTTCGAGACCTGGGGCTCGAAACCTGAAATTCGGGGATCGCGCAGCGATGACATTTTGCGCCACTCACTGATGCAACAGGACATGTCCCTTTTGCCCGCGATAGCGCGCAGTTAAAAAAGCGAGGAGTCCAGAGGCCCGCGCGTTACCGGGTCTCTGGTCGGTGTGGGCCGACGCCCACGGTTTTGAAGTTGCAGTTGAAGTTGAAGTTGAAGTTGAAGGCCGATCACACGCGGCCCCAACCTGTAATCCCCTGATTTTCCTAAAATCCCCCTCTTTGTACATTCCGTTACACGCCGATACCAATCACTCACGGACAGCACTGTTCGTCCCGCCTATTATTCTTTCACCGGCCCCGCAGTGGGGTGGACACTTAAACTAAAATTCTTAAGGAATTACACATGAAAAAAGTATTAGCTCTGGTTGTAGCCGCTGCAATGGGCCTGTCTTCAGTTGCTTTCGCTGCTGAAACCACTGCAACTCCGGCACCTGCTGCAACAGCAACTACCGCTGCTCCGGCTCATGCAACTAAGCATAAAGCACATAAAAAACCTGTGCAGAAAGCTCAGGCTGCCAAGAAACACAAAAAAGCCACTAAGAAAACTGCACCAGTAGCTCAGAAAGCTCAGGCTGCTAAAAAACACGTGAAACACGCTAAGAAAACTGCACCAGTAGCTCAGAAAGCTCAGGCTGCTAAAAAACACGTGAAACACGCTAAGAAAACTGCACCGGTAGCTCAGAAAGCCCAGGCTGCTAAAAAACACGTGAAACACGCTAAGAAAGCGGCTCCGGTAGCTCAGAAAGCCCAGGCTGCTAAAAAACACGTAAAACACGCTAAGAAAGCTGCACCAGTTGCAAAAGCAACTCCGGCAGCGTAAGTAGTCAGTAAGAAGTCTTTGTGAGCGTATCTACTCACCATTATCAAGACTGATGATTTAACACCCGGTTCGCCGGGTGTTTTTTTCTCCGGTTCTTTATCTTGAGGTACTGATGGAAGATGCTGCGCCGCTACCTGTTCGAAATCACCCTGTGCTCTCTGATCCTCTGCGGTCTGATCACCCTGTTCTTCTACTTCTGAAGTATCCCGGATGACGTCCGTCATCTGCTCAAAAGATTGAGTTATCAGACAAATCTATCCAACACGAAAGATAACCGTCTATAATCTTTCCATAATAACTGGTTATCGGGTTCTCCCTGTTTTCAAGGTCAGAATGTTATGCGCATCGCGTTACCGCTTTTTTTGTGCTTTTTCTGTTTTACCGCCAGTCCTCTTGTTCATGCAGATTCTCCGGATGACGCAGACAGCGACGCACCTTCAATCAGCTTAAAAGAAAAAACGGCCCTGTTCTTCGGTCACGATCAGCGCACTCAGGTCGCCGGAGCGGCGCACTGGCCGTGGCAGGCCATCGGGCAGATTGAAACCGAAAGCGGTAATTTATGTACCGCCACCCTGATTTCCAAACATCTGGTTCTCACCGCCGGTCACTGTGTGCTTGCGCCTCCGGGCAAAATCGACAAAGTCATTGCCCTGCGTTTTATTTCCCACAATCAGAAATGGCGTTATCAGATAACGGCATTGCAAACGCTGGTGGATCCAAAACTCGGTAAGAAACTGAAAGCCGATGGCGATGGCTGGATTGTTCCGCCGAAAGCCGCACCGTTTGATTTTGCACTGGTCCGCCTGACGGATGAAAAGCTGGCGTTGCCGATCAAACCCCTGCCGCTGTGGGAAGGTTCACGCGACGACCTGACTGCGGTGCTCAAGCAGGAAGGCCGGAAAGTGACGCAGGCGGGTTATCCGGAAGATCATCTGGATGATTTATACGTACATCAGGATTGTCTGGTGACCGGCTGGGCGCAACCGGGCGTGTTATCGCACCGCTGCGACACGCTGCCGGGCGACAGCGGTTCGCCGTTATTGCTGAAAAATGCTGACGGCTGGTCTCTGGTTGCGATTCAGAGTTCCGCACCTGCCGCCCAGGACCGATATCTGGCCGACAACCGTGCGCTGGCTGTTCCGGCCATCCGCGATGCGCTGAATACGCTGTCTTCCGGTGTGATCAGCGCCAGTACTCCGGCGACAGCGCCCGCTCAGTAAGCATTCAGTTCACCGTTTCAGAGCATAAAAAAACCGCCTTAGTGTTTAAGGCGGTTTTTTAATCTGGAGAACCGGTTAAACCAGCTGTTCCATGGTCTGCAAAATGCGTTTATCCGAGATAGGATATGGCGTGCCGAGTTGCTGTGCGAAGTAGCTGACGCGCAGTTCTTCAATCATCCACCGCACTTCTTTTACTTCCTCACTTTGCTGACGCACCGGCGGCAGTTTGTTAAACCATTGCTGCCATTGCCGCTGGATATTTTCGACTTTCAGCATCTGCGCGCGGTCGCGGTGCGGATCTATCGCCAGTTTATCCATCCGGCGTTCAATCGCCTGCAAATACCGCAGGGTATCCGGCAGACGTTTCCAGCCGTTTTGCGTCACAAAACCACGATAAATCAGTCCGGACATTTGCGCTTTAATATCCGAAAGCGCCAGCGCCATGGTGATATCTATTCGCCCTTTCAGCCGCTTATTAATGCTGAAAACGGTGGTCAGAATTTGCTCCACCTGAATCGCAATCTGCACCACCGTATCATTGAGGTTGGCACGCACGTGCTCATGCAGTTTCGCAAAATCTTCCTCACGCCACACCAGCCCGCCGGATTCGGCGATCAGTTTGTCGATACCGCAGGAAATGCAGTCGTCGATCAAGTCCAGCACTTTGCCATACGGGTTAAAATACAGCCCCAGCTTGGCTTTATTCGGCAACTTCTCGTGCAGATATTTGACCGGCGAAGGAATGTTCAGCAACAGCAAACGCCGCATCCCGCCGAGCATCGCCTGCTGCTGTTCCAGTTCACTGTCAAACAGGCGGATCGCCACGCTGTCTTTCTCATCGACAATTGCCGGATAGGCTTTCACTTCATAGCCGCCGCGCTTTTGCTCATAGCGTTCCGGTAAAGTCCCGAAACTCCAGACATGAAGATCACGCTGCTCGATACCGTCATCTGCCACCGCAGAAAGCGTTTGCTGAACCTGTTCTTTCAGGCCGGATTTCAGTGCCAGCAGGTCTTTGCCTTCACGCAGGGTTTTGTTTTTGTCGTCCACAATGCGGAAGGTCATTTTAAGATGATCAGGCACCTGATCCAGCTGCCAGTCTTCACGTGACACCGTCACGCCACTCATCTTACGCAGCTCTTTTTCCATCGCATCGAGCAATGGCATTTCGAACGGTTTGATACGCCCGAGTAAAGCATCGGCGTAATTCGGTGCCGGTACAAAATTGCGGCGAACCGGTTTTGGCAGCGATTTAATCAGCGCCATAATCAGGTCACGACGAATGCCCGGGATCTGCCAGTCAAAACCTTCTTCCGTCACCTGATTGAGCAGCGGCAACGGAATATGTACGGTCACGCCGTCGGCATCCGTCCCCGGTTCAAACTGGTAAGTGACGCGCAGTTTAAGGTTGCCCTGATGCCAGAAATTCGGGTAATCGTGGGCGCTGATATTGCCAGCACCCTCTTTGATCAGCATGCTTTTTTCAAAGTTCAGGCTGTCCTGCGGCTGGTTTTTCCACCAGGTGTCAAAGTGACGCGCAGAAACAACTTCCTGCCCGATGCGTTGCTCGTAGAACAGGAACAGCGTTTCATCGTCGACCAGAATATCGCGGCGACGGGATTTGTGTTCAAGCTCCTCGACTTCGGTGCGCAGGCGTAAATTAGCGCGGAAGAACGCGTGACGCGTCTGCCAGTCGCCTTCGACCAGTGCGTGACGGATAAACAGCTCGCGCGACACCACCGGATCAATCGTGCCGTAGTTCACCCGGCGCGCCGCCACAATCGGCAGGCCGTACAGCGTGACTTTTTCCGTCGCCATGACGGCGCCCTGCGCTTTTTCCCAGTGCGGTTCGCTGTAACTGCTTTTCGCCAGATGCTGTGCCAGCGGCTCAATCCATTCCGGTTCGATACGCGCGGCAATGCGTCCCCACAGACGGCTGGTTTCCACCAGTTCGGCGACCATCACCCATTTCGGCGGTTTTTTAAATAATCCGGAACCCGGGAATACCGCAAAGCGCGCGTTGCGTGCGCCGGTATACTCCTGTTTATCCACATCTTTCTGGCCGATATGCGAAAGCAAACCGGTCAGCAGTGAGCAGTGAACTTCACGGTATTCAGCCGGTTCGCTGTTTACCGGCAGGCCGAGCTCTTTCACCACCTGACGCAGCTGGGTGTAGATGTCCTGCCATTCGCGCACGCGCAGATAGTTGAGGAAGTCGCTGCGGCATAACTTGCGGAACTGCGCCGAAGACAGCTCTTTCTGCTGCACTTTCAGGTGATCCCACAGGTTCACAAAGGCCAGGAAATCCGAGTCTTTATCAGCAAAGCGGCGATGTTTTTCATCGGATGCCTGCTGTTTGTCCATCGGTCGTTCACGCGGATCCTGAATCGACAACGCTGAAGTGATGATCATCACCTCACGCACACAGCCGTTTTTCTGCGCTTCCAGCACCATACGCGCCAGCCGCGGATCCACCGGCAACTGTGCCAGCTGACGGCCCAGCGGGGTCAGCGAATAACGGCCATCGACAGCATTATTGATGGCATTCAGCTCTTCAAGCAGCCGCACGCCATCCTGAATGTTGCGTTTATCCGGCGCTTCCACGAACGGGAACGCGGCGATATCTCCCAGCCCCAGCGACGTCATCTGCAAAATAACGGAAGCCAGATTGGTACGCAGAATTTCGGGGTCGGTAAATTCCGGGCGTGACAGGAAATCCTGCTCCGAATAAAGACGGATACAGATACCTTCAGACACACGTCCGCAGCGCCCTTTACGCTGGTTGGCCGACGCCTGAGACACCGGCTCAATCGGCAAACGCTGTACTTTGGTGCGGAAACTGTAACGGCTGATGCGCGCGGTGCCGGGGTCAATAACATATTTAATGCCCGGTACGGTCAGCGAGGTTTCAGCAACGTTGGTCGCCAGCACGATACGACGACCGGAATGCGACTGGAACACGCGGTTCTGTTCGCTGTTCGACAGGCGCGCATACAGCGGCAGGATTTCCGTATGCGGCAGATCCAGACGGTTCAGCGCATCGGCGGTGTCGCGGATTTCACGCTCACCGCTCATGAAAATCAGGATGTCGCCCATGCTTTCGCGACCGAGTTCATCGACCGCATCAAAAATCGCCTGCAACTGGTCACGATCGACATCGTCTGCGTCATCGACAATCGGGCGATAACGCACATCAACCGGATACGTCCGGCCTGAGACTTCAATAATCGGCGCATTATTGAAATGGCGCGAGAAGCGCTGCGGATCGATAGTCGCCGAGGTAATAATGACTTTCAGATCCGGGCGTTTTGGCAGCAGCTGGCGCAAATAGCCGAGGATAAAGTCAATGTTCAGGCTGCGCTCATGCGCTTCATCGATGATCAGCGTGTCGTACTGCATCAGCATGCGATCCTGCTGGATCTCTGCCAGCAGAATACCGTCGGTCATCAGTTTAACGAGGGTATTTTCGCTGACCTGATCGTTAAAGCGAACTTTATACCCGACCGTATTACCCAGCGTGGTTTCCAGCTCATCGGCAATACGGTTGGCAACGGTACGCGCCGCCAGACGACGCGGCTGAGTATGACCAATGACGCCTTTGATACCGCGCCCGAGCTCCATACAAATTTTCGGGATCTGCGTGGTTTTACCGGAGCCGGTTTCACCCGCCACAATCACCACCTGGTGGTCACGGATGGCGTTAAAGATGTCTTCTTTCTTCTGGCTGACCGGCAGGTTTTGCGGATAGCTGATTTTTGGCCGTGACGCTTCACGGGCGCTGACTTTCTTCAGGCTCTCAGTGATGGCAGTCTGGATTTCGGCACTTAACGCGTCGAGAGCTTCGGGTTTATCAATCTTTCTGGCACCCTGCAAACGGCGTTGCAGGCGTTGCCGGTCACGTAGCATCAGCCCGTCTAACTGCGCTGATAATGCCGCGAGCGGTGATTTCACGTCGGAATTCCTTGTTACATGTCAGCCGGAGGGCAGAACTTTGCGCCAGCTGAATCTGAATGGGTGATGAGGAAGGTTCATGCCTTGCCTGCTTGCGTCTATGTTAACACAAGGTGTTGAAGATGCTGAAAACGGGTAATTCAGTGACCGGATTTCAAGTTGTTCAAAAAAATCGATGATAGGTCTCTAAATATTGCGCTATCACTGCATAAGCTTTCTGAATAAAGTAAGTTCCATTCGGGGAGCGTTCTGGTTATAAAAACCGACACCCTATGTACCACACACTTAAGGAACTCACTAATGAGCAAAGTACTCGTTCTGAAATCAAGCATTCTGGCTAACTTCTCTCAGTCAAATCAACTGGCCGATTACCTGGTTGCCCAATATCAGTCTGCAAACAGTGGCTCTACCGTGACTGTTCGTGACCTGGCGGCAAACCCAATCCCAGTATTAGATGGCGAACTGGTTGGCGCACTGCGTCCTTCCGATGCTCCGCTGACGCCACGTCAGGAAGAAGCACTGGCGCTGTCTAACACCCTCATCGACGAACTGCAGGCGCACGACGTGATCGTCATCGCTGCACCAATGTACAACTTTAACATCCCGACTCAGCTGAAAACCTATTTCGACCTGGTTGCCCGTGCTGGCGTGACCTTCAAATACACCGAAAAAGGCCCTGAAGGTCTGGTGAAAGGCAAACGCGTTATCGTTCTGACCAGCCGTGGTGGTATCCATAAAGACACCCCAAGCGATCTGGTGGCTCCTTACCTGTCTCTGTTCCTGGGCTTCCTGGGGATGAGCGACGTAGAATTCGTTTACGCGGAAGGTATCGCATACGGTCCGGAAGTGGCGACCAAAGCACAGACTGATGCGAAAGCAGCAATCGACGCCGCGATTAAAGAACTGGCTGCCGCATAATTGCAGTGATCACAATCTGAGTAACCATTCACTTAAGAATCTGTCCGTATCGCTCAGATGACGTTGTGATAAAACGATTGCGCGCCGAGAGGCGCGCTTTTTTTATT
>NZ_RAHH01000040.1 GCF_003602095.1 Rahnella woolbedingensis | reverse complement strand
ACCAATGCCATGGGAACCAGCGACAGCAGCGCAGGCTACAGCGTGGAAACCGTGGCCACGAATGCCGACGTGTTCGCCACCCCGGAAATCGCCTACATCATTGATGATGTGGGCCTGCATACGGGGCAGGTCACTGACGGCGGTAAAACTGATGACACGCAGCCTGAGCTGCACGGTACCGGTGAGCCAGGTAGCGTGGTGATTGTCACTATGTACGGTCCGATAACAGGAAAAACCTACACCCTTGGCCATGTCACCGTCGGTAATGACGGTACCTGGCACTACCAGTTCACCGGTAAACAGGGCATGCAGGCGGGTCACGGCGCGGAAAATATTTTCCATGTTTCTTCTGTGGATACAGACGGCCATACCGTCACGAGCGACGCCTTCACAGTGACCCTGACCGGCAGCAATGCGGACGACAACACCCCGCCTGACATTACCCCACCGGATGCGCCGGTTATCACTGAAGTGTATGACGATGTGGGGACGCAACAGGGTCCGGTCGCCAACGGCGGCAGCACAGATGACAGCCAGCTGAAAATCAGCGGGACAGCAGAACATGACAGCATCGTGGTTATCAGCCACGTGGTTGAATCGACAGGGGCTATCTACGTCGATGGCTCGGTTGTGGCTGATGCGTCCGGTCACTGGGTATTCGAGATGACAGGCCCGTTCCAGCCCTCATTCGGCAACCGCATCATCACGGCAACGGCCACCGATGCAGCGGGCAACACCAGCGAGCCAAGCGACAGCTTTGTGGTTAACTTTGTTGATACCAATCAGGATGACATCACCCCACCTGACCAGCCAACCATTGACTCTTTCCATGATGATGCGGGTAATTCCCTCAGTGGTGCCACCACCGATGACGCCACGCCAACCCTTCAGGGCCATGCGGAAGCTAACAGCATTGTCAACGTGTACGAAGGCGGCACCCTGCTGGGCTCCACGATAGCAGGTGCTGACGGTACCTGGAGCTACACCACGCCTGAACGTGCGGACGGCATGCATGATTTCACCGTGACCGCAACAGATGCAGCCGGTAACACCAGTGCACACTCTGCTGATTTTGTCGTGAACGTTGTGTCGGAAATTATCACTATGGTGACACCGACTATCGATTCCTATCATGACGATGCGGGCGCCAGCTTCGGAAGCGGGACCTACACGGACGATCGAGATCCAACGTTACACGGCCATGCTCAAGCAGGCAGTATCGTAAGGGTCTATATCGATAATGGACGAGAGGGTACGGCTATTGCCGATGCTGATGGAAACTGGCAATACACGCCGAAATATAATCTCTTACACACACATGTCTTCACTGTTGATTCTGTGCTTCAGGGTAACCTGAGTGATACATCCGAGAAGTTTGTGATTAACATCGAGCCGCAACCAGAGTCTTCATATCACTGGGATTTCAACGATGAAACGTTTCAGGGCTGGAGTGTTCTTGGTGAGCATGCGACGTCTGAGGATGGGTTTACGAATAGCATCACTACAAATCAACGTGCTGAGTTCAGAACGGATAAAAGATTCGGAAAAGATTATAACGGTGACGTTATGAGTACGAAGATCTATGTTGAAGCAGGTAAGACATATGACTTCAGCTATCAGTATGGTCATATTACAGATTACAAAATGCTGACAGCTGCAAACGTAGGGCTGACCGTGGATGGCCAGCTGGTAGGGGGTTATCACACCGCTACAGATGCCGCGCAGACAATTACAGGCTCCTGGACTGCTAAAACCTCCGGTGAAATCACGCTGGCATTCAACGATAAAGTCTCAACCGGTAGCGGTAATGACTTCTGGATTGATAACATCAGTGCTGTACAGCAAGGCGTGAGCGCTCAGGCCGAAACCCAAGCGTTAACTCTGAGCAGAGTGCAGACGGAGGATACACACACCGATGCGTCCGCAAACAACGCCAATCTGATTGAGTTAAGTACAGCAATACAGTCTCCGGCACATGCGGATATCACTGACCATGTGCAGAATACTCTGCATCTGACCCTGAGCGATATTCTCAGCGAAGCGCATCCGAATCTGTTTGTGCAGGACGGCAAGCAACAGCTGGCTGTCACCGGCGACCAGGGTGATGTGGTTGAACTGAAAGTCGAAGATATTACTCACGCTGAATGGCAGGATAGCGGTGCAGTGACGGCAGGTGGCATTCAGTATGAGGTGTACCAGCATGCTGGCAGTGACGTTGAGTTGCTGGTTCAGCACGGTCTGGAACTGCATCAGGTTTCATAACCCCTGACTTGCTCTGACCTTAATTCATCCCTGGCTCCGGCCGGGGATTTTTTATTGTGCCTCTTCCTTCGTCACCGTTGCGGCAAGCTGACGCAGGAAGCGACGCAGGGACATAATAACATTCGTGGAGGTTCCAAAACCTCTGACACCCCCCCCCCCCGGATATCCACAAAGGCCAGTGTTACCTGGCCCTCGCCCGAAATTTTATTTCACTTCGACAGGTGTCGGTACGGTATAAGTACCATTAATGACTGACTCACCCGGACGATAAATACGCATTCCCAGATACCAGTTATCTCCAGGAGTAGGTAGCCAGTTTTTCTGCGCTCCGCACACCTTTTCAGGACCATAGTAAATTGTGAATTTACCATCCTGATCGAATTTAATGGTCCTGTTGTTCAAAATAGAATTCTCATCGTGCAGGTATTTATCCGCACCATACATCGTGAAGGAAAAGAAACCGCCCTCGTTGAAGTCTGGTTTGCTATAGGTGGCTTTGTAGCATTTATCGCCGCTCAGGCCAAAGTCACGGTAGAGATAAACAGCATCTTGTGCCGGAAGCAAACCGAGTGCGACAGAGGCGCTAAGACGCAGCATCTTCGGATCAATTTTGCCCCGCGCACCGGCGGTGTCGTTGAAGTTAGGCAATTTCGCTGCCTCGGCCTGATATTGCTTACGCAATGTCATCAGGCTGTCCTTATCCCAGTCAACAGGCTTATAAGACTTAACCTTGGTACCGGCAGGCCATTTTACGGATATTTCATCCTGTAATTTATGGACATAGTCAATATCCTGCGGATCGCCAGGATTCACCTGAGTGCGCACCACGATTGCCGCAAATTCGGTTTTTGATTTTATCTCAAAAGTACCCGGGCCATAAAAGACCTGATCAGTAAAGTCATCATTCTGCATGATCATTGCCGACTGGTAGCGGCCATCTTTCGATTTAGGCAACGTTACCGTCGTGCCATTCGGAACATAGTAGACACCAAAGGAGTAAATCGTGTCGCGGTTCATGGTCACCGCAGGTTGCTTATCCAGTGGCATCAGTGTGCGGTCATGGCGGAATTTATTGCTGCCAACATCGTTAACCACGTTCTGATAAGAAAGGTCAACTTCGGCACGGGCATAGTTTTCTGGGGTAACCGTTTGAGCCGCGTATGCTGAAGAGCCCATGATCATGGTCGTCATCAGTATGGCATTTACTTTTTTCATTATTTACCTCGGGTATAAGTGAATAACACGCTTTCGTGTCAATTGAACTGAAGGTTCAGACCGGCAAAAACTTGCCAGCGTGGTTGCCCGGGTCCGCGATCGGCAACGGAGCCTTGTGGCTCAATAAAGAAGTTATAAACTGTCTTGCCCTGTTTTATGACCTGCCCCACGCCCAGCCCCAGCGGAACGCCGTAACTGTCATTCTGGAAGTTATAGTTCCAGATAGGTGCAGATCTCAGATAGGTGCCGCCGCCCAGTTGATAGAAGACAAAGGGCTGGAAAGCGCCCAGGTTTACGTCACTACGATCCCCTTCCCCGGCAAAGCTGTGCTGCCATGACGCCAGATAACCGAACTGAATTTTGGGTGAACTGGCGTCGAAGAGCACGTTAACCAGGCCGGCAGACCATTTTTCGCTGCCGAGAGAATTTTCCGTCGCGGTGGGTGCAGTAAGCTGAGGTCCGAAGCCAAAACTGATGGCCGGATTGCCGGTATCAATCAGATACGCCGTGAAAAGATTCAGATCACCCAGCCCGGTCTGATGCCCTCCGTCAGGCGCAGAAGGATAGGTGTTAACGGGAAGAGAAGCACGTAACAACCAGTTGCTTTCTCCCAGAGAAAAAGGCTGGGCATAACGGAACCAGAACTGGTTGGCATCCTTGTCCGTTCCGCTAATATCACCGATATAGTAGTTCTGCATGTTGAATGCAGTCATATTAGCAAGAGGGTTATTTGCCTGTGCGGCATCCGGAGCGTGGTCTTCAGCAGCATGCGCGCCCCAGGGTAGAGCAAGTGCAATCAGTAATTTGGTTATCTTCACGGACTTTGCCTCATCAGGGTTATAAATAATTATCGACGAGTTAACCTGAAGGAGGGAAATACAGCCGCCACGACCCTATTTCCCTTAATACTGGATTATTTCTGACTAACGACCGGATGATTTTCCTGCATGTCTTTGGAGAATTTAAGGATATCGTCAACGGAATTGGGCAAGTAGGCACGCATTAATGCATTCCAGTTCTTCGTAGTCTGGAAATTGTTAATCGCCTTGTCACCACAGTTGAAATGAAGCGTGTAGCTGCCATCTTTATTCGCTTTGGCATGATGTGAATTAATCACAAATGGGTCAGATTTAACCCAGCCTTCAGCATTATAAACCGTCAATGACCAGTAACCATTTTTGTCATACTGAACGGGAAGAGGACGTATGGTGGTAGAGCTACATTGTGCATTTTTAGCGCCTTCATCACCCGGAGCCACTACCCAGTAAAATGCGTGTTTTGCCGGTAGCCCACCCCAGCCGCCGATATTCACTAACTGGTATTGCGGCGTGATAATTTTATCCCCTTTAGAGACAAAACCTTTATAAATCACCGCTTCTTTCGGGCCACGGCGAACCATTTCAGCACGCAGTTTGTTGAAGGAATCAACATCGTATTTCACGTCACTTTTATAGGGTTCAGGCGTGCCACCAAAACTCACTTTCACCATATCCTGCCGCTTATTCAGTTCTGCTATCCCCTTTTCATCCAGGCTCCTGGGCTGAGTACGCATGAAGAGATAAACAAAACGACCGTGTGTTAAGTCCGACTGTTTAACGGTCACGGTTTGCCCCGGATAAACAACGGCGATAGTGAAATGATCATCATCGAAAATATGTACGCTCTGATAGAGATCATAAGCAGGAACAGAAACCGTTAACCCTTCTTTAGTATCGAAAACACCGTACGAATAAATCAGATCAAAATTTGAGCGGATAACCGTCTGATTTTTGAGGTCGATACCTTTGCGTTCATGGCGGAATTTATTTCCACCGGACGTTAATGTTTCCGCGGCGAAATATTTGGCTGTTTCGGCTCGGATAAGATTATCCATAGTGACCTTGACACCGTTTGTCGCGGCGAACGAAGGGTTTTGGGCCGTGACTTGCCCATCAGTTTGTACGCCAGTATCGACAGCAAGCACAGAAGAACTGGTTAGCATAGCGACCACGATGGCCAAAGCGCGTAGGGTTGTTTTCATTGATATCTTCTCTTGAGTAAGGGGAAGACTGAATGCTCAGCCTTCCTCCTGTGTATGAATTACTTCACCGGCTTAGGTTCAGGAAGTTTATATTTATTGTCCTGAATATCCTGGGTTGGAAAATAAACACGTAAAGCCAGCGTCCAGTTATCCGTAGGTGCGAGAAGCAAGTTTTGCGCATTATTTCCACAGATTTGCTCTGTACCATAATGCATGGTGAACGTTTTTCCGCCCGGGTCGAGTTTCAATTCTTTGTTTGAAAGACTCGATCCTTTTTCGTTATGAAGGTAGAGATCATCACCGTAAATGGTCAGGGAATAAAAACCGAGATCAGGTTTTGCCATTCCCGGAACCTGATAGGTCGCGGTATAGCAGATATTTTTATCCACCTTATAGGTATTAAATGAGTACCAGGCATCTTTGTCAGGGAGTAAACCCGTGGCCACTGCAGCACCGATATTGACATCATCTTGAGGATAATCGCCACGCGGGCCGGACGTTTTACTGACGCCACGTTTATCTGCGAGCTGGCGATAATGAGCCTGAAGTTTTTTCAATTCATCCCTGTTCCAGTCAATCATCTTGAACGCTTTTGGCGTGTAGCCTTCCGGGAAGGTTACTTTATATTCATCCTGGATACCATGGGCTTTTTGGATGTCAGCCGGATCGTTTGGATTAACCTGGGTTCGAATATTCAGAACCAGAAAATGAGTCGCTTTGGCAGGGTCAATTTTGTAATCACCTGCGCCGTAATATACATGCTCAGTGGTGTGATCATGATCCATAACGTGCAGAGAAATATAACGACCATCCCCTTCGGGAACATGAACCGTGGCACCGTGAGAAGCATCAATGATGGCAAAAGAATATAGCGTATCGCGGTTCATCAATACCGCAGGTTGTTTATCAATCTCCATCGGCATACGGTGGTGATAAAATTTATTTGTTGCACCATGTTTGACTTCTTCGTTCATCGCCACATCGAGTTCGGCAAAAGCATAATTTACAGGCGTTACACTGACATCTTTTTTACCTACAAGCGTCGTTTCGAGTTCGCGAACCTTATCAAGGCTGATAGCGTCTGCGGCCCATGCGTTACTGATACAGAGAGCCAGCATGCTCAGGTAAAGTACCTTTTTCATATAATCTCGGTCTCGAGTCTGTGAATGTTATTGAAAATAGTAGTAGATATTTCAGATAAGAGTGCATTGCCACGTTAAATTTAAATATAAATTTTGATCTTGACCCGCTATTTCCATACACCTTTTATCACTTAACCCATTACTGGTCCGATGCCGCAGATATTCCCGTGGCGACCGGTATCCCAGCGCACTGTGCGGATGCCATTCGTTGTAGTGTTCGAACGCCTCCGCAAGATGCCTCGCTGCTGTCATCATGTCCGACTTTGGCATGATGCTGATGTAGTCACGCTTCATCGTTTTCACGAAGCTCTCAGCCATATCGTTGCTTTCCGGACTGCGTACTGCTGTCGTTCTCGGTATCAGACCCACCATTTTCGCGAACCGTCGCGTTTCGTGAGCACGATAGGCCGAACCATTATCTGTCAGCCATTCAACTGGTTTCGGTGGTAACTGACTTCCGAAGCGCCGTTCCACCGCTCCCAGCATCACATCCTGTACCGTGGCGCTGTCGTACCCACCTGTACTCGCCATCCAGTGCAACGCTTCACGATCGCAGCAGTCCAGTGCGAAGGTAACACGCAGTTTTTCTCCATTGTCACAGCGGAACTCGAACCCGTCTGAACACCACCGACGATTGCTTTCATTTACCGCTACTTTGCCTGTGTGAGCCCGGCTTGCTACTGCCAGTGCTGGCCTGTGCTCAAGTAATAACGCATGCTGACGCATGATCCGGTAGACGCGTTTGGCGTTAATAACCGCGACACCTTCAGTTTCTGACTGTCTGCGCAGCAATGCCCATACCCGACGATAGCCGTAAGTCGGCACTTCACCGATAACAGCATGGATGCGGGCCAGTGCTTCAGTATCATCGGGCTGACGTTTACATCGACGATCCTGCCAGTCATCCGGACGGCGGTATCGCATGAAGCTGCGCACGTGAGACCCGCAAACAGCGACTGACGAAGCTTATTCGCCATCCTCTGGTAACAAGGGTACGTGCGCTATCCACTTTTTTTGTCGGCCGATATCCACTGCTTCACGCAACAGCTCAACCTCCATCGTTTTCTTACCCAACAGACGCTGAAGTTCTTTTATCTGCTTCATGGCTGAGGCCAGCTCCGATGCGGGAACAACCTGTTCACCGGAGGTAACGGCGGTCAGACTGCCTTCCTGATATTGCTTACGCCAGAGGAACAACTGACTTGCAGCAACACCATGCTGACGGGCAACCATCGACACTGTCATACTTGGCTCGAAACTCTGCTGAACGATGGCCATTTTTTCCTGTGGGGTACGTCGTCTACGGCGCTCAGGGCCTAAAACATCGATCATCCTCAACTCCATAACCAGTCTAAAAACTAGTATTAAGACTATCACTTATTAAGTGAGTCAAAATGTCTGGAGATTCAGGGGGCCAGTCTAAATTTACTTCGGGCTCTGGGGTCAATGCCAATTGGCGGATGAGCTTGAAACTGCAGACTAAAGGTTTTTTAATCGGAGTTACCTTTTTTTTACGTTTTACAGTTATGATATTGATATTATCTAAAAAAAATTCTCTTTGAATTCACCTTAGTTCAATCCTGTTTGAACCGTTTTATCTGCCAAGAGAACGGCTTATGTTGCAGACTCAAACATCGCTAAAATGGATATTTGGGGGACTTAAACTACGCTGTAATTAACATCAACTATTTCAATAATGACAATAATTTTCAGGTGGAAAATGAAAAAACCGATCTTGATTTTTTTCGGTCTGTTTTTCTCTCAGACAAGCCATGCGAGTGCCCTTTATTTCTACGAGATTGGTACAGAAGATACGGCTCTCGCGGGAGCGGGACAGGCCGCTCGTGCTCAGGACGCTTCTACTATAGTGACCAACCCGGCAGGGATGACACGGCTGCCGGATCATATGTTTACGGGTGGATTGCAGGCAATGGATGGGGATGTCTCTTACTCGCTTGACAACGAAAACGGCCGGAAAAGTCCCGGTGATATCATGCATTTTTTCCCCAATGCCAGCGCGTTCTATACCCAAAAGATTAATGACGATCTTTACGCGGGGATTGGGCTCTACGGTAACTATGGACTGAGTATTGATTACGGTAACTGGCAGGGGGATCGTTTGATCAAGAAAAGCAGCATGGTTGCCATGACGCTGAGTCCCTCGCTGGCCTATAAAATCAATGACAGACTCTCCGTTGGCGGTTCAGTCAACGTTAACTACGGTTTGCTTTCGCTAACGCGTAACGTCGGGGGAAATGATGAAAAACAGCAGGATCACGACTGGGCTTTGAGTTATCGCCTTGGCCTGCTGATGGCGCTGACCGATCAAACCCGCGCCGGTATCACCTGGACCAGTGAAACCAAATACAATTTTGATATCAACGGTAAAGTCCGGCTCCCGGACGTACCCAATGTTGATTATGACCTGCCCATCTCGGCACTGGTGCAGGCACCACAACAAATCATGCTGAGTCTGGTACATGACATAAATAAACAGTGGTCTGTGATGGGAGATCTTGGCTGGCAGGACTGGAGCCAGTTTGGTGCGCCGCAGATAACCGTATCAGGGCAGGAGGAAGATAAAAAAAACCGCCTGAAAGACTCCTGGCATACTGCGCTGGGTGTGCAGTATCGCCCAACGGAACAGTGGCGTTTAAACGCGGGCGTGGCGTTTGACAGCACAGTTTACGATTCACAGAGCGACGTCGCCCTCACGTTACCCACCGGCGACGAGTGGCGTTTTGCTACGGGTGCGCAATACCAAATCACGCAGCAAAGTAACATTGGGGTTGCCGCATCATACTTACATATGCAGTCGTCGCGCGTACAATCTCCGGCGATTTACAAAGGGAGTTATGATGATCCTTATTTTTGGTTCGCCAGCGTAAACTACAGCTATCAGTTTTAAAAAATCAGGCATGAGCTCCGAAAATGATTGCTGCCAGCAGGCTGTACGTTGAGGACTCTTGCTGCCTGTGACGTTCTTAACGTGAGGGCCTGTTAATAATACTTTTATGATTTGATGATCATGGACTTATCGAGAGTAGCCCTATCTGCTCATCGCAGCACTTAAATGTTGGAGATTTAGGAATTACTGAGTAACCATTTGAAAATAAATATAATCTAAAGGTAGTGTTTTTTAAAATTTAAATATAAACAAAAAAGCACTATTAATACGTGTGATATGGGTTGATTATGGTGTGTGAAAAAACAAATCTCCCCCATAAGGTTTTGCTGCGCATTGGCGCCCGACTGAAAGAGATACGTTGATTGTCGTTCCATGCTGTAAATAATGTATTAGTTCATAGAGGTAATATTATGAAAAAGATCATGATGGTATTAATTTTTGCAACCGTGAGTCTTCCGGCATTTGCTAATTATCACCCGATTGCCAGAACAACGGTTGTCGCTACATCCGACCATCCTGTTGCAATGGCGGCAGCCACCAGTGGTAACGGAGCACATTCGGTTGCCCGCGGAGCTGCCATTATGTCATCGGATCACCCTGCTGCAATGGCAGCGGCGACTAATGGCAACGGTGCGCATCCTGTTGCACGCACGATGGTTGTCGCAGGTTCTGATCATCCCGTTACTGCGGCGGCTGTCACGGGACATTACTGATTTTCTCCCTGAAAACAGTGCCAGTCATCGAGATGCTCAAACATCGATATTGGGAACATTTTTAAGACGTAATCAGTCCTGATATTTCTTGCTATCGATGAGATTTATGCTGGGCCTTCAGCGACTTGCCACACCAGGCAATAAATTTTGCGGTGTGGCTAGAGTCACTGGCGGAAATCAGGAAACGCCCATCGCCTGATTGAATACTTTACGTGTAATTTCCTGGCTACCTTCACCCTTAATAGCTGAAGACAATGTTGTCATGCCAACATTACCCGAAAAAATCCGGTTGGCACGAGCACGCGCTGAGCTCTGTTTTATTTTCCCATTTTCCTCATCATGCAATTCCAGGCCACATTTCTCACTGCTATACACTGATATTTTTGCAATATCTTCAGATCTCGCACGAGAGCCATCGATGAAAATCACCTCACCATTAATAAATGGCTTAATAATATGCTCAACAACAAAGTTTTCATCTAAATCGGATTCTACATGAACAAGTGGCTTTGCCTTCTCTGCCGCATTCATCTTTACTAAAACGTGGGTATAACTCATATTTATTACCTCTTAATTATGCGGACTCAATCTATGTTGATAGCATTATATTATTCAAATGACATATTTTAAAAGCGAGCGAATATCCGCCCTGAGTATAAACCTTAAGTTGAATGACAGATTAAAACACTGCCACTCTGCTAACAGGTAAAATTCTGGTGAGCGAAGGGACTAGATGTTCAATTTACCTTGAAGAAGGGACATGCCTTCAGACAGTAAATTCTTCGTTGCTCCCGATGTCAGAGCCCCTGAGGCCGATAAACCATCCGCCAGTAATGGCAAGTATTTGACGAGAAGACCTGCAGCAGAAGGAAGATCGATGCCACAAGTTTTAGCCAGTTTACCCAGCTCCGGAGCATCCATAAATGAGAGGACTTGTTCTGGCAGCAAGGAAATATTTTCTTTATCGCTCAGCCACGATTCAACCATTGCGCCTAAACCATGCTGCTTCATTTTATCCAGAATGCCTGAAATACCATTTTGTGATTCAATCCATGACAAAACAGATTCAAGATCATTGCCACTTGAACCTTTGCTGGCAAACATATCCGTAACTGTATTTAAAATAGACACGCAAACTGCTCCTTATTTTTTACCTTCGAGGGCTGGAATAATCAGCTTTTGCCCAGGGTAAATTTTATCGGGGTTAGATAGCATTGGCTTATTGGCTTCAAAAATAATTTGATATTTCCCGGCATCAGCATAAACGCGCTTTGCGATAATGCTCAAAGAATCACCATTAATAACGGTGTAAAACTGACTTTCCTGGCCTGTCTGCTCAGCCTGAAGATTATCATTTACGCCGCTAATGCCTTCAACGTTCCCGGCCATAACGATGATTTTATTTTTGGTTTCCTGGCAAGGCACCGTTCCGGATAACGTCACGCTGTTATCATCATTAATAGTAACAACAACACTTTCCGTACCGGGAAGTCCTAGTGCGCTGATATGTTCTTTTAATTTGTTCGTTTTATCAGCGAGACTGGCGTCAGCCTTGCCCCAGATCTTTTCACCGGCATGCTTGATGAAATCAAAAAAAGCCATACAAATCTCCGAGTATATTTAATAATTGGATATTTTAACAAAACCACTCGTCTTATGTGCGGTGAAATATTTAAAATGGATATTCTGAATATTACGTAACTCTGATTTGACAGTTCTGGTCCATATCTTAATTGCGCAGAAGCATGAGTTTGTAATTTTAGAAAAACCTATTGTGTTGTTTAGGACTTGTCACTTATATATTGTGCCGTTCCTTTAGTTTAAAAACCAAAGCAAACATAACAATAGATGATTTGTTTCAATGGAGATGTAATGGGTATTCTGATTTGGATTGTATTCGGTCTTGTTGCGGGTATTATCGCGAAATTTATCATGCCTGGCAGAGAGAACTCAGGTTTCATCATGACCATCGTCCTGGGTATCATTGGTGCCGTGGTTGGTGGCTACTTAGCCTCCCTCGCCGGCATCGGTAATATTTCTGGTTTTAATGTTCAGAGCATGGTCATTGCTGTTGTTGGGGCAATCATTGTGTTGTTTATTTATCGAAAATTAACTCGATAATTTAAGTCAGGGTGATGTCATTGGCTTTATCGGTATATCTCTGGCCTTTGGTGTAAGTGCTATGACGATGGCCTGCGCTGTAGGCCATCTTTCAGGAGACATGCGCTCAGAGTAATAAACAAAGTGATATGTCGCTCAGTGAAGGGGGCAACAGCTTGGCGAGGACGGGTTTTCATGACTTCGCTTAGCCTATTTATGACTTCTGAATACGGTTGAGTTTGCCTGCCTGATTCAGGTCATGCCAGCCTGCTGTCTTGCGGGGAAATGTTAACTTTCGGAGATATCGAGCTCAACCTCTTCAGATTTTGGTGCCATAAAGGCAAGTGCCTCGAGGCATAAGCTAATAAATTCGTTTCGCTTTTCTGAACGATGATGATGGGCGTAAATTGTTGATGTCATTGTGGTTTCAAAGGGAAGGTCGAAAATTTTTACCGGCAGCGATTCTAAAAGAAAAGTTTCCAGGTATTCAGGAACCAAAGTAATGTAATCTGACATCGTACATATCATGAGTGAATTTAATGAATTTTCTGATTTAATCTCAACGCTTCTTCTTAATAATGCTTCAACCTGATTGGCATCTCCCTCCTGAACCAATGTCTCATCTGAGATTTGTGCCCATTTGACATGTTTGCTCATATTCCAGTCATCAAGTGTAAGGGTGTCCTTGATTGTTGGATGATTGATACTCACCAATGCTTTAAATTTTGAAGAGTATAATTTATGCGAAATGATGGAAGGATCATTAGGCAGAAGCCCGCCGATATCCAAATCAACCTCATGATTCCTGATTTTTACTATCCGTTTTTCATTTGATACCGGATGGTTAACAAAATTCAGACACATACCATCAAGCAACTTATTCTCCTGGTATACAAATTGAGAGAACCATAACTCAAAGAAATTATAAGTGCTCACGGTGATGTTGCGACAGACGTCTGGGTTTTCAGAACTCACTGATAAATCAAGTCCATCAGTAATTAATGATATGGCTTTAATATACCGTTGATTAAGTTCCAGCGCTAAAGTGGTAGGTGTAATACCATTTTTAGAGCGAGTAAAGATGGGATTTAAGGTTACTTTTCTGATTTTATTTATAGCGTAAGTGACTGAAGAAGGAGATATAGCCATTTTTTTGGCGGCCGCAGTGACACTCTGGCATTCAATGACCGCATTGAGTATCAACAGTGAATTGAGATCAAAATCCTTTGAATTCATTTATTTCGTCCTTTTGAAAGTGAATACATCCTGTTATTTTTCACAGAGCATGTTGGTACGATGAGCCCCTGGAACTCTCTACCCTTCTTACGCTGCCAATAGGATATTAACCTTTACTTCTGATTCTATTAATTTCTTTTTACTAAAATCATGTTTTAAAAAATTTACGCTTGGCTGTCATGAAGTTATCTGCAAGCCCCGTCGCTAAGCAGATCACACTCTTCAGTGACTCCAGTGAGTGCCATTGGCATAATAAAAAAAACTCCACTATAAAATCAATAATATCATTTCAAACGGGATTTAAATTTAAAAACGCCTTTTCCTAATTTATTAAAAATCTCCACTAAAGCAATGAGTTGTGTGACTTTGATGAGATGTGTTTTTAATATGATTGATGATTAAACATCGCATGCAAAATAAGGTTCGCAGAAGATAACCCCTGACTGAGAGTATCTGCCAAAAGCTAAATGCCAACCACTGATGTGGGCGGCATTTTTACATGCAAAGAAGTCCCGGCAGAGGACAAGGGATGAAATTAAAGGAGAAGGTTTCATTACCAACAGAAGGCGTGAAAAGGAGAAAATTGGGCAGGTGGTAAGTGTTAGGGGGGCCACCTGCCCTGACCTTAAGTCAGATCAACATCTTTATGGCCAAAGAACCACGTAAGAATAAAACCACACAGATAGGAAATCAGGACACCCGCGGCATACACGGCCATACCCGCATAAATACCCTGGTTCGACGTCATGAGGGGTAAAGAGACAAGTCCTGATGGCCCGAAAACAGTGTTCAGACCGATTGGCAGACCAAGCCAGGCAACCAGTCCAATAAAGAAACCACCACAGGCACCGCCGAGGCAGGCAGTGACGAAGGGTTTCACGCGCGGTAAGGTTACGGCATAAATTAACGGCTCACCCACGCCCAGCAGGCCTGGAATAATGGCGCCTTTAACCTGATTGCGGAGCACTGAGTTTTTTGGCGAACGGAAATAAAGTGCCAGCGCCGCACCCACTTGTCCTCCTCCCGCCATTGCCAGAATCGGAAAGAGAGAGTTAAAGCCCTGAACATCCATCAGTGCAAAGTAGACCGGGATAAAGCCCTGATGCACGCCGAACACCACCGCTATCAGGAACAGCCCCGCAAGAACAGCACAGCCAAACGGATTACCATTCAGATGCAGGAACAACCAGGACATACCGTTAAACATCTCACCGCCAAAAGGCATAATGACGGTAAATGTCAGCGCGCCGGTAATGAGAAGAGTCAGCAGCGAGGTGAGTATCATATCCAGATTGTCAGGAATGATTTTGCGGATCTGCCGTTCAATCCATGCACCCAGAATTGAAGCAATCAGCACACCGATGATGTTTCCTCGCGGGTCGATGGCCATGCCAAAGAAATGGTCGATACCGGAGAAATAACCGGTTGTTGCTGCCGGGTTGTAACCCAACAGGAACAGCGAGGCGATAATCGCGCCGTTTACGCCAGAACCACCGAACGCTTTCTGAGCGTTATACCCGATCAGAACCGGCAGGAAGGTAAACAACCCTTTGCCGAAAATTTTCATGTAACCGACGATTTGCACCAGCGTGGCATTCTTTTCAGCAACACCGCTAAGCAGACTCTGTTCAATTAACGTCGCGAACCCCAGTAACATCCCCGCAGCGATGAACCCCGGGATCAGCGGCGTAAATATCGTGGCAAACTTAGCGAGGAACTGATGAACCGGGCTGGTTTGCTTTGCCTTCAGCTTCTGTTTCGTCTCGGATGCGACGTCGCTGATGCTGGCTTGTCCGGCAGCGGGTGAAGCACTTTCACCGTTAGCCAGCATCGCGTTCATCATCTCGGCAGCCGTTTGTGCTTTTCCCGGCCCGAGAATGATTTGTAGCTGGTCTTCCGTAGTGATAACGCCCAATACGCCGGGCAGCACCTTGAGTTTGCTCTCTTCGACGAGCTGCTCATTTTCGAGTGACAGGCGCAGGCGAGTCATGCAGTGACCGCAGTTCCTGATGTTACTTTTATCGCCGACCAGTTGCAGAATAGTGGCAATCAATTGTTCGGTAATTTTCGCCATGACTAAATATCCTTTTTAGCGAGTGCGCGGCGAATAAATCCTCCGGCCTCATTTAAAAGCTCGCTGGCCTGCTGCTCATTCAGGTTTGCCAGAACCATCACGATGGCGGTTTTGCAGTTCCCCTGACAGGCTTCCAGGGCCTGAGCCGCGATAGCCGGATCGCAATCCGTTGCCTGCATGACAATGTTAATCTGCCGCTGGACAAGTTTCTGGTTAGTTGCCTCAACATCCACCATCAGGTTGCCAAACACTTTACCGCTGCGAATCATCGCACCCGTCGTCAGCATGTTAAGTACCAGTTTTTGCGCAGTGCCTGCTTTCATACGCGACGATCCTGTCACCACTTCCGCGCCCACCACGGGCATGATTGCGATATCTGCAATTTGCGTGATTTGACTGCCCTGGTTACAGGTCAATGCCACTGTGGTGGCGTGTAAACTTTTGGCGTAGTTGAGCGCGGCGACGACGTAAGGCGTGCGACCACTGGCGGCAATACCGACGAGCACATCATCCGCACAAAACTGGATATTCTTCAGATCTTCAACGCCGAGCGTCAGACTATCTTCGGCATTTTCGACCGCTTGCAGAATAGCCTCATTGCCACCGGCAATCAGTGCGACAACCTGCTCGCGCGGGGTGCCATAAGTTGGCGGGCACTCACTCGCATCCAGGATCCCTAATCGGCCTGATGTGCCAGCACCACAGTAGATCAAACGTCCACCTTTCTGAAAAGCAGCAACAATGGCATCCACGGCCTGAGTGATAGCAGGTATCACCTTCTCAACCGCTAAAGCCACTTTCTGATCTTCGGTATTAATAACTCTGAGCATCTGTTCGGTAGAAAGAATGTCTATGTTTTCGCTTTGAGCGTTACGACCTTCAGTGGTCAGGATTGATAAATCGATTTCCATCATTGTCTCGCTTTTCATACTTGCCAGTTGGCAACGTTAAAGTTCCAGCGCCCAGCGCAAAAAGGCTTTGCGTTGTGTTGCGCTTAATTTCAAAAATTCGCTTTGTGTCTGAGGTAAAGATCCCGGCTGTGCATTCTGCGTAGCCGCATTGGGGTCAGTCATACCAGAAGACGTCAGGGTGGATGGCGGCAGATACTCACTGTAATCCGTCATCAAAGATTCCTGCGAAACAGCGACCGGCTTACTGCTCATCGCAATAACTGAGCCCGTGCTGCTGCTCAGTAAAAAGTGCGGGTTTTTCGCCACTTTTCGCGTGTCGTTTTCGGTGCGTGGTGTCTGCGTGGAGAGCGTTAACTCCCCGGAGGCCGGAGGGGTAAACGTCAACAGCCATGCATCTGAAGTGACGCGCCCCTGACTTTCGTTTGCCGAGCCCGGGTCTGTTGGAGCATCAAAACGCACAATAATTGCCTGCTCTCCTGAGCCCAGAGTGACCGATTTATCCAGAGGCTTGAACTTTGCATTGCGGGCTGCCAGAACGTTGACGTTGTCACCCACATTAAGCGTGGCGGCCACGCTGAAGCCGGACACCGTAAGTAGCAGAAGAGTTAATAACGTTTTGTACATCTGACGCTCCTTTTTGTGCCAGGGGAGAGGTTCTGCCCTGGCTTACTCATTTTTAGAATTCGTAACGCAGGCCGGTGTGGTAGAAGCTTTCAGACGCTGAACTTCCGCCAAATGAAACGCTTCGGCCTGTCATACGGTTGGTACCGTTCTGCCCGTTACGCAAGATATAAGCCGCGTACAGAGAACTGTGAGATGTCAGCTTGTATTGGGCCTCGAAAGTGGTGTCGCGTAACTGCAGTTCATCTCCGCCTTCATTATCAAGGTGGCGATAGCCAGCGCGTACAGCCCAGTCGCTGTTGATGTTGTAAACGGCAGTGAACTCGAGGTCTTTATCTTTACTGTCCGCAAGGCCGTTGGTGTAAGTCACCGTATCCTGAGAATAAAGCAGGCCAAGCATCAGGTCGTTGAGGTAGTAACGGGTACCGACGCCGCCATAGGTAAATGTATCCGCCCCATCTGTACGGCTGTTTTCACTTTGCTTGGCGCGCGTTTTCTGGAAGGCAACAACAGGCGCCAGTTTACCGGCAGCCCCCATGTCCAGCGTATAGCGCAGTGCTGAGTTATAACCATAATCCAGATCAGAGGTGTCGTTGCCGATAATATAGGCCGTTGAAAAATCGAAATTACCGAAAGTGTTCTGATACTGAACGGTACCGTCCTGACGGAAGACCTGGACTGCCGTCGGGTCGATATGTCGCGCCTGACGGCCCGTAGAAACGTCGGAGCTGGCAAATACATCCCCAATATCGGTGAACATAATCAGTCCGGAAGAAACACGGCCACCCGTTATCTTCCCGTACTCAGACAGATCCAGACCCGCCCAGACATAACGAGCGGTCAGGCTATCATTTTCACCTTCTACGTTATTGGCATATTCGGCCGAGTTGACCTGATATTGCGCTAAACCAATCACAGAAACGGTGTCATTGACGTACTGGCGACCGCTTACGCCCAGACGGCCATCGAAATCGCCCTGCGTGTCACCGGTTTTTTTATCGGAGATGTTAAAGCCCAGTCGTCCGTACAAATCAACGGTAGAACCATCTTTAGCCTTATAGATTTCAGCGGCTTGTGTAGCAAAAGTTGTCATCATAACGAGAAGAGAAAGGGCGCAAATTTTTGTTTTCATTATCATCATTCCATTAGCGAATTAATTATTAGTATTTGTTTGTCTGTCTGGTGTCGCGAAGGAATAATTGATTATTTATGGTGACAATAAAAGGAATAATTTATTCTTTACTGGTAAATGTGACCAAGCTCATACAATGAAGGGAGAAGAATCGACAAAAGGGATCTGAATGGAAAGGTGGGTTGCCTTTAGGTCAGTAGAAAGCGATGATCAAGCCAGACTTTTGTGGAGAAACCCCGGTGCTTTACCGTCAAAAATTGATTGAGAACTTGTCGCGCTATACCCCAAACGAGCGCAGGATTGCTGATTTTATCATCAGCAGTCCCGATGCATTGAAAGAGTTGTCTTCGCAGCAACTTGCTCAGAAACTGGGTATCAGCCAGTCAGCTATAGTGAAGTTCGCGCAGAAGCTCGGCCTCCAGGGTTTTACCAAATTCAAAATGGCTCTGGTGGAAGAATGGGGACAGCAGGTATCGGAAAGAAAACAGCAATCTTCTCATCTGCACAACGATATCAGCAGCCAGGATCCGCTTTCCGATGTGGCCAATAAGCTTCTGAATGAGAAGTTGAATGCTCTCAGGAAAACGACGAATAACCTAGATATTCGTGAAATTGAGAAGGTTATTAACTGTCTCCAGGCCGCCAAACGTATTCATATTGCTGCAATCGGAGGATCATCGCTGGTCGGCAAAGATTTGGCATGGAAACTCATGAAAATTGGTTTTCATATCATCACGGAATACGATAGCCACGTGCAGCTGACCATTGCCCAAACGCTGACAGAACAGGACGTACTGATTGCCATCTCCTTTTCCGGCCAGCGTAAAGAGGTTCTGCTGGCTGCTGATATAGCCAAAAAGAAAGGGGCTACTGTGGTTGCAATCACGTCGTTGCAAGACAGCGATTTGCGCAAACTGGCAGATTACACCCTCGATACCGTGTCGGAAGAACAGCAATGGCGGAGTTCAACTATCTCATCACGTACGGCACAACTGTGCGTCACTGATTTGCTGTTTATGGGTTTGCTTCAGCTGAATGAAAGTGAAGGGATGAAAATGATCCAACGCAGCCGGGATGTGGTGGACAAATTAACGTAAAGGCGATTTATGTTGATAAAAGGTGACTGAGTCACCTTTTTTATCCTCAATTCTGGAGAGGAAAATGAAAGCGACCAGGCCTTTCTTTTGATGTTCGATAATTCACACTGCTTTGAGAATTACCGTAACGAAGGACTTCTGGTCGCAATAAGTTAATTAAAACTTAAAATTTGAAGAGTACCAGACCGCTATTATTAAGGTTGCGCTTCTATATGTTAATTCTATGCAACGAGTCACTCTGGTGTAATGTAAAGAAGCACTCTCTTAGCGAGATGAAAATCAAATGAAACATTTTATATTTTAGAATGTTTATATATGTCAGAGAGCCGGAAGAGAAAATTACGAAAAGCCAACAACAATAGTCAAAGTTACGGGTCAGGCAGTATGAGCTCATTTCTAACAGAGATAACTTAAGAAAAGCCCGCTACTGGCAGTTCATAAAGACACGCAGCTTTTCCAATTCCGGCTTTGCATGCTATATAAAAACTCATCCCTCTGGCGCAGTCTGTCATACCCTTCAGCTCTTTCATGCCTGTTTTCCCAAACCGGGTCGGCAAAGAAATGATCCAAACATGGATTTGAAAATTGCGCCCGGGCGGCATCTGAAAGATTAACCTGTACAAAACCTGCCTCATTACCGAGCCATTCTTCAAAAACATCGAGTATAAAAATACCCCACTCTGTGGGTGTCACTGATGACACCCTGACACCAATATCCATTTCACCAGGCCCGAGAAAGGGAATAAATTGTATGAAATGAACGCCGACATAGCGTGTTAAAAATGAGTACATCTCTTGGGCATAACCCGCGTTGATACTGTTAATCCTCACTCTGGCGTTAAACAGCAGCTGATAGCGCCGAAGTGCATCAATCGCCAGCATCGTGCGCTGATAGCTTTTCCCGTACGCTTTGCCATAGATTTTTTTCGGACCCTCTATCGAGATCCAGACAAGAACATCATGCGCATTCACGAGATCAGCCCATTCATTATCAATAATTAAATGCTTTATATAAATATCATTTTTTATTATGTTGCACGCGGATTGGTACTTCTTTTGGATAGCCAGCATTCGTCTGAAAAAGAGGATATTTGCAGCCACGCAGTCGCAATTCACCCATGAAAAAAGAACATCTTCACAGCCCCTCCCCTCAATATTTTCCTTAAAGAAAGTCTCCATAAGTGCATTACTTTCATGCGGGCAATGTCGGGTGACTGTATCACCCCATCTGAGCTGATAGTCTGAATCAGAGAGGTTTACCTCGACAGAGAAGCACCGGCCTGCTGGCTGGAGGGGTGAATGTGACTCCATGATATGGCTTGTTCTTATCATTATAAGTTCCCGTGACTAACGTCAAATATTACGTTCAAAATAATGACCTGAACGTAAGGAGTCCTGATGCCTAAGATACGCATGCTCGCCGTATTTAGACATAAAACCCAACGGTAACCTTGAGAAAACAATATTCTGATTTATAAAAAACATGAGCATGATGCATTCTTTCTGACCCGACAAGAATGCATCATGCTAAAACATATTAACTTAACAACTCAATTAATAGACCTGTTTCCATTCACTGCCATTTGAATACCAGCTCGTTTCAGAACCGTCAGCCAGAAAAGTAAACGTACTTCCGTTCTGTTTTAATCCGGTAGACTGGCTACCTTCAATGGATATATAGACGTGTGCACCTTTGTTCGCCGATGAGGGAGCGGGCAGCTCAATGCTCTTAGCGTAAGCAGGCGGTTGGGAAATAATCAAAATATTGTTGTTAGTGCCCAGCAGATTACTCACATCGTCAGCCGTTATGACTTCCCCACTGGACTGAGGAGTATATGTTGGTGTTCCGGCAGGTGCTGGCCATTGCTGTAAAATAATCGAATAGGCAACGCAGTCACTGACTTTTGTACTATTTCCTGCGGCATCGGTTGATTTCGCCTGGAAACTGAATTCCCCCGACCCCTGGAAAACAATATCGTCCGTTACCGCAAAACTCCACTTACCACTCTCATCTGCGGTTGTGGTACCCAGGACTGCGTATACACGGTCAGCCATACGTAATGCGTATACATCCACCGTCGACCCCGCCTCTGCCGTTCCCTCGATAACCACGTTTTCCCCGGTGGTGGTATCGCCCTCGGCGACGACCATTGAGCTATCCATCACGCGGGTCACTTTCGGTGTTGGATTGACGGAGTCCAGGTTCAGAATAAAGGCATCTGTTGGCAGGGATTCCGGGCTCTCAGGCGTTAACGCCCCCGTCACGGTGAGGGATTGATTCCCCTGAACGGTGAGTGGTGAATCAGGTTTTACGCTCCAGTTCCCGCTGTCATCCGCGAGTGCGCTGCCCACTAATTTGCCATTGTTATATAACCTGATCGTGCTGTTTTTGTCCGCCGTTCCTGTAAGCACTGGCGAGGCTTCGTTCGTCAGTTGCCCGCTTTGAATCTCACCCACGATGCCTTCTGTGACATCATTCACAGCGGTGATGACCGGGGTTCTGGCAGCAACAAATGACACATCTACGCTCTGACTGTTGTCGCTGATGGTTGCCGTAATCTGGCTGATACCAGGCAGAAGTGTGGTGATATTCACCGTCACCATTCCCTGAGCATCTGTCGGGATGACATCTCCAACTACCGCACCATTGGTTGCGCTGAAACTGACAAGCGCATCACTCACAATATTGCCATACGCATCGGTAACGCGGGCCTGAACCTGATTTGCATCAACGCCGTCGGACAGTGAGTTGTTTTTGGTCACTATAAAGTCTTCCGCTGCTACGTGGGCGGTCGCGGTGTCGGTGATAAAGGTCATGGTCTTGCTCTGGGAGCTACCATTGACCGTCGCCGTTAGGGTGGCCACACCGGCTACCGTTGAAGTGACAGGAAGAGTAATTTGACCGGCACTATCGGTGGTGCCCGTTGATGCCACGGTCGCCCCTGCTGCCGTGAAGCTGACGGTTTGATCAGGCACCAGATTATTATTGGCATCCTTCACAATGACCTGAATTTGGTTAGCTTTCACGCCGTTTGCCGCAGAGTTATCAGTCAGCACTTTGATATCGCTGGCAGCGATATTGGCTGTTGTGCCATCGGCAATAAATGTTGTCGCGATTGACTGGCTGGTTCCATTCACTGTCATGGTGACGGTGGTCGTGCCCGCAGTGATGTTTGTCAGCGTCACCGCCAACGAACCGTCTTCCGAAGACGTCCCACTGGTGGCGATGCTTGCCCCATTATCCGCGCTGAAGGATACCACCGCATCGGGTACAACGTTACCCTGCCCGTCTTTGACTATCGCCTTCACGCTGTTTGTGGCAATGCCATTGGCGATCGCGTTGTCGTCAACCACAGCTAATGAGCCTATCGCTGCGGTCGAAGGATCGTTTTTGAAATTCATCTTAACGCTCTGGGTACTGCCGTTAATTGTGGCCGTGATGGTGCTTTCACTGGCAACCGTACTGGTGACAGGCACACTTAACGCCCCCTCAGCGCCGGTCACCGCCGTTGCCACAATTTTAGCGCCATTATCTGCCATGAAGCTCACAGTCTGGCCCGCCAGCGCATTACCCTTGGCATCGGTAACCGCCAGCTGGACACGGTTCGTCTCCAAGCCGTCCGCAACAGAGTTATCTTTCGTTACCGTCATACTGGCTGCTGCTATCTGCGCGGTGCTGCTGTCAGCGGTAAAGATAACCGTCACGGGCTCGCTGTGGCCGTTAACTTCTGCATTAACCACGGTGTTTCCGGCAACCAGGCTGGTTAGTGTCGCGACGGCTTCCCCTTTCTCATTACTGATGCCGGTGACGGTAATCGTCGCGCCGTTATCTGCACTGAATGTCACTGCGACATCAGGGACAGCATTACCCTGAGCATCGAGAACAACCGCTTTAACACTGTTCGTCGCTGTGCCGTTCGCCAGCGCATTATTATCCACGACGCTCAGCGTACTGACGGTGGCTGTTTCAGCGTCATAGCTGAAGCTCATCGTTACGCTCTGGCTGCTACCGTTGATTGACGCCGTGACCTTGTCTTCCCCTGCTACGGTACTGGTGACCGGTACGGACAGCGTGCCGTCAGAACCGCTCACACCGTCGGGCGCAATGGTCGCGCCGTTATCCGCTGTAAAGGCCACTGTCTGGTCTGCCAGGGCATTGCCATTGGCATCCGTAACCTTGAGCAGGACACTGTTGGTATCCTTGCCGTTCGCAACTGCGTTGTTGCGGGTGACCGTCAGAGAGCCGCTGGCAATCTGCGCCGTCCCGCTATCCGGTACAAAGTTCACGCTGACTGACTGAGATTGCCCGTTCGCTTCTGCTGTGAACTGGCTTTTTCCGGCTATCAGACTTGTCAGCGACGCGATGTACTCACCGTTAGCATCCGTTGTGCCCGTCGCCGCCACTTTCGCGCCGTTACTGGCACTCAGCCCCACACTCATATTCGTCGCCAGGTTGCCATTTTTGTCTTTTATCAACACGCGAACCTGGTCTGTGTCTGTGCCATTAGCCACAACGTTGTCATTGAGGATTGTGAGTTTGCTGACCGACACCGTACTTTGGTCATAGACAAAATTAACGGTGACATTCTGACTGCTGCCATTAATCGAGGCGGTGATGGTACTTGCACCCGCAACGGTGCTGGTGACCGGCAGGCTCAATGCTCCGTCCGCATCTGTCGTCGCGGTTGACGCTATCGTCGCACCATTACTGGCCGTGAAGCTCACGGTCTGATCCGCCAGCGCATTGCCATTTTCATCGCTGACAAGCATTACCACCCGGTTGGCCGCCGTTCCGTTGGCAATAGCGCCATCATTCAATTTTTTCAGGCTTCCCGACACAATCAGTGCGGTATGGCTGTCTGCTACAAAGTTGGCATTGACCTGCTGGGTACTGCCGTTAACGGTGGCAACAATTACGCTTGTCCCGGCAGTTTTGCTGGTCAGGGTTACCGTCACTTTACCAGCGCTGTCAGTAGTGCCGTTTGCAGCGATGAGAACATTATTGTTGCCGCTGAAGCTGACCAGTTGGTCAGGAACTGGATTCCCGCTGGCATCGGTAACCGTTGCCCGTACGCTATTGGTGGCAATGCCGTTTGCCAGAGCGTCATTAGTGATCATCTCCAGTGATCCCCCGGCGATTTGAGCCGTGTTGCCATCAGCTTCAAAGCTAAGGGTAACGCTCTGATGGCTGCCATTAATAGTGGCAGTAATGACGCTGTCACCCGCAATGGTACTGGTCACAGGAACGATAAGTGTCCCGCTCTCGTCTGACTTCATCGTTGCCGGTAGGGTTGCGCCATTGCTCGCCGTAAAGCTGACGGTTTGATCACTCAGCGCATTACCAAAGGCATCGGTCACATCGACACGGACACGGTTTTCCATCACGCCATCTGTTGCGGAGTGGTTGACCAGAATGCTCATCGCCCCGCTGGCAATCTGCGCTGTGGACGTATCGGCAATGAAGTTCGTCTCCACCGTTTTTATCGCGCCACTGGCTGAACCCGTCACCGTCGAGATACCCGCGCGGGTATTGGTCAGCGTGGCCACCGCAATGCCGTTGGCATCTGTCGTTACGCTCGGCGTAATTATGGCGCCGTTATTGGCAGAGAAGCTGACGGGCTCATTCTCAATCGGATTACCATTTGCATCACTTATCAGCGCCTGTACGCTGTTCGTTGCGGTGCCGTTGGCAACCGAGTCATCCTGCTTCACGCTCAGTACGCCTGCCAGCGTAGATTTGTCCGCTTTGAAGGTCGTATTGATGGTCTGACTGTGGCTGTTAACGCTTGCCGTCACCAGGCTGTCGCCCGCTTTTTTGCTGGTTAACCCGACAATAACCAGGCCACTGCTGTCCGTCGTGCCGCTGGTTTCAATGACTGCACCATTATCGGCGCTAAACGTAACCGTCTGCGCCGGCACTGCATTCCCCTTCGCATCTGTCACTTTGACCTGCACCTGATTGCGGGCGCTGCCGTTTGCGACAGAGTCGTTCGTCACGATAGTCAGGTCGCCAGACGTAATCGTGGCGGTGCCTGTATCAGCAACAAACGTGACGGTTTGCACCAGCGTCTCGCCGCTGTTCGATGTCGCGGTGATCTCGCTGCTCCCTGCGACAAGGCTCGTGAGGTTCGTGCTGGCTTTACCCTCACTGTTTGTCACACTGGTGGCAGTGTTCACTGTCGTGCCATTGGTTGCGCTGAAGGTAATGCTTTCACCGGTGACCGGGTTATTCCCTGCATCCAGAACAACCAGTTCGATACTGTTGGTAGCGATGCCATTGGCGATAGCACCGTCTTTGGTCACAGTCAGGGTGCCCTGCGCGGTCATTTTATCGGCGATGAACGTCGTCGTTACCGTCTGGCTTTGACCATTCAGGGTCGCGGTCACCAGGCTGTCGCCCGCTTTCAGGCTGGTCAGCCCGGCTGTGGCCAGGCCCTGGCTGTTTGTCGTGACGCTGGCATCGATTTTCGCCCCGTTATCCGCGGTAAAGCTGACAGTCTGGGCGGAAACAGGATTACCCTGGGCATCCGTCACTTTTACTCTGATCTGATTTTGCACACTGCCGTTAGCCACGGAGCCGTTCGTTACCACGGACAAATCCCCGGCAACAATGGTCGCCGTACCGGCATCTGCAATAAAGTTGATATTTGCAGTCAGCTGCTCGCCGCTGGCCGATGTCGCCGTGACTTTACTGATCCCGGCGACGGTGCTGGTGGCGGTCGTGCTGAACTTACCGTTTTTATCCGTTACGCCACGGGTGGTAGTAACTTTTGCACCGTTGGTCGCGCTGAACGTAATGCTTGTCCCCGGAACTGGATTGCCGCTCGCATCCTGTATGGTCAGTTCAACGCTGTTGGTCGCAACGCCGTTGGCGATAGCACCATCTGCGGTAACATCCAGAGCACCTTTAGCCGTGGAGTTATCGGCAACAAACGTCGTATTGATCGTCTGGCTGTGGCCGTTAACGCTCGCCGTCACCAGGCTGTCGCCCGCTTTTTTGCTGGTTAACCCGACAATGACCAGACCATTACTGTCCGTTGTGCCGCTGGTTTCAATCAGTGCACCGTTATCCGCACTAAACGTAACTGTCTGCGCCGGCACTGCATTCCCTTTCGCATCTGTCACTTTGACCTGCACCTGATTACGGGCAATGCCATTGGCTACCGAGCCGTTCGTCACGATGCTCAGGTCACCAGACGTAATCGTGGAGGTACTGGTATCGGCGCTGAAGGTAGTCGTTGTACTTAACACCTCACCGCTGGCTGTTTTCGCCGTGACGGTGCTTGCACCGGCAACCGTGCTGGTCAGCGCAGTGCTTAACTTACCGGCTTCGTCGGTCACACCACTTGCGGTGGCAACGACTGCCCCGTTAGTCGCGCTGAAGGTGATATTGATACCTTCAACCGCATTGCCTTGTGCATCTTTTGCTTCCAGTTCAACAACGTTGGTCGCAATGCCATTGGCAATCGCATTATCGGCAGGGACACTCAGCTGACCACTGGCGGATGATTTATCCGCAATAAAGTTAACCTGGACGTTCTGGCTGCTGCCATTCACCGTTGCCGTTACCGTAACTGCGCCTAGTTTTGTGTGGGTGACCGGAACTCTCACGATCCCCTGCGCGTTAGTCACAGCACTTTGCGTAATCGTAGCTCCGGAGGTGGCGGTAAAGGCTACCGGCATATTACCAAGCGGATTGCCACTGGCATCCGTGACGAGAGCCTGAACGATCGCCGCAGAAACACCGTCAGCTTTCACGTTATTGGTGATAACAGTGAAATCCCCCGGATTGATGCGCGCGCTGCTTTCATCAGGAGTCAGCAGGACGGTGGTGCTCACGCCTTGCAGATTTTTACCCGCTGTTTGTGCCGTTACGGTCGCGGTACCCACCTGAGTGCCGCTCAGGGTTGCTGTGTAAACACCCGCAGACGTTTCTTTTACGGCGCTAAGACGAGTGCCGTCCAGACCAGAAACGTTGAGGCTCACACCGGACAAACCGGTAAGCGGATTATCCTGGCTGTCGTGAAGGGTCAGCATCAGCGTCGTGGTGGCCACATCGTTTGCAACGATGCTTTGTGGAGATGCCGTCAGTGACGAGTGGGCAGCATCTGCCTCTGAATTTGCAAAATGGATTTTTACTGCACGGCTTTCGCCCCCGCGGAGCGTAGCAACGACTCCGGCCTCGCCGGAAACCGTACTGACGACATCAAGCGGCGTATTACCACTCGCATCTGAGACGACCTGTTTTGTCGTTTTGCTGTTATCTGCCAGCGTGACTGTCAGTGAGACCGGTTCACCTGACAGCGGTTTTTTACGATCATCAACCACGTGGAATACCACGTTCACCGGGGACACGCCGTCCGGCGTCGCATTGTCACCGTTAACGGTCACATCACTGCCCAAATGCGCCTGCGGTGGCAACACTTCGACGGTCAGATGAGACGGCTTTGATTTATTACCTTTGCTGCCTTCCGCGACGGCGGTAAGCACATAGGTGTTCAGAATCCGGGAAGCATCGCTGGACAGTATTCCACTTTTCTTCGTCGATGCAGCCTGCGCTTCCTGAGCGACTTTCCAGGCCGGAAGCGTCAGTGCAAAGTGTCGGGGATCCAGTGTTTTAATGGTGCCACCGGCCTGCAGATAACTACTGCCACTCCAGGCAATATTTTTCAGACCATACTTGCTGTCAACCTGAGCAGTCAGGGTCTGAGTACTTTGGCTTTCTCCCTGCAACTTCTCGGGAGCCAGATGCATCTTAATCACCTGCTGCTTGCGGTATTCGAGAACGATATTGTTGTTACGTTCAACCAGGTCATAGCGGCTGCGGGCGAGCTTGCGCATGGCATCCACGGCCGCAGGAGAGGCATTTTGTTCCCAGGATTGATCGATTTGATAAGTCAGAGCCATACTTAGGTTGAAATCATTTTTACCTGATTTCCCCATTTTCTGCTCGGCACTGAGGGACAACATCGGGATAGGGGTATAATTCACGCCGACTGTGACGGCATACGGATCTTCCTGAAGATCGTCGCTACCAAACAGGGCTACCGCATCGCCATAATATTGCTCATACATTAACTTACCGCCAAGCTGCGGATATGCAGGCAAGAAGGCATTAACCTGGAGATCGAAACCGTTTGCCGGGCGCTCGTCGTAATCTTCAAGATCACGCGAATCATGCCAGCCAGACAGGCGCTGATAGCCATTAGCGGACATCTTCAGATAATCCATCCATAGCTCCCCCCCCAATCCAAAACGAGAGTTATGACCGGTAATATCATTATCAAAGAATGCATTAGTGCCGATCATCCATGTCTCATCAGGGAAGAAGCGCACCCCGGCGCCGACGTTGATCGTTGTCCGGCTATCTTTACGGCGCGCACCCAGCTGGCTGAACAACATATTTCGCGGAGAGTCGTACAGCGGGACCAGCATATCGAGACTGCTTTCACTCAGAGAAAAGTCATTCCCCAAATTAATTTGCGATCGCACCGTACCAAATTGGCTAAGCCAACCTTCAACCGTGCTGTTAACAGCACTTCCCGCCTGACTGCGCGCGTAATCTGATAACGCTTCGGATGAACTACGATCCTCGCCCGAAAATGTGGTCCCGATAGCAATCGCACCGGAGGCGAGATGTTGGTCGAAAGGATTTTTACCTTCAGTCGCTGTCGGCGCAGAGGGCAACATGTGCTCCTGCGAGGCGATGGCCGGAAAAGCGACGGCAAGGCCAGAAATAGGGGGAATAAGCTGTAGATAAATACAGACCCAGGTAATTAGTTTTTTTCGTAATGAGGGTGAGTTTTTATCATCTGAGAAATTCATGTCTATCCCTGGCATTTTTGCCTAGAAAATAAATAAACGTAAGACTGGCACGCTTAATGACCTACAATAATCCACAAAACGACCAGTAATTGACAGTTATTTAAAAAATGAAATTTATTATTTAGCTCGGAAGTGAGAGTAATTAACTGTAAATGCAAAATATTTAAATATTCTAAATAATCGATTTAACTTAATTGAATACACGACGGCTGCAGATTAATTCATTTATTCAATTTTAAGTATTTTAAAAAATGAAATCACCTCTGCAAACAAGCTTGTACTCTGGACTTTCTCGTTGAAGGGAAATGAGGATTCGTCGGATTACCCTGATGCCGAATCGGACGAGTAACACCGTTGTCAAAACGAGAAAATGTATCATATATTATTGTTATTGAGCCATATTTACCTGATTTACTTTCGGATTCCAGTACCCCATTTGCAGAACTCCATGTCCGGTAAATCGATCATGCTCTAAGAAGAAGTCGCGGAATACTTCTATTTATTTAAAAATAAACCTGCTCAATTTTGAACAAAGTACGGTTCTGCCGCACTGAATATGTTGAGAATACAAATCATAAGCATTCCGTCTGGGCATCTTTTTATCCTATTCCATCCATGTAATTACAAGGACGTGAAAATTAGCGCACTGTATAAAGCTTGTGACGCTGAATATAATTTCCCAATTGAAAGTTAAGCATTTTTTGAATTATACAACCGCACAGGAAATCAACAATTTCTCTGGCCGGAAGAATTATTTATATGGAATGGCAGTCTCTGAAATTGTTATTTGGCGGTTCATGTCGAATTACGCTAAGACTTGTTCGTTCTGTCCCATCTTTACGGTGAAGACGATAATCATTACCAAAAACGCTCTCGCTAACCCACCGCCCTTCTCCCTGGACTTTCATCGTCCTTTAAATTTCTAACATTATATAATGGGACTTATATAATGTTAGCCTTCAAAAGATGGAGCTGGTAATCTATACAGTAGTGTCAAAGGCAAATGATTTTTCACATTGAATTTTTGTAGGTATCGCTACGTAAAATCTGCACGGTTAATCCCCTGCATCTTCATCAGAATCGACGTAGCGTTGCCAGAATTCAGGAGTTCGCTTTTAAAGCTATTTATGGGCAAATTATCACCTACTCACCAGATGCTGCCTGTTATTCAGGCGGAAGAAGAGGTTCTGGCCAGGCTTAAGGAGTTTGTTCAGGGCAAGGATGCATTTTCACCCAATACCTGGCGACAGCTGATGAGCGTTATGCGGATCTGCCACCGATGGTCGACAGAAAATCGCCGTCAGTTTTTGCCTATGCTTCCGGCTGACCTGCGTGATTATTTGAACTGGCTGCAAGAGAATGGCCGGGCTTCCTCGACGATTGCGACGCATGGTTCTTTAATTTCCATGTTACACCGTAACGCTGGTCTCACTCCCCCTAACACATCACCGCTAGTGTTCCGCGCTGTAAAACGGATAAATCGTGTTGCGGTTGTTACGGGTGAACGAACGGGTCAGGCAGTGCCTTTCCGTCTGGAAAATCTTCTTGAGCTGGATGCTTTATGGTCTGACTCGATATTGCTTCGCCAAAAACGGGACCTTGCATTTCTTCATGTTGCTTACAGTACGCTGCTGCGTATCAGTGAATTAGCCCGCCTCCGTGTTCGTGATATCTCCCGCGCCCCCGATGGTCGGATAATCCTCAATGTCAGTTATACCAAAACTATTGTTCAGACAGGCGGCCTGATCAAATCTCTTAGTTCACAGTCCTCACGTCGATTGTCTGAATGGCTATCAGTGGCAGATATCAGCGCCGAACCCGATGCTTTCCTCTTTTGTCCGGTGCATCGCTCGGGGAGTGCAACTCTCTCAATCAACCGCCCGTTGAGCACGCCGGCGATAGAATCCATTTTTTCTCAGGCCTGGAATACGGTTGGAGTTTCTGAAACTATCAGCCCAAATAAAGGGCGCTATACACGATGGACTGGTCACAGTGCCCGCGTAGGTGCTGCTCAGGATATGGCGGGACGAGGCTATGCTGTCGCTCAGATAATGCAGGAAGGAACCTGGAAAAAGCCCGAAACTTTAATGCGTTATATACGTAATCTTCAGGCGCATGAAGGGGCGATGATCGATATTATGGAAAAAAACAATTAAAATAAGAAGGATAAATAAAATCATACTTATGAAGTATAACTTCATATTTAATATATTATCATTGCATATTGTGTTTTAAAGTCGCTGGAATATTAAAGGCGTAGCAATAATGTCATCGGATTAATTGGCGATGATAAATAATCCTAGTGTTCACAATCTTATAAATGAACCGTAGCTTTTTCATCAGCTATCATTCTTATACCGGGAGATTAATTAAATTTATTTTTAAACAAAAAAAACGATAAATTACCACCCCAACTAATAGTAACACGTGTTATTAATAATGGCAGTGATACACTTCGTCTCCCGGGAATTACACCAGATGCCGCGTTACAGCCGCATATCTTCCGATTTTTACTTTCATTGGTCATCTGTCTCTATGAGAACAAGATTGCACACACTGCTGATGCTGCCAGCGATACTTTCCCTATCGGGGTGTTCGCTTTCTCCTTCATTGCCATTTTTGGGCGCGGCTTTTCCTGACTGGCTCTACTGCATCACAGGGAGTGCCATTATCACCGGACTGATATTTAATCTGGTGGGCGATAAATTGCACAAGCGCTATAAATTAAATGCTGCCGGATGGTTATTAATTGCGGCAATTCTCTCCATGATTATTTGGTTAATTATTTTCAGTTAACTGGCAGGCTATTATCATGTTAAAAAACAAGCAAAAAACAACCCTAATAGCACTTATAGTCATGGCATTAATCATACTTGCGTTGGTTATCTGGCGCTTAGATGCACGTCCGCGGACCGACGATGCCTATGTCTGGGCAGATACTATTACCGTATCACCGCAAGTGAGCGGCCGGATCATTGAGCAATTAGTACGTGATAACCAGTTAGTGCAGAAAAATGACCTGCTTTTCCGAATAGATCCCGCGACTTATCAGGCGGTTCTGAAACAGACGCAAGCAAAACTCGCCGGGTTGAACAGGCAGATTGAGCTAACCCAGCGTTCGGTTAATGCTCAGAAGTTTAGTGCCGGCTCCGCAAAAGCCTCCATTGCCAGTGCCCAGGCCGATGCGAAAAAGACCGCGGCAACCTTACGTCGCCTCGCACCGCTGCTTTCCCAGGGCTTCGCCTCAGCGGAAGAAGTCGACCAGGCGCGTGCGGCTAATTCCAGCGCTCAGTCACATCTGCAAAG
Source organism: Rahnella woolbedingensis (assembly GCF_003602095.1). Lineage (GTDB taxonomy): Bacteria > Pseudomonadota > Gammaproteobacteria > Enterobacterales > Enterobacteriaceae > Rahnella > Rahnella woolbedingensis. Next base: position 5,931 of record NZ_RAHH01000040.1, on the reverse strand, counting down.
TCTGCAGCTCCAGGCGAAACAGGCTGAAGCGGCCGTCAGCAGTGTCGATGCCCTGGTCGCGCAACGGGCTGAGATTGAAGCGCAGATTGAAATCGCCAGGCTGAATTTGGCATATACCAAGGTCCGTGCGCCGTTTACCGGCCGGGTGGCATCACTGAAAACCAGTATTGGTGAGTTTGTACCGGCGGGCAAACCTGTATTTACCCTGATTGATACCACGCACTGGTATGTCATTGCTAATTTCCGTGAAACCGAACTTAAAAATATTCAAGAAGGTACCCCGGCCCGTGTCTGGCTGATGAGCGATACGGGGAAAACCTTTGATGGGCAGGTCGATTCCATCAGTTATGGCGTGTTACCCGATGATGGCGGCAGCGTTATTGCGGGCTTACCGGTCGTGAAAAGGAATATTAACTGGGTCCATGTTTCACAACGCTTCCCGGTTAAAATACGGGTCACTAATCCCGATCCTCACCTGTTCCGCGTGGGTGCCTCTGCGGTGGCAACGGTGCAACCACGCTAAGCGGAGGCTTTATGGTTTTACAAAGGTCTCCTGCTATCCATAGCAGATTACACCAGTTAGACAGTTTGCTGCGCCCTTTCCCGGGTCGCGGTAACCTTATGCTGCGTTGCCTGATAGCTTGTACGCTGGTCATGATTATCTCATTAACGCTGCAGATCCCTTTTTTGGCGTTGTCTCTGATAGCCGTTTTTTATGTCACTCAAAAGAACATCGTGCTGTCCAGACTGACCGGTACGCTGTTTATTTTAGGTACCACGCTGGCTGTGGGGCTCTCCATTTTGACGCTGAAACTGACCTGGGAGTATTCCTTACTTCGCCTGATGATGGCAGGAGGGCTGTTCTTTGGCTGCCTCTACCTGATGCGAGCCACAAAATATGGCGTGGTCTTTTTTCTTAGCGGGCTGGTGATTTTTTATACCCAAACTTTCGCTGATATGACGGACAACGCAGACAGTGTTGTCCGACTGATTTTGTGGCTGTGGGTGGCCATCAACTACGCCATTATCCTGACGCTCGTCATCAACCAGCTATTTCTTCCGCTGGAGCCTGTCGTGCAACTCAAGGGGGCGCTACAGGCGCAGCTGTCGGAAATTATCGGCAGAACAGAACAATTTATCCGTGGGGAAACACTGCCAGAGCCCCTGTCGGCCGCTTCAATCCAGGATAAGGTGCTGATGCTCCAGCAAATGCTGGCGTTTTCGGTGATGCGTAATAAGCGCTATCGCGAGGATGAAGCCTGGCATCTGGCACGGATCAGCACCGTGTCCGGGCTGTATCAGATGGTGCAGCAGTTGCCTGACTGTCCGGATGAGACCGACCTCAGTCTGGCAAAAGACCTGGTTGAGAGGTGCAAAGCTTTTGCGGCGTCTGTTGCCGAAGACAGAATGTTTTCCGTCAATGAGACGGACATACCTGCGGAGACAAAGTCAGGAACGCTAATGCGCATGCTGGAGTCAGTGACTGCATTTTCGCATTATCAGCATGTGCCCCTTGAATCAGCGTCTGAATCGAAAGAGTCCGCGCGCCGTAACGGGTTAGTGATGAACCAGGCCTGGTGTACGTTTGCGTTCAAAACGCTGCTCTCGACCTTTATCTGTTACCTCATATACATCGCTTCCGACTGGCAGGGCATCCACACCATTATGCTCAGTTGTATTATCGTTGCGCAGTCAAGTCTGGGCTCAACCGCGCAACGGGGATTGCTGCGCGTGATTGGTGCAGTGTTCGGCAGCCTGGCAGCATTACTGATGGTTATTCTGGTCATGCCTCACATCCAAAGCGTGGTGGGGTTACTGGCGATGTCGCTGCCGGTGATAGGTCTTGGTGCCTGGATCTATGCGGGCTCAGAGAAGATTAGCTATGCCGGTATTCAGATGATGTTTACTTTCGCGCTGGCTTTACTGGAAAGCTTTGGTCCGACCTTCGAACTGGTGGAGATACGCGACAGGATCATCGGCATTTTGCTTGGGGTACTGATTGCGACATGTATACATCTCTGGCTGTGGCCTGAGCGGGAAGGCAAACTCTTCTGGAGTAATGTCAGTGACTTAATCAATGCCCTGGCCCAGCGTGTGAAGACGCACGCTGAGGGAACGGGGACTGAAATCGTTTTGCGTCGCTCGCTGGCCGGATGTCAGGGGATTGCCGCCAGAGTGGCGATGGAGCCGGGCTGGTCATCAGACGATCGTCAGTCAGAAAACAATATCCTGGCTGCTCAGCAGGTGCTGAGCCATCTCAGTGAGATCATCTATCAGTTTGAACATCTCAGAGCGGAGCATGGTGACAACGATTTCGTGCCGGAACGTCAACTGGCAGCAGAATTATTACAATCATGCGCTGTACTGGCCGCGTCAGGAGAGCCGACGGGCGCTACTGCTTCAACGACGGGCATCAAACAGAGGCGACTGCAGCCTCTGTTTTACGAGATCGGTCAGCTTAATCTCAGCCTGCGTAACCGCCAGGTTGTAACCGGAATAATCTAATTATGTATTGTCTTAAACGCGTCAATAAAGTCAAACCCATGGCAGCGCTTTACTGCGTACTGCTCGTCGCCTGCGCCCCGATGAAAGACGATATTTCAACCGTGAAGCCAATACAGCAGCAGCAAATCGTATTGCCTAAAGAGGTAAAATTAACCTCTCAGCAGTGGCCAAATTCGACCTGGTGGAAAAACTACAACGATCCGCAGCTCAATGCGCTAATTGACCGGGCCTTAAAGCAGTCACCATCAATAGCACTGGCGCACGCACGCGTTGCTAAGTCCCGTTCGGATGTCACACTGATTGAATCAGGTACGCAGCTGAAAGTGAATGCAATGGCTGAAATTAACGCGGCGCATGTATCCTCGAATGGGTACCTCGGCCCCTTTGCGAAAGATCGCCCCGTGCTTGGAACGACAGGTCCCTGGTACACCGAAGGGATTGTTGGTTTAGGGGCAACGCTGGATATCGACCTGTGGGGAGAACATCGCGATCGGCTTGATGCGGTAATAGGGGTGGAAAATGCTCACCGACTCGAACAGAAAGCTGTTGAGTTAGAAATTTCGGCAGACGTTGCGCAACTCTATTACGGTATTCAAACCACGGATCAGGTCACCCTGCGTCTTGAAGCATTAAAGCAATCGGAAACTTTCGTCCTTAACTCCCACCAGGCTCGCGCGGCACAAGGTCTCGAATCATCCGCAGATGCTGAAATGGCCCAGGCCATGCTGCTGAGTATCAGGCAACAACTCTTGATGGCGAAACAGCAACGTGTGGCGTTTCGCGAATCGTTGCGGGCATTAACCGGGGGTGGTGAACTGGCAGACATCAAGTCTGCACCATTGCCAGTTGCACAAACGCAATTACCATCTTCACTCAACTATCAGTTGCTGGCCCGCCGCCCGGATCTGCAGGCTGCCCACTGGTATGTACAATCCTCAATGAAGCAGATAGATGCGGCAAATGCGGCGTTTTACCCCACGTTTGATATCAAGGCCTTCTTTGGTTTTGATGCCCTGCATCTGGACGATCTTTTTAATCATTCAAGCCAGCAAGCCAATATTATTCCGGGGCTTTATTTACCTATCTTCTCTGGCGGGCAGCTGGAGGCTAACCTCGACAAATCCCGACATCAGCGCGATATACTGATTTCACAATATAATCAGGCGGTTCTTACAGCGGTGAAAGATGTCGTGACGACCGGCTCCGCCCTCCAGTCATTACAGGAAGAACAGCTTCTGCAGAATGAAAAAGTGAGCTCTGCGGCGGCAGGAATGAACAATGCGAAAGCCCGTTACCACCGTGGACTGATCAGCGAAGCAATGGCCCATGAAGCACAGCGGCAGTGGCTAAGTGAGCAGATCAAACAGATTGAAATGCAGGGGCAGATTGTCAGCCAGGATATCGTATTGAATAAGGCGCTGGGGGGAGGAAAAATCTGAAGGCAATTCGCTTGAGAGGTGCAGTAAAAATCCCCGGCCGGAGCCAGGGATGGATTAGGGTCAAAGCACGTCAGGGATTATGCGACCTGATGTAATTCCAGACCATGCTGAACCAGCAGTTCAACTTCACTGCCGGTGTGCTGATACACCTCGTACTGAATGCCACCCGCCGTCACTGCGCCGGTATCCTGCCAGGTGTTGTGCGCCAGATCTTCGACTTTCAGTTCAACCACATCACCCTGGTCGCCGGTGACCGCCAGTTGCTGTTTGCCATCCTGCACAAACAGATTCGGATGCGCCTCGCTAAGAATATCGTTCAGCGTCAGATGCAGCGTGTTCAGGTTACCGTCATTCAAATTAACCAGGCCATGCTGCGGAGTCTCAGACAATGTGGAAAGCGTTACGTCGTGTACTGCAACATCATTGGCCTCAGCAGGCAGCGCCATGAGATGAGTTGTTGGCATGAGCAGAGACTGCGTAGATGCATGCGTAGCATGCCCGGTAACGTCGTCAATCCACACATAAGCGAAATTAACCGGGTACCACGAGTCCGTTAAGCTCATCTGGATGCTCGCAATTTCGTTGCCCTCAGAAGTATGGTAACTCGCTGTGGTGAGTAACCCTTCATATTTTGTATGATTCTGAGTCTCAATGAGCGAACCGTGTGAATTGAAGTATTTAACGGTCAGTACCTCATTCGTCGTCAAGTCCCCAATTTTGAATGAGATATCCGTTACCGGATGTTTCATCTCAAGTTCAATTTTAGTTCCGGCTCCCAGAGTCATCGCTGTGCTGCTCACTGGTCGTGAAACGTGATCGCGATGATTATTAATCCCCGGTGAGTAATAGCTACTTCCCCGGTTTATGACGGACACATTGAAATAATCCAGATGATAAACCGCCGAATTGCAGAAGACGATGCCATTATGTGATTCAAACGTTTCTTTGAAATCCAGGTCCGGCAGAACCACATTCACCACAAAATTACCGGAATGCGTACTGGTATTGCCTGCGGCATCTGTCGCAGTGGCGAAGAAGGTGTGCTTACCTTCACTGCGTGCGGATGGCGTAAAGCTCCAGGTACCGTCACCGTGGGCGGTGGTCGAACCCAGCAGAGTGCTGCCCTCGTACACTTTAACAATGCTGTTGGCTTCAGCCTGGCCGTTCAGGGTTGGCGTGGTGTCGTCAGTCGTGCTGCCATTGCTTTCGTGCCCTTTAGAATCACCAACATCATCATAGTAATCAACAATAACCGGTGCATCCGGTGCGGTGGTGTCATCCTGGTTTTCCCCGACCAGCGTCACCTTAAAGTCAGCACTGGTGGCCTTGTTGCCCGCGCTGTCCAGCGTCGTGACCCAGAAGCGGCTCACACCACCAAACTGCAGCACCTGCCCGCCGGTCAGCTGATAATCCCAGTCACCGTTTGCTTTCGCCACCACCGACCCCAGAACATACTCTTCCCTCGTGTACGGGTCGTACTGGTGGATACTTACCGTGCTGCCTGCCTCTGCTGAGCCGGACAGGTGCGGTTGTGTGTCATCCGTGGTGCCGCCATTTTTGATATCGCCCGTCTGACTGCCGTGGTCATCCACAACGTGTTCAATAATCGCAGGCGCGATATGCGGCACATCAATGTTCAGCACAAAGTTGCCAGAATGCGCACTGGTTTTGCCTGCGGCATCTGTCGCAGTGGCGAAGAAGGTGTGTCTGCCTTCACTGCGTGCGGATGGCGTAAAGCTCCATGAACCGTCACTGTGGGCGGTGGTGGAGCCCAGCAGAGTGTTGCCTTCGTAAATTTTCACCACGCTGTTGGCTTCGGCATGGCCGCGCAACTGCGGCGTGGTGTCATCCGTGGTGCCATTATTGAACAGCTGATCCCCCTGAGAATCACCCACATTATCGTATGCGTTAGTGATGACCGGTGCATCCGGTGGCGTGGTGTCCGGCACATCAATCGTCACCACAAAGTTGCCCGAGTGCCCGCTGG
>NZ_RAHH01000039.1 GCF_003602095.1 Rahnella woolbedingensis | reverse complement strand
TAGTTAATAAAGCTACGAGCGCACTAAGAACAAACGAAATAATAATCAGATTTTTACTTTTACTTGTTGATACTATATAAAGAAGAAGAATTAATAAGTTGGCGGATGCCTGTAAAGAACTCTTAAAAAAACCTGCGTATCGGGTATAGCCACCGCTGCTGCCTATCTGAGATGAAGAAACGTCCATCCCGGCAATTTCATATGATACATTATACCAAGGGTAGTTAAAAAACCCGTTACAAATAACACCAAAGCATGACAATATAAAAATAAATAATATTATACGGCTTGTTTTTTTTTCCTTAATGTTTTCCATGATTATCCTTACCCCGTGATAACCCAGAAACAGAGGAAGAATAGCCCAAACACCGACAAATATTGCTGCCGGTTGGGATGATATCATGCTTATAAAAAGCAAATAGAATATAGTCACTGAAGCAATCATGCCATTTACGGTTATTTTTCTATAATACAAAACTAATATTATTGAGTAAATTTGAGTCAGTAAGATAAAGAGCTTTGGTATGGAAAACAAAAACTCCACGCCAACCATATGAAAGACCATCCTAAGAGGTCCTGCAAAGCATTCAAAAAATATAAAAATTAACAATGTTAGTCCAATGAGATTTTTCTCTACCCCCTTCATTGTCATTTTACACACTCATTTTACCGTTATAAACACAGAGATATTGGTCAGCTATTTCCCTGGGTTTAAAACGTTCTATAAGTGAGGAGTCAATAGCTTTTATTTCAGCAGTTACCATTTTATCGGCGAAGTCACGTTCAATATTATCAGTAATAATGATGTTAGGCAGGAGCATGGATAGCTCTGTCATTGCCCCAACCGGATTAGTGAGAACCAATTTATCAGCCAGTACACATTCAACCACCGTGCGCCCAAAGGGTTCATTCCACTTGATAGGAAGAACGACAGCATCAACCTGATTCAGAAAATCGTCCAGTTTCATAAAGCCCTTCACGGTCACATCAGATTTATTTGCCAGTCCAATTAGTGATTGCTGCTCTTCATTATTGATGAAGTTACCGGCAGCAATAAATGAATACTTTATTTTATTTTCACCCGCTATATTGCAGAAAACATCAAATCCTTTCTCTATTGATAACCTACCGATGAAACCGATTCTTTTAATATCTTTAACTTTACCTGAGTCTATTTTCGAGACAGCATTATAAATAACATGATGACCCGATTTTTTAAAGAAATCGCTATCGTAATGTTGCTTTTGGATAAATTGACTAATACCGACATACTCATCAACATTCCGGCTATATACTCTCTTTATCGCAGACCAAAATACAATGCTTTTATCTTTTGAACTCATCGTCTGGCCATGACTAAATAACGTGCTATTAGGATGAAAAAGATAATAGTCTCTTGAGGTGTGTATGAGTCTGACATTGCATTTTTTCACGGCCTTCCACAAAAGCACTGAGAATCCTGATATATTATTTGTATGAACAATGTCAGGAGAAAATGCTTTAATTTCTCTTAAAGCCTTAAAATACATTTTCACATTCAAATAATCAAACAGATGCCAGATTGCCTTTTTTAAAAAACTTTTATTTTCATTCGAAAATGGCCAATAGATATTAGATAAAGGTAACTTAATAAGCTCTACCCCATTAAGCATAGTAACTTCCCTTTGCCCCCCTTCGGTAAGACTTACGACTCTCACTATATGCCCTTGCAGCGCGAGTTCTTCAGCAAGAAGCTGAACGGAAACCTCAGCACCACCAATTCTGTAGGGGAAATACAATGTGTTGAATATCATTATTTTCATTTTATTTCCCATTCCTTCGAAGGTGCTGCATATTTATTAATCGGTAAATTATTTCATGATGAACATTCCGCATGAGAAAATTATCTCCTAGACGGGGATCAAAAAACCTATTTTCCTTTCTTATCGGCGTAAAAGTAATCATATTGACTATAACCATAACCATAGTAGCTACTCGCCTTTTTCAGCACGCCATTGAGAATGCAGCCTTTTATTTGTATGCCAACTTGCTCAAAACGCCTGATACTGACTTCCACTTCTTTAACCGTATTGGCTCCATAGCGAGCAACTAGCAATGATGTGCCGACGCAACGACCAATTATGGCTGCATCTGTTACGGCTAAAATAGGTGGTGTATCGATAATAACAAAATCATAATTATCTGAAGCCCAATCCAGTATCGAAATTAAGCGTTTTTGCATCAGTAATTCTGAAGGGTTAGGCGGTATTTTCCCTCTTGAGATAAAATCAAAGCCGATCTCCGGCACATGTTTCTCTATCTCGTTTATTTTTATTCTGCCGGAAAGAATATCCGACAACCCTTGCTCTCCTGTAAATCTGAAAAGTTTATGTGAATACCCTCTCCGCATATCTGCATCTATAAACAGTACTTTTTTCCCTGACTGCGAAATGGCCGCTGCCAGGTTACTGGCAATAAATGTTTTACCTGCGTTTTGGCTGGCACCTGAGATCATCAGGATATTATTTCTTGCCTCCATCATGGCAAAATGCAAGCTAGTTCGCAGACTTCGTATGGCTTCAATGGCTAAGTCTGCTGGGTTTTCTACTGCCAGGAATTTCATTTCAGATTGTATCTTCCTTCCCCCTCTCCTTTTTGTACTCCCTGATTTATTTTTCTTATTTAACCACTCAGAAAGTGGAACACTTGCATAAACACTGACCCCAACTTCTTCCAACTGCTCCGGAGATTCAATTCCACGGCGCACAAAAACCTTCAGTAAAACGAGTGCAAAAGAAACAAATAGCCCCGCGACAATACCGATTAAAACAACCAGCGTTTTTCTTGGTTTTACCGGTTTAGGTTGTGTTATTGCGTTGTCGATAATACGAACATTACCGATTGCACTGGATTTGGCGATGCTGAGTTCTTGCTGACGATTGAGCAACTGCATATAAATAGCTCTGCCAGAGTCGACATCTCGACTTAAACTTTCTACTTCTTGTTGAGTTGCCGGCATTGCCGTCACACGTTTATTTAGACTATCTCGCTCATGCCTTAAGGTCTGACGTTTTTCCAGCAAGGCCTTATACGTCGGATGGTTTTTAGTATAAAGTTGCGAAACCTCGGCCTCGCGAAACGTTAGTTCATTAAGCTGGCTGTCTACATTAACGATTTGCTCAAGTACCGATTTCGCTTCAAGCGATAAATCAACTGAATCCTTCTGGCGGCGGTACAGATTAAGTCTATCCTCAGCATCATTCAATTCACTACGTACAAGCGGTAACTGCTGATTCAGAAACTCCAGGCTTTTCGCATCTTGCGCAGCCTGACGGGCAATATTCTGATCCAGATAGTTTTGGCCAATATCATTAAGGACTGACGTTGCCAGCGCCCGGTCATCACTATTGAATGACAGGTTTAGGATTCCCGTATCTTTACCCTGTTCGTCGACAGTAAGCGCACTGGATAAACCGTTGATAGCATCTAATCGCGTTATATAGTTGACCGTGAATTGTGTTCCGGGTTCAGCATCCATACTTTGAACGTTCAGAGCAATGCCATCTTGTGTAATTAAGGTCCCCACTTCTCCATCCAGTTTGAAATTATCGCCTTCGACCCGGAAACGATGTTTATCGATAACGGTCAGCGTAATATTCGGCACATCATTACTGGTTTTAGGTATATACAGACGACTAATGCTCAGTTTTCCCGGGATCTCGCCGGTCATTCTTGCCCAGCCTCGCCCAAATACCGGAAAGTAATTCTGAGTAATCACAGCCTGCAAATTAAGATCATCAACGGTTTTGCCTAAAATCATCCTGGATTGCAACAATGCAATCTCAGGTTCAGAAACAGGCTGAGAATCCGGTAACATCTTGCTGATGCTATCGAGGATAGCATTACCTTTTTTTTGTTCAATCTGTATCATCGCTGTTGCCTGGTAAACAGGTGTGGCGAATAATGCATAGGTTACAGCCACAAGGGTGATAATAATTGTCAGAATAATGATCAGTTTACGGTGATCGAGAATTTCCCCATAAAGGCGTCCCAAATCGATTTCGTCAGAGTCTGGTGTTGCAGTTTTTTTTGAAATAGCTGATGACATGCGATGATTTCCTGAGAGATTAGGCGGTGAACTTCTGTGCCCAGCGTTGACAGGCCTGATCAATAAGCTGATAAACGGATTCAAATGCTTCCTGGCTTTTGCGATAGGGATCCGGAATTTCCCGATGTTCTGACCAGTGCCCCAGTAGCATGATTTTGCCTCTGGCATGGGGGACCATTTCGCTGATTTGTTCCAAGTGGCTATTTTCCATTACCAAAATAAGGCCGAACTCTCCGGCCATCGAAGACCGAAACTGTGTGCCTTTATGTCCCTCTAATGACACACAGTGCCGCCCGGAAACAATCACGGCAGTATCATCAGCCGGTTGATTAACCATTGCCATCAAACCAGCGGAACGGATCTTTTTTTCAGGAAAATATTGCTTCATGATCCGTTCGGCCATTGGCGAGCGACATATATTGCCGGTGCACACAATAAGAACTGAAGAGAACATAGTTAGTTCCACTGGTTGATGTAACGTGTGCCTTCAATCATGTCATGCACACCCGCAATGGTCGGGACGATCTGCGAGATCACACGGTTCCAGCGGACGATTGGTGCCGTGGTGACATAAACAATGTCGTAAGGTTGCAGCTGGAATTCGGTGCTCATCACCATCGAAGCGGCATCCTTCGCATTCAGTTGATAAATGTCCGCGATTTTGCCTTTGTTACTGCCCTTAAGCGGACGAATAACAAATATCCCGGAGGCATCTGCCATACTCTGCGCAATACCGTCGGAATTACCCAGCGCTTCGGCCAGCGTCATCCCGCTGCGGTCCATCTTCAGGGTGCTCTGCTTAGTGACTTCACCCATCACAAACACCTTCAGATCGTCGTTACGCGGTACGAACAAAATGTCACCGGGATACAACAACCGGTTCTGCGTCAGGTCGCCTTTTTGCATCAGGGCATGGAGTGAGATCTGCGTATCCTGGCCGTTGTGATTGAGCACTACGTTACGCCAGTCGGCATCCGGCGCTAATCCCCCGGCCGCATTGATGGCATCTATTACCGTCAGCGGAATGTTAGTAATGGCTTGCTGTCCGGATTTAACGACCTCGCCGGTGGTATAGATTTTTTGCGAACGGAATGCCGCGATGCTGACATCAACCTGCGGACTTTCTATATAAGTTGCCAGCCGCGAGCTGATTTCCTCACGAACCTGGGTGACCGTCTTGCCGGTCACTTTTAATTTTCCGATGTAGGGATAGAAAATCGTTCCGTCAGAATTTACCCAGTTGCCGGTATCGCTGGCACTTCTGTACTGGCCTGCGGGCGTGGTCAGCTCAGGGTGATCCCAGACGGTCACCATGAGGACATCCCCGACGCCAATGTGATATTCGTAATGTTTTAACTGCTCATCTAACTCTGGGTTAGGACGAGCCATGACGGTTGGCGACCTTAAACTGTCTACCAGCCAAGGAGTCAGTGGATAAATATTAACAAGTTTATCAATGTCATAATTATTGTCTGGCTGTTCAACGATTGCCTTTCCGGTGGTATTTAAACTCTGCCCCGGAATTATCGTACATCCACTTAATATCCCAAGTGTGGCTATCATTACAGAAATATTCAAAAAGCTTTTATTCATCATTTTATATCATCTGTAGTTCAGTTAAATATCTGAAATGGACAGGAAATACCTTCCATCAGACGGTGGAAATAATCATTCTGGCGTGACGAAAAATACCAATAAATACAATACCTTTAACGACAGCGAGAATTTCGGCTTACACCGAAACTCAGGTTGAAGATAAAGGGATTAATGAAAACGATGTGTGATTTTTAGAAGGAAAACTGATGCTTTATATAGCCACTACTTTTTCAGATAATTCATCAGTATGAACTAGTAAGCTCCTTCTTTTTTAAGTACAACGTTTACAGTTTTAAATAAAATGACTATGTCATTCCACATTGACCAGTTTTTTACATACCAGGAATCAAGGTATACCCGGGTAGAGTAATCGACCTCACTTCGTCCGCTCACCTGCCAAAGCCCGGTCATTCCCGGTTTACTGAGCAGGTAATACTCCACTTCATCGTAATAACGGTCGAGCTCGGCGGTAATAATCGGCCGCGGCCCCACCAGACTCATTTCGCCTTTCAGGACGTTAAAAAGCTGCGGCAACTCATCAAGGCTGGTCCTGCGCAGGAAATTACCGATGGCAGTAATGCGCGGGTCATATTTCAGTTTGAACGTCAGATCCCACTCCTGCCGCGCCTGTGCATTCGTCGCCAGTAATTCCTCCAGAACTTCCTTAGAATTAATGACCATCGAACGGAATTTCAGGCATTTGAAAGGCTTGCCATTATGGCCAATACGTTCATGGCCATAAATCGCCGGGCCACCGTCTTTTCTCACCTTACGGCTGATATAAAGGAGTAAAGGCGCGAGCAACACGATGATTGCCAGTGAGCCTGCAATATCGAACATTCGTTTGGCAGCGCGTGAAGACCATTTCGCCAGATTCTGATGCACCCTGAAAATCATTACTTCCTGGCTGAAGATGAATGACATATCGGTGTTGTCCAGTGGCATGCCGCGAAGACTCGGAATAACCGAGACAGAACGGTAGCCGTTAATCATAAACACCCGCAGCCAGGCGTTGCGGATACCGCTCTGATGCGACTCAACGGCCACAATAAACTGGGTCTTCTTATTGACGTTTTTGCGTACCCAGTTCTCGTCAGAAGGCATCACAGGTATGCCTTCAATCATATCTCCGGGCTGATCACCGCGTTCGCTGGAAATAAATTTAATGACCCGCAGACCGAGATTCCTGTCACTTTTAATCGCGTTGTATCCTTCCCGCGCATTATTGCCACTGCCAATAATAATCGCATCGCGTTCCCACAGGCCCAGTGAATCAAGTGCATGCTTGGTCATCATTCTTGCAACCGGCACCAGAATAAGAACCAGGGTCCAGGTCAGAACCCAGAGGTAACGGGAAAAATACCACTTAGCAAAAGCGATCACTGCAATTTCAAAGAGCGCAAAGATAAGCAGCGTACGCAGGATTTCTTTCAGCTCAAACCAGAAGGTTTTGCGATAATAATAATGCCGCAGACGCAGGTGGAACCATGCAACACAACAAATAGCCAGCAAGCCGTGAAGGGCAATCCACCCGGAAATCTGTGCAATCGGGATCCGTTGTTCAAAATTCGTCATGACCCCGCTGAGTATCCATTTAGCCAGATACAGAGAAAGAGTGAAGCTAAAAAAATCGGATAAAGCGAGTAATAAACTTGACCAAAGGTTCCTGGTGAGAAATGTCATATACACCTCACAACAATTAAAGATAATAATTCTCCCTCATGCGTTTGCCTGAAGGAATTTATTGATGATGAATAATGTGAAAACTGCATGAGTCAGATATCGAATAGTATAAGAATAAACAAAACGCATTGCGCGTAGAAAGGGCTACAAAGATTTATTTAATAAAAATCGAAATTCATAAAATAGCGGAGACTCACTAAATTTTTGCTATGCTACCGCCCTTGATTTACGGCCACCAATTTGCCAAATTAACTACCCGATAATATTGAACACAGTCAGTCCTCGCCATAACTCATTAAGCGATAGGACTCATATAGATTTAATAAAATTAAAATATAATTAGCAACTCATGCCAATAACACTATTTTAATTAACAAATATAGTTTAGGGAAAGGATTACATAAACGACTCCTGTCCATAGAGTGTCACAACGCTCCTTGCATTGACTTAATTTTTCTCTCTCTTAAATTCTCAATTTTTTGCTCATTTCCACCGCTATCAACGATGAGACCTGTACAATAAGGCCATAAGTGCTCAGTAGTTTTCTTAGTAAAAGGGTTCACTGGTGCTGACAAAACATTCTGTTATTTTCACCCAGATCTCTTGCTGATCACTTTAAGAATGATTTAGATATTTTAAAAATACTCTTTGATTCCATAATCAATAGCTATACATAAAATAAAACCATCAATAATAAATATACTTTCGCTAGTATAAAAACAGAACCAGTTGATCATTAAGTTTTTGTATCTTTTCAATAACATTCAACAAATGATGGCAACACATTGAAAAACAGACAGTTTTTGTTATTGATTTTTCTTAAAAAACTCCAAGCAAAGAATAGACTTAGAGGACGAAATAATAGGCCTATTAATATAACCTGTAAAGCCCCCTCTGCCGGATTCATCTTCTTCCCAGACCTTGCATCACACACATAATGAGTCGCAAACTCATCTGAGTTTAATTAAGAAATAGTGATATTTTATCTGTTAATGCTGCGTCCCACTGCGTGCTTATGCAGGAAAAACAAAGCTGAACTGCTGTTGGCGTCAACGCCTATTTTTCTTAAAGAATTGCACTTATGGACACTTATCGTCTTCACACTCAGTTTCAGAATATTTGATATGCTTGTCACAGACAGGCCGGACATCATCATCACCAAGACCTTCTCTTCCATCTTGGTGATATTATAATTAAAAGACTCCTTGTTAATCGTTATGCCCTGTAGCTGGATAAGCTGCTCCACCGTTGTTACCACTGCAGACAATTCTTTTTTATTTTTAAGAAATTTAAATTCTCTCTTAAGCAGAAGCTCCAGCATCAACATATCGACCGCAGATGACATAACCAGGATCCTTATCGGGTCCAATATATTCAGATTCTCCCGCAAAAACTCATAGCACCGATGGAAGCCGCCGCCTGATGGATCAATGATCAGATAATCCTTTGCATACAAATCCACCTCATCGCCCTGGTCATAAGAGATGACATCGTCAACGTAAGGTAGCTCCTTGGAGATTATTTCTTTCAACGCCAATTTTGTGTACTGGCACTCACTCCAAATTATTACCCGAGGCATTAGGCCGCCTAATTGTGAGGTTTTAAAAACACTGAACCTGCCCTGTCAAACCGGGGAAGAATAAAGCACTCTCATAACGCCATAAGAAAAAAGAATGTTAAAATTCGGTCTGAATCATATTTGAATCTTTTCAGTAACCGTAGGTAGAGTAATACGCAGCGAAAACTCTTCAAATCGTTTTTCTCGCTCATAATCACTCGCAATAATAGGTTTCACCGATCGATTTACATATTCTTATCGTTAATTTCATAGCTATTTTCTAGGCAAATTCTTACGAACATTCCTAATTACCGACGAAAGTGTGAGCTATACTACGCTTTAGCCCAGAATAACGGGCAGGGTCTAAGAATTTTCTCATTAAGGATTAGTCGCATTGATACATTTTTATCAGCACTTCTTTTATCTGAGTATATGTATTAATACAGAACATTAATCTATTTTAATGGATAATTTAGTTTTTATTTTTTACTGAAACTAATCTTAATTTTTCATTAGTGGGTGATTTTCTGAAAATTAAATTACGAAATATAAATTATTGGTTTTTCATGCACATTTATGCGTAGCAATTTGCATTCACAATTCAATTTTGTTTTTTTTAAAAGACCATTCCCAATAACGGGACAAATAGCCTTATTGCTTTAATTTCAGACAAATACTGGTAAGTGTCTGATTTTTATCTGATGGCAATGTATAGAGTATTCTTAAATAAATCCCCCGATTCGCGCCAGCTCTCTGTATGAAATACAGACGCGCTTTCCTTTAACGGTGGGTGGCAATCAGATATCCAGATGAAAATATAAAAAAGCAGGTTCTATATTCTGGAAGGGTTGCAGACAATAAACAGGATTTTCTGGCCAATAAAAACCCCACCTTGTGGCTGGTTTCAGAATGGATTATTTTTTAGCTTTGCTCTGATACCAGAACCGCCATGGTGTCATGGTTCCAGCGCGCGGAGGATGAGTTCAACGTCGGCGGGATACGAAATGTAATCACCAGCGTTCAGTTCGACCGGCGAATCTACGGCGCTGTTTGACGGCCCGCATTTTGGCGGATACGCTTGGGTTATTGGCGTCGGTGCGGCGCTGTTTTTAGCGTGGCGTAAAGCGCCGCAGATTGTGATTATTATTGTGGCAGCCGTCGTTACGGCACTGATGCGCTGGCTGGGTATTCACTAGCAGAAACAAAAATGGCTCCTGCGAAGGAGCCATTTTCAAATCAGCGTGAATTACGCCACGTCTTCGTATTGCGGTACCGGATTGCGGAAACTTTTGGTCATGCAGGCCAGGTAAATAAAGCCGATTGATCCCCAGATAAGCCCCAGCACCATCGAGCCTTCTTCCAGATTAACCCACAATGCGCCGACCGTCAGCGCGCCACACAATGGCAGCAGCAGATAATGGATATGATCCAGCACGGTTTTGTTGCGCTTCTCGCGGATCCAGAACTGCGAAATCACCGACAGGTTCACGAACGTAAACGCCACCAGCGCACCGAAGTTAATCAGCGCCGTTGCGGTGACCAGATCAAAGTTAATCGCCAGCAAAGCAATCGCACCGACCAGAATCACGTTAAAAGAAGGTGTGCGCCATTTCGGATGGATATAGCCGAAGTAACGTTTCGGGAATACGCCGTCGCGCCCCATCACATACATCAGACGGGATACGCCGGCATGTGCCGCCATACCGGAAGCGAGCACGGTGATACTGGAGAAAATCAGCGCGCCAAACTGGAACGCCCTGCCCGCCACCTGCAACATGATTTCCGGTTGTGAAGCGTCCGGGTTTCTAAAGCTGGAGATATCCGGGAAATAGAGTTGCAGGAAATATGTCGCCGCAATGAATATCACGCCGCCAATTAATGCCGTCAGGAATATGGCCCGCGGGATCACACGCTCTGCATCTTTGGTTTCTTCCGACAAGTTACTGATGCCATCAAAACCGGTAAAGGAGAAACACAGAATAGTCGCACCGGTAATCATTGGCACGGTATGCGCATTCTCGCCCCAGAAAGGTTTGGTGCTGGCGAGCGTACCGTAACCGGTGCCGTGATCAACGCCATAAATCACCATGCCGGTGATCACGGTGATCAGCACAATCTGTAAGATCACCACCAGCGTATTAATGTTGGCGACGGTTTTAATACTGCGCAAATTCGACAGCGTCATAAATCCGACCAGCACGACCACAAATATCCACGAGGGAACCGAAGGCACCAGCGCTTCAAAATAGATTTTTGCCAGCAGGATGTTAATCATCGGCGCGAATAAGTAATCGAGCAGCGACGACCAGCCGACCATAAAGCCGACTACCGGATGAATCGCTTTTTGCGCGTAAGTGTAAGCCGAGCCCGCAGAAGGATAGCGGCGCACCAGCTTACCGTAACTCAGCGCGGTAAACAGAACGGCGATCAGCGCAAACGCGTACGCCGTCGGCACATGGCCGTCAGTCAGGCCGGAGACAATACCGAACGTATCGAACAGTGTCATGGGTTGCATATAGGCCAGGCCTATCATGACAACCGGAATCAGCGTAAGAGTCTTACGCAATTCCACGCGGGAGGCGGTACCCGTAACGACGTTATCCGACATGATGTGTAATTCCCATGATAGATAACGCGGCATAGTGAGAGTGCTGCACCATTAATGTTTCCTTGCGACATGACTGTCGGTATCTGAAAGTAAATATCTATCCGGTACTAAGCCCGGCCTCTGTTTTTGAATGTTTTCTTGTACGAAGAATACCTTCGCCAATGAAGAAATAACGGTTAATCCCCGGTTTGCGGGGGCGCATATTTTGCCCTATTACGTAATGAAATGACAAGGCAGGGAAGAATAAACAGAGGCATTAAATAAAATAACCAGCAAAAACTGGCACGTATTGTCAAAACGGGTTTCAGGGAGTTTTAGAAATTGTTCTCAGCATGTGAAACAAACATGAATTACAGGTTATTGCCGTTATTAATATTCGAATTCTGGCGCATAAATATAACCTTCAGGCCTGTTTTGTAACATTCAGACCGTTCCCCGTTCTACTCCAGACGACGGACCCCGCTCAGAACGCACCTATGGGCAAAATCCGAAAAAATCGCCCCCGGAAGTCTTTTTCTATCAGACTGTTTACAACGCCGGATGAGTAACGCTTCGTCTGGAGCCCGCTGGGAGGTCTGCCAGCATGGCAGACAGAGATTGTGCCATGATGAAAGTCATTCGCTGTTGTTGTTTAAAGTTTGTGCTATAAATTTTGCATAAGAAAAAAGTAATGTGAGCTTTCTTTCGCGCAGCAATGATTTATGGGGTGGAACGTGTCTCTTTCTATTTCTGAATGGACGATGGCTAACGACATTGAGTGCTCGCATCTTACCGCGAGTAATTCTTCATTTCCGCGCCATACTCACGATGAATACGTCATCAGTGCCAATCTGACCGGCACGGAAGAAATCTGGTTGCATGGTAAAACCGAGCTGGTGCGCGGCGGCGAGATAACGATTTATAATCCGGCCACCATTCAGTCCTCACTGTTTGGCGAAGATAAAGTCGAATTCCTCAGCGTACATATTCCGCAGTCGTTACTGCGTCAGGTATCGGTCGATCACAATCTGCGTTCAGACCACTGTGCACCGGTACTCAAAGAAGGCGTGCTGAATAATCCGGCGCTGTTTTCCGCGCTGTGCCATTACAAACGCACGCTCAACGACGACGATCAGGAGCAAAATTTACTGTGGCTGCTCGGCGCGTTGCTGGAGGAACCGGCCAGAGAACAGGAACAATCGCAGCGCCCTGTCCAGCTCGCTCTCGATTTTATGCGTGAGCATCTGACGCGGAAAATTCATCTTGATACGCTGGCTCAGGTCAGCGGACTGAGTAAGTTCCATTTTGTCCGCCTGTTCCGCCAGCACATCGGCATGCCGCCGCTGCAATACCATATGCAGCTACGTTTACTCGAAGCCCGCAATCAGCTGCGCAAAAACGACAATGCGCTGGACGTGGCGATCCGCCTGGGTTTTTACGATCAAAGCCATTTCATTAACACGTTCCGCAAGATGATGGGGATCACTCCCCATCATTATTCGCTGTCGCTCAACGCCTCACAGCCCATGAGTCAGGCGCTTACACGATAAATTCGCGATAACCGGTGATCACGACATACAACGCGAAGTAAGAGAAAATCACCGCAGAGGCCATGTAAGAATATCTGAGCATTTTGGTACCCAGCATTTTTCCGCCCAGGCTGCCGACCGAGCAAATCACCACCGTCCAGAATACGCCGGCGATGAAAAAGCCGCCCAGAAACCATGACGCATCTGCCGTCCCGCCCTTTCCCATACGGGAAATCAGCGCCCCGCCGACGGCAGCAAACCACAAAATTGCCGTCGGTGAGGACATCGCCAACACAATGCCGCGTCCGAAATTACGCAACACAGATCGTTGCTGAACGTTGTCCCCCGAACTCAGGTCTTGTGCCGGAGCCAGCGCAGCGCGGATCATTTTGTAGGTAAACCACATCAGCATCAGCGAGCCGCCGACCCACAACACCCAGCGCACGCTCTGGTATTGCAGCAAAATTGTCATCCCTGCCAGCGCCAGAACAGCGTAAATTAAATCGCCGATGCAGGTGCCGATACCCAGCCAGAATCCGTGAAAATAACCGCGTTGCATCGCAAGTGTCATCATGGCGATATTGGCAATCCCGATGTCCAGACACAGCGACAGACTGAGCATAAATCCATTTGAAAACGGCATCATAGCGGGACTCTCTTGATTAGCTGGTTGTATTCGATCATGTCATTGGTCGTGCCCAGACGGGCCATCAGAACCTCAACATCTTCAGGATTGTTATGCGGACAATGTTGCTGCATGAAAGCCTGTGCGCGCTCAGTATCACCGCCCAGCAGCTCTTCGCTCATCAGTCGGGTCAGGCCCGCCATCTGGGTAAAGAACAGCTCAGGATGGAAATCTATTGAACCGGCTTTCAGTTCAATGCAACCGTGCTCCCGCAGATAATTGAACTGGATCCATGCCGCGCCGGCATCGGGATAACTTGACGGGCCGCGGCGCAGATAGCGCAGCATTTCGAGAAAATAAATGCGCGCCAGCACCGTGCGGTCGAGCTGCAATCCGTCCGCAACCTGCGGAGTCAAACACATCAGCAGGCCAAACTGATCCGCCAGCGCTTCCTGCACCATCATTGAACCCCAGCGGTCAATTTTGCTGAGTTTCGGGAAGACGTTTTCATTACGCACCAGCGAATGTCCAAGGTCATGCCCGCGGAACCAGGCAATCAGATAACGCTGACACACCTGACTGTCCGGCAACCATTCTTCTGCCCAGCCCATTTTGGCGGCTTCGGTGCGCGAAAACAGTTCGAACAATTGCTGATAGGTATTGGCAAATACCACGGTGCGTTTCACCGGGGAATATTTCAGCCCTTCGTCTTCTGGGAAGAAATACGCGAAGTGTTTCGGATACGTATTGGCCTCACCCGCAATGCCGAACAAATTGATAATTTTGTACGCACAGCCCGGCATCGCCAGTAAATCCGCAGCGATTTCATTTTGCAGATACAGCAGACTTTCCGGAAACAGACTGTCCATCACATCCGAGATTTCCTGCAATACCGGCGCGGGTTCGCCAAACCAAGAGGAATAAAAACTTTGTTTGGATTTACCGACCCAGGTCGACGTATTCCCGATCCCCAGCACCAGTTGCTGCTCGTTCAGACCGGCGATCTGCGGCAGAACTGTTTTCCACAACTGTCATCCGCGAGGATCTCCGCGCGAAGAAACAGACCGCGGCGTGTGTCCGGATCGTCAAACATCGGCGCCAGACGAAAACACTGAATCGACATCTCCTCACGCAGCGCATCCAGCAAACGGCTTTCACAGGCTGCTTCCAGCTGATTTATCGCCTCTGTCAGGCGCAGGCAATAGTGAATGGTTTGCAGAGCTTTGGGATTTAAATGGTCCGGAGCATCCAGATCCATCATTGAAACCTGGTATGCCGCAGCAGCTGGCCAAAATGACGTAGTAAACATAGTTTCAGACCCTTGAGCGCAATGGAGTAAACCTACTAAATCACTCCGCTGCTAACGGGTATTGGAAGAAATTGCGCATAAGTCTGAACGCGTGATATTGCTCCCAGCGACTACAGTTAACGTATCCGTCTTTTTCTGCCAGGTATTTGACATCATGAGTTTATCTTTGCGCCATTATCTGCACGTGCGTGGCCGTTTACTGATCTCGATAATGGCCGGTCTGATTTGCTTCTTTGCGCTTCCCGCGCATCTGGGGATTTTGCAGCGCCTGATGACCGGCTGGAACGTGCTGGCGTGGATTTACCTGTTTTTCCTGTGGTTTCGCATGCTGCGTACCGAAGCAAAAGATATTCCGCATATCGCGAAAACTCAGGATGAAAGCGCCACCCTGGTACTGACGCTGGTCACACTGACCTGTCTGGTGAGTATTCTGGCGATCCTGATGGAACTCGGTTCTCTCAAAGAGCTGACGGGAACCGCAAAAACTCTGCACATTCTGCTGACCGCGACCACGCTGATTGCCTCCTGGGCGCTGCTGCCGACGTCGTTCGCTATGCATTACGCCCATCACCACTATCTGCGGCGGACGAAAGACGTAACACCGATGATCTTCCCGGAAAAGCCCGCCGAACCCGGCTACTGGGATTTCCTCTATTTCTCCTTCACCATTGCCGTCGCCTCACAAACCGCCGACGTCGCCACCGGCACCACAGATATGCGCCAGATTGCCCTGTTGCAGTCGGTTATTTCCTTTGTCTTTAATCTGGCGATTTTAGGCTTTTCGATTAACGTCGGGGCGGGATTACTGAGCTAGTGATTGAAGTAATGCACTGCTATTCATAGGATTTTCCGCAGAGTTCACTGTAACGGGAAAATAAGTGGGAAAACACCGAATTTAGACTTCTATACGTCTAAAACTTAGTGTAGGTTTTTACAATATTTTCCCAATCTGGTTACGTTTAAGGAACTCCATTTATGCGCACTCCGTTAGTTGCTGTGACACTCCTTGCTGCCACACTGTTTTCTGCTGCCTCTTTTGCCGGTGCGACGCTTGATCGCGTGACCAAAACTGGCGTACTGCGCAATGCCATCGTGAACGACTATCCGCCATTTGGTTTTATTGATGACAATAACCAGCTGGCCGGTTTTGACGTGGATGTGGCGAAAGCCGTGGCGCAGCGCATGGGCGTAAAACTCGAAATCATCGCGCCGGGCTGGGAAACCATTGTCGGTGGAAAATGGCAGGGGCGCTGGGACACCTGTATCTGTTCGATGACGCCAAATACCGAGCGCGCCAAAGTGCTGGATTTCCCGACAGCGTATTACAGCTCACCTGCGGTGCTGGTGGTCAATAAGAAAGATGACCGCATTAAATCGGCAGCCGATCTGAGCAACAAAAAAATTGGTGTCGGCATCGGTTCATCCTACGAAACCTACCTGCAAAAAACGCTGGTGATCCCCGGCAGCAAGCCGATTGTCTTCCCGTTCGATAACGTTCAGGTTATTCCAAGTGATGAAGAAGTGGCCTTCCAGAATCTGGCGCTCGGACCGGGCGTTCGCCTTGATGGCGTGGTATCGGATTTAGCCACGGCTAACGCCCGAATCAAACGTGCACCGGTATTTAAAATTGTCACTGAACTCTACGCAGAACCGAACTGGGTCGCGACCGACAAAGGCGACGCAGAGTGGGATAAGAAAGTGGCGGACACCATTAAATCGCTGCGTGACGACGGCACGCTGGCAAAAATCTCCCAGCACTGGCTGGGTGAAGATATTACGCACGAGGTACCGTGATGCCGCAAATCCCGGACAGCCAGCCGAAAGTGGAAGCCCCGGAGCGCTGGCACCACGCACACGCGTTTAAATTCAAAACCGGGCTGACGTGGCTGATTTTACTCAGTCTGCTGCTCGGCGCGTTCAGCAAAATGGGGCTGGACTGGAGCCTGATCAGCCAGAAACTGCCTTTCCTGCTGGGTCTGCGTCTGTCACCGGACGGCTTTATTCAGGGCGCGGCGCTGACCATTATGATCACCGCCTGCTCGATGTTTTTCTGTCTGCTGATTGGGCTTATTACCGCGCTCGGGCGGATGTCTGAAAATGCGCTGGCCTTTGGCTGTGCGACGTTTTACGCCTCGCTGTTTCGCGGGACGCCGCTGCTGGTCCAGGTGCTGATTATCTATCTGGCGCTGCCTCAGGTAGGTATTGTGCTCGGTGCGCTCAGTTCCGGTATCATTGCATTATCCATGAACTACGGTGCTTATCTGGCGGAAACTATCCGCAGTGGCGTGCTTTCGGTACCGCGTGGTCAGCAGGAAGCCGCACTGGCGCTGGGCGTGTCACGCTGGACGGTAGCCGTTCACGTGACGGCACCACAGGCCCTGCGCATTATTATTCCACCTGCCGGATCGATGTTTATATCGATGCTGAAAGACTCCTCTCTTGTCTCGCTGATGGGGCTGTGGGAGCTGAATTTTCTGGCACAATCGTACGGGCGCAGCACTTACCGTTATATGGAAATGCTGGCGACCGCGGCGGCGATATACTGGATTATGTCGATCGTACTGGAGCTGTTGCAAAGCCGCCTTGAGCGCCGTTTTGCACAAGGGCAGCGCCGATAATGTTATAGTTTTCAATCACTTTTGGATTTTTCATCAACGGGTACGCCATGTCTTTTCCTGAAGATTTTCGTTTAATCAGCTATCTTTCGCGCCTCGAGCACGCCGTCCGTTTTCCGCTGTCGTCGTCTTATCCGGAATCGATGAGCATCGATACCCTGTTTGAGCTTGCGGGAAAACAGCATCGTGCGCCGTTCATGCAAACCATTCTGGATTACCCGCCGCTGCGCGGAACGCCTGAGTTGCTGGACGCCATCGCCTCGACCTATAAAAATGTGACCGCACAGGACGTCATCAGTTTTGCCGGTGCCGACGAAGCGATTTATGCCAGCTTCCAGATGCTGCTCAAATCCGGCGATCACGCGGTGGTGATCACCCCCAACTATCAGTCGCTGGAGAGCGTGCCGTTATCGCGGTGTGAAGTCACCGGCGTGGCACTTGAGGAAGATAACGACTGGGCACTGGATACCGGTAAAGTGCGCGATGCGTTACGGGACAACACCAAAGTGCTGGTGATTAACTTTCCGCACAATCCGACCGGCGCGCTGATCGGCCGCCAACAGCTTAATGATCTGGTTGAGATGTGCCGCGAGCGCGGGATCTGGATCTTCTCCGACGAGGTGTACCGTCTGACGGAGTTCGATCCGGCCGATCGTCTGCCGCAGCTGGCGGATATTTACGAACGCGGGATCTCCCTGAATGTGACCTCCAAGGCTTACGGCTTACCGGGCCTGCGCATCGGCTGGGTGGCGTGTCAGGATAAAGCGTGGATGCTGGAACTTGAGCGCATGAAGCAATACCTGTCGATCTGCAATTCCATGCCCGGCGAGTTTCTCACTACGGTAGCACTCAATGCCCGTGCACCAATACTGGAGCGGGTCATGGAGCGCTCACGCCGTCAGCTCATAACGCTCACCAAATTCCTGGCGAAATACCCGCATCTTTTCCGGCTCTCCGTGCCAAAAGCCGGTGTGCTGGCATTCCCGCGGTATACCGGCACAGAAGGTGCAGAAGCTTTTGCCACGCAGCTGGTGGAAGAAGCCGGTGTGATGGTGATTCCTTCCATCGCCTACGCGTCAGAGCTGAATACCGTGTCTGAAGATTTCCTGCGTATCGGTTTTGGCCGTGAAAATCTCGATGAAGCGCTGGGTGAAATGGGTAAATGGCTGGAGAAACACTGATGCAAAAGCTGAGATTGAAATTGCTCAGCCCAGCACCTGTTTTTCGGTCAGAAAATCGATAAATACCCGCACTTTTGGCAGCATATGGCGGCTGCTCGGCCACACTACCGAGAATTTGCCGCCCTCTTTCAGATACGGTGATAACACCGAAATCAGCTCGCCGGACGTCAGATAATCCCGCACGATAAATTCCGGCACATACGCCAGTCCTAATCCCTGCAACGTCGCCTGTAAAATCGACTCCAGATTATTGCTGCTCAGTGCCAGCGGCAGCTCCGGCGGCGTCAAGCCTGTCATCTCCCATTCCTGCCACTGACCGTTACCCGGAAACCGGTAGCGCAAACAGGCGTGCTGATAAAGGTCATCAGGATTAAGCGGCACCGGATGCTCAGCAAAATAGTGCGCAGCGCCCACTATCGCAAAGCGGAACGGCCCGAGACGCCGCGACATCATCTGCGAACTGCTCAGCTCGCCGCTGCGAATGGCAATATCAAAACCTTCATCAATGACATCCACCATCCGGTCGCTGAAATCCAGATCCAGCTCCACGTCAGGATAACGCTGGCGGAATTCCGGCAGGTGCGGCAGCAGCATGCGGTAACCGATGGCCGGTGCGGTGATACGCAATTTTCCACGCGGTACGGCGGAAATCCGCACCAGTTCCTGCTCGGCATCTTCCAGTTGCGAGACGATATTCTGGCAGCGTTCGAAAAACAGCTGGCCTTCGTCGGTCAGGCTGATACGCCGGGTGCTGCGGTTGAACAGCCTCACACTGAGTTTTTCTTCCAGGCGCGCCACGCTTTTGCCGACCGCCGAGGCAGAAATGCCCATCCGTTCTGCGGCTGCGGCAAAACTCTGACTCTGCGCCGCACGGACGAATGCCAGCAGACCGTTGAGGTTTTCCATTTTCGATTTCCGTTTATTCAAGCGTTTTAGTCCTTAATCATCGGACTTATGGCCTGTTTCCGCAAGATTGCTGACATTTTATCATCGTCATTATCATCAACTGCCGGAAGAAGCCATGAACTCAACAACAATACAGTCAGCGGGCAGCCTGCGGGTTTTATTTACCGTGTGTCTGGCGGCGGTCATTTTGCCGCTCAACTTTGTCAGCGGCGCGGTAGCCACGCCCGCCATTGCCCGTGAACTCGGCGGCAGCGCGCAGGCGCTGAGCTGGATAACCAATTCATTTATGCTGACCTTCGGCTGCTTTCTGATGGCCGCCGGCGCGCTGGCCGATGAACTGGGACGTAAAAAAGTGTTTATCAGCGGCGTCTCGCTGTTTGCATTGCTGTCGTTATTGCAGGCTTTCAGCAGCAGTTTGCTGTGGATCGATCTGCTGCGCGCGGCACAGGGCATTGCCGCCGCTGGCGCACTGGCAGGCGGCGCAGCGGCTCTGGCACAGGAATTCGACGGTGCGGCGCGCACCAGGGCGTTCAGTTTGATGGGCAGCAGTTTTGGCATCGGGCTGGCCTTCGGCCCTTTACTGGCTGGTGTACTTATCGCGAATTTCGGCTGGCGCTCGGTGTTTTTCTCCGCCACGGTAATTGCCGTGCTTTCGCTGATAACAGGCGCGACCCGGATGCGTGAAACCCGCAATCCGCAGGCGACGGGTATTGACTGGCCGGGCACAGTCACCTTTACCGCCATGCTGGCGCTGCTGACTTGGGCGCTGATGGAAATCCCGCAATCCGGTCTGCACAGTCCGCTGGTACTTTCGCTGCTGGCTGCTGCGGCTTTTCTGCTGGCGCTTTTTGTGGTCGTGGAGCGGCGGGTAAAAAACCCGATGCTCGATTTATCGTTGTTCCGCTACATCCGTTTTATCGGTGTGCAGGCGCTGCCGCTGGCCACCGGTTTCTGTTTTGTGGTGCTGCTGGTGATTTTGCCAATGCTGTTTATCGGCGTTGAAAATCTTAGTGAAGAACGCGCCGGACTGATGATGATGGCGCTTTCCGTGCCAATGCTGGTGGTTCCGCTGCTGGCGGCATGGCTGACGCGCTGGGTGTCCGCAGGCCTGTTATGTACATCAGGTTTAGTAATTGCCGCCGCCGGTTTAGGCTGGCTGAGTCAGGCGGTGCTGGCGCAGAATATGACCGCGATGATTGCGCCGATGGTGATCATTGGCATCGGTACCGGTCTGCCGTGGGGGCTGATGGATGGATTGTCGGTGAGCGTGGTTCCCAAAGAGCGCGCGGGCATGGCGACCGGGATTTTCAGCACCACGCGTGTGGCCGGAGAAGGCGTCTCGCTGGCGATCGTCGGAGCCATTCTTTCGGCATTAACGCACAGCGCACTGACGGCGAATTTTACGGCGGGTGACATCAGTCAGGCCGCGCAGCGGCTGGCGACCGGTAATCTCGCCGTGGCACAGCAGCTTATTGCGCAGGCCAGCACGGCGCAGCTTCAGCAGCTTTATGCCGCTGCACTGCACCCGCTGTTGCTGTGTCTGATGGCCATTACGCTGGTTTCGGCGCTGGTGGTACTGCTGGCACTGCGGGGCAATCATCAGGAAGCACCTGACACGGTGCCCGCCGCTTGTCAGAAGGACCTGTCGCCGTAATCCGCTTCCAGCACCGGACGCAGCCGCGCATAGATTTCCTCGATCTCTGCCGGGATCTCCACTTCTGCAATAAAGCCCGCACCCCGCGGGCCATAACCGCCCGGCGCATTGCGCAGACGTGGGATTTCACCGAGCAATAACGACACAAATCGTGGCAGAGACCACAGGCTGTGATTCCCTTCTCCGGCAAAGCGCAGCCCTTCGCCTTCGCGTTCCAGCTGAGGAACCAGCACCGGCCAGTTCAGGAATGTCACTTCAGGACGATCGCGCCAGACATGGCGGAAACTGGCGTCGGTGCGCAGTTGCATCAGCGGATCCTGCACCAGCGTGATGTGGGTGTCGTGGTTATCGACCAGATCCAGCACCCGCCGCGCCTGTAACGCATTGTCGCCGCAGTTAGTTGAGCCGGTTTCCAGCAAGATCTGCTTTTGTGGCACTGCGCAGCACTGCACGGCAATATCGTTGAGCACTTCAGCTTCACTGCGACCCGATGTATGGATGTGCCGGTAGCGCGGATGCGTTTGCACCGCCTGATACAGTAAACCGGTCGAGTGCCCGATCCCTCCGGCAATCAGCAACCGGGAAACTGAACCCTGCACCACCGCCTGAAACGCCGCTTCGGCGGTCGGCAGAATCGCGTTGCCCAGCAGGATAGCCAGAGAAGGTTCACCCACCGGCCCCTTTCCTGAAGTCTGATCAAAAGCCAGAAAATGCGCCAGCCGGTTCATATCGTTAATCACGGACTCAGTAAACATTCCGGTCTCCGGTTAAAAAATTCTGATATCAGAAGAGCTTATGACCACACAAAAAATGGTTAATTAATCTCATCCTTTCCACGTCATAAGACAATCATAAATAAAATTAAACGCAAATTAACAGAGTAAAACTCCGATAATTTTCTGTTAATGGAATTTTTGTCCTTATTGGCGTAAATGCCAAAAAGATCCGCTTAAGGTAAATTTATTAACTTATATTTAACCATAACGGCGTTTTTCATCATGTGGTTAAGGTCAGGGATGTCTTCAGTAGTGACTGAAAAACATAAGTCCCGGCCTGAACGCTGTTTGTTACCCGTATTTCTTGCAGTCTTTTAGCATCGATTACTGACCACCAGAGGATTTCCACATGCAACCTGGTTGCATGAATACACAGCTGTGTACGTTGTTATTGGGAGTCATCATGGGCGATAAAAATTCATTATTACTGGCTGTTCTTGCTGCTGCAACGCTAGCGTTAGCCGCAGGCGCACAGGCCGCCGGAACCTTAACAGGGCAAGTGGGTGTTCAGTTGACCATCAGCACCGGTTGTACTGTCGGTAACGGTACATCAACCGGGGGCACCAACCAGTGGGGTACCCTGAACTTTGGTAATTACGCTGACCTGACCAGCGTCATCAACGGGACAGTATTTGGTGCCAACGGCACGGGTGCGGTCACCATCACCTGTAGCACCGGGCTGACACCGACGCTTTCACTCAATGGCGGGCTGGCGGCAACCGGCGGGCTGCGGACCATGACATCGAGCGGCAACAGCATTCCTTACCGCCTCTATTCTGACACTGCGCGTACGACAGAAATTGCGATCAACACGCCGATTACTCTGACGACGGGCACCACTGCGCAAAATATCCCAATTTATGGTCGTGTGCTGCCTGCTGACCAGACCAGCACTACGCCGGCTGCGGGGACATATAACGATACCGTTGTTGCCACTCTTTCCTGGTAAGGCTTTATTCCATCAGGGTCGGTTTCGCCTCTGACTGGCTTTTGTTTCAAGGAAGGAAAGATCATGGACATCAAGGTACTGCTGCTACTGCCAGCTATCCTGCTGGTGTCGATGCAGTTGCGCATTCCATTCAGTCAGGCGGCAACGATAGGCATCAGCGCCACGTTGCTGCCCGCCTGCAATGCGGGAACCACGACGTCCGGGAGCACCAGCTTCGGTACGCTGAATTTTGGCAATTATGCGTCGCTCACCAGCGCAATTAACGCCACCAGCGCGCAGCTGGCGGGGTCGATTCGCGTGAATTGCGTGAACGGGCTGACGTATAAAATTGTCATGGATGGTGGCAGCAGCGGCATGGTCACCGCCCGCAGGATGGTCAATACCACCAACAGCGCGCTGACCTTGCAGTACAACCTTTACACCACGGCGGCACGCACCACTGTCTGGGATAACGTGACCGGCGTGAGCGGCACCGGCAACGGCGCAGATCAGTGGAGCACGGTTTATGGCCGCGTTCCGGCACAGACCACGCCTGGTGCCGGTGTTTATCAGGATACGGTGAATGTCACCGTATCCTGGTAGAGGTTTTTATGCCTGCCCGTTTGCGGGTGCCGCCGGTGCTGCTCATGGTGCTGCCGCTCATACTGATGCCGGTAATAATGTGCAGCTCAGCGCGTGGCGCCACGGCCACTGCGACATTTACCGTGACGGCCACCCTCACCAATGGCTGCGTTTTCGGCAGCTCGCTTTCCAGCCCGACGACCAATCTCGGCACCATCAACTTCGGCTCGTTTCCTTCCGTTCCCACCAATGTCGATGTGGTCAGCACCTCGGGCGCAGGCTCGGTCGTGGTCACCTGCACGCCGGGCACAACGGTGGCGATTGGCATGGATTACGGCATACACGGCGGCTCCGCCACCCAGCGATATATGGCCAACAGCGGGGCCACCGCGACGCTGGGCTATCAGCTTTATCAGGACGCTGCGCGCACCGTGGTTTGGGGAACCGGCGCGCAGGCGATGACCATCAGCAGTTTCCCCTCGACAACACAAACTTACCCGGTCTATGGCCGGTTGTTTTCTTTCACGACGTCACCCACTGCGGGCACTTACACCGACACGGTAACCGTGACTCTCACTTATTGAATCATCAGGATATGAGCTATGACGACGACGTTCTCACGCATGATTGCTACCACCGCCCTGGCTGCGGCTCTGTTTTCCAGCATGGCGGTTCAGGCCGCCAGTTCGGTGCTGGTGTGGCCGGTCTATCAGATTATCGAATCGGATCAGAACGGATCGGCCCTGTGGCTGGAAAACCGCGGCGCGGATCCGGTGTCTTTACAGGTGCGCGTGCTGGCCTGGAAGCAGGAAAATTTTAATGAGAAGTATGCAGATCAGACCAACGTGGTCGCCAGCCCGCCATTCGCTACCGTGCCGCCGGGCCAGCGCCAACTGATCCGTTTGATCCGCAACACGCCGGTGCCCGCCAATACCGAACAGGCGTACCGCATTATCATCGATGAGATCCCCTCTCCACTCAACAGCGCCGGTGAGGGCAAAGACAAAGCCGTGGTCGGCCTGCAATTGCAGATGCGTTATCTTCTGCCGCTGTTTATGGATGGCGGCAGTTTATGGACCAACGATCGCCCTGATATGAAGCGCGATGCGTCAACGGCAACACGCCCGATCCTCACCTGGCGTTCGGTATCCGAAGGCGGCAAAACGTATTTGCAGGTGCGCAATACCGGCATCGTCCATGCGCGTCTGAGCAATGTGTTCTGGTCATCCGCAGACAACCAGAAGCAGGGCGTTAAAACCATGGTCGGTGGCTTTATGGGGTACGTGTTGCCGGGACAGCAGATGCGCTGGCCGGTACCGGCAGGCGTGACGCCGGGCGCACAGCTCAATGCTCAAATTGCGGATAACACCAAACCTATTGTTATTCCACGCGGCGAATAACAGCAGGAGCCGCAACGGATGCCAAAAAGACGTCTTCCCGGAGCAGGTTATCAGCCTCTGCTGATTTTCCGGGGAAGCCTGTGCCTGTTATACCTCAGTGCCTTTGGCGCGCAGGCACAGGAATACTCTTCACTGCCTGAAGCCCCGAGAGCGGCACCGGTGGTGACCGATGCCATGTTTTATCTGTCGATTGTGGTCAACGGCCAGACGGATAATCAGGTGGTGCCGGTGACGTATCGTAATAACGCGTATTTCGTCGAAGCCGGTGTACTGGCAAAAAATCACATCCACATTAACGGCCAGCAGGGGCTGATCAATGTCGGCGAACTGCCGGACGTGAAAGCGAAATACGATTCAGGCACGCAGCAGCTTATTTTAACGGTGCCGGACGCCTGGCTGCCGAACCAGAAGGTCAGCGGCGATCCGCTGATGAACTACACGCCGTCGCAAAGCAGCACCGGTCTGCTGTTTAACTACGATTCGTACTACACCGATCCACCCGGCGGTTCGAAATCCATCGCCACCTGGATGGAACAACGTTTATTCAGCAGCCTCGGGCTTTTCACCAATACCGGGACTTACCGCTATAACGTCGATAGTTCGGGCAATAACGAAAATGGCGGCAGCACCGCGCAGGACGGCTATCTGCGCTACGACACGTTCTGGCGATTCACGGACGAGAGGAACCTGATCAGCTATCAGGTCGGGGATTTCGTCAGCGATTCCCTGACCTGGAGTAATTCAGCGCGCATGGGTGGCTTGCGTATCAGCCGCAACTTTGCCGTCCGCCCGGATCTGGTGACCTACCCGCTGTTGCAATACAGCGGCACAGCGGCGGTACCGAGCACCGTTGACCTGTTCCTCAACGGCTACAAAGCCAGCAGTAACAATCTGAATTCCGGGCCGTTTACGCTGACCAACGTGCCGTATATCAATGGTGCCGGTGAAGCGACGATTGTCACCACCGATGCGGTCGGACGTCAGATTTCAACCAGGGTGCCGTTCTACGTTTCCAACACTTTACTGCGCAAAAATCTCAGCGATTTCGATTTCTCGCTGGGGGCGGTGCGCAACAATTATGGCGTCACCAACGGCGACTATTCAGATGCCGCATTCAGCGGGATTTACCGTTACGGGCTGAGCGATTATCTGACGCTGTCCGGACATACCGAAATTGTGCAAGGTCTGGCGCTGGGAGGTTTAGGGGCGGATGTCGCGGTGGGAACATGGGGGACGCTGAGCGTGTCCGGCAGCCAGAGTAAGGCCGATCACCCGCCGGTAAGCAGCGATAACCAGATAATTACGCAGGATAATTACAATAACGGGCTGACGCCGGGCATCCCGAATTCCAGCGGCGAAATCGACAATCCGCTGGGTGAGAATATCACTGATAAAAAGGATGGCAGTCAGTACACGCTGGGGTATTCCTACTATTCGACGATTTTCAGCCTTTCGGCGCTGCGCTCAAAACGCACGGTGGGATATCAGGATCTGACGTCATACACCAGCGACACGCGGCTCAGCCGTCAGGCCGATCAGGTGACGTTCAGCACCTCACCGTTCGGGTCTTCGAACGGCACGATGGGCATCGGGTATTACGACGTCGAAGCCTATGACAATTCACATACGCGGCTGGTGAATTTTTCCTACAGCCGCTCGCTGTGGGGGCAAAGCAGCATGTTTTTATCGCTCAATAAAACGCTGGGCGATAACGGCTACAGCGCGCAGCTGCAATTCATCATTCCGATTGGCACCAATATCAACATGAACGCAGGCGTACAGCGTGACAGCGCGGGCAATTATCAGGAGCAAATCGGCGCCAGCAAAGCCACGCCCACCGACGGCGGCCTCGGCTGGGATCTGGCCTACAGCGGCGGCAACGACCCCTATCAGCAGGCCGATGCCACCTGGAAATCCCGCTACGCCACCCTTCAGGGCGGGTTCTACGGCAATCAGGGGGATTACACCAACTGGGCTGATCTCAGCGGTTCAGTTGTGTTTATGGCCAATGACTGGTTCCTTTCTGACAAGATTAATGACGCCTTTATCGTGGTCGATACCGACCATTACGCCGACGTTCCGGTACTTTTCGAGAATCAGAAAATGGGCAAAACCGATAAGAACGGTCATCTGCTGATCCCGACCGTCAGCTCGTATTATCCGGCCAAAGTAGAAATCGACACCCTGCCGCTGCCCGCCGATGTGGTCGCTAATAACGTCAATGACCGAATAGCGGTGAAACAAGGCAGCGGCGTAGTGGTGAAATTCAACGTGGAGAAAGTGCTTTCGGCCAATATCACGCTGCATAACGCCGCCGGACAACCGCTGAAACCGGGCACGCTGGTCACAGAACAGAATACGCAGCAAACCACTGTGACCGGTTACGACGGGCTGGTGTACTTCTCGCATTTAAAGGAAAACAACGTGCTGAATATCCAGCAGGAAGACCATTCGGTATGCCGGGTCAGTTTCACGCTCAACCCTGATCTGCACAGCATTGAGCAGGTCGGGCCGCTGGCATGCCCTGGTAACACCACGGGCACAACAGCGGGCAGCCCGGCGAACGCAAAGCCAGGAGATCAATCATGAGAATATTCAGGCGATGGATCGGTCGCGTGTTAGTGCTGATGCTGTTTCTGGGCGCGTCATCGCAGGCTTTTGCCGGTTGTACCACGGCGGCCTCTACCATTACGCTGGGCACCCAGAACTCGTTTGCGGTCAGCACATCACCGCTGGTGACTGCGGGCGGCAGCGGATTAACCTGCACAGGACCGTTGCTGAGTATCGGCGGTACCAACACCATTACCGCCACCATTGGCGCCACACTGCATCCGAGCAGCACGCAGCCCCGCCTTTACAGCGCGGCGACCACCCAGTTTCTGCCTTACAACCTGTGCAAAGACAGCGGCTGCGCCACGGTGTATAACCAGGGCGATGTGATTAGCTGGAGCAGTACCACCGCACTGGGGTTACTGGGGCTGTTTTCCGGGCCGAACGGCACATTGCCGCTGTATGTGATGCCTAAAACGTTGTCCAATCTGGCGGCCGGCACCTACACCGACACCGTGCCTATTGCCTGGACGTGGAACATCTGCTCGGTGGCCATCGGGACATTGCTGTGTATTGCCGATACCGGCAACGTCAGTGGCACCGTCAACCTGACGCTCAACGTCACCAACTTTTGCTACATCGACAGCGCGCCAAATGTCGGTTTTGGCAGCGCCGCCCTGCCTTCCGGCCTGACGACCGTTGTCGCCAATACCATCAGCGTACGTTGTACGCTCAATGCCAGCTATTCCGTGAATCTTTCCAGCAGCGTACTGGCTTCCGGCGTGTACCGGCAGATGGCTTCTACCGTGGGCAACACCACCAGTTACCTGCAATATCAGATATTTAAAGGCGACAGCACGGTGTGGACGGCGGCAACCAACAGCAGCGCGACCGGCACCGGTACATCACAATCATTTCCGTATACCGCTTCGGTGAATTTGTCGCAAAGCAATCAGCCCGCCGGGAATTACAGCGATACAGTGACCGTCACAGTGACCTATTAATGATGGGAAAAACAGAACCGGTGCAGCGAATGCGCACCGGTTTAGGAGCAGAAAATCTTACAGCGCTTTCAGCGTCTTGATGGTCGCATCGACATCAATTTCATCTTCGGTGAACACATACGTGCTGTTCTGGAAGGTAGTGATCAGCAGCTTTTTCATGGTGCGGGTTTCCGCTTTTTTCTCTTCTTCCTGCGGGCGGATGCGGTTCATCAGCAGGCCCACGGACAGCACGGCGTTTTCTTTGTCGATCTTCGCTTCACCCGGCACTTCTTCGTTAAAGGCCAGGAAAGATTTGATGCTGGTGATTTTGATACGCTCACCAGCAATAAAGATGTATTTACTCTCTGGCTCGACTTTCACCGCAAAGGCGGAAAGGCCTTTGTTATTGGTGGTCGGCTCAAAAGTGACTGCCGCGTCTTTCTTAATCAGCTCAGGGTTTGCAACTTTAATCACGTGGAAATAACGGTTATCGCCGTTTTCATCTTTGATAAAACCGAAACCTTTATCTTCAAACCAGGTTGTGATTACGCCGTTCATCGCTTACCGCCTAAGTAATTATCTATTCAACATGTCAGTTTTTGCAGGGCGGCAGTGTAAAGCAGAATGAGGATAAAGTCCTGTGCTTTACTGCCTGATGCCCTCAGTTTATATCGCTTTTCGGAACGTCAGATTAAATCTGTAGGATCCGGTTAGCGGATGTTCGCCCGCTTTCAGCGGCAATACGCCGTGATACCGCAGCCGCGACGGGCCGCCCCACACCACAATATCGCCATGTGTCAGCGGCACGCGCTGCGTTTTATCGCTGCGCTCCATACCGCCAAACTGAAAAACAGCCGGTAAGCCCAGCGAGACAGAAACGATCGGCTGGCCGAAATCATGCTCGTCTTTGTCCTGATGCAGGCTCATTTTAGCACCGGGCTGATAACGGTTGATAAGACACGCATCCGGCTCGAATCCGGGGAATCCCGCCTGTTCTGCCGCTCTCACCGCAATCTGTCGAAACAGTTCCGGCATCGGCGGCCATTGCTGCTGGCTTTCCGGCGACGTCGCCTGATAACGGTAACCGGCTTTATCTGTCACCCAGCCGACATCCCCGCAGTTAGTCATCGCCACCGACATCGCGTAACCGCCGGGTGTGGCCCGGTACTGAAAAGGGACCAGTCCGGCGATACGGTCAATCTCCGCCAGCAGTGCCGCATCCTCTTCCAGCGCGGCACCGCGCAAAACCACCGCACCGGGACAGAGATCTTCACGCCAGTTCGGGTGAAAATCCGGATGATCGAAAAGATCTAAATTCATAACCGCCTCCGCTTATGCGTATCCACTAAGTATAACGGATGTCGCCTGAACGTCATTTGCACTGCCAGCGCGCGGCCAGAAAGTCGAGGAACGCCTTCGCCGCCGGGCCCATGTGCCGGTTCGGACGCACGCAATACACGCCGGTCTCCCGCCCCGTCCATTGTGGCAGGATCTGCACCAGATCCCCGGCGGTAATCGCCGCCGCCATAGTGACTGCAGAGTGAAAAGCGATGCCCTGGCCGTCGATACACAATCGTCGTGCGGCATCGGCGTTATCGACTTTGACCGATCCTTTTGGTGCCAGCGTACGTTCTTCAGCGTTCGGCTCTTCTACCTTCAGCTCTTCTACCTTAAAAAACAGCCGCCACAGTACGCCGTCATGGCTGGCAGAAGAGACAATGCAATCGTGCTGATGAAGATCTTCCGGTGCCGAAGGCGTGCCGTGTTCTTCCAGATAAGACGGGGCTGCCACCAGGATCCGCCGGTTATCCAGCATCTTATGGGCAATCAGAGAAGAATCCTTCATGCGGCCAATCCGAAACGCCAGCATGATGCCCTCAGTAACCAGATCTGCGTAGTCATCCGTCAGACGCAGATCCAGCTGCACCTGCGGACAGACCGCCAGAAACCCGCGAAGATGCGGCACGATATGAGTATGGCCAAACGCCACCGGCGCGCTCACGACCAGCGGCCCGGAGGGAAGCGTCTGCTCATCACGTACCCTGACGGCAGCTTGGTTGAGCTGCAACAGCGCCTGATGGCATTCGACATAATAGCGCTTGCCGGTTTCTGTCAGCGACATCGCCCGCGTAGTCCGGTTAAGCAGCGTGGTGCCCAGCGCCTGTTCCAGCGTTTTGATAAAGCGACTGACGGAAGAAGGTGTGATGCCCAGCGCGCTGGCGGCACGGGCAAAACTATGATGCTCAACCACCGCGACAAAGGTTTGTACCAGATGCAGGGACGGCGCTTTCATTATTGCTCTCAGAGAATGAATGAATGTTATTTCCGGCTATTATCAGGAAAATTCAGCATGATTAGAATGATTCTTTTCCTGAGGAGCCATTCTATGAAAACGCCATCTGCCAGCCTGTTTCGCGAACTGCATCTGCAAGATAGCCCGCTGAAATTACCCAACGCCTGGGACGCAGGCAGCGCGCGCCAGATTGAACGTCTGGGGGCAACTGCGATTGCGACCACCAGCGCGGGCGTCGCCTGGTCTCTGGGCTATCGCGACGGTAATCAACTGCCGGTAGAGGAATATGTTGCCCGCGCAGCCTCGATTTTTCGGATAATTTCAGTACCGCTTTCTGCCGATATCGAAGGCGGTTACAGCGAGGTTCCGGCCACGGTGGCGTTATCCGTCTCACGGTTTATAGATGCGGGCGTAGTGGGTATCAACATTGAGGACGGCGCAGGCTTACCGCATGTGTTGTGTCGCAAAATTGAAGCCATAAGAGCCGCCAGCGTCCGACTTGGAGTGGATCTTTATATCAACGTGCGCACCGATGTTTACGCGCGTAATTTGGTTCCTGCTGCCGGAAAACCGTCTGAAGTCATCACGCGGGCGCAGGCTTACCGCAAGGCCGGTGCCGACGGCATTTTTGTTCTCGGGCTGGCGGATGCCGCAGAAATGCGCGCCATTGCTGACGGCACGGATTTGCTGCTCAACGTAGCGGTCTGGCCGGGATTGCCACCGCTCAGCGAACTCGCAGACCTGGGTGTACGCCGCCTCAGTGCCGGTTCCTGGCTACCGCAAAGTTTATGGGCGCAGAATGCACGCTTAGTCAGCGGGTTCCTGCAGGAAGATAACGCGCAAGCCATGATCGCCGACGCTGCGCCCTACTCTGCCATCAACGCGCTGTTTTAATTCACCGCCCCGAATCCACAGAAATGAGACCACGGGCGGTACGGGAAGATTGTAGGGTTGTATCGTTTCAGCTAAGGTTCATTGAGACTAAATGCCCCTATCAGGAGAACGAAATGAGTCGGGAAATTAATAAAGATACGCAATTGTGTATGTCCCTTTCCGGTCGTCCGGGAAATTTCGGCACGCGTTTTCATAATTACCTCTATCAGGCGTTAGACCTGAATTTTGTCTACAAAGCTTTCTCTACCAAAGATATCGAAGCCGCGGTGAAAGGCGTGCGCGCGCTGGGCATCCGTGGCTGCGCGGTGTCGATGCCGTTCAAGGAAGCCTGCATTCCTTTCCTCGATGAACTGGATCCTTCCGCTACCGCCATTCAGTCCGTGAACACCATCGTCAACGACGACGGTTTCCTGCGTGCGTATAACACCGACTATATTGCCGTCGCTAAATTGCTCGACAGCCATCAGGTACCACGTGACGCCGTCTTCGCCCTGCGCGGCAGCGGCGGTATGGGTAAAGCCGTGGTCGCCGCCATTCGTGACGCCGGATTCAAAAAGGGTTTCATCATTGCCCGCAATGAAGCCAATGGCCGTGCGCTGGCAGAAGAATATGGCTATGAATGGAAAGCCGAAGTGGGTGATTTACCGGTAGATATGGTGGTGAACGTCACGCCAATCGGTATGCCCGGTGCCCAGGAAGCCGATTCTCTGGCGTTTGAAAAGCAGGTGATTGACCGCGCCAGCACCGTGTTTGACGTGGTGGTTGCGCCGGGCGGAACACCGCTTATCCGCTATGGCCGCGAACAGGGCAAAAAAATCATCACCGGCGAAGAAGTCGCGGCATTACAGGCCGTCGAGCAGTTTGTGCTGTACACAGGCAAACGTCCGTCAGACGAACTGATCGGGAAGGCTGCGGAGCACGCACGGGGTTAAGTACCCTGCCAGAAAGTAAAAGCCTCTCACAAGAGAGGCTTTTTGATTTACGCCGGTGGATCACCGCACCAGGCACGGCCTTTTCGGATCAAACTTCCAGTCCGGCACAAGGAACTGCATCCCCTGCGCGTCGTCGCGTGCGCCGAGTCCCATACCTTTATACAGTTCATGGGCTTTCATCACCTGATCCATATCCAGCTCTACGCCCAGACCCGGCTGTTCCGGCACGCGCACTTTGCCGCCTTTGATCTGCAACGGTTCTTTGGTCAGGCGCTGATTGCCTTCCTGCCAGATCCAGTGCGTGTCGATAGCGGTGATTTTGCCCGGTGCCGCAGCGGCCACCTGAGTAAACATCGCCAGCGAAATATCGAAGTGGTTATTTGAGTGCGAGCCCCAGGTCAGGCCCCATTCGTGGCACATCTGCGCCACGCGTACTGAACCCTGCATGGTCCAGAAATGCGGATCCGCCAGCGGGATATCCACGGATTTCAGCTGGATGGTATGCCCCATCTGACGCCAGTCGGTGGCAATCATATTCGTCGCCGTCGGCAAACCGGTCGCCTGACGGAACTCCGCCATCACCTCACGGCCGGAGAAACCCTGCTCCGCGCCACACGGGTCTTCCGCATAGGCCAGCACGCCGCGCAGTTGTTTACCCAGCGCGATCGCTTCATTCAGCGACCAGGCACCGTTCGGATCGAGAGTGATGCGCGCCTGCGGGAATCGCTGCGCCAGCGCGGTCACGGCTTCAGCTTCTTCACTGCCCGCCAGCACGCCGCCTTTGAGTTTGAAATCATTGAAGCCGTATTTCTCATAAGCCGCTTCCGCCAGACGCACCACCGCCGCCGGTGTCAGCGCTTCTTCGTGGCGCAGCCGGTACCAGTCACAGCTGTCGCCCGGCTGGCTCTGATAGCCCAGCGAAGTCTTGTTGCGGTCACCGACATAGAACAGATAGCCGAGCATTTCGACTTCATCGCGCTGCTGGCCATCACCCAGAAGGGATGCCACGGTCACGCCCAGATGCTTACCGAGCAAATCCAGCATCGCCGCTTCAATGGCGGTGACAACGTGGATGGTGGTGCGTAAATCGAAAGTCTGTAATCCGCGTCCTGAAGCATCGCGGTCGGCGAACTTTTCGCGCACAGCAGTCATCACGTTTTTGTATTCACCCAGCGTTTTGCCAATCACCAGCAGCGCAGAATCCTCCAGCGTCTGGCGGATCTTCTCGCCGCCCGGCACTTCGCCGACGCCGGTATTACCGCTGCTGTCTTTGAGGATCAGAATATTACGGGTGAAAAACGGCGCGTGTGCACCGCTGAGATTGAGCAACATGCTGTCGTGTCCGGCAACCGGGACAACCTGCATGGAAACAATTTTTGGTGTAGATGAAGCACTCATACTCACTCCTTATTGATTCAGATTCCGTAATCAGCGGCCCATGGCCGGGCGCTTACGATCGAATGTCCAGCCGGGGATCAGGTACTGCATGGCGATGGCATCATTGCGCGCACCGGACGGCAGTTTCTTGTGCAGTTCATGCGCGCGGCGGATCTGATCCATATCGATCTCCACACCCAGCCCCGGTTTTTCAGGTACTTTTATTTTTCCGTTCACAATTTGCAGCGGTTCTTTAGTCAGACGCTGATTGCCTTCCTGCCAGATCCAGTGCGTATCAATGGCCGTCGGTTTACCCGGCACCGCCGCGCCAACGTGGGTAAACATCGCCAGCGAAATATCGAAATGGTTATTGGAATGGCAACCCCACATCAGGCCCCATTCATCACAAAGTTGCGCCACGCGCACCGCGCCGTGCATGGTCCAGAAATGCGGATCGGCCAGCGGAATATCCACCGACTGCAACATCACCGCATGCTGCATCTCACGCCAGTTGGTGGCGATCATGTTGGTCGCCACCGGCAGACCGGTCGCACGGCGGAATTCCGCCATCACTTCGCGGCCTGAAAACCCCTGCTCTGCACCACACGGATCTTCGGCATAACTGAGGATCCCGTGCAGGTCTTTGCACAGGTCGACTGCTTCATCGAGCAGCCACGCGCCATTCGGATCGACGGTAATGCGCGCATCCGGGAAACGTTTTGCCAGCGCTTTTACCGCGTCGATTTCCTGCTCGCCCGGCAGCACGCCGCCTTTGAGTTTGAAATCTTTAAAACCGTAGCGGTCCTGCGCGGCTTCCGCCAGTCGCACCACCGCCTCACTGTTCATCGCTTCCTGATGACGCAGGTGATACCAGTCGTGAACGCCGCGCGCACCTTCCTGATACGGCAAATCGGTTTTCTGCCGGTCGCCGACGTAGAACAGATATCCCAGCACCGTCACTTCATCACGCTGTTTACCCGGCCCGAGGAGTTCGCACACCGGAACGCCGAGGAATTTTCCCATCAGATCTAACAGCGCCGCTTCCAGTGCCGCGACGGCGTTGACGCGCAGTTCAAACGTCCACGCGCCTTTGCCAAAGGAGTCAAAATCCGAAGACTGATTACCGACATGGATCTGGTGCACCAGCCGGTTCATGCGCGCCACTTCCTGGCCTTTTACCCGGGGAATAGCTTCCACCAGCGTGTTGTAAATCACCTCTCCGCCCGGTGCTTCACCCACGCCGGTGTTCCCGGCGCTGTCGGTCAGAATAACGATATTGCGGGTAAAATAAGCGCCATGCGCGCCGCCGATGTTCATCAGCATGCTGTCATGCCCCGCCACCGGAATGACCTGCATGTCAGTGATCACCGGTGAGGATTGCGTATTCATCATGATTCTCCTTGGGCTCAGAAGGCGCGTAACTGGATACGTTCGATTTTACCGACGATAAACACGTAGCTGACGACCGCCAATAACGCGTGGACTCCGACATAAATCAGCGCGCCGTTGAATGATCCTGTGCTGCCGATAATGTAGCCGATAGCAATTGGCGTGATGATGCCGGAGACGTTACCGAACATGTTGAACAGCCCGCCGCTCAGCCCGCTGATCTCTTTCGGTGCGGTATCGGCCATGACTGCCCAGCCCAGCGCCCCCAGCCCTTTGCCAAAGAAGGCAAACGCCATAATGCCCACCACCATCC
The DNA here is from genome assembly GCF_003602095.1 of Rahnella woolbedingensis. Taxonomy (GTDB): domain Bacteria; phylum Pseudomonadota; class Gammaproteobacteria; order Enterobacterales; family Enterobacteriaceae; genus Rahnella; species Rahnella woolbedingensis. The sequence continues at coordinate 5,025 of NZ_RAHH01000039.1, read as the reverse complement.
ATTCGGTATCAACGTAGTTGCAGAAGATCATCGATATCGACAACAACATGCCGACCACAATCGGCACTTTACGCGACAGCGTAAGGTTGCCGGTTCTGCGCAGCAGCCAGTCGGAAATAATCCCGCCCAGTACGCCACCGAGGAATCCGCAAATCGCAGGCACGGAGGCCACCATCCCGGCTTTCAGGATTGACATGCCGCGCGCCTGCACCAGATATACCGGGAACCAGGTGATGAAAAAGTAGGTCAGCGCATTGATGCAGTACTGGCCGATGTAGATGCCAATCATCATGCGCGATTTCATTAACTGTTTAATCTGGAAAAGCCTTTCACCTTTGACTGCCGCTTTTTTGGTGGTTTTCTGATCCATATTGATCAGCGCGCCACCGGCTTCCATGTAATCAAGTTCGGCCTGATTCACACCCGGATGATCTTTGGGATCGTGGATCACTTTCAGCCAGATGAAACTCAGCACGATCCCGAGTCCGCCCATGAAGAAGAACACATGCGACCAGCCGACTTCATGTGTCAGCCAGCCCATGATCGGGGCGAAAATCACGGTCGCAAAATACTGGGCGGAGTTAAAAATCGACACGGCGGTACCGCGTTCCTGCGCCGGGAACCACGCAGCGACGATACGGCTGTTGCCCGGAAAAGAGGGTGCTTCAGCCAACCAGACCAGAAAGCGTAACGCGAACAGCGAGACCACAATGCCAAAGCCGCTGAACACATCGACAAAGCCTTGCAGCAAGGTAAATAAAGACCAGATGAAAATACTGTAGAAATAAACTTTTTTAGACCCGAATTTATCCAGCAACCAGCCGCCGGGTATTTGTCCGATGACATAGGCCCATGAAAATGCCGAAAAAATATATCCCATCCCGACAGAATCCAGCCCGATATCTTTCGCCATTGCCGAACCGGCAATAGAGAGTGTGGCACGATCGCCATAATTAAATGAGGTGACAATAAATAACATCACCACTATCCAGTAGCGCGCGTTAGTTCTTTTTTTATGGCACTGGCTGCTGAAGCGGTAGTTTCCATGGTGTTCTCCAAAATTAATGACAACGCCTCTAAACAGAGATAAAAGTCAATCCATTCACAGAACTGTAGGGTTCAGAGAGGAAGGAGCGCAGCCAGTATAAGAACAACACTTGAGCAACTCATTAGGCAAAGCACCAAGCATCAGCGCGGCTTTGCATTTATCTTAAGGCGAATGCCCAGCGTCATGCGAGTCAGTTCACGAAAAATGAAACAGCTGTGATGAGCATCACGCAATCATGAATTAAAGGAAAGGACTCGCGGCAAGACTTATAAATACATTCAGAGAGAGAATAATTAACTTTAAAAAACCTTTAATATCATATTTCATATCTTAAATTTACCGGCGTAAAGTGGTGCCTGTCATTTTATTTTCTAAAGTAAAGTTAAAGGACATCATAATATGGCAAAGGGATTTTTTCTCAGAATAGGTGATAAGACGACCTGCTGCGGAGATATCCTCAGCGGCAGCTCAACATTACGCTTTCATGGTGTTCCCTGCGCACGGGTGGGAGATAAGGTCACCTGCGGTAAATTCCCGGGTATATTTGCAATCGTCGGAGGTTTGCCCAAAAGACGTAATGAAGGTTTGCTGCTGGCGGGGACGTTACACAGCGTCAGTTCCTGCCCTTGCCGGGCAACCTTTATTCACACCATTGAAAACGGGTATCAAAAAAGAACCGCCATCATTCCTGACGTCCCCGGTCTTGATGGCCTGCAGCCCGACATCCTTAATGATGATGGACAACCTGAGCAGCATGCCCAATCAGCTACGCCATTCCAAACTCCCGGATAAGGCTCCGCTTATAGCGCCTGACTTATCTCCTGAGCAGTCCACCCCATCTGAAGAAGAGCCAAAACGTGAAATCACGATCACATTGGGTGTATTTTTCGATGGCACCGGAAATAACGCGGTCAATACCGAAAATATGCTTAAAGCCTGCTCCAGTGAGCATTTCAATCTGAGCGATGCGGACGCACAGTCGGTGCCGGTTCAATGCGGGCAAAAACAAATGGGGTTATCGGGGTTTGAAGCCAGCAGCTATACCGGGTATTACACCAATGTGCATTGGCTGTATACGTTGTATAAGGTCGATCTCCCGGTGGAGTCTGGGGCCGCTCAGCAGGCAATATATGTAGAGGGAATTGGCACAAGAGCAGGCAGCCCCGATAGTCCTGTTGGTTTGGGGTTGGGTATTTCTGATACCGGCAGACACTTGCTGAACGGGAGATGTTAAGTCTGGCCCCCACCATCGCGCCGGTGATGCGCACAAACAATATCGTGCCTGAAACATGGTATGACGACCGGATGCCACAGGATCGCTATGGCAGCTTTCAAAAGCGAAGCTTTGCGGCGCTGCTGCTGAAAGACCGGATAGTAAAAATGACTGGTCCAAGGTAGTACTGCGAGTGATGCTTGATGCGGCACAGGAGGCGGGGGCTGTTTTTAATCTTATAGACCCATTAAATCCGGACATGAAACTCCCTCAGGAACTGTCCTCCTTTTGTACTAAAGCTATTGCACTGGGTAAAGCAACGCGTGCAGCCCCAACCACCCAAGGCTTCACCACAGATGAGATAGACCAGATAGCCAGAGATTACATTCATTGTTCGGCAAACTGGAACGCAGTAGTCACAGATACTCGTGGAAGTATTAAAGGTGGCACATCCCCCGCTGAAATGATTAGTTTCACCGGGCGCCCTGATGAGAACTGGCGACGCTCTGAATACAACATGGACGGTAAAAAACTATGATGATTAAACACGCTCAGGGTCTGATGTTGATATTAAGCCTGGCTGCCTGTCAGCCGGCGCCATCACATCACGGACGATCAGCACCCGTCGCCGGGGGAGACTGGACTCTGCCCTACGGTAAATGGGAGTTTGCCTTCTTCACCCCCAAGGCACTCCCCGCGATCGTGACACACGTACGCATTGTCGATACCGCCGGTTACCTCGACACGTTTAATACGCTGGATGGAACCCAGGATAATCCTTCCAGCGTCGAGAGGTGGAGCGATAAAGTTAGAAGAAGCTCGATCCATTTCAATAAAGCCAGCCATCCCCCGCAGTATATGATTTTCTGCTGGGACTCCATTATTGATATGAAGACTTACGAAACCAGTCTGTTTTTTCCGCAAGAGGTCTGGCAGAAAATGAAAACACCTGCCAGCTATAAGGCACTTTCTGGCAGCACCGTCTGGTATAAAACTATGCTATTTGGCCTGGCTCCGGAAGGGAAAGTCAGAGTCTGGCTGCAGGACGTGGGTAATCATCCTAATTATCCGGTACCTGTTACAGACCTTACCACCGTATCGGGGGATAAACTGACTGTTTGTAAAGGGATTACTCGGCATACCAAAGGATATGGATATACCCAAACGACACAGGAATTTATCAAAGGAAAAACCTACCCCTACGGCGAATGGTGAATGGTGAATGGTGAATGGTGAATGGTGAATGGTGAATGGTGAATGGTGAATGGTGAATGGTGAATGGTGAATATTCTCCGGCAGTTCAAGATGTTTATTCATCACTTATCCATGATCATTATCTAATTGCAGGGCCACATACAGCAGCAGGCGATCGTCGAAATTACCCAGATCTAATCCGGTTAATTCGGAAATTCTGTTCAGACGATATTCCAGTGTATTACGGTGAATATATAACGCTTTCGACGTGGCTGTCGGCTGGACGTTATTATGGAACCACGACGCCAGGGTACGCCGGAGTAAACCGTTGTTGTCGGTGGCTTTTAAACGCGCCAGCGGTCGCACCAGTTCGTCGGCCTGCCAGCCGCCGCGCAGACTGTCGAGCAGTACCGGCAGGATCAGATCCTGATAGAAGTAACAGCGCTGCTCCGGCATCCGCTGTTTACCGACGGTCATGGTAGTACGCGCGGTGCGGTACGAGCGGGCAATGCTGCCGGGGCCGGTGAAAAAGTTGCCCAGCGAAATGCGCACACGCAGACGACCTGTTTCAGTCATACGGGAAAGCAGGTGATCGATACGCTGACGGTGGCCGTCTGCATCCCAGCGGTCGTAGCTGTTCAGCGCCGGTTTTAGCACCACCATTTCGGTAAGGGATACAATGGCGATCAGATTGTCGCGCTCCGGAGTCGTCAGCAACGTTTGCAGCTGTTGCAGTTCGGCCATCGCGGAATCAACGCCGAGCTGGCCGCTGTCGACCTCGACCACGGCCGCCACACGAGGGCGGTTCAGATCTATGCCCAGACGTTGCGCCCATTCCATCAGCGCCGGAGAAAGTTCGTCTACGCGGATAAGATTGAGCACCAGTTCTTCACGCAGACGGCTGTCCTGTGCCAGCATATGCAGCAAACGCGCCTGTTCCAGCATCATTTCGGCGGTCATACACACCAGCTCGCCATATTGCCGTAACTGAGCCGGATTGCCGGTCAGGCCGATTACGCCGACGATCAGCCCGTCGATGCGCAGCGGCAGGTTGATCCCCGGACGCACACCGTGCAGATGCCTTGCTACGCCTTCGTCGATATCGACAATACGTTCCTGTGAAATTGCCAGCAAAGCACCTTCGTGCAATTCGCCAAGACGCTGATCGTCACCACTGCCGATAATTCTTCCGCGTCCATCCATGACATTCACATTACTATCAATAATTTGCATGGTGCGGGCAACAATCTGTTGCGCCAGCTTTGCATCGAGATGATACGCCGACATGGATCCCCTGCCTTGGCTTATTGTTTTGTTGTTCAGAGAGCATACCCAGCCGTTTGCTGCCATACATTATGCAAATGCCCAAAGAGCGGAAGCACCTATTGAAGTTGCGGGTAAAGTCACATTTTTAAGCAAATGCCCAACTGGCATCAGGAATTGTCATAAAACACTTTCATATAAGACGGGCATAAAAAAGGCACGCCGGAGCGTAATGCCGATCGTTTAAGGATCAGTTGACCGATCCGGTGGCTCGTGTAAAAAGGGTTCATGCTCAACATGGACCCTT
>NZ_RAHH01000038.1 GCF_003602095.1 Rahnella woolbedingensis | reverse complement strand
AACCTGTTCAACATCGACACGCTGAAGCAGGAAAACAGCGCCGAGGATTTCCGCAACCTGTTCATGTGTGAGTTTGTAGACGATCAGGCTTCCGTTTTCCCGTTTGCCGAGCTGCAACGCTGCATGGTGGAAAGCGCGGAGGAATGGGAAGATTTCAGCCCGTTTGCCGTGCGTCCGTTTGGTTATCGCGCCGTCTGGATTGGTTACGACCCGTCGCACACCGGCGACAGCGCAGGCTGTGCCGTCGTGGCTCCGCCGCTGGTGGACGGCGGCAAGTTCCGCGTGCTGGAACGTCACCAGTGGAAAGGCATGGACTTTGCCGCCCAGGCGAAAAGCATTGAGGCGTTAACGAAGCGGTACTGCGTGGAATACATCGGCGTAGATGCCACCGGCATCGGCCAGGGGGTTTTCCAGCTTGTCCGGCAGTTCTTCCCCGCCGCGATGGAAATCCGCTACAGCCCCGAAACCAAAACGAAGATGGTGTTGAAAGCGAAAGACACCATCACGTCCGGCCGCCTGGAGTACGACACTAACCACAAAGACATCACCTCGTCATTCATGGCGATCCGCAAAACCATGACCGCCAGCGGCAGCCGTTCCACCTACGAGGCCAGCCGCAGCGAGGAAGCCAGCCACGCGGATGTCGCCTGGGCAATCATGCACGCCCTGCTTAACGAACCCCTGACCGCCGCGAACGGCGGCCAAAGCCCTAACATCCTGGAGTTTTATTAACTATGAGTAAGCGCAAATTCCGCAAGTCGGCACAAAACACAGTCACCGCCACCACACAGCAGACCGGCGGTGCGGAAGCGTTCAGCTTTGGCGACCCGACGCCGGTGTTAGACCGCCGCGAAATTCTGGACTACATCGAATGCACGGGTAACGGCCAGTGGTATGAGCCACCGGTCAGCTTTGACGGGCTGGCTCGCACGCTGCGCGCTGCGGTTCATCACAGCTCATCGCTGTATGTGAAACGTAATATTCTGGCCTCGACCTTTGTCCCGCACCCGTTACTATCGCAGCAGGAGTTCAGCCGGTTTGCCCTGGATTATCTGGTATTCGGGAATGCGTTCTTAGAAGTGATCCGTAACCAGCTCGGCGACGCCGTGGTGATGAAAACCGTGCCCGCCAAATATGCACGGCGCGGCGTTGAGCAGGATACCTACTGGTTTGTGCAGCAGTGGAAGGATGCGCACCAGTTTGAAACGGGCAGTGTATTTCATCTGATTGAACCGGACATTAATCAGGAGCTGTACGGCCTGCCGGAATATCTCAGCGCCCTGAACTCTGCCTGGCTGAATGAAGCAGCCACGCTGTTCCGCCGCAAGTATTACCAGAACGGCGCGCACGCCGGATATATCCTGTATATGACGGACGCGGCACAAAGCAGCTCGGACATCGACCAAATGCGCAAGGCTATGCGGGACACAAAAGGTCTGGGCAATTTCCGCAACCTGTTCATGTACGCCCCAAACGGCAAGCCGGACGGGATTAAGATTCTGCCGTTAAGTGAAGTCGCCACCAAAGACGATTTCTTTAATATCAAGAAAGCCAGCCAGAACGATTTGCTGTGCGCGCATCGCGTACCGCCACAGATGATGGGGATTATTCCGGAGAACAGCGGCGGGTTTGGTGATTCAGTTAAGGCATCACAGGTATTTGTGCGGAATGAACTGACGCCGTTGCAGGAACGGTTTAAGGAGTTGAATGCGTGGTTTGGGGAGGAGGTGATCAGGTTTACTTCTTATGAACTTACGCCAGAGTAATATCGCAAAGCTCCGCGATACGGAGCTTAAGTACTACCACAAAGTTCCCACCTACTTCACCCCACATCACACGAACGTCTCAGAGCCACGCTGCGCTGACCGGCGCGAAATAATAGCGTACCGTTTTAAATGAAAAAATGACTCAGTGTGTCATACGCGGAGTCATTTTTTGCCGCTCTGAACCTCGGCGCGCGCAATGTTACCCGCCTGCCCGCTTCTGACTTGACTCATTGTTTTTAATGCATGACTCAGAGAGCCTCCAAGCACGGCCAGAGGGACGAACAGGGATTTATTGATCCTTCAGGGACCATGCAAAACCATGCACTTAGGACACCCACAGCTTTCATTAATATTTGGCTTATACCAAAAGACCTCAACGAACTCTAGAAAGCATTACTTTTTCTTACATGAAGCGAATTCTCAATTCAAACTCTCACGCTGTGCATAAAAACGCATGAATTTCCAACCATTTAGTGAAATTGATGATAGCGCTCTCAATGTTTAATTCTAAACAAGAAATATTTAACTTAATTCACTTTTTCCTTCTATCCTTTACAGAAAGTATTTTGCTTTTTCTAAGAGGGTATGATGGAAAAATCCGAATCGCATCATTAGCTTACAATCAGGATGGATCGATCGATATCTGGTTCGGGCCAACCAAACCGGATAATGTCACTAATAAGGCCGTCATCAAAACTATCCTTGGTCGCAATTTCCTCGTTGCTCTTCGTTTAAATGGAACAGGGGATAGTTTTTACGATCAAACTTGGCTGCCGGATGACGTCGTGCAAATGAACAATAGTGCTCACAAGTAATATAACCGCCTCCTACATCCATATTTAAGGAATTCACGTGAAAATCAGATGCCTTGCTCTAGTGATATCGTCCCTACTGTTTACTGCGGGGGCTACAGCTCAGTCCGAACCGCTCACTATTCCTCATCCTGCAAAGTTTGAAGACCTTTCCATGCCCTCGCCTGATGTAAAAATGCCTGAGTCATATGTTAAGGCGGTTGCGCAGCAGGCTTATATCTGGGGCTATCCCTTGGTTAACCAGTTCAACCGCCGTATGACGATCACGCAGGCACCCTATCCCGCGTTAAATGGCGGGATGGTTCCTGTAGCTCCGATGGGGCAACTGAGTATGCTGACGAATTACATTAAGCCGGAAGAAACCTTTGTAACATGTCCCAATCAGGACGTTGTATATGGGCTTGGCTTTTATGCTTTAGACAAAGAGCCTGTTGTTATTCAGGTGCCTGATTTTGGTGACAGATTCTGGGTTTATGCAATTTACGATGCGCGGACAGATCAGATAGGCAATGTCGGGAAACCTTACGGAACCAAACCAGGATTTTATTTGCTGGTGGGACCTAATTGGAAAGGTGAGACGCCTAAAGGTATCAGTGGTGTGATCCGTTCTTCTACCGAAATGGCCAATATGATTCCACGAATCCAGATGGATGATACGCCCGAAGAGCGCACGGTAATCCAACAGCCTATCCGGCAGGTGATGTCTTATCCCCTGAGCCAGTTTGATGGCAAGATGAAATCTTTCGACTATTCAAAAATGCCATCAATAGGCGATAAGCCCGATCCTCAGGCAGGTGAAGTGAAATGGGTTGTGCCTGATAAGTTTTTTGACCAGTTGGACAACGTGCTCACAAAAGTCCCGCCTCTTCCTGGTGAACAGGCCTTGTATGCGCAGTTCCGCCATTTGGTCGATGCGGGGAAAAAAGATCCTGAAGTACGCCGCTGGATGAATGAGGCTGCCGAACAAACCGATAAAACGGTGATCGCAGACTTCTTCAAATGGAAAAATAATGGAGTAGCTGCCGGTAACGGATGGAACCGCTCCAAAAATAATGCCGAATTTGGCGTGGATTATTACAACCGTACGGGCACGTCCAAGTCCAACATGTTTGATAATAAGCCAGATGAAACCCAATATTTCTATACCGATAACGATTTTTCAGGGACACAACTTGATGGTAAACAGTCCTATACGGTAACTTTTGCAAAAGGGCAACTGCCGCCGGTCAAAGGGTTCTGGTCACTGACGTTATATAACGAACGCCATCTTTTCAGCCCGAATGAACTTAACCGCTATTCGCTTGGGACAAAAAATAAGGATTTGAAACTCAACGACGATGGTTCTCTGACGCTGTATATCAGCCATGCTTCGCCGGGAGAGGATAAGGTCAAAAACTGGCTGCCTGCGCCGGAGGGGATTTTCTCTTTGTACATCCGCGCCTATTGGGGAGAACAGGCGATTATTGATGGTTCATGGCAACCGCCGAAAATCCAGAAAGTGCAATAATAAATGTGCCCCGCAGTGACTGCGGGGCATTTTCTGCAATTATGATTGCATCGAGTACAGGATGCGTTCTTCTGAAAAGTAAAGTTCTAACAATAGTAATCAAAAGTGATGACATATTTGATGATAGAACTGTATCACCGTTTTCTTTCGCAACACTTCTCTGTCTATTACTCCCAATTGGTGTTTCTTCCCGCATGCGTGCCACAATGGCCCTCGCGGCAGCAATGTCTGTCCAGTCCATTACTCCCTGGTTGTGAAGTGGAATCAGTAATATTGCTCTCAGCCTGGCTATAACGCCAATTTTCGGCCTGTTTCTTTCCTCCTAACCCACAGTTATTGACAGGACTCCGAGGCGCGCCGGAGGCGCTTTTTGCGGTCAAAACCTCAGAATCAACGGCAGAAGCAACGATGCGCCATTGAGTTGTACGTGTTTCATATACATGTGATTTGCCGAGATGGGGCGCGAAAATGCCCACAACCTTTTTCACTTCTTCATCGTAGGCATTCAACTCGTCAGCAACGCGACGTGCTACGCGCACCGTCTGATCTTCACGAGGAACATTAGCGCCGCCCTGGGCAGTCATGTACGCCATAAAGTCACCGATATCAGCAGCAGCGCGAACGGCTTCTACTTCTTCGTCAAAAGTTTCAGTCAGACTGATGGAACGTATACGACGACACTCACGGTAGGAACCCATGGTAGGTAAGCCTATGGGATGAAACTGCGGGATACGCCATGTTGCAGCCCAAGCAGTAACAGCAGTAGCGGAGTCCGTCAGAAGCTCGCCAGTCTCGTGGTCGCGTTCGCCTTCCAGTGCATAACCGTCGATATTCTTCGCGATGTACTTAGCAATGTAGCCAGCGGCACCGCCGCGGTTCAGGTGTTTACAGTCAAAGCGGTTTTTAGCTGCGCCGCGTTCGTTACCGTCTTCTTTCATGGCGTATTTGCGCATGATATCTATTACCCGCTGACGCATAGCGGGCTTTGTGAATAACATCATGTGCCAGTGTGGGGTCGCGTCGTGGTGAGGCTCTACTACGCGCATCCCATAAACGGACAGGCCACTGTCTTTGAACGCGGTGCGCATTTTGCTCCAGATCCCGCAAAGATAACGCTGCGCATCTTTCGGCGTGTAGGCCTCTTTGTCCCAAGCATGATTTCGCTGAACGCGCTTGTTATCACCTTTACCCACCATGCGGGTCGGGTGAAATTTAGATGGGGTGGTGATGGTCAGAAACATTCCGACGTCACCATTTGCGGCCGCATATTTTTCGGTGCCGGCGATAGTGCTCATCAGCTCCATGCGGCGGATTTCAGGGTTTGAAATACTCGCCATGACCTTATCGATCAAACTGATACGCTCGCCGGTTTCGACATTCTCCAGGTCGCGGCTTTTTAGATAGTCCAGATTCGACAGTCGGCGGGAACGAACTTCACGGATAGCCTGCTTACTGGCATAGGGAGACGCGTCACGGTTAACCTTGCCGATTGCGATCAGCAATGACTCACGCCAGCGGGTACGCTGGCCTTTCAACTGACTTAACCACCAATCGGGATTTACCAGCCGAGACATGCTAGCGATGGCAGACGTTGCATCAAGCTTGCCTTTAGTGAATTTTGTCCAATACATAGGGTTGACGTTGAAGGCACGGGATATTCCTGCAATATCACGATACAGAACGCACTGCGTATCAGACTGAAGAAGTACCGCGTAATCTCCACCATGTTCAGCCAACAGCTGATCGCAACGGTCTTCATAAATGGCCTTCAATTGTCCTGCAATATTCTGTGTGAAACGACGTAGCGGTTTGTCGCTCATGCCTGGTAACTGGTGATAAACATCGGCCTCTGAGATGAATTTCATGGTGGCATTGACATTCATTGCATGGGCTTTATTAACTGCATCGACACGCGGCAGTATGCTGCGCCCAAGGGTATAAACCAGATATTTATTAGCTGCGTGAATGCCCTGAGTTTTGAGCAGGTACTTATGGCGGCCAGTGAAAATTTCTTGCAGGTCTTTAGAGAGGTTTTTTACTTTGATTAAAACAGCTTGCCCCTGATCGTATTCATCACGGGTAAGCGGTCTCGGCCTTTCTTGGGGGACGATTGGGGCTAGAGGTTTATTCCAGGGGAACGCCCAAACATCGGGCGTTTCAGTCTGAGAAGTAAAGCGATTGTTCTGCATTACAAACCGTCTTTGATATCAATGATCAGATAGCCAGCATTGATGCCAGCCAGAATGAGCAATGCCATCGAGAACAAAATCATTTACTGTCTCGGTAATGCTTAGCGTTTAGCTCACTGATTTCCTTGCAATAGACACACAGCTCAACGCCAGGCAGAGCTGCGCGGCGTTCTTCAGGAATAGGGCGGTCACAGTCGAGGCAATACATGGAGGAAGCGCCCGCAGTGCTTATGCGGGCAGCTTGAATTTGTGACTCTAAGATCAGGTCCGCTCGTTCTTGGGCAGCGTCAATAACATCAGCCATTAATGAAATTCTCCCGCTTCGTTTTGGATGCGGGTAGCCTCAACGCGTAAAGCTTCGGCGGCTTCAGTGCCGGTCATTGCCTGCTTGACGATGAAACATGCGATAGCCTCAAGACGTGCAGCGAATACGGCTGCACGATTTAAACGTTCGTCAGAACGAGCTTCATTTATGATTTCTTCCATTATTCAATCCTGTTTTTGGGCAAAAGAATGCCCGGCGAGTTGAACGCCAATTAAATTTCAGATGTATTAATGTTCTATGTGGAGAACTGAGTCGGTTTCACTAATAAAGGCCGGAAGCGCGTTACCAAACTCAATGAGTGAGTTAAGTGCTTCAATCACCTTTATTCTTTCACTGTGTGCCAATTCAAAGAAACGCATATTGATATGACGACTTTTCAATCCAGCATGGAAGCAGATCAATTTGCGCATGGTCGGCGTACTTTCATCAAACGTTTCCTGCGCAATATTTTTCTGGCTGGTCAGCATTTTTCGGATCCCGATAATATGCTGAAAACAGGCCTCTCTTTTTTCCTTCGGGATACTTTCCGAATAGCTCAATGTTTGCGATTGCATAGACACCTCAACCAAAGAAGCGTTTGTAGAAGGGCTTCCGGTTCGGAACAGTTGAATACATTTGCGGTTTAGCTGGATTCCAGCGTTTGCCACCTGGTAGCTCAATCCAGCCGTGTCCAAAACTGCGGGAAGGGCTTTGTCTTTTCAGCAGTGGTGCAATTGAGATAACCATTTCCCCTCCTTAACGTGGCTCGCCCAAACCCAGCCACATCAGCCAACCGTCGCGAATCTCTTTTGGACGCTTTTCAAATGCTAATTTCATGCCTGCATTCCAGGCAGGGAGATAAACCCAGTTTTCCGCACGTGCTGTAGGATTTTCAGGGTTACGCATTTCGACAATTGGGAGCTTGCCAGCTTCAATCATCGACTTAACTGCTACCGGAGTTTTACCGATTGATTTGGCAAATTCCGTATAAGTCATAACGTCCGACACACTTACGATTTGTTTACTCATTTGGTAACCTCTCTCATGGTACTACTAAGTGCTTACAGAGGCTTATAAGTGCTTCTATAAGATATTTAATTACTCTGTTCGTATAATTGTTATCTGAGAGGATATTCATGTCAATAGACAATGCTGAAAAGATTAAGCTCATGAGAGAATCTGAGAGATTAAATCGTAAGCAATTGAGCGACTTAACAGGTGTTCCGTATAGCTCGCTTTCCGCTTATGAAAATGGAACGAAGGAAATAAGTTTAGTTGCGGCTAAAAAACTATTGAGTTTCGATTCGTTTAAGAAATACACAATGTGGTTTATGACTGATCAAATTGCACCAGAAGCCGGACAGATCGCGCCGGTTCTCGCACACTTTGGGCAGGGCGAAACAACGTCGTCCCACTCCGACAAAAAGACTGGTTAACGCTACATTTCGATTTTTTACGTTTTATAGAATCACAGAGTCTTTGCAGTACCCACGATTCCGGAGGGCTTCAATATGTCGATTAAGAAGCTCGATGATGGTCGTTATGAAGTGGACATCAGACCGCAGGGGCGCAACGGAAAGCGCTTCCGGCGTAGGTTCGACAAGAAACATGAAGCAGCCGCCTACGAAAAATATGTAGCGGTGAATTATCACGACAAAGAATGGCTATCTAAACCGGCAGACAAGCGGCCGTTATCCGAGTTGATAGAACTGTGGTGGCTCTATCACGGGCAGAACGTGAAACACGGCAAGCTCGACAAAGCCAAACTGGAATTCATCTGCAACCTGATGGATGACCCGTGTTCTTTCCAAATTGATAGCCTGGCTATTACAAAATTTAAGTCTTTGAGATTGGCGAAGGGCGTTAAGGCAACAACGGTAAACCGCAATTTAATGTTGCTGAGTGGTCTGTTTACTTACCTGAACGAAGCAGGTTTATTCCACGCTGAAAATCCGTTGCATGGCGTAACGTTGCTAAAAGGGCAGCTATCATCCATGACTTTTATGTCTGCTGATGAAATTGAAGAGTTGCTGTCAGTTTTGGAAGGGGACAATAAGAGGATTGCGATCCTGAGCCTGAGTACAGGAGGCCGCTGGGGAGAAATAAGCAGTTTGAAGGTTGAGAACGTCATTAATAACCGAGTGACTTTTCTCAATACCAAAAATGGCAAACCCAGAACAGTCCCGATCTCAGATGAGGTATGTAAGGCAGTCAAAAATCAGAAGTCTGGATTACTTTTTCCTGATGCCGATTACTTGACCTTCCGGCTGCTATTGAAATCGGTGAAGCCAGACTTACCGAAAGGGCAATCATTGCATGTGCTGCGACATACGTTTGCTACACATTTCATGATGAACGGCGGGAACATAATCACCCTGCAAAGAATTCTCGGACACGCGAATATCAACCAGACAATGGTCTATGCTCACTTCGCTCCGGACTTCCTGCAGGACGCAATTTCCTTCAATCCACTGAGGGGGAAAGCGGGGCTTGAGTGTCCACATAGTGTCCACACCTAAGCATCTTTATAGGGCTTACAGCTGCTTACAGCATTTATAACTCATTGATTTATAGTGATCGCGTTGTAAGTGCAGGAAAAATAAATGGTAAAAAAGGCACATTTTTGTGCCTTTTGTTTTTTTAAATTCTGTAAAGTAGGGCGGCTTGTTACTGCGGGTCACCGTTTAGCAGGGCGGAGACGCCCTGACGGTAGCGCTGTTCCAGCGTTTCGCGGCTGGTGGCGTCAACTTCGAGGTTGCGCAGACGACCATCCTGAATGCCGTATACCCAGCCGTGCAGCGTGACTTTCTGGCCGCGTTTCCAGGCCGATTGCATCACGGTGGAATGGCCAAGGTTGTAGACTTGTTCAACCACATTCAGTTCGCACAATTTATCGAGACGCTTTTCTGGCGACAGTTCGCCCAGCAGGGAACTGTGCTTGTACCAGATGTCCCTGATATGCAACAGCCAGTTATTAATCAAACCCAGCTCAGGGTTTTCAACCGCCGCCTGCACACCGCCACAGCCGTAGTGACCGCAGATAATCACGTGTTCGACTTCCAGCACGTCGATAGCATATTGCACGACGGACAGGCAGTTAAGGTCGGTGTGGATAACCAGATTGGCGACGTTACGGTGAACGAAAAGCTCGCCCGGCTCCAGGCCAGTCAGGCGCTCGGCTGGGACGCGGCTATCGGAACAGCCAATCCACAGGAAGCGGGGTTTTTGAGACTGAGAGAGGCGCTCAAAGAAACCAGGATCTTCGTCAATCATGGTTTTAGACCAGGCTGCGTTGTTACTGATGAGTCTTTCTATGTCATTCATGGAGGTTAATAGCCTGTAACGAGCTCACTGCGATGGGGTAATATAGGGCAATGTCCCGACTTTTCATACTGATTCGGCATCTCCACTTACTCATTCCTACAACAGGGTTTTCACAAGAAGGTACGCTCCCTTTATGAATTATGCATTGGAACTGGAAAAGTTAACCAAAACTTACGCCGGTGGTGTACAGGCTTTGCGTGGAATCGATCTGCGCGTCGAAGCTGGCGATTTTTATGCCCTGCTTGGGCCTAACGGTGCGGGTAAATCCACCACCATTGGTATCATCAGTTCACTGGTCAACAAAACTGCCGGCAAGGTGCGGGTGTTCGGTTACGACATCGATAAAGATATCGTCAACGCTAAACGCCAGTTAGGTCTGGTGCCGCAGGAATTCAATTTCAACCCGTTTGAAACCGTCATGCAGGTGGTGGTGAATCAGGCCGGTTATTACGGCGTGCCGCGTCCGCTGGCGCTGCAACGTGCGGAAAAATATCTGACGCAGCTGGACCTGTGGGGCAAACGCAACGAGCGTTCGCGCATGCTGTCTGGCGGGATGAAGCGCCGTCTGATGATCGCCCGTGCGCTGATGCACGAGCCAAAACTGCTGATCCTTGATGAGCCAACCGCCGGTGTAGATATCGAACTGCGCCGCTCGATGTGGGGCTTCCTGAAAGAGCTGAACGCGCAGGGCACCACCATCATTCTGACCACGCACTATCTGGAAGAAGCGGAAATGCTGTGCCGTAATATCGGCATTATTCAGGGCGGCCAACTGGTGGAAAACACCAGCATGAAAGAGCTGCTGTCGAAGCTGAAATCCGAAACCTTCATTCTGGATTTAGGTGCGAAAAGCCCGTTGCCGGTGCTGGAAGGCTACCGCAGTCATCTGACAGATACTTCAACGCTGGAAGTAGAAGTCATGCGTGAACAGGGGCTGAATTCCCTGTTCAGTCAGCTGAGCAAGCAGGGCGTGCAGGTATTGAGTATGCGTAACAAAGCGAACCGTCTGGAAGAGCTGTTTGTCACGCTGGTGAACGGCAGTGAGGAAAAGAAATAATGTCGCAATTGTACTGGGTGGCACTCAAAAGTATCTGGCTGAAAGAGATCAACCGTTTTGGCCGGATCTGGATCCAAACGCTGGTTCCGCCGGTCATCACCATGACCTTGTATTTCATCATCTTTGGTAATCTGATCGGTTCGCAAATCGGCAGCATGCATGGCTTTACTTACATGCAGTTTATCGTGCCGGGCCTGATCATGATGGCGGTGATCACTAACTCCTACGCCAACGTGGCTTCGTCGTTCTTCAGCGCTAAATTCCAGCGCAATATTGAAGAACTGCTGGTCGCGCCGGTGCCCACGCACGTGGTGATCGCCGGTTATGTCGGCGGCGGCGTGGCGCGCGGGATCTGCGTGGGGATCCTGGTCACGGCGATCTCACTGTTCTTCGTGCCGCTGGTGATCCATTCGTGGCTGATCATTGCGCTGACATTGCTGCTGACGGCGATCCTGTTCTCGCTGGGCGGCCTGCTGAATGCGGTGTTTGCCACAACCTTCGATGATATCAGCCTGATCCCGACCTTCGTGCTGACTCCGCTGACCTACCTCGGTGGCGTGTTCTACTCGCTGTCACTGTTGCCGCCAATCTGGCAGGCCGTCTCCAAGCTGAACCCGATCGTTTATATGATCAGCGGTTTCCGCTACGGTTTTCTGGGGATTTCCGATGTGCCGCTGGTGTTTACCATGAGCGTGCTGGTGGCGTTTATCGCGGTGTTTTATCTGCTGGCGTGGTATTTGATTGAACGCGGGCGCGGTTTGAGAAGTTGATTTTTGCTCCTGCCCCTTTGCAGGGGCAGGAATTTAATTACGCCACCTGAACCGGCACGGCTTTCGCGGTGCGTTTCAGCTGGTTTTCGCCCTCAAAATAGGCCACTTTCGGCTGGTGCTGACGGGCGTCTGCATCGGACATCTGCACATAAGAACAGATGATCAGCAGATCGCCGACACAGGCACAGCGCGCAGCCGCACCGTTGACCGAAATAATCCGCGAACCGCGTTCTGCCGCGATGGCGTAAGTCGAAAAACGCTGACCGTTATCAACGTTATAAATATCAATCGCTTCGTATTCCAGAATACCTGAGGCATCGAGAAAATCCTGATCGATGGCGCAGGAACCTTCGTAGTGCAAATCTGCCTGAGTGACGTGAACCCGGTGCAGTTTGCCTTGCAGCATTGTACGTACCATTGCGTGTGACCCTTCGTGCGTAAAAAGTCTGGGGATCCGCCGGGCAGACAGTATAAAAGTCTGAAGTTTCCGGCGGCCAACATAGTTGCCCATTTGACCTGCGCTGTCTACTGCGTCAGATCAACCTCCTGGTTATCAATCAGTCGCGCTTTACCCAGCCATGCTGCCATCAGGATCACCGCAGCGGTGCTGTCGACGGATAACTCCTGCAAGGTTTTCGCATCGCGGATAAACAGTTCGTCCGGTGTGAATCCCGCTTCACGAAGTTGCTGCGCGGTTTCCTGCAACATTTCATCGGTGTGGCGCTCGCCCTGGCTCAGACGTTCCGCCAGCGCGTTCATGATTTTGTTCAGTTGAGGCGCGAGTTTACGTTCATCGGCAGTCAGATAACCGTTACGGGAACTGAGCGCCAGACCGTCTTTGGCACGCACAACCGGCACGCCGATAATCTCGATGTCATAGCCCATGTCTTCCACCATCGTGCGCAGCAGCGCCAGTTGCTGGAAGTCTTTTTGCCCGAAGCACGCAACCTGCGGCTGTACCAGATTGAACAGTTTGCTGACGATGGTGGAGACGCCACGAAAATGCCCAGGACGGCTCGCGCCTTCCAGAATGGTGGAAATCACCGGCACATCGACTTGGGTCTGCGTCGCCAGACCTTTCGGATAGATTTCTGCCGGCGACGGTGCGAAGACCAGATCCACGCCGCGTTTGTTCAGCTTTTCGCAGTCTTCCTGCAAAGTGCGCGGGTAACGCTCGAGATCATCCGAACGCTCGAACTGCATCGGGTTGACGAAAATACTCACCACGACCACATCGCCACGCGCTTTGGCTTCTTCCACCAGCGTCATGTGGCCTTCGTGCAGGTTGCCCATTGTAGGCACCAGCGCGATACGTCGGTTATTCTTGCGAAAATCACGGATTTCGCGACGCAGCAGCGCCACGCTGTCAATTATCAACACCAGCCTTCTCCCGCTTATTTAAAGGAATGTTCTTCGCCCGGATACGCGCCCTGCGCGACCTGATCGATATACAAACGCACTGCGCCACGAATATCGCCCGCTTCGCTGAGGAAGTCTTTGGCGAATTTTGGCGTATGGCCGCCGGTGATGCCGAAGGCGTCGTGCATCACCAGAATCTGACCGTCGGTGACATTACCTGCGCCAATGCCGATAACCGGAATGCTCAGTTCTTCTGTCACGCGGCGGGCGAGATCGACCGGCACACATTCCAGCACCAGCAACTGCGCACCGGCTTCTTCGAGCATCATCGCATCTTTGATGAGCTGATTGGCGGCGACTTCATCGCGGCCCTGAACTTTATAACCGCCGAAAATATTCACCGACTGCGGCGTCAGCCCCAGATGGCCGCACACCGGCACGGCGCGCTCGGTCAGCATTCGAACCGTACCGCAAAGCCAGCTGCCGCCTTCGAGTTTGACCATGTTACCGCCCGCCCGCATCAGCACGGCGGCGCTTTCAAACGCCTGTTCAGGCGTGGCGTAACTCATAAAGGGCAGGTCAGCCAGCAATAATGCGTGAGGCGCGCCACGGCGCACGCAGCGGGTGTGGTAAGCAATCTCTTCGACCGTCACCGGCAGCGTGGAATCCTGGCCCTGAACGACCATGCCCAGTGAGTCGCCGATCAGCATCACGTTGATGCCCTGCTCAGCAAACAGCTGCGCGAAACTGGCGTCATACGCGGTAATGGTCGCAAATTTATGTTTTTCCTGCTTCCATTGGCGAAGCTGGCTCAGCGTTGTTGGTTTCATGAACACGTTCCTTTGAATAATTCATCGGATGAATATGATGCCGGTATTCTACTGTATGAGTGGAAAGTCAGACAGCACGATCACTCTCAGAGACGTTGATCCTGCTCTTAAGAAGTGATTAAGAAGCGTCGGCTATAATGGCAAAAACGGAGGGAACCATGCGAATTCTATTAGTTGAAGACGACAAGATGATTGGCGACGGCATCAAAGCCGGGCTGACAAAATTAGGTTTTACGCTCGACTGGTTTACCGACGGCGTGACCGGCAAAGCGGCGCTCGACAGCGCGCCTTATGATGCAGTGATCCTCGATTTAAGCCTGCCGGGAATGGACGGAATGGATCTGTTACGCGAATGGCGCAAGGCCGGACGCGACACGCCGGTGCTGATCCTCACCGCCCGTGATGCGCTTGAGCAGCGTGTCGGCGGGCTGCAGGCCGGTGCCGATGATTACCTGTGTAAGCCTTTTGCACTGGTGGAAGTCGCCGCGCGTTTGCAGGCGCTGATCCGCCGCCGTCATGGCGTGGTGACGCCTAAAGTGATGCATGGCGCGGTCGAGTTTGATCCCGCAGCCCGCAGCGTCACGCTCAACGGAGAAGCGGTCACGCTCACCCCGCGTGAAGTGGCGGTGCTGGAATTACTCCTCAACAACAAAGGCCGCGTGCTGGCCCGTACGCTTATTCAGGAAAAACTCTACAGCTGGGACGACGACGTCAGCAGCAATGCAGTGGAAGTGCATATCCACCATCTGCGCAGCAAACTCGGCAAAGGTTTTATCCGCACGGTGCATGGCGTGGGCTATACGCTGGGGGATGCGATAAAAGCGGGTGGAGGAGGCGAGGCGTGAGGCGCTTGAAGAAACTGAAAAACCTCAGTCTGCGCCTGCGTCTGATTTTGCTTTTCTCGGTGCTGGCGCTGCTGACCTGGATGATTGCCAGCGGCGTGGCGTGGCATCAGACCCGCAAACACATCAATGAAGTTTTCGATACCCAGCAAATGCTTTTCGCTAAACGTCTTGCCGCGACAGGGCTGGGCGATCGCCTGAATCTGTCAAAGGATGCCGAACTGCCGGACACCAAAAAAATGGTGCGCAAAGGGTCGCGGGGTCATACCGATGACGATGCGCTGACGTTTGCCATTTTTAATGTTCACGGGCAGATGCTGCTCAATGATGGCGAGAACGGCAAGCGCATCCGCTTTGATGGTGACACGCAGGGCTTTAACGACGTGGAGCTGAAAGGAGACAGTGATACCTGGCGGATGGTCTGGCTGACGTCGCCGGACGGACAATATCGCGTGGCGGTCGGGCAGGAATATGATTACCGCAATGACATGGCATGGAGTCTGGTCAGCGGACAGCTGACGCCGTGGCTGGCCTCGCTGCCGGTGCTGTTGCTGGCGCTGATTGTGATGGTCACGCTGGAACTGCGTCCGCTGCGGCGCGTGGCGCAGGGGCTGCGTCAGCGTTCGCCGGAAGATGCTACGCCGATTGTGACGGACTCGCTGCCCGGAGAAGTGCTGCCGCTGGCCAATGCGCTCAATTCCCTGTTTACCCGCACCGGTGAGATGCTGATACGCGAACGCCGGTTTACCTCGGACGCCGCACATGAACTGCGCAGTCCGCTGGCGGCGCTGCGGGTGCAAACCGAAGTGGTGCAGCTTTCCGGCGATGACAGCGAGATGCGCGAACATGCGCTGGAAAATCTGACCACCAGTATTGATCGCGCCACGCGCCTGGTAGATCAGTTACTGACGCTCTCAAGGCTGGAAAGTTTCTCTGCGCCGGAAGAGCTGGAACGCATCGACTGGACTTCGCTGATCGCTCAAAGTCTGTCGGAACAGGATTATCGCGCGCACGGCAAAGGTATCGAATTACGTTTCGAGGAGCAGGGCAAGCCGCCCGAAATGCGCGGTCAGTCGCTGCTGCTTTCGCTGATGGTGCGTAATCTGCTCGATAATGCGATCCGTTATTCGCCAGCCGGAACCTGTGTGACGGTGCGACGGGAACCGTGGGGTATGACGGTTGAAGATCAGGGGCCGGGGATCAGTGATGAACATCTAGCAAGGCTCGGCGAGCGCTTTTACCGGCCACCGGGACAGGAACAAACCGGCAGCGGTCTGGGGATTTCGATCGTGCAGAGGATCGCGCAGTTACATCAGCTGAGAGTGGTTTACAGGAACAGAGCAGAGGGCGGGTTGATCGTTCGGGTAAGTCGCTGAGCGACTTACCATTTCGTCAGGCCGTTAAGCGGAACGCGTGCGAGCAGGCTTTGCAGCGTTTCGCCATCCGGGAGCACCAGATCCGGCGCCAGATCGGCCAGCGGATACAGCATAAACTCACGATTTTTCATGTCGTAATGCGGCACAGTCAGACGCTCGGTGTTGATCACCTGATCGCCATACATCAGCATATCGAGATCTAAGGTCCGCGGTCCCCAGCGTTCGGCTTTGCGAACGCGTCCCTGATTCTGCTCGATCCCTTGCGTGCAATCGAGCAACTCTTCCGGCGGCAGCAGCGTGTCTAACGCCACCACAGCATTCAGATAATCAGGTTGATCCTGCGGCCCCAGCGGTTTACTGCGGTAAAACGGGGATGCGGCCACAAAGCGGGTGCGCGGCAGATGTGCCAGCGCCTCCAGCGCGCAATTTACCTGGTCAAGAGGACGGGCAAGATTACTGCCCAGAGCCAGGTAAATGCGGATCATTGACCGCCGTCCTTACGCGGAGCCCGTTTACGCGGACGGCGCGGACGCGCACGGCGTGCCGGTGTGGCATCATCCCCGAGCGTACCCAGCATGGTTTTCTGCGAAGCCGGTGTGGCTTCCTGGAACTCACCCCACCACTGCGCCAGACTTTGCAGTTCGCGGTGTTGCTCGACTTCAGCGCGCAGCACCAGCAAATCGTAAGCCGCACGGAACTTAGGATGCTCCATCAGCTTGTGCGCACGTTTACCCTGACGGCGTGACAGACGCAGTTGCAGCGCCCAGATATCACGAACCAGCGTAGTAATACGTTTAGGAATAGCCAGCGTGCGGCATTGTTCATCAAGCACGTCATTCATCGCCAGCGCGAAGGCGTCGTAATACGTCAGACCGCCTTCCTGCGCCAGTTTCTGAGCATGCTCAATCACCGGATACCACAACATTGCAGCAAACAGGAACGCCGGATTGACGCGCTGATCGTTTTGCAGACGGTGATCGGTGTTTTTCAGCACCTGCACCAGAATGTGTTCCATCGGGCTGTCGCCTTGCTCAGTAAACTGGCGGGCAATCAGCGGGAACAACGGCTGGAACAGCTGGTATTCGCAAAGCTTTTTGTAAGTTTCGTAGCCGTAACCGGCCTGCAAAAGCTTCAGAGATTCTTCGAACAGACGCGCTGGCGGAATTTCCTGCAACAGCGTGGCCAGACGTGGGATCGGCCCGGCGGTTTCCGGGCTGATCTTCATGTCCAGTTTGGCCGCGAAACGCACGGCGCGCAGCATACGGACAGGGTCTTCGCGGTAACGGGTTTCCGGATCACCAATCAGACGGATGATGCCGTTTTCCAGGTCACGCAGACCGCCGGTGTAATCGCGAACGGTGAAGTCAGCGACGCCGTAATACAGGCTGTTGATGGTGAAATCGCGGCGCTGGGCGTCGTCTTCGATAGTGCCGAAGATATTGTCGCGCAGCAGCATGCCATTCACGGCCTGCTGGGAGACGTTTTTATCTTCGGTTTCTTCGTGCTGTTCGTGGTGACCACGGAAGGTGGCGACTTCGATGATTTCCGGGCCAAACATAACGTGCGCCAGACGGAAACGGCGACCGACCAGACGGCAGTTGCGGAACAGTTTACGTACCTGATCAGGCGTGGCGTTGGTGGTGATGTCGAAATCTTTCGGTTTTTTATCCAGCAGCAAATCGCGTACGCCGCCGCCGACCAGGAAGGCTTCAAAGCCAGACTTGTTCAGACGGTAAAGGACTTTCAGGGCGTTTTCGCTGATATCACGACGAGAAATATTGTGCTCATCGCGTGGAATAATGGTTATCGCACGGGTTTCGCCGGCGTAATCAAATGACGGACGCGGTTTCTGTACGTGTTCAACAGAAGGGCGCGGGGCGCGTTGCTCATTGCGCGGTTCATTACGGTCAGCACGCTGATCGTGATTACGATCGCCGCGGGAATCGCTGCGTTCGCCACGAGGCTGATAAGGGGAAGAGGAGCGGCGGTTGTTATTATTGCGGCGGTCGCCCCGGTTCGCATTGTCATCCCGACGGCCGCGGTTTTCGCGGCGTTGCTCGTTGTCACGACGTTCAGGATTTTTTGCCTTCACATTGCCTTCGGCCACAGGAGACGGATCACGACGGGAATTCTCCTCGCGATTAGGTTCTCCATGAAGCACGGCTTCGTCATGAACAGCCTTTTCTTCACGAACGACTTTATCTTCACGAACTAGCACCTTACGGCAAAAATTGGCTACTCGGGTAAAAATGGTACACCTCGATAGTGACTGAAAAAATTGGCGTGACGCAAAAACAGCGGCTAATCATAGCTCACAGTAGCCGCTTTGAGAATGCCGATGTCACATCTGCGCAGCTTTAGCGCCCTGATGCGGGATATCAGCCGTCGTCCACTGTGTTGTCGCCCAGCGTAATAATAAAGGCAAAGTGTAATCCTGCCAGTTTTCCGGCAGCCTTTGGCCTAAAAATTTCAGTGCGTTAATGATAACCGGACGGGGATCGCCTTCCGGCAGCGCGGGCGCGTGATTTTGCTTGGAAAGCTTATCGCCATTTTCATTGAGTGCCAGCGGTAAATGCAGATATCCGGGCTGCGGATAACCTAAATGCCGGTAAAGGGAAATCTGGCGCACCGTCGGTTCAATCAGGTCCGCACCACGCACGATGTGGTTTACACCCTGAAAATGGTCATCTACCACCACCGCCAGATTATAGGCAAACAGGCCATCACGGCGGCGGATAATAAAATCTTCTTCGGCCAGTTTCGCGCTGGCCTGCAAGTGACCCTGAAAATCGTCATCAAAACCGTATACCGGTATTGTCTGGCGCAGGCGGATAGCGGCGTTTTCTGCACCTAAATTTAAATCACGACAGTGGCCGTCATAGGTACCGCCGGTTTGCGAAATACGCTGACGTGTACAGGTGCAGTAATAGCTTTTTTGCTGCTGATACAGCCAGTCCAGCGTGGCGCGATAGGCTTCATGGCGTTTTGACTGCCAGACCACCTCACCATCCCATTCCAGCCCGTAACGTTCGAGCGTGGCTAAAATGCGATCAGCGGAACCGGGGATTTCACGCGGCGGGTCGATATCGTCGATGCGGACAAACCATTGTCCGTTTTGCGAACGGGCATGCAGATAGCTGCCAAGCGCGGCAATCAGCGAACCAAAATGGAGGTCACCGGAAGGTGAGGGGGCGAAACGGCCTGTGTAGTGTTGTTCTTGCGGCATAAAAATGGGGTACTGCGCTTAAAGGGAACGCGGTGCATGACGCACCGCGTGGGACCCGAAACTTAGCCAGCCATCTGCTTTTCGCGGATTTCTGCCAGAGTCTTACAGTCGATACACAAATCCGCGGTAGGACGTGCTTCAAGACGGCGGATGCCAATCTCAACGCCACAGGAATCGCAGTATCCGAAATCCTCGTCTTCCACTTTTTTCAGTGTTTTTTCAATCTTTTTGATCAGCTTACGTTCACGGTCACGGTTACGCAGTTCGAGGCTGAATTCTTCTTCCTGAGCGGCACGGTCGACCGGATCAGGGAAGTTTGCAGCTTCATCTTGCATGTGTGTAACGGTACGATCTACTTCATCCCTGAGCTGATTGCGCCATGCTTCAAGAATCTTTTTGAAGTGAGCCAGCTGAGCGTCGTTCATGTACTCTTCGCCCGGCTTCTCTTGATACGGCTGCACCCCAGCGATAGCGAGAATGCTCAAGGACGACGTCTTACGGGTTTGGCCTTCTTGCATGATGCTTCTCCTACATAACACGCACTATGTTCATCCGCTTTTTACGCCGCAGCATCACTGCAACATACCGGCTTCGAACATTTCGATCCCCAACGGGGGAAAAAATCAGGCCGCTATAAATAACAGAAGGCAACGAAGTTGGCAATTATTCCTCGCAGGTGCTTGACAAGGCTGTGAGGAAAAGCGTATTCGCGACCTGTTTTTTATGCCGCCGACGGCTAATAACAGGGTTATCCTAACTGGGTTTATCCGTTTAGTGATTTCGTAACCAGCGGTAATCGTTCTGTGAGGCGGATACCCTCAGCAGAAAGTGCGGCACCGTAGCACATCACTTCTACACCGTTTTTCTGAACCTGCGTTAGCAATTGGGTGTAACGGGGATCAATATGGTGTGCAGCGGACACGCTTTCAATGCCTGAATGTAAAACAGCGAAGAAAAGTACGGCTCGCTGTCCCTGTTCTGTCATCGACTGTAACTCGCGCAAATGCTTTTGACCGCGCAGGGTGACTGCATCAGGGAAGTATCCCTGCCCTTCCTGCAACAGCGTGACAGATTTCACTTCAATATAGCAGTCAGGTTGATTTTCTGCCTGTAACATCAAGTCTATACGGCTATTTTCGGTGCCGTATTTTACTTCTGAAGTGAGTTTACTGTAACCGGATAATTCCGGTATACGCTGTTCTGTAATCGCTTCGCGTACCAGCTGATTGGCCCGCAACGTGTTGACGCAAATCCAGTGGTTTTGCTGCGTCTCGGTCAGTTCCCAGCTGTGGGCGTACTTGCGCTTGAGATTGTCCGATGTGGAATACCAGACGGTATCGCCCGGCGTGGCGCAGCCTGTCATTGCGCCGGTATTGGCACAATGCAGAGTCAGTTCCGTGCCTTCGGGCGTAATCACGTCCGCGAGAAAACGTTTGTAACGTTTGATCAAAGTGGCAGGTTGAAGCGCAGGCTCGAAATGCATGACAGTTTCCGTGTGATGTAGAGTTTTGCGTGAGCAGTAAAGTTAAGTTGCCGGTGCGTCAGCCAGTGGCCAGGTTTGCAGACAACGATAACGGGTGCGTCCTTTTTCATACTGGGACTCGTACAAACTGAACTCGGTAGCTTCCAGCAGCCATTGCGGCGTGGCGGGCGGAATAGCCACAGGGCGCGTGGCGCTGCGGTATAACGAAACGTGCGGATGAAATGGCAGCGTGGTCTGATGACAACCGTTGCGGGCGGCGTGGGAGCGCAATACCGAGGCCAGCTGTAACAGCGCATTCGGCGCGCGCTTTGTGCCAATCCACACCACACCCGAGCCCGGCCAGTGACCGATATCATCCAGTGTCAGACTGAATTTTTTGGCCTGAATGCGTCCGGCCACACGGGTCAGCGCCTGTGCTTTTAGCTCACTGATTTCACCGAGAAACGCCAGAGTAATATGCAGATTCGCCGCCGCAACAGGACGGCCCGTTTCGGCCGGAAAATTGTCAGCACGCCACTTAATCACCTGCTTCTGCAATTTTGCAGGCAGGGATAAGGCGAAAAACAGGCGACGTTCGGCAGACATAGTGATCCCTGAGCAGACAAATCACGGCAACATGCCGGATGTGGGGCTAAATGCTACAATGCCCGCCGTTTAAAGTTAACTCTCATGGTGAATTCATTGCCTTCTTTGCCGGTCAGCGCCGTACTTGAACCGCTATTAGCCGCACTGCAACAGGCTCCGCAGGTGCTTTTGCTCGCCCCGACCGGTGCGGGTAAATCGACCTGGCTGCCGTTGCAGTTGCTCAAACTGGCCAATTTGCCGGGCAAAATTCTGCTGCTGGAACCGCGTCGTCTGGCCGCAAAAAACGTGGCTTTCCGTCTGGCGCAACAGCTGGGTGAAACGCCGGGGCAGACTGTGGGTTACCGCATGCGCGCTGAAAGTAAAACCAGCGCAGCGACCCGTCTCGAAGTGGTGACCGAAGGCATTCTGACCCGCATGGTGCAGGCGGATCCTGAACTGACCGGGGTGTCGATGGTCATTCTCGATGAATTCCATGAGCGCAGTTTGCAGGCCGATCTGGCGCTGGCGCTGTTGCTTGATGTGCAGAATGCGCTGCGTGATGATTTAAAAATCCTGATTATGTCGGCCACGCTCGACAACCTGCGCCTGTCCTCTTTATTACCGGATGCGCCGGTCATTGAATCCGCAGGCCGCAGTTTTCCTGTTGACCGGCAGTATCTTTCCCTTGCGACCCACGAACGGCTGGACGAAGGCGTGGCGCGGGTGGTCAGCCGTCTGATGGGCGAAAATCACGGCTCGATGTTGTTGTTTTTACCCGGTGTTTCTGAAATCACCCGTGTGCAAAATCTGCTGACCGGCAGGCTGGCGGCCGATGTCGATCTCTGCCCGCTGTACGGCGCGTTATCGCTGGAACAACAGCAAAAAGCCATACAGCCTTCGCCCGACGGACGCCGTAAAGTGGTGCTGGCGACCAATATTGCCGAGACCAGTCTGACCATCGAAGGGATCCGTCTGGTGGTGGACAGCGGTCTGGAGCGCAGTGCGCAGTTTGATCCGCGCAGCGGCCTGACGCGGCTGATAACGCAGCGCATCAGTCAGGCGTCGATGACCCAGCGCGCGGGGCGTGCGGGACGTCTGGAGCCGGGTTTGTGCTGGCATCTGTTCAGCAAAGAGCAGGCTGAACGCGCCAGTGCGCAGGCAGAAGCGGAAATTCTGCAAAGCGATCTGAGCAGTTTCTGGCTGGAGTTGTTGCAGTGGGGTTGTCAGGATCCGGCGCAACTTCAGTGGCTGGATACGCCGACTGCTGCCGCGTTATCTGCGGCAAAACACCTGTTACAACAGCTCGGTGCAACCGATGCGCGGGGCAAACTCACCGCAGCCGGACAACGTATGGCCCGGCTTGGCTGTGAGCCACGGCTGGCGGCGATGCTGATTACTGCCGCGGCACAAAGTCCGGATGCGCTGGCGACCGCGGCGTTACTGGCGGCGATGCTCGAAGAACCGCCGCGCGGCGGATTGCCCGATATCGATTACTGGTTCAGCCGTGCGCAAGGCAACTGGCAGCGGCGGGCAAAACAGCTGGCGCAGCGAACCGGCGCACAAAGCGGCGAGCCGGATGCTTCCCTTGCGCCGTGGCTGCTGGCACGTGCTTTCAGCGACCGTATTGCGCAGCGTCGCGGCGAAGATGGCCGCTATCTGCTGGCCAACGGGCTGGGTGCAGCTTTGCCGCAGGACGACGGTTTAACCCGCGCGCCGTGGCTGGTCGCGCCGCAGTTATTGCAGGGCAACAACAGTCCGGATGCGCGCATTTTGCTGGCGATCACGCTGGATATTACGCAACTCCCCACGCGCCTGCCGGAGGTAGTGAAAGAACAAACCGCCGTGGAGTGGGATGAGGAAAAAGGCACACTGCGCGCGTGGCGACGCTGGCAGATTGGCCGGCTGGTGCTTAAAGCCAATCCGCTGGCTAAACCGGACGATGAAGAGCTGCAACAGGCGCTGATCGACTGGATCCGCACGCAGGGTTTGCAGGCGCTGACCTGGTCAGTGGCGGCAGAACAACTGCGCGTGCGGCTTCACTGCGCCGTTAAATGGCTGCCGGAAGCCGACTGGCCTGCGGTGGATGACCAGACATTACTCGACGGTCTCGAACGCTGGTTGCAGCCGTCTTTACAGGGCGTCCGCTCGTTGAAATCGCTGCAACAGGTTGATTTACATGACGCCTTATTAAGGCTGCTCGACTGGCAACAACGTCAGCGTCTTGACAGTGCCTTGCCGACACATTACACCGTGCCGACTGGCAGTCGTCTGCCAATCCGTTATCATGCAGACCAGCCACCGGCACTTTCGGTGCGGATGCAGGAGATGTTTGGCGAGCAGCGCAGCCCGCAACTGGCGGAAGGCCGCGTTGGCGTGGTGCTGGAATTATTGTCACCGGCGCAGCGTCCGTTGCAGATAACCGCCGATCTGGCGGCTTTCTGGCAGGGATCGTACCGCGAAGTGCAGAAAGAAATGAAAGGGCGATACCCGAAACATCCGTGGCCGGATAATCCGGCAGAGGCGCTGCCTACGCGACGGACGAAAAAACACGCGTCCTGATGTCTGTCTGAGTCTTTAAAAATTGTGCATGAAAGGGCCGGTTTTTCAGACATTTCCTGTGGGCGAAAACTTAAGCGGGGCACAGAGTAAGCGCCTTGCGGCCTGGATTTCAGGCCATTGAATCTATCTTTATGAAATCAAAAATGAAAATGACTCAGCTAAGCAGAATCATTATGACGAACACAGCAGCACGTTGGGAGATTGACTGATGTCTGGCGATGATCGCGAGCCGATTGGCCGTAAAGGTAAACCTGCCGGGCGCAAGCCTGAGCGGGCTCGTCCCGTCCGCCGTAGCCGCCGGGATGACGACTACGATGATGACGAAGAAGAAATCGATGACGAGTATGAGGATGACGATGAGTACGAAGAAGAACAGGGATCTCGCATGAGCCGTAAAGCATCGCCGCGTAAAGCCAAAAAAGGCGGAAAAAAGAGCCTGAAGCGCCGTATCTTCTGGCTGTTAGTCAAACTGTTCATCGTGTTTCTTATTCTGCTTGGGATTTACGCGTTTTATCTGAACAGGCAAATCCATGACCGCATTGACGGCGGTAAAGTCTGGCAGTTGCCTGCGGCGGTGTATGGCCGTCAGGTGAATCTTGAGCCGGACATGCAGATCAGCAAAGCGGCAATGGTCGGGTTGCTGGAAGGGACGCAGTACCGCGAAGTGACGCGCATCACCCGCCCTGGCGAGTTTACGGTGCACGCGAATTACATCGATTTGTTGCGTCGTCCGTTTGATTTCCCGGAAGGTAAAGAAGGGCAGGTAAACGCCCGTCTGATGTTTGATGGCAACAGCCTTTCAGAAATCAAGAATCTGGATAATCAGCATGACTTCGGGCTGTTCCGCCTCGATCCGCGCCTGATAACGATGTTGCAGGCCTCTAACGCCAACGGTGAACAGCGTCTGTTCGTGCCACGCGCCGGTTTCCCGGATTTGCTGGTCGACACTTTGCTGGCGACCGAAGACCGCCATTTCTATGAACATGACGGGATTAACTTCTATTCCATTGGTCGTGCGGTGCTGGCTAACCTGACTGCCGGTCATGCGGTGCAGGGCGGTTCAACGCTGACGCAGCAGTTGGTGAAAAACCTGTTCCTGACTAACGAGCGCTCCCTGAGCCGTAAAGCGCGTGAAGCGGTGATGGCTATCCTGCTCGACGCGGATTACAGCAAAGACCGCATTCTCGAGCTGTATCTGAACGAAGTGTATCTCGGCCAGAGCGGTTCAGATCAGATCCGCGGTTTCCCGCTGGCGAGCCTGTATTACTTTGGCCGTCCGGTGAATGAACTGAGTCTCGATCAGCAGGCATTGCTGGTCGGCATGGTGAAAGGTGCGTCGCTGTATAACCCGTGGCGTAACCCGCAAATGGCGTTGCAGCGTCGTAATCTGGTGCTGCGTTTACTGGTTGATCAGAAAGTTATCGATCAGGAGCTGTATGACATGCTCAGCGCGCGTCCGCTTGGCGTGCAGCCGAAAGGCGGTGTGATTTCGCCTCAGCCTGCGTTTATGCAGATGGTGCGTCAGGAGCTTCAGGCCAAACTGGGCGATAAAGTTCAGGACATGTCCGGGGTGAAAATCTTCACCACGCTGGATCCTATTTCTCAGGATGCGGCGGAAAAAGCGGTCGAAGAAGGCATTCCGTTACTGCGCAAAAAAAGCGGCCTGAATGACATCGAAACCGCGATGGTCATTGTTGACCGTTATACCGGCGAAGTGCGGGCGATGGTCGGCGGCGCGGAAACGCAGTTCGCAGGCTTCAACCGTGCGATGCAGGCACGCCGTCAGGTGGGTTCTCTGGCTAAACCGGCGACCTATCTGACTGCGCTTTCACAGCCGGATAAATACCGTCTGAACACCATTCTGGCCGACCAGCCACTGACGCTGAAACTGGCGAACGGACAGACGTGGTCGCCGAAAAACGATGACCATCAGTTCCGTGGTCAGGTTCTGCTGGTGGATGCCCTGGCGCGTTCTATGAACATACCGACAGTGAATCTGGGTATGGCGGTAGGGCTGGATAATATCACCAGTACGCTGATAAACCTGGGGATCCCGAAAGAATCTCTGAATCAGACGCCGTCGATGCTGCTCGGTGCGATTGCACTGACGCCGATGGAAGTGGCGCAGGAATATCAGACTATTGCCAGCGGCGGTAACAAAGCGCCACTTTCAGCGGTGCGCTCGGTGATTGCGGAAGACGGCACGGTGCTTTATCAGAGCTTCCCGCAGGCAGTCCGAGTGATCCCGTCACAGGCGGCGTATCTGACGCTGTATGCGATGCAACAGGTTGTGCAGGAAGGGACATCACGCGCTCTGGCGAACAAGTTCCCAAAACTGCATCTGGCAGCCAAAACCGGTACGTCCAACGAACTGCGTGACAGTTGGTTTGCAGGCATCGACGGCAATCAGGTAGCCATTACCTGGGTTGGTCGCGATAACAACGGCCCGTCTAAACTGTGGGGTTCAACCGGTGCGCTGGTGCTGTACGGACGCTATCTGGAGAACGGCACGCCGCAGCCACTGGATCTGCAAATGCCGGAAGGCATCAGTACGATGAATATTGATGGCAGCGGTAACTTTGTCTGCGGTAATAACAGCGGCGGAATGCTGGGCGGCGGTGGCGCAACGCGTTCCATCCCTGTCTGGACGGATTCGCCGGATGCGATGTGTCAGGCTTCTGTGACGGCAGTTCAGCAACAGCAGCAGCAACAGATCCAGCAGCAACAACAACAACAGCAATCCGGGCAACAGCAGCAAAAGCCACAATCTCAGGATGAGAAGAAAGACAGCAACGGCGTGGCGGGCTGGATTAAGGATATGTTTGGTTCAGGCAACTAAATATCCGTCATCCTTCAAGCTGGCTCGGCGTTGGTTACCATGATCCAACTCGAATGATTTAGGATATTGGATTTATTGTAAAAAAGGGCACGATGAAAATCGTGCCCTTTTTATTTGTTATCCATAACTCAAATTTACCCCTGATGATTCACATTCCCCGCAAGCCTGCTACATCTACCCCCGTTTAATTTATAAGCATATTTACCCATGCTTAACATAGGGATACTTTTTATTCATTCAGCCAATCTATGTGTGAATTAGTGTTGCAGACGGGCAAGCATTGCGCATAATATGCGACGGTCATAATAATAATTATCGTTTACATTCCCATTACCACTCCAGAGATAATGCAATGGCTTCTCAACGCTCGCTTTCAATTTCTGTCCAAAAAGGCGCATTTAAGCGTCGGACGTTAGCTTTAACGATTACGACAATACTGGGTTCTGCCGCGTTTTACGCCGGTGCCGCAACCACCGCCCCTGCGCAAGAAGACACGATTAACGTGACAGCTTCTTCTGCTCCCGAAGCGGCGCAGGAATCTGCGTGGGGCCCTGCGGCGACCATCGCGGCTAAACACAGCGCAACCGGTACGAAAACCGACACGCCACTGGTGAAAACACCACAATCAGTTTCAGTGGTCACCCGCGAAGAAATGGACATGAAGCAGCCTGTGACCGTGAAAGAGGCTCTGGGTTATACGCCGGGTGTCTTCGCCAGTCGTGGCAGCTCCAACACTATCGACGCCATGGCAATCCGTGGCTTCACATCTGTTAACACCAACCAGTATCTGGACGGCATCAAACTTCAGGGCGACAACTATTCTGAAGTGTCGATGGATCCGTACATGCTTGAGCGCGTCGAAGTGCTGCGCGGGCCGTCTTCCGTTCTGTACGGCAAAAGCAATCCGGGCGGCGTAGTCAGCATGGTCAGCAAGCGCCCGACCACTGAACCGCTGAAAGAAGTGCAGTTTAAAATGGGTACAGACAATCTGTACCAGACCGGTTTTGATTTCAGCGATGCTATCGACGATGCAGGCGTGTATTCCTACCGTCTGACCGGCGTGGCGCGCAGTCAGGATGCGCAGCAGGAAATGGCGAAAGAGAAGCGCTATTCGATTGCTCCGTCCTTCTCATGGCGTCCTGACGATAAAACTGACTTTACCTTCCTGAGCAATTTCCAGAACGATCCGGATGCCGGTTATTACGGCTGGTTGCCGCGTGAAGGTACCGTGGTGCCGTATTACGACGCCAACGGTAAAGCGCATAAATTGCCGACAGATTTCAACGAAGGTGAAGCGGATAACCGCATGTCCCGCAACCAGAAAATGGTCGGTTACAGCTTCGCGCATCAGTTTGATGATACCTGGACGGTGCGCCAGAACCTGCGTTACACCAAACTCGATACCGAATATAAATCAGTTTATGGCTTCGGTTACCTCGGTAACGGCAACATCACGCGCAGCTATGTTCAGTCTAAAGAGAAGCTGGCGAACTTTGATGTTGATACGCAGGTTCAGGCCAAATTCGGTACCGGCGATGTCGATCACACCGTGCTGGCAGGCGTCGATTACATGCGTATGCGTAACGATATTGACGCGGACTACGGCAGTGCAAGTAATCTGAATCTGGCCGATCCGCAATACGGTAACGGCAACGTTTCACTGTACTTCCCGTATGAGATCCTCAATCGTCAGGAACAAACCGGTCTGTACGTGCAGGATCAGGCGGAATGGAATAAGTGGATCCTGACTCTTGGTGGTCGTTACGACTTCGCGAAAAGCTCAACCTTTACCCGTACGACCAACAGCGCGTCGCAGATCAACGATGAGCAGTTCACCTGGCGTGGCGGTCTGAACTACCTGTTCGACAACGGTATTTCTCCGTACTTCAGCTACAGCGAATCCTTTGAACCGACTGCCGGCGCGACCAAAGAAGGAAAGCCGTTCGATCCTTCAATGGGCAAACAGTACGAAGCCGGGATCAAATACATCCCGAACGATCGTCCGATCAGCGTAACGGCAGCGGTATACCAGCTGACAAAAGACAAAAACCTGACGGCCAACCCTGCTGACGCTAACTTCAGTGTTCAGTCGGGTGAAATCCGTTCACGCGGTGTGGAACTCGAAGCAAAAGCTGCGGTTAACGCCAACATCAATATCACGGCGTCTTATACCTACACCGATGCAAAATACACGCATGACACCAACTTTGAAGGCAAACGTCCTGTTGAAGTGCCGGCAAATATGGCGTCCCTGTGGGCGGATTACACCTTCCACGAAACAGCGCTTAGCGGCCTGACAGTGGGTTCCGGTGTGCGTTATGTCGGTGCCAGTTCCAGCTTCTACACCGCAAACGGTGTGAATGCCGGCAAAGCGAATGAAGCCTTCAATGTCTCTTCATACACGCTGGTCGATGCTACGGTTAAGTACGATCTGGGTCGCTTCGGCCTGCCAGGTTCTTCCGTGGGTCTGAACATCAACAACTTGCTGGATCGCGAATATGTCGCCAGTTGCTACCGCGATTACGCCTGTTACTGGGGTTCAGATCGCCAGGTCGTAGCAACAGCAACATTCCGTTTCTAAGAGTCATCGAATAGTCAGTATGTAAGCACTAAAATCCGGGCACGCTGGTCGTGCCCGTTTCCTGTTCTCAACCAGATGTCGACGTAGAAAATCTTATGCCTGATAACAACGTACATCCTTCTTCCCCGCAGCCGGACAGCGTATTCCGCCTGCAAGAGGTCAGCTTTACCGTGCCGGGGCGAACACTGCTGGCGCCATTGTCGCTGACTTTCCCGCAAGGAAAGGTGTGCGGACTGATTGGTCACAATGGCTCAGGGAAATCGACGTTGTTAAAAATGCTGGGACGTCATCAGGCGGCGACCTCCGGAACCATTTACCTCAATGAAACGCCACTGGCGCACTGGGACAGCAAAGCTTTTGCGCGGCAGGTGGCCTATCTGCCGCAGCAACTTCCCGCCGCTGAAGGCATGACCGTGCAGGAACTGGTGGCGATTGGCCGCTATCCGTGGCACGGCGCACTGGGGCGTTTCAAACATCACGATAAAGAAAAAGTCGAAGAAGCCATTGCGCTGGTCGGCCTGAAACCTTTCGCACATCGTCTGGTCGACAGCCTGTCCGGTGGCGAGCGTCAGCGTGCCTGGCTGGCGATGATGGTGGCGCAGGACAGCCGCTGTCTGCTGCTCGACGAACCGACTTCTGCGCTGGATATTGCGCATCAGAAAGATGTACTGGCCCTGATCCAGCGTCTGAGCCGTGAAAAAGGCTTAACCGTGATTGCGGTTCTGCATGACCTGAATATGGCAGCGCGTTACTGCGACCAGCTGATGGCGCTGCGCGGTGGCGAGATGATCGCACAAGGCACGCCCGACGAGATGATGCGCGGTGAGGTGCTCGAACAAATTTATGGCATTCCGATGGGCATTTTGCCGCATCCAGCGGGTGGCGCACCGGTGAGCTTCGTATACTGATATGTCTGATATTTCAAATTTTTCCGCAATAACCCGTCGTCGCATTTTGCAGATGATAGCGCTCTCCCCGTTGCTGACCTCCTTGCCTGCGCTGTCAGCGAGCCGCCCCGATCTCAGCCGTATTATTGCCCTGGAATGGCTTCCCGCTGAACTTCTGATAGCCCTCGGCGTAATGCCGCTGGCGGTTGCGGATATCCGTAATTACAACATTTGGGTAGGGGAACCGCCGCTGGCGCCGGGCGTGATTGACGTCGGTCAGCGCACCGAACCCAATATGGAACTTATCCAGCAGCTCAAACCTTCTCTGGTACTGGTGACTAAGGGCTATGGCCCCGCAACCAGCCAGCTGGAAAACATTGCGCCGGTGCTGAGCGTAAAAGCCAATGACGGCTCTGCAAAGCCCTTAGATCTGGCGATCAGTTCTCTGCATAAACTGGCGGATACGCTGGGTTTACAGGATCGCGCAGAAAAGCATTTACAGCTTTATCGGGACACCTTAGCCCAAACCCGCGAACAGCTGAAGCCGGTGGCACAGCAGCCGTTGTTGCTGATTACTTTTATCGATCCGCGCCATGTTCTGGTCTTTGGTCAGGGCAGCATGCTGCATGAAGTCATGAATAATGTCGGGCTGACCAACGCCTGGCAGGGTGAGGGCAGTTTCTGGGGTAGCGTTTCCGTCGGTGTTGAACGGCTGGCGGGCATCAAAAATGCCCGTGTGCTGTGTTTCGACCATGACAGCGCCAGCATCATGAACGTCGTTGAAAAAACGCCTCTGTGGAAATCGATGCCTTTCGTGCGTGCGAATCAGTTCACCGTCATTCCTGCGGTCTGGTACTACGGTGCAACGTTCAGCGCAATGCACTTTTGCAATATTTTAACTGACAAGTGCAATATTTTAACCAGCACACTGAGGAAACCGGTATGAACCGCCGTTCGCTCAGCATGTCGCTGACGCTTCTGATTATTATGGCGCTGGCTGCGGGCGCGCTCAGTATTTACAACCTGCATCAGCAATTGCCTTACGCGCAATGGCGCGGCGCACTGTGGCAGCCGGACATCGACAATGTGCAGCAGATGCTTTTCCATTACAGCTCGCTGCCGCGCATCGCCGTGGCATTGCTGGCCGGTGCAGGGCTCGGGCTGGTCGGTTTGCTGTTCCAGCAGGTATTACGCAACCCGCTGGCAGAACCTGCGACGCTCGGCGTTTCGGCTGGCGCACAACTCGGGCTGACGGTCGCGACGTTGTGGGCGCTGCCGGGCGGGATGATCACCCAGCAGTTTGCTGCGATGACTGGCGCAGTGGTGATTGGCGCACTGGTATTCGGTATCGCCTGGGGCAAACGCATGTCACCGGTCACGCTGATCCTGGCGGGTCTGGTGCTCGGTTTGTATTGCGGTGCGGTCAACGGCCTGATCGGCATCTTCAATTATCAGAGCCTGCAAAGCCTGTATATGTGGAGCAGCGGTTCGCTGACGCAACAGGACTGGGATGTCGCCAGCTTCCTGTTGCCGCGTGTGGTTATTGTCTGGCTGCTGGCGTTTCTGTTGCAGCGTCCGATGACGCTTCTCGGGCTTGACGACGGCATCGCAAAAAATCTCGGCCTCGGGCTTTCTGCGGCACGTCTGGCGGTGCTGACGCTGGCCATTCTGATGAGTGCGCAACTGGTTAACGCAGTCGGTATCGTCGGCTTTATCGGTCTGTTCGCCCCGCTTCTGGCGAAAATGCTCGGCGCGCGACGTTTGCCATCACGTCTGATTATGGCGCCGCTGATTGGTGCTTTGTTGCTGTGGTTCACCGATCAGGTGATGCAGTACATCACCACGTTCTGGATGGAAATTCCGACCGGGGCCGCAACCGCGCTGGTCGGTGCTCCGCTGCTGCTGTGGCTGTTGCCGCGTCTTCGCAACAACATGACGCCGCCGCCGATGGATCAGGGGGATAACGTACCGGCTGAGCGTCACCACCTGGTACGCTGGGTTGCTCTGGCGCTGGCGGTATTGTTTGTGGGTCTGGTTATCGCACTGATGGCAGGGCGTAACGCCACAGGCTGGAGCTGGTCTATGGGGGCGGATTTACAGGCGCTGCTGCCGTGGCGTTTGCCCCGCGTGCTGGCGGCACTGGCGGCGGGCATCATGCTGGCATCTTCCGGTGTGCTGATCCAGAAACTCACCGGAAACGCGATGGCGAGCCCGGAAGTACTGGGGATTAGCTCGGGCGCGGCGACCGGCGTGGTAGTGATGATGTTTATCGTGCCGGGCGATGCTTTTGCGTGGCTGTTACCGGCGGGCAGTCTCGGGGCGGCGCTGACGTTGCTGGTGATTATGATGGCATCGGGCCTGCGCAGTTTCTCTGCCGAACGTATGTTGCTGACCGGTATCGCGCTGAGTACTGCATTCACCACGCTGATGGCATTGCTGCTGGCGAGTGGTGATCCGCGTATGGGGGGGTTGCTGACCTGGCTTTCCGGTTCTACTTATTCAGTTTCTGCCGAAGCGGCATGGCGTACGTTGATTATTGCGGCTGTGCTGATGGTGATTGTACCGTTCTGCCGTCGCTGGATTAATATTTTGCCGCTGGGCAGCGTGACGGCGAAATCGGTAGGTATTGCACTGACGCCGACCCGCATGGCGATTTTATTGCTGGCGGCGGTGATGACGGCTGCCGCGACGCTGACCATCGGGCCGCTGAGCTTTGTCGGGCTGATGGCACCGCATATGGCGCGTATGATGGGCTTTCGTCGTGCGGTTCCGCAGTGGATGGTCGCCAGTATTCTCGGCGGTTTACTGATGGTCTTTGCCGACTGGTGCGGCCGGATGATTATCTTTCCGAACCAGATACCGGCGGGTTTGCTCGCGACATTTATCGGTGCGCCGTACTTTATCTATCTGCTGAGAAAACAGGCGAAGTAGAAAATTTTAGAGAATAACAAAGGGAGATGTTGAGAACAGATCTTTCTTTGGAAGTGGCCTTAGCTCCTCCCCTGCGCAGGGGAGGAGCCGACTTGACAGGATCTTAAAGCTTAGCGAAACAGCGGCGAGCAGCGTCGATGGTGCGCTGGATGTCTTCCTGCGTATGGGCCAGAGACATAAAGCCGGCTTCAAACGCGGAAGGGGCCAGATAAATGCCTTCTTCCAGCATCAGATGGAAGAACTTCTTAAAGCGCTCAACGTCGCACTTCATCACGTCCTGATAACAGGTTACGGTTTCGGCATCGGTGAAGAACAGGCCGAACATGCCGCCGACGTGGTTCACCACGAACGGAATATTTTCTTGCTGCGCCGCATCCAGCAAACCTTCGGCCAGCTGCGTAGTGCGCTCGGTCAGAGTCTGATGCACGCCCGGTTGTGCCACTTGTGTCAGACAGGCGATACCGGCTGCCATCGCAATCGGGTTACCGGAAAGGGTTCCCGCCTGATAGACAGGACCGGTCGGTGCCAGTGCTTCCATCACGTCGCGACGACCGCCAAACGCGCCCACCGGCATACCGCCGCCGATGATTTTGCCCAGACAGGTCAGATCAGGCATCACATCGTAATACTCCTGAGCACCGCCCAGCGCGACGCGAAAACCAGTCATCACTTCGTCGATAATCAGCAGCGCGCCAAACTCGTCACAAATCTTGCGCAGACCTGGCAGGAACTCCGGCAGTGGCGGCACACAGTTCATGTTGCCCGCGACCGGCTCAACGATGATACAGGCGATATCATCAGGGAATTCTTCGAACGCGGCACGCACTGAATCCAGACAGTTATACGTACAGGTCAGCGTGTGTTTGGCGAAATCAGCCGGAACACCTGGAGAGTTGGGCTGGCCGAGGGTCAGCGCACCGGAACCGGCTTTCACCAGCAGGCAGTCGGCGTGACCGTGATAGCAGCCCTCGAATTTGACGATTTTATCGCGATGCGTGAAGCCACGCGCCAGACGAATGGCGCTCATGGTCGCTTCGGTACCGGAGTTCACCATGCGCACCATGTCCATACTTGGCACCAGACCGGTGACCAGTTCGGCCATTTTGACTTCCATTTCAGTCGGCGCACCGAAGCTCAGACCACGCTCTGCGGCTTCAATCACCGCACTGCGGATTTCGGCGTTGTTGTGGCCAAGCACCATCGGACCCCATGAACCGACATAGTCGATATAGGCTTTGCCATCGGCATCAAAAAGGAAAGCGCCGTCAGCGCGCGCGATGAATAATGGCACGCCGCCAACGCCGGAGAAGGCACGTACCGGCGAGTTAACACCGCCCGGGATTAGCGCTTGCGCCTGCGTGAACAGACTTTCAGACTTACTCATTATTCAACTCCTGAAATTACTGGGTTCTGGGTAAAGAAATTTTGATGCGCCCATTCTAGTGAACTGAGCGGCGATATAAAACCGTAAACCGTGATGCATTTTGTTGTAGATCCTGTCAGGCAGGCAATTTGTATGATTAAATCCATCAATCTTCTATAACCATGCCTGTACTTCCCTTTCCGTTATGAATGAATCTGAGACTGAGAATTTAGAGAGCGTGCACGTCCGCGGCCCTCGCAAACGTAGTGAAGCGCTGCGCCTTTTGCTGCGTCGGGATAAAACACCTGTCACGATTTTGATCATGGCCGCGCTGGTAGGCACCGTCGCCGGTTTGCTTGGCGTTGCTTTTGAGAAAGCGGTGAATCTGGTGATGGCGCTGCGTCTGTCGGGCATTGGGGTTTTCAGTGACTACTGGATCCTGCTGTGGCCGCTGACCTTTGTTATCTCGGCGGTGATGGCGATGTTCGGTTATTACCTGGTGCGTAAATTCGCGCCGGAAGCGGGCGGTTCGGGGATCCCGGAAATTGAAGGGGCGCTGGAAGAGTTACGTCCTGTTCGCTGGTGGCGGGTGATCCCGGTGAAATTTTTTGGCGGTCTGGGCACGCTTGGCGCGGGCATGGTGCTGGGCAGGGAAGGGCCGACCGTACAGATGGGCGCCAATGTCGGGAAGATGATGTACGATATTTTCCGGCTGCGCAGTGCAGAAGCGCGCCATTCGCTGCTGGCGACCGGTGCGGCTGCCGGGCTTTCTGCGGCGTTCAACGCCCCGCTGGCGGGTATTCTGTTTATCCTCGAAGAGATGCGTCTGCAATTTCGTTACAGCCTGATTTCGATAAAAGCGGTGTTTATTGGCGTGATTATGTCGAGCATCGTTTTCCGTATTTTTAACGGCGACGGCGCAGTGATTGAAGTGGGCAAGCTTGCCAGCGCACCGCTTAATACACTGTGGTTGTATCTGGTGCTGGGGATGGTTTTTGGCGTGGTCGGCGTAACGTTTAACGCCCTGATTTTCCGTACGCAGGACATGTTTGCCCGCGTTCATGGCGGTAATCTGCGTAACATTCTGATTATCGGCGGGATGCTGGGTGGCTTTTGTGGCCTGCTCGGGTTGATTCACCAGGAAGCGACGGGTGGCGGTTTTGCGCTGATCCCGCTGGCAGCGGCAGGAAAATACAGCCTGATGATGTTGCTGGCGATTTTTCTTGTCCGCGTGGTCACCACGCTTTTATGCTTTGCTTCCGGCGCGCCGGGTGGAATTTTCGCCCCGATGCTGGCGCTGGGCACGCTGCTGGGCACGGCATTTGGTACCGCCGCGCTGACGTGGTTCCCGCAGTACGGGATCCAGCCCGCTACTTTTGCGATAGCCGGAATGGGGGCGCTGTTTGCCGCCAGTGTTCGGGCGCCGCTCACCGGTATTGTGCTGGTTCTCGAAATGACCGATAACTATCAGCTTATTTTACCGATGATCATCACCTGCCTTGGCGCCACCTTACTGGCACAGTTTTTAGGCGGTAAGCCCTTGTATTCCGCGATCCTCACCCGCACTTTGCAGAAGCAGGAACGTGAAAATGCAGAGAAAGCGCAGACAGAACCCGACGCAGAAGGCACCAATAAGCAGGACAGCGCAGCAAAAAATCCCCATACTTGAACCCTACTTTCAGGTATTAGATAATGAGTACATTATTCAGACAGTCAATCCGGCGGCCTGAACAAATGCGGATTGGGAGTGAGAGATTATGAGCGAAGCATTGATGAATGACACAGCCGCGTTGCCGTTACAGTTTACTGAGGCCGCGGCACGTAAGGTACAGAACCTTATTTCGGATGAAGAAAATCCAAATCTGAAGCTGCGTGTTTATATCACCGGCGGCGGTTGCAGCGGATTCCAGTATGGTTTTACCTTCGACGATAAAATTAACGACGGCGATATGACCATCGAGAAAGCCGGTGTGGCGCTGGTCGTTGACCCGATGAGCCTGCAATATCTGGTCGGTGGTTCAGTCGATTACACTGAAGGTCTGGAAGGTTCACGCTTTGTCGTGACCAACCCTAACGCAAAAACCACGTGTGGGTGCGGTTCTTCCTTCAGTATCTGATTACCCGTCTCAAAGAAAAAGCCCGTTTGCTGATGCAGACGGGCTTTTTTTATGATTAAACGCGGGCGGTCAGGTAAGTAAGCATTCACAAGGGGATTACCACTCCACCGTCACCAGCTTGGAATCCAGGCTGATCCCGGGCACCGCGGTGAGCATCATTTCGCTGATGTGCGGTTGCATCATCGTCCGGTTGGCGCAGGTGACGGACGTGCCGCTGTGCGCAGCATCAACTTTGCAGCTGGGCAAAATAGTCAGGCTGACATTGATGTCGCCACCCACCATGCCCGCGACGGCAAAAAGTGGACTCACAGCGAGTAACACGCTGAGTAATAGAGCTTTCATTCTTTTAATCCTGCTGGTGTAGAACAATATAAGTCAGCGTGGCTGAAAAGGTTATCGGTCTAATTTTTGCGGCCTTTAATCCGGATTTCTTATGATCTGGAAATAAGTCGCGTTTTTGTCGTCAGTTGTGCCAGTATTTTTATTATTTCATCTGTAATACAAAGAGATAATGTTAAAGCGGGGGTCAGGCAACGTTCGAAGAATTTTACGCCAGACATGTTACCAGATGACAGCACTCAATTATTGATTTTGGTTAATAAAAGAACAATTCAGAAAAAGGCGACAGAGAGGGAAGAGAATCCGCTGCACCTTATGTTAGTAAGCATTTACCGCAAAGGCAGCGCTGCCAGCTGCGGACAGAGCTGTTGTGCTGCCAGCAAAATACGCGGGCCTGCACGGCTGAACCAGTCCGGATCCAGCGCGATAACCTGCGCCCGGAGCAGAGAATGCCAGTAATCTTCAATGACCTGTTTTTGCGATTTTCCGCCAGAGATAACAATAACCTGTGGCTGGCGGGTTAAAACCTGCTCCCGGCTGACCTGAGGCCACGGGACACGGCTGTCGGCAAAAATGTTTTTTGCTCCGCAGGCTTCCAGCACTTCGCTTTGTAACGTGGTGGCGGCAGCCGTAAATAATGGCTGTGTGCCGAACTGGATAAACGCCAAAACCGGAGTCTGCCGGTGATATTTCAGCTTAAGTGCCTGCCATTGCTGGCGAAATGCCTTCGCGGCGTTTTGCGCGCTGGCGGGCGAAGGGCTGTAAGGCGCGAGTTGTTCCAGCGCTTGTGCTATCTGGTCTGCATTTTGCGGATCAAGATAAATCACTTTGATGCCAAGAGACGTCAGCTGGTCCAGAGGACGCTGAGGATTTCCGCCACGCCACGCGAGCACCAGATCGGGTTTCAGCGTCACAATGCGTTCGACGTTGATCCCCTGCCAGTTTGCTACCTGTTCCAGCTTGCTGGCCTGCGGCGGATAGTCGGAGTAAGCACTAAC
Organism: Rahnella woolbedingensis; assembly: GCF_003602095.1. GTDB lineage: Bacteria > Pseudomonadota > Gammaproteobacteria > Enterobacterales > Enterobacteriaceae > Rahnella > Rahnella woolbedingensis. The sequence continues at coordinate 4,319 of NZ_RAHH01000038.1, read as the reverse complement.
TCCGACTAAGCGTTCGCCGAGACCAGCTGCGTACGCCAGTTCTGTCAGATTGGGTGCCAGACTGACCACCCGTTGGGCTGGTGCTGCGGTGGCCGTCACAGGCAACCACAGGCAACTGAACATGAGACAAAACCGGCGAACTGTCACTCTTCTGAGGCTGCCAGTGCTTTCAGCATCGCATCGACCATCAGGGTAGATTGCTGTGCGGCAACCACCAGGAACTCTTCAAAGCTCAGGTGAGATCCCCCGTCGGCCACGTCAGAAATGGCACGAACGACAACGAACGGCGTTTCAAACAGGTGACAGACGTGACCGATGGCAGCCGCTTCCATTTCCACCGCAGCAACGTTCGGGAAAGTTGCGCGGATACGGGCCAGAGGCGCAGCACCATTAATAAAGGCATCGCCGCTGCACACCAGACCGCGGACAGCGTTTAAATTCAGTTCACGGATGCAGTTTTCAGCCAGAGTAATCAGCTCCGGATCGGCAGTGAAAGCGGCAGGGCAACCGGCCATCTGGCCGGGTTCATAGCCAAACGCGGTGACGTCCGCATCGTGATAACGCACTTCATCAGAAACCACGATATCGCCTACTTTCAGCGTCTTAGCCAGACCCCCCGCGGAACCGGTGTTGATCACCACATCAGGACGGCAATGTTCCAGCAGCAGCGTGGTGCCCATCGCCGCAGACACTTTACCGATGCCAGATTTAAGCAGCGCCACGTCCACGCCATGCAGCTGGCCGGTGTAGATTTCACAGCCCGCGCGTTCGATAGTCTGACGGTTGATGATTTTGTCGCGCAGCAGGGTCACTTCCTGCTCCATTGCACCGATAATGCCTACTTTCATATGAATACTCGCAGATGTGGTTGGAATAAGCCGCAGCTTGTGCGGAATTGACGGTTTAATCACGAAAACAATGTGCGATAGTCTATCATGGCTAAAGGTAAGAGATAATGCGTTTGGGATGCAGGATGATCAGGCTGCAAGCGTATCGGTTTGATGCGTGAGTTACTGAAAAGGTGAGAAATCATGTCCGGGATCGATTTTAAAGCGAAATTCAATTTTCAGCGTCCTTTCAGCGCCCCGATTGAGGCGCGTGATGCGTACGATGTGGTTCGCCAGTTTGAAAGCGATCGAGGGCGCATTATTAACTCCGCCGCCATCCGCCGTTTGCAGCAAAAAACGCAGGTTTTTCCGCTGGAGAAAAACGCCGCTGTCCGCAGCCGCCTGACACATTCTCTTGAAGTTCAGCAGGTTGGGCGTCATATCGCCAAAGAAGTGCTTCACCGTCTGCATCGCCAGGGGAAACTCGAGGCGTATGGTCTTGAAGATGTCACCGATCCTTTTGAAAGCGTGGTCGAAATGGCCTGCCTGATGCACGATATCGGCAATCCGCCGTTCGGACATTTTGGTGAATCGGCGATTAATAACTGGTTTGCCAAAAGGTTGGATACCGCCAGTTGTGGCGAAACGCCGCAGGAAACTGATTCCTGTCTGGTGGCGTGTTTACGCCTGGCCTCCGGCGAGGTTGAGCTGAACCGTCTGCGCAGTAAAATCCGCTATGACTTGTGTAATTTCGAAGGCAACGCACAGGCCATACGGCTGGTGTTTACCCTGCTGAAACTCAATCTGACCTACAGCCAGACCGCCTGCATTTTGAAATACACCCGCCCGGCGTATTCGATGACCAAACTGCCTTCGCATGATTACCTGATGAAAAAGCCGGGTTTTTATCTGGCAGAAGAGCCTTTTATTAAAGATTTGCGCAGTGAACTGAGTCTGGGCGAGTTCAGCCGTTTCCCGCTGACCTACATTATGGAGGCGGCGGATGATATTTCTTACTGTATTGCGGATCTCGAGGATGCGGTCGAGAAAAATATTTTCAGCGTCGACCAGCTCTATAATTACCTGTGCCGTGAATGGGGCGAGATAGAGAAGAACGACTTCTTCGACAAAGTGGTCCGCACCGCTCACGAGAAAATGGATAAAGCCAAAACGTTCCGTAATCCGGTCGATTACTTCTTTATGGAATTGCGTGTTCAGACCGTTAAGCAACTGGTCCCGCACGCTGCCCGCCGTTTCATTGATAACATCGAAGATATTTATCAGGGCACCTTTAACCATGCCCTGCTCGAAGATGAAAGCCAGGCTAACCGTTTGTTAGAGATTTATAAAAACGTGGCCTTCAAACAGGTGTTCAATCATCACGAAGTAGAAGAACTGGAATTGCAGGGCTACCGGGTGATCAGCGGATTACTCGATATTTACAGCCCGCTGCTGGATATGCCGCTTTCTGATTTTTCGCAGCTGGTTCATGAGGATACACACAGGCAATATCCTATAGAAACCCGTTTACTGCATAAGATTTCTGCCAAGCATCGGCTGGCCTACAACAATGCGGTGACGGCGCTGAAAGGATTACCGGTCGCGGAACATGCGGCGCAGGAGTTTTATTACCGGGCAAGAATGATCCAGGATTATATTAGCGGAATGACCGACCTGTACGCCTATGATGAATATCGCCGTTTAATGGCGGCGGAATAGTTCTCATTAAAAGGAAAGTATAAATGTCTTTAATTTTCTTTACGGAACTGTCTGAAAAAACGCCATTTGTAAATACTGACAATAATTTTTTACCATTGCCAGATCGACCATGATGAACTTCACGCTATTAATAACATCTCAGTATCACGACTACCAAGCAACGCGACTTTTTTGGTTGCCACAATAATTTTAAGAGATCCTGAAAAATGAAAAAAACAAGTTTATTCCTCAGCGCATTAGCGTTAAGCATCGGTATGGCGATGGCCCCGGTTTCATCTGCACTGGCTGCTGAAACAGCGTCTTCATCTACAAGCACCACACAACTGCCAAGTCTTGCCCCGATGCTTGAAAAAGTCATGCCATCCGTGGTGAGTGTGAACGTTGAAGGCAGCGCGCCGGTGAAAACACCGCGCATGGGCCAGCAGTTCCAGCAATTCTTTGGTCAGAACTCGCCGCTATGCCAGGACGGTTCTCCGTTCCAGGGGTCACCTGTTTGCCAGGGTGGCGGTCAGGGACCGGATGGTCAGCCTGCGCCTGAGCAGAAAGAAGATTTCCGCGCGCTGGGTTCCGGCGTCATTATTGATGCGGACAAAGGTTATGTCGTTACCAACAATCACGTGGTGGATAACGCGACCAAAATCAGCGTTCAGCTGAACGATGGCCGTAAATTCGACGCGAAAGTGATCGGTAAAGATCCGCGTTCAGACATCGCGGTTATCCAGTTGCAAAACGCGAAGAACCTGACGGCGATTAAAATGGCCGATTCCGAACAGCTGCGCGTCGGTGATTACACCGTGGCCATCGGTAACCCGTATGGTCTGGGCGAAACCGTGACTTCCGGTATCGTTTCTGCGCTGGGACGTTCCGGCCTGAATATCGAAAACTACGAAAACTTCATCCAGACGGATGCGGCAATTAACCGTGGTAACTCCGGTGGTGCGCTGGTGAACCTGAACGGCGAGCTGATCGGCCTCAATACTGCGATCCTGGCGCCGGACGGTGGCAACATCGGTATCGGTTTTGCGATCCCAAGTAACATGGTGAAAAACCTGTCCAAACAGATGATCGAGTTCGGTCAGGTGAAACGCGGCGAACTGGGCATCATGGGTACCGAGCTGAACTCTGAACTGGCGAAAGCCATGAAAGTGGACGCACAGCGCGGTGCATTCATCAGCCAGGTCATGCCGAAATCTGCAGCAGAGAAAGCGGGTATCAAAGCCGGTGACGTGATCCTGAGCATGAACGGTAAGCCAATCAGCAGCTTCGCCTCGTTCCGTGCTGATATTGGCACCATGCCAATCGGCACTAAAGTGACGCTGGGTCTGCTGCGTGAAGGTAAACCGGTGAACGTCGATGTCACCATTGAGCAAAGCACTCAGACGCCTAAAGTCGAATCCGGCAACATTTACACCGGTATCGAAGGCGCTGAACTGAGCAACGGTGCAGCAGGCGATCAGAAAGGCGTGAAAGTGGATGAAGTGAAAGCCGGTTCTACTGCGGCACGCATCGGCCTGAAAAAAGGCGACGTGATCCTGGGCGTGAACCAGCAGAAAGTCGCCAATCTGGGTGAGCTGCGTAAAATTCTCGACACCAAACCAAACGTTCTGGCGCTGGACATTCAGCGTGGTGACACCTCGATTTACCTGCTGGCACAGTAATCCGTCAGCACGGCTCCTCTGTAAGGCACGCTCCGGCGTAATGCTGGTCACTTAAGGTGACCAGCATTGTTTTTTAAAGGATATTTCGACCTTTTTTCTCTCACTTCCCTTGCAT
>NZ_RAHH01000037.1 GCF_003602095.1 Rahnella woolbedingensis | reverse complement strand
ATGCCAGAAAGTGTACGGATTGCCTGAGGGAGTCAGCGACGAGGGGAGCTTTTATCTAAATCCGATTTATTCAACAACGCCCCTAAAAAGACACGTGCAGTGAAAGCGGCCTGATTTTTTTTCTGCGCTTTATAATAAAACCGGCTTATCAGGCCGGTTTTTTTTGTTTTTACTTTTTTACAAATCACTGATGACCGGTTACTGAGTGAATCTTAACGTATCGCCCCAGTTTCCCACCTGCCAGGTTCCGTTATACCCGCCAAAACCGTGATCTGTTTTCGAGGCCAGACCTGTGCTTTGTGACGGCGTATTGGCAGTCCCTGAAATGGTTGAGATACGGACACCAAACTGGGTAATCGAACCATATTGCGCGATCTGAGCATGCATCTGGTCGATATCCTTTCCGGCACTGTTCCCGGTGACCGGAGGTTGCGGTGGCGGTGTCGGGGCGCCGATAGCTTCCCGATACTGCTGCGCAGCCGTTTTAATGCCATTAAAGTACGTTTTGTAACTTGCCTTGATGGGGCCGTTGAGCTGATCGCACATCTTCTTGCACTGGGCTACCACATCCACGATGTCGATGATATTTAACACAACATCCACGACGGACATGACCACGGTCACGACAGCCGCGAATTTACCGACAGCATCCATCGCTTCAAAGGCACTGGTATTCACTTCTTCCACCGGGATGCCCGCTGCTTCTGCCTGCGCTTTGATGGCGGTATTCGCGATTTTGAGCTTATAGAACATAATCGCAATCGACATGCTGGTGACCAGCGTCAGGCCGAATTTAGCCTGTGAAGGAAGTTGCAGGCCGACAAGAACATCCATGAACTTTTTAACATCAGCGTCTGATTTGGCACTGAAGTTCAGCTGGTCCAGAGCATCATAAACTTTATTAATTTCGTCGCTGTTATAAACAATGCGTGCCGACTCAGCATACTGTCTGAATGTTGCTGCATCCAGCTTGCCGCTTTTGCGCTGTATCTCCGCCATAAATTGCATCAGGTTCGAGCGACACGTCGTTGTATCCAGCCCTTTAGGGGCTTTAGAAATAATTAAATTATTGTTTTCTTTATATTTACTGACGTAACTGGCTACGTTAGGACTAATTTGTGATGAGATATCGCTGTCCGCAGAGGTGAGCTTTTCATTGAGCTTGCCGGATTTCGATGAAATCACCGCTTTATCAATTTGCTCCGCCGCTTCCAGCGCAACGAAGGCCGCCATACCCAGCCCGAAAGACCAGATTGAGGCCACCGCCGCAGCATCTGCGGCCATCTGTATCGCATCGGCTGCAATCGTCAGATCCCGGACCTCGCAGGCTAAATCATTCAGGGTATTGAATTCTGAATCAACCACAGAGTCTGATTCAAAATCTTGCAGACCAATAAACAAAGTTTGTTCAGTAATAAGTTGGTCAATGTTTGCATCACTTTCTGTATCCCAGGTAGACATGTAATTGAGATAGGTAATTAAATCTGTACTCGCCATTTCGATATCCTTCATAAGATAGTGTAATGTAGATTCAATTTAAAAGCGTACACATCAGTAAGCTACTTTGTTAGAAATTTCACCTCCGGTTATTTAGAGATGTAATCCTGACCACGTTAAATTTGCAACGGTTGTATTTCCCGATATTAAAATACGAAATACTTTATATTCTGATGATGCCAGTAATATAAGGCTTCCCTTTCAAGGGCTGAAAAATATCAATAACAGCTTCCCAGACGGCATCAGAAGGGGGGATCGATGCGGCGCATTTATAACGATAGTTGGTTCCCGCTACCACTTGCGTGGACACCGCCTGCGGAACGTAGTGAACGCCTACATGGCCCGCCAGTGCTTCTTTAAATACCAGCGAGTCCTTTTCAGTAAGGGAGTGGTAAGGTGTCCAGCCGCCAACCAGCAGTTCATGATTTGACATAACAATACCTCGAATGATTAATTAATAATGTTCCTACTCATATGGCTTTTCGGAGTGCGCCCCAGATTTTAAATGGTTTCTGGCTCCATATTTTAAAAAACATTGAGCTAATAAATTAATTATTACAGGAATATCTCTTCAGGAGAGAACCCAAATTAAAAACAGACTGCAATGAATGATATTTAAATCCATCGCAAAAAATGTCTTTCACAAAATTTCATCTGGTTTTTTTGGTGCAAAGAATGGCGCAAAGAGCATGGCCATTAATTATAATGGCAAGAGTCTGGCCGCAGAATATAAAAAAGTTCTACTCTGATTTATAAGTTAATATTTTCTACACTGATTGTTTCAGGCGCGCCGTAGGTACTCATATTTCCGGCTGCGCAAATTAAGAATGTTCTTAAATATGGTTTGCAGCTTCGCTTTAAGCAAGGTTAAGTTTTAATAAAGTATTGAGTGCTAAATAAATTCAATTACAAAAACCATTACGCGACAAAACTGCATCACTTCAGAATTAATCACTAAATGTTAACGAAAATCACTATTCAAATCATGAATTACAACTATGCACGTTCAGCGGTATACGTTTTTGAAGGGGAGTCAAAACGCAGACTTCAGGGCGTCGGCAATTACGCATTGATATTTAAGCAATAAACCATAGTGGCTTTTCAACAGATTCTGGAGGGAAGTGAAAATCAATGCATTAACATTACTAATGCTTGGTTTGCGGCGCAGGGACTTCCGGCGCCGCCACAGGGTGTTTATTTGTGTTGTTTAGCGAACTCTTCTTTGGCTTTTTTCAGTTGCTGCTGGAAAGCGTCGTTGGTGTGCAGCGTTGCGACAACCGCAGAACCGACGATACGGGCAGCATCCACGTCACTCTGCCAGTGGTATCCGCAAATCACTCGGCTCTGGCCTAAATCATAACCGCGCTGAAGGATCTGATCCTGACGCTGCGGGTTAATTTCAGTCAGCACTAACGCCGTCGCCCAGCCAATAGAGGTATGACCGGAAGGATAAGATCCGTTCTTCGAAAGCTTATCCTGCTCGGTGGTGTTACAGGTCGGAACGCCGTAGAAAGCAAACGGGCGGATGCGCATGTATTTCTCTTTCGCGCCGCGAGTGGCCAGATCTCCGGCATCTTCAATCATGTTGGTCAGCAGTTTGTGCAGTTCCGGGGTGTCTTTAGCGGTGATCGGTGACCCAAATGCACCGGAGAAAGCATTGGCCACGCCGCCTCCGCTCAGGTTCGCATCTTCAGCAGCCTGTTTGCCGCGTTCGGTTGAACGCAACAGACGACCCTGTTCGTACATGGCCTGGTCATTGAGGAAGGCAATGCTGCCTACAGCCGGGGGCGGCGGCAGCAAGGTCAGGCTGTTGATGGCCTGATCATTCTTTAAATAGTAGAGATCCGGTTTGGTGGTGGCATCGTTGCCGGTCAGGGCAAACGCATTAAATGAAACAAGTCCCGCGAGGCAAAAAGTGGTTAATCTTTTCATGTCAGCTTCCTTACGTGCAGCTATTTTATTTTCATTACGAAATCACTTTCGTAACATTTCCAAACGTTTGGTAGTAAAACAAAATATGTGACAGAAAGTTGGTATCAGATCTCAAAATGGGAAATTGATAGCAAACATGAAGGCTTTACGGTTAAAAAACGGGCTTTGTGACGGAATGCTGTAATACGTGAGGAAATTTGGTACAACATTTTCTCCATTCATCCTTCCGTTCATCCTTCCGTTCATCTGATAAAGGGAGATTGCCATGCCAGAAAAATTATCCGCTCAATGCCATTGTGGCGCCGTCGCGTTTAAGGTCGCACTGACCGACGGATTTAACGGCGTACTGCGCTGCAATTGCTCATTTTGCCGTATGCGCGGCGCAGTAGTCGCCACCGCGGGTGAAATTGAAATCACTCAGGGCAAAGATAAGCTGACGGAATATCGCTTTAACAGCGGCGAGGCCGCACATTTCTTCTGTTCCGTTTGCGGCATTTACACCTTTCATCAGCGCCGCTCGAATCCCCAATTTTACGGCGTCAATGTCGCCTGTATCGAAGGCGTCTCACCCTTCGATTTCTCACCCGTACCGGTCAGCGATGGTATCAACCATCCAAAAGACGGCGGGAAGGGCGGCGTGGCGGGATATGTGTGTTATGAACCCCTTCCTGACAAACCCAAAGCCTGATAATGATTTCTGACGCATAAGGAAACGCAATGAATTCTGAAACGACCTACGTACTGACCTCTGTCCCGGCACCGGCCATTTACCGGCATGTGCCCACGCCGGTGCTGTCCGACGAAACCATGAAATCCCGCCTGAACACTATTCTGAGCGCCATGGAGCGCGAGGGTTTATCGTCGCTGGTGATTTATGCCGATAAAGAACACGGCGGTAATTTCGAATATCTTTCGGGTTTTATCCCGCGTTTTGAAGAAGCTCTGCTGGTAGTCAACCGGAGCGGCGAACTGACCTACATTATGGGCAACGAAAACCTGAAGCTGGTGCCCTATGCCCGCAATGGCGGAACCTGTCTGCACGCGCCGGTGTTTTCCCTGCCCAATCAGCCGATGAAACACCATCAGCCGCTGCAAGAGCTGCTGGCAGCGGCGGGGGTGAACGCCGCGCAGACCACCGGCGTCGCAGGCTGGAAGTTGTTCCGCATTGATCCTGAAACCGATAAATACAGCTTTGATGTTCCGGCTTTTATTCTGGATGCCGTGCGCAGCGCAGCCGGTGGAAACGAAAACGTGGTAAATGCCACCGGTCTGTTTATCGCGCCGGAACAGGGCTCGCGCTGCATTAATAATGCCAATGAAGTGGCGTTTTATGAGTACGGCGCAAATCTGGCATCGTCCGGTCTGTTGGGCGCACTGGACGCGATAGCGCCGGGAAAATCTGAGAAGGAAATCGGTCATTTACTGGCGGGTGACGGTCAGCAGAGCAATGTAATTATGATTGCCGCGACCGGCGACAGGTTTGCTCACGCGAACCTTTATCCCTCGGACAAAATCATCCGCCACGGGGATAAATTTTCACTGACCGTCGGCTATAAAGGGGGATTATCCAGCCGCGCCGCGTATGTGGTTGCCAGTGAGGAGGAATTGCCGACCGGCGTCGCGGACTGGCTGCCGCGTCTGGCGATCCCTTATTATCATACCGTCGTCACATGGCTGGAAAACCTGCATATCGGCATGCGCGGCGGCGATTTATACCGCTTAGTGCAAGAAACGCTGGAGCAGAAAACCTGGAACTGGCATCTCAATCCGGGGCATCTGGTGGCCGATGAGGAATGGCTGTGCTCACCGGTTTATCCGGATTCTCCCGTTCGGCTGGCGAGCGGAATGCTGTTGCAGATAGATATTATTCCTTCGTTGCCCGGTTACGGTGGCAGCAGCGTAGAAGATACGGTGGCGCTGGCGGATGAGGCGTTACGCAGTGAGCTGGAAAGTCAGTATCCGCAGGTGTGGCAAAGGATGGTTGCGCGCAAGAAATATCTGGCTGAATTTCTGAAAATCCGCCTTTCTGACGATGTGATTGTGCTTTCAAATACCGTGGGTTATCTGCGTCCGTTTTTACTCGATAAAACACGTGCGCTGGTGAAGGCCTGAAAGAAAGGGGAGGCAATGGCCTCCCCTCAACATGACGTTATCCGGCACAAACCCGCCTCACGCTCAAACTGTCAGACCGCTAACCACTTTTTAGCATCCACTTTCATTTTCGCTTCCAGTTCGCTGCCACGGGTGGCAAATACGCGGCTGAGCGGGAAACCGCTTTGTTCCAGCAGATAAGCCAGCGCGGCATATTCACGTGGGTATTTGGCAGCAACTGTTGAATCAATTTCAACCGGCCCCAGCGGGAAGGTGAACGTGCCCATATCGTAGACGCTCTGACGATGGAAAAGCTTCCACTGGCCGTCTCTTTTTTCGGCCAGATCGTAAAAACGGTTGTGGCATTCACAGCCGATATTGAGTTTTACATTTTCAGCGATGATCATCGCATTGGTTTCAAGAATCGCTTTGTCACCACGGTCGTTAAAGGTCACGACGGGTGCGCCAATCATATGTTTCGTGCGCAAATCAGAAGCGCCCATGCGCATGGAACCATCGACAAAACCGCTCGCCAGCCCCTCATACCAGGTGATTTCAATGGTGCCGTCCGGATGGAACAGGTTACGCAGTTGCTCCCATTCGCCCAGATCACGGTGCATCCAGCCGTTCATAAGGTCGTTCAAAGCCTGACGGTCTTGCAGTTGTTGAGTTTGCATTGTTGGGTTCCTTTTATGTTGATGTGTTCAGTTTGGACAAGAATAGCGTTAAACTCAAATATATAGATATTACTGAACAATCATTTTTAATGATGAATGAGGCGACGATGGAACTCCGACATTTACGTTATTTTGTGGCCGTGGCAGAAGAAGGGCACTTTGGCCGCGCCGCGGAGCGTCTCAACATTGTGCAGCCGGCACTGAGTATGCAGATTAAAGCGCTGGAAACTGAGCTGGGCGGCCCGTTGTTTATCCGCACCAGTCGCCGTGTCGAGCTCACCGAAGCGGGAATACTTTTACTGGCAGAAGCCCGGCTGACGCTGGAACAGGTGGAACACACCCGGCTGGCGGTAGAACGTGCAATGCGTGGCGAGACCGGTCGCGTGCGCGTCGGATTTGCCGGAAACGCCATTTTCAGCGGCAAAATGATTGCTGATTTACGCCGTTTCCGAAAAACCCATCCGGATGCAGAAATTATTATTCAGGAAATTGCGCCGCAGCAGCAGGTAGAAGCGATCCTCGCCGGACGCATCGATATCGGTTACACACCGGATAACAGCACCACGACTGATCCGCAAATCAGAGTGCAGCAGGCGGGAAACTGGGAAATCATGATTGCGCTGTGCGACGATCATCCCTTAGCCGCGCATCCGCACCTCACCGTTGAAATGCTCGCCGATGAGCCGCTGGTTTTGTACGACGCGCATGATACCCATGAAAATCTGACCGTGGTACTGGCGCGGCGACTGGGAGAGCGTTTTCACGTGGCACATCGTTCAAACAGCACACTGAGCGTGTTGGCGATTGCCGCCGCCGGGCTCGGGCTGGCGCTGATCCCCGCGCCCCTGCAACAGGTGAATATTCCAGGGCTCGTTTACCGCAACCTCAATGCGCAGGAACTGACAGCCAATCTGGTCATGATCAGCCGGATGCAGGAGCCGGGTAACGCGGTCAGCGCTTATCTGGCAATGGCAGCGTCGTCTATGGCAAATGGCGTTTAAGACAGAGTCCTCAACGTAAACTGCGGGAGGCCGTCAGATCGTTATTCTTCAGCCATGATTCAATCGCCAGATTGAACTCTCCCAGGCTGGCACTGACATCAGGCCATAATTCCCCGATCTCGGCATCATCATGATCGTGCAGGAGACAGGCAGATTCCAGTTTTCGGCAAGCGAGCTCCACCCGCCCGGCACCGCAAATTTTCGCTGCACCGGATATACGATGAATACATTTTGCAAGCTCGGGCCAGTCCTGTAATTCGAGCAGGTCTTTTGCCTGTATCAGATCATCCCGGTTGCTGTTTAAGGTGAGACTCAGCAACTCCCGCAGCATGTCGTCATCAAAATCACTTAGCTGCTGAAGCTTCTGATAATCAACCAGATTTTTGAGTGGATTTATGTTATCAGCCTTTTCCGGTAAGGTTTTTGCGACATGAGTAAGGATGGTTTTCAGCTGCGCCAGTTGCAGAGGCTTGAACAAGCAATCATTCATTCCTGCAGCCTGACAACGGGTGCGCTCTTCCGGCCAGGCATTGGCTGTCAGCCCGAGGATCATAACGGAATCCCCGGCAAGATCACGGATCAAACGTGTCAGAGTCAGGCCATCCATACCCGGCATGCTGCAATCAGTGATTACCATATCAAAAGGCTCCTTGTGCCAGAGATCCCAGGCCTCCACACCGTTGCGGGCCTCGGTAACATGATGTCCGAGATGCGTTAACTGACGCCGGAGCAACATCAGGTTTGCCGGATGATCGTCCACTGCGAGGATCCTCAGGGCAAGATGCGGCACCGGGGCTTCATTGATTGTGGCACTCAGCGCTCTTTCCGGCTGTTTACCCCGTGTTTGAACCGGAACCGTATAGCTGACCTTCGTCCCTTTGTCGGTTTCGCTTGTCATATCAATCGTGCCGTCCATCATGTGGACCAGCTGCGAGCAAATCGCCAGTCCCAGTCCAGACCCGCTCTGAGTCGTGCCATTCTTTGCCTGTACCCAGGGATCAAAAATATCTTTCTGCTCCTCGTGGGAAATCCCTTTCCCGGTATCTGCCACGCATACCTGCAGCAGGGTGCTTTCAGATATTGTCCCCTCCCGGATGGCTATTTCGACAGTAATACTGCCCTGATCGGTGAATTTGATCGCATTACTGATCAGGTTTGAAAGCACCTGACGAAAACGCAGCGGATCGATAAAGACCTGATAAGGGAGTTGTTGAGGCAAAGTACAGTGCAGCCGCAGACTTTTTTGACGCGCCAGCCCCTCAAAGACCCGCACGACAGGCGGTAAAAGTTCTGAAGTTCTGACCCATTCCGGCGCCAGCTCCAGACGACCCGACTCAATGCGTGCCATATCAAGAATATCGCCGATCAGCCCCATTAATGAACGGGCAGATTCCCACGCGACCCGCACAGGATCCTCATCCTCAAGCTGTTTACCGGTGGTGTTTACGGTGAGCTCAAGCAGACCAATAATCGCACTAACGGGCGTGCGGATTTCATGACTCATCGTCGCCAGAAAGGTGCTTTTGGCGCGGTTTGCCTGCTCGGCACGTTCAGTTTCTTCCGACAATGCGCGGGTGAGCGTTTCGTTGTACGCCAGTTGCGACTGTAATTTTTGCTGCGCAAGCTGACGGGCACCGATTTCGCGGCGCAGATAATATATCCAGATAAGGGATGTCAGGATCATAATCCCCGCCACGGCAAACACCAGCCAGAAACGGGTTTTATACAGTTCCCAGGTATCGAGGCGAACATCCGGGCGCGTCTGCCATTTATCGATGATGCTGCTGATATCCGCCGGAGAAATATTCTCCAGCGACTTATTGATAATACTCAGCAGTTCCGGTTGATCACGGGAAACAGCAAACGCGATTTTTGCCGTCTGATCTCCCACCCGGCCGCCAATCTTGAGCCGGTCGCGAAAATAGCGATCTATCATATAGCTGGCGCCGAAAAGGGTATGAACCGCCACGTCCGCTTTGCCGTCTTCTACTTTTTGCATGGCGATACTGGCATTGGCGGTTTCAATAATTTGGATCCCCGGATTTTGGCGTTGCAGTTCCGGGATCAGGATATTTTTACTCACCACCGCCACCCGGGTTCCGGCGGGAAGCGTGCCGGAGTAGTTTTTGTCCAGCGCTTCAATCAGCACAAAAGGCGAGCTGAAGTAGGGGCGGGAGAACAGCAGATTCTGATTGCGTTCTTCACTCTCACTGACTGCGCCGATAAATAGCGCCTTTTTACTGAGGATCTGACCTTCCATGGTGTTGACTGAATCGGCAGAAACCGGATCGAAATGTAAACCGGTACGCAGACGTATCATCCGCAAGATATCGGCAGTGACGCCATAAAAACCCCCGCTGGCATCGATCATGGTGAAAGGGGCATAGAACGCATTGACAGAGACTTTGGCCGTGGGATTAGCCGCCAGCCATTTCTTCTCGGCGGCGGTAAATTCCACTTTCTTGCTGACTTTCCACAGATTCGCCCGCTCGCTCCACTGTTGTAAAATCACCTGGTTCTGCGTGCGTGGAATGGCGGTTAATACGCGACCCACGGAGCGAGTCAGCACCTCGTCCTCTTTTCTCATGACGAAATGGCTGCCCGTATCCCTTTCAGGGTACACCTGCTGAAACATCAGATAATGGGGATAATTTCGCTCAAGCAGATAGGAAGCGGTGACCAGATTGCCGATGTAAAAATCATTTTCATCGAATGCCACGGAGGCCATCGCCTGATCGTCGGTATCAAAATGGCTGATTGCCGCACCTGGAAAATTTTGCTCAATCCAGCTGTCATCAACATACCAGCGGGCAATCGCCAGCCGCATGCCTTCCTCATAGCGAAACGGGGCATTCCTGGTTTTTTTGCGATGAACAAGAACCGGATGATCGCTGATGAAATTGGGAGAAGAGACCAGCGAGTGACTGAATGGCAAATCTTTTGCAGAGGGGTCGGCCACGATATCGACGTGTTTTTGTGCCAGCGCAGAGAGTGCCGCCTCTCTGCTCGCAAAGGCTTTAACTTCCACCCGCAAGCCGAGATATTCCCCCAGCAGACTAATATAATCGGCGATCATGCCTTCATACCGACCTTCGCCGCTGTAGAGATAAAGCGGGGGGATTTCAGGTTGCCAGACGGCCACCACCAGCGAGCGTTTATTTCCCAGCCAGCGCCAGTCACTGTCGTCCAGCGTAAATACCCTGGGGTCGTAACTTTCCCGGCTGATAAGAGACATATGCTCAGCAGCAAGCGTGGATTGCGCCAAACCCAGGGTAAACAGGAGCAGGCCGGATAGCAGCAAATTACGAATATTCACAGGTCAGTCCAGGTTGTGACGGCGGGCAAAATCAACCAGCCCCACAGTGCTGGTGATCTGAAGTTTACTCAGCAACCGGGTTTTGTAGGTACTCACTGTTTTATTGCTGATGAACATTTTTTCAGCAATATCATTAACTTTCATCCCCTGTGTCAGATATCGCAGTACCTGCAGCTCGCGGTTAGAAAGCATTTTTACCACGTCGGTTTCACCGGCGGGCAGATTGCGTATATTTTTCGCCTGTCTGCGAATAGGGAAATAACCGTAACCGCGTTCCACCGCTTTAATCGCATCACGGAGTTCATCAAGATTATTACCCTTGCCGACAAATCCGTCAGCACCGGTATGAATACAGCGACTCAAATAATGTTCATCGTCGCGGCCGGTGAGTACCAGCATTCTGCCGTTGAATCCTGACTTACGAAGTTTATCAATTAATTCCACACCGCTGAGGCTTGGAATATCTAAATCTACCACCACTATTTCAGGCTGGAGTCTTTGCGTTAATTTAAACGCCTCCATTCCGTCACCACATTCTGCCACGATATGATGCAGGTCTTTTTCAAGTAACATACGAATAGCCAGACGGACCATCGGATGGTCGTCAATGATTAAAATACTTGCCATAAGAATTCCTTAATTATTTTCTTTTTAAAGGCTGCCACGAAAGCATTGTCGAAATCAATATAAAATTTGAGGTTTAATTTATATCAACAAAATTATCAAAATGTGGAAAACGCATTTATAACGATGACTTTCCTTACTCAAAGCAGAAGAGGATGACAGGACCGCGCGGGTCGCCGACGACAGCCTGATTTTTGCTCCATAGCCTTACCCCGGATTAACCCCCATAAAAGAAATAAAGTAACCATATGAAATAAAACATTATTATTGTCATAGTCGTTATCATAAAAAATGCGTTAACTGCTTTAACACCTGTTTCCCTAACTCTTACTTTTGCCCTTTGTAGTCTTTGGATGACAACAGTTGTCGTCTTTGATGACATGCATCAGTCCTTATTCTGAATGTTTAATTATTTGGTCGGGGTATAGTGATTCCCACAAAGCAGAAATAAACACGGACGATTATTTCAATGACACCGAACGCTCCGGATGAGCAAAGGAGTCAGGATTTCTAAAGGTAGTGACAAATTCTCGCTTCGGCATTAAGACTATATTCCGGACAAGATGGTTATCACCTAAAAACCAATTACGCTTTGTGGATATATCAGCAATAACCGGAACCTTGCAGCAATCCAATTAATGACTAATGAATTTGAATGCGCGTCTTTCATTTCTTACTCACGTTTAACTGGATTAATTCGATGCCCGGCGTTGACCTTCATTTACTTACAGGAAATTTGTTTTATGAAAAAGCAACTTCACGCTCTGGCGTTAGTTTCAGTAATTTGTGGTGCATCTGTTTCAGCAGCAAATGCAGCTGACGGCACAATCCAGTTCAACGGCGAAATCATTGACGCCGCCTGTACTGTTTCTCCTTCCAGCGCTAACCAGACCGTGACTTTAGGTCAGATCAGCGACAAAGCGTTCTCAGCCGCAGGCGTCTCTGCCGGTGCCACCGCATTTCAGATCGACCTGACCAGCTGCCCGGCCAGCGTCACCTCTGCTTCGGTGAAATTCGACGGCACGCCTTACCAGGGTGACAACGACACGCTGGAACTTAGCCAGGTGAGTGGTGTAGCCACCGGCGTTGGGATCCAACTGCGTAACGCAGATAACTCAGTTCTGCCGCTGTTCACCGATTCTCAAAGCGTCACGCTGTCCCAGACCGGTACTAACACGTTGAAATTCATCGCGGCGTACATCTCTAAAGCGGCGACGGTCACGGCAGGTCCGGCTAATGCTACCGCCACATTCAGTGTTGTTTACAACTGATTCAGCGCGGCAGAACGTTCTGCCATTTTCTTCTGAGCCGGCCAGTTGGCCGGCTTTTTTAACCCAGGAGTTTTCATGGTGAAGACCAAAATTTCAGCACTCTTGTTAGCCGGCTTTCTTGCAGGCAGCGGAATCGCTCACGCCGGTGTGATTGTCGGCGGAACGCGGGTCATTTATGACGGTGGCAAAAAAGAAGCCTCCATCAGTTTAGAAAACCCGGACAGCGCGCCTTACCTCATCCAGTCATGGGTGGAAAACGAAGCAGGGCAAAGCGATAAAAGCAGCTTTATCGTGACGCCACCATTGTTCCGTCTGGACGGTAATCAAAAAAATACCTTGCGCATTATGCAAACTGCGCCGCGCCTCGCCGCCGACCGCGAAACCCTGTACTGGCTGAACATCAAGTCGATCCCCACAGCGGATCCTTCTCGTTCAGAAAACACGCTGCAACTGGCGATCAACACGCGGATCAAGCTGATTTACCGTCCGCAGGCATTGAAAAACTCAAGCCCGGAAAAAGCCAGCAGCGGTCTGAAATGGACCCGTCAGGGGCAGACATTAGCGGTGAATAACCCGACGCCTTATTACATCAATTTCCAGTCTGTGAGCGTCAATGGCCGCCCGCTTGAAAAAGTGACTTACGTGGCACCTCATGCCACCGCCTTGTTTTCGCTGCCGCCGGATGCCCGCGGCAATCAGATCGAATGGAAAGTTATTAGTGATTACGGCGCCATTGGCGCAGTGCATAAATCGTCTCTTTAAGTATTGGAAACCGACCCGCTGGAAAAAATAATGCGCCTTTTAACTCAAGCTGAAAAAAGCCGTCCTGGCTTTCGTCCGACCTCTCTGGCGATCGCCGTCGCGCTGCTCCTGCCTTCACTGACCGCACAGGCCAGGGATTATTTTAATCCGGCGCTGTTGCAGCAGACCGGCGAAGAAGGCACCGCGCCTGATTTGTCCGCATTCGAAAACGGAGGACAGCTGCCGGGGCGTTATCCCGTCGACATTTACCTCAATAACGACAAGGTAGACAGCCGGGAAGTGACCTTTTTTCAGACGCCAGATAAAGGCTTGCAGCCTTGCCTGGATGCCGCCGAACTGGCCGCGTACGGCGTGCGGGTCGATTTATTCCCCGATCTCCAGCCTGCTGGGGCGCGCTGTGTCACGCTCTCCGCCATTCCGGATGGCTCGGCAGAATTTGTGTTCAGTGCCCAGCGTCTGGACATTTCCATTCCACAGGCGTCCGTCAATCCGCGCATTCGCGGTTATGTTCCGCCGTCACAGTGGGATGAAGGCATCAATGCGGCACTGCTCAACTACAGCTTCAGCGGCGTCAGTGAACTCGACAATGCGCAGGGCGGGTCCGGCAACAGCCAGTACGTCAACCTGCGGCCGGGGCTGAATCTCGGAGCGTGGCGTTTTCGTAACTATTCCACCTGGTCACGCAACGGCGGTGGCGAAGGCGATAAGTGGAACACGGTGTACAGCTACGCACAGCGCAGCATCGTGCCGTTCAAAAGTCAGCTGACGCTGGGTGAAAGCCTGGCACCGTCGGACGTGTTTGACAGCGTGCCGTTTCGTGGTGTGCAGCTGGCTTCCGATGACGAAATGTTGCCGGAAAGTTTACGCGGCTATGCGCCGGTGGTGCGGGGTATTGCCCGCAGTAACAGCGCGCAGGTGATTGTCCGCCAGAACGGCTACGTGATTTATCAGACTACCGTACCCGCCGGAGCATTTGAGATTACCGATATGTTCCCGACCGGGGGCAGCGGCGACCTGTACGTCACGGTGAAAGAAGCCGATGGCAGCGAGCAAAATATGGTGGTGCCGTTTGCGTCTCTGCCGGTATTACAGCGGGAAGGGCGACTGCGTTTTAGCCTGACCGGCGGTCAGTACCGCGCCTATGACACCAGCGTTGAGAAAACACCTTTTGCTCAGGGGACGGCAATTTACGGCGTCGGCAAAGGCATGACCTTATACACCGGCGCGCAGACCGCGGAACATTACCGCTCGGTGGCCGGCGGTATCGGCCAGAACCTCGGTGCCCTCGGTGCTGTCTCTGCCGATGTCACGCAATCCTGGGGCGAGCCGAAAGATGAGACTACCCGTCAGGGCCAGTCCTGGCGGATCCGTTATAGCAAAAGTCTGGCTGAAACCGGTACCCATATCGCCATTGCCGGATACCGCTATTCCACTTCCGGGTTTTATACGCTGGCGGATGTGCTGGAAACCTACAGCGATAATCCTTATGCGCTGCGTAACGAACGCAAACGTAACCGCGCCGAACTGACGCTAAGTCAGGATCTGGGCGACGAACGGGGCTATTTGTCCGTCGGGGCGATCAGCGAGGATTACTGGGGTACTGGCCGTAAAACATCCTCCTGGAATCTGGGTTACAACAACAGCTGGGACGGCATCAGCTATAGCCTCAATTATGCAATGAACCGTAACACCACTTCTTCCGGTGCCGGTGAAAACAGCTACGGCAAAACGTTTGAACGCGATGACGTGGTTTCGCTGAACCTGAGCATTCCGCTGGATCGCTGGCTGAGCAAAACCTACGCCAGTTACAACGTGAGCAGCAGCAAATCACGCGGCACGGTGAATACCGCCGGGCTTAACGGCACGGCGCTGGAAGACAACAACCTTAACTGGAACGTCACGCAGGGCTATGCCTCGAAAGGACAGGGCAATACCGGTTATGCCAGCGCGAACTATCGCGGCACGTACGGCGAAGTCAACGGCGGCTATAGCTACAGCGATGGGCAGCGCACGATGAACTACGGCGTTCAGGGCGCCATTGTAGCGCACGCCGATGGCGTGACTGCCGGTCAGACCATGGGCGAAACCTTTGGTCTGGTCAAAGTACCGTGCGCGTCAGGGGTGGATGTCAATAACCAGACCGGCGTGAGTACCGACTATCGTGGCTATGCGCTGGTGCCGAACCTGATGCCTTACCGTCGTAATGACGTCACGCTGAGCACTGAAACGCTGGCGGATAACGTAGACCTCAAACAAACCAGCCGCACCGTGGTACCAACCCGTGGTGCCGTGGTTCGGGCGGATTACCGTGCCCAGGTGGGACAACGGGCACTGATGACCCTTATCCGCATGGACGGAAAAGCCGTGCCGTTTGGCGCAACCGTGGTGAATGAAGCCGACCCGGATGCAGGCAGCAGCATCGTGGGTGACGGCGGACAGGTGTATCTCGCCGGTCTTAAAAACCAGGGCACGTTGCATGTTCAGTGGGGCAAAGAAGCCGATCGTCAGTGCCGGGTGAGTTATCGTCTCAGCCAGAACACCAGCGGCGAAGGAATTCCTGCGATCAACGGTCAGTGCCGCTGAGCACCTGACGAATAAGGTATGAAAATGAAAATGTTAATCAAAAAAATCGTCCACAACCGCGTGCTTTCCTGCGCCTTGCTGCTGATGATTTCAAAAGGCGCGCTGGCATCCTGCGGATTTATGGACAGCCGGTTTACCCCCAATGACTCCGTTCAGCTCAGTCTTGGGTCGATCATTGTGCAGCGCGATACGCCGGTAGGAACCGTCGTCTGGAGCACCACCAACACGGTGCTCGGCGGGCGCAATAACTTTATCGAATGTAACGCTACCGGTTTTCGGTCCCAATGGGCGGCGGGCGCAGGCTATGCACCGGTGACTTATGGCGGCCAGACGCTTTATCAGTCCGGTATCGAAGGGCTGGCATTCAGGATTGTGACACCGGGGGCCGGCACCACCGCCGGACGTTACGGCACCGGCCCGTTGCCGCGTCAGGTCACCAGCACCGCCTGTACAACGGGCAGCGGCTGGTGGCGTTTATGCGGTGGCACTTGGGGAAACTATCAGCTTCAGCTGGTGAAAATCGCACAGGTCACGGGTTCCGGCCCGCTGACCACCGGGACCATCACCCAGGCTCTTGTCGTCGGGGAAACCAACATTCTCGAATACGCCATTGCCAGCGGTACGGTGCAAACGGTGGCCTGTTCGGTGACTAACAGCAATATCACCGTGAATATGGGTAAAGCCAAAAATACTGATTTCAGCGGGCCGGGCAGCACCAGCGGCGAAGCGGATTTTTCGATTGCGCTAAACTGCGATGCGTCCACCAATATCAATATGACACTCGCAGCCGGCAGTTCCGGTGCCGCTGACGCCACCAAAGGCGTGCTGAATCTCGACAACGCCGGGGCCGCAGATAGCGCCAGCGGGGTCGGCGTTCAGATTCTGTTTAACAACGCACCGGTTGCATTGGGTACGCGGGTGACAGTGGCCCGTACCACCGCCGACGGGGCTTATGCCGTGCCGCTTAAAGCCCGTTATTACCAGACGCTGCCGGCGGTCACACCCGGTAAAGCTGATGCCAACGCCACCTTTACGATGACTTATCAATAATGAACAGGTCCAGAATGAGAAAAATGCCGATGCAATGGATAACCGGCTGCGTGCTGATGCTGGCAGCGAAGGGCGCGCTGGCGTCATGCAGTTTTATGGATAATCGTTTTGCCACCAGTGACTCCGTGGCGCTTAATCTCGGCCACGTGGTGGTTCAGCGTGATGCGCCGGTGGGGAGTGTGGTCGCCACCGTGACCAATAACGCGCTTGGCAGCCGCAATGATTTTATCCAGTGCACGACGTCAGGATTTGTCACCCAATGGGCGGCAGGCGGCGGCGCTTTCGCCCCGGTAAGTTATAACGCGCAAGCCTTGTATCAGTCTGGTGTTGCCGGGCTGGCATTTCGCATCGTAACCTCTGGCGCAGGTTCGACGGCCGGGCGCTACGGCACCGGTCCGTTGCCACGTCGTATTTCTGGCGTGTCTTGCCGTAACGCTGATAACTGGTGGCGTCTGTGCGGGGGTACCTGGGGGAGTTTCCAGCTTCAGCTGGTAAAAATCGCGCCGGTGACAGGTTCAGGTCCGATCACGACCGGCTCATTTGCGCAGGCGCTGGTCTCAGGCGAATTGAATGTGCTCAATTACACGCTGTCAGGCGGACAGGTGCAAACGGTGGCGTGCACCGTGACTAACAGCAATATTACGGTGAACATGGGAAGGACGAAAAACACCGACTTTTCCGGCACAGGCAGTACCAGCGTCGAGGTGCCTTTCACTATTGATCTGAACTGCGACGAGGCGACCAATGTGAATCTGACCCTCGAGCCGGGCAGCGCGGGCGCGGCAGATGCCAGCCGGGGCGTTCTGAATATAGATGCAGGAGGGGCTGGCCAGACAGCAACCGGCGTCGGCGTGCAGGTGCTCTACAATGAGACACCCGTCGCATTGGGTGAAATGCTCAAAATTGCCACCACCGCCAGCGAAGGTATGTTTGCCATCGACCTCCGGGCGCGCTATTTCCAGACATCGTCCGCCATCACGCCGGGTAAAGCCGACGCCAGCGCTACCTTTACCACCACCTATCAGTAGCGTGTTCAGCGGATCGCTTTGCGGCAATCCGCTGAAATCTGACCATCAGGCAAGATGATTGCGTTTGGCGAATTCAATCATCTCAAGCGTTTTGCTAAAGCCCAGCTTACTCATAATCCGTCGTTTATAGGTGCTGACCGATTTATTGCTGACGTGCAGTTTTTCTGCGATGTCCACCAGCATTTCTCCCCGGGCAATATATCCCAGCACCTGCACTTCACGGTTAGACAGCAGACTCAACAGTTCCTGCTCGGACTGTAAAGGTGTAACAGCAGTCGCGGGGCTCTGACGCTGCGGAAAGAACTCATAACCGTTCATCACCGCCCTGAAGGCATCGGCGAGTTGATCAAGTTGATTATTTTTACTGATGAAGCCATTTGCCCCGGCGGTGCGCGCACGATCCACAAAATGCTGATCGTTATGCGCGGTAAGTACCAGAATACCGCCGGCAAACCCCTCATCACGCAGGCGTTTAATCACTTCAAGTCCGTTGGGCGGGGGAATGTCAATGTCGACAACCACCAGATCTGCCGCGAGCGTTCGCAGGGACATGAGGGCATCACGACCGTTATCGCATGTTCCTGCCACCTCATAACCATTGCCCGTTGCCACGACTTTTACCGCAAGCTGAGAGACGGGATGATCGTCTACAATAAAGATTTTTTTCATGTCACAAACCTGCGTTTACTGCCCAACGGCTTGGTTCTTTTCAATGTCATGCAGCACCTGTCTGAGTTGATTTTCCAGCTGTGCTATCCGCTCTTCACAAGCGGAGGCCAGCGAGATAATACGGGGTAAATTTTTGTCCTGAGCCGCTGTCTCGATTTGCTGGCATTCGTCCGCCAGCGCGGTTGCATCTATTATCCGTGCTCCGCCAACCAGACTGTGGGCTATACGCTGTATTTCGTCAAAATCTTCATCAGTGATGGCCTGCTTTAACGCCGCTTTGTCCTGCTGATTCTTCTCAATAACTGCCAAAATCAGCGTGCGGAATGTTTCGGGTTGTGATTGTGCGAGCTTGTGTAACGTCAGAAAAACAGGCGGCTCGGTTTTAATGCTTTCGACACCACTTATGCACGCAAACAGGCGGGCCAGATCGACGGGCTTAAACAGGCAGTCGGTCATTCCAGCGCGGGTGGCCAGCGCAACCACCTTTTGTTCCGCCATGGCTGTTAATCCAAACATCGGCTGTGGCGGACGTCCGGCCAGCGTCTCATGTTCGCGCAGCTGGCGAACCAGCTCAAAGCCACTCATTCCCGGCATATTGCAGTCAGTGATCACCATGTCAAAAGGCGGCTCCTCAGCCAGCCATAACCGCAGCGCCTGTTCACCATTTTCCGCCGCCACAGTGTGATGACCGGCAAACTCAAGCTGTTGCGCCAGTAACAGCCGGTTGGGCGCGTGATCGTCCACCAGTAAAATATTGAGCGGATTATGTGTTTCCTGCCTGACAATCTGCTCTGACAAGGCCTGAGTGCCCGGGTCTGGCGGGGCAGAAAAGCGGAAAATAAACGTTGTGCCTTCGCCAGAGGTACTTTCCACTTCCAGCGTACCGCTGAGTAATCCGGCAAGCTGGCGGCAAATGCTCAGCCCAAGCCCGGTGCCGTGCTGAGCCATCCGGGCGGATCCGACCTGAACGAAAGGCTCGAAGATGGCAGTTTGCTGCTCTGCGGTTAATCCGGGGCCGGAATCACAGACTTCCAGCACATATTCATTTTGGTTGTCGCTGACCGTTTTGGTCTGATAAATGATGATTTCCACCTCGCCGTGCGGGGTGAATTTGATGGCGTTACTCAGCAAGTTGGAGGCGATTTGTTGAAGCATCAGCGGATCAAAAAGAATGCGGTCAGCCTGCACATCGAGCTGAGATTGCAAAGTCAGCCCTTTTTCTTCCGCACTGTGACGAAATAACGTGCTGACACTGTTAAGCATTTCTTTCAGAGAAACCGGCACGCTGCGTACGGTAAAAGTCCCGGATTCGATTTTTGCCATATCAAGAATATCGCCCACCAGCATCAGTAACGATTTTGAGGATTCCCAGGCGACGGCGATGTTATTTCGACGCTGCTCCGGCGAGGACTGGCCAATATTTTCCAGCTCCAGCAGGCCGGTCAAAGCACTCATCGGCGTGCGGATTTCATGGCTCATTTGCGAAAGGAATACGCTTTTGGATTCACTGGCTTTTTCCACCTGTCTTTTAGCGGCTTCCAGTTCATTTTGTAGTTTTTGCTGCATTGCGAGGTTGCGTTTCAGAAAGCGGTTACGCCAGAAATAAAATGCCAGCAGCAGTGCAATCACAATGAGCACCGCCGAGGCGATAATAATAGCAGTGCGGTAGCGCCCCCAGATTTCAAAGCGTTCCAGCGCATAGCGCATCTGCCAGCCGGTCAGTTGTGCATCCATCGCGCGGGGCGGTACTTCGCGCAACGCTTTATCAATAACGGAGATCAGCGGCTTATTTCTGGCGCTGGTGGCCATCGCCAGCCGCAGCGGCTGAACGAGCAGGGTGAGGGCTATGCGAAAACGATCCTCAAGGTAACTTTTCAGCACAAAATTGGCGGCGGTTTGCGGCACTATCGCGCCATCAAGCCGGTGAGTCAGAAGCGAAAGCGCGGTTTCCAGCGAAAAATCATCTTCAACGAACTCAACTTGCGGAAACTGTTCACGCAGTGCGGGCAGATAATAACTGCCGGTGAACACCGCCACTTTCTTCCCCTGCATCTCAGCCAGAGAGGTGACCGCCGGAAAGTTTTTTCGGGTCACCAGAACCCAGTTTGAAATCTGATATGGACGGGAAAAAATGATGTCAGCATCTTCATTGGCAGAAGCGTCAGCAGCAGCAATCAGCGAGTCAGGGGCCTTTTTGATCTGTGCGCGCATTTCTGTCACATTGCGGAAAGCCTGCCAGCGAAATGTGATGCCGTTTTGTTCCCCGATTTTTTTCAGCAACGAGATGGTATAACCACTTTCTTCTCCGTCATCGTTGATGTACGTCAGCGGAATATGAGTGTTGACGACAAGCACCTGCACCACCGGATGACGGGCAATCCAGTCACGCTCCTCTGCGGTTTGCACCGGCGTTTCGACTTGCCCGGTCGTGACCGGACTCAGCCCCCAGGTCTGGGCAATACGACTGCGCGTTTGCGTGCTGATATTTTCCAGCGCCGCATTAATGGCAGCCGCCAGTTCCGGTAAATCCTGCCGGGTGATAAAGTGCAGATCCTGAACCGGCATCACGTCATCCGGCGACAAAATTAACCGGTTATCGTAAATACGCCGGTTTATCTCTTCAGCGGTGACATAGTTAGCCCACATCACCACATTTTCGTTATTGGCGACCGATGCCATCGCGGTGTAATAGTCCGTTTGCGCGACCCTTTTTGCCTGCGGATAAGCTTTATCAAGGGCAGTTCGCAGCTTTTCATCGCCAACATACACCAGCGTTTTCCCGCGCAATGTCTCGTTTTTTGCTACCGGAATCTGGCTGGCGAGCACAGCGTGATCCTCAAGATAGGGGTTCGTCGCTATCAGCGAAGGATGGGCCTGCGCCAGTGGCTGATCCCCGGTAATCATATCAACGTCAGATGATCCTAACGCCGCAACGACAGCCTGCCGGTCGGGATATTGTAAAATATGGAATTTCACGCCGAGCGCGGATGCCAGTAAGGCCAGATAATCTGCCGTCAGTCACTCAAAATCTTTCGGATCAATATTGACCTGAAAAGGAGGATGCGCAGGTGCCACAACCCCGACGCGTAAAACCGGATGCAGTGTCAGCCAGTGGGTGTAGGCCGCATTTTTTTCCAGCTCGACCGCGCTGGCGGAGGTATGAGGTAAAAGAGTTAACGCAAGCGGAGCGGCAGATAAGGGGTTGCAGCAGAAAAGCAGCCCTAGAATCAGAAAAATAACAACGTGTCTCAGGCCGGCAGCTGGCCAGTTTTGTTCACGGATATTCGGGTATTTCAACATAGATTCTCCGTGAACATTCCCCCCCCATTATTTGTTTTCAGGGAAGCTCAACGTGCTGATATATGAAGCGTCTTCTGGCTTTAAATATAGATGAAACAGGGGAGCCATACAATTTCATAACATTAGCGTAAACGATAGCGTTTTAGAACTGCCAGATTTTAACTGTGCTTACTGATTTGTTTCCCCTCACCATCCACCACCTGCTCGCCGTCTTCTTTAGTCAACGCACCGCGTTGCGCATCAGGCAAAATGCCCAGCACCTCCTCAGACGGACGACATAGCCGGGTTCCCAGGGGCGTCACCACAATCGGACGATTGATGAGAATGGGATGCTGCAACATATAATTAATCAGCTGTTCATCGGTGAAAACATCCTCTGCCAGCCCCAGATGCTCATAAGGCTCAACGTTCTTTCGCAGCAATGCACGCACCGTAATGCCCATATCTGCAATCAGTTTTTTCAGTTCATCATGCAATGGAGGGGTATCGAGATAGTAAATAATACTCGGTTCATTGCCGCTGTTGCGGATCATTTCCAGCGTGTTACGGGACGTGCCGCAAGCCGGGTTGTGATAGATAGTAATTTTGCTCATATCGGTATCTCATTAGAAAGTGACAGAGAGCCGCAACACCAGCGCGGCAAGCGTGACGAACAACACCGGAACAGTCATGACCACGCCCACCCGAAAGTAATATCCCCAGGTGATTTTGATATTTTTCTGCGACAAAACATGCAGCCACAGCAAAGTTGCCAGACTGCCAATCGGTGTGATTTTGGGCCCCAGATCGCTGCCTATCGCATTGGCGTAAATCAGTGCCTGCCTGATGACGCCGGTCGCTGTGCTGCCATCAACAGACAGTGCGCCGATAAGAACAGTGGGCATATTATTCATAACGGATGACAGAAAAGCCGTGAGGAAACCCGTTCCCAGAGTGGCTACCCATAACCCCTGATCCGAGAGAGCATTTAGCAGTGAGGAAAGATAGTGGGTCAGCCCGGCGTTGCGTAATCCATAGACCACCAGATACATGCCCAGCGAGAAAATCACGATTTGCCACGGCGCGCCACGTATCACTTTGCCGGTGTTAATGGCATGCCCTTTCTTCGCAACAGCCAGCAAAAGCAGGGCGCCCGCAGCGGCAACCAGACTGACCGGCACACCCAGTGGCTCCAGAGCAAAGAATCCCACCAGCAGTAAAACCAGAACTATCCAGCCGGTTTTAAAGGTTCCGATATCACGGATAGCGGCTTTCGGCTCTTTCAACAGCGCGACATCGTAAAAAGCAGGAATATCTTTGCGGAAAAACAGGTGCAACATCACCAATGTTGCCGCGATAGCCGCCAGATTGACCGGCACCATTACGGCGGCATATTCAGAAAATCCGAGTTTAAAGAAATCCGCCGACACGATATTGACCAGATTCGAGACAATCAGCGGCAGACTGGCAGCATCGGCAATAAAACCTGCGGCCATAACAAAAGCTAACGTTGCCCGCTGACTGAATCCGAGTGCCAGCAACATCGCAATAACGATGGGCGTCAGAATAAGCGCGGCACCATCATTAGCGAATAATGCAGCGACCATCGCGCCAAGCAGAACAATCAAGGTAAAGAGTAGTCGCCCCCGGCCATTGCCGAGGCGGGCAACATGCAGTGCCGCCCACTCAAAAAAACCTGATTCATCGAGCAACAGACTGATGATGATCACGGCGATAAAGGTCGCGGTCGCATTCCAGACAATCTGCCAGACAATCGGAATATCAGCCAGATGAACTACACCTGTCAGCAATGCCAGACCGGCTCCCAGCGCAGCACTCCAGCCAATCCCCAGCCCTCTGGGCTGCCAGATAACCAGAATCAGGGTGAATACAAAAATGGCACCCGCCAGTAACATCAGAGACCCCTTATACATTCACATAAATACATGTGTTTATTCATATTCAGCAAGAAACTGAGGCCGCGCTGGCGAGTTTTTTGCGCACGTTCTCTCTTTCACAATTCCATGCACAATCAATAATGGCCGCAGCCCAGGCAGGTATATGAGGTGACAGACGGTAATGCACCCATTTCCCTTCACGTCGATCAATAACCATTCCGGCCTCACGTAACATGGCCATATGACGCGATATTTTGGGCTGAGACTCTTCCGTTGCTGCACAAATATCACAGACACACAGCTCACCCGATTCCCGCAGAAGCATCACGATGGTTGAGCGGGTTTCATCGGCAAGGAGTTTAAAAAGCTGAACCGGGAGTAACATAGCAAACCTCGATATGAAGTATTTATACATATGTTATTACATATATGTTAGGTTTTAAAGCATAACTTACGAAACGGAAAATTTTTATGACGCATTTACCTGCAATCAAACAGGCGTGTTTTGACGACGCCATTGCCAGCAAACTTGAGTGCAGTCCCGAAGACAGCCCCCGAATTCTCATCCTCTACGGTTCAGTGCGTGAGCGTTCCTACAGCCGTTTCGTCGCTGAAGAAGCGGGGCGGTTGCTGACAAAAATGGGCGCTGAAGTGAAAATGTTTAACCCTTCCGGTTTGCCGTTGCCTGATGATGCGCCGCATACTCATCCGAAAGTGCTCGAATTAAGGGAGCTAGTCCGGTGGTGTGACGGAATGGTCTGGAGTTCTCCGGAAAGACACGGCGCCATGAGTTCAGTGATGAAAGCGCAGATCGACTGGATACCGCTCAGTGAAGGCGCGGTGCGTCCTTCGCAAGGCAAGACGCTGGCAGTGATGCAGGTGAGCGGCGGGTCGCAGTCCTTTAATACGGTCAATCAGATGCGAATCCTTGGTCGCTGGATGCGGATGTTCACTATTCCCAATCAGTCATCCGTGCCAAAAGCATGGCAGGAATTTGACGAGGACGGGCGCATGAAACCATCGGCCTGGTATGACCGGATTGTGGACGTGACAGAAGAGTTGTTCAAAATCACGTTGCTCCTCAAAGGACACACCGCTTATCTGGCAGACCGCTACAGCGAAAGGAAAGAAAGCCTTCGGGAACTGTCCGCGCGGGTTAATCAGGAAAAAATTTGACCCTTTGCCCTCGCCGGACTAACGCCTTGCTGGAGAAAGCACAAAGTTGGCAAGGCAATGCCCTTTGCGACAGTATGTTTGTCGTTTGAATCGGAGCTCATACATTCATGATATGTATATATTAATTTTTAATTTTAGTATTTATTTTGATATGACTTTACTGTTATAATTTTAATTAGTTACATTTTAAATGGATTTAATCATGTTAAGCCAAAAAGAACTCAAACTATTGGATGTGTATTTTTCACGTAACCTAACTCGTGAAAATCTGGAATTATTAAAGCGTCATAATGCTGCCAAAGGAAATTTACTGCCCCTGGGGCTTAAACTAACGACCCCACAAACCCCAGCGGCAAGTAATAAAATATTCATTCTACAGCGCGCACATAGTGGTCTTTATTTCATATCTCCGGTTAATGGTGGCGTACAACCCCAGCCAGAATTAAATGGGCGGTTCTTATTTGTTATCTTAGCCACTAACCCCTCTCAAATTTATTGCGGAAAAGCCTATGACCCGATAAATCAGTTTTTGTCAGGAAGTCGTAATGACTCCCGGCGGTCTGGAGTTAATTGCACAGGCGCTGATAATGCATTTAACTCGAGTGATAGGTTCGAAGTGGAAGGGCACACGTCTCTGACAAAATGTGAAGATGTACTTTTCGCAGGCGACATGCTTTTTCGCTTTGGTACTTTAATTTCGTGGGCAAACAATAGCGGGCATTATCAACCATCACCTTCTTTAAGACAGACTAATTTATATCCTAATATAAAGCGTCTTCTGCCAGAAAGTCTTTTTCAGGAATACGACTTCGAACGTTTAAGTATAGGCCCTGGCTCCGCAGATTCGCGCAGAGCATCTGATTTTTCTAGTTTTTCCTCGTTCGGATCCAATAATAGTAGAAGTTCCAAATTTAGTGATTTCAGTGACAATTAACTCGCTTTAATTATTTTTATTTCATAGAAGAGTATTTTACAACAGCTCCACGGTGAGCTGCTGTAAAATCCGCAATTCTAAATCATTAATAAGTGAAATAACCCCATATTATTAATCATAATCCTAACCATACTTAATACCCCCCCCGGAAGAATACCTTAATATTGAAGCGAGACCATCACCGTCAGGAATTTTCACATTCGCATTAATTACACTCATGCCAGAGCGCACCATTACACCAGGCACTGCTCTAAGGTTTTTTTTCGAGTGCTTTATCCGTATCGAAATGCGCGTGAATTGATTCGCATCAGTAAGCCATGTAATTTCTTCATGCGATTTTTTATGTAAATCTCCTCATGCGCCATATGAATTAAACCTTTATCATTTATTCCTAAGCTGGACTAAACGACTATTTAACGCATCAAGATGTTGTGATACAACATTTATCTCTGCAGCGCTCACCGGTTGTTTGTTATCAATTTTTATTTGCAAATCATCCAACTGAGCTTGTACTGGTTCTCCTCCTTGTTGCAGGGTTTGCCTCATATTATAAATCTCGGTTTTTAGCTCAGAGATCGTCATATAGGGTTTGCGTTTTTGCTCAGCGTCTAGCAGACGTTGCTCTAAATTATCTAACTGACTCTTTACCCGTGCCCAACTGTTTATAGTCGGCAAGCTGGTAGTTTGTTCCGCCAGCTTATTTTGCCAGCTTCTTGATATGAAATTACCTGGCCATATTTTATTTAAACTGATGGCTGCAGAAGGACTTCCCAGCCATTGTATGGCACTGACGACCGCAAGAGTTAAGATAACACTGGTGGCTCCAGTTAGGATCAACGCCTTCCACGGACGTGGCGATGAAAATGTTGTTTGCTCCACTTGCGATGGGTGAACGGCAGTCACAGCGGAGGGGGAAGGGGTTACAGGTTGGGTTACCAACGCGCGTTTTTGTAGCGATTGCCTGCTGGCATGCAGGTAGTCCTGGAGGCTGCGTAGCGTAGTCTGGCTGCGAGACTGCAGGTTCACCGCCTGTGCAAGTAATACCGACACAGCATCTTCCAGTTGCTGGAGGACTGTCGCGTCGACATTTCGCACGGGTAAACCATAAATACTGGTAGCAGAGTAGGTGCAGTACCATTCGATGATTTGCTGGCGCAGATCTGTTGCCGCCAGAGGGGGCCAGCACTGGCGCTGTTTCCTGGTAAAAGCCTCGGCAAGCAATAGCGTGGCATTAGCAATACCTGCCCAACCGTGACGCTGACAGCTTATCAGGCAAAACCATACGCCACTTTGCAAGTCGTAGCCAAAGCGCTGAAAGAGCTCCAGACACATGTTTTCCTGCAACAGCCACCACGACCGGTCATGAACGTGCATTTTCCAACTGTTGACGCTGTTGCTCAGCAGCAGAAATTCATTGCGATGACGGGGATCATGGCAGTTAATTTTCAGCTCATCGAGCTGTGTGCCGTAATTAATTTTTGTCATAAGTTTTCAACGTCACTTGTTTGTCTTTACTGATACCTATCTTCATAGTTCCCCGGCGTTTCTTCTTATCCTGGAGCAGATTGTCTGCCAGTAGCGGCAACATATGCTGGTTTAACACCTGGTCGATATCACGAGCACCACTCTGATTCACTTTGCACATTGCGGCTACCCAGGCAACAGTGCTTTCGCTATAGCTGAGCTGAATTTCGCCCAGGCTAGCGCTGTCATATCGCTGGCAAATATGCCCAAGTTTTAATCTGATGATTTGTGCCAGCGTATCAGGCTGTAACGGGAGGTAAGGAATGAGTGTGATACGTCCCATTAATGCCGGACGGAAAACACGCTCAAACTCGGGACGGATAAGTTCGCAGAGTTTTTCCGGAGAGTTTTCTCCTGCTGCGCAAGCCGCGGTGATGTGACCGCTGGCGAGGTTTGAGGTCATAATGATCAGCGTATTACGAAAATTGATGAGCTGACCTTCTGCATCTTCAATTACCCCTTTGTCGAATACCTGGTAAAAGAGCTCCATGACGTCGGGATGTGCTTTTTCTACTTCGTCCAGTAACACCACGCTGTAGGGGTTACGTTTAACCGCTTCAGTCAGCGTACCACCCTGACCGTAACCCACATAACCTGGAGGGGATCCTTTCAGGCCCGATACACTGTGGGCTTCCTGGTATTCAGACATATTGACCGTTACCAGACTTTGTTCACCGCCGCAAAGTAGTTCAGCCAGGGCCAGGGCCGTTTCGGTCTTGCCTACCCCTGAAGGGCCAGCGAGCATGTAGACTCCGGTGGGTTTAAGCGGATCGCTCATATTGGCCCGGCTAATGCGAATTTGTGTCGCAATACTGGAAAGAGCGTGACGTTGACCGACCACGCGCTGTTCAAGGCGCTGAAGCAGCACGCTGAGCTGTTGCTGTTCATTTTCAATGATGCGCCCAAGTGGCACACCGGTCCAGGTTGAGACAACATCGGCAATACACGTGGCATCAACACAGTCAAATACCAGTGCTTTAGTCTGATGGAGCTGCGTAAGCTTCTTGCGACACCGGGCTGTTAGTTGAGCATCATTACTTTGCAGGATTTGTTGTACCTGATGTTTTTGTTCCTCCCATAGCGGCATAAGGCTGGCGAGGTCCGCAACGAATTCACTTTCCCTCAGTGACAGCTGTTCAAGGCGCTTTTCATGCTGACCCTCTTTTAAAAGCGCCTGACGCTCGGTATACAGGTTGTTGAGCAGGACATCGATATCCTCAATCTCTTTGGGTTTATGAGATTGGGAAACCGCAACCCGTGCACAGGCAGTATCGAGCAAACTGACTGATTTATCCGGTAGCTGCCGCCCTGTGATGTAACGACTCGAGAGCGTGACTGCAGCATGGATCGCACTTTCCAGGATCTGCACGCCGTGGTGGCGTGACATCGCGGGAGCAATGCACCGTAACATGGCGGTGGCACTTTCGACCCCAGGCTCACCCACCTGTACTCGTTGAAATCGACGTGCCAGGGCGGCATCTTTTTCGAAATATTTCTTATATTCCACCCATGTCGTGGCGGCAACTACGCGCAGTTCCCCCCGGGCGAGTGCGGGTTTGAGCAGGTTTGCCGCGTCGTTCTGTCCTGCCTGACCACCGGCACCAATCAGCGTAGGAGCTTCGTCGATAAATAAAATAATCGGCTGAGGGGCGCTGGCTATCTCTTTCATCAACGCCTGAAGACGATTTTCAAACTCGCCTTTTACGCTTGCTCCCGCCTGAAGCAGTCCCAAATCCAGCGTCAGCACCTCCATAGATTTTAGAGAGTCCGGTACGTAACCTGCAGCAATTCGCAGGGCCAAACCTTCTACCAATGCCGTTTTTCCAACGCCAGGGTCGCCAGTAAGAATTGGGTTGTTTTGACGCCGCCGAAGTAAAATGTCGATCATCTGACGAATTTCCGGTTCCCGCCCGATAACCGGGTCAAGCTCTCCTTTACGGGCCTGAGCACTAAGATTTCGGGTAAATTTACTGAGTGCACTACCTTCTTGCCCAAAATGTGATGACTTTGTATTAGAAGGCGCTTTACATGCATTCAAAAGGATCTGCTCAGCGGCATCTCGGTCGCAGGTAAGGGCTTTTAGAACATCGGGGGCTAAATCAGGAAAGGGACTTCCATCTAATAAACCGGCAAGCAATGCTTGAGGTGTAAGCACGACTTGTTCCCATTGAGTGCTGGCATGAAGCCAGGCTATCTCAAGCCATTCGACCAGACCGGTAGAAAAAATCGGCGCACGACTGTTGCCACTGCGTAAAGTGTTCAATGCGTGCTGAGCTGATCCTAAAAGGATATCGGGTGCCAGGCCGGCTCCCAGACTGAGGGCTTCCATCAACGTTCTATGACGGGTGATCAACGACAAAATCAGGTGCTCTATTTCAACTTCATGGTGGGTACGTGAAGCCGCCATGTTGATTGCATCGTCAAGACTTGCCCGGCTCTCTGCTGTGAGTTTTTGGATTATTTGTTTTAAATAGTGGCTCATAATTTGCTCTTTCAGTTAATTAAAGACATTCCGCAGGATTTTCAGGCAGTGTGGCGAGTTTTCCGCGCAACGCAGATTCAGGCCGCTGGCTGTGACTCTGTTCAGTCAGCGATTGTTGCCGCTCACTGAGTTGATCCAGCTGATCATTCTGCTTCTGCCATGTAAGCCAGGCTTCCTGAAGGGACCGTGGAGCATTAATCTGAAAGCGCACCAGTACGTGTTTAATATTGAGTTGCTCAAGAAGGTCTGCGTTTTCTTCAAAATCCTGAACATCTAGCAGGGCTTCCGAGTGTGAAAATGCATCGAGGAAGTCAGGCCATGCACTGGCTCCTTCATAACTGTAACTGGCATTAAAACCAGGAAACTTCACTTCCAGCTTTACGCTCTTACATTGGCCAGGGTGCCAGAGGAAAGTTTGTGTCTCGGCAAAGTTCATACTGTCGAGTACGGTAGTGCCACTCTGACAGACCAGCGACAAACGTACCCCTGTCGGGATCAGACGAGCACCTTCCGGAACCGTTGCCGGTTGGCTGATGACACTGACTGTATATGGCTGATCTGAAAGTGTTTTTTGCTTCTTGGTAAGTTTTTTCAATTTCGTCATTGACCGTGGCAAGCCGATCCTCATCCTGAACATTCTGACGGACGGGAATATCCATCACGTCTTCTGGGTTCAGAATGTTTCTGGCAATACTTAAGAATTGGGGAGTAAGCGGTAATGACTGGCCGTGGAATTCACCGGCTTGTGGCCCCTGATCGTTAACTATTAATAGCCCCTTGGCCGGACCACGCATGAAATCGGCCAGATACTGCCAGGTGAGCGCTTGCTGGGTATCATAATCCTGCGTAGCAGCATTCTTGCGCATTGGCCACATGACTTTGCTTTGCCACTCAGTATTCAGCCAGCAGCCAGAGCGGGCCAAAGCATGAGCCAGCAGGGTATTGGCATCACTTTGGTACAGTGACCACACGGCATCTATGCCAGGTTGTTGCTCCTGGGGATCGGAGATTCTGCGCAGTTGGTCGTAACTGGTGAACAGCGTCACCAGCGGATTACTGGTTTTGGCTTCGGGTACCGGCGTAAATAACCCAGCCGTTAATTCCGGGCTCAGCGTTGCCTGATTCAGCGCTTTATTGGCTGACTGGTTACGTGCAGTCTGCCATTTACGCCATATATCAGTGTGCAGGCTATAGGCCTGGCTGGGGATTTGTGCGTTTGCAACCGGTAGCCATCTGCCAAGCATGCTTCGCAGTTTATTATCCGCGTATTTTACTTTCTGCAGGGTCGGGCTTGCCGTGGATAACACGCGCATTTCGTTAATTTTCCTGAGTTCCTTTAGCCATGGCTGCGCATCATCTGTCGTAATATTGTCCAGTTCAGAGAGAATAAGTTGAGCAAATTTCATGGACGGGCTTTGCCCAATACTCAGTGAAATAAGCTGACTCTGAGTCAGAGTCCGGGGGATGACGGTTTGCAGTGACGGAGTCAAACTTAGCAAAAACTGATGCCAGGCATCCTGCCGCTGAACCGGCAACGTTTGCATAAAATGTTGCAGTGTCGGTTCTGGTTCCGGGCTGGCTAACGCCTGGTTGATAAGAGTCACCCATGCGTTGAGCTGAACTTCGCCTTGATGCGTCCAAATACCCGAAAGAGATGTTGTCTCAGCAGACTGGGGCCAGTAATCGCTGCTTTGCAATGGCGGCAGCGAATCAGCGGGCGCGACCAGCCAGCTCAAATTAGAGTTACCCCTTATGAGTGAGATGAGGAGTTGCCGCAAGGCGATTAACTGGTCCTTTCCTGCGGGTTGCTGAGCTACGTAACGGTCCAGTGTCAGTTGTACGAGTGGCGCAGCGGCTGGCGCGCTAGCGGTCAAACGTAGCTCTGCCGGTGTCACAGGCCGCTGACTTAACGCTTTGAGCGTCGCACCATCGCGCATGCTTTGATGGGTGAGAATAGTTTGTGCAAGGTCGAGTATCATCTGACGCTGCATTTGTGCAGAGGCAACATTGAACTGGTTTTGAAACTCAGTGAGTACAAGGCTTGCGGTTACCTGGCGAGGAGGAAGTTCAGCCACCAGTTTCCGCTCAACCTGCTGGTGTTGACGGTCAGATATTGGAGAAAAAGGCAAATAAGTCAGCGGGGTGTGACTAAGACTTTCATTGCTTACCAGCAATTGTGCTAATTGCGCCGGACGCAGGCGTGTAATGTCACGCTGCATCACTGCCGCATTTTTTATCGCACTGTAACCCAATCCCAATACACACCCCACCAGCAACATGTAGCCCAGAGTGGCTTGCACTCTATTATTGCGATGCCACACGACTTCACGCGAGGTGCTGAATACCGGCAGATGATGCGTGAGTAAATCATGAATAAAGTAAGAGGTGCGACGGCTTTTGTTTGTTTCTAGTTTTTCACTGGCAGTGAACCACACTCCGCCGAGTGTTACTGGCGTGAAATAAGCGTTGGGTTCACAAAGTGATGCCAAAAACACCCGAAGTGAATTTTGCAGGCAAGCAAAGGACTCCGGAAACTCCAGCAGGGCAGGATGATTTGCTATGGGAGTACCGCCCATGCTGATGCGCGACAGATCCAGTCCGTTTTTCAGTGCTGCAAATAACGGCAATAATGTGGAGGCATCTTTGCCATCGACGTCGGGTGGGGTTTGCCAGTAATAGCCGAGTGCCTGCTGCTGCTGATCCGCTGATAGTTGCTGTCGCCACAGACTAAATGTCGGAAACTGATCGCACTGTGTGACTATCAGATAAAGGGGAAGCCGGCGTTTAAGCTTGCGCGTGAGCGGTTCAAGCTGCACGCGAATTTTGCGCGCTTTATCATGCAGCATACTGAAATCTTCATTCAGGAAGTCAGCAACGGAAATGGCAATGACAATGCCTGAAGGGGCGGGTGTCCGCGCGATCCAACCCACCAACTTACCCCATGCCCGGTGATAAATAGCTTTACCGTTGAGGAAATGACTGGAGACATCAAGGATGCACACATTACGGAAGAACCACCAACGTAGTGTTTGTGTCGGCACGACATCCCGGTCATCGACATTGTTTGAATACATCGGCAGATCCGATCCTGCCAATAATGACGTTTTGCCACAGCGATCGCCCAGTAAAATGTACCAGGGGATTGCCGGTCGGTTGCGCTTAAGGCGCTTCACTATTGCCGCTCCGGATTTCCAGTGTTCAAACAGCACATATTCATGACGGGAAAGGCGAAATTTCTGGAAAAAACGCTTAATATTCTTCTCTTTAACAAATCCCGTTAACCATAATAATAGGGTTCGCAGCAAGACAGCCGTCACAAGGATCCCAAGCCAGACACCAAAAATAGTGATCGTGCCCCAGCCCAGAGACAGCCCAATGGTCAATGAAAACATCAGCACCAGGCAGAGAAGCAGCAGCCATCCTGAAAAAACGAATAATTTTTTTAGCATAATGTCTTATAAAAAATAGAAGGCCTGAAGAAATAGTAGTGAGCCGTAGAGTGAAGCAATACCGAACAAAGCCAGACAGAATCGACTTTTTACCGATACATTGAGTAAACGCTTTGTTATGTAAACCGGTGTTATCTCGGCATTGTTTGGCCATGTTTGCCAGTTTTCAGGCAAACAGAGCCGACGCTGTTGCTCAATAAGTTGAGCTAATGCAGGGCGATCCTGTTGTGTGCTGTACTTTCCGTGAAACCCGCTTTGAAGGCAGAAAAGAAACACTTGTCGTGCCTGCTGATGCTCTTCTTTCAACTCATTCAAATGAGTAAAAAAAAGTTCTCCGCCGACGGAAGTCTGAAAATAACTGCGTTGCAGCAGGTCAAGCCGCCAGCGCTGCCGGTATTGTTTTGTCGAGCACAGAATGGTTTCATCCAGCCAGACGACTGTGGCAAGAAACGCCATTTCCCTTTCGTAGTCACTGATGTCTTTATGTTCAGCCTCGTGCCTGGCCTGTTGCAGACAAACGATACATTTTTGGCGAAAATCATCATAATTTTCAAAATCTTCTTGATGGTGCGTGAAGTCTGCTACCAATTTGAATACCGGCAAGTAACAATCGATAAGTCGCATCATGAAGGCACCATCAGAACCAGTTGTACCTGGAGGTCATCCGGTGCACCGGCCCAGTAGAAAGCCACGTTTTGCTGCTTCTCGACGTTTTTCCACAAGTCTTCATGTTGATTTATCGAAAAGTAGAAAGAGTCTTTTCGGTTAGGCACACCGCGTGGAGAAGGGTTCTCCAGCCTGGCGTTAATCCCCGGTAATGCGTGTTGGATCAAACCGGTTATGGCTTCACGCGTAGCAATTTTGAACTCGGTGCTGTCCGGTGCGTGATTTCTCCATACATCAAGTTTTTCCGAACGTAGTAACAAAAGAATGGTGCCAGGCTGCTGAGTTTGCATGAGGTGCAGGTCACCCAGATAAACTCCCTGCTCATCGGGTTTAAGGGGTATCCAGGTGCTATCTTCCAGTACCAAACCGTTTAGTAAGGCAATCAAATGGCTTTTCAGGCTAATAAAGCAGTCAATTAAACGATAGTGATCGTAAGGCATTAACGATGCGCCCCCGTCCAGCCATTCGCCGGTAAACGAGCACATATCATTAAATGAAGAAAGATCCCCGGCCAGTTGCACCAGCAAACCGTAGATAATCCAGGGGTGGATATCCGGGGTCTTACAGTAGTGATTGAGCAGCGGCAGCGTGCGATTTAGAGACCGCATGGTCAGCAGTAACGTCATATCCTCCCCGTTTTTCCCCTCCTGAGACATATGCTCAGGACGTTTGTACTCTTCAAATTTATGAGCACGGCTGCTGAGTTCTGCGTACACGCCGTTGAGCAAGTTATTTAACGAAGGTGAGCCTGTAAGCGTAATAGCCGGGGGGCTGAAGTGTGGATCCAGGATCACTCGGTCATTTTCGTAACGCAGCCGCACAAGAGGCAGGCATTCGCAATCGACTGCCGTTTCTTTCTCTTCCTCGCTTAGGATGCGGACATTGTAGGCAATGCGCGGTACGGCACTTGCGGGTCCGTTGTGATAGACATCGTTCATCATTTCGTCGTCGATATGATTGATCCACCGACTCCCGGTATCTTTACTGACATTCGCGTGGTTTGGGTCAAAACGGCGTAATGCCAACCACAGCGTCAATGGTTTTTCACGCTGCTTCCAGGTGTCACGGAACTGATAGGTTTCTATCAGACAATTTCCTGGGAATTCAAGGTAGTACCCCGAAGGCAGGATCATGCGCAACTGGCCGATTTTTAAAGAAAAATCGACCAGAATCTCATGGTGGATCTCACACTGGATCACGCCGAAATTCCACGGCTGCGCTCGTTGGCGATGCTGTGCCAGCATATGGCTATGATGCAGATCCAATGACTGAAAATGTTGAGGCTGCAGGTAAAGCCCTGAGTACCAATAAATCTGTTGCTGTTCAGAATACATACTATTTCTCTTTCACCATTGACGAGATATCGGGCTGTATTGATGAGATATTGGATGGCACTGAAGGGAAACCTGATGGCGATTGTGAGGACGTTGATTGCGCAGGATTTGCAGCAAGTTCCGTTTGTGCCAGAACAACGGGTTCGGAAGGTGCGCCTTCAATTTGAGTGATACTTTGACTGCCAAGCTTGATGTCTAGTGACAGCGGTGTCAGCTCTGCAAACCATTCTTTTGTTAACCATCCTTCACTACGTGTAGAGACAGGGATCGCAATCAACGCCATGTGCTGTTTTTTGGGGAAGGGGTAGTACCCCGCGACGATGGCTATCTGACGTGTATTTTCGCTGCGGTCAATATGCAGAGTGGTCTGTTGCCCCGGCATAGCGGGATAGCGATCGACTTTTAAGATGCCATCCTCGGTACCGGCTCCGCTAAACAGATTTTTCAGCTGTAAAGGGCTGGACATGAGTTTGTTGAGTGTGCTGGCGTTCTGAGCCTGGATGATCAGTACCGTGCAGCTATTAGCGATATCATTCCATGCGTTCAGGCCCGGTTCTGCGGTCAAATTGAGCGTGATTGCTCCTGGCGCAAACGGCGCAGTCACCTGTTCCCTTGCTGCTTGCCGGGATGAATTATCAGCCTTACCGGATGAACAGCCGTACAGCGTCATACTCATGATGAGCAGCATTGAAGAAATGATGAGATTTTTCATTCTTTATGCTGTCCTTTAAGGACGTTGTTTATTTCACGCAAGCTACCGCTATCACTCAGCATTTCTTCCAACCATTCTGTAAGCGTCATGGTTGCCCAGCTTGCGGCACGATCCATCAAAAAAGGCACAGGGGAAGAGGGTTCGGTTTGACGAAAAAAATGAGCAATGGCCAACATTTGACTAATCGCCACATCCCGCGACATTGCCTGATTTCTTACCGGGATATCATCAGCCCCGCTATCAGTCGCTTCTGTCAGGCCGCCCGCAAAACTCAGGCTCATCATGTCGTTGCCGTCAGGGATGGCTCGCTCAGCAAGACGTTGCAGAAAGTCAGCGGTATCGCTTAGCGTCTGCCGTGTCTGGTCGAACAGAGCGTGCGGTTCTTCCTGACTCAGTGAGAAATATGTCGCTTCAAGGCTGTCGAGCCGTTCCTGCAGTCTTTCCAGCGTGGCTGCCTGTCGGCTGATTTCAATCGAAGAAAATTTCGCAGCTAGTCGGTCAAAACTCTCCATAGTCATATCCCCCTCTTTGAGGATTAAGTCGCTACGGGAGTCTGGCCAGGTACAAATTTTATGCTCGAATGCTAAAACCTTGCGCCAGTGGGCTAGCGCCGACTCAGGTTGACTGAGGAGCGGGGATGAATAGAGCGCCCGACTGATATCACGATCGAGGCGGTTAAGTTTTCCATAGCGATAAGTCGTGCCTTCATCATCCAATGCGGGCCAGCACTGCAACCAAAAATGCGTCATGAATTCACAGAGCAACTGAAGGCCATTTTGGGTTCCGGTAAGGCCCTGTAAATGAGTAAGGGCCTCGGTCAGCCAGCAGACCAACTGCAAGTCTTTGCTTTGCTGTTTAAGCGCGTTTTCACACAAAGTACGTACCTTGTGCCAGTCGGCCTTACGTGGTTCAGAAATGATCCACTCATCCTGCGGCAAATAATCCGGGTCACTTTCACGAGCTTCGCGTATCTCGTCATAAATTTGTTCATATTCAAGGTTGATACCGGCCGGATGCTCCGGGCTGATGGGCATCAACAGCGATGATATATCTAGCTGAATTTCCTGCATATTATTATCCAATAAGTACTTTAGGGCAGCCGGCGACAATAGTGCCACCGTGGGCACAGCTATCGCCCATCCTGGCTGCCGGTTTATTGCCGATTAAAACCTTAACACTGCCCATGACAATGCTGTCTGGCGGACCAATGCAAACCGCCATTGAGCCAACTGTGGCAGCGGGTAAACCCGTTATCAGCACGGTAGGGACTCCGGGTGGCAAGATTGGCCCTCCCACGTGTGGGATCGGGGGCAGGCCAGGCGTCACCATAGGGCAGACGTGCATATCTGAAACTCGTGCAGCAGGCTGTGCCATTAAGCGATCTCCTGATGAAACCACTGCGTCAGCAAACCAGCAGCTCCCCTGGCAGGAGAGTCAGTGTCCAGCGCGGCCAGCATGACTAATACGCACCGAAGCATAAGTCCGCTGAGATGGGGTTCGGGATAAACAGGCTCCAGCCCTTCCGGGCTCATGCTGCCTTGTGACCAGAACAAAGAGAGAGCAAGTGCCCCCGCCGGTGTATCAAATCCCAGTTTTTCCGCGTGATAAAAAACTTTCCAACGCAGTTTCTCTTCAGGCTCGACGTACCAGCGTTGCATCTCGCCGAGTAGCGATGTGCTGCCTTCGTGCTGTAATGCGACAATGCGTTTGAGCAGCCAAAGGCTCAGTTCGTGGGATTTAACATGCTCGACCCAGAGCGTGAGTGATTTTTCCCATTGTTCAGTGGAAGCAAGCTGAAGTGCATTACGCTGCCACTCCGGTACATCCAGGCGATAATTTGAATCAGACATGATGACTCCTTAACCGATATTGATGATGCCGCCTTTAATCTGCGTCATACCGCTTCCCTGCAACGTGGTCATAGCCCCTTTTATCTCAGTGGTACCCGAACCTTCGATTTTTATCATCGTACCGCTGATGGTAATACCGCTCGGTGAGAGGGATATTTTATTGGAACCCACTTTCAGCTCGATGGACTGAATGGATTCAATAACACAGGCTTTATCCGTCTTAATTTTCCCACTCCCCCCGGAGGCAGTAAGGGTATAGTTACCATTGCTCAGACTTGTGCTGATATTCCCCGTGACTTTATTTTCAAGGTCACCTTTATCGAGCGTCAGGTACAGGCTGCCTTGCTTGAGCACCAGAGTGTCGTTGCCCTTAGTAATTTCGGTATCCCTGTTTGCACCAATTTTGCTTTTCACTTCGTGTTTAATATCACTTGTCACGTCGTGATTAACTGTAAGCAGAAGGTCTTTCTGTGCGCTGATGGTTAGCTTTTCTTCGCCTTTTTTGTCGTTGAAACTCAGGCGATGGCCTTCATCCATCCCACCATTACTGGTACTACGGGATGCGAAACCGGATTCGGTTTTTTCATCTGGCAGCGGGAACGGCAGCTTATTTTTCCCGTTGTAAACTGAACCTATGACCATCGGAAAGTCGGGATTCCCCTGAATAAAACTGACCAACACTTCACTACCGATACGGGGAATAAACTGCCCACCAAATTGGCTGCCGGTCCAGGGTTGAGAGACACGTACCCAACAGGAGCTGGTGCCATCGTTTTTGTTTTCTTTATCCCACGGGAATTGAATCTTGATTCGGCCTGACTCGTCGGTATGAATCTCTTCAGATGAGGGACCGACAACCTGAGCTATCAATACACCTGCAATATTCGCAGGCGCGAGAGTAGCAACAGGATGCCAGGTGACATTGTTTCGCAGCGACTTGACTTTACAGTGGTAGTCTCCGACACCGTCTTCAACATTATTGCTGGCCTCCAGGGACAGAGCCTGAATGCGATAGCTATCGCTATCTGTCGGATGATCTTTGAGAGTGAAGACTTCACCACAGCTTAACCAGTAGGCATTAATGCCTGCTTCATAGCCCAGAGTGTTGGCTTCCCAGGCTTCCATGGTGATTTTCGCTCTGCTGGCCAGCATGGTGCGATCTTCGAAGGGGGTTACATCGGTGAAGCTCACCTGATCGAGACTATTATGTTCTGACTTTGAAGTGTATTGGTCGGCGACGGCCGCCGCCTGTTGAGAATTAAATCCGGAGAAAGCGGCTTCACCAGGGATCAGACTCGAGCAAGAGGACCAGTTATCAATGTTACCGGGTGTCAAATTCTCGCCCTGATGGTGCCAGAGCAGGTTGCAGTCTTTCGCCATCGGATGCGCTGCAGAAGAATCTGCAAGCACCATTGTGTGCAGATTTTCCTCGTGCTTAAAGAAGTAATATATGCCTTCTTCTTCAAGCAGGCGGCTGAGAAAATGAAAGTCCGATTCGCGATATTGCACGCAATACTCGCGTTTTTGATAAGTTTTGTGCAGTTGGATATCGAGCTGATTGATATGGTGTTCGCCCAGCAGTTTTTTTACCAAATCGGGTACGCTGATATTTTGCCAAACCCGCATCGACCGCCCCATACGCAGCAAGGCAAAAGCAGGTTCCAGTGTGAATGTACACATGGCGTTGCCATCCGACATCCGGCTACACTGGATATGGGTAACGATACCATGCAGATAGCGCTGTGGACGGTTGTGTAACCCGTCGCCTATCTGACAAGAAAACGCTTTACCGTGTAGCGCGGTGATCTCTTTTTCTTTCAATGCGGTTAAAGAACGTAATTGATAGCAGTAGGGCATAGAAACAGACTCATTGCCTTGCAGCGACATGAGTAACAAATCAGCGGCTACGGAGCCGTTCCAGTGCAAGAAGTGATCTTTTTGAAATGCGTATGACATACTTATCTTCCTTGGTATGAGGTGCACATCGGCAAGCAGATTTGATGCATCTGTGTCGGGTCGTTATAGCCAATGCACATATTCAATCCTAACTGTCCTGTACCGAGCGCTACCAATGCGTGACTCCGGTTGCTGATATCAAGATGAATCGTGAAATCCAATCCTGGACCAACATATTCACGTATACGTGCCCAGATACTTTGGTAGAACTTCCCACCGGGGATAAAGTGGTGAGACATGACCTGTTCCACAGGACCAAAGATCACGTCAAAGTGTGACTGAACTTCCCAGCGGGTCAGGCCTATCA
Source organism: Rahnella woolbedingensis (assembly GCF_003602095.1). GTDB lineage: Bacteria > Pseudomonadota > Gammaproteobacteria > Enterobacterales > Enterobacteriaceae > Rahnella > Rahnella woolbedingensis. The sequence goes on along the minus strand of NZ_RAHH01000037.1, from coordinate 6,257 downwards.
TCGGCGCAGTGTCCAGCGTTTGTTTACTTTGACCCAACTGGCAGATTTCGGTGGCATCAATACTTTTCCAGCAACCGGTAAAAGGAGTGATGCGTGCAGGCACTCCGTAATAATGGCTCAGCCAGACTTCAAGATTGACGAGAGAGCGAACGGGGGCGGCAAACAGATGTGCGTAAGTTTCCCCACCCAACATTGAGGGGGAAGTCAGCAGACCGCTGATGGCCAGCGTAGCCTGCTGCAACGGTAGTTGCCTGGATGACTCGGCATACGCATAAAGATGGTTTTTTTGCCACGCAAGATAGTCGAGGCAATAGAGGCGATGACCAAATATATCCAGAAAATCTTTTGCACCGTGGTCGCCGTAACGATAGTGCCGTTCGATCATCCATTCGCTGTAAGCCGTGGGTAATGCGCCCATCGCTCCCGTTAGCCCATTATGCGACAGCGTTACGCTGAGTGGCGCTTCAGGCGTGTCCTGCCGGATACTGACAATTTGGCCATTCGTCGTTTCCATCGACAGTGAGGAGATAAGCTTTAATTTACTGTTGAGTGTTTCCGCCGCAGACGTTTCGCTCCGCCTGAGTTTGCGAAGTAAGGTTCTTAGCTGTTGGTAAAAATTAAAACGGCTGGTGATGCGCGTTAGATCCATGAGAGCTTCCCCGCACGTATCGGCCAGACATGGCGGGTATGTTCTTCGTGCTCAATCAGGGTTGTCACGCGAGTGAAGCTGTTCACCGGACTATACAGCCCGAGGAATTGCTCCAGAAAACAGCACAACAAATAATATTCTGGTTCATTCAACGCTTCATGGCTGAAAGTCAGGGTCAGTGCGATACCACGTGCCAAAGAACATGGATCATGGGCCACCAATCTGGCAACTATGGGCTCAACCTCAAGTTGCAGGATCATATTGATAATGTGAGTGATAGCGGGTTGATTGTGAAAGTTGTACAGCATCAATGTTTCACGCAGGACATCCACCCCCTGACTACCACTTAACAGCATATGATTGAGGGATAATTGGGAGATCAGTTGCCAGCGTAAAGCACTTTTAGCCGGGGGTGGCACTGGCCGTGTCGGACGGCTTAGCGCATTGATTTTTAATCCGGCCAGAGGTAAGTCTGAGTCAAAATCCCCTTCAGGATGCCCGTTTTTCATTTGGTTGGGGATGTTATGATTGGTGCAGGTCAGGCTGATAGTGATGATATCGGCCTGGGGCGTGCTCGGTTTCATATTCCGGTTGGCAAAAGCAATAAAAGCTTTGCTGTCAGTCCCTTTAGATGTCAGGGTTTCGCGCACAAAGCTTTGCCAGTAAATTTCCGCACTTCCTTCAAGTCTCGAGTGATCGATACCAAACAGTGGGTGAACAGGATATACGGCGATATCGTTGTCTTGTTTGCATTGGACGAAGACGTGGTTGATAGCCCAGACGTCAACTTGTTGTTGATAACGAATGTCCGGAATAACAGGGTATTCCGCTGTATTTTCCGTCAACGTTATGGGTTCTGCACGCTGCGTGAACAGGTTAATGGCCGGTGAGCAGTGGAGCTGAAAAAAATCGGCATCAATAATCCCTGCCAACTTTTCAAGTGAATGATTGAGGTGTGAACGGCTAAACACAAACGCCAACCGGAATGTGTCGTTGGATTTGCCATTGAATTCATCCGGTAATTGGATATCCAGAAAATGGAATTTTTGCGGGAAGAAAAAATAATCTTGTAACAGTACATGGATCGGCAGGACGCGCGGATCCTGCTTAATCAAACTCTCTTGCTGCTGGAAACCCACCGATTTTACCGCCCCCTTGTTGAGCGTATAAACCCTATCCTCGTGGTATAGCGTCAAAGTCTCCACCGCTGAACACAACAAGGTATAGAGGATATTCACTGCATTATTTGGACCGTGCAGAAACAGCCTGAGTGGTCCGCCAGCCATCGCCGCACCCGACCAAACTTGAAAGCTGAGGTCCAGATGCCAGTTAAGGTCATTTTTTTCAAAATTCAGGCTGGCATTTTTTACCGTCAGGGGTAAAAGTTCGATCGGATAAACAGTCTGAAACTGACAGACTCCTTCATCAATATGTCGGGAGAAGAGTTGAGTTCCTGCTGCAAGGGTATTTTTACAGGTCATACCGGTGGTCTGATGGTTTGGCGCAATTGAAACGATACAAGTTGAAGGCATGGCTCTCAAAAACTGCGGAGCAAGCGTGGTTAGCAGTGCTTCTGTAACTTCGGGCATGTCATCGTCTAAACGTTGATGAATACGCGAAGTAAGCAGGGCGAAGGACTCAATGATTCTTTCAACGTGTGGGTCTTCAGACTCACCGTCAATCATCCCCAAGCGCCTGGCAATCTTAGGGAAACGGCTGGCAAAAGCTTTTCCATGCTGTTTTAGAAAGGCCAGTTCTTTCTGGTAATACGGCAACAATCTATCCATGAAAGTAAAATCTACCCGTGCAATCATCCCAAACCAGTTCAATTTTCACTGGCATTAGATGACAGAGCCCAGTTATTTCGAATATGACATGCTCAGGGCTATCCGTTTTGGTAATAATGCTCACTTCGGTTAGCCGAGGTTCGAAACGTTGTAAGGATTTTTTAATCCGCATTTCAATAATCTGTTTTCGCTCATCCAGTTCACTGATTTGAGAGACAGATTCGTCGATGCCATAATTTAGAATTGAAGCATTCACCTGTGGAATATTTTCTATATATGAAAAACGTGAACGTGAAGACAAAAGCATCTTTAGCTCATCGATGAGCCAGGTGCTTTTGTCTTCAGTCCGATAACTATCTTTTTCAATGCGCGGATGGTTATCACTCAGTCGAAGCAATAATGAAGGCATGTCAAGATCTCATATTATGGTGAGTAAAGCAGTGCTCACGCACTGCCTATGTTGATCTCGTTATACGAGGGCTTTTTTAGGGATGTCGTATTTTATTGGCCCAATCTTATCCAGCGCTTCATCTGTGGCATTCGGTACATTTAAGGTCAGTTCTACCATGCCTTCAAAAGTGAAAGAGATATGCATGAATAACTTATCTTGCATGGCAAAATTCAGGCTGTTGATTTTGCAATCATTGTAAACGGTGCGCTGAATTTCATAATTCTGGTCTAAATGGTCAGACCCACGATGAACAATGGTAATAATGATTCTTTTGTAGCCGCGCTTTAAATATTGCTCATAAAGACCACTGGTTTCTTTGGTGACCAGAATAGATGCGTGACAGCTTTCAAAGTAAGTGCCGTCAGGACCTGCATAAGTGGATAATCCTGCAGGTGAAAAACCCTCCATCCATTTCAAGTATGTTTTTTCTTCAGAAGAACCATCAACTATTTTTCCATCAATGTTGATTTGAATAAACTGACAGTCTTGTAACTTTGCCATAGTGGTGTTTCCTTTTTGCAATGGCGGTTATTTATGAAGCCGTTGCAGCAGGTAAATCTGCAACTAAGCGCAACGACATGGTTAATCCTTCCAGTTGGAAGTGGGGTTTTAAATAGGCAATAGCCCGGAAAGTTCCAGGGGATCCTGGAACTTCAACGACTTCAACGCTTGCTTCACGAAGTGGATAGCGTGCCTTGGTCTCTGGTCCTGCATTATCAGAGGCTACGACGTATTGCATGATCCATTTTTGCAAGTACTCCTGACACTCATTGCGTGACATGAAGCTGCCGACTTTGTCGCGTACAATTGATTTTAAATAATGGGCGAAACGTGATGTAGCAAGAACGTATTGCAATTGGCTGGAAAGCCGTGCATTCGCGTTCGCCTGATCTGAGTTGTAGAGGCGAGGGCGATTGACGGATTGCACGGCAAAAAATGCGGCGTAATCGGTGCCCTTGCAATGAACTAACGGAATAAAGCCAAGATCAGACAACTCTTTTTCGCGGCGATCGGAGATGGCGACCTGAGTGGGACATTGCATGACGCGTTCACCACTTTCCGATATGTAGTTGTAAGCAGGTAAAGCATTAACCAGTCCGCCACCTTCGACGCCACGAATAGACGCGCACCAGCCATACTCTTCAAAGGAATCAACGACTCGCCCCGCTAATTCAAAGGCGGAGTTGATCCATAGATAATCCGAGCCAATGTCGTTTTCGCGCACCTGCTCTTCGAAACCGAAAGTTTCGACAGGCATGGTTTTGGCGCCGTAGGGCATGCGGCCCAGCACTCGCGGAAGAGTTAAACCGATATAACGACTATCATCAGTCTGGCGGAAGGAGCGCCAGCGAGAGTAGTCAGTGGTGTCAAACATTTTTGCCAGGTCACGTGGACGCGGCATCTCCGAAAAAGCGCTCATTGACAACATACCGGGGGCGATAGCACTCAGAAAAGGAGCGTGAGCGGCGGCGGCAACATGAGATATTTGCTCCAGCAGTTCAATATCTTGCGGTGTGTTATCAAACTGGAAGTCACCCACGAAGGCTGAGAAAGGTACCCCACCAAAGGTTCCATATTCACTTTCGTAAACACATTTAAACAACATTGATTGGTCAAAGTCTGAAGCAGATTTGAAATCTTTGATTAAATCTTGCTTAGTGCATTGCAACAGGCGGACCTGGGTATTTTCAGTCACACTGGTCTGGACAAGTTTGTGCAGACCGCGCCAGGAGGACTCTTTCTTTTGAAACTCAGGTGCATGCATGATCAAACTGATCTGAGCAGAAAGTAATTCATCAATGGCTGAAATACGCTGCTCAATACTCCCAATGAGATCACTGGATATCATGACAGCACCTGAGGTCACTTCTGCGAGGAAATTATTCAGTTGATTTTTCATGCGTCCGCGGTCGGATTCACGGCGAATAGCCTTAGTGTTATCAATGATCTGATCAAGATAATCCTGGCCTGAAGTCTGCGGCGCTGTTGCGCTTAAGCTCTGCTCGATGCTCATTCTTCATCATCCTTCGTTATATCAGAGGAGGACGTATAGAGTCCTTGCTGTTGAAGCAACTCGGAAAGCTGTTCTTTCAAACGCTCATTGCTCGCTGCACGGTTACGTAAATCACAAAGCTGCTCCCGCAATTCAATGAGTTTGCGCAAAGGGTCAACCTGGCGGGCAATGCTGTCCGGAGAAAAGTCGTCCATGTTTTTGAATGTAAGCGAAACGGCGAGATTACCAACCTGTTCAGGCAAAACACTTTTTACTAAAAACTCTGAATTCGGCCTCATGGATGTCATGATTTCACCGAAATTATCTTTATCAATATTAAGGAATTTACGCTCACGCAGAACGTTGTCACTATCAGCAAAGTCCCCCATTACCCCCATCACTAATGGTAATTCTTTGATAGTTTGTGCATTGCCAATGTCAATGTCATAGGTAATCTGCACGCGGGGAGGCCTTGCTTTGTCTAATTTATGCTGTGTGTTGCTCATGTTTTCACTCTTACTAAAATAAAATTAAGCCAGCTACTCCATAGCTAAGCGATAGAAGTTCGCCATTCGCGCACGGCAACCTTCTGATATCAGTTTTAATGCCAGAATAGCAGGGGGTTATATCCAGAGGTGTAAATAGCTAACAGTCACTATTGCAAGTTGCAGTAAGGCCAGACGATGCAGGGAGTTGATTTCGCTTGATACCATCTATTGGATTAATAAATTTAGAGTCAATTTTCTCCATGAATAATATTCATAAGTCACATCATTTTAAATGATGTATTGCGCCATAAAATCAGATAATCACTTCATGTTATATTGCTTCTGATCCTACTATCTGAAAAAAATACTACTACATTAATTAATCAAAAAAAACACCCTGACCTATAATATTTACCATTTTTTTAACTACATAATAAACTCAAATATATTGCCGCTAATAAATCAGTATTAAATATATATAATTGCCTTAGTTTGTAAGCACACCCGTTTTAGTTCCACACATCTTTTGAGAGCTTGATTGAAGCGAGGACTTTTATTTATAAATGGAATTTCGTCCCAAAGTACCTAGTTCAACAAAATGACGTTCTGTGAGATCCAACTGAGAGGCGGCATCACGGCGACGCAGGCGCTTTTCAACAACGGCCTGGATCACCGGCAAGCGGTGAAGTTCTTTATTGGACAGGGTTACCAGCATCAGAAGAGATCTTCCAGAAAGGTGGAAAATGCGCCGTATCTGGGTGACATTATAAACTAGCTAAAAAGTGACATTATCAAATGGGATTCACATGCTATGTCTATCCCAGTTTAAAATGTCACCCTCAGTTCCAAAGTTAAAATGTCACCTTTATGTCTGACAATGTCAGAAAGA
>NZ_RAHH01000036.1 GCF_003602095.1 Rahnella woolbedingensis | reverse complement strand
ATGCAAGGGAAGTGAGAGAAAAAAGGTCGAAATATCCTTTAAAAAACAATGCTGGTCACCTTAAGTGACCAGCATTAACCATCAGGGCCGCTTTATTAACCATTCTTGGCATCTTTTGCGCCATGTGGGCCGGTGTTTCGATTTATACCGTCACATCACTTGGCACATTGACGCGAAACACCAGTAACAGTACCGAACTGGTCAACAACATGACGCTGATCAGCAAAGGTAATGATCAGTATTTCCGTACCGTGACACGTCTGAGCCGCGCTGTTGCACAGCTTCAGGCGGACCCGACAAAAGGCAGTGAGACTTTTGATACCGCCAAACAATCCCTCGATGGACTGACACAGGCGCTGGCCAGTTTTAAAACGGCTGCGCATCCAGGTTTAGAGGATTCAGCCGTTCAGGAACTGATCACCAGCTGGGAAAACCTGCTGACTCAGGGCGTTACGCCGTTATTCAATGCTGCCAGCAGCAAGAATATCGATACCTATAACCAGTTAGCCAATACCACGGTGCCGGCTCTGAGCCGCAATTTTGGTTCATCTATGGAAAAAGTCAGCAGCCAGATTGCAGTTGATTTCCAGGCGGCACAAAGTGAATCCAATCATCTGACCTACATGAGCAAAGTGATCCAGCTGAGCGCATTCGGAGTGGGTTTGATCCTGCTATTGCTGACCGATCGTTATCTGGTGATGGCGCTGGTGAAACCGCTGGATAAAATCCGCGATCAGTTCGCGGTGATCGCCAGCGGCGACCTGACGCATAATCTGGAAGAGTTCGGAAAAAACTGTGCCGGTAAACTGATCCCGCTGCTGAACGTGATGCAGGCGAGTCTGGTGAACACGGTGCAAACTATCCGTAACTGTACGAACCACATCTATCAGGGCGCTTCAGAAATTTCAGCGGGCAATAACGATTTATCTTCGCGAACGGAAGAACAGGCTTCTGCTCTGGAACAAACCGCAGCCAGCATGGAAGAACTGACGGCAACGGTTAAACACAACGCTGATAATGCACATCACGCCAGCCAGCTGGTGATTGAAGCCTCAGGCACGGCGCAGAAGGGCGGCAATATTGTGGCGGACGTGGTCAGCACCATGAAAGACATCTCAGGCAGCTCGAAAAAGATTGCTGAAATTACGTCTGTCATCAACAGCATTGCTTTCCAGACCAATATTCTGGCGCTGAATGCCGCAGTTGAAGCCGCACGTGCGGGCGAACAGGGGCGTGGATTTGCAGTGGTCGCCAGTGAAGTGCGCAATCTGGCACAGCGCAGCGCCCAGGCAGCGAAAGAAATCGAATCGCTTATCAGTGAATCGGTTTCCCGCGTCGACAGCGGCTCCAGACTGGTGGAAAACGCCGGTCTGACCATGAACGAAGTGGTGCGCTCAATTACGCATGTCACCGATATTATGGCGGAAATCGCTTCTGCATCCGATGAGCAAAGCAAAGGTATCGGTCAGGTAGCGGTCGCGATCACTCAGATGGACAGCGTGACACAGCAGAACGCCTCGCTGGTTGAACAGGCCTCGCAGGCGGCCGTTTCTCTGGAAGAACAGGCTTCATTGCTCAACAACGCCGTAGCCACATTCAAACTCAGGGACAGCGTGACCAACGTGAAGGGACGGCCAGCGAAAGCGATTTCTGCTCCGCTGCTACGCCCGGATACCGGATTGCTTTCGGTGAATAGTGTGAAAAGCTCGGAAAATTGGGAAACATTCTGAGGGGTAAAGGATAGGCAAGGGTAGAGACAGAGAAGAAAAACAAACGGGTAGCCTGAAAAGGTTACCCGTTTTTACTCAGCCTTCATGACCGTTAAGATGCGCCAGCAGCATCTCTTCAATCAGTTCGCTACGACTGATATTACGTTCTTCAGCCAGCTTGTTGAGTGTATCAACAGCATCAGCATTCATTTTCAGCTCAACGCGACGCAGACCGCTCGCTTTATCGCGGCGTAACTGATTGCGCTTGTTGATCCTGAGCTGTTCATCACGGGATAGCGGATTTGTTTTTGGACGCCCCGGACGGCGGTCATCTGCGAACAGATCAATCGTCGTGCGATCCAGTTGTTCTTTTGCCATAGGTAGCGGTACAACCAGGAAGTTTTTACATCGGAAAACGGCAAGCCGATTCCTGACGAGCGTTTCACACATTTCGGGCTAAGAAACCCTGACCCCATTTACCCCCCGCGACTCAGCCTGAGTGAAACGGGGCGGCAAAATTATAGCGCGCAATCATACACTGGCGTGCCTGGAGTTCACAACGCCTGATTGCCCTGATTTCATGATAACTTTCTAAGTTGTGCAGACTTTGTGCACAATTTATCCCCAGGATGTTAAACCTCAGTCCACATCGATGAAACGGTGAACAGCGCGCAGCACGGCCTCAGGTTTTTCCGCATGAACCCAATGTCCGGTTCCGGCGACCACATAGGCTTTTGCCTGCGGGAACTGACGGGCGATATCTTCACGGTAGGCGTCCTGCACATACGGCGACAATCCGCCGCGGATAAACAGCGCCGGGTGATCCCACGCCGGTACGTCTTCCCAGCCGGTGATGGTTTCATATTCACTGAGCAGCACCGGGACGTTGAAGCGCCATTCTTCCTGCTGGAAAGATTTCAGCAGGAACTGGATCACGCCGTCTTCCTTTATATACTCACGCATACAGGCCGCGGCGGAGGTGCGGTCGCGTAAACCGGCGGCTGTGACGGCATTAATCGCCGCAAAAATCTCATCGTGACGGCGCACACGGTAATCGACCGGCGCGACATCAATGACGATGAGCTTTTCGATACGATCAGGGATAAGCGCAGTCAGCGCCATCGCGGCTTTTCCGCCCATCGAATGGCCGATAACGATGATTTTTTGGAAACCGACTTCATCCAGCGTTTCTGCTAAATCCTGCGCCATGGCGGCGTATGACATCTCATCAGAACGCCCGGACTGGCCGTGATTACGCAAGTCCACCTGTAACACTCTATGCTGTTGTTTCAGGTCGCGGCCCAGAACGCCCAGATTATCAAGGGTTCCGAACAGACCGTGGATTAACAAAACCGGCAGGGCATGGCTGCCAGCGACTTCAGGTTCTTGCAGGCGATAATGTAATTTCATGGCGAAGTTCATACTGATAAACGATTCCATTAGGTTATCATGAGTTGCGGATGATTTTTTTAAAACAGAAAGTTTCTGCCAGATGCCTGAACGGGATTTGACTACCAGGAACAGAACAGGCCGGAGCCTGCATGCAGCAAAAACGGGAAGTAGTCTGGTTTTTGCTTCGCGGCACAATTCCCCTGTTTGTTACTGTGTAGAAATTTGTATAATCCTTTTGAATTAAGTAGAAAAACAGTACTGGATAAAGATGAAAACTATTGAGGTTGACGAAGAACTCTACCGCTACATTGCCAGCCACACGCAGGCTATCGGTGAAAGTGCGTCTGATATTTTACGCCGTATGTTGAAGTTTACTGCCGGACAGACCGCTCCTGCCGCGCCAGTGAATACTTCCGTTATCGCCGGCACTGTTGCACAGGAAAAACCTGTCGCCGCCGCTGCAGCACCGACTTCGCGTGATAAAGTCCGCGCTGTCCGTGAACTCTTGCTGTCTGACGAATACGCAGAGCAGACCAAAGCGGTGAACCGCTTTATGTTGATCCTGTCGACCTTGTATGGCCTGAACCCGAAAGAATTTGCCGTTGCGACCGAGTCATTAACGGGCCGCACGCGTACCTATTTTGCCGGTGACCAGCAAACTCTGCTGCAAAACGGCATTCATACCAAGCCTAAACACGTTCCCGGAACGCCGTATTGGGTTATTACGAATACCAACACAGGTCGCAAACGCAGCATGATCGAACACATCATGCAACTCATGCAGTTCCCGGCGGAACTGACTGACAAAGTGTGCGGCACCCTCTAAATTTCAGCGTAAGGGAGAAGCGCCAGTGGCTAATCACCCCCGTGCAGGGCAACCTGCTCAGCAAAGCGATTTGATTAATGTGGCGCAGTTAACGTCACAGTATTACGTTCTGCAACCGGATCCGGCTAACACAGCGCATGCTGTGAAATTCGGCACGTCCGGCCATCGCGGTAGTTCGTTGCGTCACAGCTTTAATGAAGCGCACATCCTGGCTATTGCTCAGGCAATTGCTGAAGTGCGTAAAGAGCAGGGCACCACCGGCCCGTGCTACGTGGGTAAAGACACGCATGCGTTGTCTGAACCGGCGTTTATCTCTGTGCTGGAAGTGCTGACGGCGAATGGCGTGGATGTCATTGTTCAGGAAGATAACGGTTTCACGCCAACTCCGGCAGTGTCTCACGCAATCCTGACCCATAACCGCAACGGCGGCGCGCTGGCAGATGGCATCGTCATCACCCCTTCGCACAACCCACCTGAAGATGGCGGCATCAAATACAACCCGACCAACGGGGGGCCGGCAGATACTAATCTGACTTCCGTGATTGAGAAACGCGCTAACGCACTGCTGGCGGCCTCGCTTGCCGGCGTGAAACGTCAGTCTCTGGATCAGGCGTGGAAAAGCGGTCATCTGGTGGCGCAAGATCTGGTTCAGCCGTTTATCGAAGGCCTGACCGACATCGTTGATATGGCCGCAATTCAGAAAGCGGGTCTGAAACTGGGCGTGGATCCGCTCGGCGGTTCCGGTATCGAATACTGGAAGCGCATTGCAGAGCATTACAAACTGGATCTGACGCTGGTAAACGATGAAGTCGATCAGACTTTCCGTTTCATGCATCTCGACCACGACGGTGTGATCCGCATGGACTGTTCGTCTGAATCCGCAATGGCCGGTCTGCTGGCGCTGCGTGATAAATTCGATCTGGCCTTTGCCAATGACCCTGACTACGATCGCCACGGCATCGTGACGCCAGACGGTCTGATGAACCCGAACCATTATCTGGCGGTGGCGATTCAGTACCTGTTCAAGCATCGTCCGCAGTGGGGCAAAGATGTCGCTGTCGGCAAAACGCTGGTGTCCAGCGCCATGATCGACCGCGTGGTGGAAGATTTGGGCCGTAAACTGGTAGAAGTGCCAGTGGGCTTTAAATGGTTCGTTGATGGTCTGTTTGACGGCAGCTTCGGTTTTGGTGGCGAAGAAAGTGCAGGGGCTTCTTTCCTGCGTTTCAACGGCACTCCGTGGTCCACCGACAAAGACGGTATCATCATGTGCCTGCTGGCCGCGGAAATCACCGCCGTCACCGGCAAGAACCCACAGGAACATTACAACGAGCTGGCGGCACGCTTTGGTGCGCCAAGCTACAACCGTATTCAGGCACCTGCGACTCACGCGCAGAAAGCTGCGCTGTCCAAACTTTCTCCTGAACAGGTGAAAGCCGACACGCTGGCCGGTGACCCGATTACTGCCCGTCTGACCAACGCACCGGGTAACGGCGCGTCGATCGGCGGTCTGAAAGTCATGACCAAAAACGGCTGGTTCGCGGCACGTCCGTCCGGTACAGAAGAAGCGTACAAAATCTATTGTGAAAGCTTCCTCGGTGCTGAACACCGTGAACAAATCGAGAAAGAAGCGGTAGAAATCGTCAGCAAAGTGCTTGCCGACGCAAAATAGGCCCCTTTCTTCATCTCACCAAAAGCGCTGATTATTCAGCGCTTTTTTTTTGCGCGTTTCTTGCCGGAAATTCAGACATAAAAAGATATATCTAAATGCGCAATAAAACTTGCCACTGTCTGAAATTCGATCTAGTTTAGATATATCGAAATGATTCGATATATCTAAATGGGACGTAAATTATGTTTAGCAAAATGTTTGAAGGCCGCCATCGCGGTCACGGTTGCCGGGAAGAAGGGCATCGCGGTCATTGCCGCCATGAATCAGAACACAGCGATCACAGTGAGCGCCACATGTTACGACGTGATGGCCGTCATCGTGGTGAAGAACGCGGTGAAGAAGGGCGTGAACGCCGTGGGCGTGGCGAAGGCCGTCGCGGTGGTCGCGGCGAGCGCGGTGTACATCGTCTGTTTGAACATGGTGATTTGCGCCGCGTGCTGCTGGCGCTGGTGGCGAAAAAACCGAGCCACGGTTATGAGCTGATCAAGGCGATTGAAGAAGCGTCGTCCGGTCTCTACGTACCAAGCCCTGGCGTGATTTATCCGACGCTGACGCTGCTGGAAGAGCAGGATTTCCTCGAGCCTGTTGCGACCGGTAATGGCCGTAAAAGCTATCAGATAACCGAAGCCGGAAAAGTGGAACTGGCGCAACATCAGGCAGCCGTGGATGTGATTTTTGCCCGTCTGGCTGGCGCTCAGCGACCGCGTGAAAACAATCTGGCAGAAGGTATTCATGAATCGATGCACCGCCTGCGCCACGCGTTGCGCGGTAACATGATGCGTTCTGATCTGACGCCGGAGCAGGTGGTGCGGGTGAGTACGATTTTGCTGAAAGCGGCTGAAAGTCTGGAAGCTGAATTTGGCGAAGCAAAACCGGAAACTGACGAACCTAAGGCATAAAGCGATAGCCCACGCCGGTTTCGGTCAGTAAATGACGCGGCCGGGTGGCGTCGGCCTCCAGTTTCTGGCGCAGATGCCCCATGTAGATGCGCAGATAATGGCTGTGTTCGACGTAATTCGGGCCCCAGACGTGGCTCAACAACTGACGCTGAGTAATGACTTTGCCGCTGTTTGCCAGCAATTCGGCCAGCAGGCGAAACTCAATCGGCGTCAGGTGACAGTCTTCACCGTTACGCTGCACGCGGCGGTTAATCAAATCCACTGTGACATCAGCAAACGTCACCAGCGGGCTTTCCTGCGAACTGCCCGCATGACGTCGCAACGCCACACGAACCCGCGCCAGCAGTTCACCGACGCCAAACGGTTTGGTCAGAAAGTCATCAGCACCGGCATCCAGCGCCGCAATCTTATCTTCTTCGCTGGTGCGTGCCGACAGCACAATCACCGGGATGGCGCTCCAGTGGCGCAAATCGCGGATATAGGTCAGGCCATCACCGTCCGGTAAACCGAGATCGAGAATAATCAGATCCGGTTTACGCGTGCCCGCCTCAATCAGACCCCGTTGCAGCGTCTCACTTTCAAAGACCCGCAAGCCTTCTGCCTCGAGTGCCGTGCGCACAAAGCGGCGGATCTCTTTTTCATCTTCAACAATTAAAATATTTACCGGGGATGCGCTCACGTTGCCTCGTCGATGTCAGTGTCCATATCCGCTTCCATCTCAGGCAGGGCCTCAAGCGGCAGCCTGAAACGGAAACGCGCGCCGCCGTCAGGGCCATTCTCAGCCCAGACTCGTCCGTCGTGCACTTCAATAATGGCACGACAAATCGCTAATCCCAACCCCACACCGGGAATGGCTGACTCTTTATTTCCACGGGCGAATTTCTCGAAAATAGCGTGTTCGGCACCGGCCGGAATTCCCGGACCGTTATCCCAGACTTCGATTTCCAGCCACTCATCCAGCGGCGTGGCTTTGATGCCGATGGTCGCGCCGGTTCCGGCGTATTTATGGGCGTTTTCCAGCAGATTGATCAGCACCCGTTCAATAAGGCTGGCGTCGCAGTTAACCAGCACCATCTCCTTGGGCAAATCGATTTCGATATGGTCGTGCGCCAGCACCGGTTCCAGCATCCGCAACGCGCTGCCGGTGATTTCTTCCACCGACTGCCACTCTTTACGCAGATTAAATCCGCCTGACTGAATGCGTGCCATATCCAGCAGATTATTCACCAGCCGCGTGGTGCTCAGCACCTGCTGGCGGATCTGGCTGGCCTGCGGAGCGTGCTTTGAACCTTCCGATGCCAGATCCAGCGTCAGGATTTCGGCCTGTCCGAAAAGTACCGTCAGCGGCGTGCGTAAATCGTGGGAAAGCGCGGAAAGCAGCGAGTTGCGCAGTTGCTCACGTTCGGTTTCCAGCCGCGCCGTTTCCGCGCTGGCCGCCAGATGCAGTCGTTCGAGCGCATTAGCAATCAGCACGGTAAAGGTCTGCAACAGGCGTTGCTGTTCCGGCACTAACAGCTGGCGGATATTCGGCGGTTCAACTGCCAGCAGACCACGCGATTCGCCGGAAGCAATCAGCGGTAAAAGCTGATAAGGCACGCCGGGCAGGGTATCAGTGCCCGCACCGGCAGGCAGTTTTTTGTCGAAACTCCAGCGGGCGATGGCGTCATCGACCACAATCGCCGTGATTTCACCGGCAGGCTGCGCCAGTTCACCGTTTTCCTGCGGCAGTAAAATGGCGGTTTTCGCATTCAGGCTGGAAGAAATAAAATGGCGGCTGGTTTGCGCGATGGCTTCCGGCGTCAGCGACTGGCTCAGTCCTTTGGACATTTCATACAGATGCTGAGCACGTTTTTCACGGTGGCGGGCGATACGCGCCTGATAACGCACACCGGCAGTCAGATTCCCGATCAGAATACCGACCAGCAGCATCACGCCGAACGTCACCAGATATTGTGCGTCAGTGACTGCCAGCGAGCCGCGCGGCTGCACGAAAAACAAATCAAAACTGACGACGTTGATCACCGCTGCCAGCACTGACGGCCAGCGACCATAGAACAGCGCTACCACGACCACGCCAAGCAGATACACCATCACCAGATTGGCCTGGTCAAACGTCGGCACCAGCCATTGTGACAACACGGTAATCACCGCACACAGCGCCACGGCGAGGGCGCAGCCCCGCAACTGGCGGCTGAAACGGTCGGCGAAAGTGCGCGGATCCTGTTCTTTACGCGCCGGATTCGGTGGAGAATCTTCCAGTCCGACGACGATTAAATCGAGATCCGGCGCGATATCGGCCAGTTTATCGGCAAAGCTGGTGCCGAATTTCCAACGTTTTTCGCGGCGGCGGCCGGTCAGGATTTTGCCCAGACGATGCTCGCGGGCGTAGCGCAGAATGGCCTGTTCTTCCTGCGGATCGGAGAGCGTAGCGGTTTCCGCGCCCAGTTCCTGCGCCAGTTTCAGAGAATGTAAAATGGCGCGGCGCTGGCCTTCCGGCAAACGGTGCAGACGCGGGGTTTCCACGTAAACGGCGTGCCATACGCAGCCTAGGCGCGCGGCCATACGCGAAGCGACACGCACCAGTTTTTCATTGCCGCCGCCATGACCAATGCACAATAACAGCGCGTCGCGGGTATGCCAGACGCGGTTGACGCCCTGATCGTCACGATACTCACGCATCTGATCGTCCACGCGGTCGGCGGTGCGACGCAGGGAAAGTTCGCGCAGGGCAATCAGATTGCCTTTACGAAAGAAGTGTTCGATGGCGCGTTCGGCCTGACCGGGGATATATACTTTGCCTTCTTTGAGGCGCTGACGCAGGGAATCGGGAGGTAAATCCACCAGCACCACTTCGCTGGCGTCATCAAACAAACGGTCGGGAACAGTTTCGCGAATAATAATGCCGGTGACGCCGCTGACCACATCGTTCAGGCTTTCCAGATGCTGAACGTTGACGGTGGTAAACACGTCGATTCCGGCATCGAGTAACTCTTCGACATCCTGCCAGCGCTTTGGATGACGGGAACCGGCGGCATTGCTGTGCGCCAGTTCGTCCATCAGGATCAGGGCAGGGCGGCGAGCCAGCGCGGCGTCGAGGTCAAACTCCTGCACCTGACGACCGCGATGGTTTATGCGTTTCGGCGCTAACAGAGAAAGCCCCGGTAACAACACCTGTGTTTCCTGCCTTCCGTGGGTTTCCACCACGCCAACCAGCACGTCGAGGCCGGTGGCGCGCAGGCGCTGGGCCTCCTGCAACATGGCGAACGTTTTCCCGACGCCCGCACAGGCGCCGAAAAAGACTTTCAGTTGCCCGCGTGGCTTCTCATTCGCGAGCGCCAGCAGGCTGTCGGGATCGGGGCGATCGTCTGTCATATCATCCTGTCAGGTTGATTAATTGGCTTTCAGTTCATCCAGGGCTAAGTTCAGACCGAGCACGTTCACGACGTCGGGGCCGAGGAAACCAATCAGCGGCGATGAGGTATTATCATCAATCAATTTATCCACTTGCGCCAGTGGCAGACCGCGTGCGGCAGCAATGCGTGAAGCCTGCCATTGGGCGGCCTCCGCTGAAATCTGCGGATCTAATCCGCTGCCGCTGGCGGTTACCAGATCCACCGGTACCGCCGCAGGACTATGCGGATTGGCCTTACGCAGCGCCGCCACGCGGTCTTTCACCGTCTGATCCAGCGCCGGATTACTGGCCGCCAGATTGCTCCCGCCGGAAGCCATCGGGTTATACGGCGAGTCGGAGGTGACGGACGGACGTCCCCAGAAATAATCATTACGGGTAAAATTCTGGCCGATCAATTCAGAGCCAATCACTTTATTGCCGCTGTCTTTAATCAGCGAACCCATCGCCTGCGGGCGGAACACCAGCTCAGAAACGCCGGTGGTCAGCAGCGGATAAACGACGCCGGTCGCCAGGGTCAGCAGAACCGTCATCACCAGAGCCGGGCCGACATAGGACATTCTTTTAACGGACATAATAGTCTTCCTCAAAAATCAGCTCAGATGTAAAACGGTCAGGATCACGTCAATCAGTTTGATACCGGCGAACGGCACCAGCAGCCCGCCGACGCCATAAATCCACAGGTTTCGGCGCAGCAGCGCGGCGGCACTCATGGCTTTATAGCTCACGCCTTTCAGCGCCAGGGGGATCAGAAATACAATCACCAGGGCGTTGAAAATAACCGCCGACATAATGGCCGAAGACGGCGACGTCAGGTGCATCACGTTCAGCGCATTCAGCTGCGGATACGTCGCCGCAAACGCCGCCGGAATAATGGCGAAATACTTCGCCACGTCGTTGGCGATACTGAATGTGGTCAGCGAACCACGGGTCATCAGCATCTGTTTACCGATATGCACCACTTCAATCAGCTTGGTCGGGTTGGAATCGAGATCGACCATGTTCCCGGCTTCTTTCGCCGCCTGCGTCCCTGAGTTCATCGCCACTGCCACATCAGCCTGCGCCAGTGCAGGGGCATCGTTGGTACCATCTCCGGTCATGGCGACTAAGCGACCTTCCGACTGATACTGACGAATCAAGGCCAGTTTGGCTTCCGGCGTGGCTTCTGCCAGAAAATCGTCGACACCGGCTTCAGCGGCAATTGCGGCGGCAGTCAGACGGTTATCCCCGGTGATCATCACCGTTTTGATGCCCATTTTGCGCAGCTCGGCGAAACGCTCTTTGATGCCGCCTTTGACGATATCTTTCAGCTCGACCACGCCCAGCACTTTCGCACCTTCTGCTACCACCAGCGGCGTACCGCCTTTACGCGCCACGTTTTCCACCAGCCCATCGACGGCTTTCGGGAAGGTGCCGCCGTTGGATTCCACGTGACGACGAATCGCATCCACCGCACCTTTACGGATGCTGCGCTCACCGACGTTAACGCCACTCATGCGGGTTTGCGCGGAGAAGGGCACGAAAGTCGCATTCAGTGAATGAATGTCGCGTTCGCGCAGGTTAAAGCGCTGCTTCGCCAGCACCACGATACTGCGACCTTCCGGCGTTTCATCGGCCAGAGACGATAACTGCGCGGCATCGGCCAGTTCCTGTTCCGTCACCTGAGGCGCGGGCAGGAACTGCGATGCCTGGCGGTTACCGAGCGTGATGGTGCCGGTTTTATCCAGCAGCAACACATCTACGTCACCGGCGGCTTCCACCGCACGGCCACTGGTGGCAATCACGTTTGCTTCCAGCATGCGGCTCATACCTGCCACGCCGATGGCTGACAACAAGCCACCGATGGTGGTCGGGATCAGACACACCAGCAGCGCCACCAGCACGGTGATAGTCACCGGAATACCGGCGTGACTGGCGCCCACGCTAAACAGTGAGAACGGATAGAGCGTGGCCGTCGCCAGCACGAACACCAGCGTCAGCGCCACCAGCAAAATGGTCAGCGCCACTTCGTTTGGCGTTTTGCGACGTTTCGCGCCTTCGACCATCGCAATCATGCGGTCGAGGAAGGTATCGCCGGGGTTCGCCGAGCACTCGACCACCAGCCAGTCGGATAAGACGCGCGTCCCGCCGGTAACAGACGAGAAGTCACCGCCGGATTCGCGGATCACCGGTGCGGATTCACCGGTAATGGCGCTTTCATCCACCGACGCGCCGCCGACCAGCACTTCACCGTCGCACGGCACGGTATCGCCTGCCTCGATCAGTACGTAATCGCCTTTGCGCAGCGTATCAGCGGCAACTTTAATCACCGGAGATTCAGGGCGCGGTTCATAAATCTTTTTCGCCCAGCTGGTTTTCTGCACGCCTTTAAGGCTCTGCGCCTGCGCCTTGCTGCGGCCTTCCGCCAGCGCTTCGGCGAAGTTGGCAAACAGCACCGTGAACCACAGCCACAGCGACACGCTGCCGGTAAAGGCCGCGCTGCCGTCGGTACGGTGCAGCAAAATCGCCAGCCAGATAAGCGTGGTCAGAATGCTGCCCAGATACACCACGAACATCACCGGATTGCGCCACTGAACGCGAGGATCCAGTTTTTTCACCGAATCCAGCAGGGCAGTGCGGATCAGACGGGGTTCAAATAACGCACGTTGTTTACGACTCATCTTTTTAGTCTCTATATTCATCAGTTCAACGAGTTACGCAGCATTACTGTGCTGACCAGACCTGCAAATGCTCCGCGACCGGCCCCAGCGCCAGCGCCGGAATAAAGGTCAGTGCGCCGACTAACAACACGGTGCCGACCAGCAGGCCGATAAACAGCGGGCCGGAGGTCGGCAGGGTGCCGTTGCCTGCCTGCTGGCGCTTTTTCGCCACCAGTGAACCGGCAATCGCCAGCACAGGAATAATCACCCCGAAGCGGCCGAAGAACATGCAGGCTGCCAGCAACAAGTTGTAGAACGGAGTGTTAACGCTCAGCCCGGCAAACGCGCTGCCGTTGTTGTTGGCGGCGGAAGACACCGCGTACAGCACCTCACTGAAACCGTGTGCGCCGGGGTTTAAAATCCCCGCACGACCGGCATCGGTGACCAGCGCCAGCGCGGTGCCGAGCAGGACCAGCGTCGGTGTGACCAGGATTGCCAACGCAGTCATCTTCATGTCGTAAACGTCGATTTTCTTACCGAGGTATTCCGGTGTGCGGCCAATCATCAGCCCGGCGATAAACACCGTTAGCAGCACGAACAGCAGCATGCCGTACAGACCAGAACCCACGCCGCCGAATACCACTTCACCAATCTGCATCAGCCACATCGGTACCATGCCGCCGAGTGCGGTAAAGGAATCGTGCATGGCGTTGACCGCACCGCACGACGCCGCCGTCGTCACCACTGCATACAAACTGGAAGCCAGAATACCGAAGCGGCTTTCCTTACCTTCCATATTGAAGTTGCTGTTAGCGCCCAGCATCCTGAAGTGCGGATTGCCTTTGAGTTCGGCGTACATCACCACGACGACGGAAACCACGAAAATCACCGACATCGCCCAGACCAGTGCATGGCCCTGACGGTTATCGCCGACCACACGGCCAAATGCGAAGCACAACGCGCAGGGGATAATGAAAATCGCCAGCATCTGCACCATGTTGCTCAGCGCTGTCGGGTTCTCAAACGGATGCGCGGAGTTAGCACCAAAGAAGCCGCCACCGTTGGTGCCGAGCATTTTGATCGCTTCCTGCGAAGCCACCGGCCCCATCGGCAATGTCTGTTGCAGACCTTCCAGCGTAGTGATGTGCTGATACGCTTCGAAGTTTTGCAGCACGCCCTGACTGACGAAAAACAACGCCAGCAGGAAGGACACCGGCAACAGCAGATACAGCGTGATGCGCCATAAATCCGTCCAGGCGTTACCGATGGTTTGCGCTGAAGGGCGCGCAAAGGCTCGGATCAGGGCGAACGCCACGGCGATACCGGTTGCAGCAGAGAGGAAGTTCTGGACGGTCAGCCCGACCATCTGACTGAGATAGCTCAGCGTGCTTTCGCCGCTGTAAGCCTGCCAGTTAGTGTTGGTGACGAAACTCACCGAAGTGTTGAAAGCCAGATCCCATGACAGCCCGCCAAAATGCTGCGGGTTCATCGGCAACACGCCCTGTGCCATCAGCATCGTCATCAGCACCATGATGCCCAGAATGTTGAACACCATGATCGCCAGCGCGTACTGCCACCAGTTCATTTCAGCATGACTGCTGCCAGACGTGCGTAAAACACCGTTTTCTATGCGCTGAATAAATGCGCCGGGCTGTCCTTCGATCAGTTGAGCAATAAAGTGTCCCAGTGGTTTTGCCAGCAGCAAAAGCACCAGCATAAAACTGGCAATCAGTAAGAATCCGGTTGCGGCCATTTAAAAATCCTCCGCATTCAGCAGGGCATAAACCAGATAGCCGAGCAGCAGAAGAACCAGTAATGCGCCGCAGATTACGCCAACACTCACAATCCACCTCCACAGGTGTGTTTTTATGTTGTGGCGAGAATAAGGAAAGGCAGGAAAAGATCCTGAAAAGAAACAGCACGGGCGTGTAAAAAAAGTATAAAAATTCCTTCATCCCTGAAGCCACAGCGGCGTTATCTGCGCTCAATAACCCAAATCACTGACCTGAGTCAGCTCATCGGGATGCTTTCGCCTGATGCCTTGCTGTAACGCCAATGACTTAGTAATCGCGATTAACTTTAATTGTGTATTTATTTAACCATTCTGTAACTCAATTACAGCGATTGGGCAAAATTGGCGAAAATTTACACTTCAAAGTGGTCAGATGAGTAGTAAAATTTCATCAATTGCGGTATATTTTTCGCAACTTACAGTTTCCGAAAAATATGACAGGAGCAACGCTATGAACGATTACACCCCGTACACAATGACCCGCATACTGGCCCGCCGCGCTTTTGTTATCGCAGCTGGTGTTCTGGCCCTGCCGGTTATGCTGTTCCGCGCTGACCGCGCCCGTTTTTACAGCTATTTACACCGCGTCTGGATGAAAACCAGCGATAAGCCGGTATGGCTGAGTCATGCTGAGATGGCAACACAAGATTTTTATTAATTTAGCCCCCTCCCCTGCGAAGGTGAGGGTTGGGGTGGGGTATTAAGGTCAAACACCCGATTTGAAGTCTGCGTAAGCCGTTGTTCGGTCTGCTAAATCCCCTCCCATCCTCCCCCTTCGCAGGGGAGGGGCCAAAAACCCCGTTTCCCCGACGGGGTTTTTTATTGCCCGTCGATAAACCTGTACAACATTATTTTTATGTATAACTTGTGCTAAAGTTATACATGCAGGTGATGAAGTTCAGGCACCCCTCTTTTACTTAATTCCGGGAGCTGACCATGGCGAAAACAATTCCAGTTGGCATCAGTGCATGTCTGTTGGGTGACAACGTCCGTTTTGATGGTGGTCATAAACGCCTGGCGTTTGCGGTCGAGCAGTTGTCGCCTTATGTGCGCTTTGAGTCGATTTGCCCGGAAATGGCCATCGGCTTACCGTCACCCCGCGCGGCGCTGCGTCTGATTAAAAGTGACGATGGCGTGATCATGCGTTTCAGCAACGACGAAACCACCGATATCACCGAGAAAATGCAGGCCTACGCCGAGAAACGCGTCGCGCCACTTGAGCATCTTTGCGGCTATATCGTCTGCGCAAAATCTCCCAGCTGCGGGATGGAGCGCGTGCGGGTTTACAGCGCCAACGGCAAAGATGCTAAAAAATCCGGTGTGGGGATTTATACCGCCGAGCTGATGAAACAGCATCCGTGGCTGCCGGTGGAAGAAGACGGCCGGCTGAATGATCCCGTGCTGCGCGAGAATTTCGTCGAGCGCATTTTTACGCTTTTTGAGCTCAATCAGCTGCGTGAAAGCGGTCTGACGCGCGGCAAGCTGATGGCTTTCCATAGCCGTTATAAACTCATTTTGCTGGCCCATTCTCAGCCGGAATACCGCGAACTGGGGCGCTTTGTCGCTGCGATGGCCGGGTGGGATTCCCTCGATAAATACTTTGACGAATACCGTCTGCGGCTGATGAATCTGCTGAGCCACAAAGCCACGCGCCGCAATCACACCAACGTGCTGATGCACGTTCAGGGATATTTCCGCAAACAGCTGAGTTCGCCGCAACGTCAGGAACTGGCCGGGCTTATCGACCGTTACCGTCAGGGCATGCAACCGCTGCTGGCGCCCATCACTTTGCTCAAACATTACATGTCGGAATATCCGGACGCTTATCTGGCTGACCAGCGTTATTTCGAGCCCTACCCGGAAGCTTTAAAACTTCGATACGGACATTAAAAGGAGTGTTATGACCACGCATTTAGTCTGGTTCCGTAATGATCTGCGGATAACCGATAACCGCGCGTTGCACGCCGCCTGTGAGGATCCGCAGGCGCATGTGATAGCCCTTTTTATTGCCACGCCGGAACAGTGGAAACAGCATGAAATGGCGCCGCGCCAGGCGATGTTTATTTATCAACATTTGCAGTCGCTGCAACATGCGCTGGCGGAACGCGGCATCGGGCTGCATTACCATCAGTGTGATGATTTTGCCGACAGCGTGGACTGGCTGAAAGAGTTCTGTAAAGCCGAAAAGGTGGATGCGCTGTTTTACAACAAACAGTATGAAATCAACGAGCGTCAGCGTGATGTGGCGCTGGAAAAAGCAGTCAGTGAATCAGTCATCTGCCACGCATTTGATGACAGCCTGCTGTTGCCGCCGGGTTCGGTCACGACCGGCAACAATGAGATGTACAAGGTGTATACGCCTTTTCGCCGGGCGTTTTTATCCCGCCTGACCGAGTCCGACAGCCGTTCTTTACCTGCGCCGCCCGCCCGCGAAAATGCCGGAAAAGTGGTGATGCACCGGCTGATGCCGTTCGATTATCCGCTGGCCGATATTGGTGAAAATTTTGCGATCGGCGAGGAAGCCGCCCGTAACCAGCTGCGCAGTTTTTGTCGCGAACAGGTACAGGATTATCTCGTACAGCGCGATTTACCTGCGGTCGATGGCACCAGTTCGCTGTCGCCATATCTGGCGATTGGCGTGCTTTCACCGCGCCAGTGTCTGAACCGTCTGCGCACCGAATGCCCGGACGTGCTGGAGAAAACAGACGGCGGCGCGTTCGGCTGGCTGAATGAACTGGTGTGGCGTGAGTTTTACCGTCATCTGATCGTCGCCTGGCCGAAGCTTTGCAAACATCAGCCGTTCGTCGAATGGACCGACAATGTGCGCTGGCGTCATGCGCCGGAAGATTTGCAGGCGTGGAAAGACGGCAAAACCGGTTACCCGATTGTCGATGCGGCCATGCGTCAGCTGAATGCGACAGGCTGGATGCATAACCGCCTGCGTATGATTGTCGCCAGTTTTCTGGTGAAAGATTTGCTGATCAACTGGCGCGAAGGCGAGCGGTATTTCATGTCACAACTGCTCGACGGCGATCTGGCAGCCAACAATGGCGGCTGGCAGTGGGGCGCGTCTACCGGCACCGACGCCGCGCCGTATTTCCGCATTTTCAATCCGACCACGCAGGGCGAACGTTTTGACAAAGCCGGACGCTTTATCAAAGCCTGGGTGCCTGAGCTGGCGGATGTGCCAGAAAGAGACATTCATCAACCGCATCGCTGGGCGGAGAAACATCATCGCGTGCTAGACTATCCGCTGCCGGTTATTGATCACGCGCGGGCGAGAAAAGACACCCTCGCGGCGTTTGAGGCGGCAAAAAACCGGTCTGACTGACCTGACTCTCTCACCACGACAAGGAGCGATGTGATGAAAAAACACCTGCTGGCACTGATGCTGGCATGCTGGGCTGGACAGGCCACCGCGGGATTTGACGTGGTGGCGCTGGGCGTGAACGGCGGCGTCGAAGAAGGTAATCTCACCTCGTACCTTGTCAGAAGTGACGATCAAAAACTTTATCTTGGCCTGGATGCAGGTTCTGTTTTGCCGGGCATCCGCAAGGCGCTGGATAAGGGGAGCTTCCCGCAGGTGACCGCTGAAAATGCCGCGCCGCTGACCCCGCAGGGTGCGGTTTTCCGCAACCTCATCGGCGGATACTTTATCAGCCACGGTCATCTCGACCATCTGGCGGGGCTGATTATCAGTTCGCCGGAAGACACTAAAAAACCGATTTATGGTACGGCGGATACCGTCGGCACGCTGCGTCAGCACTATTTCAATGGCCGCGTCTGGCCGAATTTCACCGACTCCGGCAGTGGTTTGCGCATTGGCACTTATCGCCTGAATCAGCAACGTCCGGCGCAACGTTTTTCCCTCGGCCTAACCGGTCTGGATGGCACTATCTATCCGCTCAGCCACGGTGGCACGCCGTCGAGCATGATTCTGGTGAGCCGTGACAAAGAGTCGTTCGCCTTCTTCGGTGATACCGGCCCTGATGAAGTGGAAAAATCGAAGAACCTGGATACTATCTGGCGCGTGCTGGGTGATGAGGTCAAGGCGAAACGGCTCAAAGGCATCATCATCGAAACCTCTTATCCCGATGGTGTGCCAGACAGCAAACTGTTCGGGCATCTGACACCAGAGTGGCTGCTGAAAGAACTGGGGCATTTGCAACAATATGCGGGGGGTGAGGGCTCACTGAAAGATCTCACGGTCATTATCAGCCACGTCAAACCAAGCCTGAAAGCGGGTGCTGATCCTGAAAAAGAGATCATGGCGCAACTGGAGAAAGGCAATAATCTGGGTGTGAAGTTTGTCAGAATGGCGCAGGGTGATAAATTAGCGGTCAAATAGACAATCTACCAATAAGAGAAACACCATGAATAATCTCCAGCTCGAAATGCTGATCAACCAGAAACTGGACGTCGGTAATTTCCACGATTACGCACCCAATGGTTTACAGGTAGAAGGCCGCCGTAACGTGCAGCGCGTGGTGACCGGTGTGACCGCGTCTCAGGATCTGCTGGATGCCGCCATTGCCGTAGAAGCTGACGCCATTCTGGTTCATCACGGTTATTTTTGGAAAAATGAACCAGCGGTGGTTCGCGGAATGAAGCGCAATCGTCTGAAAACTCTGCTGGTCAGTGATACCAATTTATACGGTTACCATCTGCCGCTGGATGCGCATCCGGAACTGGGAAACAACGCGCAACTGGCGAAACTGTTCGGGATTAACGTGCTGGGTGAAGTGATGCCGCTGGTGCCTTACGGCGAATTTGACAAGCCGCTGACCGGTGAAGAACTGCGTCAGCGTATAGAAGTGACCCTTGACCGCAATGTGCTGCACAGCTCGCAGGGCGGCCCGGCTGAAATCCGTCGTGTCGCCTGGTGTTCCGGCGGCGGCCAGGGCTTTATCCAGCAGGCGGCAGAATTTGGCGTGGATGCCTTTATCAGCGGCGAAGTGTCAGAACAAACTATCCATATTGCGCGTGAAATGGGGATCCATTTCTATGCTGCCGGCCATCACGCCACAGAACGTTACGGCGTGAAAGCGCTGGGCGAATGGCTGGCAGCGGAACACAATCTGGATGTCATGTTTATCGACATCGATAACCCGGCTTAGAGGCTATCTTATTGGCCATTTTGGATCCCGGCAGTGCTCGTGACAGTCACGTACGCATTGTCCGCTCCTGTCCCTGCGCGCTGGCCAAATCCCAACTGCCTGCAACGATGACGCCCCTCACTTGGGTGTCGTTTTATCCGCCGTCTCATCCGAAACGCTGTCTTCGAGCAGGGTAAACGCCCGCTGTAATCCGGTATCCACTTCGGGGTCTGCGCCCTGCGGGGGATACTTGCTTTCCTCTTCCTGTTCTTCTGCGGTTTCGCTTTCCTCAACCCGGGGTTCGACGACGTTTTCCGGTGCTGGCATGGTGTCCTGAATCATCTGCTCATCAAACGCCGGATTCAGCGCAGGAGAGAGTGGCGAACTGCTCAGACTGTCCGGCATGGCGATGTGCGGAACCGGCGCATCGACCGCCATCTGCGTTTCTTCTTCTTTTTTCGATGTCCGGCTCAGCGCCACAATTCCGCCGCCGCACAGGGCAAAAAAGGCGTAGAGAATATTACCGCCGAGCGGTTCTATCAGCGCGCCAACCGCCAGCGGGCCAATACACGCCCCCACGCCAAACGCCATCAGCAGACAGGCTGAAAGCGAAACACGACGCTCCGGCTCAATCATGTCATTAGCCAGCGCGACGACCAGCGGGTAAAGCGTGAACTGCATCAGGCTGACGATAAAACCAATGCCGAGCAGCAGCGGGAAGGAAATATGCGTCAGCAGCGCCAGTGGCAATGCCGCCACTGCCAGCAAAATGGCGTTGATGCGCATCAGCATGTTGCGGTTATAGTGATCGGACAGCCAGCTCAGCGGGAACTGCGCCAGTAATCCGGCGAAAATCGCCAGCGCCATAAACAGGCCGGTTTGTTGTGTGCTCAGCGATTGCTGGCTGGTGTAAATCGGTGCCAGTCCGTAAAACGAACCGACGACCATGCCAATCAGCAGCGTGATGGCCAGCACTTTGGGGATCGCGCCGATAAAGAATTTCAGCTCCATCGGTGCCGGTGACATATGGCCGACGTTGGTGCGCGTCGTCAGGGCAATGGGCACCAGACAGAGCGCGAAACACAGCGCGATAACGATAAGCGTACTGACGCCTAAATCGCTGTTGAGCATCAGCACCACCTGACCGAGCGCCATCCCGAGATAAGACGCCACCATATAAAAGCCGAACACTACGCCGCGCTGGTTAGCTTCAGCCTGATCGTTGAGCCAGCTTTCCAGCACCATATATTGCACCATCATGCACAAGCCGATGATCAGGCGCAGCACCACCCAGACCGGAATAATGTCGGTCAGGCCGTGACCGAGCACTGCGGCGGTAATGATGCCGGAACAGGAGACGTAAGCGCGAATATGCCCGACGCGGGCGATCAGGATATGGCCGACTTTGCCGCCGATCACCAGCCCGATGTAGTTAGCGGCGATAATCGCCCCGATCATCGCGCCGCTGACGTGGATAGCGGACAGACGCAGGGAAATGTAGGTGGTCAGCAGGCCGGAGCCCAGCAGCATCAGTAATGTCGTGGTGTAGAGCGGAAAAAAGAGTGCTAATGGTTTTCTCACAGGCCATCCCTATTGTGTAACGAAGGCGTTATCCAAACGCTAAAAAAAACAGCAACTCTTATGAGAGTACCAGTTGCGGACGGCGGGCGAAACCTTAGTGTCCGGCGCAATCGGGCAGATAAGTTGACATCACCACTCGATTTCACGCATAACTGATAACAAATCTCACACGAATGATTTAGTGAATAACCTGATGATCCACAACCCTTCTTTGAGGAGTGCCTGAGTGCAACGAGCACGATGTTACCTGCTGGGTGAACGCGCGGTAGTGCTGGAACTGGAACCCCCGGTTTCGCTGGCGAGCCAGCAACGTATCTGGGGACTGGCTCAGCGTTTACAGGACCGGGCAATGTATCCCGGTGTCCGCGAAGTCATACCCGGTATGAATAATCTGACAGTGTTACTCACCGACGCGCAAAGTTCGGCGCTGGACGCGATTGAACGTCTGCAAACCTGGTGGGAAGAGAGCGAAGCGATTGAGCCTGCTTCCCGGCTGATTGAAATTCCGGTGATTTACGGCGGCGCGCAAGGGCCGGATTTAGAGCATGTGGCGCAGCATACCGGTATGACGCCGCGTCAGGTGGTCGAATGCCATTCGGGTATCGATTACACCGTCTATTTTCTCGGTTTCCAGCCAGGTTTCCCTTATCTGGGCGGCATGTCAGAGAAACTGACTACACCGCGTCACGGAGAACCGCGTCTTTCGGTACCCGCAGGCTCGGTCGGTATCGGCGGCAGTCAGACCGGCATTTATCCGCTGGCCACGCCGGGTGGCTGGCAGCTTATCGGGCAAACGCCTCTGGCGATGTTTGATCCGCTGCGTGAAGTACCGACATTACTTCTGCCGGGTGACAGCGTGCGCTTCGTGCCACAAAAGGAGGGCATATGCTGAAGGTTTTACGCGCAGGGATGTTTACCACCGTTCAGGATTCAGGGCGTAACGGTTACCGCCAGCAGGGCGTCAGCCAGTCCGGTGCGCTGGATGCACCGGCGTTGCGGATTGCTAATCTGCTGGTCGGCAATGATGAGAATGCCGCCGGTCTGGAAATTACACTCGGCCAGTTTAGCGCACAGTTCCATCGCGAAGGATGGATTGCGCTGACCGGCGCGGGCTGTCATGCGCAGCTTGATGACAAAGACATCTGGACCGGCTGGAACTATCCGGTGAAACCGGGGCAGATTCTGACGATGAAAATGCCCACGCGCGGTATGCGCAGCTATCTGGCGATTTCCGGCGGGATTGATGTGCCACAAGTCATGGGGTCGCGCAGTACGGATTTGAAAGCCCAATTCGGCGGTTTTCAGGGGCGTCAGTTGCAGGATGGCGATCAGTTGCCTATTGGTGACTCATACCAGCAGCCGAAACATTCCGGTGGCATTAAACAACTGCTGTTCGGCAACCGCCTTCGTGCCTTGCCGGGGCCGGAATATCAGGAGTTCAGCGCGCAGTCGCGAGAAGAGTTCTGGCGTGCCTCGTGGCAGCTCAGTCCGCAAAGTAACCGTATGGGCTATCGCCTGCACGGGCATGTACTCAAGCGAGAAACTGACCGCGAAATGTTATCGCACGGCCTGTTGCCGGGCGTGGTGCAGGTGCCGCACGGCGGGCAGCCGATTGTGCTGATGGCCGATGCGCAAACCACTGGCGGCTATCCGCGTATCGCCTGTGTAATTGAAGCGGATTTATATAATCTGGCGCAAATCCGTCTGGGTGAACCGGTGCATTTTATTCAATGCACACCGGCAGAGGCGCAGAAAGCGCTGCGCGAACAGACGCTGTTTATAGAACAGGTCAAAAGGGGGCTGCATGATCGTTGATCTCAATGCGGATTTAGGCGAAGGCTGCGCCAACGATGAGGCGCTGTTGCAACTGGTCAGTTCCGCCAATATTGCCTGCGGATTTCATGCCGGTGACGCACAAACCATGCGCCAGTCCGTGCGCTGGGCGCTGAAATACGGCGTGGCGATTGGCGCGCATCCGGGCTTCCCCGACCGTGAAAACTTTGGCCGCACCGCGATGCGGCTGCCTCCTGAAACGGTGTTCGCACAGGTGGTGTATCAGCTCGGTGCGCTGGCCGCCATCACCCGTGCGGAAGGCGGGAAAATGGTTCACGTGAAGCCACACGGTATGCTTTACAACCAGGCGGCGACTGACGCTATTCTGGCTGATGCGATTGCCCGTGCGGTACATACTATCGACCCGGCGCTGCGTCTGGTCGGTCTGGCGGGCAGTGAATTAATCCGTGCGGGTGAGCGGCTCGGGCTGCAAACGCGTCAGGAAGTGTTTGCTGACCGGCGGTATCAAAGTGACGGCACGCTGGTCCCGCGCAGTCAGCCGGATGCGATGATTGAAAGCGACGAGCTGGCGCTGGACCAGACGCTGGCGATGGTCCAGCAGGGTAAAGTTCTCAGCCGCGAAGGCGTCTGGGTGGCGGTCAGCGCGGATACTGTCTGCCTTCACGGCGACGGTGAGCACGCACTAACTTTCGCCCGCCGGTTGCGGGAAGCGTTTGGTGAGCAACAAATTCAGATCAGCGCGGGCTGATCTTAGGGAATATCGATGCGTAAAGTTCTGGTAACCGGTTTTGAGCCTTTTGGCGGCGAACGCGTGAATCCGTCATGGGAAGTGGTGAAACAGCTGGGCGACCTGGAATTGTCCGGCGCGCAGATTGTGGTGCGCCAGTTGCCGTGCGTGTTTGGCAAAGCCATTGATACGCTGAATGCGGCAATTGACGAGATCCTGCCCGAAATGGTGATTTGCGTCGGACAGGCGGGCGGACGCGTGGATTTCAGCCTCGAACGTGTGGCGATCAATGTCGATGATGCGCGAATTCCTGATAACGAAGGCAATCAGCCGGTGGACGAAACCATTGTGGCCGGGGGACCTGCGGCCTATTTTTCCTCACTGCCGATCAAAACGATTGTCAGCGGATTACGCGAATCCGGCATTCCTGCGTGCGTATCGCAAACCGCCGGAACCTATGTCTGCAATCACGTGATGTATGGTCTGATGCACCGGCTGGCGCAACCTTCATGCAAAGTGGTGAAGGGCGGTTTTATCCATATTCCGTATCTGCCAGAGCAGGCGGCAAAACATCCCGGCGCGCCAAGTATGTCAGTACACACTGTCCTGAACGCCCTTGAGCTGACTATCGCGATTGCGCTGCACACCGAACAGGATTTGAAAATTGCCGGGGGTGCGACTCACTGATGCCTGAAGGTCCTGAAATCCGCCGCGCCGCCGATTTACTGGCGGCGGCGGTCGTTAATAAGCCACTCACGGATGTCTGGTTTGCGTTTGGATCCCTCAAGCCTTATCAGTCCGCACTGCGTGGCACCAAAATCACTTCCATTGAAACGCGCGGCAAAGCGCTGCTGACGCACTTTTCCAATGGTCTGACGCTCTACAGCCACAACCAGCTGTACGGAGTCTGGCGGGTGGTCAACGCCGGTGAAGTGGCGAAGGAAACCAAACGGTCCCTGCGGGTAAAACTGGAAACCACAGAAGCCGCAATCCTGCTGTACAGCGCGTCCGAAATCAGTATTTACGATACGGCAGAAATAGAAAATCATCCGTTTTTGCAACGTATCGGGCCGGATGTTCTGGATGATCGGCTGACGGTCGCGCAGGTACGTGAGCGGTTACTTTCGCCAAAATTCTGCAAACGTCAGTTAGGCGGAATGTTGCTGGATCAGGCATTTCTGGCGGGACTGGGAAACTATCTGCGCGCGGAAATTCTCTGGCTGGCGAAACTGCTGCCGGATAATAAACCCAAAGGGCTGAACGAAACGGAGCTCAATGCACTGGCGGATGCCTGTTTGTCGGTTGCCCGGCTGTCTTACGCGACGCGTGGGACCCTGGATGAGAATGTGCATCACGGCGCACTGTTCCGTTTTAAGGTGTTTGGCCGGACAGGGCAACCCTGCGAGCGCTGCGGTGATCCGATCGTGAAAACCAGCGTGTCATCGCGACCGTTTTTCTGGTGTCCGGTTTGTCAGGTTTAGCCGAAGCGCAGAAATGAAAAAGGCTCCCGCGGGAGCCTTTTTGTCAGTCTGATCAATAAAGATTATTTTTTAAGCTGAGAGTGGAAATCACGTTTGTCATAGCCGGTGTATAACTGACGAGGACGGGCGATTTTGATGCCTTCCTGATGCATTTCGCTCCAGTGAGCAATCCAGCCAACAGTACGCGCCATCGCGAAGATAACGGTAAACATGGAAGACGGAATACCCATCGCTTTCAGGATGATGCCGGAGTAGAAATCGACGTTCGGGTACAGTTTCTTCTCGATGAAGTACGGGTCGTTGAGCGCAATGTGCTCAAGTTCCATCGCCACTTCCAGCAGGTTGTCTTTCAGATCCAGCTCTTTGAGCACTTCATGACAGGTTTCACGCATCACGGTGGCGCGCGGGTCATAGTTTTTGTAAACACGGTGACCGAAGCCCATCAGGCGGAATGAATCATTTTTGTCTTTCGCACGCCTGACGAACTCAGGAATGTGATCAACGCTGCTGATCTCTTCCAGCATTTTCAGCGCAGCTTCGTTGGCGCCGCCGTGAGCCGGTCCCCACAGGGAAGCGATACCCGCAGCGATACAGGCGAACGGGTTAGCGCCAGAAGAACCGGCGGTACGCACGGTAGAAGTCGAGGCATTTTGCTCGTGGTCAGCGTGCAGGATCAGAATACGATCCATCGCGCGTTCCAGAATCGGGTTCACTTTGTATTCTTCGCACGGCGTGGAGAACATCATGTGCAGGAAGTTACCGGCATACGAAAGGTCGTTGCGCGGATACACAAACGGCTGGCCGATAGAGTATTTGTAACACATGGCTGCCACGGTCGGCATTTTGGACAGCAGGCGGTAAGCAGCGATTTCACGGTGACGTTCATTTTCGACGTCAATCGAGTCGTGATAAAACGCGGCCAGCGCGCCGGTCACGCCGCACAGCACAGCCATCGGGTGAGAGTCACGACGGAAACCGTGGAACAGGCGGGTGATTTGCTCGTGAACCATCGTGTGACGGGTCACATTGGTTTTGAATTCTTCGTACTGTTCTGGCGTCGGGGTTTCGCCGTTGAGCAGCAGATAGCTCACTTCCAGGAAAGTGGATTCTTGCGCCAGTTGATCAATCGGGAAGCCGCGATGTAACAGGATCCCTTCGTCACCGTCGATAAAGGTGATTTTAGATTCGCAAGATGCGGTAGACGTAAAACCGGGGTCATAGGTGAAAAAACCTTTCGCGCCTAACGGGCGGATATCAATTTCATCCTGTCCCAGTGTGCCGGATAGCACGTCTAGTTCGATCGGGTCGTGACCTTGTAGGGTAAGTGTCGCTTTCTTATCAGCCATTTACAGTCTCCTTAGCGCCTTATTTTTAAAAATCCCTAACAACAGAAATGCCTGGAAGCGACGCCTTGTAAGGTCATTATTATTGTCAGCCTTAGCTCTTCGATCGAATAAAAAAGGGAACGGAGAGCTGAGTCGAATTGCAGTCTCAGACTGCTCTGTGACAAACAAGCGGCGTTTCATCGTTGTTAAAGATTCGGTAAATCATTACTGTTCTGTCACTCAGTACCTGTGAGAAGCATGAGGATTTACACAATCACCACTTTTGCATAACTTGAGCCATCAGGGAAGACCCGTCGTTGCGATTGTGTGATCCACTGATTCTTCAGAAACTTTCACCATTTTGGTGCGTCAGGCGAAAGCCGGTATGTGCTCAGTATCACAGTCCTGTAGGAATAACTCATTTGTAATAGAAATGTTGATCAATTGTCAAACCAGATAATTTATTTTGTGCCTTTTATGAAAAGTGAGAGCTAATTCACTGTTTCAAAGAAATGTGAATAAAGCATTTGTAGGGCAATTGTAATAAGAATGTGATCAACCTATACTCCTACAAGGTCTCCGGACAATCCGAAGTAGGAGCACCCAGCATCATTTTCTTCGCCCCTCATTTAGGGCTTTGAAAATTGACTATCGCGCCGTTTGAGCACATCGGATGTCGTTGTTTGAGCGCGGGAAAAGTTGAGCTTTAGCTCTGATATATCCAAGTAATTTGCGTTGCGGGAAGGCGGCAAGCGAGTGAGTCCCTATGAGCTGACACACGTCAGTGATTAGGGTGAATGAGTGCAGCCAACGCACCAGCGGCGCAAAGAATGCAGGATAGATGCTGTCTGACACTGCTCCGGGCCCGGAGGAAGTAAAATAATAAGAGCTGTGTGGGCAAAACCGTGAAAAAACAAAGACCTGTCAATCTGGATCTGCAAACGATCCGGTTTCCTGTTACTGCGATAGCGTCCATCTTACACCGAGTCTCTGGCGTAATTACCTTCGTCGCCGTCGGTATCCTCCTCTGGCTACTAGGCCTGTCTCTCTCTTCTCCTGAAGGGTTTGCACATGCTGCCGCCATCATGAATAGCTTCTTCGTCAAATTCATCTTTTGGGGAATACTCACTGCGCTGGCCTATCACGTTTGCGGTGGCATTCGCCATTTGCTGATGGATTTTGGCTTTATCGAAGAGAGTTTGGCTGCCGGTACCCGTTCTGCCCAGGTGGCAATCGGTCTTACCGTCGTGCTGTCAATTCTGGCTGGAGTCCTCGTATGGTAAGCAACGTTTCTGCGTTAGGGCGCAATGGTGTGCACGACTGGCTGTTACTGCGTGCTTCCGCAATTATCCTCACCCTGTACATCCTCTATATTCTGGGCTTCGTGGTTCTGGCTCAGGAACTGACATTTGATGTCTGGCATGGCTTCTTCTCTTCCTCCATCACCAAAGTATTCACACTGCTGGCGCTGCTGTCGATTCTGATCCACGCGTGGATCGGCATGTGGCAGGTGTTAACGGACTATGTGAAACCGGTCGCTGTCCGGCTTGTGCTGCAACTGGCCATTGTCGTGACGCTGGTGGTTTACCTACTTTATGGAACAATTGTTGTTTGGGGAGCGTAGTAAATGAATCTGCCAGTCAGAGAGTTTGATGCTGTCGTTATCGGCGCAGGTGGCGCCGGTATGCGTGCCGCGTTACAAATTTCACAAATGGGGCTGTCTTGCGCCCTGATTTCTAAAGTCTTCCCGACCCGCTCCCATACGGTGTCAGCGCAGGGCGGTATTACCGTCGCGCTGGGTAACACCCATGAGGATGACTGGGAATGGCATATGTACGACACCGTAAAAGGTTCCGACTATATCGGTGACCAGGACGCCATTGAATATATGTGTAAGACCGGCCCGGAAGCGATTCTGGAACTGGAACACATGGGGCTGCCTTTCTCCCGTCTTGAAGACGGCCGTATTTATCAGCGTCCGTTTGGCGGCCAGTCGAAGAACTTCGGCGGCGAGCAGGCGGCACGTACTGCGGCAGCCGCTGACCGTACCGGTCACGCCTTACTGCACACGCTGTATCAGCAGAACCTGAAAAATGGCACCACGATTTTCTCCGAATGGTATTCACTGGATTTAGTGAAAAACCAGGACGGCGCCATCGTCGGCTGTACTGCTATCTGTATCGAAACCGGTGAAGTGGTGTACTTCAAAGCCAAAGCGACCGTGCTGGCAACCGGCGGTGCGGGCCGGATTTATCAGTCCACTACCAACGCCCACATTAATACCGGTGACGGTGTCGGCATGGCGCTGCGTGCAGGCGTGCCGGTACAGGACATGGAAATGTGGCAGTTCCACCCGACCGGTATTGCCGGTGCCGGGGTTCTGGTGACAGAAGGCTGTCGTGGTGAAGGCGGTTATCTGCTTAATAAAGATGGCGAACGTTTCATGGAACGTTATGCGCCGAATGCGAAAGACCTGGCGGGTCGTGATGTGGTGGCGCGTTCCATCATGATCGAAATCCGTGAAGGCCGTGGCTGTGAAGGTCCGTGGGGCCCGCACGCTAAACTCAAACTTGATCATCTGGGTAAAGACGTTCTGGAATCCCGCCTGCCGGGTATCCTCGAACTGTCGCGTACCTTTGCACACGTCGATCCGGTGAAAGAGCCAATCCCTGTTATCCCTACCTGCCACTACATGATGGGCGGGATCCCGACCAAAGTGACCGGTCAGGCGCTGCGTGTAAACGCACAGGGTCAGGATGAAGTGATCCCCGGGCTGTTCGCAGTCGGCGAAATTGCCTGCGTGTCGGTTCACGGCGCGAACCGTCTGGGCGGTAACTCACTGCTGGATCTGGTGGTGTTTGGTCGCGCAGCGGGCATGCATCTGCAGGAATCTATTACCGAGCAGGGCGAAAGCCGCGATGCATCTCAGGATGATATCGATGTGTCTCTGGAACGTCTGAACCGCTGGAACAACACCCGTTCTGGTGAAGATCCGGTGGCAATCCGTAAAGACCTGCAATCGTGCATGCAGAACAACTTCTCGGTCTTCCGCGAAGGTGATGCGATGGCGAAAGGTCTGGAAGAACTGAAAGTGATCCGCGAGCGTCTGAAATCAGCGCGTCTGGATGATACTTCTTCAGAATTCAACACCCAGCGCGTCGAGTGTCTGGAGCTGGATAACCTGATGGAAACTGCGTTCTCTACTGCCGTCTCCGCAAACTACCGTACAGAAAGCCGTGGCGCGCACAGCCGCTTCGACTTCCCTGAACGTGATGATGCGAACTGGTTGTGCCATACGCTGTATCAGCCGGAAACGGAAAGCATGACCCGCCGTGAGGTGAACATGCAGCCTAAGCTTCGCGCGGCGTTCCCGCCGAAAGCGCGTACTTACTAGGGCTAAGCGGAGACAACTATGAAAATTGAATTTTCGATTTATCGCTATAACCCGGACGTTGATGACGTTCCGTACATGAAAGATTACGTGCTGGAAGCCAAAGACGGACGCGACATGATGTTGCTCGACGCGCTGATTTTGCTGAAAGAACAGGATCCGACGCTGGCTTTCCGCCGCTCATGCCGTGAAGGCGTTTGCGGGTCTGACGGCGTCAACATGAACGGTAAAAACGGTCTGGCGTGTATCACGCCGGTATCGACGCTGCGTAACGGTAGCAAGAAAATTGTTATCCGTCCGTTGCCGGGGTTGCCAGTTGTTCGCGACCTTGTTGTGGACATGGGGCAATTCTATAAGCAGTATGAGAAGATTAAGCCTTACCTGTTGAATGATGGGAAGAATCCTCCGGCGCGTGAACATTTACAGATGCCGGATGAGCGTGAAAAGCTGGACGGATTATATGAATGTATTCTCTGCGCCTGCTGCTCGACGTCCTGTCCTTCGTTCTGGTGGAATCCGGACAAATTTGTCGGTCCGGCAGGTCTTCTGGCCGCTTACCGCTTCCTGATCGACAGCCGCGATACTGAAACACAATCGCGCCTTGACGACCTGAACGATGCTTTCAGCGTATTCCGCTGCCACAGCATCATGAACTGTGTAAGTGTGTGTCCGAAGGGGCTGAACCCGACCAAGGCGATCGGCCATATCAAATCCATGCTTCTACAGCGTGGTGCCTGAGTGGTTTAGGTAACGCATTCAGCGGGAACTCAGGTTCCCGCTGTTATTTAGTTACCCACTGTTATGCACTTTCTTTAGTTACAAATGCGGTAACTGAGGCGAGGATAGCAAATAAGTAATTTTTTAATAACAAAGTAGCAACAAGTGCAACAAAGTTGCGCCTGACTGGAGTAAGATAGCCGGGTCAAAATCAGGGAGATGAAGGGGCAGTAAAAAGAAGGGAAGAAAAAGCAGGGCAACTTCAAAAATCACTCAGCCAGATGGATGATTTTTGAAGGTTCCTTGAAGAGCCAAACGCTCAACCAGCGAACTGTTTTAGTAAGGAAAACCGTTTTACCGCGGTGTATCACGGTCAATATTATTAACCACGGCGAAAACTAAAGCTTCAAAGCTTAAGGGATCACGATGCAGAACGGCGCAATGAAGGCCTGGCTGGATTCCTCCTATCTGGCGGGTGCAAACCAGTCTTACATAGAACAACTCTATGAAGACTACTTAACCGATCCTGGTTCCGTTGACGATAGCTGGCGTTCGATTTTTAAACAGCTACCAACAGTGGGTGTGAAACCAGAGCAACTCCATTCTCAAACACGGGACTACTTCCGCCGCCTGGCGAAAGACACGTCACGTTATAACTCCTCCATCAGCGATCCGCAAACGGATGCCAAGCAAGTCAAGGTGCTGCAGTTAATTAACGCCTTCCGCTTCCGTGGCCATCAGAACGCGAACCTTGATCCCCTTGGTCTTTGGAAACTCGACGACGTTCCTGACCTGGATCCTGCGTTCCATCATCTGACTGAAGCTGATTTCCAGGAGACCTTCAACGTCGGTTCATTTGCCATTGGCAAGGAAACCATGCAGCTCGGCGAGCTGTATAAAGCCCTGAAGCAAACCTATTGCGGATCCATTGGTGCGGAATATATGCACATCACCAACACAGAAGAGAAACGCTGGATCCAACAGCGTATCGAATCTGTCGCAGGTCGTGCGAATTTCACCAATGATGAGAAGAAAACCTTCCTGAAAGAACTGACCGCAGCTGAAGGTCTGGAGCGTTATCTGGGGGCGAAATTCCCGGGTGCAAAACGCTTCTCTCTCGAAGGTGGCGACGCGCTGGTTCCTATGCTTAAAGACATGATCCGTCATGCCGGCAAAAACGGAACTCGCGAAGTGGTGCTGGGTATGGCGCACCGTGGTCGTCTGAACGTGCTGATCAACGTGCTGGGGAAAAAACCTCAGGACCTGTTCGACGAATTCTCCGGCAAGCATAAAGAACACCTGGGTACCGGTGACGTGAAATACCACATGGGCTATTCGTCTGATGTGGAAACCGAAGGCGGCATGGTTCACCTGGCGCTGGCGTTTAACCCGTCGCACCTGGAAATCGTCAGCCCGGTGGTTATCGGTTCTGTTCGTGCCCGTCGTGATCGTCTGGACGAAGCGCGCAGCAACATGGTTCTGCCTATCACCATTCACGGTGACGCGGCAATTACCGGTCAGGGTGTGGTTCAGGAAACCCTGAACATGTCGCTGGCACGCGGTTATGAAGTGGGCGGTACTGTGCGTATCGTCATCAATAACCAGGTGGGCTTCACCACCTCGAATCCAAAAGATGCGCGTTCCACCGATTACTGTACCGATATCGCGAAAATGGTGCAGGCCCCGATTTTCCACGTCAATGCTGATGATCCGGAAGCGGTCGCTTTCGTCACCCGCCTGGCACTGGATTTCCGCAATACCTTTAAGCGTGACGTCATGATCGACCTGGTTTGCTACCGTCGCCACGGCCATAACGAGGCCGACGAACCTAGCGCAACCCAGCCGCTGATGTACACCAAGATCAAGAAACACCCGACGCCACGCAAAATCTACGCTGACGTCCTGACTGAGCAGAATGTTGCCAGCCTCGAAGATGCGACGGAAATGGTCAATCTGTACCGTGATGCGCTGGATGCCGGTGAGTGCGTAGTGGAAGAGTGGCGTCAGAATGACATGCACACTTTCACCTGGTCACCGTATCTGAATCATGAGTGGGACGAGCCTTATCCGAATAAGGTTGAGCATAAACGTCTGCAGGAACTGGCGCGTCGCGTCAGCCATGTGCCGGATGCGATTGAAATGCAGTCGCGCGTTGCCAAGATTTATGGCGACCGTAACGAGATGGCCGAAGGTAATAAGAAATTCGACTGGGGCGGCGCAGAAAATCTGGCGTACGCTACGCTGGTGGACGAAGGTATTCCGATTCGTCTTTCCGGTGAAGATACCGGTCGCGGCACCTTCTTCCACCGTCATGCTGTTGTCCACAATCAGAAAAACGGTTCCGTGTATGTGCCGCTGGCTAATATCCATAACAGCCAGGGTGAGTTCAACGTCTGGGATTCTGTGCTTTCCGAAGAAGCGGTACTGGCGTTTGAATACGGTTATGCCACGGCTGAACCCCGCACCCTGACCATCTGGGAAGCGCAGTTCGGTGACTTCGCCAATGGTGCGCAGGTGGTTATCGACCAGTTCATCAGTTCCGGCGAACAGAAATGGGGCCGCATGTGTGGTCTGGTGATGCTGCTGCCGCACGGCTACGAAGGGCAGGGGCCGGAGCACTCCTCCGCGCGTCTGGAACGCTATCTGCAACTTTGTGCTGAGCAAAACATGCAGGTGTGTATCCCGTCTACCCCGGCGCAGGTGTACCACATGATCCGTCGTCAGGCACTGCGCGGTATGCGCCGTCCGCTGATCGTGATGTCACCGAAGTCACTGTTGCGTCATCCTCTGGCGGTTTCTACGCTGGAAGAACTGGCCGACGGCAGCTTCCTGCCAGCGATTGGTGAAGTTGACGAACTTGATTCAAAACAGGTTAAGCGCGTGGTGATGTGCTCCGGTAAGGTTTACTACGACCTGCTGGAACAACGTCGCAAAAACGAGCAAACCGATGTGGCGATTGTCCGCATCGAGCAGCTGTATCCATTCCCGCACAAAGCGATTCAGGAAGTGCTTGAGAAATTCTCACACGTCCATGATTTCGTCTGGTGTCAGGAAGAGCCGCTGAACCAGGGCGCGTGGTATTGCAGCCAGCACAATTTCCGTGAAGTGATTCCTTTCGGGGCTTCTTTACGTTACGCCGGACGTCCTGCTTCTGCCTCTCCGGCAGTCGGCTATATGTCCGTTCACCAGAAGCAACAGCAAGATCTGGTTAACGATGCGCTTAACGTTAAATAACGCGTTGGTGTGAGTTAACACTATGGAACATAAGAAGGATTTATAATGAGTAGCGTAGATATTCTGGTCCCTGACCTTCCTGAATCCGTGGCGGATGCGACGGTTGCCACCTGGCACAAAAAGCCGGGCGACAGTGTTGAGCGTGACGATGTACTGGTAGAAATTGAAACCGATAAAGTGGTTCTGGAAGTCCCGGCAAGTGAAGCCGGTATTCTGGACAGCATTATCGAAGACGAAGGCGCCACCGTGATTTCCCGCCAGATCCTGGCGCGCATTCGTCCGGGGAACAGCACTGGCAAGCCAAGCACTGAGAAAAGCTCCGATAAAGAAGCGACTCCTGCGGCACGCCACACGGCAGCACTGGAAGAAGAGAACAATGACGCACTCAGCCCGGCTATCCGTCGTCTGATTGCTGAACATTCTCTGGATGCCAGCGCCATTAAAGGCAGCGGTGTCGGCGGTCGTCTGACCCGTGAAGACATCGAACAGCACCTGGCGAAAGCCAAAGATGCTAAACCAGCAGCCGCAGCTCCGGCAGCCACCAGCGCCGCTCCGGCTCTGGGTTCACGTAGCGAAAAACGTGTGCCTATGACCCGTCTGCGTAAGCGTGTTGCTGAGCGTCTGCTTGAAGCGAAGAACAGCACTGCGATGCTGACGACCTTCAACGAAATCAACATGAAGCCAATCATGGACTTGCGTAAGCAGTACGGTGATGGTTTCGAAAAACGTCACGGTGTGCGTCTGGGCTTCATGTCTTTCTATCTGAAAGCCGTTGTTGAAGCGCTGAAACGTTATCCGGAAGTGAACGCGTCTATTGATGGCGAAGATGTGGTTTACCACAACTACTTCGACGTCAGCATTGCTGTATCGACTCCACGTGGCCTGGTAACACCGGTTCTGCGTGACGTAGATACCCTGGGCATGGCTGATATCGAGAAGCAAATCAAAGAGCTGGCGATTAAAGGCCGTGACGGCAAACTGAAAGTGGAAGAACTGACCGGCGGTAACTTTACCGTGACCAACGGCGGCGTCTTCGGCTCCCTGATGTCCACGCCAATCATCAACCCACCACAGAGTGCGATCCTGGGCATGCATGCCATTAAAGATCGTCCTATGGCGGTTAATGGTCAGGTAGTGATTTTGCCAATGATGTATCTGGCATTGTCCTACGATCACCGTCTGGTGGACGGCCGTGAATCGGTCGGCTTCCTGGTGACCATTAAAGAAATGCTGGAAGATCCGGCTCGCCTGCTGCTGGACGTTTAGTCCCGGCACAGCGAAAGATTAGAGATCGAAAAATCTGCGGCACGGTTCGCTGTGCCCTGATAAGCCTTCCTACTAAGAATGGATAGAACATCATGAATTTACACGAGTATCAGGCGAAACAGCTGTTCCTGCGCTACGGCCTGCCAGCACCATCAGGCTTCGCCTGTTCCACCCCGCGTGAAGCGGAAGAGGCAGCATCGAAAATCGGTGCCGGTCCGTGGGTGGTGAAATGTCAGGTTCATGCCGGTGGCCGCGGTAAAGCGGGCGGCGTGAAAGTGGTTAAAAGCAAAGAAGAAATTCGCGCTTTTGCTGAGCACTGGCTGGGTAAACGTCTGGTCACTTACCAGACAGACGCCAGCGGTCAGCCGGTTAACCAGATCCTGGTTGAAGCAGCAACGGATATCGATCAGGAACTGTACCTCGGTGCGGTAGTCGATCGCAGCTCCCGTCGCGTAGTGTTCATGGCGTCTACTGAAGGCGGCGTGGAAATTGAGAAAGTGGCTGAAGAAACGCCTCATCTGATCCATAAAGTTGCACTGGATCCGCTGGCAGGTCCGCAGCCTTATCAGGGTCGCGAACTGGCCTTCAAACTGGGTCTTACCGGTAAGCAGGTTCAGCAGTTCACCAAGATCTTCATGGGTCTGGCGAACATCTTCTTAGAGCGCGACCTGGCGCTTATCGAAATTAACCCGCTGGTCGTAACGACCGCTGGTGACCTGATCTGCCTCGACGGCAAACTGGG
The DNA here is from genome assembly GCF_003602095.1 of Rahnella woolbedingensis. Lineage (GTDB taxonomy): Bacteria > Pseudomonadota > Gammaproteobacteria > Enterobacterales > Enterobacteriaceae > Rahnella > Rahnella woolbedingensis. Next base: position 11,319 of record NZ_RAHH01000036.1, on the reverse strand, counting down.
TGCGGACGGTAACGCCTTGTTCCGTCAGCCAGAATTGCGTGAAATGCGCGATTACAGCCAGGAAGATGCCCGTGAATCTCAGGCAGCGCAGTGGGAACTGAACTACGTTGCGCTCGACGGCAACATCGGTTGCATGGTGAACGGTGCCGGTCTGGCAATGGGTACCATGGATATCGTGAAACTGCACGGCGGCGATCCGGCTAACTTCCTGGATGTTGGCGGTGGTGCAACCAAAGAACGCGTGACCGAAGCCTTCAAAATCATCCTGTCCGATGAAAAAGTGAAAGCCGTCTTCGTTAACATATTCGGCGGTATCGTACGTTGCGACCTGATCGCCGACGGTATCATCGGTGCGGTGGAAGAAGTGGGCGTCAGCGTACCGGTTGTGGTACGTCTTGAAGGTAACAATGCCGAGCTGGGTGCCAAAAAACTGGCAGACAGCGGTTTGAACATCATTGCAGCGACCAGCCTGACGAATGCGGCTCAACAAGTTGTCGCGGCAGTGGAGGGGAAATAATGTCGATTTTAATCAACAAGAACACCAAAGTTATCTGCCAGGGTTTCACCGGTAGCCAGGGGACTTTCCACTCCGAACAAGCCATCGCTTACGGCACAAAAATGGTTGGCGGCGTAACGCCAGGCAAAGGCGGCACCGAGCATCTGGGTCTGCCAGTGTTCAACACCGTGCGTGAAGCGGTAGAAACCACCGGCGCCACCGCGTCTGTGATTTATGTTCCGGCCCCGTTCTGTAAAGATTCCATTCTGGAAGCGCTGGATGCAGGCATCAAACTGATCATCTGTATCACTGAAGGTATCCCGACGCTGGATATGCTGGTGATTAAAGTGAAACTGGATCAAAGCGATGCAGTGATGATCGGGCCAAACTGCCCAGGTGTTATCACTCCTGGCGAATGCAAAATCGGCATCATGCCTGGCCATATTCACTTACCAGGCAAAGTGGGCATCGTTTCCCGCTCCGGTACTCTGACCTATGAAGCCGTTAAACAGACCACTGATTACGGTTACGGCCAGTCTACCTGCGTCGGTATCGGCGGTGACCCGATCCCGGGCTCTAACTTCATCGATATCCTGAAACTGTTCCAGGAAGACCCACAGACTGAAGTGATCGTTATGATCGGTGAAATCGGTGGTAACGCAGAAGAAGAGGCTGCCGCGTACATCAAAGCACACGTGACCAAACCGGTTGTGGGCTACATCGCGGGTGTGACTGCGCCTAAAGGCAAACGTATGGGCCACGCAGGCGCCATCATTGCCGGTGGTAAAGGCACCGCAGACGAGAAATTTGCAGCACTGGAAGCGGCCGGCGTTAAAACCGTACGCAGCCTGGCAGACATCGGCGAAGCCGTGAAATCTCTTCTGCCACAATAAGCATTACCGGTCGCGCCGGAACAAAATTCCGGTGCGATTTAAGTCGATTTATATAAGAAACAGATTCGACATGTTGGCCGCCTTCGGGTGGCCTTTTTTTATTTTAGGTGAAATATTTAACATTCGCCGAATTGAGCTATATTTATTAACACAGCACGATACGTCCATTGGAAATAAAAGGTTAATAATTAGGGCTCAATAGGTAGCTAAATAGATATTTGCAGCAACTATAAAAGTACAATTAATTAACATTAAAACCACCGTTAAAGCTCAATGAAACTAATAGTTAACATTTTGAAATATTTTTTTGAAATTGATGCGGATAATATAGAAATAAACAAGGAGATAGGCTTAAATTGCGGCAGATCAATTACAGGGTTTTTTACTGTTTTGTTCTTAAATTGACCTGTACACGGGAATCCGCTTTGGGTCACTAAAAAACCTATTTAATGTGTGGGATTACTGGCGTAACATATTGGGCCTGTAACATCAGATTTATGTATGTTTACTTTCCCCGCGATTTCGCCCGTTCATCAGCCTGTTAGAGGCTTACTGTCCTTGCGCATTCCGGGTTCAGAATGCCTGCCGCTGGCATTTCTGTTCTACACACATTTGAATACTGGTAGTCATGAGGCGTTCCGGCAACCGGTTCGTCAAAGATCGCAATTTGGGGTCTTCCTCCGAGGAGCAAGGGGTCAAGATGTTTGATATCGTTGAACTGTCGCGTTTACAGTTTGCTTTAACAGCCATGTACCATTTCCTATTTGTCCCATTAACGCTGGGTATGGCGTTTTTACTGGCAATTATGGAAACGGTTTATGTGCTTTCTGGCAAACAAATCTATAAAGATATGACCAAATTCTGGGGCAAACTCTTTGCAATTAACTTTGCACTGGGCGTTGCAACCGGTTTAACCATGGAATTCCAGTTCGGTACTAACTGGTCATATTTCTCACATTACGTCGGTGATATCTTCGGTGCGCCTCTGGCAATCGAAGGTTTGATGGCGTTCTTCCTGGAATCCACTTTAGTCGGCCTGTTCTTCTTCGGTTGGGATCGTCTTTCTAAAGTTCAACACATGACAGTGACCTGGTTTGTGGCTCTTGGCTCAAACTTGTCTGCCTTGTGGATCCTGGTGGCGAACGGCTGGATGCAAAACCCGATTGCTTCCACCTTCAATTACGAAACCATGCGTATGGAAATGGTCAGCTTCTCTGAGCTGGTCCTGAACCCGGTTGCGCAGGTTAAATTCGTTCACACCGTAGCGTCCGGTTATGTGACTGGCGCGATGTTCATTCTGGCTATCAGCTCTTACTACCTGCTTAAAGGTCGTGACGTCGGTTTCGCGAAACGCTCATTTGCGATTGCTGCAAGCTTTGGTCTGGCTGCCGTACTTTCCGTTATCGTACTGGGTGATGAATCCGGTTACGAAATGGGTGACGTGCAGAAAACCAAACTGGCGGCTATCGAAGCAGAGTGGGACACCCAACCTGCACCGGCCAGCTTCACGCTGTTTGGTATGCCGAATCAGGACAAAATGGAAAACGAATATTCTATTCAGATCCCATACCTGCTCGGTCTGATTGCGACGCGTTCTGTTGATACGCCGGTCACTGGTCTGAAAGACCTGATGGCGCAACACGAAGTGCGTATCCGCAATGGTATGAAAGCGTACACCCTGCTGGAAGAACTGCGTTCGGGCAACACTGACCCGAAAGTGCGCAGCGATTTCGAAAATGCTAAGCAGGATCTGGGCTACGGTATGTTGCTTAAACGCTATACCGACAACCCGGCGGGCGCGACTGACGCACAGATTCAGAAAGCGACGAAAGATTCTATCCCGCGCGTTCTGCCACTTTACTTCGCATTCCGCATCATGGTTGCCTGCGGCATCCTGATGTTCGTGCTGATTGCGCTTGCCTTCTACACCGTATTGCGCGGCAAGATTGGTCAGAAACGCTGGTTACACCGCGCGATATTCATCGGTCTTCCGCTGCCGTGGATTGCTGTCGAAGCGGGCTGGTTCGTGGCCGAATATGGCCGTCAGCCCTGGGCGATTGGTGAGGTGTTACCGACTGCGGTTGCACACTCTTCCCTGACGGTGGGTGATGTACTCTCCTCGATGATCCTTATCTGTGGCCTGTACACCCTGTTCCTGATCGCTGAAATGTTCCTGATGTTCAAATATGCGCGCCTGGGCCCAAGCAGCCTGAAAACTGGCCGTTATCATTATGAACAAACTTCAGCGCCACTTGAGCAAGCTCGGTAATAGGGAGTCCACTTATGTTTGATTATGAAACTTTACGGTTCATCTGGTGGGTGCTGATTGGCGTGCTGTTTATCGGCTTCGCAGTCACCGATGGATTTGATATGGGCGTAGGGATCCTGGTGCGCATTATCGGTAAAACCGATACTGATCGCCGCGTGATGATCAACGCCATCGCCCCGCACTGGGACGGTAACCAGGTCTGGCTGATCACGGCCGGTGGTGCATTATTCGCTGCATGGCCGATGGTGTACGCAGCGGCATTCTCCGGCTTCTATGCGGCGATGGTGCTGGTGCTGTGCGCCTTGTTCTTCCGTCCGCTGGGCTTTGACTATCGTTCAAAACTCGAGAGCCCGCGCTGGCGTGGCATGTGGGACTGGGGCATCTTTATCGGTAGCTTCGTGCCTGCACTGGTGTTCGGTGTGGCGTTCGGTAACCTGCTGCTGGGTGTTCCGTTCCATATCGACAACGATCTGCGTCTGTTCTATACCGGTAATCTGCTGGGCCTGCTGAATCCGTATGGCATTCTGGCCGGTCTGGTCAGCCTGACCATGCTTATCACGCAAGGTGCTACCTATCTGCAAATGCGTACTGTGGGTGAACTGCACCTGCGTACCCGCACTGCGTCGCAGATTTCTGCGCTGGTGATGATGGTGTGCTTCCTGCTGGCAGGTATCTGGTTAGTGAAAGGGATTGATGGTTTCACCGTGACGTCTGTGATGGACCATGCTGGCCCGTCTAACCCGCTGCGCAAAACGGTGTCTCATGAAGCAGGTGCATGGCTGGCCAACTTCAACAAGACCCCTGGCCTGTGGGCAATTCCTGCACTGGGTGTGATTCTGCCACTGCTGACCATTTTGTTCTCTCGCCTGAACAAAGCGGCGCTGGCATTCATCAGTAACTCACTGACTATCGCCTGTGTGATCCTGACTGCGGGTATCACTATGTTCCCGTTCGTGATGCCGTCAATCACTGAGCCGAACGCCAGCCTAACTATGTGGGATGCGACATCCACCTTGCTGACGCTCAGAGTGATGACCGTTGTTGCCTGTATCTTTGTACCGATCATCCTGATTTACACCTCATGGGCGTATTACAAGATGTTCGGTCGCCTTGATAAGCACTACATCGAGAACAACAAGCATTCGTTGTATTAAGGAGAACACCATGTGGTATTTTGCCTGGATCCTCGGCACCTTACTGGCTTGCTCATTCGGTATTATTACCGCGCTGGCGTTTGAACACAGCGAAGCCAATAAAGCGGCTAAAGAAGAGAAGTAATAATGAGTGTGATCGTGGATAAACTCTACGCCATCACAGACAAGGGCCCCTTGCGGGCCCTTTCGCTTGTGATGTCACTGGTGCTTGCCGGCTGCGTCTTCTGGAAGCCGGGCATGTTTGCCTCGTCAACCAGTCAGTTGGAAGTCTGGCACGGGATCATCCTGATATGGGCAGTCTGCGCCGGTGTGGTTCACGGTCTGGGCTTTCGTCCATATAAATCGGTATGGAAGGCGTTCTTCTCTCCGATACTTGCCATGATTGCGCTGGCCGCAGGACTTTTTTACTTTTTCAGCTGATTCTTTGCTGAAATAAAAGACAAATTTACACTATTCTTCCCATGGGCCGCTCAGGCCCATAATTATTTTCGTTCCAGCAATGCAACCCATTCCCAACCCCAACTCACTTGAGTATAGTAGTGCCGTCAAATTGCATTACGGGATGTAGAGTGAGTAATTCGTTGTTCCGATGGCCGGTTCGTGTCTATTACGAAGACACAGACGCGGGAGGTGTGGTCTACCATGCCCGATACGTCGCCTTTTTTGAAAGGGCTCGCACAGAGATGTTGCGCCAACGCAATTTTCACCAGCAACAACTGCTGGGAGAACATGTCGCTTTTGCTGTCCGCCGCATGACGGTCGAATACTTTGCACCAGCTCGCCTAGATGACCTGCTGGATGTTCAGAGTGAGATTACGTCCATTCGCGGAGCTTCTCTTACTTTTGCACAACGAATTCTTGATTCGCATGGAAACCTTCTGAGTTCTGCAGAAGTGTTAATTGCATGCATTGACCCACACCAAATGAAGCCACGTGCGCTTCCTAAGTCTATTGTCGCGGAGTTTAAGCAGTGACTGACATGAACATGCTTGATTTATTTTTAAAGGCCAGCATCCTGGTTAAGCTGATTATGCTTATCCTGGTGTGCTTCTCTGTCGCGTCCTGGGCGATTATCATTCAACGCACGAAAGTGCTGAATGCCGCCACCCGTGAGGCAGAAGCGTTTGAAGATAAATTCTGGTCCGGTATTGAGCTTTCCCGTTTGTATCAGGAAAGCCAGGGCCGTCGCGAAACCCTGAGCGGGGCAGAGCAAATCTTCCATTCCGGTTTTAAAGAGTTTGCGCGTCTTCATCGTGCTAACAGTCATGCGCCAGAGTCTGTGATTGAAGGTTCTTCACGTGCGATGCGTATTTCCTTTAACCGTGAACTCGAATCCCTTGAAATGCACATTCCATTCCTTGGCACAGTCGGTTCCATCAGCCCGTATATCGGCCTGTTCGGTACGGTCTGGGGGATCATGCACGCCTTTATCGGTTTAGGTTCTGTCAAACAAGCCACCCTGCAAATGGTTGCGCCAGGTATCGCAGAAGCACTGATCGCCACCGCGATTGGTTTGTTTGCTGCTATCCCTGCGGTTATGGCGTATAACCGCCTGAACCAGCGTGTGAACAAGCTTGAGCAAAACTACGATAACTTCATGGAAGAATTTACGGCCATCCTGCACCGTCAGGCTTTCTCTCGCGAAACCAGCAGTAACTAAAGGGGGAGAGTATGGCTCGTTCACGAGGTCGTCGTAACCGTCGCGAAGGTAAGTCGGAGATCAACATTGTTCCGCTGCTGGACGTATTGCTGGTTCTGTTACTGATTTTTATGGCAACAGCCCCCATCATTACCCAGAGCGTGGAAGTCGATCTGCCAGACGCGACAGATTCTAAAGCGGTATCCAGCGATGATAACCCGCCAGTGATTGTCGAAGTCTCCGGCGTGGGTCAGTACACCATTGTGGTGGATCATCAGCGTATGGAGCAATTGCCTGAACAGCAGGTTATCGCGGAAGCGACCAGCCGTATTCAGGCCAATCCGAAGACGGTATTCCTGATCGGCGGCGCTAAAGATGTGCCTTATGATGAAATCATCAAGGCGCTGAATATGCTGCATCAGGCTGGCGTGAAGTCTGTCGGATTGATGACACAACCTATCTGAGGATAGGTAATTTGTAACACTTATTTGAAACCCGGCATTCTCTGGCTTGTTAAAAGTATGACAGGCAGTACAGGAAACCGGGTTTTTAGTAATCCTGTCTTGGGAAATCTATTTTGGTAAAGGCAACTGCAACTGAACAAAACGATAAGCTCAAACGCGCCGTTATTGTTTCGGTCGTTCTGCATATCATCATTATAGGCCTGCTGATTTTGGGATCGCTGGACGAAGATACCAGCATGAGTGGTGGCGGTGGCGGCAGTGATATCTCTGCCGTAATGGTTGATCCCAGTGCTGTGGTCGATCAATACAATCGTCAGCAGCAGCAACAGGCTGATTCCCAACGTGCTGCCGCAGCGCGTCAGAAAAAATCAGAACAACAGGCTGAAGAGCTTCAGCAGAAACAGGCCGCAGAACAACAGCGCCTGAAAGAACTCGAGAAAGAGCGTCTGCAAGCGCAGGAAGATGCGAAGCAGCAGGCTCAGGATCAGGCTCAGCAGCAAAAACAAGCTGAGCAAGCCGCGGAACAGGCGAAGGAACAACAGAAGCAGGCTGAAGCTGCTGCTGCACAGGCGAAGTCCGAAGCAGCAAAAGCGGCTGCACAAGCCAAAGCGGATGCCGCCAAAGAAGCGGCTAAAGCGCAAGCTGACGCGCAGAAAAAAGCCACTGCTGATGCTCAGAAAAAAGCAGAGGCTGAAGCCACCGCCGCTGCTGCCGCGGCGAAGAAACAAGCAGAAGCTGACGCGAAGAAAGAAGCGGCAGCAGAAGCTAAAAAACAAGCTGCTGCCGAAGCGAAAGCGCAGGCCGCAGCCGATGCAAAAGCACAGGCTGATGCCGATGCAAAAGCCGCATCCGATGCGAAAGCTGCTGCTGCCGCTGAGGAAAAAGCGGAAGCTGCCGCAGCATCGAAGAAAGCCGCGGCTGATAAAAAAGCCGCCGCTGCCGCCGCTGCGAAAGAAGCCGCGGATGCCAATAATTTATTTGATGGCCTTGCTGACTCCAAAAATGCACCGAAAGGGGCAACGGGGGGGGGCGCTTCTGCTCCGGCAGGGAAGGGGACTAGTAAGAAAAGTGGAGCGTCGGGGGCTGAGATTAATGGATACCTTGGTCAGGTCACAGCGGCTATCCAGAGTAAATTCTATGACAGTGGTTTGTATGCGGGGCGCAAATGCGACCTTCGTATCAAGTTGGCACCCGACGGTATGCTGATTAGTGTAACCCCTGAAGGTGGTGATCCGGCACTTTGTCAGGCTGCGATAACGGCAGCGAAGCAGGCGCGCATTCCTAAGCCACCAAGTCAGGAAGTGTATGAAGTCTTCAAAAATGCACCAATGACATTCAGACCACAGTAAAAGACGAAAATAATTTCTTTTCTGAATTTTACGATAGATTGCAGGGTGTAATTCTAGTTTTGTATGCGTTGGTTTGTTAAAATTCTGCTAAATTATCGCGGGCAGATACGTCCAGATAAGGGAGATACAATGAAGCAGGCATTTCGAGTAGCGTTCGGCCTTTTGATGATGTGGGCATCTGTAGTTCATGCAGAAGTTCGCATTGAAATTACCCAAGGGGTAGATACAGCTCGCCCGATTGGCGTTGTGCCATTCAAATGGGCTGGCCCGGGTACACCACCTGAAGATGTGGGTGGTATTGTTGCAGCTGACTTACGTAACAGCGGCAAATTCAATCCTATTGATGCATCACGTATGCCACAACAGCCGACCTCTGCCGCAGAAGTGACTCCTGCTGCATGGACTGCGCTGGGCATTGATGCGGTTGTTATCGGTCAGGTTCAGCCTGCCGCCGATGGCAGCTACGTGGTGTCTTACCAGCTGGTTGATACCTCTGGCGCACCAGGTACCGTGCTGGCACAAAACCAGTACAAAGTGACCAAACAATGGTTACGTTATTCCGCCCATACCGCCAGTGACGAAGTTTTCGAAAAACTGACCGGTGTTAAAGGCGCATTCCGTACCCGTATCGCCTATATCGTGCAGACCAACGGCGGTAAATTCCCGTATGAACTGCGCGTAGCGGATTATGACGGTTACAACCAGTTCGTGGTTCACCGTTCACCCGAGCCGCTGATGTCTCCGGCCTGGTCTCCGGATGGCAGCAAACTGGCATATGTCACATTTGAAAGCGGTCGTTCAGCACTGGTTGTTCAGACATTGGCCAATGGCGCGATCAAACAGATTGCTTCATTCCCGCGTCACAACGGTGCGCCGGCATTCTCTCCGGACGGCAGCAAACTGGCTTTCGCTCTGTCGAAAGACGGCAGTCTGAACCTGTACGTGATGAATCTGTCTTCTGGTCAGATTAGCCAGGTGACAAACGGACGTAGCAACAACACCGAACCAACCTGGTACCCGGACAGCCAGAATCTGGCGTTCACTTCGGATCAGGGCGGTCGTCCGCAGGTTTATAAAGTCAATATTAATGGCGGTGCGCCTCAGCGTCTGACCTGGGAAGGCTCTCAAAATCAGGACTCTGACGTAAGTGCAGATGGTAAGTTCCTGGTGATGGTGAGCAGCGCCAGCGGTACACAGCACATCGCTAAACAAGATCTGGCAACGGGAGCCGTTCAAACATTGACGGACACGTTCCTGGATGAAACGCCTAGCCTCGCACCAAACGGCACCATGGTAATTTACAGCTCTTCACAGGGTCTGGGTTCCGTATTGCAGTTGGTATCGACTGATGGGCGCTTCAAAGCGCGTCTTCCGGCAACTGATGGACAGGTCAAATTCCCTGCCTGGTCGCCGTATCTGTAATGCATAGAAAAACTATGTATGGCAAAAAATTATAAAAGGATCGAATAGATGCAACTGAATAAAGTGCTGAAAGGGCTGATGCTGGCATTGCCTGTACTGGCAGTAGCTGCTTGTAGTTCTCACAAGAACGCAGACAACGACCAATCCGGTATGGGTCTGAACTCTGGCGCAAGCACTGAAAACGCTAACATGTCTTCAGAAGAGCAAGCTCGTCTGCAGATGCAAGAACTGCAGAAAAACAACATCGTTTACTTTGGCCTGGACAAATACGATGTGTCTTCTGAATTCGCTCAGATGTTAGACGCGCACGCAGCATTCCTGCGTAGCAACCCGTCTTACAAAGTGACTGTAGAAGGTCATGCTGACGAACGTGGTACTCCAGAGTACAACATCGCCCTGGGCGAACGTCGTGCTACTGCTGTTAAAATGTACCTGCAAGGCAAAGGCGTTTCTGCTGATCAAATCTCTATCGTTTCTTACGGTAAAGAAAAACCAGCTGTACTGGGCCATGACGAAGCGGCATACGCTAAAAACCGTCGTGCAGTACTGGTTTACTAAGAGAATAGTATGAGCAGTAACTTCAGAACTCACCTGTTGAGTCTGTCGTTACTGGTTGGCGTAGCGGTCCCATGGGCCGCTACTGCCCAAGCGCCAATCAGTAATGTCGGCTCAGGCTCGATAGAAGATCGGGTCACCTCTCTGGAGCGTATTTCTAACGCTCACAGCCAGCTATTAACTCAACTCCAGCAACAACTTTCTGATACCCAACGTGATATGGATACTCTTCGTGGTCAAATCCAGGAGAACCAGTATCAGTTGAGTCAGCTTGGTGATCGCCAGAAGCAAATTTTTAATCAACTGGACAGCTTAAGCCAGGGCAATGCCGGAGCCGCCAGTACGGGCGCTGCAGCAGCCACCGGTGACGCATCCGGTTCTGCTGCCGCAACGCCGGACGCGGGTGCTGCACAAGCGCCTGCAAGCACCGGTGACGTGAACAGCGATTACAATGCTGCGGTTTCACTGGCGCTGGAAAAGAAACAGTATGATGAGGCGATTGTTGCCTTTCAGAGTTTCGTAAAAAAATATCCTGATTCAACTTATCAGCCTAACGCCAACTACTGGTTAGGACAGTTGTATTACAACAAGGGTAAAAAAGACGACGCTGCGTATTATTTTGCAGTCGTGGTCAAAAACTATCCTAAGTCTCCAAAAAGTTCTGACGCGATGTTCAAGGTTGGGGTGATCATGCAGGAGAAAGGTCAGGCTGATAAAGCCAAAGCCGTCTTCGCGCAGGTTGTAAAACAGTACCCAAATACCGATGCGGCAAAACAAGCTCAAAAACGTTTATCTGCAAAGTAGTTCCTCATTCAGGTCTGGAAAATGTACATATCGTGCATTTTCTGGGCTTGAGTGTGTGAAACGCCATCAGTTAGCACTCTTTCTGAAAATTAAAGTTGCACTGAAAAGTTAAATAAGTAATATATGCCGCCGTTGCCCAGACAACTCCAAACGGCTAACGCTGTCAGAGATTTAGGCAATATGCAGTATGTTTAGAGGGGCCGTTAGCTCAGTTGGTAGAGCAGTTGACTTTTAATCAATTGGTCGCTGGTTCGAATCCAGCACGGCCCACCAC
>NZ_RAHH01000035.1 GCF_003602095.1 Rahnella woolbedingensis | reverse complement strand
CGGATCAGAGACATGGGCAGGTAACATCACAAAAAAAACAGCATGTTACCTGATAAGCCGCTTAATGCGACAGAGCCGGATTTATGTCATGTCTTCAGTCGAGAAGGTCAAAGACGGTGGTAAACGCACGGTTGTCTATGCCGAAGGTTACGATCCTGACATTTTTGCAGATGGGGGGGAGTTACATGACGCCTGCGTCGCTGCGGTAGGAGGGGATGATTTTGCAGAAACGTTGCCACTGACCCCAGTGGTTATAACCGCATTGCTTGAAGGTCAGCATGATTTGCAAATTCAAGTCACAAAAACTCAGATCCTCTTAGACCTCGCTCCTGTCGGGAAGGTCGCATGATATACGCAGAGAAGGTAGGGATGTTGCTGATGCGACATTATGGGATCACACTTGACGACGGTATCGACCCGAAGGAACTGGAAGTGTGCGAAGCCACCGGTCAGCAGCCTTTTGAAGTGGTTAACAGTATTGCGGAAAAAAGAGACCTTAGCCGTATTGATACCACACCGTTTATGTCGTCCAATCACCCGCTGGACGCCACATATCAATACTATGGCAAGGGAAAAGGGCAGGCACCTAAGAACGTATCTGCTCAGGGCATTGTTGCGGAAACCGCTCTGACGTCGGCGCAACTTGAGGATTTATTGAGTTACATCGTGCGTAACGGAAACCGGCGTAACCATTTTGAACCCTCAGATTTGCCCGCCGGTGCGTTGGGCATGCTGTATCGCTGTCAGGAATCTGAAAGTTGGGTGATGGTGTGGGTCGCAGAAGGATGGCCGGTCGCCGTCAATGACGTATTCAATTTTGACGGATTTTTAATGGCATCGTAGCGGACTGCCTGTCCACCAGTGTGCCGAGAACCCTACAGATTTCCGCGCTGTTCTTATCAGACAGCGCGGGAAGCAATGAGGTAAGTGTCAGCGATCGGGTGGCGAGTTCGACAACGCGGTCGATAGCCGGTGATTTCTCATAGGCTTTATACGTTCGCAGGCATTTCCCCAGTTCTTCCGCAGCGCGATCCTGATCCCAACCCATGCCTTTTCGCCACAAACGCAGTTCATAACCCGTCATAATCATCTCTAAAGGTGCAATTATTGCACTATTATATATTTTTATTTTACGATGATACATCTATGTTTATTCGTACTGAGTACGAATAAACATTGTAATTCGTACTCAGTACGAATATAATAATTTCACGGTCAGCAAGGGACGAGCGTTAATGGAGTATCTAGAATTCATTGAGACCCCCGTATTTAGCAGGCGAAGAGCCGAACTCCTGCCAGATGATGACTTCAGAGCTTTACAGGAGCATCTTCTAAAAAACCATGAACTTGGCGACACAATCAGTAAAACAGGTGGATGTAAAAAAATCCGCTGGAGTCGTGAAGGCATGGGGAAGCGAGGGGGAGTAAGAGTTATTTATTATGTCATCACTAAATCGGGGCGCCTTTATCTGCTACTCGTTTACCCCAAGAATGAAAAAGAAGATCTGACGGAAGCCGAAAAAGCTGTCCTGAAATCGATAAGTCAGCAAATCGAATAACAAGCCCCCGCACTGCGGGGCATTATCTACCTGAGAGGGGGAATAATGAAAACTGAACTGTTTAATGATCTCGTTGAAAGTATGCAACAGATGGTTGCTATCGAGAAAGGTACATTGTCTGTTCCGGCTGAAAACATCCATCGCCATCGGTTACCAGACGTAAAATCAATGCGAGAAGCGAGCGGCCTTAAGCAAAATGAATTTGCTGATGTCGTTGGGGTTTCTGCGTCACTACTCCAGAGCTGGGAACAGCATCGTCGTATTCCATCAGGTTCATCTTTGAAACTGTTGATGATGATTGAGCGTGACCCCGCTGTTATAGACGCACTTCGCACCCTTTAAAAACAAAAAAAGTGTAATTATTGCACTTTCTGAGCCGCTTTTCGAAGCGGCTTTTTCATGCGCGTTCGCCCTGAACGGGCTTTGAGCCCATCCCGGGCGACGAAGCGCGACAGCCAGCTTGCAGCACCCGCCGGGTGTACTGCTTTCACTGGCCACCTGCGTGGCCGCTGTGGAGGTTGGCCATGCTGCCCGGTATGTCCTTCCCTTCGTAATTGGTGGTTTCCCTTTTGCAGGGACAGACACTGACACGGGGCGTTCACGTTACCAGGGTAAAGGTTTCACCCGCCGTCTTCACCCGTTCGCATCCGGTCGTTCCTCCCGTCTTTACGCTGCGGCCTGCGGCGTCGCCCCGGTAACGCTCACTCATTCCCCATGTCGTTCTTTTGTCACAGCAACAGGATCCCCGCCTTCATCACAACAAAGGGGATACACCGTAAAAAAGCCGAAAGGCTACCAGTAACCTAAGAAGGGATCATGTATGAAACATCCAGCGCCGCTTGTTATGCCAAATGCCACAGTCTACACGGATGGCTACACGGGGAAACAGTATTACATCCGGCGCGGATATAGCGCAGAGGTTCGCCAGTTCGCAGCCGGTGCCCGAGTCTGGATGGACGGTTCAAGCAATATGCCTATGCAAAAAACAAATTTTAAAACGCGTGCTCTCCTAAACAGCTGGTTGCGCATGATGGGGTTTAAGGACTGACAATATGAAAATAAAAATTGATGGGTATAACGCTTACGGTATCTATGAAGATGGCATTGATATGCCGTTAAAACCCTGCCCGTTTTGTGGTTCTGATCTGATGCAGGTCGAGAATACAGGTACGGCATGTTACTGGGTTGAGTGTTCACTTTGTACAGCACAGGGTGCAGTCGTTGCTGCTGCAGATGAGGAGCAGATCGTTGATACAGTTACGATGAAAACGATTCATGCAGAGGTTTTTAATGAGGCGATCCGATCGTGGAATATACGCTTCTAAAAGTGGAAAGGTATCGCGAAATAGATAACGAGAACCTGAATGGAAAATGACTGGCTGGTGTGGCTCGATAACGTTAATTTTCGCATGAACAACGTAACCATACCGTAAAAAAATAATGTTCATAGCCTAAACCCCGCTCCTTTCCTGCCGATAGGGAAGGGGCAATTTTGTTTTAAGGATGTTTAACGTTGTTACTCCAGAATTCTCCCGCGGATTGTCTGTTCTCCGCATTGAGCGGAGAACAGACAAATAAACGGCGCGCTTGCAGCGGTCTTTCGACCGCGCCGCTTTAACTGGCCACTGTCGTGTCCACTAATGCCCGGCGAGCCGGTCTTTCCGGTGTCGCTTTTAACCTGGTGTTCGCTGCGGGTTTTCTTCCTCCGTGGAAGACGCTGGCACGGTGCGCAGCCCAAACAAGGATGCGCTTCGCCAGCTTACTCACCCGTTCGCACTCGTTCGTTCCTCTCTCGTTTGCGCTGCGGCTTCGACGCTGCCCTTGTTTGGTCAGCTAATACCCCGTCCCGGTCTTTTTCCACGGAGCAAGACTCCCCGCATACGTGAAACCTAAAAAGGTGACACCGGAAAGAAAGCCACAGGAGGATTATCATGAATCAATCAGGAATATCAGCAAGTAACACAACAATCACCGCTGAAGTTGTGTCAGAGAATCAACGCATGGATGTTCTGCCTGCGCTCTTTGGCAGTGCATTTATGCGTGGGGAAAATCTTATAACAGGTTACATGAGAAACATTTGCGCTGGCTATACAGGTGGGTACTGGGATTTCATTAGTTTGTCGAATGGTGGTTTTTATCTTCGTCCAGATATGGAAAAAATCGAACTATCTATTGCGGGAAATGGATTTCATGAAGAAGTTTCCGCTGATGCAGCAGGGATTGTTGTAACGCTTTATGCCCTAAATATGCTGATGTGGGATTCTGCGGACAGTGACCGGCAAGAATTATTAAATCATCTTTACCAGCAATCAGAAAAGTTGAAGGATTATGCCGAAACAATTTCTGAACATTCTGCTATTTATCGAGCAATCGATTAATGATTTTTTGATGGCGGTGAACGAACCACCGCCATCATTAGGAAACGAAAACATGAGAAATGAATATCCAGAAATTAAGAGTTGTCTCGTATGTAGTACTGGTCACATGATGTTAGAGGATATGAAGATTTTTCAAGAGCATTCACACAAGACTCTCCGTAAAATTTTCAACACAGAATATGGATTTATCCTTCTTCTAGATGCTCGGCCTAAGCTTTTAAAGTCATTAAAGAAGTTAGGGATTTCAAACGAATTTAGGAAATTTATTTATCGAATGGTGCGTCAACATAGAGTTTCAATGATTGAATTTGACCGTGATGCAGACGTGATCTTAGGTGAAAAGTTTTTTGACTGGTAGCTCGCGTTCCGTGTCTCCCCTCATCGAGAGGAGAGACACGGATTTGTCTCGATAGCATTTGGTGAGTGATGAGTCTTTTTTACTACGCTATGATCCATTCAGGGGGTTGACCCCCTCATGGATCACGTAATGTTGCTTTGACACGGGTGATTAATTTTTTATTGAGTTGCTACAGAATTATTTTTCGTATCTGAAGATTTTATGCTTCGTGAAGCGCGTTTCTTTTTTGTCACTTCATTTTTATCAATTGCGTCTTTTATCGCTTTCACGCTGACAACAATCCCTGCTGAATCAAGAGCCGATTTTATCTCAACAGCGGTATATCCTTTCTTCACAGAAAGCTCAACAAGTTGTTCCCGAAGATTTTCTAACACATCTTTCCCTGTCATTCTCGATGCATTCAAATCAGGCAATTCAGCGAGCTGCATTTTTGCCAATTCAAGCTGTTCTATCGTGTAGTAGCTGTTTGCTGCCATGAGAGTGTACCTATTTGTTTGTTATGAAAAATACGCTCATATCATAGCAAAAACATCTCATCCCATAAACATATCTAATAGTCATGACCGGTGTAGTGACATTCCAGGCCATATCTGGCAATATCTCAATATTAGGTTTCAAATCCGGGACAGGATATGTTTTGTAGCACCGCCTGCACGCAGTCGGTCCAACAAAACGACCTGGTCAGGGCAAAGCCCCGACACCCCGAGACTATTATCCAGCGAGACTAAAAGGACTCTATTCACCATGAGTAAAAGCGAAAGTAGGAACAGAACAGCTCTGCTTCCAAGTATTCGTTGTTTTCCAGAAGAGAAACTGGAAATACTCCAAAGCGCTCAGGCCGCAGGCTTAAGCGTGGGTGAATACCTTCGTCGATGTGCTCTTGGGCGTCGCATCACACCAAAGACAGACACAAAACTGATGATGGAGTTGCAGCGTTTAGGAGGGTTACAAAAGCACCTTTTTAATGAAGGTCGAGGTAATGTTAGTGAGGTATTCAGTAAGGAGTATTCGGAGATTCTTGTTGCTATCAAAAAGGCAATCATAAGTATCGACATGGGCATTGATGGTTTTGCAGAACAGCGGACTAAATCATGATTCCGATCGTTCCTGAAAAGCGCAAAGATGGACGTTCCAGTTTCATTCAACTGGTCAGCTATCTGACTCTGCGTGAAGAACAAAAATCTGATATGCCGATTTCTCCTGAGAATCCTTATGTTCGACCTTCTCGTTCTAAAGAAGCTATTTTCAACCGCCTGGTCGAATACCTTGATCGCAATGCATCGGTTGAGGACCAGGCTGTTCTTGCCACTTTTGACGATGGCACACAGCAGGTATTAAGCGGCAATGTTGTGGTTGAAACCAACTGCTTCAGCCTAGAAACTGCGTCAGCAGAAATGAATGCCGTAGCCTTACAGAATACCCGTTGTCTTGATCCTGTATATCACTGCATCCTTTCCTGGCGAGAAGAGGATACTCCGACTGACCAGCAAATTTTTGATAGTGCTCGTCACTGTATTTCTCAACTGGGTATGTCTGATCATCAGTACATCTTTGCAATTCATCGAGATACCGATAATGTGCATTGTCATATTGCCGCTAACCGTATTAATCCAATTTCATATTGCGCAACCAACATGTACAACGACGTTGATACATTGCATAAAGCTTGCCGCCATCTTGAACTGAAGCATGGATTCACACCGGATAATGGTGCATGGAAGATAAGTGATGATCAGCAGATTGTGCGTAATAAAAATGACTTTAAGTCTATTCCTCGGAAAGCAAAACAGCTTGAGTATTACGCCGATTCTGAAAGCCTCTTTAGCTATGCCGTCAGTGAGTGTCGCGACAATATTGGTGACATTATGGAAGACACCGAGAGACTTAACTGGCAAGACATACAGAATGAAATGACCCGCGCTGGCCTTATCTTGAAGCGTAAAGGTGAAGGTCTTGCTGTGTATTCTTTAATGGATGAAACGTTGGTACCTATCAAGGCCAGCAGTCTTCATCCTGACCTGACGCTGAATTGTTTAGAACCACACATCGGAGATTTCGTTCAGGTTCAACCACCATTGGTTAAGAGCGACATTAGTACGCAAGAAAGCGCAATTCAGGTACAACCAGAGTTTGCATATGAGCCAAAATTCCATGCGCGTGATCTTCTGGCTAGAACTGAAAGGCGTGTGGCCAGAGCGGATGCCCGGGAAGATTTGAAGGCGAGATATCGTGCTTATAAATCCTCCTGGGTACGTCCAAAGCTAAACAGCGATGAGATTAAAAAGCGTTACCAGAATGCATCTAAAAAGTTTGCCTGGCAGAAGGCTCGTGCCCGAGTTGCTATCAATGATCCACTGTTACGTAAACTGACTTATCACATTATCGAAGTTGAAAGGATGAAGGCAATGGCTGCGCTTCGGATGGAAGTGAAGGCAGAAAGAACGGCCTTTAAAGCAGATCCTTCTAATCAACGTCTGTCCTATCGTGCATGGGTAGAACAGCAGGCTGAGCAACATGATCAAGCGGCCATTTCCCAGCTACGTGGTTGGTCTTATCGTCTTAAACGCAATGCCAGAACGGCCAACGTCTCGGAAAATAGTATCCGCTTTGGTGTTTCCGATGACAGCAAGCCAATGACTATTGAAGGGTATGACACGGTTATTAACCGCGATGGTACGGTGCAATATTATCAAGGTGGTCAGGTTCAGATTCAGGATAAAGGTGAGCGACTGGAAATTGCCCGTGCAGGCGAACTGGAAGGTCAGCATGTGATTACTTCATTGGTGCTGGCTCAATCTAAGTCCGGGGAAGAAATGGTGTTTGAAGGACATGCCGCATTTGTACAGACTGCTACGGAAATTGTTCCGTGGTTTAATGAGGAGAGCGGTTCGAGACTACCGCTTAGTGACCCACAGCAGAAATTTAAAGCCGGATATGAGGATGAACTGCATAACAAAAGTTCCGGACAATTTGCACCTGATAAAATCGAACTGTTCTACGATGATGTAAACAGACCGTCTCCTCAACGTGGACACAGGCCGCAGTAATTTTGACCCTGTAAATAATTCTGTGTAACTGCCATCGTATTAAAGGTGATCGCTCAGGCGGTCGCCGAACTCGATAATAAAGCGACTCATCGCCAGCCGCCAGTTTTGGATCGGCATACTCCATTTCTTTGAAGCATCCCTGATCGCCAGGTAAATCACTTTTCGCACCGAGTCGTCTGTCGGGAACACCTTTCGCTTTTTGATAGCTACACGGATAACGCTGTTCAGCGACTCGATGGCATTCGTGGTGTAGATTGCCTTGCGAATGTCAGGCGGATAGCCGAAGAACGTATTGAGATTTTCCCAGTGCGCCCGCCAGCTTTTGCTGATTTGCGGATATTTATCGTCCCAGGCACCCGCGAACGTATCCAGCGCCATCAGCGCGGCTTCCTCTGTCGGAGCCTGATACACCGTTTTCAGTCCGCCGGTGACGGCTTTGTAATCCTTCCACGACACGTATTTCAGGCTGTTGCGCACCATATGGATGATGCACAACTGGATGTGCGTCTGAGGATAAACGCTGTTTATCGCATCCGGGAAGCCCTTCAGCCCGTCCACGCAGGCAATCAGGATATCCTGAAGCCCCCGGTTTTTAAGCTCTGTCAGCATACTGAGCCAGAACTTTGCCCCTTCGTTTTCTGCCAGCCACATGCCCAACAGTTCTTTCTGACCTTCAGTATTAATGCCCAGCGCGAGGAATACGGCTTTGTTAATCACGCTGCCGCCGTGACGAACTTTAACCACGATACAGTCGAGATAAACAATGGGATACAGTGCATCCAGAGGTCGATTTTGCCACTCTGTTACCTGTTCTTTAACCGCATCGGTGACTTTAGATATCAGCGTGGGAGACACGTCCGCATCGTACATTTCCCTGAACGTGGCGACGATTTCACGGGTCGTCATACCTTTGGCGTACAGGGACAAAATCTGACTGTCCATCTGCGTAATACGCGTCTGGTTTTTCTTTATGAGCTGAGGCTCAAAGGTGTTTTCACGATCGCGAGGTGTGCTCAGTTCGATCTCGCCATCGTCGCACAGCAGTGTTTTGGATGAATAGCCGTTGAGGGTATTCGAGCCTGATTTTGGGGCGTTATTCTCGTGTCCGAGGTGGTCAGTCAGCTCTGCATTGAGCGCTGTTTCAACGGTAAATTTCGTGAGCATACGAGAAAACGCATTGAGATCGGCTTCGGTTTTAAGGCCTTTAGCCAGTTCAGCCGCAAGGGCTTTGAGTTTCTTTTCGTCCATAATTTGCCCGTCTCCGTTGTTGGAGTGAACATATCAAAAACAGGCAATTACACAATTTTAATTACAGTCTCCTTTTTGATACCGAGTAGTATCAAAATCGATTTCTGATACCACTTAGCGTGGTTTTTTATATCACTGAACTTCAAACCCCTAAATAACTGCGCTTAATACCGCTCCACTTTTGTTAACCCACGTTTGTTTCTTGGGAAAGGTGAAGCGGCTTTCATAAATTGTCTGATATTGCTCAATAATTGCCACATTGTTCTGCAGCGATGATTACGTGTGACCGTTTCGTGCAACGCCAGCCATAAAAGCTCTATTTTATTTACCCACGGTGAATAAACCGGCTGATAAATAACTATAAACTTTGGATTATTCTTCAACCATTTCAACGTCTTTTTGCTTTTATGGATGATGTAATTATCAACGATCAGTGTGATTGTCTTGGCACTGCGGTATGTACTTCTTAACTTGCGTAACATATTGATGAACAGGCCTGAGTTCTTGCTTGTCCCGCTGACGTACTCCACTCTGCCGGTTCTCGCGTGAAGAGCTCCGGTAAGGTAATGCTTTTGATTCGTACCCGGCGTAGGAATGCGCTTCTGTTGACCTTTCTTTTGCCAGTCGGCGCCAATCTTAGGGTTGAGATCAATATCGACTTCATCCTCGTAAAATACGGGATGGTCGGCACAGTTTTTTTCCAGCGCGTCACTGATCGCTGCCAGTTTTTCCTCTTTGTAAGGATCGCGAATATGCAATGTCGGAGCCGCCCTACGCCACACAATACCCGCGCCTGGTAGCCAACGCCTAAGCGAACCAGGATGTAATGTAGCATTAAATAACTTATTAATTTCAATCGTTAACATCTCAGTACTCCATCGGGAACGTAGATACCCGAAATCTTGCGGAGAGCGCTGAACAAGTAAATCCAACATGCGAAGCATCTCCTCAACAGGCCACTTTTTTTGACGTCCAGCCGGAAGGCTTTTCAGACCGTCAATGCCAAATAATGTGAACCAGTTAATCCAGCGCCCGACGGAGGAACGCGCTGCGCATAGAGTTTTAGCGACATAAGTGAGTGATTCACCGCGATGTAACATCAACATGGTAATAAGGCGTCTGGAATGATTTTTGTCTGTTGTTTTATGGACAATTTTCTCCATCTGGCAACGTTCGCTTCGGGGTATCGGTGCTATGATCGGCATTGCTCAGTCCGGTTGTGAGGGTTTGTGATGTTTGGCGATTGATCAGATCGCTCAAACCGGATTGAGTTCCCTTCAGTGATCTACTATTAAGCGCAGTTATTTAGAACCCGCCGAACTATAGAAGAAGCGAATGAGCAAGCTGGATGTTATAGCTCAGAATCACATTTTACAACGTCGTTCCCACTCGGTCATTAAAGCCATTCCCAGTCATCTCGCCGCATTCCAAGATATTTTTTTAACACAGTCAGTGACCGGAGGTCTTCACGTATTTCGGTTTCTGTTGCAATACCTTCGCGTAATTGTTCAGAGTACTTCCTGAAATTATTATCAATGGTCTTGCTTGTACGTCCGCCAAAACGCTCCCAAACCATGCCGGTTAACGAATGGGGACTTTTGAGCTGAGAAAGTTCAAAGTTGAGTACTTCAATACGGCTTTGCAACAGCTCATTAATGGCAGGCATTGCTTCGTGGCTGAAATGGAAAGTACTGTCTACATATAGCCGGTACATTCCCAATATGGTCCATATATCGTGTTCTTTTTTAGCCTTTGATAATTGCACCATTAACTGATGCTTTTCTTCTTTCTTTGCCGGATCCTGTTCACGATCGGGGTGAAGCAGTGTAGCGATTTTTTTGTACATCTTATTCACTTCCAGCGACTTAAGCAGACCACCCCATGCCGATTGGGAATGGTCAGCCGCATTGTCGTTTTCTGTTCCATGCATTTCATCGTCATTAATGAAGTCGTCGGGTGTATTTTGAAAAAGTTGTTCCATGGTGGCCCGAAGTTTTTCAGGATCCATCATCATCTCTGCCAGGTCATCATCGGTCAGCTCCTGAGCCGATTCATAGGTCTCGTTCAATAAATGACGAAGACGGTCTATTTCGCCCTGAGTGGGAAGCTCATCATCCTGTGCTTTGTTTATGGCAAGCAGCTGCTTATTAAGCGCTTCGAGATCGATATTTTCATTGAAGGGGTGGTGGTACAGCTCATCAAATTCATGCTCTATCCAGCCAAATAGCGCATCGCGGTCATATTTACCCAGTGATTTCTTACCAGCGAAGGATATCAGGCGCACCGTTTTTTCATAGAGTGCCTGGAGGTATTGATGCTCGATCGGTAATATCTCTTGCTGGAACCGAAGCAGCAGGCAGCGCTGCTGCTGTTCTAACGCCGAGATGTTGAGTTGCAACGTCTCAATTTTCTTCCAGCGTTCCTGGAATTGATGTTGCGGATCACTGAGGTTAGATTTTGGCGTCGGTTTAGTTTTAACCAGTCTGTTTTGCGGCACCGTTTTTTCCTTATCGAATATTCTTGTCAGTTCCCGTGAGATATTTACGCATTAAGGCACTCCATGGCCAGGAGGATTTAGAAAAACCGCTTGATATAGCGTATTCACCCCACACGTTGTATCAAGCGCGTAGGTGTTGAGCACACGCTGTAAGGTGACTACATTACCGACAACGCGCATTTCTACCTGACCGGTTTGCAAACCTCGTTCATCGAATCCCGCTTCCAGTGCGGCTTTGTCATATACAGAGTATCAGTTGCTTCCGTGGTATTGCCTTCCGTAAGGCTTGACCACTCAGCCTGAGAAAGCAGGTAATTGTTCCATCCCTGCTCCCTCAAAGCGATGATGGCCGCATTCAGTCGATACAGGTCTGAGTGCGGCTGGACATCCTCGTTGCCGGTACGCCATATCACTTCAAATTTATCTTTCAGGCTAACGTTCACGCCCTTAGTCCTGGCTTCATTAATCAGCCAGATAATTTCACTGGCCAATGATTTTGGGAAGCGTTTTTGTTTTTGGGCTACCGTCAGCCAGCGCAGCAGGAATAAATTTTCTGCCACGCGGCCGCTTATTCCTGAAGTCTGTTTTTCAAAACTTAACGCGACAAGAGCGCAAAAAGCCAAGTGGTTAAGATCGGGGTTAACCGGTAACGTCATTCCGATATTTCCTTCACGGTAGCAATGTTCATCATATTCTGCAGGTTTCCTGTTTCGTATTATGGCACCACGGCATTTCTTAAACGTCCACCCGTATTCTTATCGTGATTATCGTCCTGTGCCCCCAACAGAATGTTGTCGTCGGAGTACGGAGTCGTTTCATCCAGGCGCAGCGTAGGCAGAAGTGACAACATCATTTTACCCTGGCCGTTGTCGTTTCTTTAGCCTCGCTTTAGCCTTTCTTATTGACAAAACGCTCCTACCAGGGAATAGCTCTACCAGCTTCGTGGCGCTGACATTTTGGTGCTGTGCCAGACAGAGCCACTCCTCAGCACTCCATATTTTCCCTCTGCCTTTCCCCCCAAACTGTAATCTCAGCTCATTGGCTTTTATCTTCACCGCTTCGGCTGTTCTGCCGGGGAGCTGGTTGGCCACTTTGGTACCCAGTAAGGCGTAGTATTTTTTCAGTATTTTCACTTCATGGCGGCTCCAGGTACGGGCACTGCGGATCCCCATTTTTGCGGCCATGGTGAAAATCGTCTGGCGGTTACGGGCTGGCAGCAGTTTGCCCACAGCCCCAATACCGTCACCGCGGGCATAATGCGTGCGGAGGATGTTTTTCTCTTCCTCTGTCCAGGACGCCGTATGGGGTTGAACCACGCCGAGTTTTTGCGCCATCAGCCTGACAGCCACCGCCGTTCTTTCAAGCGTTGTCGCTATTGCGCGGGTGGGGAGATGACCGTAGTGCTTTTCCAGATACCGGAGTTCCGCCAGCGTCCAGGGTGAACGGTGATTGCGGTAGTGAGTGTCGTTTTTTCTCATGAGGGTAAGCTACCTTGAATAAGGTATTGCTCTCAAGTGACAAACAGTGATTTCATTAATATTAAGTATAGCTCTGGATTTTTATTTAAGATAATTCGTACAAAAAGAGAAAATTCTTAATAATAAGCATGACCATTGCACGTTGTTACTTTTTAAATTTATCGAATTTGTTATTTATATTATTGTCAGCGCGTTTGGTGGGAGGTCGAGTATAATCTTGATCTAAAGCAAGTAATACATTTCTGTATGGTTTTTTTCTGCATTCGCGCACGCTCATTATGGATTTTTTTTATTTACATTTATCACCAAAGGATGATAATCAAACCGCTGCATTTATATACCTATGCTGGTCTATTATCAGGTAACGATAACTTAATTTTTTCAGAGGCGAATTATGGCAGATTCATTCCAGGCAGAAATTCCAAAGGCCCGTGTAAATATCCAGCTTGACCTGCATACCGGGGGGGCTAAGAAGAAAGTTGAATTACCGTTGAAGCTCCTGACCGTGGGTGATTTTAGTAACGGCAAAGCTGAAGGTACGCTGTCCGAGCGCGAAAAAATTAACGTCAATAAAAACAATTTTAACAGCGTGTTAGCAGATATCAACCCTCAAGTGAATCTCACCGTCAAAAACACCCTGGCAGGCGATAACTCAGAAGAAAATATCAGACTGTCTTTCCAGGATATGAAAGACTTCGAACCCGAACAAATTGCCCGTAAAATCCCGCAATTACGCGCCATGCTGGCTATGCGCAATTTGCTGCGCGATTTAAAATCCAACCTTCTCGATAATGTGACATTCCGAAAAGAACTCGAGAAAATTCTTAAAGACCCGACCCTCAGTGATGAATTGCGTAATGAGCTCAATGCACTCGCTCCAGCCCAGGAATAAGCGCTATCCACATTAACGGAATAACGAAGAGAATATGCTTATGTCAGTGAATAATGAAACTCAGTCCTCTGCGGGCGGTACCACAATTGAAAAAACACTGCCGCAGGGCGGTGTATATGCGTCTTTGTTTGATAAAATAAATTTAACGCCGGTGTCTGAAATTAAAGACATCGACGGTTTTCAGGACAACAGCTTTATGGCTGAAACATCCACTGATGCCCGCGTGACGGCGGCTGTTCAGGTCTTTATGCAGGTGCTGCAAAAATCCGGACAAAAAGTGGAGAAACTGGATAAAACCCTGCTCGACAGCCATATCGCTGAACTGGATTTTCAGATAAGCCGTCAGCTTGACGAAGTGATGCACCATGACGAGTTCCAGAAAGTAGAATCTGTCTGGCGTGGCCTCAAATCACTGGTCGATAAAACCGACTTCCGCCAAAACGTCAAACTGGAGATCCTCGACCTGTCCAAAGACGAACTGCGTCAGGATTTTGAGGATGCGCCGGAGATTATTCAGAGCGGGCTGTACAAACACACCTATATCGATGAATACGACACTCCGGGCGGAGAGCCGGTTGCCGCACTGATTTCTGCCTATGAGTTTGATGCGTCAGCGCAAGACGTGGCACTGCTGCGTAATATATCAAAAGTGTCAGCCGCTGCCCATATGCCCTTTATCGGCTCGGCGGGCCCGAAATTCTTCCTCAAAGACAGCATGGAAGAAGTCGCGGCGATTAAAGATATCGGCAACTACTTTGACCGCGCCGAATACATCAAATGGAAATCTTTCCGCGACACCGACGACTCGCGTTATATCGGTCTGGTGATGCCACGCGTGCTGGGTCGTTTGCCGTATGGCCCGGACACCGTGCCGGTACGCAGTTTCAACTACGTCGAAGAAGTGACAGGTCCGGATCACGATAAATACCTGTGGACGAATGCCTCGTTCGCGTTTGCGGCCAACATGGTGAAAAGCTTCATCAATAACGGCTGGTGCGTTCAAATCCGTGGTCCGCAGGCGGGCGGGGCGGTGAAAGACCTGCCTATCCACCTGTATGACCTGGGCACCGGTAATCAGGTGAAAATCCCTTCAGAGGTGATGATCCCTGAAACCCGCGAATTTGAATTCGCCAATCTGGGTTTTATTCCTCTAAGTTATTATAAAAATAGGGACTACTCCTGCTTCTTCTCGGCCAACTCCACGCAAAAACCCGCGCTGTATGAGACCGCCGTTGCCACAGCCAATAGCCGTGTCAATTCGCGCCTGCCGTACATTTTCTTGCTGTCTCGCATCGCGCATTATCTGAAACTTATTCAGCGTGAAAATATCGGCACCACCAAAGACCGCCGCCTGCTTGAGCTGGAACTGAACACCTGGGTAAGCACCCTGGTCACCGAAATGACCGATCCGGGCGACGACCTGCAGGCTTCACACCCACTGCGCGACGCCAAAGTCACCGTTGAAGATATCGAAGACAACCCAGGCTTCTTCCGCGTGAAACTGTACGCTGTACCGCACTTCCAGGTGGAAGGTATGGACGTGAATTTGTCTCTGGTATCACAGATGCCGAAGGCGAAGTCGTAAGGCTGGAGGCCTATGAAGATTTATCGTCCATTATGGAACGAGGGGGCATTGCTGTCCCCTCAGCAGTTCCAGCAACAGTCCGAGTGGGAATCGTTCACCCGAGCCGGAATTTCGGCTCTGGCATCGGCGTTTCCCTGGGGCGTTGAGACGCTCGAACTCGATGACGCGTTACTTTCCTCCGGACGGATACAGGCGCAGTCAATGCGTCTGTGGTTACCGGATGGGACATTGATTGACACGCAGCGCTGCGACGTGCCGCCGGCGCCTCGGGAACTCGATCCTCAGGCCATCGCCGGTCACGACAGCGTGGTGGTGTATCTGGCACTGCCGGTGATGCAATCGGGGATCGTGAACGTTCAGACAGAAACGGGGATTGCTGAGCGCCCCTTGCGTTATCGGGAAGAGTGGGTGACGGTGACTGATGCTTTCGGCCAGGAAGAAGAGTCGATGGCGGTGGCGCGTTTTAATCTTGCCTTTCGTTTCAGCCATGAAAGCAATGATGCCTGGCAAACCTGCGCCGTTGCCCGGTTAGTGCGTAACGGACAGGGCGGCTGGCGTCAGGACCTGAATTTTGTGCCCCCGATGGCGCTGTTTTCTGCCAGTCAAACATTGCGTGAGCGCCTGACGCTGCTCAATCGCCAGTTACGTTCCCGCCGACAGCGGTTGATGGCGATGCGCCGGGAGAGCAACGAGCGGATGGCAGATTTTGCCGTGGCTGACGTCTCTCTGTTCTGGTTGCTCAACGCCCTTAACTCACATGCCCGCGTGTTGAGTGAGTTTGAGCGGTTCCCGGCCCGCCATCCTGAACAGGTATGGGCGGAACTGGCCCGACTGGCGGGCAGTATGCTGACGTTCTCCCTGGAGCACGACCTGGATATTATCCCAGGTTATGACCATCAAAACCCGGAGAACACCTTTCCGCCGCTGTTTGATCTCATTACCGAGTTGCTGGAAACCAGCCTGCCGTCGCGCGTGATAGCCGTGGCCATGAGCCGCAGCGACGAACAGACCTGGAAGGCCTCACTGCATGACATTCGCCTGCGGGAAGAGGCCGACTTCTACCTGTCTGTGCGTTCGAACAATCCAGCCTGGCAAATCGCCGAGCGCTTCCCTGCGCTGTGTAAAGCCGGTTCACCCGGCGATGTCAGCGAGATCTCCAGCGTAGCGCTAACGGGTATCCCACTGATTGCCCTGAGTCGTGTCCCGGCGGCATTGCCGGTGCGTCTGGAAAATCAGTACTTTGTACTGGATATGGAGAGTGAGGCGGCGCGTGACATGCTGGAGCAGGGTGTTTGCGAATTCTATGTTCCGTCGCTGCTCGGGGAGCTTGAACTCGAACTGTATGCGGTGATGCGCTCATGAGACAGGATATCGATATTGATGAACTGATGGCCGATACCTGGCTGACGGTCGCACAGTTGCAGCATGGGGCGACGGCACCGGACGGCGGCGCTCTTTATAAACACTGTTGCCAGCAGGTGGACAGCGTGCGTGAAGCACTGGAGCGGGCGGGTTTTGATGCCGAAAGTATTACGCATATCACTTACGCCCAGTGTGCGTTGCTTGATGAGTCGGTGATGAATCGTAAACCCGCCCTGGTCGTCGATGGCGAAAGCGACAGCACCGTACCGCGCGTTGACGAAGGGATAAAAGCCTGGAAAACCGCACCGCTGCAAGCCCGCTACTTTGGCTCGCTGCAGGCCGGTGAAGTGCTGTATGACCGTATTGCGGAGGTGCTGCGTCAGCCTTCTCCGATACCGGCTGTGCTGACCTGCTACCAGCGCGTACTGGCGCTGGGGTTCCAGGGACAGTACAGCGGCAAGCACGGCGGACTGGTACAGCGTGAAAGCGTCCTGAACGCGTTGAATGAACGTGTTGCTCCGCTGGACACCGGGATCTCTCTGGTGATCCGTAAAACCGGACATCGACGTTATAACCTGCTGCGGTCGGTCTGGTTCTGGATAGCCTTATCGGCCGTTGTTACGACGGTCGTCTGGTTAGGCGGACACCTGTGGTTGCAGGATCTGCTTAAGCAACAACTGCCGGAGCTGCGCTGATGCGTAAATCGGCAGCCGCCAACGCGGTATTTCCGGTTCTGGTGACCATGGTCGCTCTGCTGTGGCTGTTATGGGTTTTTCTTACCCTGCAGCCGCTGTTGAAAGCGGCGCTGACGCTGGTGGCGGTCGTGGTGGGCGTGTGGGTGAGTATTCGCCGATATCGCCGGCAGCGTCCCGCGATGCAAAAGGGCGACGACAGCTATTTTCCTGCACCGGAACACACCGGGCCGGTGTTGCTGGTGTGCGGCGATGGCTGTGATGAGATGTTTGTTACCGGCCGTCGCCGGGTTACGTCACAAGGGTGTTATCTGCAGGTCGGTGACGCCAGTCAGTTAACACCGATGGCCGACGCCCTGCTGGCTTATAACCCGCTCATGGCCGGGCAACTGGTGGTGATGTTCAACTGTCTGCCTGACCTTTATCGTGATGAGGCGTTGTTGCGTGCTGCACTCAAAGTACTTCGCCATCAGGTTAAGCAGCTCACGGCGCTGACCGGATACGTCGTACCGGTGGTGTTGAGTTGTGCGTTTTCGGGCACGGATACGCCGTGGATCATTATCCGGGGCACCACGCCGGTGGTGTGTCCGGATAATGAACCGGCCCTGTCACTGGCACAGTGGCAACAACAATCAAATGTCACGACCACAACACCGCTGCTGAAGGCGGCATTCCGCTTTGTGCATCAGGTCATCATAGACGAGTTTGCCAGACCAGACAGACTTTGTGCCGCTGTCCACCCGTTTGCCGTGACGCTGCGCTGCGGGAGTGCGTTACAAGACGTGGATGCGCTTTGGCCTCAATGGCTGTACCGCCATTCTTATCTGCACGCTGCGTCGTCGTTTAACGCCCGTGAAGCCCGCTGGTATTTCCCCGATCCGGTGATCCCGCTTCTGAGTCCGTATAGCACCCCGTTACAGGGTGGCAAAACGGGGCGTCGGGTGATCCTGATACTGCTTGTGTGCGCGATAACCGCGCTGCTGCTGTCGGTTGCCAATAACCGTGACCTGATACGCCGTGTGGGTGCAGATTTGCAACGCTGGTCTGCGATACCCATGGGGAATTTTATTCCGAAAGCGCAGGCACTGAATGCGCTCAAGAAGGATGCGTTGCTTCTTGAGCGTTGGCAGAGGCAGGGGGAACCTCACCGCTATAGTCTGGGGTTATACCCGGGCGAGCGGCTGTGGCTGAACGTACAGCAGGCAATTGACACCTACGTCCCCCCACCGCCACCACCGGCGCCCAAACCGGCGCCGACCATTATCCGTCTCGACAGCATGTCGCTGTTCGACTCCGGAAAATCTGAACTGAAAATCGGCTCGACTAAGGTGCTGGTGAATTCTCTGGTAGGCATTAAGGCCAAACCAGGCTGGCTGATTGTGGTCAGCGGCCATACCGATAACACCGGAAGCGACTCACTTAATCAGACACTGTCCCTCAAACGTGCTGAAGCGGTACGTGACTGGATGAGAGATACCGGCGATGTGCCGGAAAGCTGTTTTGCGGTGCAGGGTTATGGCGCAAGCCGCCCTGTGGCCACGAATGACACCGCGGCAGGCCGTGCGCTCAACCGCCGTGTCGAAATCAGTCTGGTGCCGCAGGCCGACGCCTGCCATGTACCGGGCGAGACAAAAGCGTCATCGCAGGATGATGGCGTTACCGACAATTAATGGAGAGTAATTAACATGGCAATTCCAGTATATCTGTGGCTGAAAGACGACGGCGGCGCGAACATTAAAGGTTCTGTGGACGTAAAAGACCGTGAAGGCAGCATTGAAGTGGTCAAGCAGGAACACAACCTGTACATCCCGACCGATAACAACACGGGCAAGCTGACTGGCACGCGTATTCACACGCCGTTCCTGTTCACCAAGGAAATCGATTCATCCAGCCCGTATCTGTACAAGGCTGTGACCAGCGGCCAGACCCTGAAATCTGCTGAGTTTAAGTGGTACAAAATCAACGACGCAGGCCAGGAAGTGGAGTACTTCAACACCAAACTGGAAAACGTGAAAGTGGTGAAAGTGAATCCGGTCATGCACGACATCAAAGACCCGGCTTACGAGAAACACAACCACCTGGAACAGATTGAACTGCGTTACGAAAAAATTACCTGGACCTACAAAGACGGCAACATCATTCATTCCGATTCCTGGAACGAACGCGCCACGGCGTAACACCGCAGCGGACAGGGCAACCTGTCTGCTTTTTTTTGCTGAGTGCCTGTCCTGTGTGAACCCGGACATTGAGCAAAGAAAACACCCCCTTCATCTGCCTGACCTTATGCGCTTTGGCTCCTTATCGAAAGGAACAGCGAGGGGCGGTAGCGTGCCCAGGAACAGCTAAAGAGAGAAATCATGGAAAACCCCGCCATTCTGCTGCGTCGTCTTAATCCTTATTGTGCCCGTGCGTTAGAAGGCGCGGCTTCCCTGTGCCAGACCCGTGCTCATGCCGAAATTTTGCCGGAACACTGGTTGCTCAAACTGCTGGAACAGGGGGAAGGTGACCTGACGGTACTGGCCCGTCGCTACGAATGGGACATGGACGGCATGTGGCAGGATTTACTCGGCTGGCTGGATAATCGACCGCGCTCGGTGCGCAACCGTCCACAGCTGGCCGATAATCTGCAAGCCCTGCTGAAACAGGCGTGGATGGTGGCCTCACTTGAGGGCGCGGACACTATCCGCAGCGCGCACCTGCTGTCGGCGATGATTGACGCGCCCAGGCTGCTGGGGTGTGACGGTCTGTGGCCTTTGCTGACGCTGGGACAAAGCCAGCTTGAACGCCTGCGTCCGCTGCTGGATGCACAGTCTGATGAACGCCCTGAACTGCAACAGGAAGCAGAGCTGGCGCGCACCGCAAGTGACGCCATCAATACCACCGTGCAGCCAGAAAACGGCCTCGCTGCCACGCCAAACGGCGAACTTTCCCCAGCGCTGCAAAATGCGCTGGATAAATTCACCCTCGACGTGACCGCCAAAGCCAAAGCCGGCAATATCGACCCGGTGTTCGGCCGTGACAATGAAATCCGTCAGATGGTGGATATTCTCTCCCGCCGCCGTAAAAACAACCCTATTTTAGTCGGTGAACCGGGGGTCGGTAAAACCGCGCTGGTGGAGGGGTTGGCACTGCGCATTTCTGAGGGCAACGTACCGGAAAGCCTGAAAACCGTCAGCCTGCGCACCCTGGACCTCGGTCTGCTCCAGGCCGGGGCTGGGGTGAAGGGCGAGTTTGAACAGCGTCTGAAAAACGTCATTGAGGCGGTACAGCAGTCGCCGACGCCGATTTTGCTGTTTATCGACGAAGCCCACACCATAATTGGTACAGGCAATCAGGCCGGTGGCGCAGATGCGGCCAATCTGCTGAAACCGGCGTTGGCGCGTGGCGAACTGCGCACCATCGCGGCCACTACCTGGTCCGAGTACAAACAGTATTTTGAACGTGATGCCGCACTCGAACGCCGGTTCCAGATGGTCAAGGTGGATGAGCCAGACGACGAGACCGCCTGCCTGATGCTGCGCGGCCTGAAATCACGTTACGCCGAGCACCACGGCGTACACATTACCGACGACGCGGTACGCGCCGCGATAACGTTGTCCCGTCGTTACCTTACCGGCCGTCAACTGCCGGACAAAGCGGTTGACCTGCTCGATACCGCTGCTGCCCGCGTGCGCATGAGCCTCGATACTGTGCCTGAAATTATTACCCACCTTACCGCGCAGCAGACCGCGCTGGCACTGGAAAAGCAGGCCCTGCTGGAAGATATCGCCGTCGGCGGCCATACCCACGGTGAACGACTGTCTGCGATTGAAAAACTGCGCCTCGCGCTGGCGGCGGATATCGAGACACAGCAGCAGCGTTTTAGCGAAGAAAAAGCCGTGGCAGATCAGCTGATGGCCTGCCGTCAGGACATTAGCCGTCAGGCCGACATCCACGCCTTGCAACAGAAACTGAGCCAACTGCAACAGAACTCCGCGTTAATTCAGATTGATGTCGATACCCGTACCGTCGCCAACGTCATTGCTGACTGGACCGGCGTGCCGCTGTCCTCGTTGATGAAAGACGAGCAGACCGATCTGCTGACGCTTGAAAACCAGCTTGAAAAACGTGTGGTCGGGCAAAGCGCGTCTCTGAATGCCATTGCCCAGCGCCTGCGCGCCGCTAAAACCGGCCTCACCTCGGAGCACGGCCCGCAGGGCGTGTTCCTGCTGGTCGGCTCGAGCGGGGTGGGGAAAACAGAAACCGCGCTGGCACTGAGCGACGTGCTGTACGGCGGTGAAAAATCCCTGATCACCATTAACCTCAGCGAGTATCAGGAAGCCCACACCGTCAGCCAGTTGAAAGGTTCTCCGCCGGGCTACGTCGGTTACGGTCAGGGCGGTATTCTCACCGAAGCGGTGCGCAAGCGCCCGTACAGCGTGGTGCTGCTCGATGAAGTGGAAAAAGCCCACCGAGACGTCATGAACCTGTTCTATCAGGTGTTTGACCGCGGCTTTATGCGCGACGGCGAAGGGCGTGAAATCGATTTTCGTAACACCGTTATTCTGATGACCGCCAATCTGGGCAGTGACCACATCATGCAACTGCTGGAAGAGCAGCCAGAGACAACGGACGGCGATTTGCAGGAACTGCTGCGTCCCATCCTGCGCGACCACTTCCAGCCTGCGCTGCTGGCACGCTTCCAGACGGTAATTTACCGTCCGCTGAGCGAGTCCGCCATGCGCACCATCGTTGAGATGAAACTGAGTCAGGTGAGCTATCGCCTCAAGCGTCACTACGGCCTGTCTACCCATATCAATGAGGGCCTGTATGACGCGCTGACCTCTGCCTGCCTGCTGCCGGACACCGGCGCGCGCAACGTGGACAGCCTGCTCAATCAGCAAATCCTGCCGGTGCTGAGTCAGCAACTGCTTCAACACATGGCGGCAAAACAAAAGCCTACCTCACTGACGCTCGGCTGGGATGATGAGGCAGGGATTGAATTGACGTTTGATGCGTTCAGCCAGACTTCTGAAAAAGGGAATGAATAATGAGTGATTCGGTTATCAGCCTGGTCGGACAAAAAATGCAGCAGCTTCTCGGGCAGTCGCGCTACCGCGTCGATGTTCATGATTGTCCGCATTTTCTTGACGTTTTTAAATTCAAAGCTGAAGAGGAACTCAGCAAACCCTGGCGTTACGACATCACGGTAACGTGCACCGCCGATGATATCGCCTGCGACACTCTGTTATTGAAACCGGCATCTTTTACGCTGCAGGTGCCGATGTTTACCGGCGCACCGGCCACGCCGGTGCGCACCGTATTTGGGGTGGTGCAGTCGTTTCAGCGTCAGTCCACCTCGGCAGATGAAACTCGCTACGCGCTGACTATCGTGCCACGTATCGCGCTGATGCAGCACACAAGGCGCAGTGAGATTTACCTGAACCAGTCCGTTTTGGAGGTAGTGGAAAACGTGCTGCGCTCGCACGGGCTGGAAG
Organism: Rahnella woolbedingensis; assembly: GCF_003602095.1. Lineage (GTDB taxonomy): Bacteria > Pseudomonadota > Gammaproteobacteria > Enterobacterales > Enterobacteriaceae > Rahnella > Rahnella woolbedingensis. Next base: position 25,004 of record NZ_RAHH01000035.1, on the reverse strand, counting down.
GCGCTGACTTTGAGTTTCGTCTGTCGCAGGAATACCCCGCCCGAGAGCTCATCACGCAGTGGCGTGAAACCGATCTGGAGTTTGTGCAACGCCTGCTGGCCGAAGTCGGCATTTTCTGGCGCTTTGAGATGGACGGGCGACTCGAGCAGGATGTGGTGATTTTCCAGGACAGCCCGCAGCAGTACCAGTTTGGCGTCACGTTGCCGATCGTTCCCCCCTCTCAAACCCTGGATAACGGGGAACTCAGCGTCTGGGATATCCGCACACAGCATAACGTCGTCAGCGGCAGCGTTGCCACCCGTGACTACAACTACCGTGAGGCCCTAACGCCGCAGGACAGCAACGTTTCAGTCAGCAGCACCGACGGGGTGACCACCGGTGAGGTGTATCACTACGCCGAGCCGTTCCTGAGTGAAGGCACTACTGATACGCCGGAAACGGGGGCGCACTATGCACAACTGCGGCATGAGCGGATCCTCAATGCGCAGCAGCCGGTCAGAGGGCGTTCTTCGAGCCCTACGCTTGCACCGGGAGAGGTTTTGGAGCCTCAGGGCGCACTGCCGGACAACCTCAAAGACGGCATTGTGATCACCGGCGTGCGCAGCAGTGGCTCACGTAGCAGCAGTTTTGCGATGACGTTCACCGGTATTCCTTACAGCGAAACGGTCTGCTACCGACCGCCATTGAAAAATCGCCCGGTGATCGCTGGCACATTGCCTGCACGAGTAGAAAGTACCGAAAAAAATGATACCTATGCCTGGCTTGATAACAAGGGGCGTTACCGGGTGAAGCTCGACGTTGACCGCAACAGTCGTGAGCAGGGCTACGCCTACCTGTGGCTGCGCCTGGCCAAGCCGTATGCGGGAGATACCTACGGATTTCACTCGCCGCTGCTTGACGGCACGGAAGTGTCCGTGATGTTTGACGGCGGCGACCCGGACAGGCCGTTTATTGCTTTCGCCCAGCATGACTCCGAGCATCCTGACCACGTCACCGACAACAACCACACGCGCAACGTGTGGCGCACGCCGGCCAATAACAAAATTAGACTTGAGGATAAGCGTCAGGAAGAGCACATCAAGGTGGCCACGGAGTTTGGTAAAACCCAGCTGAACGCCGGGCACATTGTTAACAATCAAAGAGAGAAGCGTGGTACCGGTTTTGAGCTGCGCACTGATGAGTACGGTGCCGTGCGCGCGGCGAAAGGGATTTACCTGACCGCCGATGCCCAGCCAAAAGGCGAGGGCGACGTACTGGAGATGGCGCCGGCGGTTAACCGGATAAACCAGTCCAACAGTGAAATGCAGGCACTAAACGGGGCAGCAGAGCAGGCTCAGGCGCTAACCTGTGATATCCAAAGCCAGAACAACCTGGTGAAAGACCGGCTGTCGGCGCTGCAATCCGCTGTTTTGCTGGCCAGCGCACCGCAGGGCGTCGCCCTGACCTCCGGCGAACATATCCAGCTCACCAGCCAGCAGAACACGATGATCAACGCCGGAAAGCACCTGGACATTGGGGCGATGAAAAATATCTCCCTCAGTGCCGAACAGGCGCTGGGGCTGTTTGCCCACAAGGCGGGTGCAAAACTGATTGCCAATAACGGCGATGTGGAAATTCGGGCACAACACAACACCTTGGAAATGAGCGCCGAGCAGCAGTTTACGGTGACCAGCAGCCAGGATGAGGTGGTGATCAGCACGCCGAAGACGCTGACCCTGAACGGCGGTGGCTCGTACCTGAGGCTGAGTGAAAACGGTATAGAGCACGGGACGAACGGGGACTTTATTATTAAAACGCCTAATTACCTTGTGCCCGGCGCAGGGAATAGCCTTCCCGTACAAACGCCTGACTTTAAAAAGACAGACATCAGTCTTACCAGCAAAAATATCGCCAAATGGCTCAGCGAATAACAGGGAGAGTCGAGATGGCAACGGTACCTAAAATCAGTTTTCCCGTTCCGGCCAATGCAACAGGCACAGAATTTGGCAGCAGCGATGCGTTATTGGATGTGCTTAACGGTGAAAGTTCGGGTCTGTATCTGGCGGGCAGCCAGGGGATGTGGCATGGCGGCATACATATCACCAACGCGACGGTTCCCTGGTGTGCGCTGACGGGAAAAAACGCCTCAGAACTGGCGTATGTGCATACCCCTTACAAAGGCGAGCAGGCTGTGCGTTGCATGGCCGACGGTGAGATAGTCGCGTACCGGGCCTGTCAGGACTATGACTATATTGAATGGGGTAACGACAAGCTGTACTTCTCTTCGTCATTCCTGCTGGTGAAGCATGCTATCCAGCCCGATGAAAATGCAGAGCACGGCCTCACTTTCTACACGCTGTATATGAATCTCGCCCCTGTCTCTGCATACGTTCAGACGGACGGAGACCTCAGAAAAACAGCGAAGAGGCAAAACTATTACGCGACGTCGGCAGATGTTCAGTCGAACCATTCGGCAGGCACCCTGCCGGTAAATACGCAGGTCAGACTGGGTGAGCAGGTGGTGAACAGCGAGAGCAAACATCGCCAGTACAGCGAAGTCACGGTAATGACCGATACCGGTGCGCTAAAGGGCGGAGATAAGGTCTGGACAGTCTCCGACCAGGGATGGCTGAAGCCTCCTTCTGAACAGGGCGCTGCCGTGCCATCCTGGTGGAATAAATGTTCACCGGCCTTGCATCCGGGAAACGTTAACGCCCCCCTTTACAAAACCAGTGCAGGGCTAAAATATTATCTGAGCAGTGCTGATGCGGAGGCGGGGATTCATGCTGATACGAAGGCTGGCAGTCTGAAAAACGGGTTCCCGGTCTTTTATGACGCAAATAATACAGCCCTTCAGTTCACCAGAAGTGATGGACGAATTTTCAGCCTGGTGACGTTGGGAAAAGTTGTTGCACCGCAGAAGAAAGGCGACCGCGTGTGGGTAGTGTCAGATAATGACAATCTGGTGGCCGACAGTGCTGGTTCCTCTGCGGGTCAGGCTGCGTATGGCCAGGTCGTCAACCTGACGACCCCGATTAAAATTGCAGCGGGTGACAGCATCGGCCATCTGGGCTTTTATGAATTACCACAAGATAACGGCAAGCTCTCCCGCTACCAGGTGCATATTGAGTGCCTGAGCATGGACACTACGCTGCCGACGTTTCTGACGAATCCGGGCAATGTGGGCAGAGATGACCCTGCTTACCTCAGTTACCCGGAAGGTGTCGTTCTGATGATGCCGGATGCGCAGGGGAAAATGGCGGTCACAGATCGCAAAACCCGGGCACCGGGGATTCTGACGCGGTCGAAAGTGCCCGGCGTGGACGCCGAAGGGCACGTGCTGACGGATAATAAAGGCGCGGAGCAGTATCAGGTCCGCCCGGAAGGCGGCTGGCTGGCGAAAGGTGACGTGAAGCAACTTTCCCAGTATGACCTGGCTGCGCTGGGATTTGTGACGCTGGACAAGAAGCCCGAGAGTTTTGACCTGATAGACGGCATTCACCATCCGGATAACGTGGTGAAGGGCATACTGGAGCAGCTATATAAAGCAGCACAGGACGAAACGCGCAGCAGTCATGCAATGAACAAGTATAACTACAAGCGTTTACTGGAACTGATAGATAAAAATGAAGACGGTCATTACTCCGAAGACGAATATTTGCAGGCGATACACAACCCCTCCTACCGTTCTCATCTGTATCGCCTAATCGTAAAACACCCGAGTGAGTGGTATTACGGCAAGGATGATCCTTTCTGGAAAGGGTATCTGGATACACTTACCACCGATGCACCGTTGTGGAAAGCCTATACCGAGTCGTTTATTGAGAAAATGGCGTGGATGAAACAGGTAGAGGGCATGGGGCCTGAGCCGTGGCATATACATCCAGTGGTGTTTTTATCAAGCTTAGACTTCCCAAAATGTGATTGTGAGAAACTCTATGCTGATAAATTTAAAGCAACTAGATATGGTTCCCAATATGGCCCTGTCTATTGGGGGAACATTTCCCTTAGCTCATACTCTCGCTGGGATAATTCAATTACTGCGAGGGAAATATCTACAAATGAAAAAGCGATCCTGATTGCGATGTCTGAAAATGAAGGGAAAATGGATTCAGTTCAGTCTTATGATAGTGAAGTCATTACAGCAGGGGCAATGCAAAAAACTGTAAAAGATGGGGTGGGGCTTGAGGGCAAGGGAGAGTTTTCAACACAGTTCGCAACATTCCGTGATAAACACCAAGATTTGTACCAACAATATGCCGTAGGTTGTGGGTGGAGTGTTACTGGGAGTGGTTCAAACGCTGTTATTTATTATAGTGATGTAACTTTAACAAATGGACAAAAAATAACATCTACAGCGTTGAAAACTTTAGTTAGACAGGGTTGTAATGCTCAAACCTTCGGGCACTCTGTTCATAATAAACCGTTGGCCGCACTAGTTAAAGTTCTATCTTTGCCGGAATATTTAGATCTGCAGGTTATTGATTTCATCAAAAGGCTTCATAGCGCTGAAAGTATAGTAGTAACTACCAATGGGAATAAAATTAGTGATTATGTTAAAAGTAATTTTGGGCGAGCTGTTGTTTTAGATCATTCTGTCAATAGGCCTGGTTATGTAGGTGCGGATTTTAAAAAGGCTATAGATAATTTTCACACTCACAACCCCACAGTAAGTTTAGACCCTAATGCATGGGGCACAGATCATGACACTTACGAGACTAAACTTCTCGAAGAATATAAACTAACCAGAAGAATGACGAATTCCGTTCTAAGATTCAATTCATTAAAGGATAAACTATGATCTCGTTAAATAAAATAATTATTGCAATTTTAACTTTATCTTACGTTGGAGTAAGTTATGCTGATGAAATAATCAAGTCATCTAATGGCAATTCGGTTATATTTTCTCAAGAAATAAAAAGTGAGAATCATGAACCTAATTCTTGGGGGAGAGTCACATTTCTACAGAATAATAAACCATCAATCATTAGCCAAAAAGATCGCTACTATACTGAAGATGGAACATCTAAGACATCCCCATCGGGGAATTATTTAGTCATGAATAGTGTGTCAGGAGGTTATATTGAACAGCCTGATGGAACAAAAAAATATTCAGACAGAGCTTATTGTAGTGTCGTTGATATGAAAAATGGGTGTGTTGTGAGCGACTGGGATGGTGAGGCCTGTGGTTACTCATGGAAAGTAGATCAGGATGTGCTGTCGGCATCAGAGGATAAAGCTGCTGACAGCTTTGATTTTTTATCAATGAAGCCATTGATTAATAAAGTGACAGACTCTTTATCATCTCTGAGTGCGTATGAAATAAATAACCTCCTACGTTGTGATGTACCCAACAAAACGAACATCAATCGTTATCAGTCTTTATTGAAAGAAAACCCTTTAGCGAAAAGTTCAATATCAGTGGGCCTTGTTGATTATTTAAATGGATTAGAAACGACGATCTCATTGAACAACAAGACATACTTATATTCTGATTCAAGCGAGCGTAGTAAGACCAAGTCTTATCTTATTTCTGGCGATATAGTGAAAGTGATCCAAAAATCAGTCGATAAACAGTGGGTCAATGTTGGTTATGTGAACCAGAAAGGGGTTCCACTCATTACTTGGATAAAGAACAGTGATTTAAAATCATGAAGCATAACTTTTAATGGAATATCACAGCAGTAAATGTATGTTTTTTTTGCAGATGTCATGTTTCCTCTACTGAGAATTATTATTTAAAACTCAATTAAAGTTACATTAATTTAATTTCATTAAAAGCAAAACGTCAATTTTTTTAATGAAAATCTCCTCATCAAACATTAAAAGGAACCTAAATGTTACCTATAATCCGCATTGGCGATAAAACAACACATGGCGGTTCTGTATTAACGGGATCTGGCACCATGAAGTTTGGTGGCGTTGGCGTTGCCCGGAAAGGAGATAATGTCTCCTGCCCTAAAGACGGTCATGGACCGACGACCATTGTCGAAGGAAACCCGAATTACCTAGACCAGGGAGTCCCTGTGGCTTTTCAGGGTCATAAATGCGGCTGTGGTTGCACGTTAATCAGTTCATTCACGGCCGGGAAGGTAGGTTAATCATGCCGGTGTATCTGGATGAGGTCCCTGATGAAGCGCCCAGAATAAAACGGCCCGGCACAAAAAAATGGCTTGGGTGCCTGGCGTTTTTTATCGTGATCGGCTGTGTATTGTCTTTCTGGTTATGGACTTCTTCGAGAGAAGGGCTGGTTTTCTGGCTGACAGCGTTAGGGTTGCCGTTTTGTCTTTGGGGGTTGTGCGCAGGACTTCGCCGTTGTAGCTATAAGGCCGATCAAGTCTGGGCTGAGTCATGGAATGAAGAGCGGGCGCGCCTGTTAAAAGAAGAAATTACACGTGGGCAGCGCAAAGCCTGGGTGATTGTTTCCGGTGTGATGACTCAGGCCGGAAACAGCGCGGAGAAATTGTCGTCCGCCATTGCATCTTCCTCACCAGTGTTGCAAATGCAGAAGCCGAGAGCGGGTGGTGTACCCGTGCGGCATTCCAGAATGCCGGGGTTTCAGGACCAACAGGAGCCAGCAGAGTTTGAAGGCGCCATTAAAGCACTGCTTAACCAGATAACCCTCCCGCTCGGAAAAATGCCGGTGGATATGCCTTGCTGGCTAATGACGGATTGCAATGTAAAAAACCTGCCAGATGCCGATCGTCGAATCGCCGAAATCATCTCATCGTATACGGACCGCACCTTTATGCCGCTTCAGGGCAAGGGGTTTATCGCGCTGGACCGTTGGCTTGATAACGTCTGGCGAAAACCAGCCTTACTGCTGAATATCAGCGCGGTGATCCGGGATAAACCTCATGAAGGTGGGGGTGAAGCACTCACGCTCACGCTGATGCTGAACCGGGAACACCCGGAGTACCCGGATGCCGTGCGGCTGCATCGTCCGGAGAAGAATAAAAGTGCTTCCCTGACAAAAACGCTTTCACGGGCTTTGCTATGGGGGCCATTGCCACCGGAAGATGTGACAGGAAGCTGGATAACAGGGCCGGAACTGGCTCAGGGCGGAAAGTGGAATACCGCGTGTGAAGAAAATGGGCTGACAATAAACATGACGCAAGATCATAAGAATATTGATGATTTCATTGGTTATACCGGCTCTTGTGCACCGTGGATCGCTGTGGCTCTGGCAGCAATATTTGCCCGTTCAGGAAAGCCACAGGTTATGGCAGTAGAAACCGCGACAAATGGAATCTGGATCGCCGGCGTGACGCCCGGAAATAATGCAGGGATAACTCAGGACTCATTGTGAAAGTAAAAACACTCATCGGAAGTATTATCCTTACGCTGATCTTTCTGATCGCCATTTTCGCTTATTTCTTTATGGCATTGCCTGAAAAAATGGCCGGGTGGACAGGTATTGGTCCGCTCGAACGTGCCCAGATACTGACGAGTAGCTTGGCAATTGTTGTCCTTGTCACGCTGACCGGTTGGCTGCTGGAAAAGTTATTCCACCGTGCAGGAAAATCAGGCGTCAGAGTCACTTTTGCTCAGAATAAGCAACAATCAGACTCTGCCAGCGAAGAGCCTCTTAAACTGGATAGTCAGAGCGCAGATCCTAAAGCAGGTATTGCGGAGTTGGTCGATCACCTCCGCCTGCGCTATGGCCGCCGCTGGAAGTCAAAAGTGCGCCATCTGCTGGTGCAGGGCTCGGATGACAATATCGAAAGCGTTGTGCCAGGACTGGGACGTGACCACTGGCAGGAAAGCGACGGCATTGTGCTTATCCACGGTGGCGCGCCGGAAGAGGTGCTGGACGGTGAATTTATCGGCGCCCTTCATCAGGTGCGCAGTCAACGTCCGCTGGACGGTATCGTACAGGTGATGAATATGGCATCACTGCCGGATGCGGCCATGCAGGACAGGCTTATCCGCAGCCGTCAGAAGTCCGATGCGCTGCTGGGCTGGCAGGCACCTGTCTGGCTGTGGTGGGTCTGTGAAGAAGCGTGGCCCCTCGAAGGCGAGGGCGTTCCGGCCACAGGTGCGTTGTTTGGGTCAGGCGCGGTGGCTGATGATGCCATGGTGTCACTGAAGGCACTTTCCGCCCGTTTGCGGCAGCGCGGCACGGCTGAGCTGTTAAACAATACGCGTCACAACTGGCTGCTGCGTTTGTCGGAAAGTCTGCGCGGCAAGCTCAGGCAACAGCTGGTGCCGCTCGTGAAAAACCTGATGCAGGGTCCGGCACCGTACCGCCTGCGCGGCATGATGTTCAGCCCGGTATTGCAGGGTGCGGCTACCGTACCTCACGCCCGTCTGGTGCCGCCAGCCTGGCAGGAACTGGAAGCGGACAGCCTGTTTGCCCATCCCCGCAAGATTGGCTTCCATTGGCAAAAAGTCGTGCGTCTGATGCTGCTCGCGGTGGTCCTGCTGTGGGGCGCGGGTACGTTGCTTTCTCTGGTGGTGAACCGCGCGCAGATTTACCGGGCGCAGGAAACCGCCCGCGTGGCGGCCGATACCCAACAATCGTTAACGGAGCGCCTGCGCAACCAGCTTATTCTTCAGCAGGCTATCGCGCGGTTGCAAAACCGTGAAGCGACGGGGGCTCCGTGGTACACCCGCTTTGGGCTCAATCAGGACACCGACACGCTGAACGCCCTCTGGCCACTGTATGCCCGCAATAACCAGTTACTGATGCGTGATGCATTGGCAGGGCAGCTTCACCAGCAGCTGAATGCTTTTGTGCAGTTGCCGCCGGCCAGTGAGACGCGGATACAACAAACACAACCAACCTACAGCCTGCTCAAAGGTTATCTGATGCTGGCCCGCCCTGATAAAGCTGACCCTAACTGGCTGGCGGCCAATATGCTCAAGGCATGGCCGAAACGCGCCGGCGTACCGGATGCCGCGTGGCAAACTCAGGCACCTAAACTGCTGGGCTTTTACGCGCAGAGCCTGCCGTCACATCCTGAGTGGAAGATTAAGCCGGATGCTGAGCTGGTCAGCACGGTACGCCAGATTTTGCTCAAACAAATTGGTCAGCGGAATGCGGAATCCGGGCTCTATCAGGAAATGCTTAACCACATTGCCCACAACTGGCCGGATTTAACCCTCACTGACATGATTGGTGATACCGATGCGTCCACCCTGTTCAGTTCTGAAGAAGTGGTGCCGGGGATGTTCTCCCGTCAGGCGTGGGAAGAGCAGGTTCAGGGGGCGATTGATGACGTGGTGAAAACCCGTCGCGATGAAATTGACTGGGTGCTGACCGATAAAACCCATCAGGCAGAGAGCGATATCTCACCAGAAGCGCTGAAACAACGGCTGACAGAGCGTTACTTCACCGATTTCGGTAATGCCTGGCTCAATATGGTGAACAGCATTCACTGGCAGAAAGCGGGTTCGCTCTCTGAGGCCATTGCGCAACTTAACCTGCTGGCGGATGTGCGTCAGTCACCGTTGGTGGCCTTGATGAACACCCTGGCCTGGCAGGGTAAAACCGGTGCGAAAGAGGAAGCGCTGGCTGATACGCTGGTGGATTCGGCGAAAAAACTGATCGGCCGTAAAAAGAATGCGCAGCAGTTTATTGACCAGGCGCAGGGGCCGCGTGGGCCGCTGGACGGGGTCTTTGGACCACTGACCGGCCTGATGACGGGAAAAGACGGTACCGGCAACAACGGCAACCTGAGCTTCCAGTCGTGGCTGGCCCGTGTGACACAAGTGCGTCTCAAGCTGCAACAGGTCACCAGCGCGCCGGATCCCCAGGCGATGGCACAGATGCTGGCGCAAACCGTGTTTCAGGGCAAGGCCATTGACCTGACCGACACCCGCGACTACGGCAGTCTGGTGGCCGCGAGCTTAGGTCAGGAGTGGAATGGGTTTGGCCAGGCACTGTTTGTTCAGCCGCTGGATCTTGCGTGGCGTCAGGTGTTAGCACCGGCGGCAGGCAGCCTGAACGCCCGCTGGCAAAGCACTATTGTCTCACAGTGGAACACAGCGTTTGCCGGGCGTTATCCGTTTAAAGCGACAGGCAGTGATGCCTCGTTGCCTCTGCTGGCACAGTTCCTACGCAGTGACTCCGGGCGTATTACCACGTTCCTGAAAACTAACCTTGGAGGCATCTTGCATCAGGAAGGCAGCCACTGGGTGGTCGATCCCGCCGCAAGTCAGGGCATGACCATTAACCCGGCATTCCTTGCCGCCATCAACCAGCTTGCCGATATCTCGGATGTGGTGTTTGCTCAGGGCGACGCGGGCGTGCATTTCGAGCTGATGGCGCGCCCGTCGCGCGATGTCGCCCGTGTGCAGCTGACGGTCGATGGTCAGCAACTGGATTATTTCAACCAGATGGAAAGCTGGCAGAGCTTTACCTGGCCGGGGAATACCTATTATCCGGGCGTCGATTTGAGCTGGCGCACCGTCAACACTGAAACGCGTCTGTATGAGAATGCTCAGGGTAACTGGGGTCTGATCCGCCTGCTGGATAAAGCGCTGGTCACTCCACTGGACAGCAGCCGTACGCAACTGGTGTGGATAACTCCAGATGGCAACCCGTTAAAATTTATTCTGCGCAGTGAACTGGGCGATGGCCCGCTTGCATTGTTGAAACTACAAGGCTTCCAGCTGCCGGAAAGCATTTTTACTGTCGACCCGGCGAGTTCGGGTGACGCTATGTTGTCAAACCAGGGACAGGAAAAATGACATCACCCCGAGAACTATTAAGCCAGTGTGCCCGCGGTGCGCAGCAGCACTCGCAGCTGACCGAGCAGGCACGTAGTGCTGCGTCCCTCTGGGATAGCTGGTTACGGCCGATAGGCGCAGGCAGCGGCGTGGGCGATGACCCCTCGTATGATGACGACTTCCAGTCGATGCGCGACGAGATCAACAAACTCTCTGGCACCAACGCCGACACGCTGTGCCAGCTGGCGGAGAAAATCCTTTGCCACACGGCAAAAGATTTGCGGGTGATCACCTGGTATCTGCAAGCCCGCCTTAGCCTTGAGGGTGAAAAGGGACTGGCGGAAGGCATTTTATTATTGGCCGCCGCGATCACCCGCTACGGGGAGTCAGTGTATCCCGTACGGCCCAATGCCCGGAAAGCCGCACTGGAATGGTTAAACGGCGCGAAAGTGCTGGACAGCCTGGCGTTGTGGCCCGAGGTCACCCAAAAGGATGCCGGACTGACGGCCGGTGCGCTGTGTCTGCTGGAAGATGCTGTGGCGGGATGGCCGGACAATGAGAGGCCGTCTTTTGCCGGACTGTGTCAGGCGCTGGATACGCGATTGGCGCGGTCAGGCGGAACCGACGCCATGGTGCCGCAAAACAGCAGCGAACAGGGAACGGCGGAACGCACCGGTGCGCCATTTTCCCCGCAGCTGACCACCATCCAGTCGGGCCGCGACCTGTTGGATCAGTCGAAACTGCTCGCACAATGGTTAGGGGAACAGCCGCAGGGGTGGCTCGCCTCACACCGTCTAATGAAGAGCGTTCGCTGGGACACGGTCAGCGAAATCCCTCCGCTCGATGCCAGCGGGCGTACGCGTTTAACGCCCCCCAAGCCTGACCATCACGCCCTGTTAAAACGCCTGTACCGGCACCAGAGCTGGACAGAGTTGGTTGAGCAGGCCAGCGAGATGTACTGCCGGGGTGTAAGCCACTTCTGGCTTGATTTGCAGTGGTACCTTTGGCAAGGGCTGACCCGTGCGGGGCAACCGTGGGACGCCTGGGCTGATTATATTGTTTACGATTTGCGACTGTTCCTCAAACGCATGCCGGGGCTGGAAACGCTGGCCTGGAGTGACGGCTCGCCTTTCGCCGATGAAGTGACGCTGAGCTGGATAGCGGAAAAAGTGAATGATGACATGTCAGGCTTTGGGGGAGAGGCGGTCGCCGCCGCAGAAAGCCAGGGTGAGGAGATACTGGCCCTGGAAACTGAAGCGATGGAAAAGGGCGACAGTGACGGCCCGGAGGCCGCGCTGGCCTGGTTGCAAAACCGCCCCGGCATGGCGTCGCGGCGCAGCCGATGGTTATTGCGTTTACTGATGGCACGCGTCGCCGAGCAGTATGGGCGCAACGATATGGCGTTACATCTGTTGGGTGAGCTGACCGCCAGCGCGCCACGTCTCACCCTCACTGACTGGGAGCCCGCCCTGTTGTTTGAGGTGCAGGCGCGCCGCCTCAAGCTGCTGCGGATGAAAGCCAGCCGCAGCGAATCAGAGAAAACCCGGCTGATCCCCGAAATGGAGTCCTTACTGGCGGCGCTCATTTCAATTGACCCTGCACGTGCAGTGGTACTTTGTAACTAACCAGAAGGACGACGGTATGGATGTTTTATTCTGGGTGGTTGTTAGCTTTGGAGCGGGTATTTGGGTTGGCGCCCAGCAGACAAGTCGGAAGCGTGGGCCGGTTCGAAAAGCCTCGAATGACAAGGTCAAGCAGGCGCGGATACCCGCAGTTGCCCAAACTCCAGCACCACCTTCAGGGAGATACCGACATTCCCGCTGGGAAGATAAAAATGATTTGTTCTGGGGAATGATGGATATGGGCGTCATTTTGGAAAACAGACAATATCTGACCACGCCAACTGAAAGGGATTATCTTAAAAAGCTCGAAGAGTGGTTTGGTCACTACTGCGCTATCTCCTGTCAGGTCAGCCCCGGCCGTTTCCTTAAATTTCCTGAGCAGGATAATTTCAGCGATGAAGAGCGGGCCCGCTTTTTCACTCAGTTTAACGCGATGTCCGTCGATTATGTGCTGGTCTCCCGTAAGAACAATAAGATCATTTGTATCATCGAGCTTGATGATAAAAGTCATGAACAGGAAGATCGCATTGCCCGCGATAAACGTCTGGAACAGTTGTTTGACATGGCTGGAGTACCGTTACTCCGTGTTTCTGTCAATAACATGAATACCATTCCTCCCGTATGGGAACGCCGTAAGGCTGTTGAAGCAAGAATGGGAACCCAATGAATCTTTACTTTTTGAGTGCCTTCGCCCATGGATGATTTAACCCTACGCTATTACGAAGCAGAAATGCGCTATTTGCGCGAGGCTGGTAAAGAATTCTCCCGCGCTCACCCGGACCGGGCAGCCATGCTGAATCTGGATAAAGCCGGTGCGCGCGACCCGTACGTCGAACGCATGTTTGAAGGATTTGCCTTCCTGATGGGGCGACTGCGTGAAAAACTTGATGACGATTTGCCGGAGCTGACCGAAGGGCTGGTGAGTTTGTTGTGGCCGCATTACATGCGCACTATTCCGTCGCTTTCCATTGTTGAGTTTGCGCCGGACTGGCGTCAGTTGCGCCAATCGGAAGTGCTGCCCGAAAACTTCTCTATATTGTCGCGTCCGGTAGGACCCGGGAAAACCACCTGCCAGTACAGGACTACGCGGGAAATCGCCCTTCATCCACTGCATCTGGCGGATGCGCGCTTGCAAATTGAACCCGATGGTCGGGCCGCGATACGCTTGCGCTTTGATTGCAACGAGAACGTGGACTGGAGCAAAACGGGGATTGATAAAGTATCCCTTTATCTCAACGGCGACAGCCCGGTGGCCTGTGCGCTGCATCTGGCGCTGACCCGCCGCGTGCAGGCCATGTATGCCCGCCATGCCAGCACACGAGGTGAACGCGTGCATTTTGATGGCTGGTGTAAGCCCATGGGTTTTGATGACGTTGACCGGCTGTGGCCAAAAGGCGAGTCGTCCTTCAGTGGTTACCAGCTCCTGCTGGAATATTTCAGTTTCCGTCAGAAGTTTATGTTTGTTGAGCTCCGTGGCCTGGAGCGTATCGGGCTAACCCTGGGTTCTGCCTGGTTTGAAATTGACATGGTGCTGGACGAGGGCTGGCCGTCGGACATGCCGTTTGACAGCGAAAACTTCCGCCTGCACTGCGCACCTGTTATCAATCTGTTCACGCTCGAAGCTGACCCGCTGACGCTCAATCCGCTGGAAAATGAATACATGCTGCGGCCATTGCGCGTGCAGGACGGGCATACCGAGATTTACAGCGTGGACACACTTCACGGCGCGGTAAAAAACGGCAAACACCCGTATGTGCCTTTTACCAGCTTTCGTCACCGTGGCGGCATGATGCGGCACGATGCCCCGGAGCGTTACTTTCACACCCGTGTGAAACGCGGTCCGTCAGGCATGCATGATACCTGGCTCATCCTCGGGGGCCGCTCCTTTGAAATAGAACAACTGGCCAAAAAGCCGGAATCGCTTTCAATGCGCATTACCGGCACCAATGGTCAGCTGCCGCGAAAATCGCTGGAGAGTACCTTGCTCGACCGCGTGGTGAAGGCCGGTAAGGTACCGGTGAAAGTGCTAAACCTGACTGCCCCGAGCCTGCCGCTGTATCCGCCCGCCCATGACCGTTTCCATTGGCGGGTCATGAGTCACCTGGGGTCAAACTTCCTCAGTATGATGGATAACCCGGAAGTGTTGCGCGGGACGCTGGCGTTGTATGACTGGACGGATGATGAGATGAACCGCCGTCGCCTTGAAGCCATTGTGGCGGTGAAACACACCCTGATCCGCCGTTTCGAGAAGGGTTTCATGCTGCGCGGGGTGAACATTGAAGTCACGCTCAATGCTGACAATTTTGCCGGAGAGGGCGATGTGAACCTGTTTGGTGAGATGTTGCACCGTTTCTTCGCCCTGTATGCCGATATCCACCTTTTCAACCAACTCACGCTGGTTCTGCAACCCACAGGAAAACGACTGCAATGGAAAGAAATTCACAGCCAGCACGTTCCGGGCTAACCGAGGCGCTGGGGCCGGACATCTGGCGGGTCAATTTTTACCGCTTCTGTCAGTTACTCGAGCAGGAGAACCCGCAGGCACCGTTACTCGGCACCACTGACCGTCCTTCCACCGATCCGGTTCGCTTTCGTCCGTGGCCGGGAATGGGCTTTCCCGTCAGCGAACTGCGGGCCGTGGAGACCGACGAGGAGAGTCCGCAGTTGCCGCCGACGGTGCGTACCACGTTTCTCGGCATGTATGGGGTGGATTCCCCCTTGCCCACGGCGTATCTGGATGATATTGCCCAGCGGAGGGACGGTTACGAAGCGACCACGTCTTTTCTCGATATCTTCAGCCACCGTATCACGACGCAGTATTACCGCATCTGGCGCAAATACGCCTATCCGGTGACCTTTGAGGCCGGAGGCGTGGACGACACCTCGCAGTGTCTTTTAGGGCTGGTCGGATTGGGGATCCCCGGCACGGCAGAGCAGGTGGCCACGCCGGTATCCCGTTTTCTGGCGCTCCTGGGGACCATGCGGTTGCCCACCCGCAATGCCGAGGGTATTCAGGCGCTGGTCAACCTGTTGGCACCGGAAACCCGGGCGACGGTGACCCCGTATGACCCGGTAAAAGTCCACATCGACCAGCGCAGCGGCCTGGGTAAACATAATCGGGTCGCCCTGTCACAGCGGGCAACGCTGGGTAAGACCGGTAAAGAAGCCTGTAGCCGGGTGCTGCTGACGCTGGCGACGGATAACCGGGCCGAGGCGGAGGGCTGGTTGCCGGGTGGTCAGTTGCACACCGATCTGATGGTGTTGCTGCGGGTGTATCTCGGCTATCGCTCGGACGTGCGTCTGCGGCTCACGGTGCCGGTCAGCGTCTTGCCGGAACCCCGGCTCGGGCAAAAACGTCGAATTCAGCTTGGGCGCACCGGCCTGTTGGGGTTGAGAAATGGACAACTCAGTAATCACCGCAGTCACCTGACGGTGAATCTCGGTTGCTATGAAGGCCTCACCTGTACCTCGCTGCCTCCTGCAAAGGATGGCGGTTACCGCTTTGAATGATCACCGCGTTTATTCTGAAAGGAACCTCTGAATGACATTCGCTAATTTACGACAGACCGCCATGCTTGCCTTTTGCTGTCTGCTGACAGGCTGTGGTCTGACGCAGACCGTGACCGACGGGACGGTCAACGTCACCAAATCCATTTTTTACAAAAAAGTGAAAACCCTGCACCTGGATTTCGAGCCGCGGGCAGCCATCAATGCGGATGGGGCTCAGACACCGTTGGCCACCATGGTGCGGGTCTATCAGCTTAAAGACCGTAAAAACGTTGAGGCGTCGGACTATTCAAAACTGTTGCGTGACGCGGACACGGTGCTCAAAGACGATGTGTTGGTCTCAAAATCGCTGCTGGTAATGCCCAAGGGCAGCGTCACGCTCAATATGCCGATGGACGAGAATGCCCAATTTGTAGCAGTGGTGGCGCTGTTCAATCGCCCGGACATGAAGAACAACACCTGGCGTCTGGTGCTGACCCGCGATGATCTTGACCCGGATAAGGCCCGAATCATTGAGCTGGGTGATGGCTCTCTGACCCTGGTGCCCGTAAAGGAGTAATCACATGGAAGACTGGTCAGCCCTGTTTGACGGGCAATCGCGGTATCAGTTGGAGATAAACGACAGTCCGGTTGTGCCGGACGTGCTCAATTTTCGCGGACGCGATGCGCTTAATACGCCATTCTTCTGGCGTATCGAATTCACCAGCCCGCTGTCGAATATCCCGGCGACAGACCTGCTGCTTAAATACGCCAGCCTGCGGATGCGCAGCGGCAAGGTGGTGCACGGTATTATCACTGATTTTGAATGGCTCTCCACCACCGTTGACCAGTCGCACTACAGCGTGACGCTGTGTTCGCGGCTACACCTGCTGTCCCTGACCCGTCGCTGCGCGGTGTATCTGGATAAATCGGTGCCGGAAGTGGTGGAGCAGATACTGCGCTCACACGGGCTGGAAGGGTCGGATTTTGAATTTAAACTGGCGCGGACCTATCTGCCGCGTGAGCTTATCACCCAGTGGCGGGAAACCGACCTCGAATTTGTGCAACGCCTGTTGGCCGAAGTGGGTATCTGGTATTGCAGTGAGATGAATGACGTCACCGGACTGGACGCGGTGGTGTTGGCCGACAGCCAGCAGGCGTATCAGTTTGGCGTTACGCTACCGTGCCGGGAGCCCGCCGGATTGTTCGACGGCGCAGCGGAGTTGGTCTGGAGCGTGCGCGCCTGGTACGACGCGGTGACCGGGCAGGTCAGCACCCGCGACTATAACTACCGCACCGCCACCACGCCGATGGACTCCCGCGTGACGGCGCGCAATAACGCCGTCACTACGGGTGAGCATTACCGTTATATCGGCCCGTACCTTGAGGCGGGGGATGACACCACCTCAGAGCCTGAAACCGAAAGCGGGGCATTCTATGCCCGGCTTCACCATGAGCGCGAACTGAATAAGTCCGTCCGCCTGCACCTGTTCAGTAATGCGTCACACCTTTCCCCCGGTCAGGTGTTGGAAACGCCGGGCAGCCCACTGACGGCGCTCAAAGAGGGGATGCTCATTACGCTGACCACTTACCGGGCATCACGTGATTCGCGCCTGCAGGTGTCGGCGTGGGGCATGCCGTATAGCGAACAGTTCTGTTTCAGGCCGCCCGAGATTTCTCGTCCCGTCATGTACGGTTCACTGCCGGCCCGTATTGAAAGCTGCGAGCCGCACGACACGTATGCCCATCTGGACCGGCTGGGCCGTTACCGGGTGAAGCTGGATTTCAGCCGTGAAGACGCAGAGCCGGGCTACGCCTACCTGTGGGTGCGGATGGCAAAATCTTATGCCGGAGAAACACACGGCTGGCACACGCCGCTGATTGACGGCACCGAAGTGGGCATCTTGTTTGACGGCGGAGACCCGGACAGGCCTTACATCGGCCATGCATTTCATGACGCCGAACATTCTGACGTGGTTAACCGCGACAACCGCAGCCAGAACATTTTGCGCACGGCGGCGGGTAATGAAATCAGGCTGGAGGATAAGCGCGGTGAGGAACATATTGTCCTGAATACCGAGTTTGGTAAAACTCAGCTCAGTCAGGGGCATATTGTTGACGGCCAGAATAAGCAGCGCGGCACGGGCTTTGAACTGCGCACCGACGAGTATGGCGTTATCCGCGTCGCCAAAGGGCTGTTTATCACCGCTGACGGTCAGAGCAAAGGCACGGGCGAGGTGCTGGATATGACCACCGCCTTACAAGAAATCGACGCCTGTCAGAACCAGCTCCAGCAGCTGGCCGCAGCAGCGCAGCAGGCGCAGGCGCTGGAAGCGGACATCGCCAGTCAGAGAGCGATGTTCAGTCAGCGGTTAAAACCGCTGAACGTGATACTCCACCTCTGCGCCCCGCAGGGCGTGGCGTTGGCCAGCGGCGAACACCTGCAACTGTCTGCTAAAGAAAACGTCGCCATAAACGCCGGTGGTGATATCAGCGCCGGGGCGATGGGCAACATTGCCGGTCTGGCAGGTAAGCAGGTGGGTCTGTTTGCGCGCACGGGCAAACTGAGCGTGATATCCGGTGAAGGTCCTGTGGTCATGCAGGCACAGAACGGTGCGATGCACTTATCGGCGGAGCAAAAGCTGAGCCTGGTCTCGGCGGCGGATATGCTGTTTGCGGGCAAGAAGAAGGTTACCCTGACAGGCGGCGGCAGCTACGTGATTATCGACGCCGGAAAAGTGGAGTACGGCACGGCGGGGACGTATACACGCAAGATAAAGCGGACGACGACGACCGGCAAGGCGACGATGGCGGTCACAATGCCAAAAATGGGCACAGCAAATATCTACTCCGCTATTTATCAGTTACAAGATAAAAACGGCAAGATACTGGTTGATACGCCCTACAAAATCACCACGCCATCAGGACAGACAGCCACAGGATTTACCGACGATAAAGGTTACTCTGTACCTATTTACACTCGCCAGGCAGAGGACGCTGAACTGCATATTTTGAACAAAATACCTCAGCCGGAAGAGACGATGTGGTTTATTGGTGAAACCGATACCCAACAACTGGAAACTGAACTCAGGGAGGTGAAATCATAATGGAACTGCCCGATACGCCGACAGGTACACCCGATATCCCCACCGGGGCAAATAATAAAGCCTGGGACTGCACCACGACGGGTGTGGAGATGGTCGAAAAGCCGTCACGTCTGCCCACCACCGAAAACCGCCAGTACATGCATCTCAAGGCGGAATACGCCATGCGTTTTCCGCAATTGTCAGCAACGGTTAGCAGTAAAGGTAAAACCTACCAGATGAGCCTAAAGCAGCTGATCATGAGTGGGCTTATCCGCGCCGATGAAATTGCCCGTGATTACTATTGGTACTACAAAGCTGAAGTCGCGTTTGATATGCGGACTACCCCACCTCGACCTTTTCTCAGCAGTTCACTGCTGGGTAATGGTGCAGGCCGCCGTCATACGCTGAATCCGTTCCCGGTGCCGGGAAAGGGTATATATCGCCGCCCGGATATCATTATTGTTAAGAACAAAGAGGATCGTTGGCCAGGACTGGCAGGGCTGGACACCGAAGGCCAAATGCACGGCGACAATCTGGCCAGACTAGTAGAGGTTAAGTTTCCGAGGGATACGCTTGGCCTTGATCAGTATGAGGAGTACCTGCTTATCGTAGGAAGTAATAGGTCGCGCATGACTATTTTGGAGATCCACGACTGCCGACCGGAAGAGCAGCAGTGGGTTGATCAGGTGGTGAATGTCACGATGAAAGCCTGGAAGACCAGCGGGGCGAAATACTGGCCACTGTTTCTCTACCCGCCGATTTTTATGCCCCGTCCGCCTTCCACACCGGTTGCAGCGAAGATCGAACCCTGGACTTATGCCCGCAAAACCGTCGCAGACTTGAGTGAAGGCGCGATAAACGGCGTTGCTGAAGGTTGGAATGCACTATCCAAAGAAATGCAGCAAAAGTTGAGTTCGGCGGCAAGTTGGTTAAATGACAGCGGTGAATGGGTTTATCAGCAAGGTAGCCAGGCCTGGGTGTGGGTCAGTCAAACAGGGAAAGTTGTACAATCCTGGACCAATGCTCAGATTAAAGCCGCGTGGGCAGAAATACAGCGCGCCACGGATATGACGCTCGACATGCTGAAACAGGTGGACTGGGTACAGGTGCTGACCAATATCGGGAAAGCAGTAGGTATCGTTCTGGTGGTGGTGGTGATTGCAGCGGCGGTGGTTTATCTGGGTATCCCGGCGGCTATTATTGAAGCGTTTTTGATTATTGTCCGTCTGGCGATAACGGCCTGGGAAACACTGGCACTTATTCTCGGTGCCGGTGCAGCGGTAGAGTCCATGGCGTATTAAGGAGCAGGTATGGAATTACAGGATTTTGAGCTGAATTATATTGAGAAATGGTTACCGGAAGCCACAGTAAAGTACAAAGACGGAAACCCCGCGGTCAATCTCGGTCTGATTATTACCGTCTTTTTTAAAGACGGACATACGCAGGAAGTTCGTCGCAAGATGGTAGAGTGTGTGGATCGCTTTTATGCAGAATTTAAGCCACATCTGAAAAAAACGATCACCAAAAATTGGGTGGGTATTACTGAGAAGAATTACACCAAAAAGCGGCAGGAGATCCTCGACTCAACACCCGAAGAGATTTTTTCATGGTATCTGGGAAGCGCAGAGAAGGATTTTCTTGCTCCTGATTACAGTATTGCGGTTATGGGTAAAAGAGTCTTCCACAATGACAACAATCGGTCAGTAATTAAATTAACACTCCCACTGTCGCTACTGAAAGAACCCGACGGCAAAACACGCTATGAAGCTTGGATTATGTGGTTGTGTGACAGCTTCACAGTGGACAGCGGTCATGCGGGGCTGTCGCTCGTATTGCCTTATGCATTTGAACGTATGTTCCCCTATGAATTTACACTGGCTCAACGCTTTTCCGGTGTGATAGTGGATTCATTAGGTTTTCTCGATGGCGTCAATTCGACTGAAGGTCTAAAAAGTGCCTGCTGGTACACTATTTTGGGTGCTCAGTGGCTGGAAAAACTGGGGGGAACGGAAAGAGTAAAACACTGTTTAGCCAACACCCCTGAAATAAAACTGCTTGCCTATAACAACGGCGTGATCCTCAAAGCGGGTGAACTTCCGCCCCCGTTGGGGGAGATGAAAACCGAAGGTCTGCCGCCATTGTTGGTGAAGGTCAATCAGCTTATTCAGCCTGTTCGACAAGATGGGCATAACAGCCTGCACTTCTACTCCGAATACGAAAACCTGCAATTTGATAAAGAATCTTCAATGGCATGGTTTGCCCGTTTCGATGAAGCCAGCGCTTTGCTGGATAAGGACGATATCGGTAAATCCTACGAACCTGTGCGTATCACCCTCTGGACTGATGAAATTGCGCCCTACAGCGGACGTTGGGCTTCTATTGTCGAAGGCACGACCCAATATATCCAGACGCGTGAAGGGCAGAAGTTGCCAGAGTTTGAGGATAAATACGGCAAAAAACACCGTGCGTGTTGGTCTTTGCTAGAGCGGGATGATAAGGGAAGTGTATTTACATTAGCTGAGTAATGGTCTCGAGTGAGCTTTTTTTGTCATCTGCCATTACCAAGAGGGTGTATTTAATTAAGTTTTCTATTAATTATCCCAAACCAGATCCTTTCAGAAAGATGCTTTTATTACCCCCAGGGACAGGACTCGTAATGCCGCATAAAACCCCCTCTCTTTATGAAATGCTCACCGGTCACTTTACCGGTGGCCTCGAGCTGCATCAGGTCAGCGAACAGAATCAGATCATCCTGTCGGTTCTGGATAATATGCAGCGCATCCTCAACTGCCGGGCTGGTACGCTCAGCCATTTACCCGATTACGGCCTGCCTGATATGAGCAATATTTTGCAGGGGTTACCCGGCACCGCACACCAGTTGATGAGCACGTTGTCTGACGTATTACTCAAATACGAACCCCGCCTGAAAAGCATTGAAGTGGTGATGCAGGAACAGGCTATTCCCGGGGAGTTGCGCTATGCCATCGATGCCGAGCTCAAGGGTATCGGACTGGTGCGTTATGGCACCGATTTTATGCCGGAAGGGCGGGTATTGATCCGCCACCTCAGGCAGCAGAACTTCCTTGAACCACGCGACCTTGTGTAAAACGTATCAATGCGCTGCAAGCGCAGCGTTACTGTGTTCAGCAACAGGAAAATAATGTCAGCAAAAGCGCGATTTCTTAAAAAACTTCAGGAACAACCCTCTCACCGTGGCTCCTACGACACGAAATATGCAGCGGATATAGCTGAGTTTCAGCGTCGGACAGTTCAACTTCAGGACGACATGGCAACGTGGCTCACGGACACAGGAGTTAGCATTGAAAGCATACCGGTTTCAGTCGTTGAGCTGCTGGCAGGCGGAACAGCATTCAATGTCCAGGGGATCGTACTTGGCTATGAAAACCGAAAAGTAAAATTTACGCCGGTGTTTATGTACGGACAGGGCGTGACTGGGTGCGTGGAAGTTAGCCTTTATGTTGATGGAAGTGTGACCCCACTGTATCGACTGTTTATGCGTTCAGGTGAGGACGTCAACTGGACCTGGAGTTCGGCACGATCACCCACGGGGCGCAGAGGGTTCTGCGAGGACGTTTTTTTCGACATGATAGTGGATTTACTGCCCTAGCTAACAACCTGTCACGATGGATAATCCTCTTATATTTTTTAGGGATGAAATCTTTATGTACGATGCGAAACCCCGCCCAATAAGAACCGGTAGCGACCCACGGGCACTTCCCGATTTTGCGGCTCTGCGCGATGAGATGGGGAAGCTGACACACCCGGCACGCCCGGATATGAGCTGGAGCCAGGTTGAATCACTTGCTTTATCTTTGTTCGAACACAACGGCGTGGAGTTGCAAACTACCGCCTGGTACACCCTGGCTCGCAGCCATCTGGCTAGTGTCGCTGGGATGAACGAAGGCTTGGCGATTTTGAATGCGCTGGCCAGTCACCAGTGGGCGCTGATGTGGCCACAGCAGAATCATGCACGGGCGGAAATATTAAGTGGCTTGAGTCTGCGTTTGCAGAAGGTATTCCGTACTTTTTCTTTGCATTATGCTGATTTGGCGGATTTATACCAGAGCGAAAAGCTGCTGAATACGCTCAATGACACACTCAGTCGGCAGGAGCTGAAACAGGCCTGTCAGCTGGATGCGTTGAGCCGTCAGATTCATCTGGCACTGACGCGTCTGGAAAATAGTTCGCCGCAGGAACAAGCAATATCCGCAGTGGCGTTACCGCCGCAAGCGCTGGCAGCGCCGGCCTCAGCTGACCCGGTCAGCCAACTGGTGTATGTGATCCGCCCGGAGCCAGAGATCAATGTTGATGTGGTACATGAAACTCTCCCGCCGCGGTTGCCACAAAAAAAATGGCCGACGTTTATGGCGGGTGCGTTCTCCGCGCTAGTGATTGGCGGTATCACACTTTGGGGTTGGCAATATACACACCGGGAGGATCATGCGGCACAGGCCCTGGCGGCCTCTGTTACGTCATTGCCTACTTTGCTAACGGCTGAGCAGGCAGGGGCGCTGCGTCAGTCCGCAGGGATCAATCAGCAGGCCGCGGGATGGATAAAGCAGGCTTCTGCTCAGTTGGATATCCTTGCTGCGTTACCCCCTGACTGGGCGCAGGCGCATGGCAATCAGCTGTTTGCGCAGGCGCAGAGCCTGTGGCCGGAAAATCCGGCGGTGATCCCATTGAAAACTCGCTGGCAGCAGCAGGTCAGCATCAATGCTTTGCCTGAAAATGTGCTCACTGGCTGGCACGAGGGAATGCAGCAACTCCAGATCCTGACGGATAAACTGAACGCACTGGATGGGCAGAAAGACAAATACATCACCGTCAGTGAACTGAAATCTGCCGTATTTAGCATGACAAACAGTTTCCGGCAAACGGTGCCGGTCGAAGAACAATTGCGATTGCTGACAGATGCTTCCCCAACTAAGCCGCTGCAACCGGCGCAGGTGCAGCAGGTAGAACAGCATCTTAATACACTGATAACGCAGCTGGTGCAGAAAAAACAGCAGGGTGTCCGGGCAGCTAATTCACCGTTATCTGAGCCGTAGCGGTTGTCACCTGTGCCGAGCACCGGCTACGTGTAGCAATAAGCACAAGCTGGGTTCTGATAACGTGCGGGTGGTTGACATGGCGAATTATAAAACCAAGTGTTGACAAGTTTAGGATTAAACCCGGCAGTCTGTAAACCGGTTGCTCCAAAAAATTAAGGATATTAAATGCGATTATTTTATCTGACAGGCATGCTTTGCATCAGTTTTGTGATCTGGTGCTCCTCAGCCAATAGTGCAGAACGCCGCTGCGGTTGGTTTGAAAATCCGACTCCAGCCAATGCCACACTCACAGATCGTGATGGTACTTGGGAGATTGCGACTCAGGGGGGTTATCAGGCAGAAGGTGAGTGGCCCAGATTTGGCGACACTCAGTGGGTGCGTACCGGGAATGGGAATTACGGTTACGGTTGCGCATGCGTGACGGCTGATACGGATCAGCCCACTCATCGTATGAGTAATCTCACTAACGCAACGGCTCGTTCTCTCCGTGCCTGCCGTACAGACAAAACGTTGAAAGAACCACAGAACCCACTGGCTGAGTTACAACAGATGGTCAGGTATCAGGGCCGTGGATTCAGTTTTGATTATCCGAAAGGCTGGACAATAAAAAAAGAAAAACAATGTCTCAATATTAATAAACCTAGTCGACTGAAAAATGAAGAATATACATTAAATATTTGTGCTGAGCATGACTCTCTGGAGCAGGCGACCGATAGCATGATTTTTTATAAAGAGAATGGAGTCTGGACGCGGGAGGCCGGGATGGACCCTCCTAGCCCTGTTGATATTATTCAGGGGGCCGGTTGGAAAGGAATGCAAACGACTCAGACGTGCGGTATCAGTGATGAAGAAACGGGTTTCCATGCTGCGGGAGGAATATGTTTCATGGCAATTGTTTATAATTCTCAAACACAATTATTATTTGATACGGTAGGTTTTTACCAAGATTTTGATGTTATCAATGCAATAGTTCAGTCCATTAAATTTAGCGCTAAA
This sequence comes from Rahnella woolbedingensis, assembly GCF_003602095.1. GTDB lineage: Bacteria > Pseudomonadota > Gammaproteobacteria > Enterobacterales > Enterobacteriaceae > Rahnella > Rahnella woolbedingensis. The sequence continues at coordinate 89 of NZ_RAHH01000035.1, read as the reverse complement.
TAACCTCCGTGACTGAACCGCTCCGGTTTTCCTGGAGAGTATTTTGCCTGAGTGATCAGGCTGCCACTTCCCGGTTGTTCAGTGAAGCG
>NZ_RAHH01000034.1 GCF_003602095.1 Rahnella woolbedingensis | reverse complement strand
AACCTGTTCAACATCGACACGCTGAAGCAGGAAAACAGCGCCGAGGATTTCCGCAACCTGTTCATGTGTGAGTTTGTTGACGATCAGGCGTCGGTGTTCCCGTTTGCCGAGCTGCAACGCTGCATGGTGGAAAGCGGAGAGGAATGGGAAGATTTCAGCCCGTTTGCCGTGCGTCCGTTTGGCTATCGCGCCGTCTGGATTGGTTACGACCCGTCGCACACCGGCGACAGCGCAGGCTGTGCCGTGGTGGCTCCGCCGCTGGTGGACGGCGGCAAGTTCCGCGTATTGGAACGTCACCAGTGGAAAGGCATGGACTTCGCCGCCCAGGCGAAAAGCATTGAGGAGTTAACGAAACGGTACTGCGTGGAATACATCGGCGTGGACGCCACCGGCATCGGCCAGGGCGTGTTTCAGCTTGTCCGGCAGTTCTTCCCCGCCGCGATGGAAATCCGCTACAGCCCCGAAACGAAAACGAAAATGGTGTTGAAAGCAAAAGACACCATCACTTCCGGACGTCTGGAGTACGACACCAACCACAAAGACATCACGTCGTCATTCATGGCAATCCGCAAAACCATGACCGCCAGCGGCAGCCGTTCCACCTACGAGGCAAGCCGCAGCGAGGAAGCCAGCCACGCGGATGTCGCCTGGGCAATCATGCATGCACTGCTTAACGAACCGCTGACCGCCGCGAACGGCGGCCAAAGCCCTAACATCCTGGAGTTTTATTAATTATGAGTAAGCGCAAATTCCGCAAGGCGGCATCAACTACCGTCACCGCAACGGCGCAGCAGACCAGCGGCGCTGAAGCGTTCAGCTTTGGCGATCCGACGCCGGTGTTAGACCGCCGCGAAATCCTGGACTACATCGAATGCACGGGAAACGGTCAGTGGTACGAGCCGCCGGTCAGCTTTGACGGACTGGCTCGCACGCTGCGCGCTGCGGTGCATCACAGCTCCTCGCTGTATGTGAAACGTAATATTCTGGCCTCGACCTTTGTCCCGCACCCGTTACTATCGCAGCAGGAGTTCAGCCGGTTTGCCCTGGATTACCTGGTATTCGGGAATGCGTTTTTAGAAGTGATCCGCAACCAGCTCGGCGACGCCGTGGTGATGAAGACCGTGCCCGCCAAATATGCGCGGCGCGGGGTTGAGTCTGATACTTACTGGTTTGTGCAGCAATGGAAGGACGCGCACCAGTTCGAAGCCGGTAGCGTGTTTCATCTGATTGAACCGGACATTAATCAGGAGCTGTACGGCCTGCCGGAATACCTCAGCGCCCTGAATTCTGCCTGGCTTAATGAGGCAGCCACGCTGTTCCGCCGCAAGTACTACCAGAACGGCGCACACGCTGGTTACATTCTGTACATGACGGACGCAGCGCAAAGCAGCAGTGATATTGATTCCATGCGCAAAGCGATGCGTGACACGAAAGGCCTGGGCAACTTCCGTAACCTGTTCATGTACGCACCGAACGGCAAGCCGGACGGGATCAAGATTTTGCCGCTCAGTGAAGTCGCAACCAAAGATGATTTCTTTAATATCAAGAAAGCCAGCCAGAACGATTTGCTGTGCGCGCACCGTGTGCCGCCGCAGATGATGGGGATTATTCCGGAGAACAGCGGCGGGTTTGGTGATTCGGTTAAGGCTTCGCAGGTATTTGTGCGCAATGAGCTGACGCCGTTGCAGGAACGGTTTAAGGAGTTGAATGCGTGGTTTGGGGAGGAGGTGATCAGGTTTACTACTTATGAACTTATGCCAGAGTAAGGCGGCAAAGCTCCGTGATACAGGGCTTAAGCACTACCACAAAGTTCCCGCCTACTTCATCCCACATCACACAAACGCCTCAGAGCCACGCTGCGCTGACCGGCGCGAAATAACAGCGTAGTCCGTTTTAAATGAAAAAATGACTCAGCGTGTCACACGCGGAGTCATTTTTTGCTGCTCTGAACCTCGGCGCGCGCAATGTTACCCGCCTGCCCCCTTCTGACTTGGCTGACTGTTTTTAATGCATCAGGGAGAATGCCATAGAGCGCCGCCAGTGGAGCGCTCAGGCATATTTTGATCCTATTGGGATCATGCAAAACAACGCACTCTATGCATGCATAGACCCCCCATAGAGACATGTTCAGCGATCAGTGGATTTTTCCAGGCGCATTGGAGTTAAAAATTGCTTTGAGCAATTCCTCATTGGCCGCCGATGCCATTTCTGAAATCCATGCAGCAACCACCTCGCGTTCCTCAGCATCGCAATCAACGCGAGTGGAAAGTTTTGCAATCAACCCTATCCGCTCCAGTAATACCGCCATATGTAAATCGTCCATTCGCCGCTCCATTCTGTACTGGTTATATATACAGTATGTTAAGTTTTTTTTTAAATGATTTCCATATATTTCTAAGCCTTATCCTAATCCTTGATGCTCCTTTTCGTGAGGCTTGGTTACTAAATGTACGTTTGCTTATCCTTCATGAATACCACATTGTTTTAGTGGTTTTTTGGGTGTATGTTTTTCCAACATAACATAAGGAGTTGTTAACGATGGCTATACCAGCATACCTATGGCTTAAAGATGACGGCGGTGCGCTCATCAAGGGCGGTTCAGATGTCAAAGACAGGGAATACAGCATCGAGGTTAAAGGTTTCCATCACAACCTGATGATTCCTACTGACAACGCTACGGGCAAAGTCACCGGTACACGGATGCATTCACCGCTGCTAATCGTGAAAGATTTCGACTGCTCAAGCCCATATATCTATAAAGCTGTGGCAACGGGTCAGAATCTGGAATCGGCTGAAATCAAATGGTATCGGATTAATGACGCTGGCCAGGAAGTTGAGTATTTCAACATGCTGTTAGAAAAGGTTCGGATAGTGTCCATCTCTCCGGCTATGGCAACTGGCGACAACACGCAAGATAACCATCTGGAAACCGTAGAGCTACGCTACGAAAAAATCACGTGGAAGCATAACGACGGCAACATTATTTTTGCTGATTCGTGGAATGACCGCCAGACAGCATAATGTGAAAAAGGGGCATAGCGCCCCTTAATCGTATAACCACTTACCAGCTTTGGCAGACTCAATAATCATCTCGACAGTAAGAGGCTTGTACACCTTGTCTTTGAACTGCCGTCGAAGCCGGAACCACCACCACGGCAATTCAGGTTGAAAATAATCATCAATATTAAAGTTGTCGTATTTGATGTTATACCGTATGAATAAATCTAAAAGCATTTCTTCCAGCTCTTCCGGTACAAAGTAAAAATGTTCTCTAAAAGTCCAGTCTTTGCTGACTGGTTTCTTCCGGTCACTGTAATGTTCAGTGATGTATTGAAGAATCTCATTTTCATCAATTTCCATCAGAAGTACGTCCATGCTATACGGTGCTCAGGTCTGGCAATAAGATTGTATTTATTGCGGGTGTCCTTAGACACCTGAATAATCAGTATTACCGCCTGAGCATACCCAAGATAGGGGAAAGCCCGACCTACGGCGGCTCCGATTTTGTTCGTATGGCGAACCTCACCAAGTACCAGTGTTTCAAGACGTATTCCATTAGGAAATCTTGCATTATTGAAAATACGTCTTGCCATCTTGGAGGCTATGCTTGTTCGCTTCCCCTTCGACCCCAACACCTGACGCTTAGGTATAATGGGTTGGCCTGCGATGATGGTTGCGGCAGTTTCAACTGCCATGCCCGTATGGTCTGCTAATGACTCGATGAAGATTAGCCATAGCAATTCGTCTTTAGTTACGTTGTCGTGCCCGTGGTAGAAGTACGTCCCGCCAAGAGTTTCAGTTGTATCCATCTGATTAGCGTCCCTTATTGGTGTGCGGTTTCGAAATACTACCATCAAGAATGGGGGAACGGAGCTTATAAAGAGTTTTTCAGATTATGTGCAGAGGCAGTGAATTGATAGGGCGAAGACGATACGTATCATTCAAATTCAGCCCAGTCCGGCAACGGCTCAAAGCTCATAACCAGATCACCAAAGCTGACTTTTGCACCTCGGCTTAATGCTTCCAACTCCCAACGCTCCGCAGTGATATTGTTTTTCATCAATTCACGCTCAATTTTAGGCAATCGCGCCCGTTCTTCTGTCGTCATTCTTGCCGACGGGGCAACATCGCGCCCCTTTGTTGGGTCAAAACTTCGCTGCGCCTTGCTGACTCTCGGCGTTTCCTCCCTGATGCGCGCCACAATCGCCCTCACGGCGGCTGTGTCTGTCCAGTCAATAACTCGCAGGTTGTCAGAAGTGGACGCCGTAGCGGTGCTCCCAGCCTGCCTATCATGCCAATTTGTAGCCTGTTTCTTTCCACCTAACCCACAGTTATTGACAGGACTCCGAGGCGCGCCGGAGGCGCTTTTTGAGGTCAAAAACTCAACGTCAACGGCAGAAGAAACGATCCGCCATTGTGTTGTACGGGTTTCATAAACATGGGAGTCGCCGAGGTGAGGCGCGAAAATACCGACAACCTTTTTCACTTCCTCATCGTATGCGTTCAACTCATCAGCAACGCGGCGGGCTACACGCACAGTCTGATCGTCGCGTGGGACATTTGCGCCACCCTGGGCTGACATGTATGCCATAAAATCACCGGCATCAGCCGCAGCGCGTACAGCTTCAACTTCTTCGTCAAAGGTTTCAGTCAGACTAATGGAACGGATGCGGCGGCACTCGCGGTATGAACCCATGGCAGGCAGGCCAATAGGATGAAATTGAGGGATCCGCCAGGTAGCAGCCCAGGCCGTAACAGCGGCAGCGGAATCTGTCAGCAGCTCGCCGGTTTCGTGGTCGCGTTCGCCTTCCAGTGCATAGCCGTCGATGTTCTTTGCAATGTATTTAGCAATATAGCCAGCCGCGCCACCACGGTTCATGTGCTTACAGTCAAAGCGGTTCTTTGCTGCACCGCGCTCGTCACCGTCTTCTTTCATGGCGTATTTGCGCATGATATCGATCACCCGCTGACGCATGGCGGGTTTAGTGAATAGCATCATGTGCCAGTGCGGCGTCGCGTCGTGGTGTGGTTCCACTACTCGCATACCGTATACAGACAAATCGTTATCCTTAAACGCGGTGCGCATTTTGCTCCAGATCCCGCACAGATAACGCTGTGCATCTTTCGGGGTAAAGGCTTCTTTGTCCCAAGCGTGATTTCGCTGAACGCGCTTTTTATCGCCCTTACCCACCATACGGGTCGGGTGATATTTGGACGGGGTGGTGATAGTGAGGAACATTCCGACGTCGCCATTTGCAGCGGCATATTTTTCGGTGCCGGCGATCGTGCTCATTAGCTCCATACGGCGGATTTCAGGGTTTGAAATACTCGCCATCACTTTGTCGATCAGACTGAAACGCTCGCCGGTTTCGATGTTCTCCAGGTCGCAGCTTTTCAGATAGTCGAGATTCGACAGGCGGCGCGCACGTACCTCACGGATAGCCTGCTTACTGGCATACGGGGAAGCGTCACGGTTCACTTTGCCGATAGCGATTAACAAAGATTCACGCCATCGGGTGCGCTGGCCTTTCAACTGACTTAACCACCAATCCGGATTAACCAGGCGTGACATGGAGGCGATAGCAGAAACGGCATCCAGCTTGCCTTTGCAAAACCTTGTCCAGTACATCGGCGTGACATTGAAAGCCTGAGCCATACCTGCGATCTCGCTGTACAGCTCGCACTGGGTATCAGTCTTAAAAAGAATCGAATTATCCCCGTTGTATTGAGCAAGAAGCTGATCACAACGGTCTTCATAGATTTCTTTCAGTTGTCCGGCGATGTCCTGGGCGAACCGGCGCAAGGGTTTATCGCTCATGCTCGGCAGCCGGTGATAGGTGTCAGCCTCAGACATAAACATCATGGAGGCATTAAGATTCATTTCATGAGCAGAATTGACTGCATCCACACGCGGCAGAATGCTGCGCCCCAACGTGTAAATCAGATATTTATGTGCAGCGTGAACGCCCTGCTCTTTCAGCAAATATTTAAAGCGGCCTGTAAATATTTCCCGGAGATCGGTGGAAAGGTTTTTTACTTTGATTAAAACAGCTTGCCCCTGATCGTATTCATCACGGGTAAGCGGTCTTTCCATGCCAGAAACAGCCTGGCGTGGTTTGTTCCAGGAAAACGCCCAGACCTCGGGCGTTTTAATCTGAGGAGTAAAGCGGCTGGTCTGCATTACATGCCGTCTTTGAGATCAATGACCAGATAGCTCGCATTGATAGCGGCCAATACGAGCAACACCACCGCAAATATGATCACTGGTTGCCTCGGTAGTGTTTGGCATTGAGTTCACGAAGTTCTTTGCAATACACACAAAGCTCAACCCCTGGCAGAGCTGCACGGCGTTCTTCGGGAATTGGTCGCTCACAGTCAAGACAGAACATTGCAGAAACACCCGTCACTACCTGTCGTACTGCGTTAATCTGGGACTCAAGTATTTCTGCCTGACGCTCTGTGATTGAATCGAGTAAATCCGGCATCAGATAATCTCCCACGCTTCGTTTTGAATGCGCTCAGCCTCTTGGCGCAGTATTTCAACAGCACCACGCCCTCCAACATCCTTTTGAAGAATGAAAGCCGCAATCGCATCAAGGCGGGCAGAGAACACGGCAGCCAGATTTCGCCTTTCGTCTAAACGTGCATCAGATAATGAAGCTAAATAAGCAATATATTCGGCCTGCACTGCCCCCTGATTTGATGAAAATTTGATTGGGTGAGTCTCAATATTTCGCATAATGAATTCCTGTTTTTAGGCAAAAGAATGCCCGGCGGGTTTACGCCAATTAATTTCAATTCGGGTTAGTGTCTGATATTTATCTTGCAGTCATCTTCACTGATAAATTTCGGAAGTGACTCAGTTAAACCAAGTAAGGAATTCAGCGCCGCAACCACTTGATGTCTCTCAGTCGGCGTCAATTCTGCAAACTTCATTTCTACGTGACGATTTTTCAGGCCAGCATGAAAGCAGATCGTTTTACGCATATGCAGCGGCTGACTATCAAATGTTTCCTGCGCTACATTCTTTTTGTGTTCCAACATCTCTTTAATTTTTGTCAGATGCTTTTTACCGATCTGGATATGTTCTTCGTTCCCTAAAAACATAGTCACCTCAACTAAACAGTCGCTTAAGAAGCGGCTTTGAATTTCTTACGGCCTGCGGGGCAGTGGATTTTAACAGTGAAGGACTCCAACGCTTTCCGCCAGGCAGCTCGATGCAACCATGACCAAAGTGACGTAAAGGACTTTGCTGTTTCAGAAGTGGTGCAATTGAGATAGGCATAATCACATCATCCCATTCGTAGCAACGCTGGCGACGGCGCCGACGGCAGAGGCCAGCACTGGTGATCCTTCGACCCGCCCCTGAATAGCCAAACCGATCAGCGACAAGTGGCGGATCCCTGCGTTCACACTTTCAATAATTGCGTTTTTAGCCTGCCGTGTTTGCCGTTCCGGTGATGCCGCACCCGCAGCAACCGATCCCAGCGCCGCCGTGGCGTGAAGCGTGTAGGTAGCAATATTCCCCTCGGCCAACTCATTTACTGGAACCGCAGGCATACATTTCATCTGTGCCAGCAATCCATCGATCAGAGTTGCGTCTTCGGTAGCATCAGTGATCACTGCAATTTCAATGGCAGTAAGCTGATGAACCTGATCAGGATTCAGCTTGTTACGTAGGGTCTGTTCTTTCATTCCAATAGTGCGAGCAAGTTTTGACAGGTTGTGACGAACGGCAAAAGCACGACACGCGTTATCGAAATGCGGCTGGTTGGAAACCTGAAAATCAAACATGTTTACCTCTCTAAATTCACTTAATGTGAATTAAGCACCAATAACAATTTGAAATCGTGAATGACCAAGATTCTTTTTGGCTTCCATTTCTTTATAACGAGCGTAAAGAATTTTGATAGGACCGAACGCACGCTTCCGACCTTTTTTGATGGTGCGCGGTTCGATAGGAATACGTGGATTTTCGCCGGTTGTCTGGCGGTAAACAGTACGAACAGAAACGCCTTCCAGGGCTGCAAATTCCTCTGGATGCACTGTTGCTCGGGGGATCTTGATTGTAATGAGGACGGTCATAATGCATCATTTCCTTTTTAGTGATTTTTTGCTCATTGATTGCCACCGTTTGCCAACTATTGCCATCAATGAATCAGGTTTAGCCGCACTTTAATGCGTAAGCGCGCATTATTCAATACGTAGGTACGTAATTCATGGAAAAAGATGCTGGTATAAGTAACGAAGATGTTCTTAATCGAATTTGCCAAGCTTATGGATTTAGCCAGAAAATCCAGCTAGCCAGACACTTCAACATTGCTGCAAGTTCGCTGCAAAATCGCTACACACGCGGCTCCATCTCCTATGACTTTATAGTTCATTGCTCCCTGGAAACCGGAACGGAGACACGCTGGTTGCTAACAGGAGAAGGAGAAAACTCAAGGAGTGGACTAGATAACTTAAATGCTCAAAACGCCTCTTCTACATTCAAATTATTCACTTTAAGTGAAGGAAAACTTAGTGAAGGCGATTCTATGAATATCGATCATAAGTTTTTTGGTAAAGCCCTTACTCAACCGATCTGCGTTAAATCTGATGGGAAAACTCATATGGTTGAAAAAGATGCATCTCTTTCTGACGGTACATGGTTGGTCGATATTGAAGGATCTATCAGCATCCGCGACCTGACGTTATTACCGGCTAGGAAACTTCACGTTGCTGGCGGCAAAGTCCCTTTTGAATGCGGCATTGATGACATAAAAACGCTTGGTCGTGTGATAGGGATTTATGCAGAGGTAAACTGATGGCAATCAGAAAACAGGCCGATGGATGGTGGCTGTGCGAGCTTTATCCGAACGGTGCAAAGGGTAAACGTATACGCAAAAAATTCGCCACCAAAGGTGAAGCTTTGGCATTCGAACAACACACTATTACCAAACCCTGGCTGGATGAAAAGGCTGATAACCGCACTCTGATAGAAGTGTTGAAAATCTGGTACTACGCCCATGGCCTTACGCTTAAAGATGCAGACAGACGTCTTGCCGTGATGACACATGCTTCTGTCTGCATGGGGGAACCACTTGCCAGGGAATTCGATGCAAAGATGTTTTCTCGTTATCGGGAAAAGAGACTTTTGGGGGATTTTTCACGCGGCAACAGAGTGAAGAAGATCACCCCACAAACGATCAATCTTGAGCAGGCATATTTTAGAGCTGTTTTTAACGAGCTTATTCGCCTTGAAGAATGGAAAGGTGAAAACCCGATCAAGAATGTTCGACCGTTCCGGACAGATGAGAGCGAAATGGCTTTTCTAACAAAAGAGCAGATTGAGCAGCTATTGGCGGAATGCAGGAGTGGCGGTAACAATGACTTGGAATGTATTGTAAAACTATGCCTCTCAACGGGCGCACGCTGGTCAGAGGCTCAGGAACTCAGCAAAAGCCAGGTTTCAGAATACAAGGTCACATACACCAAAACCAAAGGTCGAAAAAATCGAACCATTCCGATCAGCAAAGATCTTTACGACTCGCTACCAGCAGTAAAGAGCGGGAGGCTTTTTAATGACTCCTATCGCGAGTTTCGCTCCGCCTTGCAACGCACCGATATACAGTTACCTGCCGGTCAGTCTTCGCATGTCCTCCGCCACACATTCGCTTCTCACTTTATGATGAAGGGGGGCAACATTCTCGTTTTGCAGCGTGTTCTAGGCCACACCGATATCAAAATGACTATGCGCTATGCACATTTTGCGCCTGAACATCTTGAGGAAGCGGTGAGGTTAAACCCGCTGGCTTGAATGGCGATAAAATGGCGGTGCAAATGGAGTAAGTTGGCAATGAAAGGGCAAGCATGGCATAAGGTGTCAGTACTCACTTACTTAGAAAACCTGTTAATACGCTGATAACGGGCTTCCACACTGGGTTTCAAGCTTAATGTGCTTTCGTTAAATAACGTATGGCTTATAGCTTTTGATACAGTCCGCTGAAAAAGCAGTCAAAACGGCTAATGTGGAAAGATTTCCTGATCACACCCAGTAAGCGCTCACCAACCACGCAAGCCCTATAAAATAAGGGAACTTAGTGTGAAAATGCTCATCCCTTCCGGATCCCGTGCAAAGAAAAACGGCGTATCTTTTAAAGATACGCCGTTCTGTTTCAGGCTTAATGCGTTGGCTTTCAGGCAGCGACTTTCTTGCTGCGGGAACTGACTTCGGAGAGGATCTCTTTTTGTTTGTTCTTCTCACCAATCATCTTATACCAGCCTGAAAGCTTGCGAAGATCCGGCAGCGTGGCCTTTTCCTCGACATCGTAAGCACTTAATTTATCACGATACTCTTCAAAAATAGCGATACAACGCCGTGCCCACTCCCCTTCGAGGGCGGATCCTGCGACAGCACGCGGACGTCGTGGTAAACGCGGACGCAGTGGCTTGCTGGCTTCCGGAGCCGATTCATCGACGTAGGCAAACTTGATGGATACTACGGTTCTGCCCTGCTTCACCGGCTCCCAGACCACAGAAATGTCGGTATTGGCATTGATCCGGTTGATCGTCGGCTCAAGCAGCTTCTGGCGGAAGTCGCGATAGTCCTCGTATTTGCCCGCCAAACCGGCCTTCTCGCGCATCCAGTTAAGATCCAGCGTCACTTCTATCGCTTTACCGCTGCGTCGCCCGTAGAGGTTCTTGGCTTTGATTAGCCAGCCATACAGGCGCACGGAAAAGGGAGTATCCAGTTTCGCGATATTGGCGAAATTGAGTTTGGTAAAAGACTCTTTAAGTTCATAGAGATACGGTGCGACGTCCTGTCCGAATCTCAGCACTACTGCGCTGTGATCGTCACTGCTGACGTATTCCAGACGCGAAAACCAGGAAAGCTGCACGGTACGCACCTTGCCGGTTTTCACATCAGGTTTGTAGATGGTCACCGGCTTTTTCATCAGGCTTTCAGCTGCTTCGCGCAACTGGCGGTGGCTGCTTGTCGGGTTTACCCCGTAGATCCGCTGATAATCCTGAGGGAAAAGTCGATAAAGCGTATCCGGTTGCGGTTTCCTGCTATCAATTTGAGCAAGCGCCAGGTTAAGCAAGCGCATTTCATCCAGAGTAACGCTATAGGCACCTTCAAGAAGGTCGTTCCCCTGAACTACTGTGAGTTTATTCAGTTCCATGTAGCAGGATCCATAAGTGGAAAGTAGGTAAATTATTCCACATAAAAAATGCTGACGTAAAGTAAAAACAAAGGTTATTTATTCATTTAAAATCATAAAGTTAAATATAGATCAAAAAAATACGATCAGGAAAAATCTCCACATAAGCATTTCTGACCCGTCAGGGATCCTTTTTTTAACATGCTGGATCGACAGCACTTTTACAGGAAATTACTCCACATAACCCCTCAGAGATCTTTCAAGCCCATGATACCCAAATAAGCCTCCCTCAGAGACTGATGATCAGATAATTCCTCCACATTAGAGGTGTGGGTGTGTGTTTAATCATCAAACACAGCAGTGTGATCCCCTTCTCAATTTGTTTTCTGGTCTGGTTCTTGGGTCGGAATGGATCATCAGGAAAACTTTCCACATATGTCAGGCAATGGGATCAGAAAATATCTCCACATTAGCGGCACAGCCCGTATTAGATCAGGAAATCATTCCACATAGCGGCAGCGATCACTTTGCAGAAAATCTTTCCACATATGCATGAATGCGGGATCAGGAAATTCTTCCACTTATCGGAGCTGCTTTGTTTTAGTCGCTTGTCTGACCCATAACAAATGGCTAATCGGATCAGGAAAAACCTCCACATATCACTATGTGACAACGTCACTATAAAACTAACTCATTGATTTATAGCAATACAAAAGAGATCCCGTTATAAATATCTCTTCTCGCGATCAGATAATGTTTCCACATAAACCCTTTTCGGGATCAGGAAAAATCTCCACATAACTGTTTTATGACCCAGGGTCAGCCCTTTCTGCTGCCTGATTTCTGGCTTTTGGACATCTCTTTTTATCTTTGCGACGTCACGTGACGCTGTCACAGGAAATTCTTCCACATATCCCCTACCGTAATGGGATCAGGAAAAGTATCCACGTATAAGAAAAGGGAGTTATGGCAGTATGTTAGCCGGTAAACGGACGGTTACGGCGTAATGAGCGTTAGAAGGGGTAAAGTATCCACAGAAAATCCTTCCACGTAGATAATGACTTGATCCCTAAAGGTATTATCCACAGAAAAAGACTCTACATTCACCATGAAAAGGATCCACATCGAACATGAAGGATCTCCACCTGGGGCAGGAAATGTCTCCACGATATGGGTTCTAACTCGCTGATAATACAGCGTAAAAACCCTCCCTAAAGAGAAAGATCTAAACTTATAAAATAAACAAAACATTATTTGATCTTGGGATCTCAGGACAACGGAGAGAGGACTTCAGAAAGGTACGGATTGGCATTGAAGGCAGACAGAGCAAGGGATACAGGACTTATACCGCCAGAAACGGGTCTGAGAGACCCGATCCAGCAGCGATAATACTATCAGGCGCGTTCGTTATGGATGAGCCAGGCTTCGATCAGTTCTGTCAGAACATCTTTCATTTCACGATCCTGCAGGAAGCAGCTGGTTTTGAAACGGCGATGCAGTTCCTCATCGATATTTGTCTGTAACTTTTTCACCGATGCTGGCGGTTTAGCTACCGCGTCCAGGGCGGTAGTCAGTTGTCTGTGCTGGCCAAGTTTCATTTTCATTTCAGCAACTCCGTGATTTCTTTGGTCATAATTTCAATTTCACCCTTCGCATTCCCGTCTGTTGTATCGAAAACGGTGCCGCCATCCATCATGGTGCGGATATAAACCTGGCGTTGGGTTGTGCCGGTGCGCAGTGCAGGAACACCCGTGTCGGCAATGGATTCTTTTAATACTTCAAGCATTTTAGCTGATGCCACTTTTTTAGTGATCAGAAAGCGAGCGATCACTGGTTGCAGGTTTTCGCGTGCTTCGACCACGGCCAGAATAGCGCCACAGGCGGCAAAGTCTAAAGGTGACGGTGTCACGGGGATCAGAACTAAATCACTGACCATTACGGCCGCTGATGAGATAGCTGAAATTGCCGCCGCCCCATCAATCACTACGTAATCATATTCTTTCAGTTGCTTGCGTACGGTATAGACTTCTTTTTCAGAAGCTGCTTCCGCGAGGTCGAACTGGCATTTGCTTTCGTCATACCAATTGCTGATGCTCCCCTGTGGATCGGTATCAACCATCACGACTTTGTGCCCTTGTCTTGCCAGACAGGTTGCGATGTTTATTGATGTCGTGGTTTTCCCTACTCCGCCCTTCCCGTTAAGAAAGGAAATAATTTTCGCTGCCATGACAACCTCTTAATGAAGCGTTCAGTGAAGATATCAGCATCCGAAAATCCTAAGATTTTCGGATGCATAAATTTTGTAATCTTAGGATTCTGAGATTTGTTAATCCATGAATCACAGGATTGAAGCATTACTATAAAGTTTGTATCCGGGGATTTCAACATCTAAGGATTATCGAATTATTATATCCCATAATCACAGGATTCTATGATGCGGTTTCTATGCTACTCCTGTAATCTGAGCTATCTTGGTTGATATTAATTTCAGGATTATATGAGGTCAGGATTGCAAGATTTCAGGATGACGGAATCTTCAACATCGGGGTATTGCCTTTTAGTGTATCCGGGGATTATCAAATCACTGAATCTTGTGAATGCAGGATTCAATACTTACCGTCTCATAAGATGACTGGATGAAGATTTTTAAACATATGACTGGACATGAATAAGCCCAACTTTAAAATCTCACCATCTCACCATCTCACCATCTCACCATCTCACCATCTCACCATCTCAACATCTCAACATCTCAACATCTCAACATCTCAACATCTCAACATCTCAACATCTCAACATCTCAACATCTCCGGCTCCCATGATGACATTACGGGATTTCAGGATTCTTGCAGTAGCAGGATTCAGTGATTATTGATGTGAATCCTAGGGCCAAAACTGTCAGAGCATCACAGGATTCTAGAATCATTGAATTATACGGTGTGTAATAGCTGCAGTATAAGATGATGGGATTCTGTAATCTTGAAATCCCACGAGCATGTTTTGATATTGACGAGGTAATAGCATTCAGGGATCCTGAGATTATATGAAGTGCTAATGATTTCAGGATTATGGGATTAACAATAACGGGAATAATCCCAGGATTCTATAATTATTGTTTAATATCAATTTTTTAGTGCAATATCTTAAGGGGGTTTGAAGGATTATAAAATCCCAGGATTATATGATATTTCGTAAGGATTACAGGATTGTATGATTCTAAAAAAGAGAGGGTAAACCATGTAAGCCTTAGACTAGACGTAGGATTCTGGGATGACAGGATGTGTATCCTGTGATTCTGAGTGGTCAGGATTAGGATTCAGGGATTACAGAATTGGTTAGAGCATTTGAGTGAAGCTCAGGATTTAAGGATTGTGTGATTCTGTAATCTTAGTCTGCATCCCAGGATTCAAAGATGATGAAATTCCAGGATTCTTTTCAGATTATAGGGTGTTGAGATTACGGAATTGATTGATTCTGAAATCTCATGATTCAATAATCACGCAATCACGCAATCACGCAATCACGCAATCACGCAATCACGCAATCACGCAATCACGCAATCACGCAATCATAAGATTACTGCGTTCCCGTGTCCACTGCTTAACCCACGGATTGCAACCTGCGTCGCAGGGAGTCGACGATATGCCCGAATGCGGGTTTTATTTCTTCCTCAGGTACACAAGCATATCCGAGCAATAATCCACGGCGCGGGGCAGGGCGAAGATAGTACGCTGAGAGCGGACGCGTAAGTATATTCAACTGTTCAAGTTCAGCACTCAGCGCCACATCGTCAACAAAATCCGGCAGCGAAAGGATGAGATGCAGCCCTGCGTTACTGTCTTCATTCAGATATTCGGGTCCGAGTTCCTGTTCAATAAGCCTGATCAGCACACTTCTACGTTTGCCATAAATTAACCGCATCCGGCGGATATGCGCGGCGTAATGCCCTTCACGAATAAATTCGGCAAGCGTCAGTTGCGTCAGCCCGTTCCCCCCGCGGTATAACTCCGAGTGAGCTATTTTTAAGCGTGATGCCAGAGGACGGGGAAGAACCACGTAACTGATGCGCATTGCAGGGTATAACGTCTTGCTGAATGTACCGATGTAAATCACCGGCGCATCACGACTCAGCCCCTGCAATGCCGGTATAGGACTGCCCGAGTAGCGGAACTCACTGTCGTAATCATCTTCAACAACCCAACTGCCTTGCTCACTGGCTAAAGCCAGAATGTTTTGGCGCCGTGCCAGGCTCATCACCGACCCTAGCGGATAGTGATGTGACGGTGTCACGCAAATCAGTTTCGGCGCGCGGCTATCTTGTGAGATCTCAGACAGATTGTCAGGCGGATCCATGCCGTTTTCATCCACCGGCACCGGCTGAATATCCACCCCATTGATGGTCAGTACATTGCGGATGCCCCAGTAGCTGGGTTCCTCAATCCAGGCGGTATCGCCGGGGTCGCACAGCATTTTAGCCAGCAAATCCAGCGCCTGATGTGTGCCCGAAGTGATCAGAATCTGATCTGCCGTGCAATCAACAGAACGCGCGATACGCAGATAATCCGCCAGCGCATGTTGCAGTTCGGGGCAACCGCCGTGGCGGGAATAAGTCAGGAACTCGGGATGAAGGTGTCGGCTCAGGCGGTTCTGTAGTTTACGCCAGATATCATGCGGAAACTTTGTGACATCGGGTACACCCGGCATGAATGCGCCCCATTGTTGCGCGGCAACGCCAGTACGCGTCAGTAACCGGATGCCGCGATCAGAAAGCACCGCATGACTGCGAACCGGTGCACTGTGCCGGGCCGTTTTATCAGCAATCACGCCGTCTTTAGGTAAATCCGATGTGACGAAGGTCCCACTTCCACAACGAGTCTGAATATATCCCTCAGCCTGTAATTGATCATAGGCGGCCAGCACCGTATTACGCGAAATATCCAGTTCCTTCGCCAGATCACGTGAGGCGGGTAAACGGCTGCCAGGCGTGATGCTGCCGTCAAAGATAGCCTGTTGTAAAGCCAGATAAACCCGCTTATTCAGCGTGCCGGCAGAACTGCCTGAAAGGCCTGTCAGACGTTGCGAAATGAGGTCGGAAAGCAATGAACGCAAAAGTGGTACCTCAAAATAATCGAAACTGGTTCTGGATTATAGAGCCGCTGACGGGATAAAAAACAAGGACAGATTGCGTTTTCGACAAATTATTCACCATGCAACCGGCAATCTCAAAAAACATCAACCTTCAGGCAGGAGCGAAAGATGAGTCACAGTGAACTGGAAAAACGTCGTAAAGAAGCGACACCACGAGGAGTTGGCGTCATGTGTGATTTCTACGCAGCGAAGGCAGAAAATGCCACGCTGTGGGATGAGCAGGGACATGAATACATCGACTTCACTGCCGGGATTGCCGTACTAAACACGGGGCATCGTCACCCAAAAATTGTCGAAGCGATCCGCAAACAGCTCGACCTTTTCACGCACACCGCATACCAGATAGTCCCGTACGCCAGCTTTATAGAACTGGCTGAACGCATCAACGCCATTTCTCCGGTTAATGGCAAAGCCAAAACGACGTTCTTCAGTACCGGTGCGGAAGCGGTCGAAAACGCGGTGAAAATTGCCCGCGCAGCGACAGGTCGCCCTGGCATTCTGACCTTCTCGGGCGCATTCCATGGGCGCACATTGCTGACCATGGCGCTGACCGGCAAAGTAGTGCCTTATAAAGTGGGTTTCGGGCCTTTCCCTGCCTCAGTTTTCCATGCGCAATATCCTAATGCCGTGCACGGCGTCACCACGGAAATGGCGCTCGAGAGCATCGAACGTATTTTCCGCAGTGATATCAGCCCACAGCAGGTTGCGGCAATTTTATATGAGCCGGTGCAAGGGGAGGGCGGTTTCAACATCGCGCCAGAAGATTTCGTGAAGGGTTTACGTGACATTTGTGACCGTCACGGCATCGTTATGATTGCTGACGAAGTGCAGACCGGCTTTGCCCGCACCGGTAAAATGTTTGCCTCCGATTATTACCCTGATGCCAAACCGGACATCGTAACGATGGCGAAAAGTCTTGGCGGCGGGATCCCAATATCAGGCGTGACAGGTCGCGCTGAACTGATGGATGCGCCTGAGCCGGGTGGTCTGGGCGGCACATATGCCGGTAATCCGCTGGCGGTGGCCTCGGCTCTTGCTGTGCTCGACATCATCGAAGAGGAAGAATTATGTGACCGCGCCAGCCGTTTAGGGGCGGAACTGGTGGAAGTGCTGGAAAAAGCCAAAGCGACATGTCCGGCGCTGGTCGATGTTCGCGCCCGCGGTTCAATGGTGGCTGCTGAATTTAACGATCCGGCGACAGGCAAACCCTCCGCTGAGCTGACCAAACAGTATATGCGCAAAGCACTGGATGCCGGTTTGCTGATGCTCAGCTGTGGCGTGCATGGAAACGTGATCCGTTTCCTGTATCCGCTGACCATTCCTGATGCCCAGTTCAAAGACGCACTGGCAATTTTATCCCGCGTTCTGGCTGACTGAGGCAATTATGCGACTAAAACATCAATGTCTTCTGCGCCAGCAATGTCTGATCAATGGCGAATGGTATGACAGTGAAAATGGTGAATACGAGGATGTGACCAATCCGGCTACGGGTGAGGTGATAGCTCGGGTTCCGCAAATCACCACCGCGCAAACGGCGCAGGCCATCGTATATGCAGAACAGGCGCAGCGGGGCTGGAGGGAAAAAACGGCCAAACAGCGTGCGGCGATGATGCAGAAATGGGCACAGCTGATGCTGGAACACGCCGACGATCTGGCGGCATTGCTGACGGCGGAACAGGGCAAGCCGCTGGCAGAGGCACGGGGCGAAATTGTCTACGCCGCTTCCTTTATAGAATGGTTTGCCGAAGAAGCAAAACGCGTCGAAGGCAGCGTACTGGCTCCGGTTCAGGCGTCGCAACGTATGCTGGTTTTGAAACAACCCGTTGGTGTGTGCGCGGCCATCACGCCGTGGAATTTCCCGGCAGCGATGATCACCCGAAAAGCGGCACCTGCGCTGGCTGCGGGCTGCACGATGATCGTCAAACCGGCGGAACAAACGCCGCTCAGCGCGTTAGCGCTCGGGCAACTGGCGATGGAAGCTGGCATTCCGGCAGGCGTATTGCAGGTAATCACCGGTTCAGCGCAGGCCACGGGTAAAGTGCTGTGCGACAGCCCGGTGGTGCGTAAGCTGAGCTTTACCGGTTCGACAGAAGTGGGGCGCATCCTGATGGCGCAAAGTGCGCCGACGGTGAAGAAACTCTCGCTGGAACTGGGCGGCAACGCGCCGTTTATCGTGTTCGATGACGCCAATCTGGAGCGCGCAGTAGCCGGGATCATGGCCTCTAAGTTTCGCAACAGCGGACAAACCTGCGTTTGCGCTAACCGGATTTATGTCCAGCAGGGTATTTATCCGGCGCTTATCGCCAGACTGGTCGAAGAAGTGGAAAAGCTCAACGTGGGCGACGGTACAAAAACGGGGGTGACGCAGGGGCCGCTTATCGACCAGGCTGCGGTCAGTAAAGTGCAGGAGCATATAGAAGAGGCGTTATCGCAGGGCGCAATGTTACTGACCGGCGGCCAGCCGCATGAGCTTGGCGGAACTTTCTTCCAGCCGACGGTTATCGGCAATGTCACGTCATCCATGAAATTTGCCCGCGAAGAAACCTTCGGGCCGGTAGCGCCAGTATTTAGCTTTACGGATGAGGCACAGGTTGTGGCGATGGCAAATGACACAGAGTTTGGCCTCGCGGCATATATTTTCACGCGCGACGCAACACGTCAGTGGCGAGTACCGGAAGCCCTGGAATACGGCATGGTGGGCATTAATACTGGCCTGATTTCTAACGAAGTCGCACCGTTCGGCGGGATCAAACAGTCTGGTCTGGGGCGTGAAGGGTCGCGTCACGGTATGGACGATTATCTGGAAATGAAATACCTGTGCATCGAGTTGGGTGAGTAACGGAGTCGGAATGTGTTTTCCTGGTGGGTCAGGGTAAATCCATAACTTCCAGCAGATGCATTCTGCGGGAAACATATTCAAGAACTTTGTCACGGGGCTCTGCAGGCATATGACTTTCATTGTAAGTATCAATAATCAGCCGGTGGTTCCTGATGACATTGGCTAACCATTTTCGTGCAAGCTGGTTTTGGATCCCGATCCCTTCTCCCAGGGAGACAAAATCAGCGCCAGTGTACTCACCGTAAGATGAGTCAAGACCCGGAGCGATATCCTCACCGTTTTCTTCCCTTTCGAGAAGGGGCAAAGCGAGATATTCACCAAAGGCTGCAGGATAAGGAACAACGCTGATAAAGTCATAGACAGGCGCAAGTGACGGCGGGGCATTCCGGGGGAGCAAAATGCCAAAATTACGCAGATGAAAATCATTATTGCCAAGCACATAGGCGTAAACGATACGTAGAAAAATATCGCGTTTATTCGTCAGATTGTTGCCCAGATTATCCAGCAAAAAGCGGGCAGCTCTTTGGTAACTTACCGCTTTTTTATCGTCGATAGCCCCGTATTTATCGTGGATCCCTATTGCACCATCGAGCTGTTCCTGATGCATTCGCTCTTCACCCATCTGCCCGCGGTCATATCTTCTTATCACGAAGGCCAGCTCCCCCTGTTGGTCTTTTTGCTCTTTTCTGAACCTGACGAGGCCAAAAGCGGGAACTACGAATTTAAGGCGAGCCATTACTGTCATTGTCGCGTGTTCATTTTCGGCGAGATGCGGATACTCTTCCGGAGAGGGTTTCAGAATGTACGTCCCGCCGTTGCTCTCTACCCGAAATTCATTATCCTCAATAGCTAATGATAATTTAGGTTGATAGCCCGATATGCTCATGCCTTTCTGACGCTCAGGTTGTTCCTGAATAAATTGTCTGCGTGTAAAAGGTAAATCCGGCATTACCCTGGGATTTTGTAGTAACAACTTGATGCCTTTCCTGGAGTATCCGGTCTCAATTTCGGCACCCTTCAGCCGACTTAAATTGATCAGGCAGTGTTCTGAATTCATTATTTCATCTCTTTAATCACGACGGCGCCGAGCAAATCATCACCGTTATGCATCAGCAATCCGAATAAGTCCCGGGAGTCGATTTTCTGGATTTCAGAATAGCGCTTGCGTAACCATCCTTCAGGAGCCAGTCCTTTGAAGAAGGGATGTAAGTCCTGACTTAGGTAAGGCTCAATTCTGACCGGCATGCTTAGTGAGAGGGCTGGCCCCATGTATGCGGCGTAATAAGAAAACGCATACTTGCTCTCACGCTCACTTAATACCCCTGCTGCTTCGCCGTACAGCCACACTTCTATTTTTCGAGCCATATTTTTATCCCAAGCTCTTTGAGTAATGCATTGAGATTGAGGGTTTTCGAGCCCGCAGGGTCTGCAATCATTCTTTTAAAAGTGGATAAAGATATGCCAATTTGCAGGGCCAGTTCTTCATAGGTAATGTTTTGTTGTTTCATCTTTTGAATGATGAGAGGCGTCAGTTCGGAAGGTTCAAAGGGGATGCGCTGAACTGCGCTTAACCGTTCAGTGAATAACCGCCTTTCATTTTCAGAAAGCTGAGAGAGGAAAACTTCTACGCTGCTCGGGGTCATATATGACACTTTGTGGCTCGATAGGTGAGAAATTAAACAAGATTTCTCATTATAAGCTGTAAAGTGTCATATTTGAACCTTTTGTGTGTTAAATAAGCAGTTGCGCCATAATCACGTTGAAATCAGGAATTAAAAGGTCAAATATGACACTTGATCCTCAGTCCTTCTATCAGCCAGACAAAAGCCTGGCCGGTAAGATTATGACGTCACTGACTTAACTCCCCGCTTACTGCGGCGCTGGTTCATCCTGTAAACGTTTTTTGAAGTGTTTTTCAATCTGTTCTAACGTTTTCCCCTGTGTTTCGGGCGCAAAGATAATCGCGAATATCCCCCCGGCGACACCGATAGCGGCGAAGGTGAAGAACGACATCGTCAGGCCGAACGTCTCAAGCATAATCGGGAACATAAAGGCGATGGAGAAGTTGGTCATCTGCATGGCAAAAACTGATACTCCGTTGGCCATACCACGGATACGCATCGGGAACATTTCCGACAGCAGCAGCCAGGTCACCGGTGACAGCGCACCTTGCTGGAAACACAGGAAAATCAGCATACCGCCTAAAACCAGATAGCTGCGCACCGCATCGGGATGACCATTGACGGTTTCCGGCATCAGCCAGGTCACCAGCCCGATGGCGAGAAGCGTCAGCGTACAGCCAATCTGACCGGTCAGCAGCAGCGGACGACGGCCAAAACGGCTGAGTAACATAATGCCGACAAAGGTCATGATCACCGAGATGACGCCATTGGCGATGGTGGCAAGCAGCGAAGCGTTGGTGCTCAGCCCGGTGGCCTGCAACATGGTCGGCGCGTAGAACATGATGGTGTTCACGCCGGAAAGTTGCTGCAGCATGGCGATACCAATCCCCAGAAACACCAGGCGTTTCATCCAGACGGAAATCGTCTTCTGGCGGCGGGAATGTTTCTCACTTTTAGAGCTCATGGAACTGCGTATTTCGCTCAGTTCTTTCTCTACCCGGCTGGCTTTACGTGTACGTTCCAAAACGTCACGCGCTTCACGATAGCGACCCTGCATGGCATACCAGCGCGGTGTGTCAGGCAGGAACAGCATCCCGACCCACAAAATCACCGCCGGTACACAGGCGACGCCCAGCATCCAGCGCCAGGTAGTTTCGCCGCCCCAGACTTCATTGATCGCCGCATTACTGGTGTAGGCAATCAGCTGACCGGAGACGATCATCAGTTCCTGTAGTGTGACGAACTGCCAGCGGCGATGAGAGGGCACGATTTCCGCGATATAAATCGGCACAATCGCTGCCGCTCCGCCAACCGCCAGACCGAGGATAAAGCGGAAGAAAATCATCATCTCCACATTGGGCGCGGTCGCGCAGCCGAGTGAACCGGCCATAAATATTACCGCCATCACCAGAATTATTTTCTTACGCCCGAACCTGTCAGCCACACGACCTGCGCAGATAGCACCAACAGCCGAACCCAGGATCAGAAAACTGGTGACCATCCCCGTGGTTAACGATGTCAGATGCAAATCGTGCTTCATAAACAGCAGAGCACCGGCAATCACCCCGGTATCGTAGCCAAACAGTAAACCACCCAAGGTGGCAATAAAGGCGATTACTTTTACCAGCGGTTCGGTCGGCTGTGAGGCTTTTGCTTTCACATCCTGATCCCCGCTTCTTAATTTATCAGTCACAGACGCTCCCTAATCATTGCTTTTATTATGGTTATTGTGTGATTTAGATCACACTCTATAAATCTAATGCAAAATGAGGATTTTGAAAGGAAAGAGGCGAAATGAATGAAAACGGAGAACCATCGACGGGAATTCGCCGGGAAAAATGTCGCCTGTTTGTGACGAAATATTCACGGTTACGATTGTTAAGATTTAAAGAATTATCTTCAAAAATGTGTACCGGCAGAAAAAGGTGACGTGACGAATGTTATTACCCAAAAGTGGGTAGCGCCGTGAGCTGGCTTGATATCCCACAAGGAAGAATTTGAGTTAAGTATGGGATGATCGTTTTCTTTTTGAGCCAATGTTATGAAAAGTAATGATAAATGTGACAATGCTCCGAAGATTACCCGGCGTGATTTCGTCAAGGTCAGCAGCATGGTGGCTGCGCTTCCCCTGGTCGGATTCAAATTCAGTCACGCTGCCGGTAAATCATCCGTTACCCCTTCGCCATTAGCTACGCCTGTGGTCAGCGTGGTACCGACGTGCAGCACGTTCGACTGTGGCGGAAAATGTGATATTCGGGCGCATGTGCAGGATGGCGCGGTGATTCAGATTACGACTCTGCCGGATGCAGAACTTGATCCTGCAATGCCAGTGATGCGTGCCTGTGTCCGTGGCCGGAGTTACCGTAAATTCGTCTACCACCCAGATCGCCTTAAGTATCCGATGAAACGCGTAGGCAAACGTGGTGAAGGCAAATTTGTCCGGATCAGCTGGGATGAGGCGACGACGCTCATTGCTGACAATCTGCAACGCATCACTGATAAATACGGTCCGGCATCGCGTTATGTGCACGTAGGAACCGCCGTCAGCGGCGGCACTTTCTCCGGCGATACCATGGCGCGCCGGTTACTGAATCTGACCGGCGGTCATCTCAGTTACTACCATTCCGTCAGTATGGGCAACACTGCAGCGGCAACGCCATACACCTACGGCGTGGCGGCGAGCGGCAACTCGCTGGATACGCTGACCGATACGCCGCTGGTTATCTTGTGGGGACATAATCCGACTGAGACGATTTTTGGTCACACCAACCACTATTTCCAGCAGATGAAACAAAACGGAACGCGTTTCATCGTAGTGGATCCGCGTTATTCAGACACCGCGTCCTCGCTGGCAGATGAGTGGATCCCATTGCGCCCTTCCACGGATAACGCGCTGATGGATGCGATGATGTACGTCATCATCACAGAAAATCTGCATGATAAAACCTTCATTGAACGGTACACGCTGGGTTTTGATGAAAGCTCAATGCCTGAAGGCGTTCCGGCGAACGAGTCGCTGGTGGCGTATCTGACCGGGGCTAAAGACGGCGTGAAGAAAACACCGGAATGGGCCGAAGTTATTACGCATGTTCCGGCTCAGACCATCCGTCAACTGGCAAGAGATTACGCCATGACCAAACCTGCGGCGCTGATCCAGGGTTGGGGCCCGCAGCGGCATAACTGTGGCGAACGCACTGCGCGCGGCTCGACGTTGCTGGCAACCATCACCGGTAATGTGGGGATCAAAGGCGGTTGGGCGGGCGGTTACGGCGGTATCGGCAATCGTAAATTCACGACTGGCCCGGAAATGCCGGACAATCCGGTGAAGCAAAAAATCTCGGTGATGAACTGGGTGCAGGCAGCTGATGACGCGAGTCAGGTCAGGCCGCAGGACGGGCTGACCGGCGGTGAAAAGCTCGACAGCAATATCCGTATGCTTTTTTCTCTGGCGGGCAATTATCTGGCTAACCAGAACCCGGATATTCATCAGGCCGTCAAAGTCCTGGAAGATGAATCGAAAATCGAATTTATCGTAGCCAGCGATCTTTACCTCACGCCAAGCGCCAGATATGTGGATCTTCTGCTGCCGGAAACCAGCTTTATGGAACGCTGGAATATCGGGGAAACCTGGGGGACAGGCAATTACCTGATGTTGTCCGAAAAACTGATTGAACCGCCATTTGAAAGCCGGTCGGATTACGACTGGTTGCGCGAGGTGGCCGCGAAACTGGGAATCGAACAGGAATTCAGTCAGGGACGCACAGAAAAAGAGTGGATTGCTCACATCTGGGAAAATACCCGTCGCGCGATGCCGGATGAAAAACTGCCCACATTTGAAGAATTGCAGGTCACGCGCCGCCATCTTTTCAAAAGCGCGCCGTTTGTGGCATTTGAAGACAATATCCGCGATCCGAAAAACCATCCTTTCCAGACACCTTCCGGAAAAATTGAGATTTTCTCCCGCAGGCTTTATGACATGCATCA
Source organism: Rahnella woolbedingensis (assembly GCF_003602095.1). Classification (GTDB taxonomy): domain Bacteria; phylum Pseudomonadota; class Gammaproteobacteria; order Enterobacterales; family Enterobacteriaceae; genus Rahnella; species Rahnella woolbedingensis. The sequence goes on along the minus strand of NZ_RAHH01000034.1, from coordinate 24,213 downwards.
TCCTGAAATTCCGGCGCTTTCGCACTATGTGCCTGCCCACGAAGGGCCAGAAGATCCGCTGGCGAAAGAATATCCGTTGCAGCTGATTACCTGGAAAGGCAAAAACCGTGCGAGCTCCACGCAGTATACCAACCCCTGGTTGCAGGAAGTTCAGACGCAAAAACTCTGGATTAATCCGGCGGATGCCGAACGTCGCGGTATTGTGCAGGGCGACAGCGTGCGCATTCACAACAACCGTGGTGTGACGCAAATTCCGGCGGAAGTGACCCAGCGGATTATGCCCGGCGTGGTAGCAATGCAGGCCGGTGCCTGGTGGCAGCCCGATGCCAGCGGCGTGGATTACGGCGGTTGCGCCAACGTACTCAGTTCGGCGCGCATTACCGCGCTGGCGAAAGGGAATTCCCATCAAACTATGCTTGTGGAGGTTGTTAAGGCATGAGCCAGTTTATTGATTATCCACCGGTCAGCGATCGTCAGCTCGGCTTCTTTATCGATTCCTCCCGCTGCTCTGGCTGTAAAGCCTGTCAGGTGGCCTGCAAAGATAAAAACAATCTTGAAGTGGGAAGACGTTTTCGCCGCATTTATGAAGTCAAAGGTGGCGGTTTCATCCCCACAGGGCAGGGAGGAATGGCTAACAACGTGTATGCCTACACGCTGTCGATTTCCTGTAACCACTGCAAAGATCCGGTGTGCACCAAAAACTGCCCGACGACGGCCATGCATAAACGTCCTGGTGATGGCATCGTGCGGGTGAACACCGATAAATGTGTCGGCTGCGGATATTGTGCGTGGTCATGCCCCTACGGCGCGCCTCAGCTGAATGCACAAACCGGACAGATGTCGAAATGCGATTTCTGTATTGATTTACAAGCCGTCGGGGAGCAGCCCGTTTGTGTCGCGACCTGTCCTCTGGGAGCCATTAAGTTTGGTCCGGTTGATGAACTACGGGCGAAGTACGGCAGTCTTTGCGATGTTCAGGGGCTGCCAGATTCTGCGCTGACTCACCCTAATCTGGTCATCAAACCGCACCAGGGTGCAGAAAAAGGGAGTCAATAATCATGCAGGAATGGCCACTGATCATCTTTACGCTGCTGATCCAGCTTTCCGTGGGCAGCACACTCTTCACCACGTTTACGCTGATGTATGCAGCTGACAGTCTGAATATGCAGGAAAAATGGCGCGTCGCCACACCGGCGATGTTGCTGGCTTTTGTCGCCGGAGCGCTGGGACTGATGGTGTCGACTGCGCATCTGGGGTATCCGCTGAATGCGTTCTATGCGCTGAGCCATATCAGCAGCTCATGGCTTAGCAGGGAAATTGTCTTCGCCAGTCTCTATCTGGGTATTCTGGGGCTGACAACGCTGATTGCGCTGGTATCAAAACGCATCGTAACTTCGCTTCTGCTGCTCGCTTCGTTTTTAGGTCTGGTTGATCTCTTCTGCATGAGCGCGATTTATGTTCATGCTTCGGTTGTGACCTGGATGCACATCAATACTTACGTGATGTTTTATGGTACTGCGCTGAGTCTGGGCGCAATTGCCGGGTTGTGGCGCATTTCGCGCTGCCCGTGGCTGCCATGGCGACTGGCCAGAAATCTGGCCGTCATCAGCGGTGGCATACTGATTGCTGTCACCCTGGTACGCCTGCTGGAACAGCCGGTATATATTGAGTATCTGAACGGTGTGAACCCTTATGTCATGACCTTCCCACATCAGCCAATGGTTGCTTTTGTGCAGTCAGATACGTTGCGGCTTATCGCGTGGGTGATCCTGACCCTCGGTGCGGGTATCACGGCGTGCAGCCTGCAAACCCATCGCATCGGGCGGCGATTATTGCTCACTGGCGGTGCTCTGGTGTTGCTTGCCGAAATCCTGCTGCGTTTTAGCTTCTTCAGTATCTACTGATGGAGGTATTTTCACCTGATGCCTGTCCGCGCTTTACCGGTGCCGGACAGGCATGTGTACGTAATACGGTGAAAAACAGCCGCTGCACGGCCTGTGTGGATGCCTGTCCTACGGGGGCGGTGACGCTGAGCGCAACCGGCATGATTGCGATTAACCCGCAGGCCTGTATTGGCTGCGGGTATTGTTTTTTCAACTGCCCGACCGGTGCCGTGGAGGGCATTGCCACGGTACAAAGGCCTTATCGCGGTGACCGGCTGGTGATGCCGCTCAGTGCCATTGTGCCCTGCACAGAAGAGTTGCTGATGTGGCACAGCGAATATGGTATCCGCTATGTGGAAATGGAGCCGGACAGCGCATCAGCCTGGTTTCAGGCCATCGCGGTCCTCAACATCCGCTTAAAAGAGATGTGCGAGCCGCTTTGGAGTGTTCTCCCACCTTGCCCGGATGCGCTGAACGGTTCACGCCGCCGGTGGCTACAGCTCAAAAAAGCAGGGTGCGCTTCGGGCAGTGTGGCCGCGGGAGGCCGGGCCAGACGCGCTCTTTTCACTCAGATCAGCGAATATCGTCCTGATCTCGACAAAGACCGTTGCTCGCTTTGCGGCGCCTGTGTCCGCGTTTGTCCCGAAAAGGCCATCCGGCTCGAAAATTCGGAACTTATGCTGAACCCGATAAAATGCACCGGCTGCGGGAATTGTGAGGCCGTATGCTTTGAGAAGGCGATTGTGGCGCACGAAGCCGGAAGCACTGCCCCGACAGTTTATGGTGTGGAACAGGTGCGATGCCGGATATGTCACCGCGATTTTCACGCCTGGTCATTACGGGAAGATAAGTGTCCGGTCTGCCGTCGTCATACTTTTGGAATGCGTGAAGCCTGAATGAACCCTTGCGCCGGAACTGCATTACACTTCACGGGGCAGCGGCCTATTTTTTATCCTTTCTGCTGAAAAAGAGTCTGTTTTGTCATCAGAGAAGTCTGTTTACCGGGCGACAGAGCGTCAGGTTTTGCCTGAAACGGCGCAAACCTATATTCTATCGGCCTAATTACTGAGACAGTTGCAATGAGGTCTATATGATTATCAAACCACGCATCCGTGGCTTTATCTGTGTTACTGCCCATCCGGAAGGTTGCAAGGCGAACGTAAAAGAACAAATCGACTACGTTACCGCACAAGGCAAAATCGACGGCGGTCCGAAAAAAGTTCTGGTGATCGGCGCTTCAACCGGTTACGGCCTCGCTGCCCGCATCTCTGCTGCTTTTGGTTCTGACGCCGCAACCCTGGGCATTTTCTTCGAACGTGCAGGCGATGAATCCAAAACCGCGACTGCGGGCTGGTATAACTCCGCTGCATTCGAAGAATTTGCAGAAGCAAAAGGCCTGTACGCAAAAAGCATCAACGGCGACGCGTTCTCTGATGAAGTGAAGCAAAAGACCATTGAGCTTATCAAACAAGATTTGGGTCAGGTTGATCTGGTGGTATACAGCCTGGCAGCACCGCGCCGTACCCATCCGAAAACCGGTGAAGTGTTCAACTCCACCCTGAAACCAATCGGTAAGCAAGTCACAATCCGTGGCATCAATACCGATAAAGAAATCATCAATGAAACTACGCTGGAACCGGCTTCTCCTGAAGAAATCGCCGGTACTGTGGCAGTGATGGGTGGCGAAGACTGGCAGATGTGGATTGATGACCTGAAAGCCGCCGGTGTGCTGGCTGAAGGCGCGAAAACCACTGCTTTCACCTACCTGGGTGAAGAAGTGACGCAGGACATCTACTGGAACGGTTCAATCGGTGAAGCGAAGAAGGATCTGGACAAGCGTGTTCTGGATATCCGCAGCTCACTGGCCACTCAGGGCGGTGACGCACGTGTTTCCGTACTGAAAGCCGTGGTGACTCAGGCGAGTTCTGCAATTCCAGTAATGCCACTGTACTTGTCACTGCTGTTCAAAGTGATGAAAGAGAAAGGCACTCATGAGGGTTGTATCGAGCAGGTCTACGGTCTGTACAAAGACAGCCTGTACGGCGCTGAGCCGCTGGTGGATAACGAAGGCCGTCTGCGCGCTGACCTGAAAGAGATCGCGCCAGAAGTGCAGGAAGAAGTCGGTAAACTGTGGGATGAAGTCACCAACGATAATATCGCTGAACTGACGGATTTCGCCGGTTACAAAAGTGAATTCATGCGTCTGTTTGGCTTCGGCCTGAACGGCGTGGATTACGCTGCTGATACCAATCCAGACGTGAAAATCAAAAATCTGATCCAGATGTAATTTGGTTTTACGTTAAGCGATTGCTGAAAACCCCATATCTACCGAAAGGTGAATGTGGGGTTTTTTATTGGGGATCGGGAGAATGAGTCGTCCGATGTATGCACAGACTATGGGAGTTCAACGATGAGTTGTCGGCAGCTGGCGCATAAATAAAGGCGAATTCAATAAAAAAGCCGCAGACCATAGAGGTGTGCGGCTTTTCGCATTCCATCAATACTGTCAGAAAACATCAGTCATAGGCCACTTTATGATTGATATGATAAAACGTGGCGGTGGCCGCCATGACATGTTGTTCTTCCTTACCCGGCTTGTGTGATTCCACGTTGGTAATATGGTAGCCAACGGCACCGGCATCTAACGCTTTTTTCACAATCGCAGTGTTGAGTTCTTCCATGGACGTCGCCCAGGAAACCGTCGTCACCCCAACGGCTTGCAGGGAGGCTATTTCACGATGTGATAATCCACTGCGGATCAGAACAGGTTTCACAGACTTCGGATAAAAAATGGATAAAACATCATTTACTAAGCCTTTCATGGAGTTGTTCCTCATGATTGAATCGGGTTGTTCGTTGTACCGTGAATTAATGGGAAAGAGTTCGCCTGACAAATTTAGCGGCACAAGGTTAATAAACACCTTTTTATGTGAGTGTCTTTAGCTTTAATTGCTAATTCTTTGTTAAGAAAGCTTTCGCCACAATTAACGTAATTTTAAAAGAAGATATTCTCACTTCGTTACAGGATCGCTAATTTTGAAATAGGAGAAAGATTAAATCCCTGACTTCCGGCCGTTCAGTTATACTCAACGTCCAAAGCTGAAGGGCAGAGCAGAGCACTGATATGAATGATGAAGCTGAAAATTGCAGGGTCCCAAATTCAGAAAATATTCCGATGGCGAAACCACTAAAATCCATTGAAACATTGATTCAGTATTTCAGGAATGAATCTACCCCTTTGCTGCTCCGTGATAGCGAAAGCGAATTTAAACTTCACAATTCGCAGGGGGAATTGCAGGTCATCCTCGTTCTGGAAGGCCTTGTGGACGTATACCGCAATTCCGATCAACTGCTGTTTGCAACGGCCTCTGCGCCGACGATTTTTGGTATGCAAGGTTCCCCCTACCGGTACAACATGTACAAGTTTGTGTGCCATCCGGGCTGTATTTTAGAAAGCCTGTCTTTATCCGCTGTGGTGAAGATCATCATGGAACACCAGCTCCTCGAAGAATTGCTGACCTGTCAGACCTACTTCAACGATTATCACGCCTACAGAACCAATATGCTGATCAATAAATCAGCGTATGAAATTGTGCGTGCCTTTTTACTTGAGCTGGAAAGGGAGCCTGCTGAAATTCGTGCGAATATTAATGTTCCGGCTTTTATTCTGGCACGCAGCAATCTGGCGAGAAGCGGCGTGATGAAAATCCTGGCTGAATTACGACAGGGGGAATATATAAAAATCGAAAACGGTAAGTTGATCTCCATTCTTCGCGTGTTACCTAAAGCATTCTGATGCAGAGCCCGTCAATTCTTAGAACCCGTGTCAGCCTCTGAGGCTAATGACGTCGTTATTCCTCCTGATATCTCCTTTCAATATTGTTCCTTGTCTATTTATGGACAGACATCTCCTGTTCACTCCCCCGACATTAAATAATGATGATTGAAACTTTTACTCCATTTAAGGTGTTGATTTATTGTGTTTTGTTTGCTAAAAATTAATTTGTAAATGATTAATTTACTCCCGTCATGTCTAAAAGAGGACGTTGCAGTAGTCTGCGTTCGTCGTTATTCTTTGCCACATCAAACAAGGTGTGTCTAATTATTCGTCAGGTGTTTTTAAAATAATCCTCGCGCTAACTAAACGTATGTAGTGGTTTTTAATATTCCAGGCGACTCGGTCATCATCAGGACTATGTAATTTGCTTCTTACTTACGGTATTTGAACGCTCATTGGTCAAACGCAAATGAAACAATTAATTTTAATTTCATTAATAATGTCATTGCTTTTGCAGATGACAACAAAAAACGCTTATGCCGCTGAAAAATTAAATTTGCCTGAATTAGGGAGCAATACCAGTACTGTAAAGAATGATGAACAGGGACTAAAAGATGAGAAGAGTCCTCTGTTACAGAAAACCGCTCAGGTGGTGAGCAGTGAAGCCCAGCAGGATTTTAATAATCTGACACCAGAAGGCATGCAGTCTCAGCTTTTTCAATATGGGAAGGGGATCGCAACGAGTGCCTTGCAGAATCAGGCAGAAAAATTACTCTCGCCCTATGGCCACATCAGCACGCAGATTAGCGTCGATGACCAGGGGAGCCTGGAAGGTTCATCCATGGATTATTTGATCCCATGGTATACCGGCAGCAGCAACTTATTTTTTACTCAGTTCTCTGCTCACAATACTGATAGCAGGACGATTGCTAATTTTGGTGCGGGTATTCGCCATAACATCAACAAAGACTGGCTGATCGGGCTCAACACTTTTTACGATTATGATATTACCCGTAATCACCGTCGCGCCGGTTTCGGTGCTGAAGCCTGGACTAACTATTTAAAACTGAGCAGCAACTATTACCTGCCTTTGTCTTCCTGGAAAGACTCTCCTGACATTGAAGATTATGAAGAGCGTCCGGCACGGGGCTGGGACACACGCGTTCAGGCTTATTTACCTTCATATCCGCAACTCGGGGCTTCGCTGGTCTACGAAAAGTATTACGGTGAGCAGGTTGCATTGTTTGGCACTGATAATCTTCAAAAGAACCCTTCCGCTGTCACGCTGGGGGTAGATTACACCCCTGTGCCAATGGTGACGGTGGGCATGGGTTATAAAAAGGGGAATTCTGATAACAGTGAATTCACAACTGATGTTGCCCTAAATTATCGGATTGGAGTCCCGCTTGCTGATCAGATGGACACATCGGCGGTTGCGCAAATGCGTACGCTGGCGGGCAGTCGTATGGACTTTGTGGATCGTAACAATCACATCGTCCTCGAATATCGCGAGAAAAAAGATCTGGATATCGGCCTGTACCTCAAACCAACAGGTACCGCGCCAGAGTGCATCATCGCTGACGATCCCTCGCAGGCACAGGCTTACGAAGGATGTCACTGGACGATAAATGCGTCCATCACCTCACATCTGGATATTAAGAGCGCGCAGTGGGTTCCTGCGGGAGGCTTTAACCCGGAAAGTAAGCTGAATTTGCCTGCTTTATCGCCAGAAAAGAATATCAGTACAGGGCAGAATAACCACTGGACGCTGACGTTCCCGGCCTGGGAAGATTCAACGGATCCGAACGCCAATAAATACACACTTTCTGTGTTGCTGGCAGACAGTAAAGGCCATACCAAACAATCGAACGCTGTAGATATTCTTGTTACCGAAGCGCCGGTTAACTATCAGTTGGTGATTAATGACGCGGGCGAGCAGAAAAAAGCCATCCGTATTATTTCGAAAGGAAATAATGCCGTTTATCTGGAAGCTAGCGGAAGTAAAATCTCCGGGCTCGCCGGTGAAACTACACCGCTGGCGGCGGAAAATCTGAATATGAAATTCCACGCTTACCGGATGGACGATAAAAACCATTCTCATGAAGTGCAAATATATTCAGCGCGGAGTGAATGCGATACCAAAGAAGAATGCCTTTATTACGTGAGTGTTCCCGATAAAGGTAAAGCAGTGGTTGGAAGCACGAAAAGTGGAGTTTATTCCGTCGTTGCCTCGCCGCAAGATAAAACTTCCGTGAATACCAATCCTGTGATGATCGATTTTTCGCAAGCCCAGCAGGTTATTTATACAGCGATTGTCGACAAAGAAAATCCAACGGTGAATCTGACGGCAACCAAAGGAACTACCCTGCAATTAGGGCACGAATATGAATTTAAAGTGGCGTATGACACTAATAATAATGGTCAGTGGGATGCCAGTGACCGTGAGACAGTTTCAGACACTGACCTGACACCGATAATTTCCCTCATCAATTACCGGTGGCAGTTTTCAGGAAATAGTGCAACCGGAACGCCGGGAGGTTATGCATTACCTGTAACGGATAATCACAATATAATTCTTCCAAATACTAACGCTCAGGCCAGTGAGGTATTTAATGGCGCAGGCGCAGATGGGATTCAGGGATATCAGCTTAAAGTTGATTACCAGTTAACGCAGGCCGGTATTGAAACAGTCGACAGACTTCGGGCGAAATAATCTCGTAGTCAGGCTAATTCAAATTCGATAAATTTATATTTAATGAGTGACTTTACTATGAAAACTTTTAATAAAACACTGCTCGCAACGCTGTTGCTGGCGGGCTGTTCCCATTTTGCCTTCGCTGACGTCACTGGCAGTGCCGGGCAAATTATAGGTACCAAGCCTGTCCTGCGCGGAACCGGTGCGGGTGCGACAGATCATACAATTTCGTTCGCTAACGGGCATGAAAGCGGGTCAGTAACGGGAATGGCAGTCGGTGATAAAATCACGTTAAGCTATAAGCTCATTGATTCCGAGGGCGATACGGATAACAGTACTTCAACTATTCAGTGGTTTACGAGTTCAGACGGCAAAGGGAAAGATAAAAAAATCATTTCTGATGCTGCAGGGAAAAGTTCCTACACGCTGGTGGAAGCGGATGCCGGTTTGTATATCGGTGCGGAGATTGTCGAAAAAACGTCTACCGGTTTACCGACGGATGGCTTGTCTATTCTGGTCGATGATATCAGCCAGAACGACCCTTCCGATAATATTCCCGATGGTCCGGTCGTAGGCGGTAAAGTGGCGACGATGATTGTTGATACCACGGATCCAGATACTAACCTGATCGGCAAATCTAATAGCAGCCTGATCCTCGGCCATACTTATCAGTTCAAAATCTGGTATGACACCAATAATAACAATGTCTGGGATGCTGGCGAAGTGGATGCGTCAACTAATTATAGCTATTCCTGGAACTTTGACGGCACGTCAGCGACTACCGGCACTGCGGGTGGTAAAGCTGTAAGTTCTACTGATAACAAAGACCTGACATTACCAACCACCAATACGGATGCGAAAAATATCTTTGCTACCGCAGGCGCAGACGGTATTCAGGGTTATCAGTTACAGGTTGATTATACTGCCAAAGTGAAAGGTGTACTGAAATCAGGTAGCCGCAAAAAATAAGCATCAATGGTAATAGTGGCATTGGCACATGAGTGTTCAATGCCACAAATGTATATCGGAATTTAATGCTGATGAATTCATTGAATAACACATTGATAAAACCGAAAACCAATAAAAATGCCAGAGCAGCGATATTATTAATAGGGTTGCTCAGTACGTCTTTATGGGCTAATGGCACAGAGACGACCTACAGTACAGGCAGAATTACTGGAACCCCGCCGGTTTTTTATAATAAAGACAGACTGCCCGGGCATATTAATATTGTCCGTCAGAATGTCGTGGTTGATGACAACGACGGGTTAGATATCAATGACGACCTTCAGTTATCGTGGGATTTCTCAGATCAGGAAGGGGATCTGCAAGACCCGGTGTCTGAAATAGAATGGGTGTGCAAAACGCCGTCAAATGAGGAACGCGTTATTGCTACCGATACTAAAAATTACGTTGTAAGTTCTGCTGATAAAGCCTGAACTATCGGAGTGAAAATTACTCCCAGAACCCTTACCGGATTGCCGCAGGAAAATACCCGCATAGAGATTGAAGATATCAGCAGCTATGCAGACGGCGATAATATCCCTGACGGACCCGTCAATCCACACAGTATTAATGTTCTCTCTTATACCCTTGCGCCTAATGATCCTAATTCGCTGTTAGATGTGGATGTCAGTAAAAAACTTACGACGGCTTTTTCCGGTGCTCAGTTGCGGGTTGTCACGGATAACCCGGCGGAGGAACTCGAATGGAGCAGTAGCAATGATGCTATTGCGACAGTTTCGGATACCGGGCTTGTGACGTTTAAAGCTAAAGGCGGAGTTAAAATCACTGGCCGCCATAATGAGGTGAGAGCCTCGATTATTTTCAATCCGCAATTATTCTTCCACTTCAGTCAGAAATCGATGAACTGGCATGACGCAAATGACTGGTGTGAAAACCAGGGGTATCGCTTACCTACTGCGGATGAACTTTCGGTGCAGAAAAATAAACGCGAGGCGTCCAGCGGCTCCCTATGGCAGGAATGGGGGAAAAGCATTGATGATGTGCCTCATGCCGGTGTGGTGTTCTGGTCTTCTGATTTGATCATTGCCGCTGAGGATGCCTATGACTACATGTATACCAAAGACGGCAGCGTTACCTCCAATACTTCTGACAGAAGCGAAGGTTTCGCCTGTGTTGAGTAACCCGGATGAAACCCGCAAATAGCGTAAACGCCGACAATCTGCTTTGAAAGGAAATGGTATGAAACTACTGAAAGATGAAGAAGCATTCAGAACCTGGATGACGGAAGACTATTTTAATTGTCAAAGCGACCTCCCTCCGACTTTCGAAGCCGGTGAACTTGAAGGTGAAGTTATCCGCCAGATGCCGGATAACTATCCTTGTCTGGTGTTTGTACTGGAGGAAGCTGTAAATACAGAGCCTCAGGCCCTGCGTTTTGTGACCTGTGAACAGGTCAGGGAGTGGGCGAAAATCATGGGGATCATTGCTTAATGTTCCGTGGAACTCTCCATAATTCTAATCATAATCACAGGATTGTAAAATCCTGTGATTATGATGACTACCGGTACGGCAGTGCTTATTTTCTGTCGCTCCACACCGTCTGCACGTTACAGAACTCGCGTAATCCGAAGTGTGAAAGCTCCCGACCATAGCCGCTTTTCTTCACCCCACCGAACGCCACCCGGGGATCGGAGGCGCTGTATCCGTTGATAAACACACCGCCAGTTTCCAGTTCAGCGGTCATTTTGTTCGCCAGTTCAGTATCCGCCGTATAAATCGTGGCGCTCAGACCGAAATCGCTGTCATTCGCCAGTTCGACGGCATGGTCAGCATCGCGGGCGACTGTGATGGCCGCCACCGGACCGAACAGTTCCTGACGAAATGCGGTCATATCCGGTGTCACGTGGCTTAAAATGGTTGGCGCATAGAAATTACCGTTTCCGGCAATCTTCCCGCCACCAAGCAGTAAAGTCGCGCCTTCGTCCAGACTGTCCTTCACCTGTTTATCCAGCTCATCGCGCAGATCGAAACGCGCCATCGGACCAATGTATGTCGCTTCATCCAGCGGATCGCCCATCACCAGCGCCTGTGTGGCGGCAACAAATTTTGCGGTAAAAGCTTCCAGCACACCTTCTTCAACGATGAAGCGTTTGGCCGCGGCACACACTTGTCCGGTGTTCTGATAACGACTGGCAACTGCCGCTATTACGGCTTCATCCAGATTTGCGTCATTGAGCACGATGAACGGATCAGAACCGCCAAGTTCCAGTACACATTTTTTCAGTGATTTACCGGCCAGCTCTGCAATGGCTGCACCGGCACGAACGCTGCCGGTGACAGTCACGGCGACGACACGCGGGTCCGCAATCAGTTCTGCCACTGCCGGAGTTCCGACATTAATTACGCCAAACGCACCTGCCGGAAAACCCGCCTTCAGCGCGGCTTGCTTCACCAGATAAGTGGTACCCATGACATTCGGTGCCGGTTTTAACAAAAAAGTGTTGCCCGCCAGCAGCGCAGGCACGGCACCGCGTAAAATCTGCCACACCGGGAAATTCCACGGCATAATCGCCAGGATCATACCTGATGGCCGGTAATGAATGTGCGCTTCGCCGTTATCGACCATGGTCGGTTCCGGTGCCAGCATCGTCGAACCGTTTTTAGCGTACCACTCACATAAACCCGCGGACTTTTCTACTTCGGCGCGAGCCTGTTTCACCGGCTTACCCATTTCAAGGGCGATCATACGGGCGATATCGTTGCCGGCGTTGCGCAGTTCAGTCGCCAGATTGACCAGCAGTATGGCCCGCTGTGCGATATCAGTTTTGCGCCACTGCTTAAATGCCGCGCTGCCCTGCGAAACTGCTGCTTCAAGTGCCAGCGTAGTGTCAAAAGGGTATTCACCGAAACGCTCGCCGGTGAACGGATTCTGTGAAATGGCATGTGTTTGCGAATTAGTTGTCGTCATAATTTATTCCTCGTTAAACCAGTGCGTTCAGAATAGAGGCTTGCAGGTTTTAATAAAAATGAATAAAAATAAGTAAACCGTTCACTTTTTGAGAAAGACTATGACTTTGTCACAACTCGAGATGTTCCGTGCTGTTGCCGAAACCGGCAGTATCAGCGCCGCAGCGCAGCGGGTGCATCGTGTTCCGTCGAACCTGACCACGCGCATTAAGCAGCTTGAGGCGGAACTGGGCGTCGAATTATTTATTCGCGAGAATCAGCGGTTACGTCTTTCGCCTGCCGGACGTAACTTTCTCGATTACAACAACCGGATTTTGGATTTAGTAGAAGAGGCGCGGATGTCGGTGACCGGAACAGAACCGCAGGGGATTTTCGCGCTTGGCGCGCTAGAAAGTACCGCCGCCGTGCGTATCCCGGCGTTGCTGGCGCGCTACCATCAGCAATTCACCAAAGTTGAACTGGCGCTGAGCACCGGCCCTTCGGGTGAGTTGCTGGATAAATTGCTCGACGGGGAACTGGAAGCGACGTTTGTCGACGGGCCGGTTCTGCATCCTGTGCTGGATGGTGTACCGGTATTTCCGGAGGAGATGGTGATTGTCGCGCCGTTGCACCATTCGCCCGTCACGCGTGGGCAGGACGTGAACGGGGAGATCGTGTATGCTTTTCGCTCCAACTGTTCTTACCGGCGTCATTTTGAAAGCTGGTTCGCCGATGATGGCGCTGCGGCGGGAAAAATTTACGAGATGGAGTCCTATCACGGCATGCTGGCATGTGTCATTGCCGGCGGCGGGCTGGCGCTGATGCCACGCAGTATGCTGGAAAGTATGCCCGGCAGCAGTACGGTAAGCATCTGGCCGCTGGCCGACAATTACCGTTATCTGACGACATGGCTGGTATGGCGGCGTGGGATCCTGACCAGAAATTTAACTGAGTTTGCGAGCATGGCCAGAGAACTGACCATCAGCCTTCAGCAACCTGCAAAATAATCTGCCAGTCCAGCGCCAGTTTCAGCGCAACACAGCCAGCACAAACGACAAAAATGGTTTTGAACATAATATTCAGGGGACACGTTTTGTGATTTAGATCTCATTTTACAGTCTGATCTGTTTAATCGCTTCTAAAAAATGGTGCAGAAGATGCCTTTTCTAACCGAATTTTTTCGAAATGGATATTCGGAATATGGAAATTATGCGCACATAAAGACGAGGTTTCGACAAGTTTGTACATAATAGCAACACTGTTTATTCACGCGCTGATACTATTAACAAAGTGCAGAAATTGCGATTAATAATATTTTTCGGGTAATTTTTAAGACTTTGAAGTGATTTATTCGTGAAAGTTTTAATTATCCAGCGGCAACAAGTTGTTATGAAATGGGGTATTAACAATTAATGTCATAGAGCGGCGGTTACCGGCGGTGTGTTACCGGCAATAATATTACGCTGGCGCAATTGATATCATTATTTCTTTGTGTAGAATCAGTGTCACTAATTTAATGATATCCCTCTAAAGTGAGCACATCATGGACAACGCGTTAAACGTTTTGAATAATATCCGTACACTTCGGGCACAGGCTCGTGAAATGCCGCTGAGCACTCTGGAAGAAATTCTTGAGAAAATGACTGCTATTGTTGAAGAATCACGCGAAAATGTGAAAGCGCGCAGTGCGCAACAGCAGGAACGTGACGAGAAATTACTGAAATACCGTGAAATGCTGGCAAACGACGGCATCGCTATCGACGACCTGCTGGGCCACCAGCCGACGAAAGAATCCGGTAAAGCTAAGCGTAAACCACGCCCGGCAATTTATGAGTATACCGACACCGACGGTTCTAAAAAGACCTGGACCGGCCAGGGTCGCACGCCTTCTGCCATTAAAGCCGCACTTGATGGTGGCGCCACATTAGAGAGTTTCCTGATCGCGCGTTAATCAGGCTATCGGTGTGTTCAGTGTTTTCTGCCTTGCAAACCGCAGGGCAGATAACACATTTTTTGATTTTTCATTTTCACTCTGCGATTCCCTTTTTGAGACCTTAATACCCCCGCATACTGTCATTCCGCACCGTCGTATAATTCCTCTTAATGTAAGCTTAAGTCTCAGTAAGTAAGGTTAACGTATCTTCGTTTACCGGAACTGCTATGCGTACCCGATATTCTTCAGCGCAAATTGTGCTCCACTGGCTGGTGTTTGTTTTAGTGGTGCTTACCTATGCCACAATGGATTTAAAAGGAGACTTTGCAAAAGGTACGCCAGAGCGTGAATTATTAGCACTTACCCATTACAGCCTGGGTTTTTGCGTATTATTCCTGATGTGTGTGCGCCTGTTTGTTCGCGGGATGTATGTCACTCCGCCGGTAAAACCTGCGTTACCGCGCATACAGCATTATTTGTCCGGTGCCACGCAGGGTCTTATATATCTGATGTTTCTTGGCTTACCGGTGCTGGGCATTTTGTCCCAATATTATGACGGGCATGACTGGACGATGTTTAACATTCTCATGCCGAAAAGCGTTTTTCCTGATATCCCTTTACACAAACTTTTAAAAAACCTGCATGAATGGCTCGCCACTGCGGGTTATTATCTCATCGGATTACATGCGCTGGCGGCGCTCTGGCATCATTATCGCCGGCGCGATAACACTCTGATCAGAATGTTATTTGCCCGAAAATAGCCCGCAAAAGTGCGGGCTGCTGAGCCGCTGGCGAGAGTGCCCGTCAGGCGATTTCGCGGCTATTCTGGTACACGCATAAATGCGTATAAGCAGCCTGAAGATGTGGAATGCTGATGCCCACCCGCGTTGCCCGCTCGACTAAATCACCCACAATCTGTTCCGCTTCAATTGGATTTCCCTGCATCATATCGCGATACATGGAGGAGGTTTGCGGAGAGTTTTTATCGGTCACCGATCCCCTGACTTTTGCCACCGCCGCCGCGCGTTCCGCGTAGCCAAAGGCTTTCATGGTGGTCAGTGCTTCGGTAACGATGGCCTGTGCGAACTCTGTTCCGCCAGGTGCACAAGCCACCTGACCGATGTTTCCACGCATGGTGCAGGTGATGGCACCGAGGCTCGACAGCAGCAGCCATTTCTCCCACAGATCAGTCATAATCGTTTCCGAAAGGGTGGCTTCGACACCAGCACTCTGAAACGCCTGATCGACTTTCAGAATACGTTCGGTTTTTTCGCCGGACAGTTCGCCATAAACAATCTGGTGCAACGGCGTCATCTGGTGAATATGCCCGTCGGCATCCAGCGTCGCGTTGATTTTACACAATCCACCTATCAGGGCGTGTTCACCGAAACGCAGGCTCAACGTCTCCATGTGTTTCATCCCGTTCAGAACCGGCATCACCATCGTGTTTTCACCGACAACCGGCGCGATATCTTTCATCGCGGCTTCCAGCCCGAAGCTTTTAACGGTCAGCAAAATCAGATCATAAGGGCCAGCCAGCTGAGATGCCTGCAAGACATTGGGCTGAAAATGGAAATCCCCGTGGGGACTGTGTACGGTCAGCCCGTCCTGCTGCACGGCGAGCGCGCGTTTTTCTCGTAAAAGAAACGTCACATCCTGCCCGGCCTGCGCCAGCCGCGCACCAAAATATCCGCCGGTCGCGCCCGCGCCTACAACTAAAATCCGCATATGTTTTCCTCTGCTCAAAGACATTTAGAAATAAACCCATGGGTTTAAACTACGGGAGACAGTACCTTTTAATCAAGAGCAGGAATAACGGATTAAGTGACGAAGAGAAAAGAAGAATTTTTGATGATTTTGTCGCGTGATACTATTAAGTTTCATTTTCTATAAGGAGTACCGAATGGCAGATTATCAGCCATCGTTGATTGCCAGTTGCATTTTCCATTACGAATTTGAATTCATCCACCCGTTTGCTGATGGCAACGGAAGAATGGGGTGTTTATGGCAGACGCTCATCCTGAGTCAGTGGCGACCTGAACTCGCCTGGCTGCCGGTAGAAACGCTGATCCATAATCAGCAACAGAATTATTACCGCGTGTTGGGTGAATGCGGCCGCGCCAGTGACTGCACGGCATTTGTCGCATTTATGCTGGAGAAACTGGTCGAGGCATTACGCGAAGGGATTGAAACTCAACTCTCGAACTAGACTCCCCGCCGGCAGGCGGGAGTCCGTAATTATATTCTCCGCGCCATCACTTTGCGGTAGAGCACCGGCAGCGAAATCACCACGATCAACATCGCACCGACAATCACCGACATCACAATCCCCGGCACATTCAGCAGGCTGAGGCCGAAGGTCAGCAATCCCATCAGGAACGCGGCGATAATCACGCCGGTCATGCTGCCGGAACCGCCGAGCACGCTGACACCGCCAAGCACCGCCATGGTGATCACGCTCAGTTCCCAGCCGAGTGCGAGCGTCGGACGCGTGCTGCCAAGCCGTGACGTCAGCAGCACTGCCGCCAGCCCGGACATCACACCGACCAGCACAAACAGCGTCAGGTTATGGCGTTTCACGTTAATCCCGGAATACCACGCGGCGACCGGATTGTTGCCGATGGCGTAAGTGCGGCGGCCAAAATTGGTTTTGTGCAGCAGGAAATAAAACACTGCACCGAGCACAAGGAACAGCGCGAATTCAAACGACAGCGGCCCCCAGACATAACCCTGACCAAACCACGCAAAACTGGCGGGATATTTATTCAGCGACTGATCACCGAGCAGTACATAGGTAATGCCGCGGAAAAGACTCATGGTGCCGATGGTGATCACGATAGATGAAAGATTCAGCCGTGTGACCAGCAACCCGTTAATCAGCCCGCACAGCAAGCCTACGCTCAGCCCGACACCGACCAGCGCGGGCGTCGGCAAACCGGCCTGTGCGCAGAATCCCATAATGGTGGAACTCAGCGCCATAGTGGAGGCGACCGATAAATCGATTTCGCGGGCGATAATCAGCATCGCCATCGGCAGCACAATGATGGCTTTTTCGGTGAAGTTAAACGTTGCGTCCGACAGATTCCATATATTAAGAAAATACGGCGAGGCGAACGCATTCACCACAAACACCAGCAGCGTCACCAGCAGCAAGAATCCTTCCCAGCACATCAGCCGACGGAAAAACGGCGTGACGGCCATGGTGGATTTTTCTCCGGCGGCGGAATGCGGCGTGTTGCGCGAAGTTAAGGTCTTACTCATGAGCTTGCTCCGGTTTCAGGACGCACAGGCTGGACGGCGAGGGAGTGACGCAAAATCAGCCGTCCTTTACGTTTGTTGGCGCGTTCGTTGAGGATCACTGCAATCACAATCACGCCCCCGGAAATCGCCATCTGCCAGAACGGTGACACTTCAATCACCGGCAGGGCATTGTTAATGACGCCCAGGAACAGCGCGCCGAGCAGGCAACCGACCACTGAGCCGATGCCACCCATGGTGCTGATCCCGCCGATAACGCACGCCGCGACAATCTGCAATTCAAAGCCGTTGGCAACATCCACGTAGGCGACAGCAAAACGTGAAATCCACAGATAGCCGCAGAATCCGGCCAGCGCACCGGAAAGGCAAAAGCTGACGAATTGCATTTTGCCCGCGTTGATGCCGGTGTAATACGCTGCCGTGGCGTTGCCGCCCGCGGTATATAAAGCGCGTCCGGTACGGCTGTAACGCAGAAAATAGGCCACCAGAATCAGTGCGGCAATTGCGCACCAGCCAAGCAGTGGCAGACCGATAAAGGTCGCACGCGGCAGACTGAGAAATTGCGGACTCATCTGATGGGCGTTGATCCAGCCACCGTTGGAAAGCAGAAAAATAATGCCGCGATAAATGCTCATTGTGCCAAGCGTGACCACAATCGGCGGAATACCGACTTTCCACACCAGCAGGCCATTAATCGCGCCCAACACCAGCCCGAGAATCGTCGCCAGTAACACCAGCGACCACACCGGAATGTCCGGGTGATGGAAGTTAATCAGCGCGACAATCATGCCGGTCAGCGCCAGATTGGCGGCCATTGATAAATCGATTCCTTTGGTCAGCAACACCATCATCTGCCCGAGTGCCAGGATGATCAGAATCGACGTGTCATTAAACATTTCCAGCAGGTTTCCGGCACCCACAAATTCCGGTGAGCGCGCACCAACGCCAAGTACCATCAGCACTATCACCACAGCCAGCAACAGCTCGCGATTTTTCAGCAGGTTTTTGATCATGCTGCCTCCTTGCCTGCGCCGCTGGCGGCACTGACAATCATTTCTGCGCTGGCTTCACCGGCCTTAAATTCCGCCACCATCAGCCCTTCATGCATCACGATGATGCGGTCGCTCATACCCATCACTTCCGGTAATTCGGAAGACACCATAATCACCGCCAGCCCGCGCCCGACCAGCTCAGACATAAACTGATGCACCGCCGCTTTCGAACCGATATCAATGCCTTTGGTCGGCTCATCGAGAATGATGATGTCCGGTCTGGTCGCCAGCCATTTGGCAATCACCACTTTTTGCTGATTGCCGCCTGAAAGCGTACCGACTGCTTGTTTCCAGCTCGATGCTTTCACCTGCAACCGTTTGGCGTAATCGTCGGCCAGCGCCCACTCTTTTTTGTCATTGAGCACACCGCGCGGATTCAATTGGCTGAGTTGCGGCAGGCTGATGTTCTGGCTGATAGGCAAATCAATAATCGTCCCTTGTTTCTGGCGCTCTTCCGGCACATACACAATCCCCGCGCGGATGGCCTGAGAAGGGCGGGAGAAATGCTGCTCTTTACCGTGGATAAGGATCTTTCCGCCGCCAGGCTGCGTGACGCCAAACAGCGCCTGCATCAGTTCGGTTCTTCCCGCGCCAACCAGCCCGTAAAAGCCCAGAATCTCTCCTTTGCGTAGTGAAAAATTAATGCCCGCAAATTCGGTCGGATGGCTGAAGTTTTGCACCTCAAGCACCGTTTCGCCTGGCTCGCAGTTCACTTTCGGGTAAGCCTGACTGACTTCGCGGCCGACCATCATGGTCACCATCTGCTGCTCGCTGATGTCGCTGATTTTGCCGGAACCGACATAACTGCCATCGCGCAAAACCGTGTAGTAATCAGAAATGGAGAAGATTTCGTCGAACTTATGCGAGATAAACAGGATGGCTTTGCCTTCACGTTTCAGGCGTTCAACAATCTGATAGAACTCAACGATTTCATGCTGCGAAAGGGCGGCGGTCGGTTCATCGAGAATAACGACCTGCGCATCAAACGACAACGCACGGGCAATTGCCACCATATGACGCTGGGCAATACTCAGGTCTTTCAGGGTGGCATGCGGATCAATATTGACTTCAAGGCGCGTCAGAATATCGCGCGCCTGCTGATGCATGACCGGCCAGTTCAGGCGTTTAAACAGCCCGCGGTAAACATAGTGGCCGACGAAAATGTTCTCGGTGACGGAAAGCTCGTCGAACAGCACGGTTTCCTGATGAATGGCGGTAATACCGACTTTGTGCGCGGATTCCGGATTCGGCAGTTTGATCGGAATGGCTTTATAACGCAGTTCGCCTTCTTCCGGCTGATAAATACCGGTCATGACTTTGACCAGTGTCGATTTCCCCGCGCCGTTTTCGCCAATCAGGGCGGTTACTTTTCCCGGATACAAATCCACGTGAACGTTATTTAACGCCCTGACACCCGGAAAGACTTTGCTGATGCCTTTTAATGATAAAAGTGGCGTCGTTGAGTCTGTCATTTCAGTTCCCCTGTCTGGCAAAGCACAACAAAACGGCTCACCGCATCACGATGAGCCGCATTCAGGATCAGAAGATTTTAGAGAATTTGTCGATGTTGCTGGCGTCGTAGATAAACGGTTCGGCCATTGCGCCGCTGCCGTCTGCATCCAGTTTCACTTTGCCTAAACGACCCATGCTGGCTTCAGTTTTGGTGGCGGTGCCTTTGACCAGGTCGTCTGCCAGATAGGTGGCGGCGTAGCCCAGATCAATCGGGTTCCAGATGGCGAAGCTTTTGGTCGCACCGGATTTCACGGCACCGGCCATTTCAGATGGCAGACCCAGACCGGTCACGTAAACCTTGCCGATTTTGCCCTGATCTTTCACCGCCTGCGCGGCGGCCACGATCCCGACCGAAGAAGGGGAAATAATCACTTTCAGGTCAGGATAGGATTTCAGTAAGCCGATGGTTTCACGGTAGCTTTTATCTGACAAATCGTCACCATATGCGACAGTCACCAGATTCACCGAAGGATATTTCGGCAGCACCTTTTTCATCTCAGCAATCCAAAGATTCTGGTTGGTGGAGGTTGGCGTGGCGCTCAGGATTGCCACATCGCCTTTCTGTACGTTCAGAGCTTTCAGCGCATCAGCGG
Organism: Rahnella woolbedingensis; assembly: GCF_003602095.1. GTDB lineage: Bacteria > Pseudomonadota > Gammaproteobacteria > Enterobacterales > Enterobacteriaceae > Rahnella > Rahnella woolbedingensis. Next base: position 3,597 of record NZ_RAHH01000034.1, on the reverse strand, counting down.
CCAGTTTGACGTTGGTTTCGCCGATCAGCGCGTTGTTGGAAGGATTGAGGTGGATCTGGCGACCCTCTTTGGCAACGCCGGAATCCCACGACACCACTTTAATGCCGCGCTGCATGGCTTTTTTCAATACCGGCACCAGTGCATCCGGGTCATTGGCGGAAACGGCAATCGCATCGACGCCCTGTGCGATCAGCCCGTTCAGCACTTCAATCTGTGCTTCGGCGGTGGTGGTGGTCGGACCGGTATAAATCACTTTCACATCGCCGAGTTCTTTCGCTGCCTGCTGCGCACCGACGTTTGCCGCTTCAAAAAAACCATTGCCCAGTGATTTTGCCACCAGCGCAATTTTCACTTCTGCCGATGCCGCGCCTGCCAGCAAGATGCTGCTCGCGATCAGGGTAAGGCTCAGTACGTGTTTTAATTTCATTGTTTGTACTCCGCATGCGGTTCGCATAAATCTGCAAAAAAGTTTAACGACGAAAAGTTGCCGACGCGCCAGGCGCATGATCACGACTCTAGGAGTTTGCAGACAGACTGACCTTTCCGCGAGTGCCAGTTCAGTGTCAACTATGGCAAAGACACAAAGGTTTGAGCGAACAACCTCACAAATTGATAACAATCTTGTATCGGTCACGCCAAACGGTCAGAAAAACACACATTACCGGTCGTGAAAACCCGCACTGAAATAAGGCATAAAGCGGCGCCACACGCCGGATAACGCAGGATTTTGTCAGGAAGGAAAAGTTTTAATCAAAAGCGGCTGGCGGATCACAGTTTCAGCCTTATGGCCGCCCCGCCGACGACTAAGATATTACGATAATGTTAATAAGGAGCCGGAAATGACCGTGTTGCGCAGTAGTGAGTATTTCCCCTCAGAAGATTTCCCGGTCGCTGTTGAACCCCGTTATCCGCAGGAGACATTTCCTGAGCATCATCATCAGGATTTCGATGAAATTGTGCTGGTCGAGCAGGGCACAGGCACGCACGTTTTTAACGATCAGCCGCTGATCCTCAGTGCAGGCAGCGTCTGTTTTGTCCGCCACAACGACCATCATCTTTATGAAGATACCGATAATTTACATCTGACCAACGTGCTGTATCGCAGCCCGAACGCCTTTCGTTTCCTCAATGGCGTCAGCGATTTGTTGCCGCAGGAGGTGGGCGGGATTTATCCGGCGCACTGGCGCATCAGTCCGAATCAGATAATTCAGGCCAAAACCCTGATTGACCTGCTGGCGCGCAAGCCGTTCAGCCCATCACCGGAAAATCAGGCACAGCAGGAACTGTACTTTATGCAACTCTTATTGTTGCTGCGCAAAGGCAGCCGCGACGTGGGGTATCGCGGGCAGGGCGGTGAGCTGAATAATCTGCTGGACTGGATGAACGAGCATTACGACGAGGACATCGACTGGCCGGAACTGGCCGCGCAGTTCTCAATGTCGCTGCGTACCTTGCACCGTCAGATGAAACAGCAAACCGGCTGCACGCCGCTCAATTACCTCAACCGCCTGCGTCTGCTCAACGCGCGCAATATGCTGCGGTTCAGCGACAGTCCGATCACTGAAATTGCCCACAATTGTGGTTTTTGCGACAGCAATTACTTCTCCACATTGTTCAAACGTGAATTCGGCTACGCCCCGCGCAGTATCAGACAGTGAACTCCCTTATTTGCAGAAATGTTATGTCGGGCAGTCCGATCATGACATTTTTGCCATTCTTGAAAATTAAATGGCAATCACGGAAAGGTAAAAACCAGTCGGATAGAACAGGCTGTTAAAACTTCACAAAAAAGAACTTTTTTATTAACAACTCGTTCATCACCTCTATCCGTACTTTGGAGACTCTTTACATGAGCACAGTTCAGAAACGTATGTATATCAACGGCGAATTCGTTGAAAACACCGGCGGAAAGTGGATTGACGTTGTGAATCCGGCGACAGAACAGGTGATTTCGCAGATCCCTGAAGGCTCGGCAGAAGATGCCAGAAGAGCCATAGATGCAGCTGAAGCAGCGCAACCAGGCTGGGAGGCATTACCTGCGGTGGAACGCGGCGTATGGCTGCATAAAATCGCGGCCGGTATCCGCGAGCGCGAAGCCGAACTGACTGAAACCATTATTGCCGAAGGCGGCAAAACCTACGGCCTGGCGCAGACTGAAGTGCTGTTCACCGCAGATTATCTCGATTACATGGCTGAATGGGCACGCCGTTACGAAGGCGAAATCATTCAGAGCGACCGGCCAAACGAAAACATCTTTGTGTTCCGCAAAGCCATAGGTGTGACTACCGGTATTCTGCCGTGGAACTTCCCGTTCTTCCTGATCGCCCGTAAAGCCGCACCGGCACTGATCACCGGTAACACCATCGTCATCAAACCTAGCGAAATTACGCCAAACAATGCGGTGATTTTCGCAGAAATCATTCACAAAATTGGTCTGCCAAAAGGCGTGCTGAATATTGTGACCGGTTACGGTCCGACCGTTGGTCAGGAACTGGCGGCGAACCCGAAAGTCGGCATGGTCAGTCTGACCGGCAGCGTGGCGGCGGGTATCGCCACCATGACCGCCGCAGCACAAAACGTCACCAAAGTTTCGCTGGAACTGGGCGGTAAAGCGCCAGCCATCGTGATGAATGACGCGGATTTGGATCTGGCAGTCAAAGCGATTGTCAGCTCACGCGTCATTAATACCGGGCAAGTCTGTAACTGCGCCGAACGTGTGTACGTGCAGGAAGGCGTGTACGACGAATTCATTTCGCGCATCGGCGAAGCAATGAAGAAAGTCACGTTCGGTAATACGGCTGAACAAAAAGAGCTGGATATGGGGCCGCTGATCAGCGGTGCGGCGTTGCAGCGCGTGGAAGAGAAAGTGGCAAAAGCCGTGTCGCAGGGCGCGAAAGTGCTGCTGGGCGGCAAGCGTCACGGCGACAAAGGTTTCTTCTATCAGCCAACGGTGCTGGTCGATGTGACACAGGATATGCCGATCATGCACGAAGAAGTCTTTGGTCCGGTGCTGCCGGTTGCGACATTCAAAACGCTGGATGAGGCGATTGCGATGGCCAATGACAGTGAATATGGCCTGACGTCGTCGATTTACACCAGCAATATCAACACCGCAATGCAAGCGCTGAAACAGCTGAAATTTGGCGAGACTTACATCAACCGCGAAAACTTTGAAGCGATGCAGGGCTTCCATGCAGGCTGGCGCAAATCGGGTGTCGGCGGTGCGGACGGCAAACACGGCTTGCAGGAATATCTGCAAACGCACGTGGCCTACCTTCAGTTCCACTAAGCGTTGTGTGATGTGAGTTAATGATAAAAAACCAGCCGGATCGGGAAAATTCCGATCCGGTTAAGAATTTGCCCGCGCACTGACCCCTGGCTACTTCCACCGTACTGATGCTTAAACGTGTCTTTCGTCTCACGCAACGTGCCACTCAGCGTTTCATTGATTCCATTTTTATGTTAATGAAGCTTCCGCTTCGTTGCCCTGATTTATTCAAAAAAGCGCTTTAAAAGGGCGTTGTTGAATAAATCGGATTTAGATAAAAGCTCCCCTCGTCGCTGACTCCCTCAGGCAATCCGTACACTTTCTGGCAT
>NZ_RAHH01000033.1 GCF_003602095.1 Rahnella woolbedingensis | reverse complement strand
GATATTTTTTGCCACCGAGGTGGCTGATATCGTCTTGTGAGTGCCCACACAGATTGTCTGATAAATTGTTAAAGAGCGTACGTTGCGAGACTTAACTCAGCAACGTGGGAGGCAGATAATACTCTTTCTCCCTGAAGAGTCAACCATTTTCTTTTACAAGATGCGGTGTTTTCACCGGGTTGATTCTTCCTGACTGGGCAACTTGGTTCTCGTTAGAGGATTCGTTGTTCCCGGTCAGTGGAGGCGCATTATAGGGAGTTCTCAGAAGGCCGCAACCCTTAATTAAAAAAAACTTTTCGAATGCTTTCTTTTTGGTCTATACGTCTATTAAGCCCGCATTAATGCGATTTTTTATACAATATCAGCCCAAAATCTTCAGCGAATTTAGCCACCTGCTCCCAGTCGGTGTATTCCACTTCTTTACGGGTATCTGTTTCGCCGCCTGTCATACGCATAATAAGTTGGATCATCACCTTATCGAACCAGCGATATCGCGGATAACGCAGCGCCCCGGCGAATACTGCGCATATTGTAGGTTTCCACGGAGTGGCCAGCAGGAACTTGCGCACATAGGCATTAGTTTGTGGCGTCCGCTTCTCTGCTTTACGCGCCGTCAGATTCACACCGAAAAATGCTGAAGGTATCTGGTTCAGAGTCTGCATGTGTTTCTCTACGAACCTGTCCAGCACCGGATTGAAATGACCATAACGTATAGAAGCGCCGATCATGACCTGGTCATAGTGTTTCAAATCAACATGTTCGGCATGAGCGAGGTCGATAACATCGCAGCTGCACTTCTCTTTCAGCTCATTTGCTATATAAGAAGCAATCGCATGTGTCTGACCATCACGACTGGAATAGAGTATCAACGCTTTCATTCTTGTTTCCCTTTCTTAAAACTCATTCGCGCCAGAAGGTCGGCGTGAACAGTACTAATAATGTGAAGACTTCGAGACGACCAAATAACATGGTGACGATCAGGATCCATTTCGCCACTGAATTCATAGATGCAAAGTTATCGGCTACGACGCCTAATCCCGGCCCCAGGTTATTCAGAGTGGCCGTGACCGCAGCAAAAGCCGAGAAGTTGTCCACGCCCGTCGCCACAATCGCCAGCATGCTGATAATGAAGACCAGTGCATAGGCAGAGAAGAACCCCCACACCGCTTCAATAATACGTTCCGGCAGAGCACGGTTACCCAGTTTGATGGTGTAAACCGCATTCGGGTGAACCAGCCTTTTCAGCTCGCGCGAACCTTGTAAATAGAGAAGCAGGATGCGGATAACTTTCAGGCCGCCACCAGTCGAACCCGCACAGCCGCCGATAAAAGCAGAGCACAGCAACAGAAGAGGAAGGAACAGTGGCCATTTGGAAATACTGTCCGTGGTATATCCCGCTGTGGTCGCCATCGAGACTACCTGAAAGAAGGCCTGATTAAGCGTTTCCAGCGGCGAGCCGTAGGTATTGTGGATCCACAGAATCACCGTACAGATCACCACCAGCGTGAATTGCACGCTGATAAACATCCGGAATTCCGGATCACGCCAGTAGACCTTCAGATTGCGCCCGCTCAGTACCGCAAAGTGCAGGCCATAGTTACAGCCGGAAATCAGCAGGAATACCGCCACAATGGTATTAATGGTGCCGCTATGGAAATAGCCGATGCTGGCGTCATGCGTCGAGAAACCACCGATCGCAATCGTCGAGAAACTGTGGCCAATCGCATCAAAGACCGACATCCCCGCGCCCCATAACGACAGCGCACAGGCAATGGTCAGCAGAACATAGATAAGCCACAGCGTTTTAGCCGTCTCAGCTATACGCGGGCGCATCTTGTTATCTTTCAGCGGCCCAGGCATTTCGGCGCGATACAACTGCATTCCCCCGACGCCCAATATCGGCAGAATCGCCACGGCGAGCACAATGATCCCCATCCCGCCAAACCATTGCAGCATCTGCCGGTAGAACAAAATCGCCTTCGGCAGGGAATCCAGACCGACCAGCGTGGTCGCGCCCGTCGTTGTCAGACCAGAGAAAGATTCAAAGAAGGCATCGGTCAGGGAAAGATTCGGCCGCTCGGAGAACAGGAACGGGAGTGCCCCGACGCTGCCCAGCACCGTCCAGAACAGCACCACAATCAGGAAGCCTTCGCGTGGCTTAAGCTCACTCTTTTGTTTCCGGTTGGGAAGCCAGAGGAATAACCCAATCGCCAGGGCGACAAAGAAGGTCTGACTGAATGCACGCCCCGCACCATCACGGTAAATTAAAGCGACCAGTCCGGGGATGATCATCGTTCCCGAGAAAAGGATGACAAGCACCCCCACGATGCGTGTTATGGCACGAAAATGCATGCTGGTGCGTTCCTCAGCGAATTAACCATAGAAATATTTAAGAAACCGGACGCAAAATAAGCGTGCCACGGCTGATATCGAATAAGTGACTGACCGTGGCCGGCGCATCCGCGGCGGGCAACGCCAGAACGAGATCTACCGCAGCGCCAAACTCACTATGTAAAATATGTCCGCCGACTTGCGAAAGCAGAGTCTCCACCAGCTGTAACTGGCTGTAATCACACTGCACCGCAAACTCCGACAGCGGAACTTTTTGCTGCACGACAAGTTGCTTTAATGCCTGCTGAACACCACCGCCATAGGCTTTCACCAGACCGCCGGTGCCCAGCATAATGCCGCCGTAATAACGTACGACGACAGCGGTAATTTCTCCGACCCCGCTTCCCATCAGTTGACTGAGAATAGGTTTGCCTGCTGTGCCCGCAGGCTCTCCGTCATCAGAAAACCCCAGTTGCTGAGAATCATCCGGCGCGCCAGCCACAAACGCCCAGCAGTGATGACGCGCTGCCGGATGCTGGTTTCGGATCTCCTGAATAAAAGCTTTCGCCGCTTCACCCCCCTCGGTTCTCGCCAGCAGGGTGATGAAACGGCTCTTCTTTATTTCTTCGCTAAAACTGACAGGCTCAGCGGGGACGGAGTAAGGCTGCATCAGGCCAGCTTCAGATCACGTGTCATGTTCTCGATACGATTATCGTGGATGACAATGTTGTCTTCGATACGAATGCCGCCATAAGGCTTCAGCGCCTCGATGCGATCCCAGGCAAAGTGCTTGCTGAACTGCCCTTCACGCCACGGTAACAGCAGCGAATCAATGAAATACAAACCTGGCTCGATGGTCAGCACCATTCCCGGTTCAAGGACACGGGTACAGCGCAGAAAAGGATATTGCGAAGGCGCTGCCAGATGCGTACCGGTGTCGTCTTGCATAAAACCGGCCACGTCGTGCACCTGTAATCCCAGCGGATGTCCCAGACCATGCGGCAGGAAAGGCCCGGTCAGGTTCTGTTCCACCATCGCGTCTTCACTGATATCGACCACCAGCTTGTGCGCTTTCAATAATTTGGCGATACGGTGATGCATCTGAACATGATAGTCGGTATAGCGCACACCGGCCTTAATAGTATCGATTACCGCCAGTTCTTCGGTATTCAGATCTTTGATAAGCGCGGCGAAATCACTGTCCGGTTTGGCAGCGTAAGTACGCGTCAGGTCAGCGGCATAACCGTTGTATTCCGCGCCGGCATCCAGCAGGAAGCTGCGCATATCGGCAGGTGGCTGGTTATCGAGCGAGGTGTAATGCAGCACGGAAGCGTGTTCATTGAGCGCGACGATGTTGCTGTAAGGCACATCGGTATCACGGTGACCGGTGGCCGTCAGATACGCCAGGTTGATGTCGAATTCACTCATGCCCGAAAGGAACGCTTCTTTCGCCGCACGATGGCCGCTCACCGCCACTTTCTGCGCTTCACGCATACAGGCCAGTTCGTAATCTGTTTTGTAGGCGCGATGATAATGCAGGTAATCCAGCACCGCTTTCGGGTTCACGTTCGCCGCAGGAATGCCCATGCTGATCGCGCGATCCTGACTCGAACCGATATAACCGATGCGTTTCAGATCCACCGGCAGCTGACCTTTGATGTCGTCGGCGTTAGCCAGCGGCGTCAGGGAGATTTCTTTGGTCCAGAAAGACTCCGGCAGGGGCTCGTGGCTGTGCCAGTAGTCCACCGGCGAATAGAACCACAGCTTCGGCGCATTCACGCCATCCACCCATAACCAGCAATTTGGCACCTGAGTGACCGGCACCCAGGCTTTGAACTGCGGATTTACTTTGAATGGATAAGTGTGGTCATCAAGGAAGGTCGTCAGCAATTCACCGGAATGAATCAGTAACGCATCAAGCTGAGAACGTTGCAGAATTTCACGGGCACGCGTCTGCAGCGTGGCGATATGTTCTTTATAAAGCGTAGTAAGCGATTCCATCGAACTGTCCTTTTTTCACCTGAAAGACGATGCAGCATCTTACCACAGCCTCACCGTGACCATAGTCCCGGAAGGTTTGTGATCTTGCCTGCAAATAAAACACATCTCATTTGCAAATTATTAACATAAAAACCACACTCGAAAGCATCTGGTCATACCAGATCATCCCAGATGATTCAGGAGAGACACATGCTCTACCAAGGCGAAACATTACACCTGCACTGGCTCGACGGCGGTATTGCGGAGCTGGTGTTTGATGCCCCAGGCTCGGTGAACAAGCTCGATACCCTAACCGTCGCCAGCCTGGGCGAAGCGATTGCGATACTTGAAAAACAGTCTGACCTGAAAGGTCTGCTGCTCAGTTCTGCCAAACCGGCGTTTATCGTGGGTGCGGATATCACTGAATTTTTATCCCTGTTTAATGCCCCCGCCGAAAAACTGCATGAGTGGCTGGATTTCGCCAACAGCATTTTTAACCGGCTGGAAGACCTGCCGGTGCCGACCCTTTCTGCCATCAGCGGTTATGCGCTGGGCGGCGGTTGCGAATGCGTGCTGGCGACGGATTTTCGTATCAGCACCGCTGATGCGCGTATTGGCCTGCCGGAAACCAGTTTAGGCATCATGCCGGGCTTTGGTGGCTCCGTGCGTCTGCCGCGCCTGATTGGCACCGACAGTGCGCTGGAAATTATCGCTGCCGGTAAAAATATCAGCGGAAAAGAAGCCCTGAAAGTCGGGCTGGTGGATGCAGTGGTTGAAGCGGATAAACTGCGCGACGCCGGTATCACCATGCTGAAAAATGCTATCGACGGCAAACTGGAATGGCACAGCCGCCGCGACCCGAAACGTCTGCCACTGAAACTCAGCCAGATTGAAGCGGCGATGAGCTTCAGCGTCGCCAAAAGTATGGTCATGCAAAATGCCGGTAAACATTATCCGGCGCCAATGACCGCCGTGAAAACCATTGAAGCCGCAGCCCGTCTTGGCCGCGATGAAGCATTACAGCTGGAAACCGCCAGTTTTGTACCGCTTGCACAATCAAAAGAAGCACGCGCGCTGGTCAGCATTTTCCTTAACGATCAGTTTGTGAAAGGCAAAGCCAAAAAACTGGCGCAGGACAGCGAAAAACCGAAACAGGCTGCCGTACTGGGCGCGGGTATTATGGGCGGCGGGATTGCTTACCAGTCCGCGCTGAAAGGCGTTCCGGTGGTGATGAAAGACATCAACGATCAGTCCCTGACTCTGGGCATGAACGAAGCCGCCAAATTGCTGAACAAGCAACTCGAGCGTGGCAAGCTCGACGGTCTGAAAATGGCTAAAGTACTTTCAACCATTCAACCGACGCTCAATTACAGCGGCATCGAACGTGCCAATGTGGTGGTCGAAGCCGTCGTAGAAAATCCAAAAGTGAAAGCGGCGGTGCTGGCTGAGGCAGAATCCCTGCTCGGCACCGACACCGTTCTGGCCTCGAATACCTCGACCATACCTATCGATCAGTTGGCGTCCTCGCTGAAACGCCCGGAAAACTTCTGCGGCATGCACTTCTTCAACCCGGTTCACCGTATGCCGCTGGTCGAAATCGTGCGTGGCGAGAAAACGTCGGACAAAACGATTTCGCGCATCGTTTCTTACGCACTGGCGATGGGTAAAACGCCGATCGTCGTTAATGACTGCCCGGGATTTTTTGTTAACCGCGTGCTGTTCCCGTACTTCTCTGGTTTCAGTTTGCTGCTGCGCGATGGTGCTGATTTCCGTCAGATCGACAAAGTGATGGAAAAACAGTTCGGCTGGCCGATGGGCCCGGCGTATCTGCTGGACGTGGTCGGCATTGATACCGCGCATCACGCGCAGGCCGTGATGGCCGCTGGTTTCCCTCAGCGTATGGCCCGCGATTACCGCGATGCCGTAGATGTGCTGTTCGACAACCGCCGTTTTGGTCAGAAAAACCAGCTCGGTTTCTACCGTTACAGCGAGGACAGCAAGGGCAAACCGCGTAAGGAAGTTGATGACCAGGCCATCAGCCTGCTGGCCGACAACCTGAAACCGGCTCACGCTGATTTCTCACCACAGGACATCATCGCCCGCATGATGATCCCGATGATTAACGAAGTGGTGCGTTGCTTTGAAGAAGGCATTATCGCCAGCCCGGCTGAAGCCGATATGGCGCTGGTGTACGGCATCGGTTTCCCTCCGTTCCACGGCGGCCCGTTCCGTTACCTCGATACCCTTGGCACCGCTGAGTATCTGAAAATGACCGAACAGTACGCACATCTGGGGCCGATGTATCAGGCGCCGGACGGGTTACGCGCGAAAGCGCAAACCAATGAAAGTTACTATCCGGTGGCCGCTGGGCTGGAAAATCTCAGCACCGGCAATCAGGCATAAGGACCGAAATCATGGAAAACGTAGTCATTGTTGACGCAGTCCGCACGCCAATGGGCCGTTCGAAAGGCGGCGCATTCCGCCACGTCAGGGCTGAAGATCTCTCCGCGCATCTGATGCGTGCCGTACTGGCCCGCAATCCGGCGCTGAACGCCAAAGATATTGATGATATTTACTGGGGCTGCGTCCAGCAAACGCTGGAACAAGGTTTCAATATTGCCCGTAACGCCTCACTGCTGGCGGAAATTCCACACAGCGTTCCGGCCACCACGGTCAACCGCCTGTGCGGTTCTTCCATGCAGGCGCTGCACGATGCGGCGCGCGCCATTATGGTCGGTGATGCACAGGTCAGCCTGATTGGCGGCGTGGAACACATGGGTCACGTACCGATGAACCACGGCGTGGATTTCCATCCTGGCCTGAGCAAAACCGTGGCGAAAGCGGCGGGAATGATGGGGCTGACAGCAGAAATGCTGGCGAAAATGCACCAGATCAGTCGTGAAATGCAGGATGAATTTGCCGCACGTTCCCATCAGCGCGCACATGCCGCTACCGTTGCCGGGCATTTTGCCAATGAAATTGTGCCAACCGAAGGCCATAACGCCGAAGGCGTGCTGACCCGTTATGATTTCGACGAAGTGATCCGCCCGGAAACCACAGTCGCCACGCTGGCGGCTCTACGCCCGGCGTTCGATCCGGTCAACGGCACCGTTACGGCGGGCACGTCTTCTGCCCTGTCCGACGGCGCATCGGCAATGTTGCTGATGAGCGAATCTCATGCCCAATCTTTAGGTCTGAAAGCCCGCGCCCGCATCCGTGCGATGGCGGTGGTCGGCTGCGACCCGTCGATTATGGGTTACGGTCCGGTACCGGCAACGCGCTTGGCTCTGAAACGTGCCGGGCTGAGCGTGCAGGACATCGGTCTGTTCGAGCTGAACGAAGCTTTCGCGGCACAAGCCTTACCGTGCGTGAAAGATTTGGGACTGCTGGAAACCATGGAAGATCGCGTCAATCTGAACGGCGGCGCCATCGCGCTCGGTCATCCGCTCGGCTGCTCCGGCTCACGTATTTCCACCACGCTGCTGAACCTGATGGAGCGCCGCGACGTCCAGTTTGGCGTAGCGACTATGTGTATCGGTCTGGGTCAGGGCATCGCGACCGTCTTCGAACGCGTCTGAGTTCCTCTTTCCTTAAAAACAAAAAGCGGACATCAAGTCCGCTTTTTATAAATCATTCTTACCCGTTTTAGTTGCCGTTTTCCCGCCTGTCAGGGGCGGGCTTTTTCATCTTTCCCCTCATCTGTAAATATCAATCAGATGAAAGAGAAGGCATCACCAAACAGACGATCTTCCTGTGCGCAGCGTTCCGCGACAAAACGCTCACGGGCGATTTTCGCCATCTCAAAACGACCGGCGATATAAATATCGTGCTCAGCCAGCGTGGAGAAATCCTGTAAAACTGCGCTCAGCACGGTGCCGCTTCTGCCCTGCCAGCCATCTTCCGGCTGTTCAACCACCGGGATCACTTTCAGGTTCGGATGATTGATGCTCATCGCTTCCAGTTCACCGAGGTCATACAGATGCTTCAGCTCACGACCGCCCCAGTAAATGGAGATGTCACGGTGTGGCTGCTGCTCGAGTGCGGTGATAAGAATAGAACGGACGTAGGAGAATCCGGTCCCCCCGGCAATCAGCACCAGCGGACGTTCGCCGTCTTCACGCAGCCAGGCATCGCCGTGAGGAATATCCACAGTGATCGCCTGCTCTTTCAGAATGCGATCCATGACCGCCATCGCATACAGATTCAGTTCCGACGCGCCAATGTGCAGCTCAATCACATTGTTTTGCGCAGGCGTAGAGGCCAGCGAGAACGGGCGCTTATCGCGCTCATCCATTACCACCATCAGATACTGACCCGCGCGGAACGAGAAAGGCGCTTCCGGAACGAGGCGGACGCGATACACCGTATCGGTTATCGCCTCAACCGAGGTCACTTTACAGCTCAATGTTGTCATGCGTTCCCTCTGTGGGTCATCAAAGCAAAGCGTAGGACAAAGATTCGATTATTTTTTCGCATCGTCTTTATCATTAAGAATAGCGAGTTCATCCCAAATAGCGTCGATACGCGCGGTGACCTCCGGATCTTTCACAATCGGACGCCCCCATTCACGCTGCGTTTCACCCGGCCATTTGTTGGTCGCATCCATCCCCATTTTTGAGCCCAGCCCCGAAACCGGAGAGGCAAAATCGAGATAATCGATTGGCGTGTTTTCTACCAGTACCGTATCCCGTGCGGGATCCATCCGGGTGGTAATCGCCCAAATCACGTCGTTCCAGTCGCGGGCATTCACATCGTCGTCGCACACAATCACAAACTTGGTGTACATGAACTGACGCAGGAATGACCAGACGCCCATCATCACGCGTTTGGCATGACCGGCGTACTGCTTCTTCATGGTAACGACAGCCAGACGGTAGGAGCAACCCTCCGGCGGCAGATAAAAATCGACGATTTCCGGAAACTGCTTTTTCAGGATTGGCACAAACACTTCATTCAGCGCCACACCCAGAACCGCAGGTTCATCCGGCGGACGGCCGGTGTAGGTCGAATGATAAATAGCATCCTTACGCTGCGTCATGTGCGTAATCGTGAACACCGGGAAACTGTCTACTTCATTATAGTAGCCGGTATGGTCACCATAAGGGCCTTCAGGCGCCATTTCGCCCGGCTCGATGTACCCTTCCAGCACAATTTCAGCGCTGGCCGGGACTTCCAGATCGTTAGAAATGCATTTCACGACTTCAGTTTTATTGCCACGCAATAAACCTGCGAAGGCATATTCAGACAGCGTATCGGGAACCGGCGTCACGGCACCAAGGATAGTGGCCGGATCGGCGCCCAGTGCTACGGAAACCGGAAAACGCTGGCCCGGATTCTGCTGGCACCATTCCTGGAAATCCAGCGCACCACCGCGATGGGACAACCAGCGCATGATCACTTTGTTTTTGCCCAGCACCTGCTGGCGGTAAATGCCCAGATTCTGGCGCGGTTTATTCGGGCCACGGGTGACGGTCAGCCCCCAGGTGATCAGCGGCGCGGCATCTTCCGGCCAGCACTGCATCACCGGAATTTTGGTGATATCAACGGCGTCGCCTTCCCAAATCTGTTCCTGACAAGGTGCGGAGTGTAGTACTTTGGTCGGCATATTAAGCACTTGCTTAAACTTCGGCGCTTTGTCGAACAAATCACGAAAACCGCGCGGCGGCTCGGGTTCTTTCAAAAACGCCAGCAATTCACCGACTTCACGCAACGCGCTGACATCTTCTTTGCCCATGCCCATCGCCACACGTTGTGGTGTGCCGAATAAATTGCACAGGACCGGCATGTCATAACCTTTTGGATTTTCGAACAACAGAGCCGGGCCGCCAGCACGCAAGGTGCGATCGGCAATCTCGGTCATTTCCAGGTAAGGGTCGACAGACTGACTAATGCGTTTCAGCTGGCCTCTCTTTTCGAGTAACGAGAGGAAGTCACGTAAATCACGGTATTTCATGCTAATTCTGGGTCGCCGGGTTGAAGGAGGGCATTATAGAGCCTCTCCGGGGTTGTTGCTGCTTTTTTGTTATCAGCAGGTTTCTTTTTAGTAAAGCCCTTACCGTAAGCAATGTCTGATAACGAAAAAGCAGGTTAACCGTCAGTCCTGTTATTTCTGGTCTGACGGTGCGTATTGAAATCTGTGCGACAATTACTGGCAGTTAAAAGGTACCAGAGACTGAATCGCCTGAGTATCCAGATATTCCTGCGTTTCATGCCCGTGACGGAAGACTTTGAAGCCCTGGTCTTTGGCACTAAAATAGCTCAGATCGTTGCCAGACACCTGCAACAAACTGCCTTCACGCAACGCAATCACCGATTCAGACGGGTTCACCGCGCAGAATTCTGCAATACGTTCATCGCGGGTTTCACCCATGTGACCACTTAAATGCGCATCAATGTAATGCGGATTGATTTGCACCGGGAACAGGTTCAGAGCAGGCAGCACCACGGAATTGCGTACCGGCATATCATTGGTGGTACGAATACTTGGCGTCGCAACATTACAACCCGCGCTCCAGCCGACATACGGCACATTGCGTTCACGCACCGCGCGCTGAATCGGCACAATCAGGCTGTTTTCATGCAACAGCTGATTGAGCATCCAGGTATTGCCACCGCTGATAAGAATACATTCGGCACTAGCAATCGCCTCTGCCGGACTTTCTGCATGATGAATGCTGCTGACCTGAATGCCCAGCGCATCGGAAAGTTCTTTCGCACGCGCGTCGTAATCACTGCGGATCAGCGCATACGGAATGAGGACAGCAGAAGTAATCTTGCGGGCCTGTAACATAGTCTGGAGACGCGCTTTCGCGTAGCCCAGTAACTCCGATTCGCCTGAGAGCTTACCGTTACTCAGTAAGAACAACTCCATGACACTTCTCCTGATAAAATAAGACTGATAGAGGGGATAGGATCGTGCTTTCTTCGATAATAAAAGATAACGGGTCGACAATCAGCAAACGTCTGCAAAGACTTACGCCGTCTGTATCTCATGAGCGGCTTTTGGTATGCTGCCCCGCTCAACGTTTTAATGTGGGAACCTATGGAATCCTGGTATTTACTCTATTGCAAACGCGGTCAGCTTCTGCGCGCCAAAGAACATCTTGAGCGCCAACAGGTTAACTGTCTGACACCGATGATCACACTGGAAAAAATGGTGCGCGGACGCCGGACGGCGGTCAGCGAGCCTCTGTTTCCAAATTACATGTTCATTGAGTTTGACCCTGAGCGGATCCATACCACGACGATCAACGCAACGCGTGGTGTCAGCCACTTCATCCGCTTTGGTGCAAAACTGGCAACCGTTCAGCCGGATGTGATCAAACAGCTGATGGAGCCACCGACGATTGAAGTTCGCGATCCTGATACGCCGTATGAAGGCGATTCGGTTGTCATCACTGACGGTATTTTCGCCGGTATTGAAGCTATTTATACTGAACCCGATGGTGAGGCCCGGTCACTGCTGATGCTCAACCTTATCAATCAGCCTGTTCGCCAGAGCATTGAAAATACTCATTTTCAGAAACTCTGACCGCAATTTCCCACATACTCAGACGAAAAAGGCACCCTTCAGCGGTGCCTTTGTATTGGATTCAGCCTCGTTCCGGCAATGCAAATAGCTTACGCGCATTGTCATCTGTGATATCTGCCAGCCATTGCGGGTCTTCACCACGCCACATCGCCACCTGCTCCACGATATGCGGCAGGAAAGCCGGTTCGTTGCGACGGTTCTTCGGTTTGTTCTCCATATCCCGCGCTAACAAATACGGTGCATCGGTTTCCAGCATCAACCGTTCAGCCGGGATCAGCGGCAGCATTTCACGCAGTTCCAGCCCGCGACGCTCATCACATACCCAGCCGGTAATTCCGATCGACAAGCCAAGCGATAAATACAACTCAAGCTCCTGTCGTGTACCGGTAAAACAATGCACCACGCCCCCCGGCAAATCTGCCAGCCAGGGTTTCAGCAATGCAGCAAAACGCTCACCGGCGTCGCGGCAATGCAAAAACACCGGCAGCTGTAACTCTTTCGCCAGTGCCATCTGCGCCGTAAAAGCGGCTTCCTGAAGATCTGCCGGGGAAAAGTTGCGATTGAAATCCAGCCCGCATTCACCGATGGCGACAACATTGGGTAACTCGGCCAGCTTGCGAATACCTGCGGCAACGTGCTCATTCCAGTCGCTGGCCTGATGCGGATGCACGCCTGCGGTAGACCAGCAAAAATCCGGATGTTCTGCCGCCATCTTCTGCGCTTCAACACTTTCCTGCGCGGATGTACCGGTGATCAACATGCCGCTCAGCCCGGCGGCTCTGGCTCTTTCCACTACCTGCGGCCGGTCTTTATCAAACTGGCTGCTGGTAAGATTTATACCGATTTCAAACATGGGAAGTCCTGAAACAGAAACCGCCCATCAGGGCGGTTTTTTAAAGCAGAATAGGGATTATGCAGGCTGATCCGGATCGGTATCAGACTCAGAATCGACATCAGACCGGCGGCGTGCTCCGACGTAGAAACGGGCAAAGAACACACCGATTTCAAACAGCAGATACATCGGGATGGCCAGCAGCGTTTGCGAGAACACATCCGGCGGCGTTAGCAGCATGCCAACCACGAATGCCCCGACCAGGACATAAGGACGTTTCTTTTTCAGGTCTTCCGGCGTGGTCACGCCACTCCAGCAGAGCAGCACGATAGCGATCGGCACTTCGAAAGAGATGCCAAAGGCCATAAACAATGCCATCACGAAATCGAGATAGTTGTTAATGTCGGTCGCAATCTGTACGCCTACCGGTGCCGTTTTCGCAAAGAATGCGAAGGCCAGCGGGAACACCACGAAATACGCAAACGCCACGCCGAGATAGAATAATGCAGAGCTTGAGAACAGCAGCGGCATCATCAGACGACGTTCATGTTTGTACAGCGCGGGTGCCACAAAGGCCCAGACCTGATACAAAATGAACGGTGCGGATAAGAACACCGAAACGATCATCGTCAGTTTGATTGGCGTAAAGAACGGTGATGCGACGTCGGTCGCAATCATGCTCGCGCCCATCGGCATCTGCTTAATCAGCGGTGAGGCCACAAGCTGATAGATGTCATTTGCAAAATAAACCAGCGCTAAAAACACCACCAGAATGCAGATAATGGCATTCAGCAGGCGCTTACGCAGTTCAATCAGATGACTGATCAGTGGTTGAGTATCTTCAACTGCCATGTTTAACGGTCACCTGTCGTTTGGGTTGATGAAGCCGGTTTGACGGGTGCGGCAGGTTCAGCAACGGGTGCTTCATCAACAACAGCTTTCGTCACCGGTGCAACCTCAACAGAAGTATCAGGCACCGGTTCCGTTGGTGTCATCAATGGCTGAGCAGCATGAGCGGTTTTATTCGATGCCAGTGCAGCTTCAACAGCGCTTTGTGGCGCACCTGCCGGAGCAGAAACCACTTTGTCAGCCGCTGCCGGTGAAACACCTGCGTCATGATGCGCTTCGGCTTCATCCAGAACCGGATTATGAATGGTATTGCCTTCAGCTTTAGCTTCCTCCACTGCCTTCTCCGCAGGGTTTAGCCCTGAATTGATCGACTTTTTCATGGATTCTGCCGCTTCTTTCAACTCGTCCATAGACGCTTTGATTTCAGGCGTTAAATTCTTCAGACCGGACTCTTCCGCTTTCTTCAGGCTATCCTGCAATTCCTGAAGTTTCAGCTCCTGCGATAATTCGCTTTGAACTGAAGCAGCCATTGCACGAAGCGTACGGATCCAGCCTGCTACTGTTCTCACTGCTACAGGTAAACGCTCCGGCCCGAGAACAACCAGGCCAATCACCAATACCAGCAGCAGTTCACTAAATCCAATATCGAACACGGCTTATACCTGCTCTTTGTTTTGGCTCTTGGTGTCTTCTGCTTTCGCTTCTGGCTTGATCTCAACAGACTTAGCTGCGAAATCAGCATCAGTTGGAGAAATGTCTGCGTCTTTGGTTTTTGGCTGACTGTCGTCATCACTCATGGCTTTTTTGAAGCCTTTGATGGAAGCGCCCAGATCAGAACCCAGACCACGCAGTTTCTTCGTACCGAACAGCAGCACCACAAGAACAACGAGAATCAGGATTTTTGTAATACTAATACCACCCATTTTTTTCACCTCAATAGGAAGGAACGACATTCATTGCCGTTCGCAAACGGCATTCAATTTAAAACAAATATAATTAGCTGGCGCGCTTCCAACCGATTAACCAGGAAACCGCACCGGCAGCCATCAGGCAGGCCGGGTAAATCTTCACGTCGCCTAACAGCAAGAGTGTTCCGCTTAACAACAGCGTCGCACCTATTCCCAGAAGATAACGAGACTGACCCTGACGGGAACTCTGGTTATGGATCTGCGAGGAAAGCTTCTCAATGTTGTATTGCAACAGCTTGTGCTGATGCAGACTCTGATACACCAAATCCGGCAACTCTGGCATTTTCTCGAGCCAGAACGGCGCACGCTCTTTCAGTGCGCGGATCATCGCCGGTAAACCGACCTGATCCCGTACCCAGCTTTCAAGAAACGGCTTCGCCGTAGTCCACAAATCCAGCTGAGGATAAAGCTGACGCCCGAGGCCTTCGACATACAACAGCGTTTTTTGCAGCAATACCAGCTGAGGCTGGACTTCCATATTAAAGCGGCGCGCTGTGTTAAACAGGTTTAACAATACGTTGCCAAAGGAAATCTCTGCCAGCGGTTTCTCAAAAATCGGTTCGCAGACAGTACGAATAGCAAATTCGAATTCTTCAACGTTGGTATCGCGGGGGACCCAGCCGGAATCGACATGCAGCTCAGCCACTTTGCGATAATCGCGGTTAAAGAACGCGATGAAGTTCTCTGCCAGATAGCGCTTGTCTTCCTTATTGAGCGAACCCACTATGCCGCAATCGATCCCTATGTAGCAAGGGTCTTCCGGCGTTTCGTAGCTAACGAAAATGTTGCCCGGATGCATATCGGCATGGAAGAAACTGTCGCGGAAAACCTGTGTGAAGAACACCTGTACGCCACGTTCTGCCAGCAGTTTCATATTGGTGCCCTGCTTTTTCAGTGCCTCAATATCAGAAACCGGAATGCCGTAAATACGCTCCATGACCATCAGACTTTCGCTGCAGTAGTCCGGATAGACTTCCGGCACATACAGCATCGGGCTGCCTTCAAAGTTACGACGAAGCTGAATCGCATTCGCTGCTTCACGTAACAGATTCAGTTCATCGAGCAAAGTTTTCTCATACTCGCGCACCACTTCACGCGGGCGCAAACGGCGACCATCCGGCAGCAAGATCGGCAGCCAGCCGGCAAGGCGCGACATCAGGCGGATATCCGCCACAATCGTCGGCAAAATGTCCGGGCGGATCACTTTGAGCACTACCGGCTTACCGTTCTCCTTGAGGATTGCCGTATGCACCTGTGCAATCGAGGCTGAAGCCAGCGGCGTCTGATCGAATTCATCAAACCAGGTTTCCAGCGGACCACCAAGCGCGGCATCAATCTGCTGACGCGCTTTGGCGCCATCAAACGGCGGCACATGGTCCTGCAACAAAGCAAGTTGATCAGCAATATGCGGAGGGAAAAGGTCACGGCGGGTCGACATCATCTGACCAAACTTGATCCATACCGGCCCAAGTTGTTCCAGCGCCAGACGCATGCGCTCACCCAATGGCTTTTCTTTATGACGATGAGGTAACCAGAAAAAAAGATAACGACCCATTCGCAGCGGCAGCGTTAAGCGGATTTTAGGGATCAGTTCGTCAAGGCCATAGATCAGAAACATGCGGATAATCAGATATAAACGTCGCATTTCCCTAGGCGTCACGGTTTGCCCTCCAGTTTTTCGATACGTTTATCCAGTGCATACAGTTCGCGCACCAGCGCAGAAACTTCATCGCTAAACCAGACCACTTCCAGCGGACCAGGCGCCATTTTCCACTCTTCGGTCAGCGTCTGCGCCACATAACTTTGCTGGTGCTTCACGCCTTTTTGCAGGAAACGCAAACCACCTTCAACCGCCTGACTTAACCCCTGAGCGGCAATATCACCGATATAGGGTGCCAGGAATTCTGCGGGCTCAAACTCTGCCATATCCAGCAACGCGGAGAACTGCTGAACCACGGAAATATCACCGTCGACCACCAGTTCGCCACTGCGCATCATTGGCGACAACTGCTGGCGGTCACGTAATTTGCGCAGAGACGAAATGCGGGAAGTGACGGTGCAATCGGCCGCGCCGTCCCATTGTCCGAGCACATCGATTTTTTGCTCGCTGAAAACAAACGTCAGCGGTGCGCTCAGGTCCTGCAATTCAACACGTAAAACTTTACCTGCCAGACGCGTGCGCGCCGCCTTCATGCTGCGATCTTTGAAAAGCAGAAAATTAAGCGGCGTCTCGATAGCGGCAGTGAGCAACGGCGTTAACAACATCGGCATACCCATATCAGAATTTGAAACCCCGATGCAGCGCGACAATGCCACCCGTCAGATTGTGATACGTCACATTTTCAAAACCGGCATCGCCCATCATGCCCTTCAGGGTTTCCTGATCAGGGTGCATACGGATAGATTCGGCCAGATAACGGTAACTCTCCGCATCCTGCGCAACCAGCTCGCCGATGCGCGGCAGAATGTGGAAGGAATAGGTGTCGTAGGCTTTGCTTAAAGGCTTGAGGACAGGTTTGGAGAACTCCAGAACCAGTAAACGACCGCCCGGCTTGAGCACACGGAACATTGAACGCAGCGCTTTTTCTTTTTCGGTGACATTACGTAAGCCGAAGGAAATTGTGATGCAGTCAAAATAATTATCGGGGAAAGGCAGTGCTTCAGCGTTCGCCTGAACGTAGCTGACGTTACCGACGATGCCGAGGTTACGCAGCTTTTCGCGGCCCATCTTCAGCATGGAATCGTTGATATCAGCCAGAACCACTTCACCTTTCTCACCGACCAAGCGGGAGAATTTTGCGGTCAGGTCACCGGTACCCCCAGCCAGATCCAGTACACGTTGTTCCGGACGGACACCGCTGCAATCGATAGTGAAACGCTTCCAGATGCGATGAATACCGAAAGACATCAGGTCATTCATCAAATCATATTTTGCCGCAACGGAATGGAAGACTTCTGCCACCATTTCCTGTTTTTCATCTTTGGCTACTGTACGAAAACCAAAATGAGTGGTTTCTTGCGTCTGCTTTTCCATTTTATATGCCTGCTTTTTCAGTCGAACTCTTGGGGAGAAGTGTATCAGAACCCATAGCAAAGCCCCATCACCGATGGTGATTCAACATATTGCAATGATTCATTCGTTGAATCAGAAATGCAGTACGGATCATTCGGCCAGGCGCGGCCTATTGATGCGGGTTTAGCTCGCGCGGGTTCACTGTCTGTTCTTCTTCCGCATCAGAGGTATCTGGCAGAGATGCGGTATCTTCAGGTTCATTTTCCGCTTTAGCCCTCTCAGCCAGAGACGGACTAATTGGCCGTTTAACTTCAACACCCAGAGCACGAAAACTCTCAACCTGCCCGATAAGATTACCACGGCCTTGCGAGAGTTTATTCATCGCGGAACGATAACTTCCCTGCGCTTTGTCAAGACTTTGCCCCATCGACTCCATGTCATCCACAAACAGCCGCAGTTTGTCGTAAAGACGCGCAGCGCGATCGGCGATACGTTTGGCATTCTGGCTCTGGTGTTCATAGCGCCACAGGTTGCTGATCGTACGTAACGCCACCAGCAGAGTGGTCGGGCTGACAAGCATAATATTGTGGCGCAGGGCTTCGCTGATCAATTCGGGCTCCCGGTCGATAGCCAGCAGAAACGCCGGTTCGACGGGGATAAACATCAGCACATAATCCAGACTGCGCAAACCGGGCAACTGCTGATAATCTTTACGGCCCAGCAAGCGGATATGCCCGCGCACCGAGGCAATATGCTCATTCAGGGCGATTTCACGCTCGGCGTCATCTTCACTGTTAAAATAACGCTCGTAAGCGACCAGCGTCATTTTGGCGTCAATCACCACGTCTTTGTTCTGCGGTAACCGCACGACCACATCGGGTTGCATGCGGCTGTTGCTGTCTACCTGCACACTGACCTGCGTCTGATACTCATATCCTTCGCGTAATCCGGAAGCTTCAAGCACACGGCTGAGTACCACTTCGCCCCAGTTACCCTGCGTTTTGTTATCGCCTTTCAGTGCCCTGGTCAGGTTGACAGCCTCACGCGCCATTTCAACGTTCAGCTGTTGCAGATTGCGGATCTCATGCGCCAGCGTATGCCGTTCACGGGCTTCTTGTCCGAAGCTGTCCTGCACCTGACGGCGGAATCCGTCGAGTTGCTCGCGCAACGGCAGCAGTAATTTGTCGAGGCTTTGCTTGTTCTGTTCGTCGGCGCGACGGCCATTTTGTTCGAAAATCCGGTTCGCCAGATTTTCAAACTGGCTGCTCAGGCGCTGTTCGCTGTTGATCAGCAGGCGCTGTTTTTCTTCGGCTGCCATGCGGGTTTCATCCAGACGGGTGGAAACCTCACGCAATTCTGCCTCCTGCGCACTGTTGATTTCCCGCTGTGCGCGCAGCTCCTGATTCAGCTGCTCGCACTCGTTTTGCCAGTGCGCCAGCAGTTGCAGTTTTTCCTGACTGGCGGCCTGCAGGCTGTGCAGTTTTCGCAGTTCCAGTTCGGCTTCACGCAGTTGCTGCTGGCCCGACAGCCTTTCGTTTTTATGCGTATCATTTTCCGCCCTGACCTGTTCCAGCGATTGTTCCAGCAAACGGCGCTGCGTTTCATACTCCGTTTGCTGTTGCTGTTGTCGCAAACTGGCGATGAGCCATCCCAACAGTAAGCCAATTACCGCCGCTGCCAGGGCAGTCAGAATGCTGATATCCACGCGATTTCCCTCTTGAAGTCTCTTGCGGCCAAGGTAATGTCAGGCTGTATGGATGTCCAGTCTATTTTCTGTTGCATTGAGCCTTTGCGGGACGTCTTCCAAAAGAGAATTTCTCTGCCCTTGCCCCCTTGCGGCGGTCAGCCACAGGGAGCAGGATTCAAAACCAGCGGCTCAGCCACTGAATACCGAAAGCACCGGGTGCCAGAATGCCGAAAGCCCAGATAAGCGCCGACGTCACATTGGCTATCTGAAAATACTTTTGCGGCATACCGCAGATACCGGCGACCAGCGGCACAACGGCGCGCAGCGGACCAAAGAAGCGGCCGATAAACGCGCCCGGCATCCCCCATTTTTCAAAAAAGGCATGCCCGCGAACCAGCATTTGCGGATGACGGGAAAAAGGCCAGAAATTACCGACCCTGTCCTGAAAATGGTTGCCGACCCAATAAGAAAGCCAGTCGCCGAAGAAGGCCCCAGCCGCCGCCGCCGCCCAGATGGGCCAGAAAGGAATGCCGGTTTCCCCAATCAGCGCGCCCAGTCCCAGCAGGATAAAGGTTGCCGGAAGGAGCAACGACAGAAAGGCCAGAGACTCGCCAAAAGCCAGAAAGAAGACGATAGGCGCAGCCCATACCTGATGCGCACGGATAAAGGTGGTCGTGTAATCGAGAAGGTCATGAACAGTCAAAAATGCAGTTCCTTTAATCAGAGATCCGGAGCCGGAATTCATCAATTATTCCAGACGTACTACTAACATGACCTTAACAGATCTCTTTAACCGGGCAAAAAAATGGGCCGCCAGTGGCAGCCCATAGAGGTGATTATTTTGTATCACTCAGTCCTTTCCCTAAATCATTCGAGTTGCAGGATGACGGGAAGTTAGATGAGACGTCTTGCAGCTTCTACGACAATCTTCACCGCATGACTCTCGGTCTTCTTCATGGTTTCCGCATTAGGGATTTCCTGCTGCGTACGGTTCACGATAACACCGGCAACCATACCCGCGCGCAGGCCCTGGCTGGCACACATGGTCAGCAAGGTAGCGGATTCCATTTCGTAGTTCATAACGCCCATTTCCTGCCACTCTTTCATCGATTCTTTGAAGCGACGAACGACGCGACCGGAGAACGTGTCATAACGTTCCTGACCCGGATAGAAGGTGTCAGAAGACGCGGTCACGCCAATGTGTGTGGCAGCGCCAACAGATTCTGCCGCAGCAACCAGCGCGGTAGTACAGGCAAAATCGGCTACCGCAGGGAATTCCATTGGTGCGAAATGCAAACTTGCGCCATCAAGGCGAACCGCGGCGGTAGTCACCAGAACGTCGCCCACATTGATGTGTGGCTGGATAGCGCCGGTGGTGCCAACACGCAGGAAAGTACGGATCCCCAGTTGCGCCAGTTCTTCAACCGCGATGGAAGTCGAAGGACCACCAATACCGGTTGAACAAACAATCACAGATTTGCCGTCAAGCTCAGCACGCCATGAGGTAAATTCGCGGTGGGAAGCCAGACGAACCGGGTTCTCCATCAGTTTGGCAATTTTTTCCACGCGCTCAGGGTCGCCGGGAACAATCGCCAGCGTCGCGCCGTTTAAATCTTTTTTGGCCAGGCCAAGATGGAAAACTTCAGGCTGAGACATAACAAACTCCTCTGTGTGTAAGGTCATTTATTGGCAGGAGGAACACCCGGCAACTGTACTGAACATTGTGACGTTATTTCGTGACGGTCGTCACTATGATGTAACAACAGGAATTACGCATACATTTAATTTGTGATGCAATTCACAAATTAACGGACGATTGATGAGGTTTTGAGCAGCCCATCCCCACTACCGGAGACGGGCTGTTTTAGTTATGGCGAATCAGGCAGGAACAGAATCTGCCGCCGCACTACGCGACCAGACCCGGTGTTTGAGCATTTCTTTGAGAAACGTTTTCAGTAATACCCCCTCAGCTTTCTCACCCTCGACGACACCTTCTTCCGGCACATCATCCGTCAGTCCGAGCAGCGATTTGAAGCGTCGTGCATCACCACTTAATCCGATGACTTTAAGATGCTTATAGGCTTCGAGCAGATAATGTCGGGAATCACCGTTCATCAGCAGTGCGTCGATATGCCCGTGCGGAACAATCACGGCATCGACAGTAATGGAAGGCGAACCGGCAAATGTGGCATCCACAGGAAGTGTGGAACCATCATCGGCAGTGACATTCCCTAAATGGCTGGCCAGCAGTTTAGGATGCACACCCGCCGCCTGAAGCGCTTGCAAGGTTTCAAGTACATCCGCGGCATTCACGCCCTCACTCAGCAATATCGCCACCTGACGTCCTTTGATTGTGCCTTTACCGCTGGCGTACAAGCTCAGTGACGGATCACTTTTCAGGCCATTTACCGGCTTCGGTGGTTTAATGTTCAGGGTTTCAGCTGACAGCGTAATGCCCAGATTTTTAGCCACTGTCTGCGCCAGCGCCTGATCAACATGTGCCAGTAAATCCACGACACGTTCGCGGATATATGGCCGCGCGACTTTCGCTAATTCAAATGAGAAAGCCCCGGCAATGTGATCCTGCTCGGTTGTCGTCTGGCTCAGCCAAAACAGACGCGGATGCGCATAATATTCGGCAAACGACGGGCTGCGCTGACGGATTTTTTCTGCATCAATCCGCTCCGGATAGCTTTCAAAACCTCCGCCGGACGCCGCCGGAGGTGTCTCTCTCGGCCAGTTATTGTTGATGGAATTCGGCTCGTAATTCGCCGGATTCGTATCGATATCCTGGCGGTGCATGCCGTCGCGCTGGAAGTTATGGTACGGACAGGTCGGTCGGTTAATCGGAATTTCATGGAAATTCGGCCCGCCAAGACGGCTGATCTGCGTATCGGTGTAAGAGAACAGGCGGCCCTGTAACAGCGGATCATTAGTGAAATCAATGCCCGGCACCACGTGCCCCGGATGGAATGCGACCTGTTCGGTTTCTGCAAAGTAATTATCGGGGTTACGATCCAGCACCATCTTGCCGATGAGTTCTACCGGTACCAGTTTTTCAGGAATGAGTTTGGTCGGGTCGAGCAAATCGAAATCAAATTTGAATTCATCTTCTTCCGGGATCAGCTGAACACCCAGCTCGTATTCCGGATAATCACCGGCTTCAATGGCTTCCCACAAATCACGACGGTGGAAATCGGCATCTTTCCCGGCCAGTTTCTGCGCCTCATCCCACAACAAAGAGGCTTTTCCGGCCAGCGGTTTCCAGTGGAAACGCACAAAGGTGGCTTTACCTTTGGCATTAACGAAACGGAAAGTATGGATACCAAATCCTTCCATTGTGCGGTAACTGCGCGGAATACCGCGGTCGGACATCGCCCAGAACACGTTGTGCAGGGTTTCCGGTTGCAGGGACACGTAATCCCAGAAAGAGTCGTGCGCGCTGGCGCCCTGCGGGATTTCGTTGTGCGGCTCAGGTTTTACCGCATGGACAAAATCAGGGAATTTATGCGCGTCCTGAATAAAGAATACCGGCGTATTGTTACCGACCAGATCGTAAATCCCTTCGTCGGTATAAAACTTGGTGGCCCAGCCGCGGATATCACGGACGGAATCCGCCGAACCGCGCGCACCCTGAACGGTAGAGAAACGCACAAAAACCGGCGTTTTCTTTTTCGGATCAGAGAGGAAACTGGCTTTTGTTACCGACTTCATGCTGCGGTAAGGCTGAAAATAGCCGTGCGCCGCCGCACCGCGCGCATGAACGATGCGTTCAGGAATACGCTCGTGGTCAAAGTGGGTAATTTTCTCGCGGAGGATAAAATCTTCCAGCAGCGTCGGACCACGGTTACCCGCTTTCAGCGAATTCTGGTCATCAGAGATTTTGGTGCCCTGATTGGTGGTCAGCGGCTGCTTTTCACCATTTTTACGATGACGCGCTAACGCATCGAGTTTGGCATTGGTATTTTTCGGACTTTTGGCACTGCCGGAAGCGGTCGGCTCTTTTCCCGGCGGCGTCGGTTGTGGCGAAGGCTGATAAGCACGATCAGCGGGTGCCAGATCGCCAAGGCCAGGTTGTGAGGACTTGATGCCCGTGGCGGGGGCGCGGCTTACCGGTTTTGGCTCACTTTTTTTGGTCACTTTAGACGGTGATTTTGACATTGAGCATAGCTCCTCAGACAAAGGTTTCGGGTGTTCTGTGGACGTTCTCTAAATCTTCCCTGATGACTTTCCTGATTAACTTTTAACTATAGAACATCTCTTGCGCCTTGCTGTTCATGCTTTCCGGCTATAGTTTTAATCCATAGCTATTTATTTTCGTATGGAAACTTGCCTGGAGACCCCCGATGAAAGAAGAAGAATTGCTTACCCTGAAACAGGCTCCGACCAGCTTTGCTCCTGCTGTCACTCCCGTCGCCAGCACCACCATTCATACCGACACCGACGGGCTGCACGCAGGCCAGACGACTATTCCCTCGCAGGGCGAAGACATGCCCGCCTATCTCGCCCGCCCGGAACAGTTCACCGGTAAACTGCCGATAATTCTGGTGGTGCAGGAAATTTTTGGCGTACACGAACACATTCAGGATGTCTGCCGCCGTCTGGCAAAACAAGGCTATATGGCCATCGCCCCTGAGCTGTATTTCCGTCAGGGCGACCCGCGTGATTACACCGAAATCAGCGAACTGTTTGCCAAACTGGTCAGCAAAGTGCCGGATCAGCAGGTGCTTTCCGATCTCGACCACACTGCCCACTGGGCTGCGCAACACGGCGGGGATATTTCCAAATTAGGCATCACCGGTTTCTGCTGGGGCGGGCGTATTACGTGGCTCTATGCGGCGCACAATCCGCAGCTGAAAGCGGGCGTGGCGTGGTATGGCAAACTGGTCGGTGATAAAACTCTGACCAGCCCGTCGCAACCGGTCGATCGCGCAGCTGCGCTGGATGCGCCGGTGCTGGGTTTATACGGAGCTGAAGATTCCAGCATTCCACTGGAGACGATTGAAACCATGCGTCAGGCGATCCGCGCAGCCAACGCCACGGCGGAAATCGTCGTCTATCCGCAAGCCGGTCACGCCTTCAATGCCGACTATCGCCCGAGCTACCACGCTGAAGCCGCCGCCGATGGCTGGCAGCGTATGCTGGATTTCTTTACCCAGTACGGCGTGAAATAAAAATCGCGGTGACATAAAAAAAGCCCGGCAGGTTTTCCTGTCGGGCTTTTTATTGGTCTTCAGTACGTTAGAGCCTATTTAAAACGACAATCTCTTTACAACGACATTCGCCCGAACGCGCCCTGCCAGTCCTGTTCGAATTTATCGACCGCCGCCTGTACCGCTGGCGCACTGATAAATTGCTCCGCTACGTCTACCGGAATAGTGACCGACTGACAGCCCGCCAGCAGACAGGCCAGAACCTGACGCGGCGTCTTGAAACTTGCGGCCAGCACTTTGGCGTGCGGCGCATGAAGCGAAAGTAATTGCTGAAGCTCCGTCACCATCGCAATGCCATCGCCACCCTGGGCGTCCAGTCTGTTTACATACGGCGCGACATATTCTGCCCCGGCCAGCGCCGAAAGCAGCCCCTGTCCCGCGCCGTAAACTGCGGTTCCCAGCGTCGGGATTTTACGGGTACGCAGGATCTTAATCGCGGCAAGGCCAGCGGCTGTCACCGGCACTTTCACTACCAGCCCCGGCACGCGCGAATGCAGCAATTCAGCTTCTTCCACCATTTGCTCAGTCTGATTCGCCAGAACCTGCGCAAACAGTTTGCCTTCGCCACCTAACGCATCGCGAAGCGCGGGCAGCACTTCCCACAGGGAAGTCTGCGATTTAGCCACAATGCTCGGATTCGTCGTCACACCCTGCAACGGCAAAATACGCGATAAACGTTTTACTGCGCTGATATCAGCCGTATCCAGATAAAGTTCCATACCCTCTCCTGTCAGAGTTCAAGCTCTTGTTTGAGCAGCGCTTCTATCTGTGCTGCTGTCGTCGAATTCATCAGCGCATTGCGGAAACTGTCGTGCATGATCCGCCGCGCCAGCTTAGAGAAAATCCGCATATGCTGGTCGCCCGCGGCATGTTTATTCAGCGTCAGCATAATGACAAACTGGGCTTCCTCATCGCCCCACTGCACCGGTTGAGAGAGCTTCGCGACGCTGATGGTCGATTGCTCAATGTGTTCGGATTTGGTGTGGGGGATCGCAAAACCGAAACCGAGACCGGTGGAAAATACCGCCTCACGCGCCCAGACGTCGGCAGCAAGTTTGCGCGGGTAGCGGCAACGACCGGCCAGCATCAGGTTATCGACCATGCCTTTAATCACTTCTTCTTTGCTGCGCCAGTCGGTATTGAGCGCGACACATTCCGCTGTGATCAGCGGCGCATCGTTGACCGCCATACGGAACTGCGCCAGCAGATGTTCAACTTCAAGCGAGGTGCGGCACTGCATGGCGCGGTTGAGCAGCAGGCGGCACTCGCGGCTGTCGAGTTTCGCCAGACGGGCTTTGGTCACCGGAACCGACGGCGCGCTCATGCTGATTTCATCCAGCCCCAGCCCGACCAGCAGCGGTAAAACCGAACCTTTCGCCCCCAGTTCGCCGCACAAACCAATCCACTTACCGTGACGATGCACTTCGCGCACAACATGGTCGAGACCGCGCAGGAAAGCCGGATTCAGGCTGTTGTAGTGGCGGGTCACTTTGGCGTTATCGCGATCCACCGCCAGCAGATACTGCGTCAGGTCGTTGCTGCCGATGCTAAAGAAATCAATCTCTTCGCAGCACTGATCAATGATGAACATCACCGACGGCACTTCCAGCATGATCCCCAGCTGAATTTTCTCATCGAACGGGATTTGCTCGCTGCGCAGCGACTGCTTCGCTTCCGCCAGCTTCTCTTTCACCCATAAGATTTCTTCCATTGAGGAAATCATCGGGATCATAATTTTCAGTGTTCCGTGCGCTGAAGCGCGCAGAATTGAACGCAGTTGTGTGTGGAATAAAGGCAGGAATTCCTGATAGATACGCACCGCGCGATAACCGAGGAACGGGTTATTCTCAGCCGGAATATTCAGATAATGGACCGGCTTATCGCCACCAATATCCATAGTGCGGACGATAATGGTTTTGCCTTGGGCGGCATCCGTGGCCTGGCAGTAAATGTTGTATAACTCATCCTCGGAAGGCGCGCTGGCGCGGTCCATATACAGCATTTCTGTACGGAACAAGCCGACGGCTTCTGCACCATTGCCAAACGCCGCGCTGGCTTCAACCGAATGGGCAATATTGGCCGCGACTTCAAGTCGCACGCCGTCGGCGGTATATCCCGGTTTATCAAGATATTCACTTTGCTGTTCACGCAGCGCCTGATGCACCGCCTGTTCCTGACGGTAATAGCGGCGAACAGGCTCGCTGAGCGCACAGGCAATCAGCCCCAGATCGCCGTCGATCTGCACATCCTGCTGTAAATAAGTCTGCAACGGTTTGGGATCAACGCCGACGAGGGCAGGAATATTGAACGATCGGGCGAGGATCACGGTATGTGACGTACTGCCCCCGCTGCCGAGTAACAATCCTTTAAGATGCTTTTTATCCAGCTCCAGAAACTGACTCGGCGTCAGTTCATCCGCCAGACAAATACTGGCTTCGCTCAGCGCTTGCTGGGAAGCAAAGCGTTCCTCACCATAGATTTGCTGTAAAAGCTGGAAGCTGACATCACGAATATCCAGTTCGCGTTCACGCAAATAAGCGCTGGACGATTGTGCAAGTTGCGCACTGAAATGTGCAGCAGTGTCGACAATACTTTGCGCACAACTCTGGCCTTGCGCCACGCGGCTCAGTAACGCTTCGCGCAGGCTGTTATCCCGCAGCAAAGAACGGTGCGCCTCCAGCACAGCGGTAATCGTTCCGCTGCCCGCCATCAGTTGTAATTCAATCGATTTTTCAAGCTGCGCCAGCCCGGCGGACAGCAGACTTTGCTCTTTGTCTTTTCCCCGGGACTCCGGCAAATCCGTCAGTGCTGCCAGATTGACGCTGGAAAGGCTGACCAGTTTGCCTATCGCACAGCCTTCGCTGACGGAACGGGCGCGGAAAACCAGCGGGGAAAGATGCATCAGGGATTCAGGAAGCGGCTCAAGTTCAGCGTTTTCATTGTGTTCAGGCAGGGCTTCATCGCAAAGCGGGAACTGATGCTCGATGAAATGGGCCAGCGCCACGTGCGCCGCGTCTTCGTCCGCGCCTTCGATGGTCACATGACATTCATCACCCAGCAAAATATCGGCGCTAATCAGTGACAACACACTTTTGCCATCAGCAAGGCGGTCAGTACGGACGTTATGCCACTCAAATGCGGAGCCGAAACCGTTGCACAACGTTTCGATATGACTGGCCGGACGGGCATGAACACCATTTACCAGCACGCAGGTGAAGCTCAACTTCTTAGTCATTTCTGAATCCTCATCCCAAATTCCGGTGCAATGTACCGGCTTATTGCAGGATAAGAGTCAGCAGGCGCTGATAGCTACCAGACAAAAATGACAAATGCTGGACAAATGTATTGTCAGTGTTTTTTTGCGAGCCAGCTCACACGCCAAAAGTCAGCAGAAACCTCGCAGTATTTCGGGTTATTTGAACCTGCTCGCATTTTTGATCTGACATTACAAAAGTCCAGTAAAACACAATTTTGTCCACTATTAGCGCCACGGTCAGCAGCCTATTGTTGAGATCGATAGCCTTTCTGTATCTGCGGTTTTTGAATTAAGGCCGCTGATATTTGCGATTTTTAGCCCGACACCGGTTTTCGTGGAGCCAATCATGAAAGACTTGCTCAATATTCTAAAAAATACCCGCCAGCATCTGATGACCGGCGTGTCTCATATGATCCCTTTTGTGGTCGCAGGCGGCATTCTGCTGGCTGTTTCGGTCATGCTGTATGGCAAAGGCGCGGTGCCGGATGCCGCAACCGATCCGAATCTGAAAAAACTGTTTGATATCGGCGTGGCCGGTTTAACCCTGATGGTGCCTTTTCTGGCGGCGTATATCGGTTACTCCATTTCCGACCGTTCAGCGTTGGCTCCGTCAGCCATCGGTGCCTGGGTCGGCGCCTCCTTTGGTGCCGGCTTCTTCGGTGCAATCATCGCCGGACTGCTCGGCGGTATTATCGTTTTCTATCTCAAGAAGATCCCGGTGCCGAAGATCCTGCGTTCAGTGATGCCGATCTTCGTGATCCCGATCATCGGGACACTGCTGACGGCGGGGATCATGATGTGGGGGCTGGGTGAACCGGTCGGCCTGCTGACCGCCTCTCTCACTCACTGGCTACAGGGTATGCAGCAAGGCAGCATTATTGTGCTCGCCATCATCATGGGTCTGATGCTGGCCTTTGATATGGGCGGTCCGGTCAACAAAGTTGCCTACGCTTTCATGCTGATTTGTGTGGCGCAGGGCGTGTATACGGTAGTCGCCATTGCTGCGGTGGCCATCGCCACGCCACCACTCGGACTGGGATTTGCCACGCTGATTGGCCGTAAATATTACACCACCGAAGAACGCGAAGCAGGCAAAGCCGCGATGCTGATGGGTTGCGTCGGCGTCACCGAAGGGGCGATACCTTTCGCCGCCGCTGACCCGCTGCGTGTCATTCCTTCCATCATGATCGGTTCTGCCTGTGCAGCGGTCACCGCAGCACTGGTCGGCGCGCAATGCTATGCCGGCTGGGGCGGGCTGATTGTGCTGCCAGTCGTCGAAGGAAAACTGGGTTACATCGGCGCATTGCTGGTCGGCATGGTGGTCACCGCGCTGTGCGTCAACCTGCTGAAACATCTGGCAGCCAAAAAACAATCCGCTAAAAAACATCAGGAATCCGACCTGGATCTGGATTTCGAAATTAACTGATCTCTGTGCAAAAAATAGAAGGATAAGACTATGACTCACATTATTGCTGTCACCGCTTGCCCGTCCGGCGTTGCTCACACTTACATGGCGGCAGAAGCTATTGAACGTGCAGCGAAAGCCAGAGGCTGGGAATGCAAAGTCGAAACGCAGGGCTCAATCGGTCTGGAAAATGAGCTGACACCGGCAGACGTTGCCGCTGCTGATATCGTGATCCTGACCAAAGACATCAGTATCAAACAGGAAGAACGTTTCAAAGGCAAAGTCACCGTCCGCGTCGCCA
Source organism: Rahnella woolbedingensis (assembly GCF_003602095.1). Taxonomy (GTDB): domain Bacteria; phylum Pseudomonadota; class Gammaproteobacteria; order Enterobacterales; family Enterobacteriaceae; genus Rahnella; species Rahnella woolbedingensis. The sequence continues at coordinate 22,738 of NZ_RAHH01000033.1, read as the reverse complement.
TCAGCGATGCCGTTAAACGCGCTGACGCCATTATGGAAAAAATCGCGGCGCACCTCGCTAAAGCCGCTGTCACGGATTGAAAGTAAGGAGAACAGGATGACTTCCCGCATCGAACGTCTGAAAACTGCGCTTTTCGCCAACCCGCGTGAAATTTCGCTGGAACGCGCTCTGCTGTATACCGCAAGTCATCGCACTACAGAGGGCGAGCCCACGCTTTTGCGCCGGGCCAAAGCGACAGCCTATATTCTTGATCACGTAGAAATTACCCTGCGTGAGGACGAACTGATTGCCGGTAACCGTACGGTTAAACCGCGTGCGGGGATCATCTCTCCAGAAATGGACCCTTACTGGCTGCTGAAAGAGCTGGATGCTTTTTCAACCCGTCCGCAGGATCGCTTTACGATTTCTGAGCAGGATAAAGAGATTTACCGCGAACAGCTTTTCCCTTACTGGGAATCGCGTTCGATGAAAGATTTTATCAACAGCCAGATGCCGGAAGAGGTGAAAGCCGCCACCAAGACGCAGATTTTCAGTATCAATCAGACAGACAAAGGCCAGGGGCATATCATCATCGATTACCCGCGCCTGCTCAGCTGCGGTCTGGACAATTTAGTTTCTGAGCTTAAGCAGCACGTCAGCGATGCGCCGGATAATGCCTTTTATCAGGCAGCACTGATCTTGCTGGAAGCGTCGCAACGGCACATTTTGCGTTATGCCGCGCTGGCAGAGAAGATGGCGCAGCAATGCCCGGACGCGCAAAGAAAGCAAGAACTTGAGCGTATTGCCCGCATTTCGCAGCACATTTGCGGCAATAAGCCACAGGATTTCTATCAGGCCTGTCAGCTGTTCTGGTACATGAACATCATTTTGCAGTATGAATCCAACGCCAGTTCGCTTTCCCTCGGGCGTTTCGATCAGTACATGTTGCCGTTCTATCAGCATTCGCTGTCGCATGGGGAATCTGCGGAATTCCTTAAGGAGTTGCTGGAAAGCCTGTGGGTGAAATGCAACGACATCGTGCTGCTGCGCTCAACTTCCAGCGCGCGTTACTTCGCCGGATTCCCGACCGGTTACACTATTTTGCTGGGCGGCCTTACCGACGCCGGCCGCAGCGCCGTCAATGTGCTGTCATTCCTGTGTCTGGATGCGTATCAGAGTATCTGCCTGCCGCAGCCCAACCTTGGCGTGCGGGTCAACGAACTTATCGACCGTCCTTTCCTGCTGAAAACAGCCGAAACTATCCGTCTCGGTACCGGCATTCCGCAAATATTCAACGACGAAGTGGTGGTTCCTGCATTTCTCAATCGCGGTGTACGCCTTGAAGATGCTCGAGATTATGCCGTGGTCGGCTGCGTCGAATTATCCATTCCCGGCAAAACCTACGGTCTGCATGACATCGCCATGTTTAACCTGCTGAAAGTCATGGAACTGACCCTGCATGAGAACGAAGGCAACGCGACGCTCACTTATGCAGAGCTGATGGAGCAAATCCGCCAGAAAATCAGCCATTACGTCCGGCTGATGGCACAGGGCAGCAATATCTGCGATATCGGCCATCGCGACTGGGCACCGGTTCCGCTGCTCTCTTCGTTTATCGAAGGCTGCCTGGACAGCGGCAAAGACATCACTGCAGGCGGCGCGCGATATAACTTCTCTGGCGTACAGGGCATCGGCATCGCAAATCTCAGCGACTCGTTACATGCGCTGAAAGGGATAGTGTTTGATCAGCAGCGGCTCACATTTGACGAGTTGCTGGCCTCACTGAACGAAAACTTTGCCAGCGAAGAGGGCCGCGCCATTCGCGCGCGTCTGATTAACCGCTTCGAGAAATACGGCAATGACGTCGATGAGGTGGATTTAATCAGCGCCGATTTGCTGCGCTATTACTGCAAAGAAGTTGAGCAGTACCGCAATCCGCGCGGCGGCCAGTTTACGCCGGGCTCTTACACCGTATCCGCGCACGTGCCTTTAGGTGCCGTGGTCGGCGCTACGCCGGACGGTCGCTTAGCCGGTGAACAGCTGGCGGACGGCGGGCTTTCGCCGATGCTGGGCCAGGATCATCAGGGGCCAACCGCGGTGCTGAAATCCGCCAGTAAACTCGACAATACGTTGCTCTCAAACGGCACACTGCTGAACGTTAAATTCACGCCATCGACGCTCGAAGGCCAGCAGGGACTGAATAAACTGGCTGACTTCCTCGGGGCATTTACCCGTTTGAAATTACAGCATGTGCAGTTTAACGTGGTGAATGCAGAACAGCTGCGCGAAGCGCAAAAACGTCCGCAGGATTTCGCCGGGCTGGTCGTCAGGGTGGCGGGATACAGCGCGTTCTTTGTCGAACTGTCGAAGGAGATTCAGGATGACATTATCGGCCGCACCGCACACCAGCTCTGACCTGTGGATCCCCGTCACGGAAGAGCCGGAAAAGCGAGGACGCATCTTCAATATTCAGCGTTTTTCGCTCAACGATGGCCAGGGTATCCGTACCCTGGTTTTCTTCAAAGGCTGCCCGCACCGCTGCCCGTGGTGCGCCAACCCTGAATCGATGTCGCCACGCATTCAGGTCATCAAGCGGCAGGCAAAATGCCTGAGCTGTCGCACCTGTTTGCAGGATCCCGCCGAATGCCCGAGCGGCGCGATGGAATATGTCGGCGAAGATGTCACGCTGCCAGAACTGATGACGCGGTTGCTCAAAGATGAAGTATTTTTCCGCTCATCGGGGGGCGGCGTCACGCTTTCCGGTGGCGAGGTGCTGATGCAGCATGCGTTTGCCGGTGAGTTGCTCAAAGCGTTGCGGGCGCTGGGCATTTCTACGGCAATAGAAACCGCAGGCGATGCGCCGTTGTCTCATCTGCTTGCACTGACTGAAAACTGCGATCAGGTTCTGTACGATTTTAAAATTATGGATCCTCAGCGGGCGAGATCAGTGCTCAATATGAACCAGCCGAGAGTGATGGATAATTTTCGTGCGCTGGCTGAGCACGGCGTAAATCTGCTTCCCCGCCTGCCGCTGATCCCCGGTTTCACGCTAACAGAGGAAAATATGCAGCAGGTTCTGGATTTCCTCCGGCCTTTCAACTTAGCCGAAATCCATCTGCTACCCTTCCATAAATACGGCGAAGCAAAGTACCCGTTGCTGGACAAAACTTACTCGATGCATAAGACAAAGGTGCCGGATGCCGCAACTATTGCGCCGTTTTATGCGATGGCTGAAAAATACGGTTATAAAGTCACGCTGGGTGGGTAAATTTTTAAATCAGGGGAAATACGATGTCGCTCAAACTGGTCGCAGTCACCGCTTGTATCAGCGGTGTGGCACATACTTATATGGCGGCGGAGCGTCTGGAAAAACTCTGCGCGCAGGAAAAGTGGCAGGTAAAAGTCGAAACGCAGGGCGCGCTGGGCGTCGAGAACTTACTGTCTGAAGCGGACATTGCTCAGGCGGATATTACCTTGCTGATCACTGAAATTCAGCTGGAACAAAGCGAACGTTTCGCTCACAGCCGCTGCGTTCAGACGGGTATTCATACGTTTTTACGTACCCCTGAAAAAGTGATGGCTGCGGTAAAAAAAATCTCTACCTCGCCACAGGGCACAAAAATCGTTTTACCGTAAATCCCTCGAAACAGGTCAGCAGTCAGGCATTTTCAAACTGGCTGCGGTATTGACGGCGGTATTCTGAAGGAGACCTTTCGGTGCTCTTTCTGAACTGGCGGCAAAAATAGTTGCTGTCGATAAACCCGCAGGCGTGAGCCACTTCCCGGACTTTCATGTCATACCCTTTCAGCAAATTCTTCGCCTGCTCCAGCCGCACATAATTCAGGTACTCATTCAGCCCGACGCCGCCACTTTTCTGAAACAGATGCGATAAATAATTCGGCGAAATATAGAACGCTTTAGCGACAGAATCGCGGGTCAGCGGTTCGCGGTAATGCTCTTCAATATACTGACGGATAGCGGCGAACAGCGCCTGGCTGCGCGAAACGATTTGCACCGAAGAACTGAAGAGATCCAGCGCGTGGCTGAGCAGTCCTTTAACCAGAAACTTAGCCGTGGGCTGATCCTGGCGATGCCACGCCAGTTCGTTGAGCGCCTGTAACATGAATGCACCGGTACGCGGCCCGCGCCGCCCGACATTGCCTTTTTCGCTGGAAGAAAACTGTTCTCCATCCCAGTTAAGCAGGCTGAAACCCAGCTGTTGTTTGCCAAACAAAAAACTCAGCGTCCGCACGGGTTGCTGCCACTGCGGGCTGTTCCAGCCTTTTGCCGGAACGAACAGCGCATCGCCAGCCTGCATCCGGGTCGTCTGAACATTGCCGTGCTCATCTTCCCATTTCATCAGCTGTTCACCGTCCAGAACCAGCTCAAGACGGGGGAAATCCACCTGATAGGCCAGCTCCGGTACCGGATGCTGAGCACCGGCAAAATACACCTGACGGATGCCCGCCGGATGTTCAAGTAACGGAGATAATAGAGGAAAAAGAAGATGGGTCATGGTCAGACTACCTTTGCGCAGAATCACCGCCATGATAGCGAATCTGTCGAGGGGAAAGGACAACATGGCGCAAATTTGCGGCAGACCGCGAAAAAATGGCCCGCCAGTGAAGTGGCGGGCCGGAAGTGCGAATTTTATCGCGGATTCATCTGCAACTACACCAGTGAAGGCTGCCCGTTAGAGGCAGAAAGACCACCATCGACCGGCAGATTCACCCCCGTCACGAAACGGGCATCATCACTGGCGAGAAACGCAATGACATCGGCAATTTCTTCCGGCTCTGCGCCCCGCCCCAGCGGAATACGTTCGGCAAATTTCGCCAGTAACGGCTTGTTGTCTTTAATGCCAGCCGCCATATCCGTGAAGGTCAGCGACGGACATACGGCGTTGACGCGCACGCCGTCTTTGCCGTGATCCATCGCAATCGAGCGGGTGAAGTTGGTCACACCGCCTTTCGCGGCATTATAAAAACTCATTCCCCAGTCGCCGCCGATACCGGACACCGACGAAATATTGACGATATTGCCTTTGCTTTTAATCAGCGCGGGCATAAAGAACCGCGTGCAGTAGAAAACGCCACTGAGATCGATACCAATGATTTTCTGCCAGTCGTCGAGGCTGGCCTCTGTCACGTTGCCCTGAACTACCACACCCGCGCCGTTCACCAGCACGTCGACACGACCGAATTTATCTTCAATCACTTGCGCCATACGCTCCACATCCGCGGCACAAGAAACATCCGCCAGATGGATGTAATACTGCGTACTGCTCAGCGTTTTCGCGACTTTCTCCAGCTTTTCCTTCGTCCGGCCAACCAGTACCACAATCGCCCCTTCTGAAGAAAAACGCCGTGCGGACGCCGCACCCATGCCGGAACCTGCGCCAGTCACTACCACCACTTTGTCTGTAAACCGATTCATATTCTCTCCCTGTCTGATGGGTTAAAAGATAGTGAAGCCTGTATTAAGCCTAGCGGAGAACTATGCTGTGCGTGGAAATCCGGCCAGGTTCGGCACGCAGACAGCGCCACAGCCAGCGTATGGCGCGGGCTGAAAGAGACGTAACAAAGTGCGAATGAGTGCTATAAAAAAGGGGCACCAGAGTGCCCCAAATGGTTCAGCAACAACACAACGATGCTTTGTTTCAGGCTTTCTCAGCTCGCAGGCGCTTGGCGGCTTTCACCATGTTTTCCAGCGACTCGCGGGTTTCCGGCCAGCCGCGGGTTTTCAGGCCGCAGTCCGGGTTCACCCACAGGCGTTCTGCCGGGATACGATCCGCGGCTTTACGCAGCAAATCTTCAATCCATTCCACACTTGGCACATTCGGTGAGTGAATGTCGTAAACGCCCGGCCCGATTTCATTCGGATACTCGAAGTCTTTGAACGATTCCAGCAAGTCCATATCAGAGCGTGAAGTTTCGATAGTGATGACGTCGGCATCCAGCGCGGCAATCGAATCCATGATGTCGTTGAATTCGCAGTAACACATGTGGGTGTGGATCTGCGTGTCATCGCGGGCAATCGCGGCATTCAGTTTGAACGCATCCACCGCCCAGCGCAGATACGCATTCCACTCGGACTGACGCAGTGGCAGGCCTTCGCGCAGTGCCGGTTCGTCAATCTGGATGATGCCGATACCGGCTTTTTCCAGATCTTCCACTTCATCACGCAGCGCCAGGGCGATTTGTTTGGCGATGATTTCACGGCTGACATCTTCACGCGGGAATGACCAGCAGAGAATGGTAATCGGCCCGGTCAGCATGCCTTTCACCGGTTTCTCGGTCAGAGACTGCGCGTACTTCGCCCACTCAACGGTAATAGCTTGCGGACGGCTGACGTCGCCGATAATCACCGGAGGTTTCACGCAACGTGAACCGTAACTCTGCACCCAGCCATTTTGCGTGAAAACAAAACCGTCCAGATGCTCACCGAAATATTCGACCATGTCGTTACGTTCAGCTTCGCCATGCACCAGCACGTCGATATCCAGACGTTCCTGCTCTTTGATGGCCTGTTTAATATGCTCGCTGATACCTGTGCGGTATTTAGTGTTGTCCAGACGGCCTTGTTTGAAGTCCAGACGCAGGCCACGGATTTCAGTGGTTTGCGGGAAGGAACCAATGGTAGTCGTCGGCCAGGCTGGCAGATTGAAACGGGCGCGCTGCGCTTTGGCACGTTCGGTGTAAACGTGCGGACGCTCGATATCCGCGCCGGTAATCGCGGCAACACGCTTACCTACAGCGGCATTATTCACGCGGGTAGACTCACGGCGGGCGCGGATGGGTGCGCTGTATTGTGCCAGTTTCTGCTGAGCTTCTTCTGTCGGGTTATTCAGGGCACAAGTCAGTAATGACAGCTCGGCACATTTTTGCAGCGCAAAGGCGAACCAGCATTTGACTTCTTCATCGAGGCGGCTTTCAACGCTTAAATCGATCGGGCTATGCAGCAGTGAACAGGAGCTGCCAATCCAGACATTGCGTCCCGCCACCAGTGGCTTCAGACGGTCAAACCAGGTGCTCAGGTCCGCACGCCAGACGTTACGACCGTTGATCACGCCCAGAGAAATCAACCAGTCTTTTGGCAGGGCGTTGATGACGGTTTGCAGGTCGTCACGACCGGCGACGGCGTCAATGTGCAGCCCCTGTACCGGTAACTGGCGGATGGTGTCGAGGTTATGCCCGACGCTGTCGAAATAGGTGGTCAGCAGCAGTTTGGTTTTGTTCTGTTGCAACGCGGTGTACGCCGGTTTATAGGCATTCAGCCAATCCTGCGGCAACTCCAGCACCAGAGCCGGTTCATCAATCTGCACCCATTCGATATCGCGTTTTGCCAGTTCAGCCAGAATTTGCTGATACACCGGCAGAATATCGTTGAGCAGGGAAAGGCGGTCAAACTGCTCGCCTTTTACTTTGCCGAGCCACAGATAGGTCAGCGGGCCCAGCAGAACAGGTTTCACTTTGTGGCCGAGCGCCAGCGCTTCGTCCACTTCTTCCAGCAGCTGCGTCCAGGTCAGTTTGAATTTCTGCCCTTTCACAAACTCCGGCACCATGTAGTGATAGTTGGTGTTGAACCATTTGGTCATTTCAGCCGCCGCTGCCGGTTTACCTGTCGGTGCACGGCCACGGCCAAGGCGGAATAAAGTATCGAGATCCACAGAGCCGTCAGCATTCTGATGACGTGCAGGCACGTTACCCAGCAACAGGCTGGTGGTCAGTACGTGATCGTACCAGGCGAAATCGCCCACCGGCACCAGATCCACGCCGGCTTCAGATTGTTGCTTCCAGTGACGGGCGCGGAGTTCGCGTCCGGTTGCCAGCAGTTCTTCCTGAGTGGAATTGCCTGCCCAGTAGCTTTCTTGTGCTTTTTTAAGTTCACGACGCAGACCAACGCGTGGAAAACCCAGAGTGTGATTCAGTATCGTCATCTTTTTAATTCCTGTTTAGCCATCCAGATGTTTACACATCCATAATCCGCAGGTAGTGTATATTCCACAAGCGCAAATTATTCATGACACAGTGAAGGACTCTCATGATCGAACTGAAACACCTGCGAACGTTGCAAGCACTGCGTAACACCGGGTCACTGGCCGCAGCCGCCTCGCAGCTTCATCAAACCCAATCAGCTCTGTCGCACCAGTTCAGCGACCTGGAGCAACGGCTCGGTTTCAGGTTGTTCGTGCGAAAAAGCCAGCCTTTACGGTTCACGCCGCAGGGCGAAATCATGCTGAATCTGGCCGAACAGGTGCTGCCGCAAATCCAGCAGGCGTTGCAGGCCTGTAATGAGCCGCATCAGGCTTCGCTGCGTATCGCGATTGAATGTCACAGCTGTATTCAGTGGCTGACGCCTGCACTGGATAGCTTCCATCAGAACTGGCCACAGGTATTGATGGATTTCAAATCCGGCGTGACTTTTGACCCGCAGCCTGCGCTGCAACAGGGCGAGCTGGATATCGTGTTAACCTCCGACATTCTGCCGCGCAGCGGCCTGCATTATTCCCCGATGTTTGATTTTGAGGTACGTCTGGTACTCGCACCGGATCATCCGCTGGCCGACAAAACGGTGATTACGCCGGAAGACCTCAGCACGGAAACCCTGATGATTTATCCTGTGCAGCGTCAGCGTCTGGATATCTGGCGGCATTTCCTGCAACCGGCAGGCGTCAGCCCGGCGCTGAAAAGCGTCGATAACACGTTGTTATTGATTCAGATGGTGTCAGCGAGAATGGGTATTGCGGCGTTACCACACTGGGTGGTGGAGAGTTTTGAGCGCCAGGGTCTGGTCGTCACCAAAACCCTGGGCGATGGCTTATGGAGCCGCCTGTACGCCGCCGTTCGTGACGGCGAACAGCGTCAGCCGGTCACCGAAGCATTTATTCGTTCGGCGCGGCAGCACGCGTGCGATCATCTGCCGTTTGTTCGCGACGCGGCACGACCCAACGTCGGTGCACCCACAGTGAGGACATAATCACGGCGGCGCCGACGATAAAGCTCGGCCAGTACGGCTGCTGTTGCCAGATCGCCAGGTTAACCAGCAGCCCGGCCGGGACGTGAAAGTTGTTCATAATCCCAAGCGTACCCGCATCGACCTGCGTCGCGCCGTAGTTCCACATAAAATATCCCAGACCTGAAGCGCCGATCCCCAGCCATACCAGAATGCCCCATTGCAGGTCAGTGGTTGGCAGTTTTTGCGGATTGCCCCACAGGAACCACGCCACCACCGCACACAGTAACGCCCCCAGATAGAACCAGGAAAAGGCCGTATGCTGCGGCATCGGACGGGTTTCCATCAGACGTTTATAGCCCACCTGTCCGATGGCAAAACAGATATTCGCCGCCTGCACCAGTAATAAGCCAATGATGAAATGTTCGCTGATGTGGTCGTAACGGATAATCGCCGCGCCCGCCACTGCCAGCAGCGCGCTCAGCGCATACCCGATGCGGATCTTGCGGCCACTGATCAGATCATAAATCAGCGTGACGTACAGCGGCGTCATCACCGTAAACAGCAGGAATTCCGGCACCGAAAGGTACAAATACGCTTCGAAGCTGATGAGATACATGATGCCAAGCTGCATCGCGCCCACCGCCATATACAGCAAAATGGTGGTGAGCTGATGGCCTTTCCAACGCAGGAACGGCAGGAAAATCAGCGCCGCCAGCCCGAGACGGACCAGAACGGAAAACACGCTGTCGACCTGTCCGGCCAGATAGACGCCAATCAGGCTGAAAGAAAAGGCCCACAAAATGGTGGTGATTATGAGTAAAGGCACGGCAGTTGAGCCCTAAAATGTTAAAGATGGATAATTGTAACGGAATGAAGGAAACCGCGAAGCATGAAGGTGGTTTACATCTGTTTAATTATAGAGCAAACGAGAGCCGTGCCACGCTTTGAGGGAAACGTGCGCTCAAAGGACACGTTCACGGCTGCGATGGCATACACTTAACGTATGACTGGAAACGGAGGATGAACTGATGAAATATTTATATGGGATGCTCGCCGCGCTGCCGTTGCTGTTTGCCGTTCAGACCGCCAGTGCCGTCGAAAAGGTACCGAATCCGAACGACCCGCTGCTGACCAATCCTTCGCAACAGCGGATGCAGCAGCAACAGCAAACTAACCAGCAGATGCAGAAACGTCAGCAGGAGCAGGATATGCGTAACAGTCAGCAGCAACAGCAGCTGAAACTGAAATCGCAGATTCAGAGCAATCAGCAACGTTTGCAGATCCAGCAGAATAATCAGACGCTGGGACAGAAGCTGAATCAGACGCCTTAGTTAATCATTCAGGCGCGGTAGTCACTGCGCCTGATCTGTACTTTTAGCACCACGTTCTAGGTAAAATCCGGCCCGATCACATCAATCTTATCGGTACAGATACAGTCCACGCCCCAGTCCAGCAATTCGCGGGCACGCGCCGGGTTATTCACCGTGTACACCAGAATATGCAGACCGGCGTCTTTAATCGCCCGCACACGTTCTTCGTTGAGCAATTTATGATTGAGGTGCAGGGAAACGCATTCCAGCTCATCAGTCAGCGCTTTCCAGTCCTCATGCCATTCGTCGATCAGTAAGCCACGCGGCAGTTCCGGTGCAGCTTTTTTCGCGGCAACCAGCGCGTCGAATTCGAACGAGGAAAGCAGCGGCGGAACAGCCTGATCTTTCCACAATTCACGCGCCGCCAGCGCCACATCGGTACCGGTTTTTTCATTCAGACCGGTGGTCGGTTTGATCTCGATATTCACCATCATGTGATGACGCGAGCAGCGTTCGGCGACCTGCGCCAGCAACGGCAATTTTTCGCCTTTAAACGCGGCGCTGTACCAGTTACCGGCGTCGAGCTGTTCGAGCTTATCCCACGGCAGTTCACCTGCCACGCCCCAGCCGTTGCTGGTGCGGTTCAGTGTGTCGTCATGCAACAGGAAAATTTCCCCGCCCTGCGCCAGTTTGGCATCAAATTCGATCATGATATGACCGTATTTCGCGCCCATATCGATGGCCGCCAGCGTGTTTTCCGGAGCCAGTGCGCCGCCACCACGGTGCGCCACAATGCGAGGGTAAGGCCAGGCTTTCATGTTCATTCCATCCGTAATCCGGTGTGAGTATCGAAAAAGTGTAACGCTTTCGCCGGGAAAACCAAGCGCAACAGCGAACCGGCTGTCGGGAACACTTCATGCGATAAACGCACCACGACGCCGCTGCCCGCCAGTTTGCCATGCGCCAGATTATCCGCGCCCAGCAGTTCCAGCGTATTCAGCACCATCGGAATACCGTTTTGAGTGTCATCGGTCAGATGAATATGTTCAGGGCGGATACCGACCGTCAGTTCGCGACCACCCCATTCCGGACGCGCAACCGGCAGCGGCAGTTCAAACCCGCCTTCCATCACCAGCGATGTGCCGTCTGTGGTCAGTTGTCCGGGTAACAGGTTCATGGCCGGAGACCCGATAAAGCTGGCGACAAACAGGCTGGCCGGACGGCGGTAGACTTCCGACGGCGTGCCTATCTGCTCGGCGATACCTTTGTTCATCACGATCACGCGTTCCGCCAGTGTCATGGCTTCCACCTGATCGTGCGTAACGTACAGGCTGGTCGTACGCAGACGGCGGTGCAGCTGTTGCAGCTCAAGACGCATCTGCACGCGCAGTTTGGCGTCGAGGTTGGAAAGCGGTTCATCGAACAGGAACACCGCCGGTTCACGAACGATAGCGCGCCCCATCGCCACGCGCTGACGCTGACCGCCGGAAAGCTCACGCGGCTTACGTTTGAGTAACGGGCCGAGTTCGAGAATACGCGCCGCTTCTTCGACGCGGTCATTGATCTGCGCTTTGCCGAAGCCGCGGATTTTCAGGCCATACGCCATGTTGTCGTACACGCTCATGTGCGGGTACAGCGCGTAGTTCTGGAACACCATCGCGATGCCGCGATCTTTGGGTTCCAGCTCGGTCACACGCTGGTCGTTAATGTAGATATCGCCGGAAGTGGTGCGCTCCAGACCGGCGACCATGCGCAGCAGGGTCGATTTGCCGCAGCCGGAAGGCCCGACCATCACAATAAATTCGCCATCGGCGACGTCCAGATCAATGCTCTGAATAATCTGGTTTTTGCCGTCGTAGGATTTGGTCACTGCCTGTAATTTCAAATTTGCCATTTCAGTTACTTCTCACTGTCTACCAGGCCGCGCACAAACCAGCGCTGCATCAGGAGCACCACCGCCAGCGGTGGCAATAAGGTCAGGATCATGGCCGCCATCACCTGATTCCATTGGGTCGAGCCGTCACCGGAGGAGATCATGCTTTTAATCCCCGCCACCGCCGTGCCCATTGAGGCATCGCTGGTGATCAAAATCGGCCACAGGTACTGGTTCCAGCCATAGATAAAGGTGATGACGAACAGCGCCGCGAGATTGGTTTTCGACAGCGGCAGAACGATGTCCCAGAAAAAGCGCATCGCGCCCGCGCCGTCGATACGCGCGGCTTCCAGCAGTTCATCCGGCAAGGTCATAAAGAACTGACGGAACAGGAAAGTGGCGGTCGCCGAGGCCATCAGCGGCAGCGTCAGGCCGGTGTAGCTGTCGAGCATATGCAGATTGGCAATGACCTGAACGGTCGGGAAAATACGCACTTCCACCGGCAGCATCAGCGTCATGAAAATCAGCCAGAAGAACAGGTTACGCAGCGGAAAACGAAAATAGACAATCGCGAACGCCGAAAGCATCGAGACGGAAATCTTACCGACGGTGATGACCATCGCCATAATGAAGCTGTTGATCAGCATCCGTCCGAATGCCGGACTGCTGTTACCTGCACCCTGCGTCCAGATAGTGGTGATGTTTTCCCACAAATGCGTGCCCGGGATCAGCGTCATCGGCACATCGAAAATCTGTTTGTTATCCAGCGACGCCGCCACAAACGCGACGTACAGCGGGAATAAAATCACCAGCACGCCGAGCAGCAGCATGATGTGGCTGAAGATATCCAGCCCTCTGCGGTTCTCAATCATTGGTAACGCACCTTACGCTCGACAAAGCGGAACTGAATGAACGTCAGGCCGCAAACCAACACCATCAGAATGACGGACTGCGCGGCAGAGCTGGACAAGTCCAGACCGGAGAAACCTTCGCGATACACTTTATAAATCAGCGTGGTGGTCGCCTGTACCGGGCCACCCGCTGTCGCGGCATCAATCACCGGGAAGGTATCGAAGAAGGCGTACACCAGATTGACTACCAGCAGGAAGAAGCTCACCGGCGAAATAAGGGGCAATACCAGATTGAAGAAGCGCCGCACCGGGCCTGCGCCGTCGATAGCCGCCGCTTCCACCAGAGATTTAGGGATCGACTGCAACGCCGCCAGGAAGAACAGAAAGTTGTAGCTGACCTGCTTCCAGACCGATGCCAGCACCACCAGGAACATCGCCTGACCGCTGTTTTGCGCGTGGTTCCAGTTGTAGCCTATCGAGCCCAGAAAATGGGTGATCAGGCCGAGACCGGGACTGAACAGAAACATCCACAAGACGGCGGCAACCGCAGGGGCAACGGCGTAAGGCAAGATCATCAGCGTCTGATAAATCCGGCTGCCGCGTACCACGTGATCGACCAGCGCCGCGAAAAACAGCGAAACCGCCAGTCCGATAAACGCCACCATAAAGCTGAATTTCAGCGTGGTGTAGAAAGAGTCGAGATAGTACGAGTCCTGAAACAGCTGCGTGAAGTTAGTCATACCGGCGAAGGTACTGGATAGCCCGAACGGATCGAGCGTCTGCACCGAATACCACAGCGCCTGACCCGCAGGCCACAGGAAGAATATCGCGGTGATCAGCAACTGCGGCAGCACCAGCGCATAGGGCAACCAGCTGCAACCAAAACCGGGGCGGTGTGAACTCATGATGGTTTACTCATTGATGCGATGACGGGTTTGACTCCTCCCCCTGCGAAGGGGGAGGTTGGGAGGGAGTTTTAAAGACGACTACGGAGTTGCCATTAATACCCCACCCCAGCCCTCTCCTTCGCAGGAAAGGAAGCAAAACTGAATTACTTAGTAGAAGCTTCGAAGCGGCGAAGCAGGAGATTCCCGCGCTGTACTGCGGTATCCAGTGCTTCTTTGGCGGTTTTCTTGCCGCTCCACACGCTTTCCAGTTCTTCATCGACGATGGTACGGATCTGCGGCATGTTGCCCAGACGCAGGCCTTTGGTGAACGGTAATGGTGGCTTGTTCAGCATCTGGCGGGTGGCGACGTCAGAACCCGGATTCTTGTCGTAGAAGCCTTCTTTTTTGGTCAGCTCATACGCCGCAGTCGTCACCGGCAGATAACCGGTTTTCTGATGCCATTCGGCGGCGATTTCCGGCGTGGTCAGGAATTGCAGGAATTCGGCAACGCCTTTGTAGGTGTCTTTGTCTTTACCGTTCATCACCCACAGGCTTGCACCGCCGATAATGGCGTTTTGTGGCGCGCCTTTGATGTCTGCGTCATAAGGCATCATGCCTACGCCGTAGTTGAATTTGGAATACTGACGGATATCAGCCAGTGAACCAGAAGAGGCGGTAGTCATCGCACAATCGCCATTGTAGAACTTGGCGGTGGATTCATCCTTACGACCAAAATAGGTGAAATCACCCTTCTTGCTCATGTCTTCCAGCATCTGGATATGTTTGATTTGTTCTGGTTTGTTGAATTCCAGAACCGCATCCGTGCCATCGAAACCGTTATTTTTGGTGGCGATCGGCAGGCCGTGCCAGGCGCTGAAGTTCTCAATCTGGATCCAGCCCTGCCAGCCGCTGGCGTAACCACATTTCATGCCCGCTTCACGCAATTTTTCGGTGTACGCGGCCATGTCCTGCCAGGTTTTTGGTGGCTGATCCGGGTTCAGGCCGGCTTTCTTAAATGCGTCTTTGTTGTAATACAGCACCGGCGTGGAGCTGTTGAAAGGCTGGGACAGCAGACGGCCTTTGGAATCGGAGTAATAACCGGAAACGGTCGGCACGAACTGAGAAACGTCTTCTTTAATGCCTGCATCGCTGAACACTTCATAGACCGGCTTGATGGCTTTGCTGGCCATCATGGTCGCGGTGCCCACTTCGTAAACCTGCAAAATAGCCGGAGCATTACCGGTACGGTATGCCGCGATACCCGCAGCCAGGCTCTCGTCGTATTTGCCTTTGTAGACAGGCACGATTTTGACATCAGGGTGTGTCTGGTTAAAACGGTCGGCCAGCGAATTCACTTCTTTGCCTAATTCGCCGTCCATAGAGTGCCAGAAAGGAATTTCTGTCACAGCGAAAGCATTGGCGCTGAAAGCCAGCGTCAGCGCGGTGCCGATGACCGTTTTTTTGAGGTTGATGAACATGCCTGTCTCCTGAATTCTGCTGGTGTGCTGCAAGGGCAGCGAAATAATCGATGTTGAGAAACGTTTTTATTCGGGAGGTAACATGACACGGGAAAATGACAATTAAGTTACGGAGAAGTTAAGCGAAGATGACAAACAGATGGCAAAAAATAAGGCGCATCGGGTGAACAATGCGCCTCAGAGAAAAGAATAACGGGAATTACAGTGCGCGTTTCAGGCGGGCAACCGCCTCGTGCATTTGCTCTTCGGTGGCGGTCGCAAATGACAGACGGAAAGTGGAGTGATCCGGATTATCAGCATAGAAGAATTCGCCAGGCACAAACACTACGCCCTGCTCCATGGTCTTTTTCATCCACTCAGCGCAGTTACGCGGCTCACGGAAACGCGCCCACAGGAACATGCCGCCTTTCGGATATTCAAACGTCAGCACATCACCCAGTTCACGTTCCAGCAATTCGGCCATGATCTGGCATTTCTTTTTATACGCGGCACGGATGGTTTCGATCTGCTTCGGCAGACGGCCCAGACCGAGATAATATTCCGCGATAGTCTGCGACAGCGCGCTGGCGTGCAGATCAGCGGCCTGTTTGATGATGGCGACTTTATGCAACAACCAGTCAGGCATAATCACCCAGCCCAGACGCAGGCCCGGTGCCAGAATTTTGGAGAACGTCGAGGTGTAGATAATGTTGTCGGCATGACCGAACAGCGATTTGGACAATTCGAACAGTGTCGGCTGGCGTTCGTCGGTGAAACGCAGTTCGCCATACGGGTCATCTTCTACAATCAGGAACTCATGCTGTGACGCCAGTTTCACCAGCTGCTCACGACGGGCACGGCTCAGGGTTACGCCGCTCGGGTTACCGAATGTTGGCACCAAATACACGCCTTTGATTTTCTGCGTTTTCAGCAGTTCAGCCAGCTCATCAACAATCATGCCGTCGCCGTCAGAACCGACAGACAGCAGTTTGGCCTCGGCCAGTTCCAGCGTCTGTAATGCCGCCAGATAGGTCGGGCGCTCGACCACAAATACGTCATCCGGATTCACCACGGCGCGCATCACCAGATCCAGCGCCTGCTGGGACCCGGCGGTAACCACAATATCGTCCGGGCTCGCCACTACGCCACGTTCATGACAAAGTTCAGCAATACGCTCACGCAGCGTATAACTGCCTTCGGTCAGGCCATACTGAAAGGCATTTTCCGCCTGTTCGGTGATCGCCAGCTGTGTGGCTTCACGCAGGCCCTCGAAATCAAAAAGCGCTGAAGAAGGAATACCACCCGCCAGTGAGATAACGCCTTCCATTTTGCTGTGTTTCAGCAATTCCCGGATGGCCGAACTTTTTAGCCTGACCATACGGGCGGCGAGTAAACCTTCTGTGTTCATGACATGTTCCTGATGATGTGCAAAGTTATACGAATGTGAGAGATGTTAATTTATAGACAAAATAAAAACCGCAAAGCGCTTGCCGTGCGGTTTTATAGATTTATCACAGATTTTCAAAAATCGAATTCAATTTATGCGCCGAGATAGGCCGCACGTACCGCTTCGTTGGCCAGCAATGCCGCGCCGGTGTCTTCCAGCACCACATGACCGTTCTCCAGCACATATCCGCGGTCGGCGAGTTTCAGCGCCTGATTGGCGTTTTGCTCCACCAGGAAGATGGTCATTCCCTCTTCGCGCAGCTGCTGGATGGTGTCGAAAATCTGCTGGATGATGATCGGCGCCAGTCCCAGCGACGGCTCATCAAGGAGCAGCAAACGCGGCTGGCTCATCAGCGCACGGCCGATTGCCAGCATCTGTTGCTCGCCGCCGGACATGGTGCCCGAACGCTGAATACGGCGCTCTTTCAGGCGCGGGAACAGCGTAAACACGCGCTCCAGACGGGCATGGAACTGATCGCGCGTGGCAAAGAAACCGCCCATCGCCAGATTCTCTTCAACGGTCATACGCGAAAACACGCGGCGGCCTTCCGGCACAATCGCAATATCGCCGCGCATGATTTTGGCGGTCTGCCACTGCGTGATGTCCTGCCCTTCGAAAATGATCGAACCGTTGGTTGCACGGGGTTCGCCACATAAACTGCCGAGCAGCGTGGTTTTACCCGCGCCGTTCGCGCCGATCAGCGTGACGATTTCCCCTTTATTGATGCTCAGACTGACTTCATGCAGCGCCTGAATTTTGCCGTAATGGGCGGATACCTGATTAAATGACAACATCTTGTTCTGTCCCTTCACCCATTAACTTTCGCCCAGATAGGCACGGATCACGTCAGGATTATTGCGAATTTCAGCCGGTGTGCCCTGCGCCAGCGGCGTGCCCTGATTCACCACGTAGATACGGTCAGAAATGCCCATCACCAGTTTCATATCATGCTCAATCAGCAGCACCGACACGTTGTGCTGGTTACGCAGTTCGGCAATCAGCTGGTTCAGCTCTTCGGTTTCGCGCGGGTTCAGACCGGCTGCCGGTTCATCGAGCATCAGGATTTCCGGACGCGTCACCATGCAGCGGACAATTTCCAGACGACGTTGCTGACCGTAGGCCAGATTACCTGCCTGACGGTTTGCCAGCTCGAGCAACCCGACACGTTCCAGCCAGTCGGCGGCGCGGTCGAGCGCATCGTCTTCGGCGCGACGAAATCCCGGCGTTTTGAACAGACCTGCCAGCACACCGCTTTTCAGGTGCTGATGCTGGGCGACCAGCAGGTTTTCGATCACGGTCATTTCGCGGAACAGTCGCACGTGCTGGAAAGTACGCACCACGCCCATGCGGGCAATTTTCTGCCCCGGCAAGCCTTCAAGATGCTGGTCGCGCAGTTTAATGGTGCCGCCGCTCGGTTTGTAGAAACCGGTCAGGCAGTTAAACACCGTGGTTTTACCGGCGCCGTTCGGGCCGATCAGCGAGACAATTTCGCCCTGGTTGAGATTCAGCGCGACGTTGTTGACCGCCAGCAGGCCGCCAAAACGCATCATCAGCCCTTCAACCGCTAACAGAGGTTGCGTACTCATGCCTGTTCCCCCTGATCTGCGATTTGTTTCTTCGAAAGCTTCAGTTTGAGATGGACACGTTTCATCGGCAGCAAGCCCTGCGGACGCCAGATCATCATCAGCACCATTAATGCGCCAAGCAGTAACATGCTGTATTCATTCAGGTCACGCATCAGCTCGCGGGAAACCACCAGCAAAATTGCCGCCAGAATCACTGCAAACTGCGAGCCCATTCCGCCAAGCACCACGATAGCCAGCACGAAAGCGGATTCCGCAAAGGTGAAGGATTCCGGGCTGACGAAGCCCTGACGCGCGGCGAACAGCGTACCGGCGAAACCGGCAAACGCGGCACTGATGGTAAACGCGGTCAGTTTGATGCGGGTCGGATTCAGCCCGAGCGACCGGCAGGCAATTTCATCTTCACGCAGCGCTTCCCACGCACGCCCTAACGGCATACGCAGCAGACGGTTGATGATGAACAGTGTCGCGATCACCAGCAGAAGCGCCACCATATACAGAAAGATGATGCGGTCGCTCGGATCATACGCAACATGGAAAAAATTACTGAACGTATCCCAGCCACCGTCGCGTGGCGTGCGGCTGAACTCCAGCCCGAACAGCGTCGGTTTTGGGATCTGGCTGATGCCGTTTGGCCCGCCGGTCAGTTCGGTATTGTTGAGCAGCAGGATACGAACGATTTCACCGAAACCGAGTGTGACGATCGCCAGATAGTCACCCCGTAGCCGCAGAACCGGGAATCCGAGCAGGAAACCAAACGCCGCAGAGACCAGACCCGCCAGCGGTAACGCTTCCCAGAAACCGATGCCGTAATAGTGGTTCAGCAACGCGTAAGTGTAGGCACCGATGGCATAAAAACCGCCATAACCCAGTACAAGCAGACCGGAAAGCCCGACCACCACGTTCAGGCCGAGACCGAGCATGATGTAGATGAGTGTCAGCGTGGCGATATCCACCGTGCCGCGCGAGACGATAAACGGCCAGGCGATAGCCGCGATAATCAGCACCAGCGCCAGCAGTTTTTGTTTCGGCGTCGAACCATCAAAGCTCGGCAAAACCCAGCCCGGGCCGGAGACTTTTTTCAGGCCGCTGCTGACCATCGGGCGAAACAACTGGAACACGAAGACGATGGCGCAACCAATGGCGATCCACATCCAGCGTACTTCACCGGCGCCGTGAACCACCAGTTTGGTGCCATCGAGGCCCAGCTGCAGCCCCATGATGAACGAGGCCAGCACCAGCAGAACGAAAGCGGAGACCAGCGCATTTAACAGATTCAGGCGCTTCATACTTTCTCAACCTCCGGACGTCCGAGAATACCGGTCGGCAGCACCAGCAACACCACAATCAGCAGTGCGAAGGAGACCACGTCTTTGTATTCAGTGCTCAGATACGCCGAGGTCAGCGCTTCGGCCACGCCTAAAATCAGGCCGCCGATCATCGCGCCCGGAATGCTGCCGATACCGCCGAGAACCGCAGCGGTGAAGGCTTTCATCCCGGCCATAAAGCCGATGTACGGGTTGATGACGCCATAGAACTGACCGAGCAGAACGCCCGCGACGGCAGCCATTAATGCGCCAATCACGAAGGTCAGCGAGATCACGCGGTCAGTGCTGATCCCCAGCAGGCTGGCCATTTTGAGATCTTCTGCGCAGGCACGGCAGGCACGTCCCATACGCGAATAACGGATAAACAGCGTCAGCGCCAGCATGGCGACAAACGTGACTATCCAGATAATCAGTTGCATGGTGCTGATCGTCGCGGCGAAACCATTCGCCTCCCCCAGTTTCCACTGGCCAGTCACCAGACTGGGTAAAGCAAGGTCACGTGAGCCCTGAGTCAGGCTGACGTAGTTTTGGAGAAAAATTGACATCCCGATGGCAGAAATCAGTGCAATCAGACGCTTGGAGTTACGCACCGGCTTATACGCCACGCGTTCAATACTCCAGCCATAAGCACTGGAAATCACAATCGCGGCGATAAAACCGGCACCGATCAGCAACCAGCTGGCGTCGATACCCATCATCATCAAAGCGGCGATTACGATAAAAGAGACATAACTGCCGATCATATACACCTCGCCGTGGGCGAAGTTGATCATGCCGATAATGCCGTAAACCATGGTGTAACCAATGGCGATCAGCGCATAAGTACTGCCCAACGTCACGCCGTTGAACATCTGCTGAATGAAATAGAGGAACTGCTCTGACATACCCTATCCTTATTAATCAAGGGTTTGATAACTTGTGCTACTCCTCCCCCTGCGAAGGGGGAGGTTGGGAGGGGGTTTTGCAAACAACTCAGTTGCCATTAATACCCCACCCCAGCCCTCCCCTTCGCAGGGGAGGGAGCGGAGAACCACTTTGGTGCGGTTTTATTTGATAGGGGTAGACGTGCCGTCTTTATGCCACTCGAAAATACCGAATTCGAATCCTTTCAGGTCACCTTTCTCATCCCAGCTCAGCGGGCCCATTACGGTATCCACGGAAGCTGATTTCAGATTTTTAGCAATGTCAGCCGGCTCCATGCTGCCGCTGCGTTCCATACCGGTAGTCAGCGCCTGCAATGCCGCATAAGTTGTCCAGACGAACGGACCGGTTGGATCGAGTTTTTTGGCTTTCAGTGCATCAACGATGGGCTGGTTGGCCGGAACCTGGTCATAACGTTTTGGCAACGTCACAAACATGCCTTCTGAAGCATCACCGGCAATGTTAGACAGTGAGGAGTTGCCCACGCCTTCCGGCCCCATGAACTTCGCGTTCAGACCGGCTTGTTTTGACTGACGCAGGATCTGGCCCATTTCCGGGTAGTAACCACCGAAGTAAACGAAATCGACGTTGTCTTTCTTCAGACGCGCAACCAGCGTAGAGAAGTCTTTATCGCCTGCGGTGACGCCTTCAAACAGAACAACGTTGCCGCCGCCTTTTTTCAGTGCGTCCTGAACTGAACGGGCCAGACCTTCGCCGTACTGTTGTTTGTCATGCACAACGGCGATGCGTTTTGGTTTGATAGTGTCGAGGATGTATTTTGCAGCGGTCGGGCCCTGGTCGGAATCCAGACCGGTGGTGCGCATCACCATTTTATAACCACGGGTGGTCAGGTCTGCATTGGTCGCCGCTGGCGTAATCATCAGCACGCCTTCGTCTTCATAGATATCGGAAGCAGGCTGAGTAGAAGAAGAACACAGGTGGCCGATGACGTAACGGATACCGTCGTTAATCACTTTGTTCGCTACCGCGACCGCTTGTTTCGGGTCACAGGCATCGTCATATTCCACACCAACCAGTTTGTCACCTTTCACGCCGCCTTTGGCGTTGATGTCAGCGATGGCTTGTTTTGCACCCGTAAATTCCATGTCACCGTACTGGGCGACCGGACCTGACATAGCACCAACAATGGCGACTTTGATGTCTTTTGCGAATGCCGCCTGACTCATTGCTAATGCAATACAACCTGCCAGCCAGATCTTACCCTTAGTTACTTTCATCCGATTACCCCGTTTGATGTGTGTTGTGGTTTGCTCTTTTTTTGCCTGTTCAAAACATCGTCACTTATAAAATTTGGTATAAGTAATAATGAGTTACTGGCTTATTTCGTCTTATTTTCGAATAAGACTTTATAATTCATATCATTAAACAGGAATTTTCTTCTGCAAATCAAATAGCGCAATCAGAAATATGAGGTGTAAACAGAATTTTATTTGGGTGAAAAGGCGGCCCCGAATTAAACAATCAGTCGTTAACACTGGCTTTATTGATTAAAGCCAACATTTATCGCTTATGCAGAGATCGCCAAAAAACTTTTCGACCTGTTACTGTACAAAAAAAGTTACGCCCGATTTTTAGTGGATTCCGCTACACTAAACGCTTCCTTTTTCTGACCTTCCGCATCATGAAATTAACTATCCAAAAACTGACGTCACTCAGCGCGCAGGATCTCATCGACCTGGCAAAAATCTGGCCGGAGCAAACCGAAAGTGATTGGCAAGCCAGCCTGCAAAATGACTGTGCGCTGTTTGCCGCGGTGTTTAACGAACGCATTCTCGGCGCAGTGAAAATTACGCTCAGCGGCAATCAGGCTGAAATGAGTGATCTGCTGGTGCGCGAAGTGACGCGCCGTCGCGGTGTCGGGTTGTATCTGATGGAGGATTTGCAGGCGCAATTGCCGCAGGTGAAAAGCTGGACGATGAAAGCTGATGACGACGCGGTGACTGCGGCGTTTATGCAGGCATGCGGGTTTTCACTGGTAGGGAACCTCTGGAAGAAACCCTAAACCCCGGCATCAGATTTCAGGCATAAAAAAAGCGACCCGCAGGTTAATGCTGGTCACTTAAGGTGACCAGCATTGTTTTTTAAAGGATATTTCGACCTTTTTTCTCTCACTTCCCTTGCAT
>NZ_RAHH01000032.1 GCF_003602095.1 Rahnella woolbedingensis | reverse complement strand
TGCGGGGGCCGGATTTGAACCGACGACCTTCGGGTTATGAGCCCGACGAGCTACCAGGCTGCTCCACCCCGCGTCCGATGGAGGCGAACTATACTCCCCATGAGATTTCGTGCAACCCTTTTTTTTATTTATTCAAATAAAGCACTTAGTTGCTGACTTTTTATCCACAAAATACCCGTTTGATGGCCAATTTGGCTCAGCACACTTTTTTCGGCTGTGGCAATTCCTTTCTGATAGGCCGTTTGTTATCGTTTCGCCAGTCATTTCCCTGAAAGTAAGAGAGCGCGGCAATAATGAAAGGACGTTGGAGTAAATATCTGCTGGGTGGTCTGGTGATAGCGGTACTGGCGGGATGTTCCTCGCGACCCACTGACCGCGGCCAACAGTATAAAGATGGTCGTCTGGATAATGCGCTTGAATACGTCAATGAGCCGAATGCGACAGGCAAACCGGTGAATGCGTTGGATTACTCCAATCAGGTTGCCGCAGTTCAAATTGCCTCTTCTTCTTTATATGGTCGTAATAACACGACTTTCCAGGCCGTACAGCAATGGTTACGTTCCGGCGCGGATACCCGCAATCTGAGCCAGTATGGAATCAGTGCGTATCAGATGGAAGGCGCTGACAATTTCGGTAACGTCCAGCTGACTGGCTATTACACGCCTGTGTTGCAGGCGCGTTATACCCGTCAGGGGGAATTCCAGTATCCGCTGTACCGTATGCCACCGAAACGCGGCCGTCTGCCGGATCGCGCTTCTATATACTCCGGTGCGCTGAGCGATAACTACGTGATTGCCTGGACCAACTCTCTGATGGATAACTTCATGATGGAAGTGCAGGGCAGCGGGTATGTCGATTACGGCGATGGTCGCCCGTTCATGTTCTTTGGCTACGCAGGCAAAAACGGCCATGCCTACCGCAGTATCGGCAAAGTGCTGATCGACCGTGGCGAAGTGGCGCGTGAAAACATGTCGATGCAGGCTATCCGTCAGTGGGCCGATACGCACAATGCGGCTGAAGTCCGCGAACTGCTGGAACAAAATCCGTCATTTGTCTTCTTTAAGCCGGAACCGTTCGCCCCGGTTCGTGGCGCAAGCGGTGTTCCGCTGATCGCCAAAGCGTCAGTGGCGTCCGACCGTTCGCTGATCCCGGCGGGTACCACTTTGCTGGCCGAAGTCCCTGAATTAAATGATAAGGGTAAATTCACCGGTAAATATCATATGCGTCTGATGGTCGCACTGGATGTCGGCGGTGCGATTAAAGGGCAACATTTCGATATGTATCAGGGGATTGGGACAGATGCGGGTCATGCGGCAGGATATTATAATCACTACGGACGCGTCTGGGTGTTAAAATCAGCGCAGAACGGCAAGCCGCTGTTCACGGCTTACGCGCCATCCAACTAGATTTCGACACAACGCACTGAGGTTTATCGTTTCATGACAGCTACTTACTCCGACGCTTATCAGCAACGTTTTGGTGGAACTGCCCGGCTTTATGGTCAGCAGTCGCTGGCGCTGTTTTCGCAGGCGCATGTCTGTGTGATTGGTATTGGCGGTGTGGGCTCCTGGGCTGCGGAAGCGCTGGCGCGAACCGGCATTGGCGCGATTACGCTGATTGATATGGATGATGTGTGTGTCACTAACACCAACCGCCAGATCCATGCGTTGCGTGAAAATGTCGGGCAGGCGAAAACGGAAATCATGGCGCAGCGTATTCTGGCGATTAATCCGGAGTGTAAAGTCACCTGCATTGACGATTTTATTACGCCGGATAATGTGGCTGAGATGCTCAATCAGGGGTTCAGCTATGTGATTGATGCTATCGACAGCGTGCGGCCAAAAGCCGCTCTGCTGGCTTATTGCCGTCGTTATAAGATCCCGGTAGTGACAACCGGCGGTGCGGGCGGACAAATCGATCCTACGCAGATTTCTGTCGTGGATCTGGCGAAAACTATTCAGGATCCGCTGGCGGCAAAACTGCGCGAACGTTTGAAAAATGATTTTAACGTGGTGAAAAACAGCAAAGGTAAGCTCGGGATTGACTGCGTATTTTCCAGCGAACCGCTGATGTATCCGCAGGCCGATGGCTCAGTCTGTGCGTCGCGGGCAACGGCTGAAGGGCCGAAACGGATGGATTGTGCATCCGGTTTTGGTGCGGCGACCATGGTTACCGCGACGTTTGGGTTTGTCGCGGTTTCTCATGTACTGAAGAAAATGATGGCGAAAGCACAGCGTCAGGCTCAGGCCGCCTGACGGGCAAGGGCGATAACGCCTTCTGCCAGCGCATTCAGTCCGCTCGAGCGGCTGGTGCTGAGCTGCTCACGCAATCCCAACACGTCAAACAGCGCCAGCGGATCACGCTTTACGATCTCGTCTGGCGTTTTGCCTTCTACTGCCGTCAGCAGCACGGCCAGCAGACCTTTCACGATGCGACCTTCGCTGTCGCCATAAAAATGCATTGTCCCGTTTTCTGCTTTTTCCGCCCCCAGCCAGACCCTGTTTTCGCACCCGGACAGCTCATTTTCAGGCGTTTTCAGTGCCATATCCAGCGGCGGCAGGGATTTCGCGAGCAGGATTAACTGGCGATAGCGGTCTTCCCACTGACGGAAAGAGGCGAATTTTTCGGTCAGTGAAGCTTCAGTGATCTCGTGGCCGAAAGGATGTGGCGCTAACATGATATTCCCCAAACAATGAATTAGTCGGCTAACAAATCGAGGGCATATTTTACCGCCCCGACCAGCCGTGTAACGTCCTGTTCATTATTATACGGTGCAAATGAGGCGCGTAATGTTCCGCTGATGCCCAGCGCATCCATCAGTGGCTGAGCGCAATGCTGTCCGGCGCGCAGGGCAATCGCCTGTTCAGACAGCAACGCCACCAGGTCACTGTGATGCACACCGGCGATATCAAATGCCAGAACGGTAGAATTCTGACAGCGGAAACTGCGGAAGCCTTCAATCTGCGACAGTTGTTCTTCTGCCAGTGTCGCCAGACGTTGGCTGTATTTCTCTGCGGCTTGCAGATCGAAAGTTTTCAACCATTTCAGTGCAGCAGACATCCCGATCACACCGGCAATATTCGGCGTTCCCGCTTCGAAGCGATGCGGAACGGCCTGCGGTGTGAAATCCGTCATAGAAGCCTGCGTCAGCATTTTCCCGCCACCCTGCCACGGCGTCATACTTTCCAGTAATTCGGTTTTGCCATACAGCACGCCGATGCCGGTCGGTCCGTAAAGCTTATGACCGGAGAAAGCATAAAAGTCGATATCAAGCCGCTGTACATCTGGCGGGCAATGCACCACGCCCTGTGCGCCATCGATAAGCACGGGCGTGCCGTTGGTATGTGCCTGTTCAACGGCGCGGGCAATATCGGGCATGGCGCCGGTCACGTTCGACATTTGCGTCAGAGCCAGCAGGCGTGTTTTACCGTTCAGAAGTGCGGGGAGGGCATTGATATCCGGAATACCGTATTTATCTACCGGCAGCGTGACAACGTGCGCCCGACACTGTTGTGCCACTATCAGCCACGGAATGAGGTTCGCGTGATGTTCAGCCTGACTGACAATAATCTCATCACCCGGTTGCAGGCGCGGACGCAGCCAGCTTTGTGCCACCAGATTTATCGATTCGGTCGTTCCCCGTGTCCAGACGATATTTTCGCTTCGCGGCGCATTAATCCATTGCGCCATCTGAACTCTGGCCTGCTCGTATTGTTCCGTCAGAGTTTGCGCCGCACGATGCTGGCTGCGGTGGACGGTTGCGCCTTCCTGCGTATAGAAATTTACGGTCGCGTCGATTACCGCCTGCGGCTTCAGCGCCGTGGCAGCGCTGTCGAGATAGCATTGTCCCTGAGACAGCGCAGGAAACTGCTGGCGGAATCCGGCGGGGTTAAAGTCTGTCATACGAAATCAGATCCTTCGGCCTGAGTTTAAAAAAGCAGTTTTTGTAACACAAGCCGCTTATTCATTTTAGGAATGGTTACCTGGAAATTTATCAGAGGTTTGTTATGCTGAATTACGAAGACTAGACGCATTAGCCTGGAGTTTAACCAGGAATTTAAAGCATTTTAATCTGCAAGGAGTCTATGATGAAGAAGATCGCCGCCGTAATTTCAGCTGCACTGCTGACAACAACACTTGCCGCCTGTTCGAGCAACTACGTGATGCATACCAACGATGGCCGTACCATTGTTGCTGAGGGTAAACCTAGCACGGACAGTGATACCGGTATGATCAGTTATACCGATGCGTATGGCAACAAGCAGCAGATCAATAAATCTGAAGTTAAAGAAATGGCAGAAGGGAATTAATCCCTCAGGTAACCTCCCTGATTCTATGAGTCCGGGGTGACCTCACGTTCTGCTTTATGACAAAACCGGCTCTTCTTGCGATGAGGCCGGTTTTGTCACATTATGCGCCCGCATAATGCTGCACAAGCCCTGACGTGTCATGAAAAACAGGCAAAAAAAAGCACCGCAAATTGCGGTGCTGAAAAATCACTTTGGACAGACAGGGTAATGTACAGGAAGTGAAAAGTTTGTAGCATTCAAGCTACGTGTCCGGATTGCCAGACAATTGCAAACACAACATCACAACCACAAGCCAAAAGTATTTCAGCATCCTCATACCAATCTACTTTTCGTTCCGGCTCAGGAAGTGGCGCCACTATAGGTTTTTGCCTGTACATCCTCAACGGACAAATTATAATGTCTCGGATTAAAAAAACTAATATCTAAAACCGCGGACAGGCGCTCCGCTTACCGGCGAATAAGAAGTATTCATTCTATGTCAAAACGTTTACCGCCTTTAAATTCTCTGCGGGTATTTGATGCCGCAGCACGCCACCTTAGTTTTACTAAGGCTGCCGAAGAATTGTTCGTCACGCAGGCCGCTGTTAGCCACCAGATTAAGTCAATTGAGGACTTTTTAGGGTTAAAACTGTTTCGCAGGCGTAATCGCTCATTGTTACTGACCGAAGAAGGGCAGAGCTATTATCTGGATATTAAGGAGATATTCTCATCCCTGAATGAGGCGACGCGCAAACTTCAGGCGCGCAGCGCGAAAGGCGCTCTGACGGTGAGTTTGCCGCCGAGCTTTGCGATTCAGTGGCTGGTACCAAGATTGTCTGGCTTTAACTCAGCTTATCCGGGCATCGATGTGCGCATCCAGGCTGTGGACCGTGAAGAAGACAAATTGTCCGACGATGTAGACGTAGCGATTTTCCACGGTCGGGGTAACTGGCCGGGTCTTCGTGCCGAGCGTTTATATGCTGAGTATTTACTTCCGGTTTGTTCTCCTTCTTTACTGATGAGCGATAATCCGCTGAAGGAACCGGCAGATCTAAGCCACCATACTTTACTGCACGATGCTTCACGCCGCGACTGGCTGGCCTACACCAAACAGCTCGGGCTACAGCAGATCAATGTTCAGCAGGGACCCATTTTCAGCCACAGCGCGATGGTGGTTCAGGCCGCGGTTCACGGACAGGGAATTGCGCTGGTGAATAATGTCATGGCGCAGACAGAGATTGAGGCCGGACGCCTGGTGTGTCCGTTCAGTGAAGTGTTGATCAGTAAAAATGCTTTTTATCTGGTTTGTCATGACAGTCAGGCAGAACTGGGTAAAATAGCCGCCTTTCGTCAGTGGATCCTCGCGCGTGCAGCCAGCGAGCAGGAAAAACTGCGCTTTCGTTTCGATCAGGCATGAAGCCGGATTTCTGGGGATAGAACGTCCTGAGTCTGCTTATCAGACTGATTACTTGGGATTTTCATCGGCAAATAACGATAACAGGTAACGCATAATGACCAGTCGTTCAATGTTGATCTTCGCCGCGATCAGCGGTTTTATCTATGTCGCTTTCGGTGCCTTTGGCGCACACGTGCTGAGTCAGTCACTCGGCGAAGCGGAAATGGCGTGGATCCATACCGGATTAACGTATCAAAGTATTCATACGCTGGCGGTAATGATTTTAGGTGTTGCGATGCAGCGCCAGCGTAATGTGTGGTTCTACTGGAGCAGCGCCTTTTTAGCGCTGGGAACCGTGTTGTTCAGCGGCAGCCTCTATTGTCTGGCGTTGTCGCATCTCCGTTTATTCGTTTTTGTAACTCCGATTGGCGGTACCTTGTTCCTGGTCGGTTGGATTTTGTTGTTGATCGGCGCACTGCGCCTGAAGAAAAAGGCCGAACGCCATGAATAAAGTTGCTCTCTACTGCCGTCAGGGTTTTGAAAAAGAATGCGCAGCAGAAATTACCGACAAAGCCGCAAAGATGGAAATCTTCGGTTTTGCCCGTGTTAAAGAAAACAGCGGTTATGTGCTGTTTGAATGCTATCAGCCGGATGATGCTGACAAGATTGCGAAGAATTTGCCGTTCCGTGAACTGATTTTTGCCCGTCAGTTAATCGTGGTCGGCGAATTGCTGAAAGATTTACCGCCGGAAGATCGCGTTTCTCCGATCGTTGGCATGGTTCAGAACGTCATCACCAACGGTGGTGAACTTCGCGTTGAAGTGCCGGACACCAATGAAAGCAAAGAGCTGACCAAGTTCTGTCGCAAACTGACGGTGCCGCTGCGTTCCGCAATGCGTGAACGCAAAGTGCTGGGTAAGAAAGAGAACGCGCTGCGCCCGGTGGTGCATGTGTTCTTTATCGCGCCGGGTTGTTGCTACGTGGGATATTCCTACAGCAATAACAACTCACCTTTCTATATGGGTATTCCGCGCCTCAAGTTCCCGTCTGAAGCGCCAAGCCGTTCGACGCTGAAACTCGAAGAAGCTTTCCACGTCTTTATTCCGGCGGATGAGTGGGATGAACGTCTGGCCAGCGGCATGTACGCGGTCGATTTAGGCGCGTGCCCTGGCGGCTGGACGTATCAGCTGACACAACGCAGCATGATGGTCACGGCTGTCGATAACGGCCCGATGGCGCCAAGCCTGATGGAAACCGGTCAGGTTATACACCTGCGTGAAGACGGCTTTCGTTACAAATCCACCAGTACCAAAAACTACTGGCTGGTGTGCGATATGGTAGAAAAACCGGCGAAAGTGGCTGCGCTGATGTGTGACTGGCTGGTCAACGGCTGGTGTCGTGAGGCGATCTTTAACCTTAAATTGCCGATGAAAAAACGTTACGAAGAAGTGTCTAACATTCTTGAGCGTATCGATGAGCGTCTGAAAGAAAATGGCGTGAACGCGGAGATTTTCGCGAAACAGCTTTATCATGACCGCGAAGAAGTCACCGTGCATATCCGCCGTTTCTGGTCGGCCATCGGTGGGCGTCGCGACGAGCGCGACCGCTGAGGTACTCTTCATACTTCGAGTTGCTGATGCGCTGGCTGCAACTCGAAGTATTTTAAGTATCTGGTTATGGCGTTTCTTAATAAGAAGCGCCTTTTTTACACCCATTTTATGGCAGACGCAGTTGCTGTAAATTGCCGTCCAGCGCGACGTCGGTTTGCAGTGTCGAAACCCGTTTGCAGATATAAGCCTGTTCGCGATGTTCCTCCAGTTTTTTACGCCATTTTTCTGGCACGCCTTCCAGATTATCGTAAAGCTCATCCAGCGATCCGGTCTGCGTCAGTAGCGTAACCGCCGTCTTCGGGCCTATCCCCGGCACGCCCGGAATTTTACTGCTGCTGATCCCGGCCAGCCCCCAGTAATCGGTCAGTCGCTGCGGCAGAACACCAAAGGTTTGCTGCACAAAAGGCATATCCAGCCAGCGTTTCTGGAAGTAATCGCGGATCTGAACGTTCGGTGCCAGCAGCTGGCAGTAACCTTTGTCGGTTGAAACGATGGTGACCTGATGCCCGCCGGACGATACTTTCGCTGCCAGCGTTGCCGCCAGGTCATCCGCTTCGTTGCCCGTCGAATGCCAGCAGGCGATGCCCTGCGATTCGAAACCGGCTTTCAGACTGGGCATTTCCGCGAATAAATTTTCCGGCATCGGTGTGCGCCCGGCTTTGTAGTCAGGCAGACACTGATGACGCCAGCTGTCTGCGCGGTCATCTTCGTCAAATACCGCAACGGCGTGCGTGGGCTGAGTATGCTGAATCAGCTGTGCGATGGCGTTCTGGCAGGTAGTCAGACAAGGCGAACCCTGAACCGCATGAATCCGGCGGATCAGGTTCAGGGCATCGATAATCAGCAGATGTATAGCCATGATAATCTCCATAATAAAGGCGACTCGCGTCGCCCTTAGATCTGCTTTTGAAACGTGACTGAGGGGTCAGGCACAAATCTCATAACAAGGAATGTACGCGCTGCCCGGCAATTTCATGCGGTGCTGAGCGACGAACCCTTGCAGCAGGCTGTCCATTTTCTTCATTAATGCCGGATCGCCGTGCAACTTAAAGCGACCATGTTGTTCGATGGCGTGGATCCCAAACTCTTTCACGTTACCGGCCACAATCCCCGAGAAGGCGCGGCGCAGTGCGGCGGCAAGTTCCTGCGGTGGCTGATTTGGATAAAGGTTCAGATTCGCCATGTTTTCATGGTTTGGCTCGAAAGGATGCTGCAAATCAGGTGCAATGCGAATCGACCAGTTGAAGCTGTAAGCGTCCCCGCTATTACGGCGGTTCTCTTTCACCAGCGGCATAGCGCGTTTCATCTGACGGGCCACTTCGGTCGGATCGTCGATGATGATGGTGTAGAACTTGCAGGCATCTTCGCCGAGCGTGTCTTTAATGAACGCATCGAGCACGTGGAAGTAATCGGCGCTTTCTTTCGGACCGGTCAGGATCAGCGGAAGAACCTGATCGCTGTTTTCCGGATCCATCAGGATCCCCAGCAGATACAACAGTTCTTCTGCGGTACCTACGCCACCCGGGAAGATAATGATCCCGTGGGCAATACGTACGAACGCCTCAAGCCGTTTTTCGATATCCGGCATGATGATCAGTTCATTGACCAGCGGGTTAGGCGGTTCAGCGGCAATAATTGAAGGCTCGGTCATGCCGATAAAGCGGCCTGATTTGTAACGCTGTTGCGCGTGACCGACGGCGGCTCCTTTCATCGGCGCTTCCATCGCACCCGGCCCGCAGCCGGTGCAAATGTTCAGTTCGCGTAAACCCAGCTGGCTGCCGACGTTGCGGGCGTACTGGTATTCGATTTCATTAATGGAGTGACCGCCCCAGCACACGACCATGTTCGGATCTTCATCCAGATGCAGGGCGCGGGCGTTGCGTAAAATAGAAAACACCAGGTTGGTCAGGTGTGCTGAATTTTCGGTATTCAGGTGCTGAAAACGACCGGCGTTGTCGATTTGACCACTGACGAACAAAATGTCGCGCAGCACGGCAAACAAATTAGCCTGCAATGAACGGATGATCCGCCCGTCCACAAACGCATCTTCCGGCGGATTCACCAGCTCGAGTTTGACGCCACGCTCTCTGCGCAGCACGTTGATATCAAAGCTTTCGTAACGTTCGAGAAGTTCTTTACTGCTGTCAGTCTGGCTGCCGCTGTTGAGAACGGCCAGTGAACAATTTCGGAAAAGGCGATAGAGGTCGCTGCTCGCAGTGCGTTTGAGCATGTCGACTTCCAGCTGCGACAACAAATCCATTGAGCCTAACGGGCTGATATGTGTAATCAAAGTTGCTCCTTGACACCAACGGGTGCAGTGATTCTTTCTGCTACCTGATTGCGGCGCATGATTTTTCGGATCATGTTTTTTGCGCCGTATGCAATTTACGTATGCAATTTAACAGTAACCCTGTCATCAGGCTTTTACCAATGCTGACAGAGCGTTAGCTCAGTTCTTGAGCAACGTCTCGCATTATTGTCTGACAAGTCTCGCTGTTGCAGGTTCAAACGGGAAGTTGGATCTCCACGGATTGATATCCAGCCCGCCGCGACGTGTGTAACGGGCATACACGGCAAGTTTTTCCGGCTGGCAGAAACGCAGCAGATCGTTGAAGATCCGCTCGACGCACTGTTCGTGGAATTCGTTGTGATGACGGAAAGACACCAGATAGCGCAGCAGGGCTTCGCGGTCAATTTTCGGGCCGCGGTATTGGATCTGTACGGAACCCCAGTCCGGCTGATGCGTGATCAGACAGTTGGATTTCAGCAGATGGCTGACCAGCGATTCTTCAACAATTTCATCACCTTTAGCATTGGCCAGATAATCAGTACTGAATTCATAGCTGTCGATTTCAATATCCTGCTCGTCAATACAGACGCCTGCGAAATGTCCTACCGGCGTGCCTTCTATTTCAGACAGGCGGCTGACCGTTACCGTCACGTCACCTTGCGCGCAGGCGCTCAGGTCACGGGTTAAGGTTTCCTGCACGGTTTCCCAGTCCGGGAAGACGGTCTGATTGAAACTGTTCAGATAGAGTTTGAAACTTTTGGATTCGATCAGGTTCTGACTATTGGCATTCAGGCTGATTTCGCCCACGGCAACCTGCGGCAATCCTTTGGCGTTGAGCCAGGACAGTTCATACAGCGTCCAGATATCTGCGCCATGAAACGGTAAATTATCCGGATACAAGCCCAGCGGCTCACGGTTCATGCTGCGCGGAACGGCCTGCAATAAAGACGCATCATAATGGTCAACGTAAGCCATACTTTTGCCCAGCGTCAGTTGCGCCAGAGCGGGGTTATCCTGATATGAGGACATGCTGTCACCTTGCTAAGAGATCGGTACAATAGAGAATAGCCACCAGTTTAACCCAGCCTTACCGGAAGATGAGAGAATTATGGAGTCTGAAGTTTCTGTAGCATTGCGTGAATTTACTCAGCGTTTTGTCGATCTCTGGCAACAGGAAACCGGCATGCCGCCTTCCAGCGAAGCCCTGTTTGGCGTGGATTCGCCATGCGTGGTGAAGACGGAAGAAGATAAGGTGTACTGGCTGACTCAGACATTCAGCCCGCAGGCGACCCTGGAAAATGTCGAACGCGCGATGGAATTACAGTTGCGTCCCGAAGCGCATGAGTTCTATACCACGCAGTTTGCCGGAGATATGACTACCAGCTGGCAGGGCAATGCGCTGACGCTGTTGCAGGTATGGAGCCCGGAGGATTTTACCCGTTTGCAGGAAAATCTGATTGGTCATCTGGTTACGCAAAAGCGCCTGAAGCTGACGCCAACGATTTTTCTGGCGACCACAGATTCCGAGCTGGATCTGGTTTCGCTGTGTAATGTGACGGGCAATGTAGTGCTTGAACAGTTCGGCAGCAAAAAACGAACTATACTCTCGCCATCGTTGTCAGAATTCCTTACAATGCTGACCGCTGTTTACCCCGCCTGATTGTATTATCGACGCACCCCATCCCGCAGAGCACAAATGGCTCACAAGCGTGTGAGAGATCTCTCACAAAGGCTGTAAGAGATCTCGCTAATTTGACTTAATAATACGGCTCAAATTAATTAAAACCTATTTAAAATCAATGCGTTTATGCATTCCCCTATTGTGGGGCGGCTTACATCTCCTGATTTTGGCTTACAGCCTGTCTTGTCCGTAAGGGCAAAATCGACGATTCTAGTCGTGCACCAAGGAAGCATGAGACAGAACATCAGGATGATGGCTGAATCATAAAAGAAGGGGACGGCTCAGGAAGAGTCAGGACGGCATCGGATTATGCCAGGATGTTTCAGGACGAAACCAGGGACACCTCCAGGACGGAGAAGAGAGCTCACAAAGGAAGCTGAGCGGGTCACAGATGACCAAGGGATATCAGTCAGGATGACTTAGGACAGACCGTCAGGATGAAAGTTGGACGATGCGAAGGACAGCCGGTTAGGATAACCGCAGGAAAAGTTTTCAGGGATTGAGCAGGGAGCACTTAGGTAGCTGGATTGCTATAAAACGAACCGGGGGCACTGTGTAAACAGTGCCCCCAACTTTTTGTCTGAATCTTTTGTCGCAACGCCTGAACATTCTGGTAACAGAAGGCGCTCCGCGATATCCGAAGCGCCCCCTCATTCAGCCGATTGCCCCTAAGACATCATCCTGCCCCTGCTTTTTCGGCAGCAGGAACAATGTGGCGAAGATATCCAGCAGGTAAATTCCAGCCAGTAACGTAATCGCTGCGGTAAACGAAACCTGCGCTACCAGTATCCCGATCACCAGCGGACCGAAACCGCCCACGCCACGTCCGAGATTAAATAACAGATTCTGCGCCGTCGCCCTTATGTGAACCGGATAGAGATCCGATATCAGGCCGCCGTAACCGCCAATCATGCCATTCACAAACATGCCCATCAGCGCGCCCGCGAACAACATCAGGGTCGGGTCGGTAAGCTGCGCATAACACACCACCATAATGACGGCACCGACCTGATAAATCAGGAAGATTTTCCAGCGCGGGAAACGGTCAGAAAGCATGCCGAACAGCCAGATCCCAAACGTCATCCCCACGACAGTGACCGCTGTCCACAGGCCGGATTTGGTCAGCGAGAAGCCGAAGTTTTTCGACAGATAGCTTGGCATCCAGATCATCAGCCCGTAGTAGCCAAAGTTCTGCACTGAACACAGGATCAGAATACCGATGCTGGCTTTGGTCGTGGCTTTATCACGGAACAATAATTTGATGCGGTTGAAAAGTGAGCCATCATTATTGCTGGCTGTCTGTTTAACAAAGGCTTCCGGCTCGCCCATTGTGCGGCGGATTAGGAAAGAGGCCAGCGCCGGCAGCAGTCCGACCAGGAACATGCCGCGCCAGCCGATAATGCCGAGCAGCAGCGGGGTCAGAAATGCTGCCATTAACACACCCAGCTGCCAGCCCATGCCGACATACGCTGAGGCGCGGTTACGTTTTTCAGCGGGCCAGGCTTCTGCAATCAGCGCCATACCGATACCGAACTCACCGCCCAGGCCGACGCCTGCCAGCGTGCGGTAAATCAGTAAGTCCCAGTAACCCTGTGCGAAAGCGCACAAACCGGTGAACAGGGAGAACATCAAAATGGTGAATGTCAGTACGCGGATGCGACCAAAACGATCGCTGATTGGCCCGAAAATCACACCGCCCAGTACGGCACCTATCAAAGTCCAGGTAACCAGCGAGCCACTTTGTGAGGATGACAAACCAAATTCGCTGGTGATAGCGGGGAGCATGAAGCCGAGGATCAGTAAATCAAAGCCGTCCATAGCGTAGCCGGTGACGGAGGCCAGCATCGCTTTTGCCGGTGTTGCGTG
Source organism: Rahnella woolbedingensis (assembly GCF_003602095.1). Classification (GTDB taxonomy): domain Bacteria; phylum Pseudomonadota; class Gammaproteobacteria; order Enterobacterales; family Enterobacteriaceae; genus Rahnella; species Rahnella woolbedingensis. Next base: position 40,817 of record NZ_RAHH01000032.1, on the reverse strand, counting down.
TGCTTTTTGAGGATGTTGTGCGGACATTTTTACACATCTGTTAAGAAAAAAGTGGCGGTAGTTTGCCCGTATCGGGCGTTTATCGCCACCACGAAAAACTTATGATTGGATTGATAAATTGGATACGATGCAGAAAGTTGGGGCATCAGTCCTTCAATGTTATGCTTTGCGCCGCCCAGGCGGAGGCTGCCCGGGGCCATGAACGAAGAGAATCATTGATGAATACAGAAAACCAGGTTCGCGAGATTTTAGAAGATATCGAGCAGGTCATGCGTGACGATAAATTGTGGCACGCCACACCGCCGGAAGCGGAAGCCTTTGAAAGCAAGGAACCGTTTTCCGTAGATACCATGTCGGCTGAACAATGGCTGCAATGGGTGCTGGTTCCGCGCATGTACGCGTTACTTGAAGCTCAGTCGCCATTGCCAACCCGTTTTGCTATCACCCCCTATTTTGAAGTGGCGATGCCTGAAGCACTCCGTTTGCTGACTCAGCTGCAACGCCTCGACGATTTGCTGAACATAGAAGACTGACATGCTGGAAATTTTGTATCAGGACGAACATCTGGTAGCAGTGAATAAACCTGCAGGCATGCTGGTTCATCGCAGCTGGCTGGACCGCCATGAAACGGTGTTTGTGATGCAGACATTGCGTGATCAGATTGGTCAGCATGTGTTTACGGTTCACCGGCTGGATAAGCCGACGTCCGGCGTTTTGCTGCTGGCGCTGTCCAGCGAAGTGGCGCGACTGTTGTCGCAGCAGTTCGAAAATAATCAGATGAGTAAGGTGTATCACGCAGTGGTTCGCGGGTATGTGCCACAAGACGGCACGCTCGATTATGCGCTGACCGAAGAGCTGGATAAAATCGCTGATAAGTTTGCGAATCCGGACAAAGCGCCACAACCTGCTGTCACGCATTATCGCGTTGTCGCACAGGTCGAAATGCCGGTGGCTGTCGGGCGCTACGACACCGCGCGCTACAGTCTGATGGAGCTCAAGCCGGAAACCGGCCGTAAGCATCAGTTGCGCCGCCATATGTCGCATTTGCGCCACCCGATTATCGGTGACAGCGCGCACGGCGATTTAAAGCAAAACCGCGGTATGACGCAACATTTTGACTGTTCTGGACTGATGCTGCACGCCAGCCATATGCAACTGCCGCATCCGGTCACCGGAGAACCACTTTCATTGAATGCGCGCTGGGATGGCCGCTGGCAGAATGTGGTGACGCAGTTTGGCTGGCAGGGCAAAATCCCTGAGCTTGAAAGGGTTGAGTTTGCAGAAACTTGCGGTCAGGATAGTCCACAAATTTAAGTCCTTTGATTGAAATATTGGCATCACACAGGAGTGAAACCCATGGCAGAAGTCGGAATTTTTGTCGGTACGGTATACGGCAATGCGTTACTGGTAGCAGAAGAAGCGGAAACCGTGCTCAAAGGCCAGGGCCATGAGGTGAAGTTGTTTGAAGAAGGTACGCTGGAAGCCTGGCAGTATTACCGTCATCACTTTGTCCTGATTGTGACGTCAACCACCGGTCAGGGCGATTTGCCGGACAGCATTGCGCCTTTGTATGCCGCTATCCGCGACACAGTCGGCTATCAGCCTGAACTGCGTTACGGTGTGATTGCGCTGGGCGATATCAGCTACGATCATTTCTGTGGCGGCGGCCATAAGCTGGATGATTTGTTGCAGGAGCAGGGCGCGTCGCGGATCGGCGAAATGCTGGAAATTGATGCGATGGAAACTGCCGAACCGGAAACGGTCGCTGTTCCGTGGGTCGAGAAATGGGGTCAGTTGCTTAAATAATTTCACCCCGTCTTATCTGCGCGCAATAAAAAAGGTCAGGCAAACGCCTGACCTTTTTACTTTCTCAATCTTCCGAATGCGATTAATCAGCGACCGCTGGTCAGTTTTTCCAGATCGGATTCAATTTCAGTAATCTTATTCGCCACAACAGATTCCAGGTGACGCAGGTCATCAAGAATTTTACGCTTCAGATCCACTTCAACCTGATCGCGCTGACAGATTTGGTCCAGCTCATCAATCACATAGCGCAGGTTAGGGCTGATTTCATGAATTTCTTTATAACCTTGTCCCGCGTTATCGGCGACGATGGTTTTGCGCTGGCGTGGATATTTAAATTTCACGCTTTTAGCAAAAAACTCACCTTTATCTCTGCGGAAGTAGATCTTCAGAATGTCGTTATTGGCCTCCTGACGCAGGCTGTAACGATCAATATCGTCGGGATTATTAATGCCCAGGCTTTTCAGATTGTCATACATAGCGCCACCTTCGTTTAGGAGAAAATCAGAGTGTTATGATGAACTGAACGGCGGCTTTAATCATTGATTAATTGCACACTTTGCCGCTTAGAAGATAAAAAAATAGCGGGTTATTTTTTAACAATACCCGCTATTTTTAAGTTTAGTCGATTGTGCGCAATAACTCATTCAGGCCGGTTTTGCCCAGAGTCTTCGCATCCACTTTCTTGACGATCACGGCGCAGTACAGGCTGTATTTACCGTCTTTAGACGGCAGGTTGCCGGAAACCACAACGGAGCCCGCAGGTACGCGGCCGTAATGCACTTCGCCGGTTTCGCGGTCGTAAATTTTGGTGCTCTGGCCGATGTAAACGCCCATGGAAATCACAGAGCCTTCTTCGACGATCACGCCTTCAACGATTTCAGAACGCGCGCCGATGAAGCAGTTGTCTTCGATGATGGTCGGGTTAGCCTGCAATGGCTCCAGAACGCCGCCGATGCCCACGCCGCCAGAGAGGTGAACGTTTTTACCGATCTGCGCGCAAGACCCTACGGTCGCCCAGGTATCAACCATGGTGCCTTCATCAACGTATGCGCCGATGTTGACGTAAGAAGGCATCAGCACGGTGTTACGTGCAATGAATGCGCCTTTACGCACGGCAGCAGGTGGCACCACGCGGAAACCTTCACGCTGGAAACGCGCTTCATCGTAGTCAGCGAATTTCATTGGCACTTTATCGAAGTAACGGCTTTCACCGCCTTCCATGACCTGGTTGTCATTGATTCTGAACGAGAGCAGAACCGCTTTCTTCAGCCACTGATGCGTCACCCATTCGCCATCAATCTTCTCGGCCACGCGCAATTCGCCGCTGTCGATTTTGTTGATAACCTGAGTGATGGCGTCGCGCGTTACGCTGTCAACGTTAGCCGGGGTGATATCTGCACGGCGCTCGAAGGCTTGTTCAATAACGGTTTGTAGTTGCTGCATCCTGTTCTCTTTCCTGAATTGGTTTTAAAAGATAGTGGTACTTGTATCACATTTTATCGCCAGGGTTGAGTGCCTCAGTTAATCGGCGTGTGATTTCCTTGCGAGTTTGCTTATCCAGCGCGCGTCGCTCGCTGTTTGCCAGAATAAATAAGTCTTCTACACGTTCGCCGATGGTCGAAATGCGCGCACCGTGCAGTGACAGCCCGAGATCAGAGAACACTTCCCCCACGCGGGCCAGTAAACCCGGCTGATCGAGCGCCACCAGTTCCATATACGTGCGGCGGTCGGTATGCGTCGGCAGGAAACTGACTTCGGTCTGCACGCTGAAATGACGCAGTTTCGGCGAAGGACGTCGGGCGCGAGGCGGCTGATAAGCCTGCGTCATCGACTGTTCCAGCGCGTAACGGATGGCTTCGTGCCGGTCCTGTGCCAGCGGACTTCCGTCCGGTTCCAGCACAATGAAAGTATCCATCGCCATGCCGTCGCGGTTAGTGAAAATCTGCGCGTCATGAATGCTCAGGTTACGCCGGTCGAGCTCACCGGCGACGGTAGCAAACAGATACGGGCGGTCAGGGCTCCAGATAAATATCTCGGTACCGCCGCGCGTTGCCTGACGGCTGACCAGCACCAGCGGTTTGGTGGAGTCATGCTCAAGCAGATGTCTTGCGTGCCACGCCAGCTGATTGGGTGAGTGGCGCAGGAAATAATCCGCGCGGCAACGGCTCCAGATGCGGTGCAGTGCTTCTTCATCGATATTGTCCATGCGCAGCAACGCCAGCGCCTGAAGACGGTGATGGCGCACGCGCTCGCGCAGATCCGGCGTGTTCTGCATACCGCGACGCAGCTGTTTCTCGGTAGCGAAATACAGCTCGCGTATCAGGCTCTGCTTCCAGCTGTTCCAGAGGGTTTCATTCGTGGCGCAGATATCGGCCACGGTCAGGCTGACCAGATAGCGCAGACGGACTTCGGTCTGCATTTCCGCCGCGAATTGCTGAATTTCGTTAGGATCCTGAATATCGCGGCGCTGGGCTGTGACTGACATCAGCAGATGGCAGCGAACCAGCCATGCGACCAACTGGGTTTCGCGGGAATTCAGCCCGTGCAGTTCGGCAAATTCCAGCACATCCTGCGCGCCCAAAATTGAGTGATCGCCGCCACGGCCTTTAGCGATATCGTGGAACAGCGCGGCCATCAGCAACAGTTCTGGCTGTGGCAGACGCGGGTATAATTCGACGCATAAAGGATGCTTTGGCCGCGTCTCTTCATGGGCAAAACTTTCCAGTTTTTGCAGCACGCGGATAGTGTGTTCATCGACGGTATACGCATGGAATAAATCGAACTGCATCTGCCCGACGATTTGCCCCCATTGCGGCATGTAAGCCCATAAAACACTGTGACGGTGCATCGGCACCAGCGCGCGGGACACAGCGCCCGGATGGCGCAGAATCGACATAAACATTTCGCGCGCCTGCGGGATCATACACAGCGGCTCTTTGAGATGGCGGCGGGCATGGCGCAGGAGCCGCACAGTCGTTGAGTAAATCCCTTTGATCTCGCGGTGACGCACCATCAGATGGAACATGCTGATGATAGTTTCAGGGCGGGTATCGAACAGGGATTCGTCGCGCAGATCGATAAGGTCGCCACGTAACTGGAAATGTTCATCCAGCGGGCGCGGTTTTTCATTGGGGCCAATCGCCAGAATCGCTTCGTCGAACAACTGCAATAACATCTGATTCAGCTCGCCGACCCGACGGGTCATACGATAGAAATCTTTCATCATGCGTTCGACCGGCTGATTGCCTTCGCCCTGATACTGCAAGAGCTGAGCCACGCTTTGCTGACGGTCGAACAGCAGGCGGTTGTCGTATCTCGGCAGGACCAGATGCAGGGCGAAACGGATACGCCACAGGAAGCTCTGACATTCCAGCAGTTCGTTGCGCTCGGCTTTAGTCAGGAAGCCAAATGCGACCATTTCATCGAGTGATGTGGCGCCAAAATGGCGGCGGGCCACCCACAGAATTGTGTGGATATCACGCAGGCCGCCGGGGCTGCTTTTGATGTCGGGTTCGAGGTTGTAGCTGGTGCCGTGATAACGCTGATGGCGCTCATTCTGCTCGACAATTTTAGCGCGGAAAAAGTTCGGTGAAGGCCAGAACCCGTCGCTGAAAATGTGTTTCTGCATACTGAGAAACAGCGCGACGTCGCCGCAAATCAGGCGGGATTCGATAAGGTTGGTGGCGACGGTTAAATCGGCCAGACCTTCTAAGAGGCACTCTTCCAGAGTCCGGACGCTGTGGCCGACTTCCAGTTTGAGATCCCACAGCAGGGTGATCAGCTCGCCAATCCGCAGCGCCTGCTCGTCGTTGAGGCGTTTCTGACTCAGTACCAGTACATCGATATCGGATAAAGGATGCAGCTCGCCGCGCCCGTAGCCGCCGACGGCCACCATCGCGGTTTCAGGAATATTGTCGAACCCGTAGAACGTCCACAGACGTTGCAGCAGCTGGTCGATGTAATGCGCCCGCGCATCCACCAGTTCTTCCGCCCGTTGCCCGGCATTGAAGGCATCCGCCAGCCATACCTGAAACTGTTCCATATGCTGTTTCAGGCTCTGACGGTTTAAATCGTCATCCGGATAGACAGAAGGGGAGGCAGGTTGTGGTGGGAAATTGCGGGTGAGATCCTGTGTGGTTTCTGGTTGCAGGCTCTTTTCAGCCGGAAAATTTTCAATCATGGGTGCGCAGCCCTACACGTGAGAGACCAATAAACGTGAAAGATAAAAAAACCGGCTTTCGCCGGTTTGATTCACAGATTTATACCCTCTCCGCAGAGCGGGCGACTGTCAGTCGTGCGTCAGGATAGCCGGGATGGTGTCATCCTTACGCAGCGTCATAATTTCACAACCGTTATCTGTCACCACAATAGTATGCTCGTACTGAGCCGACAAGCTGCGATCTTTAGTTTTTACTGTCCAGCCGTCTTTCATGGTGCGGATACGGAAATCACCGGCGTTGACCATCGGTTCAACGGTGAAAGCCATGCCAGCCTGTAATACCACGCCGCCGTCATCCGCATCGTAATGCAGAACCTGAGGTTCTTCGTGGAAACCTTCGCCGATACCGTGACCGCAATATTCGCGCACGACGGAGAATTTCTCGGCTTCGACGAATTTCTGGATCTCTTTACCCAGCGTGCGCAGGCGGATGCCCGGTTTGATCATACGCAGCGCAATATACAAGCTTTCCTGCGTGATGCGGCAAAGGCGCTCGCCCAGAATGGTCGGTTTGCCCGCGATGAACATCTTGGAAGTATCACCGTGGAAACCGTCTTTAATCACGGTGACATCGATATTGACGATATCGCCATCTTTCAGGATTTTGTCTTCACTCGGAATACCGTGGCACACCACTTCGTTAATCGAGATACAGACAGATTTCGGGAAGCCGTGGTAATCCAGGCAGGCAGAAACGGCTTTCTGTTTGTTCACGATGTGATCGGCACAAATGCGGTCCAGTTCACCGGTGCTCACGCCAGGTTTGACGAAAGGCTCAATGATTTCCAGCACTTCGGCAGCCAGACGGCCAGCCACGCGCATTTTTTCGATGTCTTCAGGGGTTTTGATTGAAATAGCCATGTGTTGTCCTGCAGGTTCTGTGCATCAGGTATGCTTTATTTCTACACCGATGTCGTCAATAATTAGCTGTGGCTTATGGTATCAGCCCTGATATTTGCTGCCAAACTATCATTTTCCGCTAAGCAATTCGGTGAACAAAAGTTGCTGCCTGGTCGTTATTTATGATATAAAGCGCGCCGGCAATCCGCTCTGGGTCTTACGACTCGAAGGGATTAAAGCCAAAATCACTCATTGTGTACTTATTAACGTAAGTAATAACACACACGTATCGACACATACGCCGGGGTGCCTTGGGAATTCGTTCTTCGGGGTCGGTTGTATGGGATACGTGGAGGCATAACCCCAACTACTTAATAGAGGTTTTATCATGGCAACTGTTTCCATGCGCGACATGCTCAAGGCCGGTGTTCACTTCGGTCACCAAACCCGTTACTGGAACCCGAAAATGAAGCCTTTCATCTTCGGCGCTCGTAACAAGGTTCACATCATCAACCTTGAGAAAACTGTTCCAATGTTCAACGAAGCTCTGGCTGAGTTGCAGAAGATCTCCTCCCGTAAAGGTAAGATCCTGTTCGTTGGTACTAAGCGCGCAGCAAGCGAAGCGGTAAAAGAAGCTGCAAACAACTGCGACCAGTTCTTCGTGAACCATCGCTGGTTGGGCGGCATGCTGACTAACTGGAAAACCGTTCGTCAGTCCATCAAACGTTTGAAAGATCTGGAAGTTCAGTCTCAGGACGGTACTTTCGAGAAGCTGACCAAGAAAGAGGCGCTGATGCGCACTCGTGAACTGGCTAAGCTGGAAAACAGCCTGGGTGGTATCAAGGATATGGGTGGTCTTCCTGATGCTCTGTTCGTTGTCGACGCTGATCACGAACACATTGCAATCAAAGAAGCTAACAACCTGGGTATCCCGGTATTCTCCATTGTTGATACCAACTCCGATCCGGATGGCGTTGACTTTGTTATCCCTGGTAACGATGACGCAATCCGTGCAGTAAATCTGTACCTGAGCGCTGTTGCTGCCACTGTCCGTGAAGGCCGTTCGCAAGACTTGGCTGTTCAGGCAGAAGAAAGCTTCGTAGAAGCTGAATAATAAGGCAAGCTCAGCAGAGCCCTTATTAACCAGGTATTGAAATATGTTGGTTAGGGGGCCTTTATTGGCCCCCTTTGCTTATCTTAAATGCGAGAAATATCTCACCGCAAAAAGCCTTTTTGCACTGAGATAATCGAGGAAAATACAATGGCTGATATTACCGCTGCCCTGGTAAAAGAACTGCGCGAACGTACTGGCGCTGGCATGATGGATTGTAAGAAAGCTCTGGTTGAAGCTAACGGCGACATCGAGCTGGCAATCGAAAATATGCGTAAATCTGGCGCGATCAAAGCGGCGAAAAAAGCAGGCAACGTAGCTGCTGACGGCGTGATCAAAACCAAAATAGAAGGCAACTTCGGCGTGATTCTGGAAGTTAACTGCCAGACTGACTTCGTTGCTAAAGATGCAGGTTTCCAGGCTTTCGCTGACAAAGTGCTGGACGCTGCTGTTGCAGGCAAAGTGACTGACGTTGACGTTTTGAAAGCTCAGTTCGAAGAAGAGCGTATTCAGCTGGTTGCTAAAATCGGTGAGAACATCAACATCCGTCGCGTTCAAATCCTTGAAGGCGATGTGCTGGGTAGCTACCTGCACGGCGCACGTATTGGTGTTCTGATTGCTGCTACCGGCGCAGACGAAGAACTGGTTAAGCAAATTGCGATGCACGTTGCAGCAAGCAAACCAGAATTCGTTAAGCCTGAAGATGTGTCTGCTGAAGTGGTAGAAAAAGAGTACCAGGTTCAGCTGGACATCGCGATGCAGTCTGGCAAGCCGAAAGAAATTGCAGAGAAAATGGTTGAAGGCCGCATGAAGAAATTCACCGGCGAAGTTTCTCTGACGGGTCAGCCTTTCGTTATCGATCCAAGCAAAACTGTTGGCCAGGTTCTGAAAGAACACAACGCTGACGTGACTAACTTCATCCGCTTTGAAGTGGGCGAAGGTATCGAGAAAGTTGAGACTGACTTTGCTGCTGAAGTTGCAGCAATGACTAAACAGTCTTAATCAGTATCTGATACACCCAAAATGGAACCGCTGCGAAAGGGCGGTTCCGTTTTATCCAGCCCCAAATTCCTATTACATTGTGCGTAAAGTCATTCTGACAGCGCTATGATGTAAAGACCGACTATCCATTAAGACACATTGCTTCTAGGACAGACACCATGGCTACCAATGCGAAACCCGTTTATCAACGTATCCTGCTTAAACTCAGTGGCGAAGCCCTGCAGGGCAGTGAAGGTTTTGGTATCGACGCGAGTGTATTAGATCGTATGGCTCAGGAAGTAAAAGAGCTGGTCGAACTCGGCATTCAGGTAGGCGTTGTGATCGGCGGCGGTAACCTGTTCCGTGGCGCGGGCCTCGCACAGGCGGGCATGAATCGTGTTGTAGGCGACCATATGGGTATGCTGGCGACTGTCATGAACGGCCTGGCAATGCGTGATGCATTACACCGTGCCTATGTTAACGCACGTCTGATGTCTGCAATCCCTTTGAACGGTGTTTGTGATAATTACAGCTGGGCTGAAGCTATCAGCTTGCTGCGTCATAACCGCGTGGTGATTTTCTCCGCCGGTACCGGCAACCCTTTCTTTACCACTGACTCAGCAGCCTGCCTGCGCGGTATCGAAATCGAAGCTGATGTGGTATTAAAAGCCACCAAAGTTGACGGTGTGTATTCCGCTGACCCGGTGAAAAACCCGGAAGCGACGCTGTACGAAAGACTGACCTATCAGGAAGTGCTGGAACAGGAATTGAAAGTGATGGATCTGGCGGCCTTTACGCTGGCCCGCGATCACAATCTGCCAATTCGTGTTTTCAACATGAATAAGCCTGGCGCACTGCGTCGCGTGGTGATGGGTGAAAATGAAGGGACGCTGATTTCTAAAGCGGAGTGATCCTTCACAATTGAACATTGCGTTCAGCCAGCCTCTGCTGGCATGAGTATTCACGGACTATACTGATGTTATGGTCTGCCAGGTAACCCGCTTTCAAAGGTTAACAACGTGATTAACGAAATCAAAAAAGACGCTGAAATTCGTATGGAAAAATGCGTCGAATCATTCAAAACCCATATCAGCAAAATCCGCACCGGCCGTGCATCACCAGGCATCCTGGATGGCATCATGGTGGAATACTACGGTTCAGCCACCCCTTTACGCCAGCTGGCGCAGGTGACAGTGGAAGATTCCCGTACGCTGGCTATCTCCGTGTTTGACCGTTCAATCAGCGCAGCGGTAGAAAAAGCGATCATGACCTCTGATTTGGGTCTGAACCCATCATCAGCAGGCGCGACTATCCGCGTTCCACTGCCAGCACTGACCGAAGAACGTCGTAAAGACCTGATCAAGGTTGTACGTGGCGAAGCTGAGCAGGGCCGTGTGTCCGTGCGTAACGTTCGCCGCGATGCTAACGATAAAACCAAAGCACTGTTGAAAGATAAAGAAATCAGCGAAGACGAAGATCGCCGTTCTCAGGATGATATTCAGAAATTGACTGATATGTTCATCAAGAAAATTGACGTTGCTCTGACGGAAAAAGAAGCCGAGCTGATGGAGTTCTGATCCCGCTTTAGCTTCCTCTCAAGCGCCGCAATTGCGGCGCTTTGTTTTTTGCGCGCTTTAATTTTTTTAGCGGTTGGCACAATCTCATAGACAAGCCAGATAAGAGGTTTCAGACTGTGCACTTTACGAATTTACGAGCGCTATCCCGGGCATTTTCATGAAACAAATGACTATTCTTGGTTCGACAGGGTCTGTCGGCACCAGCACGCTTTCCGTTGTCCGGTCTAATCCTGACAATTTCACTGTTAAAGCACTGGTTGCAGGGCGCAATGTTGACGTTATGGCGCAGCAGTGTCTTGAATTCCAGCCTGCTTACGCCTCTATGGCGGATGAAGCTTCTGCCCTTGCGCTGAGAGTCATTCTGGCTGAACAGGGATGCCGTACTGAAGTGCTTTCCGGCCCTGATGCGGCCATCGAACTGGCGGCCCTTGATGATGTTGATCAGGTGATGTCGGCTATCGTGGGTGCAGCGGGCTTATTACCGACACTCGCCGCCGTCCGCGCCGGTAAACAAGTGCTTCTGGCGAACAAAGAATCGCTGGTCACCTGCGGGCGTATCTTTATGGATGCCGTGTGTCAAAGTCAGTCCCAGCTTCTGCCCATCGACAGCGAACACAATGCGATTTTCCAGAGCCTGCCGGAAACTGTTCAAAAACAGCTGGGTTTTGCTTGTCTCGAAGAACACGGAATTTCCCGCATTATCCTGACCGGCTCCGGCGGCCCGTTCCGCGAACTTCCTTTAGATCAGTTTAGCGATGTGACGCCTGATCAGGCCTGTGCCCATCCAAACTGGTCGATGGGTCGCAAGATTTCCGTTGATTCAGCCACCATGATGAATAAAGGCCTTGAGTACATTGAGGCTCGCTGGCTGTTTAATGCCTCTGCCGCAGAAATGGAAGTCATCATTCATCCACAATCGGTGATCCACTCAATGGTCCGTTATTGCGACGGGAGCGTACTGGCGCAACTGGGTTCGCCGGATATGCGCACGCCCATTGCGCATGCGATGGCCTATCCGCAACGTGTGAAGACTGAAGTGGAAGCGCTGGATTTCTGCAAAATGGGTGCGATGACCTTTAGTGCGCCAGATTATGCGCGTTACCCGTGCCTGCAACTTGCCATTGAAGCCAGTAAAACCGGGCAGGCAGCCACCACGGCGCTGAATGCAGCTAACGAAATTTCTGTCGCCGCTTTCCTCAAGGGCGAACTGCGCTTTACTGACATTGCTTCCCTTAACCGTGAAGTCATGGAGCAACTGGTGAGTGCGGAACCCGAGTCTGTTGAGGAAGTGTTGCTGATTGACGCATTGGCGAGAGTGCGTGCGAAAGATAAACTTCGTACTTTTGCGGTGTAGGCCTGTTTTAGTACTTATGCAGCAGTTTGTTAGCATCACACTGAGATGGTATAGTCTGCGCCACACTGGCAGCAGATTTGGCTTTTCAGAGACTGAATGTTACAGGTGGAATCGGTGAGCTGTCAGTTAAGCCGTGCCTGAAAGGGAGACACGGCTTTTTTGCGCGTGTAGTCGCAACAGCGACAAATAGGTGCAGCGCCTGCTGGCTGTTCTGGTGTATGCCTGAAGAGAGTTTTGCCAGCCGGAAAGCCGCTGTGTTCTGATAAAAGGAAATGAGTACGCGTTATGTCCCTCGAAAATCAACAGATGTCTGATATGTGTTGCTCTCAACCTCGCCATGTTGCCATTATCATGGACGGTAACGGACGCTGGGCAAAACGTCAGGGTAAAATGAGGGTATTTGGTCATAAAGCGGGAGTGAAGTCAGTGCGTAAAGCCGTGAGCTTTGCTGCCAGTCATCACCTCGATGCGCTCACGCTTTATGCCTTTAGTAGTGAAAACTGGAATCGCCCGGCTCAGGAAGTTTCCGCACTTATGGAACTGTTCGTGCGTGCACTGGACAGTGAAGTCAAAAGCCTGCACAAACATAATGTCAGGTTGCGGATCATTGGCGATGTCAGTCGTTTTAGTGCTCGTCTGCAGGAACGCATTCGTCGTTCAGAAACACTTACTCAAAATAATGACGGTTTGACGCTCAACATCGCTGCGAATTACGGTGGCCGATGGGATATTATTCAAGGCGTTAAGACACTGGCAGGTCAGGTTGAAGCCGGCACACTGCGGGCGGAGCAAATTACAGAAGAGTTGCTGAATTCAGCAGTCTGTATGAGCGAACTGGCACCCGTCGATTTGGTGATCAGAACCGGTGGGGAACATAGGATCAGCAATTTCTTGTTGTGGCAGATTGCCTATGCAGAGTTGTATTTTACCGATGTCCTCTGGCCTGATTTTGATGAAAATACCTTCGAAGGTGCGCTGACTGCTTTTGCACAACGCGAGCGCCGCTTCGGGGGCACTACACCTATCGGCGCTGATGCGTCCTAGGGAGAACATTTGCTGAAGTATCGCATTATCACAGCTCTGATTTTAATACCGATTGTTATTGCAGCACTCTTTTTGCTACCCCCGGTAGGTTTCGCCATCGTCACATTAGTTGTGTGCATGCTGGCGGCGTGGGAGTGGGGACAACTGGCGGGTTTTGCAACACGTAATCAGCGTATCTGGCTGGCCATACTCTGTGGTTTTCTGTTGACCGCCATGTTGCTGAGCATACCGGCTTATCAGCAGAGTGTGCATCTGATGCAGGTTAGCGGTTCTTTGTGGGCCGGACTTGCGTGGTGGTGTGTCGCGCTGCTGTTAGTGGTGGGATATCCGGCTTCGGCAGGATTCTGGCGCCATTCCCGCGTATTGCGGGTAATATTCGGTGTGCTGACGATTGTGCCATTTTTCTGGGGCATGATCGTACTGCGCCAATATGGCTATGCTGAGAACCATCACACTGGCGCATGGTGGTTGTTATATGTGATGCTACTCGTCTGGGGTGCTGATTCCGGCGCGTATCTGTTTGGTAAATTATTTGGTAAGCACAAGTTGGCACCGAAAGTCTCTCCGGGAAAAACCTGGGAAGGGTTTGCCGGTGGGCTTCTGACTTCAGCCCTCATAGCCTGGTTGTTTGGTCGTTATGCACCTTTAAATGTGCAGCCTTCAATCTTGCTGATTTGCTCCGTTGTCGCTGCCCTGGCTTCTGTGCTGGGCGACCTGACGGAAAGTATGTTCAAACGCGAGGCAGGCATCAAAGACAGTGGTCATATGATCCCTGGCCACGGCGGAATACTTGACCGTATCGACAGCCTGACGGCTGCGGTGCCTGTATTTGCCTGTCTGATGCTGTTAGTGTATTAATCCGTCGCAGACGGTGAAGTTTCTAAGGAATAGTTAGACATATGATGAACATACTCTGGAGCCTGGCCGCCTTTATCGTCGCATTGGGGGTGCTTATCACCGTGCACGAGTTCGGCCATTTCTGGGTTGCTCGTCGTTGTGGTGTGCGTGTAGAACGCTTCTCTGTCGGTTTTGGACGTGCGCTCTGGCGTCGTACCGATCGTCTGGGAACTGAATATGTCCTGGCTATCATTCCCCTCGGGGGTTACGTCAAAATGCTCGATGAGCGTTTAGAGACCGTACCTCCTGAGCTTAAGCACCTCACTTTTAACAGTAAAACGGTCTGGCAGCGTGCTGCTATTATTGGCGCGGGCCCGATTGCTAATTTTATTTTTGCGGTGTTTGCCTACTGGGTCATCTTTATTGTTGGAGTGCCAACAGTACGCCCTGTTGTGGCTGAAATCATGCCGCAATCCATTGCCGCACAAGCCAAAATTTTGCCAGGCATGGAACTAAAGTCTATTGGGGGTATCGAAACGCCTGATTGGGATTCGATCCGTTTGTCGTTGATGGGTGAAATTGGCAGTCGCCAAATGATGCTTGGGGTCGCTGAGTTAGGTTCTTCGACAGTCACTGAAAAGGTTGTCGATTTGCGCGAATGGACGTTTGATCCTGAAACGCAAGATCCGGTGGTTGCGTTGGGGATTATTCCGCGCGGTCCCCAGGCAGAACCCGTTTTATCAGAAGTGCAATCTGGCTCTGCTGCACAAAAGGCTGGTTTGCAAGTGGGCGACCGGATCGTTAAAGTTGACGGTCAGGTTCTGGCGGGTTGGCGTAATTTTACGCTGCAGGTTCGTGATAACCCGAATAAAGCTATTGCGCTGGAGATTGAGCGTAATGGTGAGGCTCTTGCATTAACTCTGACACCAGAAAGCCGGACGGTGGGTAAAGGTATTGTACAAGGTTTTGCTGGGGTAGTTCCCAAAGTCATACCGTTACCTGAAGAGTATAAAACAGTTCGCCAATATGGTCCTTTTGTCGCTTTATATGAGGCCGGTGCAAAAACCTGGCAACTGATGAAGCTTACGGTCAACATGTTGAGCAAATTGTTTACCGGTGATGTGAAGCTGAACAATCTGAGTGGCCCAATTTCCATCGCACAGGGCGCAGGAATGTCAGCAGAGTATGGTTTAGTGTCGTACCTGACTTTTTTGGCGCTTATCAGCGTCAATCTCGGTATCGTAAACCTGTTCCCATTACCGATATTAGATGGTGGACACTTGGTTTTTCTGGCAATAGAAAAGCTTAAAGGTGGTCCAGTTTCCGAGCGAGTTCAAAACTTCAGCTATCAGGTCGGTGCAGTATTGCTGTTCCTGGTTATGGGGCTTGCACTTTTCAATGATTTCTCCCGTCTTTAAGACCGGAGATTAGGTTAGGAAGAACGCATAACAACGATGGCGATCAAAAAGTTGCTCATAGCGTCGCTGCTGTTTGGCAGCGCCACCGTATACGGTGCAGACGGTTTCGTAGTGAAAGATATTCATTTCGAAGGCCTGCAGCGAGTTGCCGTCGGTGCGGCGTTACTCAATATGCCGGTTCGCGTCGGTGATACGGTTACTGACGATGATATCAGTAATACCATTCGTGCATTGTTTGCCACTGGCAACTTTGAGGACGTTCGCGTCCTGCGTGATGGTGATTCACTGATTGTTCAGGTCAAAGAACGCCCAACCATTGCCAGCATCACTTTCTCCGGTAACAAATCGGTGAAAGATGACATGCTCAAGCAAAACCTGGAGGCCTCTGGCGTCCGTGTTGGCGAAGCACTTGACCGCACCACCATCGGCAGTATCGAGAAAGGTCTCGAAGACTTCTATTACAGCGTGGGTAAATACAGTGCGTCGGTAAAAGCGGTTGTGACCCCTTTGCCGCGTAACCGTGTTGACCTGAAACTGGTCTTTACCGAAGGTGTTTCTGCCAAAATTCAGCAGATCAACATCGTGGGTAACCACGCCTTTACGACTGATGAGCTGATCTCGCGCTTCCAGTTGCGTGATGAAGTGCCATGGTGGAACGTCGTCGGTGACCGTAAATACCAGAAACAAAAGCTCGCGGGTGACCTTGAAACCCTGCGCAGTTTCTATCTGGATCGCGGTTATGCCCGTTTCAATATTGATTCGACGCAGGTCAGCCTGACGCCGGACAAAAAAGGCATCTACATTACGCTGAACATTACAGAAGGTGAGCAATACAAACTTTCTGGCGTGGATGTGACTGGCAGCATGGCGGGTCACTCTGCAGAAGTTCAAAGCCTGACTAAAATTGATAAAGGCGAGCTGTATAACGGCGCCAAAGTCACCAAAATGGAAAACGACATCAAACAGATGTTGGGGCGTTATGGTTACGCTTATCCACGTGTGACCACACAGCCAGAAATTAATGATGCAGACAAGACCGTTAAGCTGCACATCAACGTTGATGCGGGTAACCGTTTCTACGTGCGTCACATCCGCTTTGAAGGGAATGACACCAGTAAAGACAGCGTACTGCGCCGTGAAATGCGTCAGATGGAAGGTTCCTGGTTAGGCAACGATCTGGTCGACAAAGGCAAAGAGCGTCTGAACCGTCTGGGTTACTTCGAAACTGTGGATGTTGATACGCAACGGGTTCCGGGTTCACCGGATCAGGTTGATGTAGTCTACAAAGTGAAAGAACGTAATACCGGTACTTTCAACTTTGGCGTGGGCTACGGTACAGAAAGTGGTGTCAGCTTCCAGGTAGGTGTCCAGCAGGACAACTGGCTGGGTACGGGTAACTCTGTCGGCATCAGCGGTACCAAGAACGATTACCAGACGTACGCGGAATTCACCATCACTGATCCATACTTCACCGTTGACGGCGTAAGTTTGGGTGGTCGTATCTTCTATAACGACTTTAAAGCTGATGATGCGGATCTCTCCAGCTATACCAACAGAAGTTATGGTATTGGCGGAAATCTGGGCTTCCCGATTAATGAGAACAACTCATTACGCCTGGGTCTGGATTACGTCCATAACGATCTGTCCAATATGGAACCACAGATTGCTATGTTCCGTTATCTGAACTCTGTTGGCCTGCAACCTGCTGTAACGACCAGCGACAATGCAGATGCCGACTTCAGCGCGGATGACTTCTTCGTGAATCTGGGTTGGGGTTATAACAACCTTGACCGTGGTTACTTCCCGACTTCTGGGTCTAAAGCCAGCCTGAACGGTAAAGTGACTGTTCCGGGCTCAGATAACGAATATTACAAAATTACATTTGATTCAACCAGTTACTTGCCACTGAATCAGGATCGTGATTGGGTGCTGATGGGCCGTGCGCGTGCAGGTTACGCAGATGGTCTGGGCGGTAAAGAAGTGCCGTTCTACGATAACTTCTATGCCGGTGGCTCAAGCAGTGTTCGTGGTTTCCAGTCGAACACCATTGGTCCTAAAGCAGCGTATTACAGATGTACTACTGCAAATACCTCATACAACACCTGTCCGATTGATAATTCGGACGATGCAGTCGGTGGTAACGCCATGGCGGTGCTGAGTGCGGAACTGATTGTTCCTACTCCGTTCGTCAGCGAGAAATACGCAAACTCACTGCGTACTTCCCTGTTTGTGGACAGTGGTACAGTATGGGATACCGGTTGGGAAAATACCCCTGAGTCTCAGGCTGCGGGCGTTCCTGACTACAGTAAACCAGGCAACATTCGTGTTTCTTCAGGTATTGCATTGCAGTGGATGTCTCCACTGGGACCATTGGTCTTCTCATATGCACAACCTATCAAGAAATATGAAGGCGATAAGGCAGAACAGTTCCAGTTTAACATTGGTAAAACCTGGTAACGTCCTGCCTGGGCAGAATTTGTTCAGCAGAATCGCAAAGGCCTGATGCTGAATTTGATACACGGGTTTCGGCCCGTGTCTTGTTTTCTTATCGGGTGTTTTGTGTAATTTACTGTGCCATCTGGCACAAACGGGTGATGGAAGGAGTTTATAGTGAAAAAGTGGTTATATGCCGCAGGCCTCGGTTTAGTTATGGCTTCTTCAGCGAGCGTTCAGGCTGCTGATAAAATTGCTATCGTTAACGTAGCAAGCATTTTTCAACAAATGCCTGCTCGTGAAGCAGTAGCAAAACAGCTGGAAAACGAGTTCAAAAGCCGTGCGACAGATTTGCAATCTCAGGAACGTGATCTGCAAACCAAAATGCAACGTCTGCAACGTGATGGCTCTACAATGAAAGCCAGCGATCGTTCAAAACTTGAAAAAGACGTTATGGCTCAGCGCGAAGCTTTCTCTGCTAAAGCGCAGCAGTTCGAGCAAGATAACCGTCGTCGCCAGGCTGAAGAACGTAACAAAATCCTGAGCCGTATCCAGGATGCTGTTAAATCTGTAGCCAGCAAAGAAGGTTATGATGTTGTTATCGATGCAAACGCCATTGCGTATGCAAACAACGACAAAGATATTACTGCTGATGTGCTGAAACAGGTTAAATAAACATGTCTTCAATTCGACTGGCTGATCTCGCACAGCAGTTGGATGCACAATTGCACGGTGATGGCGAAATTGCCATCACCGGCGTTGCTTCAATGCATTCCGCACACTCTGAGCAAATCACGTTTTTATCAAACAGCCGTTACCGTGAACAGTTGGCTTCCTGCAATGCAGGTGCCGTAGTGTTGACCGAAGCGGATCTGCCATTTTGCCCTACCGCGGCATTAGTGGTTAAAAACCCTTACCTGACGTACGCGCGTATGGCGCAGTTGCTGGATACTACTCCGGCGCCGGCACAGGATATTGCTGCGAGTGCAGTGATTTCTGACAGTGCAACTTTAGGTAAGAATGTCTCGGTTGGCGCAAATGCAGTTATCGAATCCGGCGTTGTACTGGGTGATAACGTCATCATCGGTGCAGGCTGCTTTATCGGTAAAGAAGCGAAAATAGGGTCAGGAACCCGACTTTGGGCCAACGTTTCTATTTACCATCGCGTGGAGATTGGCGAACAATGCCTGATTCAGTCCGGGACAGTGATTGGCGCTGATGGCTTTGGTTATGCTAACGATCGCGGTAACTGGATCAAAATTCCTCAGCTCGGCACCGTTATTATCGGTGATCGTGTTGAAATCGGCGCCTGTACCACAATCGACCGTGGTGCGCTGGATGACACCATTATCAGCAACGGCGTTATCATCGATAACCAATGTCAGATTGCACACAACGTCGTGATTGGAGACAATACGGCGGTTGCCGGTGGTGTTATCATGGCTGGTAGTCTGAAAATCGGACGCTACTGTCAAATCGGCGGAGCCAGTGTTATCAACGGTCACATGGAGATTTGTGACCAGGCTGTCGTTACGGGAATGGGAATGGTAATGCGACCAATCACTGAACCTGGGGTATACTCCTCCGGTATCCCGTTACAACCGAATAAAGTTTGGCGTAAAACGGCTGCATTGGTAATGAATATTGACGAGATGAATAAGCGCTTGAAAGCTGTCGAGCGTAAAATCGAAAAAGATTAATTACCACCTACGGTGCTGCTTTGTGTTCCCTTCGTTGAGTGAACCTGCGACATACGTTCCTATTTGCGGCCTGCCTGATGACCTTTTTTTGGGGTCTGGCAGGCCGTGTTATTGATGCCATCAGTTTTTATAGACAGGAAGAGTATTTTGACTACTGACACTCATACTCTGCGTATTGAAGAGATTCTGGATTTATTGCCTCACCGTTACCCATTCTTGCTGGTTGACCGCGTGCTGGACTTTGAGAAAGGGAAATTTTTGCGCGCCGTGAAAAACGTTTCTTTTAACGAACCGTTCTTCCAGGGGCACTTCCCGGGTAAACCTATTTTCCCAGGCGTTTTGATTCTGGAAGCGATGGCTCAGGCCACCGGCATTCTGGCGTTCAAAAGCGTAGGAAAACTGGAACCGGGCGAATTGTATTATTTTGCAGCAATCGACGATGCACGCTTTAAACGTCCGGTCTTGCCGGGTGACCAGATGGTTCTGGAAGTTGAATTCATTAAAGAGCGTCGTGGCGTTGCTCGTTTCAAAGGTGTCGCGAAAGTTGATGGTGAGATCGCTTGCGAGGCATCCATGATGTGCGCCCGTCGCCGGGAGTCTTAATACATGATTGATAAAACCGCCTTTATTCATCCAAGCGCTATTGTTGAAGACGGTGCCGTGATCGGCGCCGGAGCCCATATTGGTCCTTTCTGCTACGTGGGTTCCCAGGTAGAAATTGGTGAAGGTACTGAGCTTAAATCACACGTAGTGATTAATGGCGTGACCAAAATTGGTCGCGATAACCGCATTTTCCAGTTCGTTTCCATTGGTGAAATTAACCAGGATCTGAAATATGCAGGTGAACCAACACGCGTTGAGGTCGGCGATCGCAACAATATTCGTGAGAGCGTTACCATTCATCGTGGTACCGTTCAGGGCGGTGGTCTGACAAAAGTAGGCAGCGATAACCTGTTGATGGTTAACGCACATATTGCCCACGATTGCGTCATTGGAAATCGCTGTATTTTGGCGAATAACGCGACCCTGGGTGGTCACGTCGAAATTGATGATTTCGCGATTATTGGCGGTATGACGGCGGTGCACCAGTTCTGTATTATCGGCGCGCATGTCATGGTGGGTGGGTGTTCCGGGGTTGCCCAGGACGTTCCTCCGTTTGTGATTGCGCAAGGAAACCACGCGACACCATTCGGTATCAATATCGAAGGGCTTAAGCGTCGTGGTTTTGAAAAAGCCGATCTGCATGCTATCCGCAATGCCTATAAGTTACTGTATCGCAGCGGTAAAACGCTGGAAGAAGCCCAACCGGAAATCGCTGCAATTGCCGCTGAATTCCCGAAAGCTAAACCCTTCAGTGATTTCTTTGCCCGCTCAACGCGCGGCATTATTCGCTGATCTGCGCTACGGAAAATAATGCAAAAGCCTGTTCTGACAATTGGTCTGGTGGCCGGTGAAACGTCCGGTGACATTCTTGGCGCCGGGCTGATTCGGGCCTTGAAAAAGCATCATCCTGATGCCCGCTTTGTGGGTGTCGCAGGTCCGCTGATGCAGGCGGAAGGATGCGAAGCCTGGTACGAAATGGAAGAACTGGCGGTAATGGGCGTGGTAGAAGTTCTTGAACGATTACCACGCCTGTTGAAAATCCGCAAAGATCTGACCCAACGCTTTAGCGAACTCAAGCCTGATGTGTTTGTGGGCATCGATGCCCCGGATTTTAACATCACGCTGGAAGGTCGTTTAAAGCAGCGCGGTATCCGCACGATTCATTATGTCAGCCCGTCTGTTTGGGCCTGGCGACAAAAGCGCGTTTTCAAAATTGGTAAGGCGACAGATTTAGTTCTGGCATTCCTGCCGTTCGAAAAAGCGTTCTATGACAAATTCAACGTTCCCTGCCGTTTCATTGGCCACACCATGGCCGATGCAATGCCGTTGCATCCTGATAAACAGGCGGCACGTCTGGTGCTGGGGATACCTGATGATGTTCACTGCCTGGCGTTATTGCCGGGAAGCCGCCATGCGGAAGTGGAAATGCTCAGCGCAGATTTCCTTAAAACCGCGTTGCAGTTGCGGGAAACTTATCCTGATTTGCACATCGTGGTACCCCTGGTGAACGCGAAACGTCGCGAGCAGTTCGAGCGTATCAAGGCTGAAATTGCGCCTGATTTGCCCGCTCACTTGCTCGATGGCCAGGGCCGGGATGCGATGATTGCCAGCGATGCGGCTTTGCTGGCATCCGGGACGGCAGCACTCGAATGTATGCTGGCGAAATGTCCGATGGTAGTGGGCTATCGCATGAAACCGTTCACTTTCTGGCTGGCAAAGCGTCTGGTGAAAACACCGTATGTTTCATTGCCAAACTTGCTGGCAAGACGGGAAATTGTCACCGAATTACTGCAAACCGAATGTGTGCCTGAAAAGCTTTCTGCTGCTTTGTTGCCTTTACTGGCCGGTGGCGAGAAAAGCCATGCGCTGCGTGAGACGTTCCTTGAACTGCATGAAAGCATCCGTCGTGATGCAGATGAACAGGCTGCTCAGGCGGTGATGGAGCTGGCAAACCATGAGTGATTTATTTATCTATCCGCAGGCCGTATGTATTGCGGGTGTGGATGAAGTGGGTCGCGGCCCGTTAGTGGGCGCTGTGGTAACAGCTGCGGTGATCCTCGATCCGGCCAATCCGATTAAAGGCCTGGCGGATTCTAAAAAACTGTCTGAAAAGCGCCGTGAGGCGTTATACATCGAAATTAAAGAGAAAGCGCTGGCCTGGAGTCTCGGGCGTGCGGAACCGCATGAAATCGATGAACTGAATATTCTGCATGCCACCATGCTGGCCATGCAAAGAGCGGTTGCTGGTTTGGGTATCACGCCTGATATGGTGCTGATTGATGGCAACCGCTGCCCTAAACTTCCGATGGCGTCACAGGCGGTGGTGAAAGGGGATAGCAAGGTCGCTGA
Source organism: Rahnella woolbedingensis (assembly GCF_003602095.1). Classification (GTDB taxonomy): domain Bacteria; phylum Pseudomonadota; class Gammaproteobacteria; order Enterobacterales; family Enterobacteriaceae; genus Rahnella; species Rahnella woolbedingensis. Next base: position 18,545 of record NZ_RAHH01000032.1, on the reverse strand, counting down.
AATCAGCGCTGCTTCCATTCTGGCTAAAGTCACCCGCGATCGCGAAATGGTTGAACTGGATCTTCAGTTCCCTGAATATGGTTTTGCGAAGCACAAAGGTTACCCGACGCCGGTGCATCTCGAAAGCCTTGCCCGCCTTGGAGCAACAGCACATCACCGTCGAAGTTTCTCTCCGGTGAAACGCGCGCTCGGGCTGGCATAACGCGTCACTTGTTCCTGCCCCGTTTTGCGGGGTATACAACCCTTAATTCACTCATTTCTGGACTCTGGATATGGCCGAACCTCGTTTTATTCATCTGCGTGTACATAGCGACTATTCCATGGTGGATGGGCTCGCGAAAGTGGGCCCGCTGGTGAAATGCGCAGCGTCACTCGGCATGCCCGCTCTGGCGATTACAGATTTCACCAACCTTTGCGGACTGGTAAAATTTTACGGCGCCGCGCACGGTGCCGGCATTAAGCCGATTATCGGCGCAGACCTGAATGTTCAGAGTGAAATCCTCGGCGATGAGCTGGCTCAACTGACCGTTCTGGCGATGAATAATCAGGGCTACCAGAATCTGACGTTGCTCATCTCCAGAGCCTATCAGCGCGGTTATGGCGCTGCCGGACCCATTGTCGACCTCGAGTGGATGGCTGAGCTGAACGAAGGCCTGATCCTGCTTTCCGGCGCGAGAATGGGCGACGTCGGCAAGTTCCTGACCCGCGGCAATGATTTGCAAGTGAATCAGTGTCTGGATTTCTACCAGCAATATTTCCCTGACCGCTATTACCTCGAATTAATCCGCACCGGCCGCGCAGAAGAAGAAAACTATCTTCATGCTGCCGTGGCACTGGCGACAGAGCGTGGTTTGCCGGTCGTGGCCACTAACGATGTGCGGTTTATGGTGCCGACCGATTTTGATGCCCATGAAATCCGCGTCGCAATCCACGACGGTTTTACTCTCGACGATCCCAAACGTCCGCGTAATTACACTTCGCAGCAATATATGCGCAGTGAAGACGAAATGTGCGAGCTGTTTGAAGATGTTCCTGAAGCGCTGCAAAACAGCGTGGAAATCGCCAAACGCTGTAACGTGACCATCCGTCTGGGCGAATATTTCCTGCCTCAATTCCCGACCGGCGATATGACCACGGCAGATTTCCTGGTCGAGAAATCGAAAATCGGTCTGGAAGAGCGTCTCGAGTTTTTATTCCCTGATCCGCAAGTGCGTGCTGAAAAACGGGTTGAATACGACGAACGTCTGGACATCGAACTCGGCGTTATCAACCAGATGGGATTCCCGGGATACTTCCTGATCGTAATGGAATTCATCCAGTGGTCGAAAGATAACAGCGTGCCGGTCGGACCGGGACGTGGTTCCGGTGCGGGTTCTTTGGTGGCGTATGCGCTGAAAATTACCGATCTGGATCCGCTGGAGTTTGACCTGCTGTTCGAACGTTTCCTTAACCCTGAGCGTGTTTCCATGCCCGACTTTGACGTCGACTTCTGCATGGAAAAGCGCGACCGGGTAATCGATCACGTCTCTGAAATGTACGGTCGTGAAGCTGTTTCGCAGATCATCACTTTCGGTACGATGGCCGCCAAAGCGGTTATCCGAGATGTGGGGCGCGTCCTCGGTCACCCGTATGGTTTCGTTGACCGCATTTCAAAACTGGTGCCACCTGATCCGGGGATGACGCTGGAAAAAGCGTTTGCCGCAGAACCTCAGTTGCCAGAGATTTATGAGGCTGACGAGGAAGTTAAGTCGCTGATCGACATGGCCCGTCAGCTGGAGGGTGTCACCCGTAATGCCGGTAAACACGCCGGTGGGGTGGTCATCGCGCCAACCAAAATTACCGACTTCGCGCCGCTTTATTGCGATGCCGAAGGTAACCATCCGGTTACACAGTTCGATAAAAACGACGTGGAATATGCCGGGCTGGTGAAGTTTGACTTCCTCGGCCTGCGTACGCTGACCATCATCGACTGGGCGCTGGCAATGATTAACGCCCGCCGCGAGAAAACCGGTGAGCCACCGCTGGACATTGCTGCCATCCCGCTCGATGACAAGAAAAGTTTCGAAATGCTGCAACGTTCGGAAACCACAGCGGTATTCCAGCTTGAATCGCGCGGCATGAAAGATCTGATCAAACGTCTCAAGCCCGACAGTTTCGAAGACATGATCGCACTGGTGGCGCTGTTCCGTCCGGGGCCGTTGCAGTCAGGCATGGTAGATAACTTTATCGACCGTAAACATGGTCGCGAAGAGATTTCCTATCCGGATATCCAGTGGCAGCATGAATCTCTGAAACCTGTGCTGGAGCCGACTTACGGCATCATCTTGTACCAGGAACAGGTCATGCAGATTGCGCAGGTTCTGGCGGGTTATTCGCTGGGTGGCGCAGACATGCTTCGTCGTGCGATGGGTAAGAAAAACCCGGTTGAAATGGCCAAGCAGCGCGGCGGTTTTGAAGACGGTGCGAAATCTCGCGGCATCGACGGCGAACTGGCGATTAAAATCTTCGATCTGGTAGAAAAATTCGCCGGTTACGGTTTTAACAAATCTCACTCAGCGGCCTATGCGTTAGTGTCATATCAGACGCTATGGCTGAAAGCGCATTATCCGGCAGAATTCATGGCGGCGGTAATGACCGCGGATATGGATAACACCGAGAAAGTGGTCGGTCTGGTCGACGAATGCTGGCGTATGGGGCTGAAAATTCTGCCGCCTGATATCAACAGCGGCCTGTACCATTTCCATGTGAACGACGAAGGTGAAATTGTTTACGGCATTGGCGCTATCAAAGGCGTGGGCGAAGGTCCGATTGAAGCCATTATTGAGGCGCGTAATGAGGGCGGCTATTTCAAAGAGCTGTTTGATCTCTGCGCGCGTGCTGATGTCAAAAAACTGAACAAACGTATTCTCGAAAAACTGATCATGTCCGGTGCCTTTGACCGTTTAGGCCCGCACCGCGCTGCACTGATGAGTTCTCTGCCGGACGCACTGAAAGCCGCTGATCAGCATGCTAAAGCTGAAGCGATTGGTCAGGTGGATATGTTTGGTGTTCTGGCCGAAGCGCCGGAACAGGTCGAAAAATCCTACTCGAATGTGATGCCGTGGCCGGAACAAACGGTGCTGGATGGCGAACGTGAAACGCTCGGGTTATATCTGACTGGCCATCCGATCACCCAGTATTTGAAAGAAATCGAGCGTTATGGCGGCGGCCAGCGCCTGAAAGATATGCACCCGACGGAACGGGGCAAAATGACCGTTGCAGTGGGACTGGTGCTCGCTGCACGCGTTATGGTCACCAAGCGCGGTAACCGCATTGGGATTTGTACACTGGATGACCGCTCAGGTCGTCTGGAAGTCATGTTGTTCACCGAAGCGTTGGAAAAATTTCAGCATTTATTGGAAAAAGACCGTATCCTTATCGCCACAGGACAGGTCAGCTTTGATGACTTCAGTGGCGGGCTTAAAATGATGGCCCGCGATGTAATGGACATCAGTGAAGCACGGGAAAAATATGCTCGCGGTCTTGCTATATCGCTGACTGACAGGCAAATTGATGACCAGCTTTTGAACCGTCTCCGCCAATCGTTGGAACCTCATCGATCGGGGACGATACCAGTGCATCTGTATTACCAACGAGAAAACGCAAGAGCCCGGCTACGATTCGGGGCGTCATGGCGTGTTACGCCAACGGACAAACTGTTGCTGGATTTGCGAGGCCTGGTCGGTAGTGAGCAGGTGGAACTGGAATTTGACTAAAATAGGAATGCTATGAGTCTGAATTTTCTTGATTTTGAACAGCCGATTGCGGAACTGGAAGCGAAAATTGACTCGCTGACTGCAGTCAGCCGTCAAGACGAAAAATTAGATATTAATCTTGACGAAGAAGTTGCACGCTTGCGCGAAAAGAGCGTTGAACTGACTCGTAAGATTTTCTCTGATCTGGGTGCCTGGCAAATTGCCCAACTGGCGCGCCATCCTCGTCGCCCTTATACCCTGGATTATATCAAACATATCTTTACTGATTTTGATGAACTGGCGGGTGACCGTGCCTATGCAGACGATAAAGCTATCGTTGGCGGTATCGCCCGTTTAGGTGAACGTGCCGTGATGATCATTGGTCATCAGAAAGGCCGTGAAACCAAAGAGAAAATTCGTCGTAACTTCGGTATGCCTGCGCCGGAAGGGTATCGCAAAGCGTTACGCCTGATGGAAATGGCCGAACGCTTCAAACTGCCAATCATTACCTTCATCGACACTCCGGGTGCTTATCCTGGCGTTGGCGCTGAAGAACGTGGACAGTCTGAAGCTATCGCCCGTAACCTGCGCGAAATGTCCCGCCTGAATGTACCGGTTATCTGCACCGTGATCGGTGAAGGGGGTTCCGGTGGCGCACTGGCTATTGGCGTTGGCGATAAAGTTAACATGCTGCAATACAGCACCTATTCGGTCATTTCACCGGAAGGTTGTGCTTCTATCTTGTGGAAGAGCGCGGATAAGGCTCCACTGGCTGCGGAAGCAATGGGTATTGTTGCACCGCGTCTGAAAGAGCTGAAACTGATCGACTCCGTTATTCCGGAGCCTTTGGGTGGCGCTCACCGCAACGTGGAAGCTATGGCGGCTTCTCTGCGTGCACAACTGGAAGCTGATCTCAGCGATCTGGATGTTCTCAGCACTGAAGAACTGCGCAACCGTCGTTATCAGCGTCTGATGACTTACGGCTACTGCTGATTTGCGAGTGATTTCGAAAAGGCCATGCTGATGCATGGCCTTTTTTATTGTCTGTTTTCCCGCTCAGACTTTCCTGCAATCTTAAAACCCTATGTTTTGACCCAAACTCATCAGCAAGGGGTACACAGCAGGGACCAACCGTGTTTCTATTAATACCTGAGATAAAAACAACAGAAGGATTTGTCAGATGAATATTATCGCTATCATGCGCCCGGACGGGGCTTACTATAAAGAGGAGCCAATCCGTGAACTGGATAGCGCACTGACGCTTCTTGGGTTTCAGATAATTTATCCGCGTGACCGGGCTGACTTACTCAAACTCATCGAAAACAATGCCCGGATCTGCGGCGCGATTTTCGACTGGGATCAGCACAGTGAAGAGCTGTGTACAGAAATTAACGAGCTGAATGAATATCTGCCTCTGTATGCATTTATCAATACGCATTCGACGCTGGACGTTGATGTCAATGAAATGCGTATGGTGCTGTATTTCTTTGAATATGCCCTGAGTGCGGCCGACGATATCGCTAAACGCGTCCGTCAGTACACCGATGAGTACATCGACACGATTACGCCGCCGCTGACGAAAGCCCTATTCACCTATGTGGAAGAGGGGAAGTACACCTTTTGTACGCCGGGACATATGGCCGGTACGGCCTTTTTAAAAAGTCCGGTAGGAACGCTGTTCTATGATTTTTTCGGAGCGAAAACGCTGAAAGCAGATGTGTCGATTTCGGTCACTGAGTTGGGTTCTCTGCTCGATCACACCGGCCCGCATCTGGAAGCTGAAGAATATATCGCGCGAACGTTCGGCTCTGAACAGAGTTATATCGTCACCAACGGTACGTCGACTGCCAACAAAATAGTCGGCATGTATGCAGCGCCTGCCGGAAGTACGGTGCTCATTGACCGTAACTGTCATAAATCACTCGCGCATCTGATGATGATGACCAATATCGTGCCGATCTATTTGCGCCCGAACCGCAATGCTTACGGCATTCTTGGCGGGATCCCGCAGCGTGAATTTACCCGCGAGAGCATCGAAGAAAAAATTGCCCAGACCGTGAATGCCACCTGGCCGGTTCACGCCGTCATTACTAATTCCACGTACGATGGCCTGCTGTACAACACCGATTACATCAAAAATACCCTGGATGTTCCGTCGATTCATTTCGATTCCGCATGGGTGCCCTACACCAACTTCCATCCTATTTATGATGGCAAAAGCGGAATGAGCGGCGAACGGATCCCGGGGAAAGTCATCTACGAAACGCAGTCGACGCACAAATTGCTGGCGGCTTTCTCGCAGGCTTCGATGATCCACATTAAAGGTGATTACAACGAGAGCACCTTTAATGAAGCCTATATGATGCACACCACGACGTCGCCAAACTACGGCATTGTGGCCTCAGCGGAAACCGCGGCGGCGATGCTGCGCGGGAATCCCGGACGGCGCCTGATCAACCGCTCGGTGGAACGTGCGCTGCATTTTCGTAAAGAGATCCAAAGACTGCGTGAAGAAACTGACGGCTGGTTCTTCGATATCTGGCAGCCGGAACATATTGACGAAGCTGAATGCTGGCCACTGAATCCGGATCAAAACTGGCATGGTTTCGCCAATGCTGATACTGATCATATGTATCTGGATCCGATCAAAGTGACCATTCTGACACCCGGCATGAATGAAATGGGTAAGCTGGAAGAAGAGGGGATCCCGGCAGCGTTAGTGGCGAAATTCCTCGATGAGCGCGGTGTCGTGGTGGAGAAAACGGGGCCCTATAACCTGCTTTTCCTGTTCAGTATCGGCATTGATAAAACCAAGTCTATGAGCCTGATGCGCGGTCTGACTGATTTCAAACGCAGTTACGATCTCAATCTGCGGGTCAAGAATATGCTGCCAGATCTGTATGCGGAAGATCCTGATTTCTACCGCAATATGCGTATTCAGGATCTGGCGCAGGGGATCCACAAGCTGATCGTCCGTCATGACCTGCCGCGTTTAATGCTGGAAGCCTTTGAAGTGCTGCCGGAAATGAAAATGACACCGTATGAAATGTTCCAGCATCAGGTTCGCGGGCACATTGATGAATGTGATATCGATGAGCTGATCGGCAAAGTGTCAGCCAACATGATCCTGCCTTATCCTCCGGGTGTGCCGGTGGTGATGCCGGGAGAGATGATCACCGAGGAAAGCCGCGCGGTGCTCGATTTCCTGATTATGCTGTGCTCAATAGGCGAGCGTTACCCCGGTTTTGAAACCGATATTCATGGAACGCGTCTCACAGAAGACGGGCGCTATCTGGTGAAAGTCTTAAAACTTCCGGAAGTGGAGTAACAAATGGCCCTCTTCGTGAGGGCTTTTTATTGACGACTCCGGACAGCCTGAGTAACGTTCACCTCAGAAATCAACAGGACATGACTATGCTTACTCTTCGCCAGATCCACCATATCGCTGTTATTGGATCCGATTATCAGGCCAGCAAACATTTTTACTGCGACATTCTCGGGTTCACATTACTGGGCGAGTTTTATCGTGAAGAGCGTGATTCCTGGAAAGCCGATCTGGCGCTCAACGGTCAGTACACCTTAGAACTGTTTAGTTTTCCGCAGCCGCCGGCGCGTCCAAGCCGCCCGGAAGCCTGTGGATTGCGGCATCTGGCATTTAGCGTTGATGATATCGAACAGTCCATTTCAGCGCTCACTACCGCGGGTGTCGTCTGTGAAACGGTACGAATAGATCCCTACACCGGTAAAAAATTCACGTTCTTTAACGACCCGGATGGCTTGCCGCTGGAATTGTACGAATCCTGATCATTCTATGAACTCAAAAACTGCTGCGACATTTCTGACCGAACATCTGCGCCATAAAATCGGTGACGGACGCAAACTTTGCGTGGCGTTCAGCGGCGGGCTGGATTCATCCGTCCTGCTGGCCGGGCTGGCAGAGTTACGTGATACCACACTGCCGGAAATCGAACTGCGGGCGCTTCATATTCATCATGGGTTAAGTCAGTTTGCCGATGACTGGGTGGAACACTGCCAGGAGTTTTGTCAGCAACGGAAGATCACTTTTTCTGCCGTCAAAGTGCATATTGATGCGCAAAACGGCGGTACAGAAGCTGCCGCGAGAACGGCGCGATATCAGGCATTTGCCGACAATCTGGTCAGCAATGAAATCTTACTGACTGCGCAGCATCTCAACGATCAGTGTGAAACCTTTATGCTGGCGCTTAAGCGTGGCAGCGGCCCGGCGGGTCTTTCCGCGATGAGCGCGGACAGTTCAGCGCACGGTTATCGTTTGTTACGCCCTCTGCTCGACCTTACCCGTGAGCAGCTTGAAGAATTTGCGGCCCGGTCTCAGCTGAGCTGGATCGAGGACGACAGTAACGGTGATGCCCGCTTTGATCGCAACTTCCTGCGGCTGGAGATCCTGCCCGCGCTGTATGATCGCTGGCCGCACTTTGCTCAGGCTGCCACCCGCAGCGCACTGCTTTGCGCAGAACAGGAATCCCTACTGGACGAGTTGCTCAATGAATCCCTCAATGTTTTGGTTGATGGACAGAGGAGTTTGTCGGTCGAGGGTCTCAAGGCGTTTTCAGCTGTCAGACGCTCTGCATTAATGCGCCGCTGGCTGGCTTTGCTCGGTGAAAAAATGCCTTCGCGCGAGCAGTTGCAAAGAATATGGGATGAAGTGGCATTAAGCCGCGAAGATGCACAGGCGCAGTTAGTACTGGGAGGCATGGTTATCAGGCGTTTTCGTCAGCGTCTGTATTTATTACCGGAATTCCAGTCACTGAAAGATCAGATTATCTGCTGGGATCCGTGCGAAAAATTAATGCTGCCGGACGGGCTGGGCTTTCTGGAAATCGATATTGATCCCCGTACGCAAGCGGATGGTTGTCTGATCCGCCAGCCTCACGCTGATGAGAAGATCACCGTACGTTTTCAGGCGCAGGGATCTATTGAAAAAGTCGGGCGGGATCGTGCGCGTCAGGCGAAAAAACTCTGGTCGGAACTGGGTGTTCCGCCGTGGCAGCGCGATCGTATTCCATTGATTTATTACAATGAGCAACTGATGGCCGCACCGGGATGGTTTATCACCCGCCAGGCCCTGACTGAAAATAACGAAGCGCAGTGGCGGATCGTCTGGTACGTGGCGTAATTAAAGATAAGTTAATATTGGGCAGTTCTTATACGCCCGGGGAGTGGTGATGTTGGTTGTGATGAGAAGTCTGACAGCAATAGCGACCCTTATGCTGGTCAGTTTACCGGCTCTGGCCGGCGGAAATGTGGCTGACGGGCAGTCAAAATCAGCCAGTTGCGCGGCGTGTCACGGCGCAAAGGGGCAGGCGGTAAATTCTATCTACCCTAAACTGGCAGGGCAAAATGCAGATTATCTGGCGCTTTCGTTACACGCTTATAAAAAAGGTGAGCGAAGTGGCGGGCAGGCCGGAGTGATGCAGGCATTCAGTTCATCATTGTCGGATCAGGATATCAGCGATTTGTCGGCGTATTACGCCAGCCTGGCTCCGCTGAAATAAGCGGGGGGCAGAAATGCAAACGGGCAATCCTGAGATTGCCCGTGAGGTAAATTGAAGGTGGTTTCTGCTATTCAGCGCTGACAACTACCGTGCCAATTTCCGGATGGCTAAAGCTTTCAATGTGATCTAAACGAAGATCCCGTTGTTCGCCGTTCGCCTCAACCACCAGATATTCCACTTTTTTACGCATTAACAAATCGTTGGCTTTTGCCTCAACAATTTCTCCGCTACGCATCTTCAGCGTCAAAACCAGGTGATTCTGGCAGGCGAGCTCGAGATTATCGTAGTCATCGCAATTGATGGGTTGGTACTCATCATTCATCGACATAATCGCTCACCAATAAGTTAGCGGCGGCATAGGCCGCCTGGTCCCTAACGGAAGACGGAAGTTCAGCGTTTGCTGCCACTTCGTCCAATGCTTTCAATACACAGCCCAACGCATCGGGCACATATCCGAGATCGCCGCTGGCGATTTCAGAATATCTACGGCGTACCAACTCACAGTATTGTTGCATAAGTTCTCCCTAAAAAGCGTATCCCTCTGAGGAAAGCGCAGAAAGATAAGCTCTCAGTATTTAACGACTATAGCACAGGAGAGTGTGAGTTATTAGCGGGCCTGTAAAGGTAAATCGTTTGCCTAAATCCAATATTGAGGATGACCATCGGGGGAAAACTGGTCGCGGCAGGACGCTTTCAAGTACACTGTGCGTCTATTATCAAGGGGTTTACCATGGCGTTAAAAGCAACTATTTATAAAGCAGCAGTCAATATCGCCGATATGGACCGCAATTTCTTTCATGACGCTAACCTGACACTGGCGCAGCATCCTTCAGAAACAGAACAACGCATGATGCTGCGTTTGCTGGCATGGATTTATCATGCTGACGAAAGACTGGCATTTACCCGCGGATTAAGCGCGGAAGATGAGCCGGAAATCTGGCGCAAGAATGACCACAACGGTATCGAATTGTGGGTCGAATTGGGATTACCTGATGAGAAGCGTCTGAAAAAAGCCTGTAACCAATCGCGCGAAGTTGTCCTTTACGCGTATGGTGAGCGTGCAGCGAAAGTCTGGTGGTCGCAAATCGAGGGCAAAGTCAGAGGTTTTGAGAACCTGCGAATCCGTTATATAGAAGATGAGTTACTGACTCAGCTGACCGCTTTCGGCAGCCGTACTATGAATTTACAGGCAACGTTGCAGGACGGAACTATTTGGCTTTCTGATGCTCAGAGTAATTTGGAAATTCATTTTTCTGAATGGAAAGAGTCTGTTGTGAAAGAAGCCAGGTAATCAGCGTGCTAATCCTTTCTGGAAAACTGGAAATACCCGACAGCGAAATCGAATTAACGGCGATACGCGCTCAGGGGAACGGCGGCCAGAACGTCAATAAAACCTCAACGGCCATACATTTACGCTTTGATATTAAAGCGTCGAGTTTGCCAGAATATTACAAAGAGCGGTTACTGGCGTTCAACCATCATTCTGTTACCGCCGATGGCTGGGTCATTATTAAGGCCCAGGAATATCGCAGCCAGGAGATGAATCGTGAAGCCGCTCTGGCACGGCTTGGGGCATTGATTTCACAGGCGATGGTGGTAGAAAAACCACGCCGGGCCACAAAACCGACCCGCGGGTCTAAAATTCGCCGGGTAGAAAGTAAGGTTCGCAAGGGTGCGACGAAAGCATTGCGGGGCAAGGTACGGTAGCCCTAAATTTGTGCTGCAGGACAATTTTTATCGCAGCACTGTGGAATAGCAGTAGGGGAGAAACTGTGAAAAAAATCATTATTGGGGCAGTGCTGGCGCTCGGGGCGTTATCATTGTTCGGCTGTCATACCGCCGCATTTAACCATGACAAACCTTTGCAGGCGATGCAGCAAAGTTACAGCGGCTTGTTGCCCTGCGCGGATTGCAGCGGCCTGAAAACGTCACTTTTCCTGCAACAGGACGGAACATATATCCTGCAGGAAATTTATCAGGGAAGTAAAGGCGGCGATCAGGCGTTCGCCAGTTACGGGCGCTGGGCGCGAACTGCCGATAAACTGGTGCTGACGGGTAACGGTGGTGAGAAACGCTATTTCCATCCGAAAGATGAAAATCTGGAAATGCTGAATATGAGCGGCGAGCCCATTACCTCTCAGTTCAATTATACCTTGAAGCCGGTGCAGCAAAGTTTGCCTAAGACGCCGATGGCACTGACCGGAATGATGCAATACAGCGCCGATGCCGCGTCATTCAAAGATTGTGCAACCGGTAAAGTGTTCCCGATGTCGGCAAATAAATCACTGCAGGAAGGCTATCTTGCGGCGCGTAAAGCACCCAATCAGCTGGTCTTCCTTGCTATGGATGGCCATTTCATGACGGAGCCATCAATGGAAGAAGGGCAGTTACAGAACGCCGTGGTGGCGGATAAAAACGTCAAGTTTGACGCCACCAAATCCTGCCCTTAAAACCAAGCTGACTGAACTGCTCCAACTGAATTGTACAGACAAAAATGCCCGCAAAAAGCGGGCATTTTTTATGGCAAACAATCTTTAGCCAATATTAACGCGGGATCTGGCTCAGCAGATATTCGACGATATCGCTTTGTTTGATCATCTGTTTTTCGCTGGAACGACGGTTTTTGTATTCCAGCTCTTCAGCGTCCAGATTACGATCACCAATCACTACGTGATGCGGAACACCGATCAGTTCCATATCCGCGAACATGACGCCCGGGCGCTCTTTACGATCGTCGAGGATCACATCGATACCGTGTGAACGCAGTTCTTTGTACAACGCTTCTGCCGCATCTTTCACGCGGAAAGATTTGTGCATGTTCATTGGCAGAATAGCGACCTGGAAGGGGGCGATAGCATCCGGCCAGATAATGCCGCGATCGTCATGGTTTTGCTCAATCGCCGCAGCAACCACACGGGTCACGCCGATACCGTAACAACCCATGGTCATTACCTGATTACGGCCATCTTCACCCTGAACCGTCGCATTCATCGCTTCTGAGTATTTGGTACCCAGCTGGAAGATATGACCGACTTCGATACCGCGTTTGATAACCAAAGTACCCTGGCCATCCGGGCTTGGATCGCCGGCGACGACGTTACGGATATCGGCGACTTCTGGCAGCGCAGCATCGCGATCCCAGTTAATACCGAAGTAATGCTTACCGTCGATGTTAGCACCTGCGCTGAAATCGCTCATGGCGGCAACAGTGCGGTCAGCAACAACAGGCATCGGCAGATTGACCGGACCGAGAGAACCCGGACCCGCAGCCATGATTTCACGAATTTCAGCTTCTGTCGCAAAAGTCAGTGGTGCAGCAACTTGTGGCAGTTTTTCAGCTTTGATTTCGTTCAGCTCATGATCGCCACGCACCAGCAGTGCAACCAGTTTATGGCCGCTTTCTGCCGTCGCGTGAACCATCAGGGTCTTAACGGTTTTCTCAACCGGAACCTGGAACTGTTCAGTCAGTTCAGCGATGGTTTTAGCGTTTGGCGTTTCAACAACACGCATTTCTTCGGTTGCCGCAGCGCGCGGAGCTGCCGGAGCCAGGGCTTCAGCGAATTCGATGTTAGCCGCGAAATCAGAAGAATCAGAGAACACCACATCATCTTCGCCGCTCTGCGCCAGAACCTGGAATTCATGCGAAGCGCTGCCGCCGATAGAACCGGTATCAGCCAGCACGGCACGAAAATCCAGCCCCATGCGGTTGAAAATCTGGCTGTAAGCGGCGTACATGGCATCGTAAGTTTCCTGCAAAGATTCCTGCGTCGCGTGGAACGAGTAGGCATCTTTCATCAGGAATTCACGGGAACGCATCACGCCAAAACGCGGACGAACTTCGTCACGGAATTTGGTCTGGATCTGGAAGAAGTTCAGCGGCAATTGTTTGTACGAGCTGACTTCATTACGGATCAAATCGGTAATGACTTCTTCGTGGGTCGGGCCCAGAACGAATGGACGATCGCCACGGTCAACGAAACGCAGCAACTCCGGACCGTATTGTTCCCAACGTCCGCTCTCCTGCCATAAGTCGGCGGGCTGAACTACCGGCATCGACACTTCAATGGCGTTCGCGTTGTTCATTTCTTCGCGTACGATGTTTTCAACTTTCTTGAGAACACGTAAGCCGGTAGGCAGCCAGGTATACAGGCCTGAGGCCAGTTTACGGATCATCCCCGCACGCAGCATCAGCTGATGGCTGATCACTTCCGCGTCGGCTGGCGTCTCTTTCAGTGTAGAGAGCAGATATTGAGTAGTACGCATGATGTTGTTGGTTCCGTTAGCACTGCAAATTGCAATCAGGCTGCCTTTGGCAGCCAAAACGTGAAAAGTGGTTTAGTTTACCAGCGAGTTGCTGTTGTCAAAAGAGACGCAGAGGAAATTTAGTCTTTGTCGAGGGACAATACCTGATTCAGAGAGCCCGTCACCCGCCAGCGAACATTAAACTCCAGCAGACGAACGGCGTAATCCCGCTCGGCGGCTTCTCCCTTACGGTACGCCGGACGAGGATCCTGTCCTAAAACCTGCGTAATAAAACGGCGCAGATGCGGGTATTGCCTCGCATGCTCTTCCAGCTGCTGTTCAGCCTGCGGCAAAAATTCTACCGGCATATTGGCTTCCGGCGCATGCTGGGCAAACCCGGCGCGCGCTTCAGGATGGCTTTCTGCGAAGGGAAGGTAAGGCTTAATATCCACGACAGGCGTGCCATCCACCAAATCCAGACTGCCCAGCTGCAGAATGACATTTTGTCCCTGACAGCGGATCCCTTTAAGCTCAACCAGAGACATCCCAAGCGGATTTGGCCTGAAGGTTGAGCGGGTAGCAAATACCCCGGTACGTGTATTTCCGCCCAGGCGTGGCGGACGAACTGTGGGACGCCAGCCGCCTTCCATCGTCTGATGAAAAATGAACATCACCCATAAATGGCTGAAGTCTTCCAGCCCGCGAACCGCTTCGGGCTGGTTATACGGCGCGTGCAGATGTAATTCACCGCCACCATCCTCAATCAAACCCGGCTGGCGCGGAACAGCAAACTTCTCTTTATAGGGCGAGTGTATCGTCCCTATTTGCTCAAAAGAAAATGAGGTCATTTAAACGTGACGTTGAGGGCAGAACCCTGACAAATCGCCTGCTCGAAACATCCCGGCACACCGCTGATGATCTGACACTGGTGCAGTAATACTGCATTGGCCTTCATATAAGAGGCGCGGGTCAGCATTCTTTTGCGTGCGGCAGCGAGGCTGGGTGGTGCATCATTTTGGTCGCCCTGGCAGGATTCGCCGGAGACTTCGCCTAAATCACGGAAAGGGCTACCGACCAGTGCTTCAGCGTCTTTATAGAGTTTTACCGGGGCAGGGCGGACCGGAGCCGGTTTAGCTTTAACGGGTTTTGGCTCTTCTTTAACAACGGGTGCAGGAGGGGTTGGCTGTGGATGTTCCGTCGCAGAGCAACCCGCCAGCAAAAGCGCCGACAAACAGAGAGGTAAAGCACGCATGGTATATCCTCTGCTTTTTAATATGTTTACAGGAAAGAATGTGGCGTTATTGAACCAAGGTATTGAGGAAATAACAAGGCGGGCATATGCCCGCCTTGAATTTAATTATGAAAGTAATATTTACAGCGTAATTGTCAGGACGAAATTTGCATCCCTGACAGCAACGGATTACCAGCCTTTAACTGCGCCGCCGTTGAAGATTTTGTTCGCTGCAGCGTTAACTTCTTCAGACTGGTAAGCCTGAACGAATTTCTTCACGTTTTCAGCGTCTTTGTTATCTTCACGCGCAACGATCAGGTTAACGTACGGAGATTCTTTATCTTCTACAAAGATGCCGTCTTTCTCCGGAGTCAGGTTGATCTGGCTCGCGTAAGTGGTGTTGATTACTGCCAGAGCGATTTTCGCATCATCCAGTGAACGTGGCAGTTGTGGTGCTTCCAGCTCAACCAGTTTCAGATTTTTAGGGTTCTCAGTCACATCCAGAACGGTTGGCAGCAGACCAACGCCATCTTTCAGTTTAATCAGACCGACTTTTTGCAGCAGCAGCAGTGAACGGCCGAGGTTAGTCGGGTCGTTTGGCAGAGCAACCTGGTCGCCATCTTTCAGTTCATCAACAGATTTGATTTTCTTAGAGTAACCGGCGATTGGGTAAACGAAAGTGTTACCGACCGGAACCAGTTTGTAGCCACGATCTTTGATTTGCTGATCCAGGTAAGGTTTATGCTGGAAGGCGTTAACGTCGATATCGCCTTTGCTCAGCGCTTCGTTAGGTAACACGTAATCGTTGAAAGTCACCAGTTCAACGTCAAGACCGTATTTCTCTTTCGCTACTTTCTGAGCGACTTCAGCAACTTGTTGTTCTGAACCGACAATTACACCCACTTTGATATGGTTTGGATCTTGTTCTTTTGGTCCGCAACCGACTAATGCCAGCGATCCCAGAAGCGCGCCGACAACGGCAATGGATTTGAATTTGTTAGACATGTCCTTTCCTCAATAAACGGATATAAATCATTCACAGGGTAGCTATTACAGCTGCTATTTCTTATTTATGTGTGACTGCTTTTACGATGCGGTCGCCACAAAATTGAATTAAATACACCAAAACCACTAACAAGACTAATACCGTATTCATCACAGTTGCGTCGTAACCGATATAACCGTATTGATAACCGATTTGTCCCAAACCACCGGCGCCGACAGCGCCACCCATAGCAGAATAGCCTACGAGAGTGATGAGCGTGATGGTCGCTGCATTGACCAGACCCGGCAGAGCTTCTGGCAACAAGATTTTACGGATTATCTGCATTGGTGTGGCACCCATCGCGCGGGAAGCTTCCACCAGACCGCTTGGAATTTCCAGCAGGGCATTCTCAACCATACGGGCAATAAACGGAGCTGCACCGACAGTCAGCGGAACAATCGCGGCCTGCAGACCGATAGAGGTACCGACAATCAAGCGGGTGAACGGGATCATCCACACCAGCAGGATAATAAAAGGAATAGAACGGAAAATATTCACCAGCGCTGACATCACGCGGTAGACGTTTTTATTCTCTGCAATCTGACCCGGACGCGTCACATACAGCAGGACGCCAAAAGGCAAGCCCAGTACAAAACCAAAGAAGCCAGAGGTCAGTGTCATAATGACAGTTTCCCAGATACCCCGGCCCATTAACCACATCATTGCCTCAGACATAACCGAGTACCTCTACTTTCACCTGATTCTCATGCAGGAACTGAATTGCTGCCTGAGTGTTTTCTTCTGAACCGTGCATTTCTGTCAGCATAATCCCGAACTTCACGCCGCCGGCGTAATCCATCTGAGCACTGATAATGTTGTTATTAATGTCAAAGCGACGTACGACTTCTGAAAGCAGCGGGGCATCGACCGACTGACCGGTAAATTCCAGACGCAATAAAGGCACACGATCTGCTTCTGGTTGCGGCACCATACGTTTGGCGTAATCTTCCGGGATATCCAGGTGTAATGTGGACTGAATGAACTGCTGAGCCAGCGGAGTTTTCGGATGAGAGAACATCTCGCTCACTTTATCCTGCTCAATGAGTTTACCGTCGCTGATGACTGCAACCTGATCGCAAATACGTTTTACGACGTCCATCTCGTGTGTAATGAGCAGGATGGTCAACCCCAGACGACGGTTGATGTCTTTCAGCAGCTCCAGAATGGCTCGGGTTGTGGCCGGATCCAGGGCGCTGGTGGCTTCATCACACAGCAACACTTTCGGATTGCTGGCCAGTGCACGGGCAATCGCCACACGTTGTTTCTGTCCGCCGGAAAGATTCGCCGGGTAGGCGTCATGTTTATCTTCCAGACCCACCAGACTTAGCAGTTCAGAAACGCGCTTTTTGATTTCAGCAGAAGACAGGTTGTCCAGTTCCAGTGGCAACGCGACATTGCCGAAAACGGTGCGCGAAGAAAGCAGATTAAAGTGCTGAAAGATCATCCCAATCTGGCGACGTGCGCGCGTCAGCTCTTTTTCAGAAAAAGAAATCAAATCCTGACCATCAACCAATACCTGGCCTTCAGTCGGGCGTTCAAGCAAATTGACGCAGCGTATCAGGGTACTTTTCCCTGCACCGGATGAGCCGATGACGCCATAAATTTGTCCGGCAGGGACGTGAAGACTCACGTCAGAGAGCGCGACTATCTGGCGCGAACCCTGCTGGAAAACCTTGGTGATGTTTGAAAGTTTAATCATATTATTTTTTATTCTGTCTTTTTGCTGTGACGTGGTGAAATTAACTCTTCGGGGGGCGTCCCCGTAGCATGTCGTGGATGCTAAGGCGTCTAGACGTCTAAGTCAACCAGGTTAGCATTCTCACAGGCAGTGAAAACATGCGATACTCACGCCATTAATCAGGCATCAGGAGCAAATTCGTGGCACAACCTGTTTCAGCAATCTTTCTTGACCGTGATGGTACTTTGAATGTCGATCACGGCTATGTACATGAAATCGATAACTTCCAGTTTATCGATGGCGTCATTGACGCCTGTCTTAAATTAAAGGAAATGGGCTTTCTGTTGGTACTGGTGACCAATCAGTCCGGTATTGCACGCGGTAAATTTACTGAAGATCAGTTTATGACGCTGACAGAATGGATGGACTGGTCTCTGGCTGACCGTGGTGTCGATCTCGACGGCATCTACTTCTGTCCTCACCATCCTGAAGGCACCGTTAAAGAGTTTACCCAGGTTTGTGATTGCCGTAAGCCACTGCCAGGTATGTTTTTAACCGCTAAAGAAGAGCTCGATATTGATATGGCTTCTTCTTATATGGTGGGCGATAAACTCGAAGACATGCAGGCGGCTGCGGCTGCGGGTGTCGGACATAAGATTTTAGTGCGCACTGGTAAGCCGGTTACAGAACAAAGTGAAAGTGCAGCTGATGCGGTGCTGGAAAGCCTTGCTGCTTTGCCTTCCTTTATAGCAAAAGCGTAAAAACAGGGGGCTTTGGATAAAAAAACGGCAAACGAAATAAAACTGTGTTTATTCGCTTGCCATTACAATCTAACTCCCTATAATGCCGCTCCATCGACAGGGAACAACGTGAACAACATCACGAAGTGACCGGGTCGGAAAAATTAAAAACAGCGGCAACCGGATGAAATAAACGGTTGACACTGAATGAGGAAAGCGTAATATATGCCCCTCGAGTTAGCAAGCGAAAGCGCGTAACTCACTGCTCTTTAACAATTTATCAGACAATCTGTGTGGGCACTCACAAGACGATATCAGCCACCTCGGTGGCAAAAAATATC
>NZ_RAHH01000031.1 GCF_003602095.1 Rahnella woolbedingensis | reverse complement strand
ATGCAAGGGAAGTGAGAGAAAAAAGGTCGAAATATCCTTTAAAAAACAATGCTGGTCACCTTAAGTGACCAGCATTAGGCCGAAGCCTCCTTTCTCAGAACTTAACATTGCTCACCATTAATGGTTACGCATGTACTCGTCCATATCAGTTTTCAGGTTGTCAGACTTGGTACCGAAGATAGCCTGAACACCAGAACCTGCAACCACCACACCTGCTGCACCCAGTTTTTTCAGGCCAGCCTGATCAACTTTAGAGACGTCCGCTACGCTGACGCGCAGACGAGTAATACAGGCATCAAGGTTAGTGATGTTTTCTTTGCCGCCGAAAGCCTGAACCAGGGACGCAGACATTTCTGAACCGCCCTGAGTCGTGGTTTCGCTGGTCGTTTCTTCACGTCCAGGGGTTTTCAGATCCAGTTTCACAATCAGGAAACGGAAGATGCTGTAGTAAACCACTGCGTACAACGCACCGATAATTGGGAACAGCCAGATTTTGCTGCTGTTACCGCTCAGTACGATGAAATCAATCAGACCGTGCGAGAAGCTCGTACCGTCACGCATACCCAACAGGATACAGATTGGGAACGCCAGACCTGCCAGAAGCGCGTGGATCACATACAGGATCGGCGCAACGAACATGAAGGAGAATTCGATTGGCTCGGTGATACCGGTCAGGAACGCAGTCAGTGCAGCGGAAATCATGATGCCGCCGACTTTTGCACGGTTCTCAGGTTTCGCTGAGTGCCAGATAGCGATTGCAGCAGCAGGCAGACCGTACATTTTGAACAGGAAGCCACCGGACAATTTACCCGCAGTCGGGTCACCCGCCATGTAACGTGGGATATCGCCGTGGAATACCTGACCTGCAGAGTTCACGTACTCACCGATTTGCATCTGGAATGGAACGTTCCAGATATGGTGCAGACCAAACGGAACCAGCGCACGTTCTACAACGCCGTAGATACCGAATGCCACCACCGGGTTCTGGTAAGCAGCCCATTGTGAGAAGGTCTGGATACCTGTACCGATTGGCGGCCAGATGAAGGACAGAACCACACCCAGGATAATCGCCGCCAGACCAGAGATGATTGGCACGAAACGTTTACCGGCGAAGAAGCCCAGATATTCAGGCAACTTGATGCGGTAGAAACGGTTGAACATGTATGCCGCAATCGCACCGGAGATAATACCGCCCAGTACGCCGGTATCCGCCAGGTGCTTGGCTGCAATTTCTTCAGCAGGTAAATGCAGAACCAGTGGTGCAACAACTGCCATGGTTTTCACCATGATGCCGTATGCCACAACGGAAGCCAGTGCAGAAACACCGTCATTGTTGGTGAAGCCTAACGCCACACCGATAGCAAAGATCAGAGGCATGTTAGCGAAGACGGAACCACCGGCTTCGGCCATAACATGGGAAACGATCATTGGCAGCCAGCTAAAGTTTGCAGAACCGACACCAAGCAGAATACCTGCGATTGGCAGTACGGATACTGGCAGCATTAGCGATTTACCGACCTTTTGAAGGTTTGCAAACGCGTTCTTAAACATAATTGAGTGTGCTCCTGAGTAATGATGCTTTTGATACTTCATGCGGTTTAGCCAGATAACTAACCGCTTTGCAAAAGGTCGTACAGCCCTTTGCTGTCGGGTGTCTGAGCACCCCTTTTAATTTTTACGCAGGGTAAAATAATTCCCTTTGTTAATGTTTGATGGCAGTCACGTTTTTCTGAAAAAAGCAGTGAGAGCGTTTAAAAAACCCACTATTTACAACATTAAATCCGAAAATAACGCCCGTGACCCCGTAAAAAACGGGGCCACAATACCTCATTCTGGTGATTAATTACGAGGCGTAAAATAAATCAGACGTATATGACTAAGCCTAAGGCTAGATCAGAGAGGAAGTGTCGACGTGAAATAATTGTGAAAAGTTAGCTGTCGTCGCCTGTGCAAGTTGCTCAAGGCTGACGCCCTTCAGAACGGCCAAGTATTCTGCAACGTCCCGTACATAGGCAGGCTGATTCTCTTTTCCACGATGCGGTACTGGCGCAAGATAGGGCGAGTCAGTTTCTACCAACAGACGATCCATTGGAATGTAACGAGCCACTTCGCGCAGTTCCTGTGCGTTACGGAAAGTCACAATGCCGGAGAAAGAAATATAAAAACCCATATCCAGCAGGAATTTTGCCGTCGGCAGATCTTCGGTGAAACAATGCAGAACTCCGCCGCACTCCCCTGCATTTTCTTCTTTAAGAATATCCAGCGTATCCTGACGGGCATCACGGGTATGGACGATCACCGGTTTATTCAGCTCACGCCCGATGCGGATGTGTTCACGAAATGAATCCTGTTGCAGTTTCAGCTGATGGGCTTCTTTCTGATAAAAATAATCCAGTCCGGTTTCACCCATCGCCACCACCTTCGGGCTGGCGGCAAGCTCACGAAGTTCTGCGAAATCATAGCCATCGTCGATATTGAGCGGATGCACACCGCAGGAAAACGCGACATCAGGACGGTCGCCAATCAGGTGCGTCATCGCACGATAACCCGGCAAGGTGGTCGCCACGGCCAGCATAAATTTCACGTCACGCTCACGGGCTTTTTCCAGCACGTGATCAACGCCGGTGTGCAGCTCATCGTAATCAAGGCTGTCGAGATGACAGTGGGAATCGACTAAAAACATAGTAATTAACTCATGACAAAATATTGAATTCAGCGCGAAAGCGCGGAACTAAAAATCGACGCAGAAACGGTGCCGCGAAGCATCTGTTCCCACTCAAGAAGTTGCTCGGTCAGCAGTAACTCACGGTTAACGCCAACGATAGAAAGCAGCTGATGGCGGCAATGCATCCAGGCACTCACCGATTGTTGTAAAGACACACCCGACTGCGCACCGGCAAGCAGCGCAATTAACGGCTGCTGATCGTGGTTGATGATGAACTGTCCGGCCTGTTGCTGCCATTTAATAGCATCGAGCAGTAACGTCGCCAGCCAGTACAGGCGTTCCGGCGCGTCATCATGATTAAGCTGCGGCAACAGGGAAAGCATATCCTGTTGCTGACATTGCGCATACAGCTGCTGGCACAGCGTCACACGCTGCTTCCAGCGTTCCGGCTGCAACAGTGCAATCGCGGACAACGGAGCGCCGTTAGTCAGGTGCAAGGCGGTTTTAATCGATACAGGATCCGCGCTGAGCTGACGGTTAATCCACTGCACTGCCAACGCTTCTTCCGGTACCGGCAGATGCCAGTAAAAACAACGGCTGCGGATCGTCGCAAGTAACGCCGAAGGTTCACGGCATCCCAGCAGGAAATAGGTGCCAGCGGGTGGTTCTTCCAGCGTTTTCAGCAAGGCATTTGCTGCCGCTTCCGTCAGCAATTCCGTATGAGGGATCCAGACCACTTTGGAACCGCCCTGTTGGGAATAATTGTAAAGTGTCTCGATAAGCTGACGCACCGGATCAATACCCAGCGAGTTTTTGCCCTTTTCAGGTTGCAGGATATGCCAGTCAGGATGGTTTCCAGCAATCATCAGCTGGCAACTGTGGCAGGTACCACAGCTTTTTTCACCGTCCTTGTGCTGACACAACAGCCAGCGGCTCAGACCATACACCAGCGCCTCGTCTCCGATGCCCGCGGCGGCATGCATCAGCACCGCATGATGACCGCGACCTGTCAGATATTGCGCTGTCAGCTGGCGGTAAGGGCCGCTGAGCCACGGATACCAGCTCATGAATGCTCCCGGGTTGCCTGCTCGTCAAACCAGTGTTTCAGTGTCTGCTCGATCGATGCCTTAACCTGTTCAATGGTCTGAGAGGCATCGATGGTTTTGATACGGCTGTCAGCGGCGGCAAGTTCCAGATAACGGGCACGCGTGCGTTCAAAGAAAGGCAGCGCTTCCTGCTCAATGCGATCCAGTTCACCGCGCGCACGGGCGCGTTGCAGACCGATGGCCGGAGGTAAATCCAGATACAGAGTCAGATCCGGTCGGAAATCACCGAGCACGGTATCACGCAAAGAAGTCATCAGATTGGCATCAATCCCGCGCCCGCCGCCCTGATAGGCTTGCGAGGAGAGATCATGCCGGTCGCCAACCACCCAGGCACCACGGGCCAGCGCGGGTAAAATTACCGTCTCAACCAGCTGTACGCGTGCGGCATAAAGCATCAGCACTTCGGCTTTGACCGTCGGTTTTTCGCCATCCACGCCGCGCTTAAATAAATCGCGCAATTTCTCCGCCAGCGGCGTTCCCCCCGGCTCACGCGTAAACACAATTTCTTCCACACCGTGCTGGCGCAATGCATCAACCACCACGTTATGAGCAGTCGTTTTTCCCGCCCCTTCGAGGCCTTCAATGACAATGAAGTTACTTTTCATTCTTATTCTTAAGAGCCTCTATATACACACGAACCGCCTTGTTGTGGTTCTCAAGGTTAGTGCTGAAAGTATGCCCGCCTTTGCCGTCAGCGACAAAATAAAGATACGGCGTTTTTGCGGGATGTGCCGCAGCCTGAAGCGAAGCTTCACTCGGCATCGCGATAGGCGACGGCGGCAGGCCGGTAATCACGTAAGTATTGTAGGGGGTCGGCGTTTCTAAATCTTTCTTGGTGATATTACCCGTGTATTTTTCGCCCATACCATAAATGACGGTCGGGTCAGTTTGCAGGCGCATACCGATCCGCAGGCGGTTAACGAATACTGATGCGACTTCTGGGCGCTCATCTTTCACGGCAGTTTCTTTTTCGATAATCGACGCCATAGTGACCATCTCCGCAGACGTTTTGTACGGCAGTGAATCCGCACGGTCTTTCCAGATATCTGCGACGGTTTTTTCCATCCGCACGTGAGCGCGTTTGAGCAAAGATAAATCCGTCATACCCGCAGTGTAATGATAAGTATCGGGATACAGCCAGCCTTCGGCGTTTTTGGTATCGGTAATGCCTAACGCGGTGGCAATCTCCTCACCGCTCTTACCGCTGAGTTCATGTTTGAGATATTCTGATTTATCTGACAATTTCATCCAGTCGCTGAGTTTAAAACCCTCGACAAAACGAATGCTAAATTGCGCCTCTTTGCCGCTTTTTAGCAGTTCCAGCATCTGGCGAACGGTCATGCCTTTTTCCAGACGATAGGTTCCGGCTTTGAACTCACTCAGTTCAGGCTCTAAACGTAATAACCACGGGAACCACGGATTAGGCTTCATCAGTTTCTTGTCAATCAGCAGCGTTTCCAGCACCACGCGACCGGTACCGGCAGGCAGGGTGAAGATTGTTTCGCTGCTGACATTGATCGGGCGGTCCGCAAACTGTTTCACTTTCTGGTAGGCAAACGTCGCCAGCCCTGCAAGGATCAGGACAATCAGGGCGAAGATTTTGGTCTTTTTGTTTGTCATTGTTTATTCACTTTTTTAACAGCTCTGGAACAGGAAATCGTACAAATCTCGGGATGAATAGTGCCCGTCGTCAACCTGTGCGACGGGTAAAACAGGCATCAGCGCATTACAAATCAGCACCTCATCGGCATCCGACAAGGCATCAGCGGGTTGACTGACAATATGCAACGTCCATGGTGACGCATTTTCAATAAGCCGGATAATGTGCTGGCGCATCACCCCATCCACACCCGACTGCGATAAATCGGGTGTAAATACCTGATTCCCCTTACGCCAGAATAAATTAGCCGCACAGCATTCCACCAGGCAGCCTGAGGTGTCAACCACCAGCGCCTCTTGGGCGTCCGTCTGGTCAAGATGCAGGCGGATCATGACCTGCTCAAGACGGTTAAGATGTTTTATGCCAGCCAGTAGTGGATTCTTACTCAACGTCACCGGACTCAGGGCGAGTTTCACACCCTGTTGTCGCCACGCGTGATAATGCACGGGATATGCAGACACAGAAACAATCCGGGTCGGTTCAGAACAACCTGCTGAACTGTAGCCCCGTCCGCCCTGCCCGCGCGTAACGACAGCTTTAACGACCGCCTCTTCCTGTTGTCCGGCGGCCAATACCATTTCACGCTCAAACGCCGCCCAGTCCACGCCATCAATATGCAAAACAGACACCGCCCGTTGCATCCGCGCAATGTGTTCTGAAAGGAATTGGATTTCACCGCGTAATACCCTGGCCGTTGTGAAGCAACCGTCACCAAATTGCACAGACCGGTCTGCCGCAGGTAATGTTGTCGCTGCCACACCGTTAATCCACATGGTTACTGCCTCCTGACTTCAGGGTTATGGTTCTCCGACAGCAGAGACTGCGCGAGCAGGTTTCTGGCGGCAAGTGGAGCATTCTTACTTTATCGTACCGGCGGCCCGAAATGGCGGGAAGACTCTTATCGTTGAGCTACCGTTTGATTCCGTTCATCCCGCAGCCCGGCCGCTTTTATTCAGACAGCAAAAAGGCCCGATTAACGGGCCTTTCTCAATACTCCACTGGCACAGTTACATCTTACGGAAAACCAGGGAACCGTTGGTTCCGCCGAATCCGAAAGAGTTGCACAGTGAATATTGCATGTCTTTCACCTGACGTGCTTCGTGTGGCACAAAGTCCAGATCACAACCTTCATCCGGATTGTCCAGATTCAGAGTCGGAGGAACGGCCTGATCACGCAGTGCCAGTAATGTGAAGATAGACTCTACCGCACCCGCCGCGCCAAGCAGATGCCCGGTCATTGATTTGGTTGAGCTGACCAGCACTTTATGCGCATCAGCACCAAATACCGATTTAACGGCTTGCGCTTCGGCTCTGTCACCCGCAGCTGTCGAAGTACCGTGCGCATTGATGTAACCGATTTTCGAGGCAGAAATGCCTGCGTCACGCAGCGCATTTTCCATCGCCAGCGCGGCACCTGCACCATCTTCCGGTGGAGATGTCATATGAAAGGCATCGCTGCTCATCCCAAAGCCGACAATTTCTGCATAAATTTTTGCACCGCGTTTACGGGCATGTTCGTACTCTTCCAGAACCATAATTCCGGCACCGTCACCCAGTACGAAACCATCACGTTCTTTGTCCCACGGACGGCTTGCCGCCTGCGGATTGTCATTGCGCGTGGATAACGCGCGTGCTGCACCGAAACCACCGACACCCAGCGGAGTGCTGGCTTTTTCTGCGCCGCCAGCCAACATCACGTCAGCATCGTTATAGGCGATGATACGCGCTGCGTGACCAATATTATGCACACCAGAAGTACAGGCCGTGGCAATAGAAATACTCGGCCCACGCAACCCGAACATAATACTCAGATGACCTGCAATCATGTTGACGATGGTTGATGGAACGAAGAAAGGACTAATTTTGCGAGGTCCGCCGTTAACCAATGAGGTATGGTTTTCTTCAATCAGACCAAGTCCGCCGATGCCAGAACCGATCGCCGCACCAATGCGTGTCGCGTTCTCAGCAGTCACTTCAAGCCCGGAGTCTTGCATCGCCTGAATACCGGCAGTAATACCATACTGAATAAAGGCATCCATCTTGCGGGAATCTTTGCGCGGGATGAAGTCTTCACAGTTAAAATCTTTTACTAAGCCAGCAAAACGCGTTGCGTAGGCACTAGTATCAAAATGGTCGATTAGGCTGATGCCACTCTGACCGGCAAGGAGAGCGTTCCAAGTGGACTCTACAGTATTGCCGACAGGAGACAGCATGCCCAGTCCAGTCACTACAACTCGACGCTTAGACACGTGTGTCCTCCAGGGAGGGAAAAAAGTAGTAATACCGTGGGATATAAAAAACTTAGGCGGTCAAATGACCGCCTAACTATCTAAACTTAAAGCATGTACGCTTACTGTTGGCTAGCGTTGATAAAATCAATTGCTGCCTGAACAGTAGTGATTTTTTCAGCTTCTTCGTCAGGGATCTCGGTATCAAACTCTTCTTCCAGAGCCATAACCAGCTCAACGGTGTCGAGAGAATCAGCGCCAAGGTCGTCTACGAAAGAGGCAGCATTCACTACTTCTTCCTGTTTAACACCCAGCTGTTCAACGATGATTTTCTTAACGCGTTCTTCGATAGTGCTCATACTCTTAAATTTCCTATCAAAACTCGCTTTCGCGATGGTTTTCGTAGTGTATAAAATGTTGAAAAAGATGCAACTAAATCCAGGCTGTTCAAACCACGAATTTGCTCTATTTTGCGGTTTTCACCGCAAAAAACGCAAATAATTTCGTAATTTTTAAATCATATACATGCCGCCATTGACATGTAATGTTTCACCCGTGATGTAGCTGGCCTCGTCAGAGGCTAAAAAAGCAACGGCGCTGGCAATTTCTTTGGCATCGCCCAACCGGTTGGCTGGAACTGATGACAAAATGCCTGCGCGTTGATCATCTGTCAACGCCCTTGTCATATCCGTCTCAATAAAGCCGGGAGCGACGACGTTGACAGTAATGCCACGTGAAGCGACTTCACGTGCCAAAGACTTACTAAAACCAATCAAGCCAGCTTTAGCCGCCGCGTAGTTCGCCTGCCCTGCGTTACCCATGGTGCCAACAACGGAACCAATTGTAATAATCCGTCCACACCGTTTCTTCATCATAGCCCGCATGACAGCTTTTGACAGCCGAAACACTGAAGTCAGATTAGTATCCAGGATATCCTGCCACTCATCATCCTTCATACGCATGAGAAGGTTATCACGGGTAATGCCGGCATTATTAACTAAAATATCAATTTCGCCAAATTCAGCTCGAATAGTCGCCAATACTTGCTCAATAGATGCAGAATCAACCACATTGAGCATAATACCTTTGCCATTCTCGCCTAAATATTCGCTGATCGCTTCAGCACCTTTCTCGCTGGTCGCTGTACCAATCACTTTCGCGCCGCCGGCTACCAGTTTCTCTGCAATAGCGCGGCCAATACCACGACTGGCACCAGTAACAAGTGCAATTTTGCCTTCGAAGGTCATACTCATCCTCTTATTACTGCTCTAACGCCGCTGCCAGGCTTGCCGTGTCATTCACAGCGGCCGCTGTCAGGGTATCAACAATACGTTTAGTCAGACCGGTCAGCACTTTACCCGGCCCCACTTCTAAAAGCTGCTCAACGCCCTGTGCTGCGATAAATTCGACAGACTCAGTCCAGCGCACCGGGCTGTACAACTGGCGTACCAGCGCACTGCGGATGGCTTCAGGGGACGTTTCAATTTTCACATCAACGTTGTTCACCACAGAATACTGAGGTGCGCTGAACGTAATATTTTCCAACGCAACGGCCAGTTTATCCGCAGCAGGCTTCATCAGCGCACAATGCGATGGCACACTGACGGGCAGAGGCAGAGCGCGTTTTGCACCCGCTTCTTTACAGGCCGCACCGGCACGTTCTACCGCTTCTTTGTTACCCGCGATCACAACCTGACCTGGCGAGTTAAAGTTAACCGGAGAAACAACCTGACCCTGTGCAGATTCTTCACAGGCTTTAGCAATCGCATCGTTATCCAGACCGATAATAGCGTACATCGCGCCAGTACCCGCCGGAACCGCTTCCTGCATCAGTTTACCGCGCAGTTCAACCAGGGAAATCGCCTGTTTGAAATCCAGCACACCTGCACAAACAAGCGCAGAGTATTCGCCCAGGCTGTGGCCTGCCATCAGAACAGGCTGAGTACCGTTCTGTTGCTGCCATACACGCCAGATAGCGACTGAAGCGGCCAGCAACGCAGGCTGCGTCTGCCAGGTTTTATTCAGTTCTTCAGCAGGCCCCTGTTGCACCAACTGCCACAAATCATACCCCAGCGCCGAAGAAGCTTCGGCAAATGTTTCTTCAACCACAGGGTGTGCCGCCGCTAAATCAGCCAGCATACCGAGCGTTTGAGAACCCTGACCAGGGAAAACAACTGCAATTTTTGTCATTTTTATCTTCCTGTTAAATCAGAAACGTACCAGCGCCGAGCCCCAGGTAAAGCCACCGCCAAATGCTTCGAGCAACACTAATTGCCCGCGCTGAATTCTGCCGTCGCGCACTGCTTCGTCAAATGCTGCTGGCACAGAAGCCGCAGAGGTATTGCCATGACGATCGAGCGTAACCACGACTTTATCCATTCCCATCCCTAGCTTTTTCGCTGTCGCACTGATAATGCGCAGGTTCGCCTGATGCGGAACCAGCCAGTCGAGTGCAGAACGGTCAAGATTATTCGCGGTCAGGGTTTCATCAACAATGTGTGCCAGTTCAGTCACAGCAACTTTGAAGACTTCATTCCCGGCCATGGTGACATAAACAGGCTTTTCCGGCTCTGACTGGCTTGGGTATGCCAGCGTCAGCAGGTTGCCGTAATGACCATCGGCATGCATATGCGTAGAAATGATGCCCTGCTCTTCGGATGCGCCCAGCAAGACTGCGCCCGCGCCATCACCAAAGAGAATAACGGTGCCACGATCTTCAGGATCAAGTTTGCGTGACAACACATCAGAGCCGATCACCAGCGCATATTTCACTGCGCCGTTTTTGATGTACTGATCGGCAACGCTCAGTGCATAGGTAAAACCAGCACAAGCCGCGGCCAGATCGAACGCTGCGGAATCCTT
This sequence comes from Rahnella woolbedingensis, assembly GCF_003602095.1. Classification (GTDB taxonomy): domain Bacteria; phylum Pseudomonadota; class Gammaproteobacteria; order Enterobacterales; family Enterobacteriaceae; genus Rahnella; species Rahnella woolbedingensis. The sequence goes on along the minus strand of NZ_RAHH01000031.1, from coordinate 49,620 downwards.
GATGCCCAGCATATTCTGCACCTGGCAGGCTGAACTCGGGAATGCATGTGAAGATGAGGTTGTTGCAACAATGATCAAACCCACGTCGCTTGCGCTGACACCGGCCATTTCGAGTGCTTTTTCTGCTGCGTGCAGGCCCATTGTGGCCACAGTCTCATCCGGTGCAGCGATACGACGTTCACGAATACCTGTGCGGGTGACAATCCACTCGTCGGAGGTATCCACCATTTTTTCTAAGTCGGCATTAGTCCGAACTTGCACGGGCAAATAGCTCCCCGTACCGAGAATCTTTGTATACATGTACGATCAGTCACTCTTGGGTAATACAGCTTCAAGGCGCGCGGCAATCCGCTGAGGGACCTGCCGCTGCACCGCCTGCACAGCCTGTTCGATAGCAACAGCAAACGCACGCTGGTTTGCTCCGCCGTGGCTTTTAATAACGATGCCCCGTAATCCTAACAAACATGCGCCATTATACTGGTCGGGGTTGAGATGGCTAAAACGCTTTAGCAATTTCTTCTGTACTATCCGGCCTAACCATTTCAGCCACCAGGCCTTCTTGCCACCCTCACCGGAGGATTTTAACAGTGACAAAAACATCCTTATAACGCCTTCCATGGTCTTGAGCGTAACATTGCCAACGAAGCCGTCACACACCATCACATCTGTCTTACCGGTCAGAAGGTCATTGCCTTCAAGATAGCCGATATAGTTGATTAATGCGGTCTTTTTTAAAATAGCTGCAGCATCGCGGATATTAGCCAGCCCTTTGCTTTCTTCTTCGCCGATATTGAGTAAGGCGACGCGAGGGTTGCTAATTCCCACCACATGCTCCGCCATTACTGCGCCCATCACGGCAAACTGGACCAGCATTGTGCTGTCACACTCAACGTTCGCCCCCAGATCAAGTACCACGGTTTTACTGCGCTGCTGATTGGGCAATACGCTCATCAGCGCCGGGCGCTCAATGCCATCCAGAGGTTTTACAACCATTTTGGCTAATCCCATCAGAGCACCGGTGTTCCCGGCACTGACGCACGCCTGTGCATCCCCAGTTTTGATCAGTTCCAACGCCACACGCATTGAGCTTCCTTTACTGGCACGTATAGCTTGCGACGCGCGCATGTCGTTGGCTATAACTGATTCAGCAGGAATTATCCGAATTCGTTCTGTTAAAGAAGGATCGGCTTTGGCTAAGAAAGGTGTGATTGCGTCGGGATCACCGACCAGAAGAAGGTCTAATTCAGAATTAGAGATCAGTGCCTGCAATGAAGCAGGCACTGTGACGGAAGGACCGAAATCTCCGCCCATTACATCTAACGCGATGGTTAGACGAGTCAAGGTATCGCCTTGCCAGCACTTATCACGTGAATAAGTTGCAGGCAATTATCAGCCGATTACCTTGCGACCGCGGTAGAAACCGTCGGCAGTGATGTGGTGACGCAGGTGAGTTTCACCAGAAGTCTTGTCCACAGACAGAGTGGAAGTGGTCAGAGCGTCATGTGAACGACGCATGCCACGTTTAGAACGGGTTGGTTTATTCTGTTGTACGGCCATGGACCTTACTCCTTAAGTACTTTTCTTTAAACTCGCTAATACGGCAAATGGATTAGGTTTCTCCGCCTCTTCAGGCAGTTTGCCAAATACCATGTCCGCTTCGGACACTTCACAGTGTTCAGATTCATGTACCGGAACGACAGGCAGTGAAAGAATAATTTCGTCTTCAATCATTGCCAGCAAATCGACTTCGCCAAAAACATCGACTTCGACAGGCTCGTACGCTTCCGGTAATGCCTCAGCCTGTTCATCATTTTGGACAGGGCTAAAACAATATGTTATGTGGACCTGATGTTCAAACGTCTTACCGCATCTCTGGCATTCCAGAGTTACAGCAACATCGGAGTGGCCGGTAATCACAGCCAGACGCTGATTGTCGATATCAAACGACAAAGAGGTTTGTATATCAGAATCCACACTGACCACTGATTGGGCAACACGCGTAACCTGATCTGCAGTATAGACACCTGTATAGTCTAAACGCTTCTGGGCAGTGCGGACCGCATCAAGGGTCAGGGGTAATTTTACTTTTTGCATAGGGCGCGCATATTAACTTTGTAACGACAGAGAGTCAAAGAAAAAGGCCTCAAAACCGCACCTTTCACCAATATTCGCTTCCGCAGCGGCCAACAGTTTAAAATGTGCGATTCAATAACGCTACGCTTTGTGAAAAAAAATTATGATTATGCCTTCACCAGATATACTTTTAGCCTCGACCTCGGTGTACCGGAAAGCGTTGCTGGAGAAAACCGGCCTGACGTTTACCTGCGCGGCACCCAATATCGACGAGACCCCAGTCCCCGGTGAAAGCCCGGCAGAGCTGGTGAAACGACTGGCGCAATCTAAAGCCACTGCGCTCGCATCCGCCTATCCCGGACACCTGATTATTGGCTCCGATCAGGTCTGCGTGATTGATGGGAATATCACCGGAAAGCCACACACTTTCGATAATGCGTTCAGACAACTCCAGGCGGCCAGCGGCAAAACGGTCACGTTTTATACCGGCCTGAGCTTGTATAACGGGGAGACGCAAACAGCGCAGACGTTATGCGAAACGTTTGACGTCACTTTCCGGCCATTAACCGCTGAAGAAATTACCGGATATTTGCATCGTGAAGAACCCTATGACTGCGCGGGCAGCTTTAAATGCGAAGGACTGGGGATCACGCTTTTCGACAGTCTGACGGGGCGCGACCCGAACACGCTGATTGGCCTGCCGTTGATCGCCCTGCTCGCCTTTCTGCGCGAACAGGGTATTAACCCGCTGATTTAGAGCGTTGATTCAAAAAAATTAAAAAGGCGCAGCCTGTGCGCCTTTTTAGCTTCAGCTCGCTTAACGGGCTGTGGTTTTACCGCGCAGGATTTTCAGGCAGTGACGCAGTTTCGCATCCATAGGAGCCTCAATGCGCATGGTTTCACCGGTAGCCGGATGTTCAAAACGCAGCGCAGCCGCATGCAGGAAAAGACGGTTCAGACCTGTTCCTGACAGTTTTGCATCGAAATCACGCTCACCATAACGATCATCAAAGGCAATCGGATGACCTGCGTGCAGCGCATGCACACGGATTTGGTGCGTTCTGCCCGTCACCGGGCTGGCTTTAACCAGCGTCGCAAACTCGTAGCGCTCTTCAATTTTGAAGCGTGTTTCGGAAGGTTTACCTTCCGCATTCACCCTGACAACACGCTCACCGCTTTGCAGAATATTTTTCAGCAACGGAGCCTGTACCACTTTGCAATGTGAAGGCCATTCGCCGCGCACCAACGCAAGATAATCCTTCTGCATACTTTTAACACGCAGTTGCTCATGCAGGGATCGCAGGGCGGAACGCTTCTTGGCGATCAGCAAAACGCCGGAAGTATCGCGGTCCAGACGGTGAACCAGCTCCAGGAAGCGAGCCTCCGGACGCAAAGCTCGCATCCCTTCAATCACCCCAAAGCTCAGCCCGCTGCCACCATGCACGGCAGTACCGGACGGTTTGTTCAGGATCAGCAGATGATCGTCTTCATATAAGATGCAATCGGCTAAAGCCGCGACTTTATCAAGCTTCGCAGAAACCGGCGCTTCATCACGTTCCGCCACGCGGACAGGCGGCACGCGCACTTCATCACCGGCAATTAATTTGTATTCAGGCTTAATTCTTTTCTTGTTAACCCGCACCTCTCCTTTACGCACGATGCGGTAGATCATGCTCTTCGGCACGCCCTTCAGGATTTTAAGTAAGAAGTTGTCGATGCGCTGACCGGCTTCGTCTTCGGAGATGGGGATTAATTGTACAGTTGGATTCTCAGTTTTCATGGCTCGCGATTCTAAATATCCGGCACGGTTCGCGCCACTGATTTTTATGTGCTTAACTCTTACTTTACCAGTAACTGCCGAGGAAAACCCTTCTACACCCCCTGTTTTTACAGAAAGCGAATGTTCAGACAATGCGGCACATCTCTCATTGAGGTAAATATCTTACCCGCATGGGAAAAGTCACCTTGCTATCAGAGTGCCTGCAATGGAATAATGAAACTACTTTCGGCGTTGTTTCTCTTAAGTTAGGGAAAACGCAGGAATTATAGATTTGCCTGATCGCACAAAAACGCAGCAATGGCGTAAGACGTAATGTGAAATCAAGCAATTAGCGGGCTGCGGGTTGCAGCTTGGCCGGCATACGGAATGAGATCTGTTAACCTAAATTCAGAAGCTATTCCCCTAATAAAAGTGCTGCTTTCATAACGCTGGTGCCTTTAATACAGCAAAAGCAGACTTACCGAAATAATGCGCCCCTATGCAAGCGACAGCCGTGAGGTTGACGATTTGCGAGAAGACTCGGGGCCAACGGTTTATCCGGTCATGAGGTCATTTTGCCCGCAGTTCTGTCAATAATGGAATAATAATGAGTAAGTTACGATGAAAAGAATGTTGATTAACGCGACTCAGCAAGAAGAGTTGCGCGTTGCCCTTGTAGATGGACAGCGGCTGTATGATTTGGATATTGAAAGTCCGGGCCATGAGCAGAAAAAAGCGAACATTTACAAAGGTAAAATCACCCGCATTGAACCAAGTCTGGAAGCGGCATTCGTAGATTACGGCGCAGAAAGACATGGTTTCCTCCCTCTGAAAGAAATTTCCCGTGAATATTTCCCTAGCAACTATTCTTCCCACGGCCGCCCAAACATCAAAGATGTGTTGCGCGAAGGTCAGGAAGTTATCGTTCAGGTTGATAAAGAAGAACGTGGAAATAAAGGCGCAGCACTGACGACGTTTATCAGTCTGGCCGGTAGTTATCTGGTTCTGATGCCTAACAATCCACGCGCTGGGGGTATTTCCCGCCGGATTGAAGGTGATGACCGTACTGAACTGAAAGAAGCACTGTCTTCTCTGCAATTGCCTGATGGCATGGGTCTGATTGTGCGTACTGCCGGTGTCGGCAAATCCGCAGAAGCCCTGCAATGGGACCTGACTTTCCGTCTCAAACATTGGGATGCTATCAAGAAAGCGGCTGAAGGCCGCCCTGCTCCGTTCCTGATCCACCAGGAAAGTAACGTTATCGTTCGTGCGTTCCGTGACTATCTGCGTCCGGATATCGGCGAAATCCTTATCGATAACCCGAAAATCCTCGACCTGGCAAAAGAGCATATCGCCGCTCTGGGCCGTCCTGATTTCAGCAGCAAAATTAAACCGTACGTTGGTGAAATTCCGCTGTTCAGTCACTACCAGATCGAATCGCAAATCGAATCCGCTTTCCAGCGTGAAGTGCGTCTGCCTTCCGGTGGCTCTATTGTTATCGACAGCACCGAAGCGCTGACCGCTATCGACATCAACTCCGCACGTGCAACACGCGGCGGCGATATCGAAGAGACAGCCTTCAATACTAACCTTGAAGCGGCAGACGAAATTGCCCGCCAGTTACGCCTGCGTGACCTCGGTGGCCTGATCGTTATCGACTTCATCGATATGACGCCAGTTCGCCACCAGCGCGAAGTGGAAAACCGTCTGCGTGACGCCGTTCGTCAAGACCGCGCCCGTATCCAGATTGGTCGCATTTCCCGTTTCGGTTTACTGGAAATGTCCCGTCAGCGCCTGAGCCCGTCACTGGGTGAATCTACGCACCATATCTGCCCACGTTGCGCAGGTACCGGTACCGTCCGTGACAACGAATCTCTGTCACTGTCGATTCTGCGTCTGATTGAAGAAGAAGCGCTGAAAGAAAACACCAAAGAAGTGCATGCCATCGTTCCGGTGCCGATCGCTTCTTACCTGCTGAACGAAAAACGTGAATCGGTTAATGCTATCGAAAAACGTCAGGGTGGTGTGCGAGCGGTGATCGTGCCTAACGATCAAATGCAAACTCCGCATTACCACGTTCTGCGCGTTCGTAAAGGTGAAGAAATCTCTGCACTGAGCTACCTGCTGCCACAGATCCACGAAGCAGAAATGCTGCAACCTTCTGAAGAGTTGCCGGCTGAGCGTCGTCGTCCTGAGCAACCGGCTCTGGCTGCTTTTGCGCTGCAAAGCGAAGCGCCACCATCGAGCTTCGAACAGCCCACTACAACGGAAGAACCTGTCACAACCCGCACCGCCACAGTGAATGCTCCAACAGCTCCTGTTGCTGAGAAGTCTGGTTTTGTCAGCCGTCTGCTGAGCGGTCTGAAGAGCTTGTTCGCTTCGGAGCCAGAACAGGAAGTTAAACCTGTTGAAGCGCCGAAAGAGACTGCCGAAACAACTGAAACTGAAAACCGTCGTAACAACGAACGCCGCAACCAGCGTCGTCAGGGCGGACGCCGTGACCGTAACGGCGAACGTGGTGAACGTGGTGAACGTGGTGAACGTGGTGAACGTGGTGAACGTGGTGAACGTAATGACCGCGGTAATCGTGGCGAAGGTCGTGAAAATAATCGTGATAATCGTGGCGAAGGTCGTGATAACCGTGAAAATAATCGCGAGCAACGTGACGATCAACGTCGTGGACGTCGTAATCAGGAACCGGTTGTTACTGAAACGCGTAACGAAGAAGTTGAAACTGCCGCTCGCGAAGAACAGCAGCAACAACCTCGTCGTGAACGTTCCCGTCGCCGTTCTGAAGACAAACGTAAACCGCAAACTGAAGAGAAAATTCAGGATGCCGTTGTCGTTGAGCAAGTAGTTGCTCCGGTAGTTGCTGATGAAACTGAGCAGGAAGATCGTCAGCCAGCACAGCGCCGTCAGCGTCGCCAGCTGAATCAGAAAATTCGCTTCGAATCTGAAGAAGTGGATCATGAAGAAGAAGCTGCGGCTCAGATGCTGATCACCGGCACTCGTCCGGCAGCAACAGCGCCAGCAGTCGTTGCGCAAGAATCTTTTGATGCCGAACCCGCCAACGCTGCGGAAAGCGAAGACTACCAGAATGACAATGCCCGTGAAAACGGTATGCCGCGTCGTTCACGTCGTTCGCCGCGTCACCTGCGTGTCAGCGGTCAGCGTCGTCGTCGTTACCGCGATGAGCGTTACCCGACTCAGTCACCAATGCCAATGGCCGGTGCGTTCGTTTCTCCGGAAATGGCGTCAGGTAAAGTTTGGATCACCTATCCGGTGGCCCAGTCTTCTGAGTATCAGCCATCTGAATATCAGTCCCATGAGCAGCAGACTCCTGAAGCAGAAGCACCTGAAGTGCTGACACAGCAGGTCGAGATTGCACAGGCTAATACGCCGTTCATTTCTGAAACTGCAGAAGTTGCACCTCAGCCTGCTGCTGAAACGGAAACTGTTGTTGAAGCTGTGCAGCAAGAAGCGCCAGTTGATGTAGCACAGCCTGTTGCTGACGAACCTGTATCGGTTGAACCTGCAACAGCTGAACCTGTTGAAGAAACATCTGTTGTCGAAGTGGCGCCAGTAGCACACGAGCCAGCGGTTGTTGAGCCAACAGCCGTGCTGGCTGAACCTGAACTTCAGGCACCTGCACCAGTTGCAGAACCGGTTGCACAAGTGAAAACTGCTGTGGAAACCGCGCCAGTTGCTCAAGCTCCGGCAGTAACTGAAGCCGCGATTGTTGCACCTCGCTTCAAGCATTTCGCGACAGCGCCGATGACGAAAGCACCAGCGCCAAGCTATGTGTCTGAGCCAGCGCCACACAGTGACTGGGTTCGCCCTGAGTTCAATTTCGACGGTAAAGGTTCCGCCGGTGGCCATGCTGCAGTAACCACTGCAACGGCCCCTGCAACTAAGCCGGAGATGCCAGCAGAGTAATTCCGCTGTGCCGACAGTGTCTCAATAATGAAAAACCCGCCTCGGCGGGTTTTTTTATAAGTGACGAATCTGACTGACGAAAATCAGGCCAGACTTTTCAGACGGCGGATCGTCAGTTCCTCAAGCTTCCCTTCCAGGCTTTTAGCGAAATGCTGGAAATGCTCGGTTTTATTATGTTGGTTTAACGCATCTTCTGATCCCCAACGCTCATAGAAAACAAAAGTACCGTCGGTATCCAGATCCTGGTGCAGCTCATATTGCAGACACCCTACTTCCTGGCGGCTTGGTTCAATTACGTCAAGCAATGCTTCTGTCACTTTCGCCCTGAATTCTCTTTTCGCGACAATTGTGGCAACAACTCTGATTTCCATAATGGCTCTCCCGTTATTTTGTCCTGCTTCAGGCTCACGCCATGAAGCACGGTGACTAAAATCTGTGACTACTATGACCCTTTCGATACATTGATTTCAATACGAACTTTATTTAACAGATGCAACACATCGGTTTTACGCTTATCCTTGTTCCCCGCCGTTAATGCTCCCATTACCGCACCTGATCCCAATGTCTTGTCTCTCAATGCCGGAGTTTTGCCTGATGACCGCAACACCGCAAGTTTTGAAAATCCGCCGCCCAGATGACTGGCATATTCACCTTCGTGATGATGAAATGCTCAGTACGGTGTTACCTTTCACCAGTGAAGTCTTTGGCCGCGCGATTGTCATGCCAAATCTGACGCCTCCTGTGACGACGGTTGCCGCCGCAATCGCATATCGCGAACGTATCATGGCCGCGCTGCCTGCCGGGCATAAATTCACGCCCCTCATGACCTGTTATCTGACCGACACTCTGGATCCGCAAGAAATTGCCCACGGGTTTGAGCAAGGCGTTTTCACCGCTGCAAAACTGTATCCGGCCAACGCGACCACAAATTCCCAGCACGGGGTATCGGATGTCAAAACGATTTACCCGGTGCTCGAGCGCATGCAGAAAATCGGTATGCCTTTGCTTATCCACGGCGAAGTGACGCACAGCCATGTTGATATTTTCGATCGCGAAGCCCGCTTCATTGATGAAGTGATGGATCCGGTGCGTCGTCAGTTCCCTGAATTGAAAATAGTCTTCGAGCACATCACCACCAAAGAAGCGGCGCAGTATGTTCTTTCCGGTAATCAGTACCTGGGCGCTACCATAACGCCACAGCATCTGATGTTTAACCGCAACCACATGCTGGTGGGCGGAGTTCGCCCTCACCTGTTCTGTCTGCCAATCCTTAAACGTAACGTTCATCAGGAAGCATTGCGCGAAGTTATCGCCAGTGGCGCTGACCGTTTCTTCCTCGGCACGGATTCCGCGCCACACACCAAAGGCCGTAAGGAATCAAGCTGTGGCTGTGCGGGTTGCTTTAATGCGCCACTGGCGCTGTCTGCTTATGCGACAGTCTTCGAAGAAATGAATGCCCTCCGGCATTTTGAAGCGTTCTGCTCCATTAATGGTCCGCGTTTCTATGGTTTGCCACTTAATGAAGATTTCATCGAGCTGACGCGTACCCCAGTGACTCAGCCCGAAGAGATTGCTTTGGGTGATGAATCTGTTGTCCCATTCCTTGCCGGACAAACCCTGAACTGGAAAGTGACCTCGTTCTGATTACGATTTCTCACTACAGTGACTTGCGCTGATCATGATTTGACTGTATAAATATACAGTCAAATCTATTCAGGAGGTCCTATGCGTGTTGAAGTCACAATCGATAAAACCAAGCCTCTGCCTGTTGGCGCGCTGGACGCGTTATCCGGTGAATTGAGTAAAAGAATTAACAAACAGTTTTCCGACCGCGAAAATAAAATTCAGGTCCGTTATGCCGGAGCGAATAGCCTGTCCGTATTGGGCGGAGCCAAAACTGACCGCGATCTCATTGAAGAAATTTTGCAGGAAACCTGGGAAAGTGCTGATGACTGGTTTTCAAATCAGAACGATGAGTAACGCTATGAAATTTCAGCAAACCTATTCATTTTCTTTACTCTATTTATAATAATCAGGTTTATTAAAACCACGCCGCAAGGCAATTTCTGTATTTCACCGGGCGTCGCAGTCCGGTTTTTTATTCCCTAAAGATGCATAAATCACACATCACTGAAAAAATAATTTTGGTTAATCTTCGAACTATTCTGCTGAATAATTAATCGGCACAAATTATTTACAATTAAATACCCTCAAATCTCACCCTAAATCGATTTAGCTGTTTATACTGAAATAGCTCACCTGATAATGAGCCGCATTGATCCTCAGATAGTCACTCACGTTAGTCACTACAATATAAGGGGTCTATATGGACAGAAATGATGAAGTTATTCAGACACACCCGCTTGTTGGTTGGGATATCAGTACCGTCGACTCTTATGACGCCATGATGATACGTCTTCATTACCTGTCTTCAAAAGACCAGACACCCGAGGATGCTCAGGTAGACAGAACCTTGTGGTTAACTACCGACGTTGCCCGGCAACTGATTAACATTCTCGAAGCCGGCATTGAAAAGATAGAATCTAACGAGTACGAATACAGTGATCACCGAAAACATTGATTTTTATCTGCCAGCCTGAGGCACCAGCGATTTCATCCTGGTGCCTTTTTCTTTGCCCCTGCCCTGCTTGCCATCACTGCCGTAAACTCTCTATCATGCCTGTAGCCTATTTGTTAAAAACTCACCTCAGGAATTTTTAAATATGGATTACGATCTCATCATCGTCGGCAGTGGTTCAGTCGGTTCAGCGGCTGGCTACTACGCCACCCGTGCCGGACTGAAGGTACTGATGATAGACAGTTCAATGCCGCCACATCAGGCAGGCAGCCATCACGGTGAAACCCGCCTGATCCGCCACGCTTACGGTGAAGGCGCACGCTATGTGCCTATGCTGCTCAGGGCGCAAACGCTCTGGAATGAACTGGCAGAACTGAGCGGTGATAAGGTTTTTCATCGCAGCGGCGTGCTTAACATTGGCCCTGAACATTCTGAATTCATCGGCAATGTGAAACACAGCGCACAAACTTATCATCTGAATACCCAGAATATGAGCGCCGCTGAAATCCGCGAGAAATGGCCTCTGTTCACCTTACCTGACGGTTATTCCGGCGTGTTTGAGCCTGATTCCGGCTACCTGCAAAGTGAAATAGCCATCACCGCGTATATCCGCCTGGCACGCGAAGCCGGATGCGCGCAGTTGTTTAACTGCCCTGTTGAAAGTATTCAATGGCTTGATGACGGCGTTGAGGTCACTACCGCAGACGGAATTTACAGCGCAGCGAAATTGCTGGTTTCAGCGGGTACCTGGGTTACCAAAATTCTGCCTGAATTACCGGTTAAACCTTTACGTAAAGTGTTTGCCTGGTTCCATGCAGATGGCCGCTACAGTGAGGAAAACCATTTCCCTGCGTTCACGCTTGAGACGCAGCAAGGCGATCAGTACTACGGATTTCCTTCGGTCAAAGACGCCCTGAAGCTCGGAAAGCACAACGGCGGCCAGTGGATCTCTGAACCGGAGGAGCGTAAACCTTTCGGCAAGATCAGTCAGGATGGCACCGAGTCCTTCAATTTCTTCCGCCACTTCCTGCCAGGAGTTGGCGTCAGCCTGCGTGGCGCATCATGCACTTACGATATGACTGACGATGAAGACTTCATTATTGATACGCTGCCTGATCAGAAAAACACGTTGGTTATTTCAGGATTAAGCGGTCATGGGTTTAAATTTGCCAGCGTATTGGGTGAAATAGTTACTCACTTCGCTAACAATCATCCTATTCCTTTTGATCTTAAACCTTTTTCTCTCTCCAGATTTCGTTAATGTAAAAATGTTTCAACCATCGTTAATATTTAACGATGGTTGTCATAATATTTCTGTAAAAATTATTTCTAATTTCGCTTTGAACGAGATCAATAGTCTGGTATTTCCGAATTGACAGCATTATAGAAAAAAACCTATGCTAGCTGCAGAAATCACAGGAGTGGTTTCCATCGCGTAATGACACGCATGACAAGGACGTGAAATGAAAATCTCAATTATTGAACCCTGCGACTTTACCCGATTAGGAATTTTCTCTTATCTTGTTGAGAATAATAATCTCAACATTATAGATAGTGTGAATGTTTCGCAGGCGCTAGATACAATTCCTGAATTTCAGCCAGACATTATCTTAGTCAACATGACAAAATATTGTCACAATGCTGAATTGTCTGAAGAATTAAAAGCCTTCTTCGAGCTGCGGCACAGCGCGCGTATTTACTGTTATATCGATGCGAATTATCCCAACTGTGATACTCCGATTGCGATTACCCGCGAAGTTTCTATTCTCAACAAACAGTCACTGACGACATTATTACGGGACATAGCTTTAGAACCCCAATCGTTTATGCCGGATAATAATTTCAAGTTTCCTAGAACCCTGTTCAGCGATCAGGAAATTCTGGTGATGAGCTACTGGATGTCGGAAATGCCTAACTACCGCATCGCCAGAAAATTGAATATCAGCAGTCGTACTGTGTATGTCCATAAGCGTCATCTGGCGCAGAAAATAAAAGTCCGTAACCGTCTGGAGTTCTGTTTCGTCTACAACCTTATCAAATATATGTTCTGGCCGATTGATGATATTTCCGCAACGCCAGTCAGTCGTCAGATTAAAGATGATCTTCAGCAGATTTACAAAATCCACAGTTAAGCCAACATAGCCATCCAATACCCTGTTCAGTCAGAGTGTTGGGTGGTTTTATTACTGCTATTTCTCCGCTTTAAAATTTTCCGTTTCCCCGTTTATTCCTCAGGTATCCCACAGGTCGGTTGCACTCTGCCCGCAGAAAGATACAATAAACTTAACATTAGCAGACTAATTTTGAGTGGCCTCACGACATGCCTAAGCCTACATTTGACGAAGCAACTCCGGCGGTGATCACTGAAACGTTGCTGTCGGTTATCCGGCTTATGCGCAAACAGGTCGACGCCGCAATGTCAGCTCAGGGACTCTCTCTGGCACGCGAAAAACTGCTGACAGCAATCGCGCAGGAAGGCACCTGCCGTCCGGCGGAGCTGGCAAGTGTGCTCCAGCAATCCCCCCGTACGATTACGGACGCGATAGATGCGATGGACAGAGACGGTTTACTGGTGCGTCTTCGCCATCCCACCGACCGTCGTTCACAGCTGCTTGAGCTGACAGAAACCGGAAATCAGGCACTGGCGCAGGTAAAAAAACCTAAACAGGAAGCTATCGATAAATTGTTTGACGGGCTTGATCTCACCGCCCGTCAGCAATTACTGATATCGCTGCAAAGTATCGAGACCCTGGCTCAGCAAATAGAAGAACAGAACTAAATTAGCGCTTCAGTGGCCCGTCGCTCAACAGAACAGCATTTTTGTGGCCCGCGGCGGTCGGCTCCAATGCGATTTTCAGCACAATCGTCAGCGGTACGGACAACAACATCCCCACCGGTCCCATCAGCCATCCCCAGAAAATCAACGTTTGAGCAGTACAATACCTAACGCGGTATTAGGTGCACTGTCGCCGCTCATCAGACTAAAGCCACTGATGGCAATCACATCCTCCACCGCCGGGTCTTTTTCCAGAAGGCTCTGCACCTGGCTCAGGCCTGCGGGGCGACGAATAATGTCAGCAGTATCGAAATGGCGGCAAAACGTTTTGTTGCAGGAAACCTTTTTATTGCAGTAAACCGTTTTATTGAAATAAACATAGTGTCACTCTCCATGGATGCCGGATGCCGCTCTCTTTGAAATCAGGGAGTGAACCCTCACCAGAAACATCAAATACAAGACAGTAAAAACATTCCTAATCGAAATTTTAATGAATTATGAATATCATCTTATTACGCAAGCTGATCTCGACCAGTTATGAATAAAACCCTGAAAGTCTTTACGCTTTATTTAATAAATGTTTAGCATTAACGACACCAATACTGCATTGCGCCGAAATCTCATCATTCTAAAGCCTGAAACCAAAAGCATCCGATATTATTAATAACGGATGAAATCATTATTTTTACTCAAATTTTTAGAACCAAAACAAACTTTACTTTCGATGACAAAAAATGACAACCCCCTTCTGACATTGACTTTGGACGACAAACCCGAACAACACCACCGTTAAAACGAAAGTACTGAATAAGTTAACAGTAAATACATCAAAAATAGTGAACAACTTAAATTAATCGTCATTTTTGAAAATAATAGTTTGCCAAAATGTTTCTAAATGTTTAATTTCCAGCAAAAACCATTACCGGGAATATCCGTTTATGTTGTGGAAAAATACGCACCTCAGGTTCGGTCATATTTCGGTGACCCTGCACTGGATTATTGCACTGGCTGTTTACGGATTATTTGCACTGGGATTGTGGATGGTCGGACTGGGTTATTACGACACCTGGTATCACCGTGCGCCGGAAATACATAAAAGTATTGGTGTGCTGGTGTTTATTGCCATGGTATTTCGTCTGGTCTGGCGATTTATTTCGCCACCGCCTGCGCCTCTTGAAAGCTACAGCGCGAAAACCCGGGTCGGCGCATGGCTTGCCCACGTTGTACTGTTTACCGGGCTGTTTGGCATTTTGATCAGCGGTTATCTCATTTCGACAGCGGAAGGTCAGGCCGTCAGCGTGTTTGGCTGGTTTGATATCCCCGCAACGCTGTTCGGCTTGGATCAGCAGGCAGACATCGCAGGCACGCTGCATCTTTGGCTGGCATGGGGCATCGTGATTGTCTCGGCGTTCCACGCGCTTGCGGCGCTTAAACATCATTTCATTGACCGGGACAGCACCCTGACGCGCATGTCAGGTCGCTGAACTGCTCACTTTCTGTCGTTCACTTTCGTGATTTGTTTTGCTGTTAACTTAAAAATACATGGAGAATAAGTATTATGTTGAAAAAAACCACTCTGGGCCTGACGCTGGCATCTCTGTTACTGGCTGCCGGTTCCGCCACCGCAGCCAATTACAAAATCGATAAAGAAGGTCAGCACGCCTTTATCGAATTTCGTATCAAGCATTTAGGTTACAGCTGGCTCTACGGCAGCTTTAACGATTTCGACGGCGGATTCACTTTTGATGAGAAAGATCCGGCGACGGATAAAGTGAATGTCACCATCAACACCACCAGCGTATTTACCAATCATGCCGAACGCGACAAACATCTGCGCAGTGCTGAATTCCTGAATGTCGGCAAGCATCCGCAAGCAACGTTTAAATCTACGTCAGTAAAAAAAGAAGGTGACAATCTGGCAGTAACCGGCGATTTCACGCTGAACGGCGTCACCAAACCGCTGACACTTCAGGCCAAATTACTCGGCCAGGGTAAGGATCCGTGGGGCGGTTACCGTGCAGGCTTTGAAGCGGCAGGCACTATCGCGCTGAAAGATTACGGGATCACCACCGATCTCGGCCCTGCCTCTCAGGACGTCGAGCTGATCATTTCTGTCGAAGGTGTGCAGGAGAAGTAATTCTCTGCGCACAAAAAGCCCTGAACAGTAATGGCCGTTCAGGGCTTTTTTATGATTCAGACGCCGGTCAGTCGTTTTCTGGTGCCGGAATGTGCATCGTAGTTTGCAACAAGCCTTTGGACTTGTTGAAAATCTTAATGCCATTTTCACGGCCAGCGCGCAGCGCACGCTGTTCTTCCACCGGCAGCTTCAGTTCGGTCATGCAGATTTCACTGCAACACCCGTCAAACTTTGCCGCACAGGTCGAGCACTGAATGAACAGCAGATGGCAGCCGTCATTTTTGCAGTTGGTGTGGTTGTCGCATGCTTCGCCACACTGGTGGCAATGCGCGATCACATCATCCGAAATGCGCTCGCCCATGCGCTCATCAAAGACAAAGTTTTTGCCTTTGAATTTGACCGGTAAGCCCTGCTCTTTTGCCCTGCGCGCATATTCGATAATGCCGCCTTCGACGTGATACACATTTTTGAAACCGTTATGCAGCATATAGGCGCTGGCTTTTTCACAGCGGATCCCACCAGTGCAATACATCACGATTTTTTTGTCTTTGTCTTCTTTGAGCATATCAACGGCCATTGGCAACTGATCGCGGAAGGTATCCGATGGCACTTCCATCGCTTTGTCGAAATGCCCCACTTCATATTCGTAGTGGTTACGCATATCAACAAACAGCGTGTCCGGATCGTCAATCATGGCGTTGACCTGTTCGGCTTTCAGGTACTCACCGATGTTTGACGGATCAAACGAATCATCATCAATTCCGTCCGCCACGATGCGGTCACGCACTTTAAGACGCAGTACCCAGAAGGATTTGCCGTCGTCTTCCAGCGCGACGTTCAGACGAACTTGATCCAGCGCCGGATGGCTGGAAAACAGCTCAGTTTTGAACGCTTCAAACTGGCTCTGCGGCACACTGATTTGCGCGTTAATCCCTTCTTTTGCCACGTAAATGCGACCGAACACGTTAAGACGCGTCAGGCTGATATACAAAGCATCACGGAAGGTTTTCGGGTCTTCGAGCTGAAAGTACTTATAAAAAGAAACTGTGGTGCGTGGCTCTGTTTCAGCCAGCATGCGCGCCCTGAGTTCCTCATTAGAAATACGGTTATGTAACACTGGCATGGTGTACGTTCCTGTCTTTCAGGGGAATTTAACTATCGGATACCGAATAGCTACTTTTGAAGCGGCAAGATTATACATTAAAGCAACAATGAGGACATCTTCCGTTGCAAATTCGTTCCAGAAAAAACACCTGCTGTTCATTGCCCTTGTTTTAAATGCGATAACCTATCCTTAGATGTTACCCATCCTTGTGAACTCTTCACCACGCTGAATTTTAAGGGGCATGAAATATGAGTAAGCTTTTTGAACCGATTACCTTAGGCAAGCTGACGCTGGAAAACCGCATTGTGATCGCCCCGATGTGCCAGTATTCCTCTGATGAGGGGAAAGCCACCGCCTGGCATCACGCCCATCTGGGCCAGCTGTCTTTCTCCGGTGCAGGCCTGCTTATCCTTGAAGCCACTGCCGTTGAAGCCGCAGGACGTATTTCTGCCGAGGATTTAGGGTTATGGGACGATGCCACTGAAGCGGCCATGAAAGACCTGATTACAGGGCTGCGGGAAAACAGCAATATGCCGCTGGGTCTGCAACTCGGGCATGCCGGTCGCAAAGCCTCCTGCGCCGCGCCGTGGATCGGGGGGGCGCAAATCGCGCAATCTGCCGGAGGCTGGCAGACTGTGGCCCCTTCCG
Organism: Rahnella woolbedingensis; assembly: GCF_003602095.1. GTDB lineage: Bacteria > Pseudomonadota > Gammaproteobacteria > Enterobacterales > Enterobacteriaceae > Rahnella > Rahnella woolbedingensis. The sequence goes on along the minus strand of NZ_RAHH01000031.1, from coordinate 32,608 downwards.
CCGTGGCTTTTGCACAAGGCACTGAAGCGCCGGAAGCGATGTCTCTGGCACGCATTGATCAGCTGAAAAAAGCCTATATCGAAACGGTCCGTCGTGCGGACCGTCTGGGCTTTGACCTGCTGGAACTGCACGGTGCGCATGGTTATCTGCTGCATCAGTTCCTGTCACCGCTTTCAAACCAGCGCACGGATCAGTACGGGGGCTCACTGGAAAACCGTATGCGCCTGCTGCTGGAAATCTTCCAGGAAATTCGTGCCGAATTCCCGGTTGAAAAACCGATTGGTGTCCGTATTTCCGCCACTGACTGGGTGGAAGGCGGCTGGGATCTGGAGCAGTCTATCGAACTGGCAAAAGCTTTGGATGAGCTGGGTTGCAGCTATATCCACGTATCCAGCGGCGGCCTGAGTCCGCATCAGAAAATCGCTGTTGGCCCGAACTATCAGGTGCCTTTCGCTGACGGCATCAAGCGCTATGTGAAAATGCCGGTGATTGCCGTGGGGCTTATCACCGAACCGGAACAGGCAGAAGCCATTATCGGCACCGGTCAGGCGGATATGATTGCCCTGGCACGAGGCATTTTATATAACCCGCGCTGGCCGTGGCATGCTGCAGCAAAACTTGGCGCTAAAGTCTCGGCACCGAAGCAATACTGGCGCAGTGAACCTCACGGGCTGAAAGGCCTGTTCCTGCCGGAATAATCGCTCAGTCACAAAAGCGCAACAGGCAGCCTTCAGGGCTGCCTGTTTCATTGACAAAAACCGTTTCTGTACTGATATTTTAAGCGATGCTACGGTGCCAAAAAGGATGAGTACATAAAAGAACCAACTTGTTTTTCATTCATCCAATCCATAAGTAAAATGAGGTATTAATGCCGTGAACTTTCACCTCATACAAAAAAAATGCCACAATGTTTCACTTTGCTGCGAAAAATTACGGGTAACCTTTATTTCCTGTTGAAATAGGGACGTATTTCTCTGGCAGGCTGCTGCACTAGACAGAGCTTATAAACTTTCTACTTCGATCGATTGACGCAGAGAATCTATGACTCAGGTACCCACCTTTAACCGTTCGTTGCTGCACCCACGCTACTGGATCACCTGGCTTGGTCTGGGGTTGCTGTATGCGCTGGTCTTATTACCTTATCCGGTCATTTATCGTATTGGCACCGGACTGGGTCGCTTCTCTATGCGTTTTCTCAGGCGTCGCTATAAAATCGCGCAGCGTAACATTGAATTATGTTTCCCGGATATGCACCCGGAACAGCGCGAAGATATGGTGGTGAAAAACTTTGAATCCGTGGGAATGGGTTTGTTTGAAACCGGCATGGCGTGGTTCTGGCCTGACTGGCGTATCGAGCGCTGGTTTAAGGTCAGTGGCCTGGAGCATATTCAGCGCGCGCGTGACAACAAACAGGGCGTGCTGCTGATTGGCGTGCATTTCCTGACCCTGGAACTGGGTGCCCGTATTTTCGGCATTCATAATCCTGGCGTCGGCGTTTACCGTCCGCACGACAATAAGCTAATGGACTGGATCCAGACCAAAGGCCGTATGCGTTCGAACAAAGGCATGCTCGATCGCAAAGACCTCAAAGGGATGATCCGCAGTCTCAAGCAGGGCGACATCATCTGGTATGCACCGGATCACGACTATGGCCCGCGTGCCAGCGTATTCGTGCCGTTCTTTGCCGTAGATAAAGCCGCCACCACCACAGGGACTTACCTGCTGGCGCGGATGGGCAAACCGGCCATTATCCCGTTCACTCCGCGCCGTCTGGCCGGTGGAAAAGGCTATGAGATGATCATTCATCCTCAGGTGGCTGACTTCCCGCTCGATGATGAAGTTGTCGCCGCGACGTATATGAATAAAGTGGTCGAGAACGAAATCCGCCAGGCGCCGGAGCAATATATGTGGCTGCACCGCCGCTTTAAAACGCGCCCGCAAGGGGAACCTTCGCTCTATAAAGCGCTTAGCGATTAACAATAAAAACCGGTCAGGCTCAGGCTCAGCCGGTTTTTTGATTTGCTTCGACAATTTTTTTGAAAGACTTCTTCAAAGTTATCAGATTTTATCCCGCTCCGTTTAGGCCAATACTCCCAGCATAATTTCTCCACGTGATTACTCCCCTGATTTTGGAGCCGCGTGATCTGCTGCCTGCCCCCGGGCATGCTACCTTCAAAAGGAACACATTATGTTGGCTAAACTGAACGCTTCTTTTACCCGCGCCGTTGATCATCAGGATTTCGGTAAACTGCTGTTACGTCTGACTTTTGGTATTCTGATCTTATTCCACGGCGTGGCGAAAATGGAAAACGGCGTTGGCTGGATTGCCCAGATGTTGCAGGCAGACGGCCTGCCAGCTTTCATCGCCTACGGCGCGTACATTGGTGAAGTGATTGCACCGGTTCTGATTATTTTGGGTATCTTCACCCGCCCTGCTGCGCTGGTGATGGCTTTCAATATTTTAGTCGCTGTCTTCCTGGTGGTGGCCGGTAAGTTCTTTACCACCACAGAAGTCGGTGCCTGGGGTCTGGAAAGTGAAGCCCTGTATTTCTTCGGCGGTCTGGTGATCATGTTCCTGGGCAGTGGCCGTTACTCTGTAATGAAAAACGAAGCCCTGCGTTAATCGTTCCCTTTTTGCATCAAATTGGTCTGTCATTAAATCTGTGTCTGTCGCGGTCAGCCTCGTTGCTGACCGTTTTTTTAGGTTTTTTCTCCCTTCATTTGATCTTCTTCACGCCCCGTTTTTTTTAAACCTGTATTTTAGTTATTCCTGTTACAGTTCATTAACATCATTGAAGTGAATGATAATTAGGCGCATAATTATCATGCCAATTGATTGTTACTAGTGCTCTGCCTTGTTTCCGTCCGTCATTCCAGAGCGAACCTGACTTCTTTTTTCGGTATTTTATGACTCCGGCACCTGAACCTGAAATCGCACCAGACCCTATAAACTGGAAACGGAATCTGTATGTCGCCTGGATTGGTTGCTTCCTGACCGGTGCCGCATTCAGTCTGATCATGCCCTTCCTGCCCCTGTACATAGAAACCCTCGGCGTTACCGGTCATGAATCCCTGAATATGTGGTCGGGGCTGGTTTTCAGTATTACCTTCCTGTTTTCTGCTATCGCTTCGCCTTTCTGGGGCGGACTCGCCGACCGAAAAGGCCGTAAGATCATGCTGCTGCGTTCCGCGCTGGGCATGGCTATTGTCATGGCGCTGATGGGCTTTGCGCAAAACATCTGGCAGTTTCTGATATTGCGCGCATTACTCGGGCTGCTGGGTGGATTCGTCCCTAATGCCAATGCGCTGATCGCCACACAAATTCCGCGTAATAAAAGCGGCTGGGCGCTGGGCACGCTGTCTACCGGCGCAGTCAGTGGCGCACTGATTGGTCCGCTGGTCGGGGGATTGCTCGCCGACAGCTATGGTTTGCGTCCGGTGTTCTTCATCACCGCCTGCGTATTATTCCTGTGTTTTCTGATGACGCTGTATTTCATCCGCGAGCAGTTCGTGCCGGTGAATAAGAAAGACATGCTCAACCGTAAGCAGGTTTTCGCTTCGCTGAAAAATCCCAAACTGGTGTTATGTCTGTTTGTCACTACGCTGATTATTCAGATTGCGACGGGCTCAATTGCGCCGATCCTGACGCTGTATGTCCGTGAACTGGCGGGCAATACGCAAAATCTGGCGTTCATCAGCGGGATGATTGCTTCTGTGCCGGGCGTGGCCGCACTGATGAGTGCGCCCCGTTTGGGCAAGCTTGGCGACCGGATCGGGCCGGAGCGAATTCTGGTGGCGATGCTGGCCCTGTCAGTACTGCTGCTGATCCCCATGGCTTTTGTCCAGACACCCTTACAATTAGGTATTTTGCGCTTTCTGCTGGGTGCCTGCGATGGCGCATTGCTTCCCGCCGTACAGACGCTGCTGATTTATAACTGCACCAATCAGGTTGCCGGACGCGTGTTCAGCTACAACCAGTCTTTCCGCGATGTGGGGAATGTCACCGGCCCTCTGCTGGGTGCCGCGGTTTCGGCCAGTTACGGCTTCCGGACGGTATTTTTCGTCACGGCGATGGTGGTGCTGTTCAACGCAGGATATTCGTACTGGTGTCTGCAACGCCGGCCTAAGCAGGCTATGGCGGACTAGCCCCTGACTGGCGTCACGGGGCTTCTGCTGACGTTTACCCTTAAGCCGTCCAGTCGCGCAGTGCCAGTACCACGCGATAACCATCAATATCCTCAAAGGTTTTACCGCATTCATCCCAGTAAGGATTAAACGAAGCGACGGCGATAAAGCCCGCTTCTGACATCAGTCCGCACTGTCTCTGCCATTCCCCGTCATCCGGAATATAGAACACCAGGAGATTGTCCTGCGTCGGCGCCCGCCCCACCGATGTGCCGTGGTGATGCGTAAACTCCAGGTGGTAATGATGATGTGGATGCCCCACCAGCACGCCATCAAAACCCTGATGATCGCGAAAACTGCCGATCTCTTCGAAGCCCAACCCTTCACAATACATCCGCGCTAACGCCTCAAGATTATCCGTCGGGCGCGCCACCCGCATAACTGCATGTCGTGAAACCATTTTATCCCCCGCTCCTTTTACCCGATGAAAGTCACCAGCAAGAAACTGAGAATAGCAGAAAAAAATACGACTGATTTGGTCTGAAAACTTGCATCCTGTCAGTTATCGACAACAATCATTTAATCAGGTTTTTCACTGTCAGATGGCCGTTACTTGTTCATTAATAACGCTATTTGCTTCACCCCTATTTCCCATTCAACTCAGGAGACAACAATGAGCATGTACGCAACGCTTGAAGAAGCTATTGATGCCGCCCGCGAAGAATTTCTAGAAGCTGCACAAGACAGGATCCAGGGCGACGAAGAGCCCGTTCCTGATCAGTTCAACCTGCAAAAATACATCATGCAGGATGGCGATATCATGTGGCAGGCAGAGTTTTTCACCGGTGAAGGCGAAGCTGTCGACGCGCTGACTTTCCGCAGCGGTGCAGCGGCACAGGCCATCTTTGACGAGGACTATGATCAGATAGAACTCGAAGAAGAGTGGGATGATGAAGCCACGTTATATGAATGGGATGAAGGCGAATTCCAGCACGATCCGCAGCTTGATACCGAAGAGGGTGAAGCTGCAGCAGAAGAATGGGACGATGAAGACGAGTATCCGGGACGGGATATCGACTAAGGTCGCAGATTCAGACTTATTCGTAAGGCCCGTGGCGGGCATCAATCGGCAGCATAAAGGTGTCAACAATCATTGATAAAGGAACGTCAATGACGGTGACATAACGCCACGGGCTGTCACGTAGATCCCACTGCACGCCGGGATAATACTGATTACCATGGCCCTGCCCCGGCACGGTACGGCTGATGATACTGCCGCAACCGGCAAGCAGAAAAGTCAGTACTGCCAGCACACACCCACGAAAAACAACGCGATTAATCACTCACACTACCTGTCGAATCAAATCAAAAGAAGCCCGCTCTTCAGCGCAAAATTGCGCTATCAGCTTAGCACGCACGCGATCGTCCCCCATGTCAGGGGAAGGTAAAATTTACTACGTTAAGGGTTAAAGAGCACCTGTCTTATCTTCTAAAGAAAACGGGCAGTATGTTTGCACATACTGCCCGTTTTTAGCCTTGCACTGTCAGTCAGGCAGGTTTTACTTCCAGCGTCTGAGTGACAGGGAATGCCTGCACATTACGCGGCAGCTGGTTGTAGTAAGCACCCCATGCCTGCTGATCCGGTTGCGTCCACACCGCAGAGTGCAAACGCGCCATCAGCACCGGATCGCTCAGCAGAATCAGACGATCTGCTTTACCCAGATCCTTCGGACCGGTTTTCAGCGCATGCTCCAGATGAGCACGACGACCGTTTTCAACCGCATCTCGCAACAGGTGACGGGACGTTGCCATCGCCGTTGCCAGTGCGTTGAAGCCCGGATCGAATACCGCGTGCATGAAACCATTTTGCAGCTTACGTTCGCGGTTAAGATTCAAGTATTCCTCAGTCGCCACCAGTTCACGCGGAGGATTGTATTCTTCCGGGATCAGGAACAGCTTGGCTTTCTTACTCTTAATCCCAAGCGTTGCACGGCTCGACAGCACCGAAACAATTGGCGACAGGATCAGGGAGAAGACGATTGGCGCCAGCCACCACAGGAAACGCAAGTCCAGCCACGCCATACCGGCAGCCCAGACAGCACCCAGCAACAGCTGAGATCCGTGACGTTTGAAGGCTTCGCCCCACGGCGTGTCATCATCATCACGCTGCGGTGAGTTCCAGACCACTTCCCAGCCCAGGAACGCGCTGACTACGAAAACGGTGTGGAACAGCATACGTACCGGTGCCAGTAAGACGGAGAACAACATCTCAAGGAACATCGAAACCAGCAGACGGAATGCCCCGCCAAACTCTTTCGCGCCCTTTGCCCAAATCAGGACGATACTCAGCAACTTCGGCAGGAACAGCAAGACCATGGTGGTCGAGAACAGGGCTATCGCCAGCTCAGGACGCCACTGCGGCCACACCGGGAACAACTGGCGCGGTTGCAGGAAATATTGCGGTTCCATCAGCGTATGGACGACCTGCAATGCCGTAGACAGTGCGAGGAACGTAAACCATAACGGAGCAGAAAGATAAGACATCACGCCCGTCAGGAATACCGCACGGTGAACCGGGTGCATACCTTTTACCAGGAACAGACGGAAGTTCATCAGGTTACCGTGACACCAGCGGCGGTCGCGTTTCAGCTCATCCAGCAGGTTCGGCGGTAACTCTTCGTAACTGCCCGGCAGATCATAAGCAATCCACACGCCCCAGCCTGCACGGCGCATCAACGCGGCTTCCACAAAGTCGTGAGACATGATGGAACCGGCAAATGAACCTTCACCTGGCAATGGTGCCAGTGCACAGTGTTCGATGAACGGCTTCACGCGGATAATCGCGTTGTGGCCCCAGTAGTGAGATTCCCCCAACTGCCAGAAGTGCAAACCGGCAGTAAACAGCGGACCGTAAACGCGGGTCGCAAACTGCTGGCAACGCGCATACAGCGTATCCATGCCTGACGCTTTTGGCGCAGACTGAATAATACCGGCGTTCGGGTTGGCATCCATCAGACGCGCAAGACCGGTCAGACATTCACCGCTCATCACGCTGTCGGCATCGAGAATAACCATATAGGCATATTCCCCGCCCCAGCGACGGCACCAGTCATCGATGTTTCCGCTTTTACGCTTCACACGACGGCGGCGGCGGCGATAGAAGATGCGTCCGTGACCTTCGACATCGCGGCACACTTCCATCCAGGCTTTTTGTTCCGCTACGCAGATATCCGGATCATAACTGTCGCTCAGCACGTAAATATCGAACTGATCCAGGTCACCCGTGGCTTTAACAGATTCATACGTCGCACGAAGACCCGCGAAAACGCGCTCCACGTCTTCGTTACAGATCGGCATGATAAGCGCAGTGCGGTTATTCGGATTCAGCGGCTCATTGCCTTTGGTCGACGCCGTAATGCTGTATTTGTCGCGGCCGATGAGCAATTGTAAAAAGCCCATCAAAGCGGTCCAGAAACCGGCCGAAACCCAGCAGAACAAGATGGCGAACAGCACCAGAATACCGGTCTGTAAGACGTAAGGCAGCAATTGAAGAACCGACTGTTGCCAGTCCTGGTTGATCATATCGCTTGGGTCGATGAGCGCCCAGCCCTGATAAGGCAGGATGGTTTTCATGTACCAGGTGGCGATCGCCGTTTGCACCAGCATCAGGATAAGCAGGATGTAACGACGAACAGAACCGGCATGACGCCAGCGCTTTTCCGACTCTGGCATCTCCGAAGCGCGGTGGCGGGAAGCCGCACTGCGCCCCATCAGATTGTCCCAAAAACGCCCGACCGGGTTGGTGCGCCAGACATCAGGGAACATGCTGGAACGTTTAACCGGCGGCATAGCGCTGGCGATAGTACGGCCTTCGTTATCGACTTCGTCCAGAGTGCCCTTCTCCCGGGCATCTGGCCAGCTTGCGCTGACACGGGCTTTAACTGACACCAGAGGGGCATCAGGATCGGCAGCATCAGCGGTGGCCGACACATCACCGCCTAAGCGGTGATGGACGGTTGCAAAAGCCTGCTCTTCAGCAACGGGAAGCTGCTGAGTGAGCGCCGCTTTCTGTTCTTCAGTAAGCGGCAAAGCTTCTACATAATCTTGAGTAGAGTGCGTTGACTTATTCATTTGCAGGCAGCTGATAGCTCCAGGTTTCACTCAGAGTTTTGTCGCCATTGGCCAGAGAAGCGCGCATTTCGATCGCTTTCTTCGGATCCTTCACTTTCAGACGCAGCGTCAGACGCCAGCCTTTAGTCACAGGATTATAGCGGACGGAGTTTTCAACCAGATCACCGTTATCACCAACGCTGACCTGAGACGCCACCGGAGTGTCGCTCTTCAGTGCTTTCAGGTTCGGACCCACAAAGTCAACCAGGAAGGCAACGCTGCCGTCTGGCTCACGGATCAGGTTCGACTGTTTCACATCACCGGTAGAACGCATAGTCCGTTCAACCCATGCCAGATCAGGAGAATGTAACTTCTCTTCTTCACGGGTGAAGTGTAAACGATAGTTCAGACTCAGCGGTTTGCCCGCATCCGGCAACTGATCAGGCGTCCAGAAGGCAACAATGTTGTCGTTGGTTTCGTCAGCAGTCGGAATTTCTACCAGCTCAACTTTACCTTTACCCCAGTCACCTTTGGTCTCAACCCAACCGCTCGGACGCAAGTCATAACGATCGTCCAAATCTTCGAAGTTGGAGAAGCTGCGACCACGTTGCAGCAGACCGAAGCCTTTCGGGTTTTCCATTGAGAACTGGCTGACCGCAAGGTGTTTCGGATTGTTCAGCGGACGCCAGATCCATTCACCGTTACCGGCGTGAATCGACAGACCATTGGAATCATGCAGCGCCGGACGATAGTTCAGGACCGGTGAAGGCTGATTCGCGCCAAACAGGAACATGCTGGTTAATGGTGCCACGCCCAGTTTGCCCACTTTGTCGCGCAGATAAACCTGAGACTGCACATCCACCGTGGCTTCTTTGCCCGGATAAACGTCCAGACGATAAGCACCGGTTGCACGTGGAGAATCCAGCAACGCGTAAATGACTAAATGTTTTTCATCAGGATTTGGACGTTCGATCCAGAATTCGCGGAAACGCGGGAATTCTTCGCCGGAAGCCAGTGCCGTGTCGATTGCCAGACCACGTGCAGACAAGCCATAAACCTGACCTTTACCGATGACGCGGAAGTAGCTGGCACCCAGCACACTCATAATCTCATCATCTTTGTCAGCTTTATTGATTGGATAAAGCACTTTGAAACCAGCAAAACCAAGGTTTTTCACTGAGTCAGCGTCATGCTTGACGTTGCCAAAGTTGAAGTAGTCCGGGCTGTATTTGATTTCTTTGACCGAGTTCGCCGTCACTTCATTGATTTTGACCGGCGTATCGAAGTACATACCCTGATGATAAAACTCAAGCTTGAAAGGCGTATTCAGGTTTTTCCAGTACGCTTTATCATGATTGAATTGAATTTGTTGGTAATCTGCGAATTTGAGATCGCGGAACTGAGACGGAAGATTGCTTTTCGGCGCTTCGTAGCCTTTATCGGCTAAAGCCTTCGCTTGTTTTGCAACATCATCTATAGAAAAAGCCCAGGCAGATGAGGTGAACATGGTCATCAACACTGCGGCACTTAGCAAACGGACTTTGATCATACGTGACCCTATGGAAAAATTTTTATCCGACACCTTGTCTCCTTTACGCGCGCTTAACTCGTTTACTGTAACTATTTTAAGGGAAGTGTCAGGTTTCCGACAACTTGAGCAGTCGATGGTTCAGCCATTGATGAACCGTTTAAGCGCGACAGGGTACAAGGATATCAATTCGTTGAAACTCCGGCTATGGAAACTTGTCTTATAACAAGGCATGTTTTAAGGTCAGAAACTAAACTTATGTCAACAACCGTCATTTTTGGTTACCCGAAGAATTAACCCAAAGAGAAATTACGCTCTAAAATTAGGATGAGCTCTCTACAACGGATACGTAATGAAAGAACAGAAACCACAACGTGAGTTCTTCTTAGACTCCATCCGCGCATATTTGATGCTGCTGGGTATTCCTTTCCATATATCATTGATTTACTCCAGTCATATCTGGGCGGTAAACAGTGCAATACCCTCTGACGGCCTGACAATATTCAATGATGTCATTCACGCATTCCGGATGCAGGTGTTCTTTGTCATCTCCGGATATTTTTCTTATATGCTGTATGAGCGCTACAACCCGCAGCAATGGCTGAAGGTGCGCCTGGAACGCGTCGCCATCCCGCTGGCCGCGGCCTTCCCGCTCATCACCATTCCGCAGCTGTATTTTTTGATGAAGTTTACCGATAAATTCTCCGGCTGGGACGGCATGGGCTTTTATCAAAAGATTAATGCCACCGTCTGGGAACTGGTCTCCCATTTATGGTTCCTTTTAACGTTGGTTATTCTTACCAGTATTTGTTTTTACCTCTTCAAATTTATTAAAGAAATTAAGACTAGTCGCATTCAAATTATTAAAAGCCGGACAAACAGCTTAGGAAAACTCTCAATTATATTTTTATTCATCGGATTAATTTACGCGGCATTTAACAGAAGCCTGTATCTTTTTGCGCCTGATTTACTTTCCAACGGTGCTTTTAATTTCATCGTTATGCAGACGTTGTTTTATCTGCCATTTTTCATCATCGGCGCGTTTGCTTATAAATTCTCCTGGCTCAAAGAGCTGTTCCTGAAACCGTCAGCAACAGCCGGCGTGGTCAGCATCCTCCTGTTCGTGGCTTACATGTTTAACCAGCACGTGAATACCCCGCAGCTGTATTCGATGGAAATCGACGCCATCATCACGACCCTGCTGGGCATCCTGATGGTTAACGTGGTGTTCTCGTTCAGCCATTACCTGCTGAATTTTCAGGCACCGTGGATAACCTATCTGGTGAATTCATCGCTGTTTATCTATCTGATCCACCACCCGTTAACGCTGATTTACGGTGCTTTCATTACGCCTAAAATTCACAGTGACTGGCTGGGGTTCTTCCTGGGGCTGGTATTTGTGTTCGGTATCGCGTTCTTCCTTTACGAAGTTCACAAACGCATTCCGATCCTGCGTTTCCTGTTCTCGGGTAAACCGCAGCATCCGGCAAAGAAAAGCGGCTCTGAGCCGACACCTCCTCAAAATCAGACATCTTGATCCCTTTTGCGCACTGATGTGCGGACAGAAAGAAAAGGCGGCCCTGCTGATGCAAGGTCGCCTTTTTAGTTTCTGAGTCTGAGACTTTTATCAGCGCGCTGTCTGAATCGACGGGATCACTGACATCCCGACTTTCAGACGATTTGCATCCGGCTGATTCGCATCCAGCACAATTTTCACCGCCAGCCGCTGCACGACTTTGGTGTAATTCCCCGTCGCGTTATCGGGCGAAATTGGCGAAAACGTCACGCCGGTTGCCGGAGAGATGCTGTCCACTTTGCCTTTGAGAACCACACCCGGCAACGCATCGACTTGAATCTCTACCGGCTGCTGCATCTGTACATCGCCCAGCTGAGTTTCCAGATAATTCGCCACAATATACGCATCCTTCAGCGGCACAATCGCCAGCACGCGCGCACCGGCGCTCACATACCCTCCAATACGCAACGATCGCTGACCGACCATGCCGTCTACCGGTGCGGTGATTTCTGTATAAGAAAGATTCAGTTTGGCCTGTGCCAGCGCTGTCGCCGCTGAATCGATTCCTGCTTTGGCCTCCGCCTGCCCGGCTTTCAGGACATCCACCTGCTTTTCAGCGCCCAGCGCTGCGGCCATATCACTTTGCTGTGAAGCCAGTTTTGCACGTAAATTGGCATCCGATTCATCACGCGCATCTGCCGTACCCGACCCGTTTTGCAGCAGACGTCTGTAGCGATCCGCACTCTGACGCGCATAAGCAATACTTGCCGCATCGGAATTGACCAGAGCCTGTGCCTGCAAAATAGTTTGCTGCTGTTTAGCCAGCTGCGCGGTCAGGCTGAGCATCTGAGCATTGGCGGTTTCCAGATTAGCTTGTGCCGTCAGCACTGCGTTGCGGTAATCCCGGTCGTCTATTTTCGCCAGCACGTCGCCCGCTTTCACGCTCTGGTTATCCTGCACATACACTTCAGCGATTGTGCCGGAAATCCGCGGAGCGACCAGCGTGGAATCCGCAGAAACAAAGGCATCATCCGTGACTGGCCGGGAGTTACCGCTGAGGATCCAGAAAGCCATTATTACCAGAAATATCGCCACCACAGCGGCAATCAGCCAGCTCAGGCGGACAGGTGAAGTCTTAATCATGTGTCTTATCTCTCGTTTTTTTTATTGTGAATTCAGATAGTCAGGTGATGCTGCATTCAGGGGCGCTTAACCAGCGACTGAGGCGGATATGTGCGCTTGGGTAAAACGGCGGCCAGTAAGATCAGAAACAGTGCCAGGCCGATGATGACCATATAGGTGTCAGATATGCCCAGCACCAGCGCTTGCTGTTTCACGCCTCTGGAAAACTGAGTCAGGACTTCTGTGGAAATGGCCGCACCATTACTGCTCAGCGGCGCAAGAAAGGTGCTGTCACCGCTGTAAGGTTGGGAAAGGAGATAACTCACGCTGCCGGCATGGTTGAGTAAAATATTGGAATGAAACTGTTCGCGATGGCTGACAAAAACCGCCACAAGAGAACCGCCCATGACGCTGCCCAGCCCGCGAACCGTGTTGAACATCGCCGAAGCAAAAGGCCCTTCCTGAGGCTGAACCACGCTGGTGGCACTCATCAGAATCGGCAGCACCGCCATCGGCTGTCCGAACGCCTGCATTATCTGGATCAGATAAAAGTTATCGCGCGACCAGACACCGGTGATATGTGTTCCCCAATAACAGGAGAAACCAACCAGCCCTAACCCGCAGGCCAGCACCCAGCGGCTGTCTATCCAGCGCATGGTCAGCACGAAGGCCACCAGCGGCGCGAGCAATAACTGTGGCAAACCAATCGTAAGCGCCAGCGGCCCGACCTGCACTGCCCGAAATCCGCCGACCTGCAACATATAACTGGAAGGCAATGCCGAACCGGATAAGAACAGGAACATCAGTGCGAAAAGCGTGATCAGTCCATGCGCCAGATTGTGCCGGCTCAGCATCTGTAATTTGAAAAGGGGCAACGGATGGTGCCACTCATTAACCAGAAAAAGAGTCAGTAATCCGAGCGCGCCAAAAAACATCATTGTGATAAGCGGTGAGTTAAACCAGTCCAGCCGCTCGCCCTGCTGCAAGGCCAGCACTAACAGAGTGATCCCGGCGGGCCCGGTCAGCATTCCGATGGTATCCCTCTGTTTAAACCGCTCAAGACGCAACGGGTCTTGCGGCAGACCGTAACCGATCATGGCGAACGCCAGAAGACATGGCGGGATCACCTGCCAGAATACCCATTCCCAGCCAACATAATCTGTCCAGATAGCCGCCAGTGAGGTGGCCATATTCGGCCCGAACGTTGCCGTCAGCGCATAAGCACTCAGCCCGTAAAGCTTCAGATGCGGGGGCATAAACCGCAGTGCTGCAGTCATCAGCAACGGCGGTAACGCACCGCCAAAAATCCCCTGTACAGCGCGCAATGCGATGAACACCGGCAAGTTAGGCGCATAAGGCAAAACCGCAGCCAGAGCCAGAAAGCCCATCGTGACAAACATCGTGAACCGACGCAGTGAAAACGTCATCGCAAACCATGGCGCCAGCATCATGGCTGAAACTTCCGCAGCCTGATACACACCGATAAGCCACGAACCCTGATCAGAACTGATACTCAGTGCGCCGCGCACATCTGCCTGCGCAATGTCCGTAACGCGGTCATTAAGACCCGAACAAAGCGCGGCGAATAATATGCCGATGAGCCCGGTCACCAGCCTCAGGGTGAAAGGCTGCGGAACAGGCATCGTGGCAGCAGGCGCTGCCGTGACTGACTGATTCATATATTTCTCAACTGGTTAACTTCGCCGCTTTATGAGTGCGGTGAGAGGGAAAAGGCAGGTTTGGTAGCGTGAGAAGATACGACATCGAGTGAAAATCTTTTTACGATGCAATGCACCACCATGCGATACACGCAAGAATACTATAATACGGTGCACTGTATTGCAATGTGATTAAAATTGTTTTTCACTCGCCGAGCTATTACATTGACCGCTCAGGATCCTGATCAGGGTCACCGTGGGTGAAAAGGAGAGAAGATGGCTCAGGATATTCCGGCAGATGACGAACGCAGCGGCGGGATCCAGGTTATCTCGCGTGCGGCGACCATACTCAATGCACTGGGAAAACACCCGCAGGGTATGAGTCTTGGTGCAATCGCCAATGAGGTTGACCTGCCCCGCTCGACCGTGCAGCGCATCGTCGCAGCGCTGGCTGAAGAAGGTTTGGTGCGTTCAGAGGGCAGCGGTGGTGTGCGTTTAGGTCCGACGCTGCTGAAACTGGTTTCTACCGTTCACACCGATGTCATTGCCATCGCCTCCCCTTTCCTGCGCCAGCTTTGCGATATCACGCAGGAAACCGTTTCTCTGGGACGTGCGAGTGGCAGGCAGATAGCCAATATTCACAGCATCGTGGCAGAACGGGAATTACGCGTCGTCCCCCGCGTCGGTTTGAATCTGCCGATATACAGCACGTCAGGCGGTCGCGCCCTGCTGTCGCTTAAAACAGATGAAGAAATCCGCATTCTGGTGGGTGACGTGCTGGAACCGGCCACCGAAAATACCGTACGCACCATTGATTCTCTGCTGGCAAAAATCGCCGGTGTGCGCGAAAGCGGAGTCTCAATGGAAGAAGGCGAAACAGTCAGCGGCGTCACGACTCTTGCCGTCGCAATAGACACTATTCTCGGGCGTTATTCTGTCTCCGTGCTTTTCCCCACGGCCCGGCGCGCAGCCAAAGAAGCGCAAATCCGCGAAGCGTTGCTCGAATGCAAAACCGCCCTGATTGGTGAAATCGGCAAGCTGGGTGAAAACAAATAACTGCGCGAAAAATGAATAAAGGAGTCACCGTGTTTGATGTCATTTTATTGGCCGTAGACGGCTCAAAGCAATCTCCTTATGTGGCAGATCTTGCCTGTCAGCTGGCGAAAGATCAGACTTCTGCCGTTTACGTCACCTGCTGCATTGATGAATCCTACGCTCTGGAAGACAACGGAGATGAACCGGGCGAAATCGTAGATTATCCACCGGCAGAAGAAGAGCAAAATACCGCGAGGGCCGTCGTCGCTCACGCCATGGTAAAGCTGAGGCAGGCGGGTATTAACGCCCGGGGTAATCTGATTGTCGGCGCGGCAGGTGAAGCGCTGGTAGCAGAAGCAGCAAGAATTAATGCTTCCGTGATAGTTATCGGGCACCGTCAGCTTTCCGATTTTAGTCGCATGATGAAGGGCTCGGTCAGCGCCGATGTGATCGAAGGCTCGCCCTGCCCTGTGCTGGTTGAAGTGCGGGGTAATTAAAATCCGGGGCCATAAAGCTTTTAGCGATAAAAGGCGGGGTTGAAAAAAGCAAAAAAGCGCCAGAGAGCGCTTTTATATTGCGACTGAGCATTACTTCGTATTTATCAGACCCATCGATTTTGCCCATTCACTGATGTGATCCCGATAAAAGAAAGTGATATCCAGTTCCAGCGAACTTTCTTTCGACGGTGTTACAGAGCCTAAACACGGATATTCCTGTGGCCGGTATTCAAAGAGAAAATCATCCATTTCCTCATCGGTCAGCAGTTTATCTCCCTCGATGTTATCCTGAAAAAAATAGGCATTCAGCATCCAGACCCGGTACTCATAATCATTTTTAATCAAGTGCATAGGGATAATCTCGGTAAAAGACATGTTACGTACCTGAAAAAATTTCTCCCTAAGTGCAACTATGATATCAGGCACGCGTCGCGTTCGAGCCATCCATTGCTGATTTCATAACAAGAAATTAACATACCAATGGCCTTTAGCAAGCTGCAATTACTCTGAAAATTTTATTTTATAGACATTTAGTCATTAGCGGGCGTGATGCTTGAATTAAATATAATTTAAGGAAATATATTACATTTTTGTTATTAGTAGCGTGATTGATTCGGGGGAAGGTATTTCAAAAAGAGTGGAGAATTGAGAGGAACAGAATTGACATTGGGGATGCCTTCGCATCGCCACCGCCAACCCTGTTCCCAAAATCTGTTTTACTGCTTTTAACCTGCTGTCTGCGACTTACTGGCTGCTACCAGCGACCTGGAGGCGGACCTTCACGCCAGTGTCCCGGAGGACCGTCACGCCAGTGCCCCGGAGGGCCATCATGCCAGTAACCTGGTGGCGGGCCTTCGTGCCAGTGCTCGTGATGCCAGTAACGCGGCGGCGGCGGCGCTGGCTCGTAATACACCCAGTGACCACGGCCTTCATCACGATAGTGATTATCCCACCAACCTGGCGGACGCCAGTCACCACCGTCCCAGTAGTACCCGCGGTTGTCACGATCGCCGATATGCAATGACAGGCCAGGCATATTAACTCCGAGCTCGACGTTTGCCTGTGCGATAGCTGGCAAAGTTAGCAAAACGGCGAGAACTAAAATCAATTTTTTCATTGTGAACCTCACGACCTGCGTATCAGGTGGTGACAAAGTACCGCCAGCTATCTTCCTGTTCTATAGGAATTTATCCCAAAAAAAATACCTTAACGCTACCCTTACATTTGCGTCAAAACAGCCTTGCGGACAACCTGTTGCAACGCTATGTCAGCAAAGGAAATTCAGCGAAAAATCACGAAAGAGAAATAAATGACAGATACAAAAAAACCGCCGAAGCGGTTTTTTATTTGCTGCAAAGTTGTACAAAATCAGATTTTGCAGCCTTCGCAGTCACTTTCGTCCTGAACGGCTTCAGGCACTTCCGCTGCTTTTTCAGCCGCTTTGACTTCAGCGGTTTCCAGTGCAGCATCAATGTCAAAATCAAAAATATCGTCGCTCATTCTCATCACCTTAATTATTCGAAATCGGCCTCAGTATAACGATCCGCCTCAGGAGATGCCGGTTTTTTTGTGCCCTGAAGTGGCTTTAACGGACACGAACACGTCGCAAAAACCCGCAGGATTTGCATAAAGTACTTTCGGAAACCATAGTTATAGTGAATATCACCGTGTCACGGAGACACTTTTTGCTGAAGAAACGAGGAGAACCGGATGACGACGTCAAATATCAAAGCCTGGGCAAATACCCGTGAAACTTCTCACGAAATCGCTGAGGCTATTTTCGAACTGGCTAAAAACGATGAGAAACTGGCGCAGAAAATTTGGGAAGAAGGAAACGATGAGGTTCTGCCCATCGCCTTCGCAAAAACCAAAGATGACTATCTGTTCTGGGGCGAAGAGAAAATCGACCGGAAAAACGTCTGATTACGCCGTTCTAAACCGGTAAAATATCAACCGGTAACCCCAAGCCCTGAGTCCCGCTCAGGGTTTTCGCTTTCTCATCCCACAGCCTTCAGCTATCGAATCCGAATCCCATTTTATGCGCCCACTCAAAGATCTGCTCTTTGTAGAAAAAGCGCGGTTCACACACGCCAGGCTCTCCCGGCGTCTGGATCATGACAGCCACACACGGATAAGCCACCGGCCGGGCATCAAAGATAAAGTCATCCACTTCCTGATCGGCAAACTCAGAGGTTTCGCCTACCGCACTCGCCTGGAATATCTCATCCATAATCCATTGACGGTATTCAAATTCATTGTTGATAAATTTCATCATTCACCTCTGTTCGGCTTTTACTCTACATGCGGTCAGTGCCGGATTGAATCAACCGTGTAAGGCGTCACCGCCACAGCAGGGGCATACTTCAGCGCGGGAAACGGACATTTCAGCGCTGCCGTCGCTGTCCCATTCCACTCTCAATGGTTTGCCGTTATCACGTTCAGCTTTAATGAAGCGATCAAAATGTGTCGCCTGCCCGGTCATCGTTTCAGTCAGCAACAATTCATCGCCAGCATAAATGCGTGCGGTGGCCTGAGCATCTTGTTTCTCGCCCGAAATGATTTTGTGCAGATGATGAATAGTGAGTTTGATTCGTTCCACAGTCGCTCCTGTCACGGCTCAACATCTTTTTCGCTTGTGAAATTCATTCACGAAAATGATATCCAGCCGCTATTTTATCAGAGCAGGCAGGGTAACGTCATGGCCTGTGGCCATGTTTAAACGCGGGATTAATGAGCTAACTGTGCTGTTCCGGTGGGATCCGGCAACTGTTGCCGTTCAAGACGCGCCAGATCGTACACATCGTAAAAATCGACAAAACCTTTATGACTGACGATCGACTCAATACGATTTTTTATACGGGCGCTTACGCTGCCGGCGCTGAGGATTTGTTGCACGGCATCCGCAGAGAGTTCGCGGCTGAAATACCATTCACCGTTGTAGCAGACGCGCAAATCCAGCACGCCGATATCCTCATAGCGATACACAGGTTTGATTTCCAGCAACAACATCGCTGACATAAAGACCAGAAACGCCGTGAATCCGATGAACCAGCCGATGCCCATATAAGGCGAGACATACATCACGATGCCCACAGCGATGTAACCCACCAGCATCGCCAGACATAACCACGGGTGATTCACAAAGAATTCTGCGTTGAACCGTGGTTTCCCGTCGCGCCCTTCCTGATGGTTGATACGATCAATTTCAATATTTAATACATTTTTGATTACGTCCATCTCATTTCCTCATTGCGTCACGACTATAATGCAATCTGATAGGTAAATTTTATCATGACAACTGTTATAGCGCGTAGAGCAGTTACCGGGAGTTAAACGGCAAACTGTTATAGTTTGGCATTTGCGTCATCCCAACAAGGAACCCACTCACTGCATGTCAGATAAAAGGAGATCATCGTGGCATTATTAATCGTAGAAAGACCGGCGAAAAAGCTGGTGAGCTACCGGGTTGTTGGCCCTTATAAAGAGTCAATCCATAACGGCTTTCAGCACCTGACAAAATGGATCGCGCGGCATCATCAGCCGCAAAATGAATGGCTGACGTGGTTTCATGATAACCCGGACACCACACCTGCTGAAGCTTTGCGGGCCGATCCTTCGGTGTGCGTTGCGGATAACTTTATCCTTGATGATGCCGAAGGGCTGACGCTGCAAACGCTTCCCGGAGGCACTTATGCGGCGTATCACACCACGATAACAGATGAGAATTTCGAGAAAGCCTGGCGTGATTTTTACGGCCAGTTGCTCGCCAGCAGTCATTACCGTCCGGACGGTAAAGCCTGTTTTGAGCACTATCTCAGCGATGGTTCGAAAAATGGCATCTGGGAAGTGGTGCTGTATCAGTCGGTGGAGAAAATCCCGCCTATCCGCTAGAGACTTAAACCAGCAGCGGGATGTCAGACTGGTCGCAAAAATCGATGTAAGCCTGTGGTGGCTCAGCGTCGCTGACCACCACATTAAAACGGGCGAGAGGTGCGATTGCAGCCGGTCGCACCTGATCGAACTTACTGCTGTCAGCCACCAGAATACTTTGTGTTGAGCGTTCGATGGCCTGATGTTTCATCAGCAGCTCATCAAAATTGAAACAAGTGACCCCGTGTTCAATACTCACACCGGCAGCGGAGATGAACGCTTTCGAGGGCCGGATGAAATCGAGTTCACTGCTGCGCCCGATAGGTGTGAAAATGCTGTTGCTGGATTTGAACGCCCCGCCGCACAAAATAACCTCGCAATTCGGTTTTTCCTGCAGGGCCAGAAACGTATTCAGGGAATAGCAAATCGCCGTAAATATACAATCCTCTGCAATCTTTTCAATCACATAAGGCATAGTCGTGCCGCAATCAAAAAATACGGTATCATTATTCTGAATGAGGCTGGCAGCACGGGACGCAAGTCGACGCTTTTCCTCTATCTGACGCATTTTCTGCTCGCTGACAAAATAATGCGTAGCCGGGCTATTTTTGGGATCCATAACGATGTAACCGCCCAAAAGAATAACCGGAGCGGGCGCGGAATTCAGATCACGCCGGACAGTCATCTCGGAAACATCGAGCAGCAAAGAGGCTTCTTTCAGGTGAATTTTGTCGGTCTTTTTTAAAGCCAGTAACAGACGCTGGATCCTGTCTTCACGCTTACTTTCCATGATGTTATCTCACGCCCTTACCGTTTCGCAGCCGCACACTATACCGTTGCCGGTCACTCACCGCAAACCCGTGCAACGCCTGAATTTATTGCAACTGACGCAGCGTCAGATAGCCGCCAAAAACCGCACCGGTATCAATATAAAACTGATTAGCAAACTGCATCGCAGGTTCCACCGGCGTGTGCCCGAAATAGAATTCGTCAGCACCAGAAATGGGGTTGTAACGCCCGGCCAGGGCGAAGTTAACGCGATCCCGGTTCCAGATAATTTCATACCCGCCCAGCGGTTTGCCGAAGACATAATCATCGGAAATATAATCAGCGTGAGCGACCACAATAAGTTTCCCGTCACGGGTAGTCAGTTCCAGCACATGTGGCAGATTATCGGCCCGGAGAATCAGTGATTTGGCTTCCTCCTGCTTGTCGCCCCCAAGCGCATAAAACCAGTCGCCACCGTTGCGCAGCCAGCGGGGAATGTTTTCTTCATTTACCGCATCAATGGCCATCTGCTCATGATTGCCCCTGACGCAGGAAAACCAGGGCTCATTGATCAACCTCAGACATCCCACGCTGTCAGGCCCGCGGTCGGCGAGATCCCCCACCGACAGCAACAAATCGCGATGCGGGTCGAAAGCCACTTTCGCCAGTTGTTCTTCAAGCAAGCTCAGGCAGCCGTGCAAATCGCCGACGATATAAATATGTCTGTAAACTGAACCATCGATACGCTGGTATAAAGCTGAAGTCATACGAATTGAGGATCCGTAAAAGGAGTGGATCTTTTAAGTGTAACGCATGCAAGTGAAGTGGAAAGAGTGGAAGTAAAGGGAATACGAAGAAGAAAACTAAGGGGGCACTTTTCCCAAGGCATCAGCGGTTTGTGGGCTCTCTACACTGAGTTGGCGCTGAAATCCACTGATAATTAAATTATCGTTAAGTAACTGGCGCCTTTTTGTGCTAGACTACTGCCCGCTCTAAGTAAAACCGGAGGTTTTATGAGTTCCACAGTTGTAAGCGCTCAAGACGAGTGTCCGTTGTGCCAAAGCACGAATAAAACGTCGGTCAATATGTCGGCAAAAATTGTTACTGTGACCTGCACATCTTGTGGCCGGTACAGCATCTTCCGTAAAACGATGGAAGAGATCTCAATTGACCGTAAGAAACGCGTTGCCCTGCAGGCGTTTTTCACCAGCCAGCCTAACTACCACCTGCCTTTATCTATCAGGGCACTGAGCAACACTGAAGCACCGGGTGAATTCTGACCCTAAAAACGCCCCTCGGGGCTGTTTTAATTTCTGATTTTCTTCATTTTTTATCTCCATAAACCGACATTCTGTTCAGAAAATAAAATTCTGACTGCGGCAACATGCGCGAAGGATGTTAGTGAAGAAACGCTTAAGGCCCCCTCTTGAGGTGGCCTTTTTTATTTTATCAGGTTCAGGGGCAACAGCTTGCGTGCCATCAGAGTTGTAGCAACAGAAATGGCCTGAATTTCAGGCATAAAAAAACCACCCGAAGGTGGCTATAACGACATTACTACACTATTGCTTTTGATTATTCTTTGCATTTTCCCATGGTACCCGGGACGAGACTTGAACTCGTACAGCCTAAGGCCGAGGGATTTTAAATCCCTTGTGTCTACCGATTCCACCACCCGGGCTCCGGGAAAATTGGAGGCGCGTTCCGGAGTCGAACCGGACTAGGCGGATTTGCAATCCGCTACATAACCGCTTTGTTAACGCGCCTTAAATCTTACTACTTGTCTTGCACTTAAACCAATTCACGAACCAGTTTAAGAAAATTTGGAGCGGGAAACGAGACTCGAACTCGCGACCCCGACCTTGGCAAGGTCGTGCTCTACCAACTGAGCTATTCCCGCTTTAATCAGAACGTACTGATTTTTTTAACTAATCTTCTGGCATAACACCGGTTGCCTTCCGATGCGTTGCATTCTACTGACCTGACGGATTGAGTCAATAAAATTATCGCTTCCTGCGATCGTTTGACGTTTTTTACGTCAGTTTGATCAGGGTTCCAGCAAATCGTGGCGCGCAGCGTTCAGATATTGGAACATTGACCAGAAAGTCAGCACCGCGGCAATGTACAACGCGACGACACCCACCCCTACAACAATCGAATCCGGGCGCCATAACAATGCGACCAGCGACAGCATTTGCGCCGTGGTTTTCACCTTACCAATCCACGACACCGCCACGCTGCTTCTTTTACCGATTTCAGCCATCCATTCACGCAATGCTGAAATGATGATTTCACGGGCAATCATGGTTGCAGCAGGCAACGTAATCCACCAGGAGTGGAAATACTCAGCCACCAGCACCAGCGCAATCGCCACCATCACTTTATCGGCGACGGGGTCAAGAAACGCGCCAAAGCGGGTTGTCTGCTTCAGGCGACGGGCAAGATAGCCATCAAACCAGTCAGTTGCCGCGGCAAAAACGAAGATCAGCGCACAAGCCAGCGGTGCCCACGGATAAGGCAGGTAGAAGGCCAGCACGAAGAACGGTATCAGTACAACGCGGAACAGGGTAAGGCACGTAGGTATATTAAATTGCATAGCGAAGGTAACTGTTTGTCCGGTGTGGATATTATGAGTATGTTGCTACAACGCCCTTAGTGTTTCAACGCATTATGAATCTTTTCTGCCAATGCGGTAGAAATACCTGGTACCTGTGCAATTTCCTCTACGCTGGCATTCAGTAATGGCTGAATGCCTCCCATGTATTTCAGTAAAACCTGACGCCGTTTCGGCCCGACGCCCTCAATCTCTTCGAGTGCGCTGGTGGTGCGGACTTTAGCGCGTCTCTGCCGGTGACCGGTAATGGCGTGATTGTGTGAATCATCGCGAATATGCTGGATCACATGCAATGCTGGCGAATCTGCCGGTAACGCAATCCCCTCACCTTCTGGCACAAAGAACAGCGTTTCCAGCCCGGCTTTACGATCCGCACCCTTAGCGATACCTATCAGCAGCGGTTTGGATTTATCCCACTCTACATTCAGTGAGTTAAACACATCCAGCGCCATACCCAGTTGCCCTTTACCGCCATCAATAAAGATAACATCCGGGATTTTATTATCATCGAGCGCTTTGCCATAACGGCGCTGTAATACCTGCGCCATCGCCGCATAGTCATCGCCGGGCGTAATGCCGGTAATGTTATAACGCCGGTATTCCGAGCGTAGCGGACCGTTGCCGTCGAAAACCACACAAGAAGCGACCGTTTGTTCGCCCATAGTATGGCTGATGTCGAAGCATTCCATGCGGTTAATTTCAGCAAGGTGCAAGGTTTTTGCAAGCTCTGCCAGCCGCTGATGAATTGTCGACTGTTGCGCCAGTTTGGTCGTCAGGGCTGTTGAAGCATTGGTACGCGCCAGCTTCAGATAACGGGCACGGTCGCCGCGCGGTTTGCTCTGGATTTGCACTTTCCGTCCAGCCAGTTCACTCAGCGATTCCGCGAGCAGGTCTTTTTCCGCCAGACTGAAGTCCAGCAGGATTTCGCCCGGAAGTGTCCGCTGCTGACTGCCTTGCAGATAAAATTGCCCGACAAAAGTCTGGACGACTTCGCCAAGATCAGTACCGCCTGGCACTTTCGGATAATAGCTGCGGCTGCCGAGCACTTTGCCCTGGCGGATAAACAACACGTGCAGACAGGCCATGCCTGATTCAAAGGCCACCCCGATGACATCCAGATCCTCGCTGTTGCCGGAAACAAACTGACGTTCCGTTACGCGACGCACAGCCTGGATTTGATCTCTTATCCGCCCGGCATCTTCGAATCGCAGTGACTTGCTGGCTTCTTCCATACGATTTACCAGTTGGGTAACCACCTGCTGATCTTTACCGGATAAGAACAACCGGACGTATTCCACCTGATCATTATAATCTTCATCGCTGACCAGTCCCTTTACGCAGGGGCCAAGACAGCGGCCAATCTGATATTGCAAACAAGGGCGCGAACGGTTGCTGTAAACGCTGTTTTCGCACTGGCGGATAGGGAAAAGTTTTTGCAGCAACGCCAGGGTTTCACGCACGGCATAAGAGTTCGGGAAAGGCCCGAAATACTCGCCTTTGGCATGTTTGGCGCCGCGATGGACTGTAATTCTCGGATGATTATCCGCGCTGAGGAAGATCAGCGGATACGACTTATCATCACGCAATAAAACGTTATAACGCGGCTGATACAGTTTGATGTAGTTATGTTCGAGGAGCAGCGCTTCCGTTTCCGTATGCGTCACGGTGACATCAATTTGTGCGATGTTTTTGACCAGAGTTTCGGTCTTGCGGCTGGAAACCTGGACACGAAAATAGCTCGAAAGACGTTTTTTAAGGTCTTTGGCTTTACCTACATAGATTACGGTGCCGCTGGCGTCATACATCCTGTAGACGCCGGGCTGGCTGGTGACCGTTTTCAGAAAGGCCTTGGGGTCAAAACGCTCATCACTCACTGCCTGATAAAGTCTCCGTATTGAACAAACCGTGTCGGATAGCCAAATGGGTTAACTCAACATCGCCGCTGATATTTAATTTACTAAACATCCTATAACGATAACTGTTAACTGTCTTCGGACTCAAGTTCAGTTGTTCTGAAATTTCATTCACTTTTTGTCCCTTGGTAATCATCAGCATGATTTGTAATTCACGCTCAGACAAGGAATCAAACGGAGTCTCAGACTGAGGTTCAATCTGGCTAAGTGCCATTTGTTGTGCAATATCTGATGCAATATAACGCTGACCGGAATCGACCAGACGAATCGCATTCACCACTTCCTGTGGCGCCGCACCTTTGCTCAGGTAACCTGATGCCCCCGCCTGCATCACTTTGGCTGGCAACGGGTTTTCAGTATAAATCGTTAACATGATGATCTTGATATCCGGCGAGAAACGAACGATTTTTTTCGTCGCTTCAAGCCCGCCAATGCCTGGCATATTCATATCCATCAGGACAATATCAACATCATTGGTACGGCACCATTTGACGGCGTCCTCACCGCATTGCGCCTCACCAACGACTTTGATGCCTTTGATATCTTCAAGAATGCGTCGGATCCCTGCGCGCACCAGTTCGTGGTCATCAACAAGAAGAACGCTAATCAAAGAGAATTCTCCAAAAAAATAGGGCAACACACCGTCAGGATCTTCAGGCCAGTCTTACGTATTCAAACGTGGCGAACATTAATATTGTTCTAAGACAGCTTATAAATGACGAGAAGGTGGCAATTAGAGACCAGCATCAACTAACTCTTTCCACTCCCGGTCACCGGCAGTGTTTTTAAATCAGGCAGACACAGTTATTTATTATAGCCCGCGTATTTTACTCTAACATCTCTTCCTGACCAAGGAGTGTCTGCAAAAAACTGCTTTGCTGAATGTAAATGAGAAGTGCCATCACCTGTAATAATAATTTATAAAAAGGCTTTTTTAATCAAGGGTCAAGCGCCAGCCCCTGACCTGACTAATTTTCCGCAAAAAAATAATGCCAGCTTTTTTTGTTGCTTAAAACGCAGGATTAACTGGCCTGACTATTTAACCGCCAGTAATCGTCAAAGATATATATATGATATGACCGATGATTATTTGCAATCGCACGAATTGCTGATGGTTTATATGAATAAATTTGCACGTGAAGATGAAATTTTCTCAACCGGCAATAATGTTTAGTATCCTGTACTTTGCTGGCAAAAACACTAAATGCTTATATCGGATTAACACATTTGCGTCACCCCAACGGGCGATGCACTAAAACCGACTAACTATGCTAAAATGCCGCCACTTTCCACCCGGCGCGAACGGGTGAATTCATTTTTAGCCCCATTTTTCACCCGTTTAGAATTCGGCGTGCTGCCTGGCAGTCAGCCTGAGGAGATTTAAATAATGAGTAACTGCGATTTTACGACTGAAGCGAACGTTGAAACACTGGCGACCGAAGTTGCCTGCCTTAAAGCGACACTGACCCTGATCCTCAAAGCCATCGGTCAGGCGGATGCGGGTAAAGTGATGCTGAACATGGAGCGTTTTGTTGCGCAGATGGAAGACGAGCAGCAGGCTGAAGTCTTCAAAAACGCCCTGCAACAAATCAAGTTCGCTTACCGCCAGTAATGTATTCAGGAGTCTGTCGCCCGACAGGCTCCGCCATTCCCCGTTTTCCCCTGCACTTTCTGCGCTAACTCTCTGCTATAGTTAAATCCTGAATTCATTTAACAGGAACCAAATCATGAGCGACGAAAAGAATAAAGAAAACAAAAGCAAAGCTGATGACGTCCACGTCAGTGACGGGCTGGGAGAACTGCTTGAAGTTTCGGAACAACTGACCGAAGAAGAACTCCAGAAAGCGGCCGAAGAAGCGAAACAAGCCGTGGAAGATGCCAAGAACCAAAAACATCATTGATCCATGCATCACAACTTCCTTGCTCCTCATCAGGCGGTAGCGCCTCTGGCTATCGATTACCAGCATGGCGACAGTGAGCCCGCGCACAGTCACAGCTGTTCACAACTGATTCATACTTTATCCGGTGTGGTAGAAGTTCATACCGCACTGGGTACCTGGATGGTACCCCCCGGACGTGGCGTGTGGTTACCTGCTCACGTCGAGCACAGCCTGCGTTTCATCGGTGGCGTCAAAGCCCGCACTCTCTTTGTTGAGCCACTGGCTCGTGCCGATTTGCCCGCACAATGTCAGGTCGTGCAAATTTCCTCCCTTCTGCGCGAACTGATCCTGACCTCGCTGACCATTCCGGTCGATTATCTGCCCGGGGGCCGCGATGAACGTATCATGGAGCTGTTGCTCGACGAATTGCGCCTTTTACCCAGCTTGCCGCTTCATCTGCCGGAACCGAAAGAACCGGAACTTCTGTTACTGACTCAGCAAATCCGGGCGGATTTGTGCTCATCATGGGAGCTGGAAGACGTCGCGCAACGTATGGAGATCAGCAGTCGTACCCTCTCGCGCCGTTTTCAGCGTGAAACGGGTCTGCGCTTTAGTGACTGGGTTCGTCAGGCGAAATTACTGGAAGCACTCAATCAGCTGGCAGCCGGTGTGTCGGTGATTGATGTGGCGCTGGCGCTCGGCTATGACAGCCCGAGCGCCTTTAGTGCGATGTTCCGCCGGTTACTGGGCGTATCTCCCAGCGAATACTTCAATCAGACATCTTGAACAGAGAAATCAGTCAGCCACATTAATCAGCCATAATGGCACTGGCTGCATTAAACAGCGCCTGCAAAGAGGCACTTGAAACATCGCTGTCGATCCCCACGCCGTAACAGGTTTCACCCGGACGCCCCTGACAACTCAGATAGGCCACTGCACGGCTATGGCTCTGATGTCCCAGCGTGTGCTCATGATAATCACCAATTTCCAGCTCTACATCGAAGCTGCGGCGCAGCGCATCAGCCGCACCGGAAAGCAGGCCATTGCCGCTGCCGGAAAGATGCTGTTCTTCATTGCGATAACGGATCCGCGCGCTGAAATGACAGACGTTTTGTTCATCACTGCGGATGTCATAACCCAGCAGTTTGATCACCGGCTGCTCAGTTAAACCGTAACGCTGGCGGAAAACACGCCAGATATCACTGGTGCTCATTTCCTTGCCATGCGTATCGGTCTCGCGCTGTACGGCCTTGCTGAAATCAATCTGCAAGCCACGCGGCAATTTCAGTCCATGATTTTGCTCAAGCAGCCAAGCCGCTCCGCTTTTACCTGACTGACTGTTGACGCGGATAACCGCTTCATAGCTGGATCCGACATCCGCCGGATCCAGCGGCAGGTACGGCACGCGCCAGTACGGGCTTTCAGAGGTTTTTTGCGCCGCAAAACCTTTCTTAATCGCATCCTGATGAGAACCGGAAAACGCCGTAAAGACCAGTTCTCCCGCATACGGATGGCGCGGATGCACCGGCAACTGATTGCACTCTTCCACCGCTTCCACGATGGCCTGCAAATTACTGAAATCCAGTCCAGGCGCGACACCCTGAGTATAGAGATTCAGGGCCAGCGTCACGATATCCACGTTACCGGTGCGTTCACCATTGCCGAACAAACACCCTTCCACGCGATCGGCACCCGCCAGCATGGCCAGCTCTGCACACGCCACGCCCGTTCCGCGGTCATTGTGCGGATGCACGCTGATTGAAACCTGCTGGCGGCGGCTGAAATGACGGCAGAACCATTCAATCTGATCGGCATAAATATTCGGCGTGCTGACTTCCACGGTGGCCGGTAAATTAATGATCATCGGTCTTTGGGCGCCCGGTTCCCAGACATCTGCCACGGCTTCACACACTTCAAGCGCAAACTCCAGTTCGGTAAAGCAAAACGTTTCCGGCGAATATTCGAACGTCCAGTCGGTTTGCGAATATTGTTCACAAAGCTGACGAATTTGCTGCGCGCCACGCACGGCCAGTTCGCGGGTTGCCGCCTGATCCTGATTGAAGACCACTTCGCGGAAAACAGGCGCGGTGGCGTTGTATAAATGCACGATGGCGCGCGGTACGTCTTTCAGGGCTTCGAAGGTGCGCGCAATCAGATCAGGGCGAGACGGCGTCAGAACCTGGATCACCACGTCATCAGGGATCAGCTTGTCTTCAATCAGCCCGCGGACAAAATCAAAATCGGTTTGCGATGCCGACGGGAATGCCACCTCAATCTGCTTAAAACCACACTTAATCAGCAAATCGAAAAACTGACGTTTACGCGCATTGTCCATCGGTTCAGCCAGCGCCTGATTACCGTCGCGCAAATCACTTGAGCACCACTGTGGCGCAGCGCTGAGCCTGTTTCCCGGCCACTGACGATCAGGCAAATTGACCTGCGGGAACGGGCGATACTTCTGCGACGGGTCGTTTAACATACGATTCTCCTTGGAGTTTAGAGGCAGCTGCGATGCGCCGGTAAAACCATAGTACGCAAACGATAATTTCCTGCGCCTGACTAACTGACAGCAACCCTCGCAAAACGGACAAAAAGAAAATGATAAACGAATCAAAGTCACGCTATAGTGCATAACTAAACGCGTCCAGTTCGGCGATCAGAGGTCGTACAGAATGAAAAGGGTTCTGAATCCAAACGAAAAGAAACGGCTTGCGGCGCTGCAAAAATTGAAGATTGCGGACGGTAATCCGGATGAGGTCCTTGACCTGATTACCCGTCTTACTCAGCAGATTTTTGATATCCCTATTTGCATCATTACTCTGGTAGACCAGCATCGTCAGTGGTTTAAATCTAAAACCAATACCGCGTTATGTTATACCGCGCGGGATATCGCCTTTTGCGATTACACCATACGTTCTTCATCAGTGATGGTAGTGAATGACGCCACTCTTGATCCCCGTTTTAATGAAAATCCGCTGGTCACCGCTGAAGAAGGGATGCGTTTTTATGCCGGCGCACCGCTGATCACCCGCGATGGTTTTGCCGTTGGCAGTTTATGTCTGGCAGATAAAAATCCGCGCGATTTTTCCGTGCAGGAAATCGAAATGCTCTCGGATCTGGCGGCGATTGTCATCGATATTATCGAATCCCGCAGCAGCATGAGTTTTGTCGATATTGTCACGCGTTTACCTAACCGCCAGCGTCTGATGGAAGACATCGCGCAACTTATCAAGGCGCCGGACAACACCGCTTATTTGCTGATCCTGATCGACACACTGGATACGCTTTACGCCTATGACATTGGCCGGGCGATTGGCATTCCTAAAGTCGAAAATATCCTCAAGGATATCGGCTCTTTCCTGCGCAGTGAACTCAACGAAAACGACAAAGTTTACAGCCTGATGCTGGGGCGTTTTGCCCTCATCAAACGCCTTGATGAGCAGGAAGAAATCTTCACTCAACTGGAAAACGCGGCCACAAGAATTCAGCAAAGTATTACCAGCGATATTCCTGTCAATGTGCGCCTGCACGCCGGTTATACCGTATTTTCATCCACCTCTGACTGCGCTGAAAATATCATGCGTCAGGGCATGTCTTCATTGCATGAAGCGATCAGTAATAACCAACTGGTGATGCCGTATCATCAGGAATCAGACGTGATTCAGCGGCGGGCGTTTAACCTGCTGAATGATCTGATGGCGACCGTAGCTTCCTGCAAAGACTTCCATCTGGTGTATCAGCCGAAAATTCGCCTGGCAGACAAAAAATTCCAGGGTGTTGAAGCGCTGATCCGCTGGCAGCATCCAACTCTCGGGGTGATTTCACCTTCAGAATTTATTCCTCTGGCTGAAAAAACGCCTTTAATTACGCCGCTAACCAACTGGGTGATCACTCAGGCCGTAATGCAAATTGCCGAATGGCAAAAACGTGGCGCGCAAATTCAGGTATCGATAAATCTGACGGCCAATAATCTGGTGGAACAGGATCTGGTTCAGCGCATTCACACCGCGCTTATCCTGCATCAGGTATCACCCTCCATGCTGGAAATTGAATGTCTGGAAACTCAGACACTGGCAAATAATCCTCATGCCGTAGCCTCACTGGATGCTCTGCGTAATATGGGGATCAGCATCGCGCTGGATGATTTCGGGTCTGGTTACAGCAATCTGAATTACCTGCAAAAGATCCCGGCGGATACGCTGAAACTGGATCAGTCGCTAATTCAGGGCATCAGCAATGACAGCAAAAGCAAAGTCATTGTGAAATCGATGATTGAAATGGCGCATGCGCTCAGTTATCAGGTGGTGGCTGAAGGGGTGGAAGATAACGATACCCTGCTGTGTCTGGAGGAACTCCAGTGCGATTCAGTGCAGGGTTTCTATTTCTCACGCCCGCTGCAACACGATCAAATCCTCGAATGGTCCAAGCCTTACATCTGAAAAATGATGACCCGCTGACAGTAAAAAACCCGCCTTGCGCGGGTTTTGTCATTTCATCACTTACTGCTGCTGCCTTCCGGCCGGATGTTGTAGGTTCCAAAGAAACTACGGTCGGTTTCCAGACTGATATTTTTGCCGTTGGCATCGACCGTAATCTCACCAGTGGTTTTCGTCAGCGCACAGGCAACACGCACTTCTATCTTGCGCATACCGTTCGGCACATTCAAATCCACATACTGGTTGAAATGCAGGGTCGCGACTGTCTTTCCGTCCAGAATGACCAGCAGCGGGCAGGTTTTCTCAAACGGCACGATTGAAGTTTGTTCTAACCGGTGCAAACGAATGTGCGTCTGCCCTTCTGGCGCAACGGCGCTGGCATTCGCGTAGGTGGATTTAACCTGAAGCGTCGGTTCATAAGGATTACTCGCACACCCGGCTAAAAATAAAGCAGCCAAGGCCACCAGTGTTTTTTTCATCGTTATCTCCCTGAGTTTATGAACGAATGATAGCAGCGTGCGCGCCACGGGCAACTAAAAACCGATGCCAGCCAATGGTCGAGCGACCTCACCTCTGAAAAGTCATCCTATTCTGTGACATCCGTTTAAAAAACAACCACCCGAATTGCTAATTGTGAGCAGGTCGTATTTGATATTCTTAATAGGATTTATCCGATCAGATGTTCAACTCAATATCAGGAATGATTATGTACAGTTACACACTCATCGCTCCCGCAGGGATTGTTAAGGCCTACGAAGACGAATTCCGTGAAAAAGGGATTGAGCTGCTGGTTGCTAAACAGAACCGTTCTGAAACGGTCGTATTACGCAGCAGTCAGTTTTCTGAAGAGCGTACGTTTATCACTCACGTACATTTACTGATTTTCAGCTTGTGCATGCGTGTACAAAAACAGCTCAAGAATGGTAAGACGCCCAATACGACGATTATGTATTAAAGTCTTCTCGAAATGATTAATGTTCAGGCCTCAGATAGGAGGCCAGACTTTTCTGACGGATTTCTTTGCAAAACTCGCTTAACTTTCTAAAACGTCATCAACACCGCTTTCCGAAAATAAAAATCCTTATAGTCTGTTTTAAAAGCATAATAACGTAAGAATAGGGTCACAGACTTCTGTTATTTAGAGTGCAGAATTCTTATTAATCATCAAATAACTCATCAACCCTTCATCTGAAGCCTTCTTAGCGGCGGTATTTTCCGCAGTCAGGTAAAATGAAGTAGAGATATCATAAGGGGATTTTTCTGCTGCCTGGACTGTAAACAGTAATGGCTCAGATACCAGAGGTGAGTTGCAAGCCATATGCCATTTTTTCTCTTCATTTTTTATGATCTTACATGTACTGGTACCAAAGCTGTAAGACATTTTGTTGCTTACTGTAGCGACGGCTTCATTCACAAAATCAGGGGTATTTTCGCCACTATAATTCCCGTAAGCTATACCCGCGACGAGGAACTGCAACGGCAGAACATTGAAAGCACGCAGATTCTGGTGACACCCACTCCGTTCAATACGCTGGTATG
>NZ_RAHH01000030.1 GCF_003602095.1 Rahnella woolbedingensis | reverse complement strand
TGTAAGTGCAGCGATGCATTGAGCTAACCAGTACTAATGACCCGAGAGGCTTAACCTTACAACACCAAAGGTGTTTTGATTTGAGAGACAGGCTCGCAAGAGTAGATTTTCAGCTGAATGTTCCGAGATTGGTTCGTAGTGCAAGCCTGATTTAAGGTGAGCGGTATGAATGAAACAGAATTTGCCTGGCGGCAGTAGCGCGGTGGTCCCACCTGACCCCATGCCGAACTCAGAAGTGAAACGCCGTAGCGCCGATGGTAGTGTGGGGTCTCCCCATGCGAGAGTAGGGAACTGCCAGGCATCAAATAAAGACAAAAGCCCCGTACGAAAGTGCGGGGCTTTTGTCTATGGAAAATTTGGTGTTTTTAGTTCGTTATTTGTCCTGCCATTAAGAACCTATTACCCTCTGCCAGAAACTCTGTCAGTTATGCGTCAGATGATAAGCGCTGTATCCGACAGCGGCACCGGCAATATCCCAGCTAAAATCTTTCCAGCTCCATCCGCTTCCGCCCTCCCGGCTGTCGTAAAGCTCTTTTGCCGCACCAAGTCCGACAGAAAACATCAGTCCGAATGACCGGCTGCGGGCTTCATTCCATCCCTGATGATCGCCATAGGCGGTTCCCGCGGCGGCTAATACGGCAGAGCCTACAAAGTGCTCGGCCTTATCTTTGCCTGTCCATTGATCATTAGCGAAATGCGTGCACCCGCTGCACCCTAATATCAGGGCAATGCAAGGAAGTCTAAAAGCGACGGATAACTTCTGAGTCATAAAGAGGAATTCCGGATAAAAAAAAGCCCGATCACGATGATCAGGCTTTCAGTATAGCCAATTACAGAATTCGGCTGATGAGTCTGTCGATTCTTATCCGCCGTAAGCGCCGGATAAGCTTACGAACTTTGACCGGATAATTAGGAATGCTTTCCAGCTCCATATAGTGTGAAACCACATGCGTATGCTGGCGAATTTCTTCCAGCTCTTTATGACGCTCAGCGGCCATTTCTTTATGCGGATCGTGGATCAGAATGGCATTCTCAAGATCCAGACGCCAGGCGCGGGGATTCAGGTTATTACCGGTAATCAGTTGCCAGCGGTCATCTACCCACATGCCTTTCAGGTGATAGCTGTTTTCGCCATCTTTCCACAAACGAACAATCAGTTGTCCGCTGTCAACGAAACGCTGTAAACGACTCAGGAAGCGGCGCAGGTTAATTTCATACAGATACGGTAACGCACCGATGATTTTGAACGGCTGATCCTGCGGAATATAGAAATCGTTCGCGGTCTTATCACCCACGATAATTTCCACCTGCTTTCCACGGCGCAGCAAATGAATAATGTTACGCGCCAGCATTGCGGGCATATTGAAGTATGGCGTACACAGCGTCAGCTTATGATCTGTGCTGGCCATAAGATGATGGATAGTCCGGTTCAGCTCATTTTGTTTGCCCAGACCGACGATTGGCGTGACAGCCAGTTCATCGTTACCGGCGCTGTCTTTAAAGTGATAGCCACTGGTACGCAGGGTCTGGCGAAACTGACGTGTTTCGTTCTTAATCTCAATGCTTTTTGGGCGATCTTCACGATCGAGACGCTGCACGGCTGCTGCCGTCAGGATCGACTTCTTCATAAAGTCGATCATCGTGTTGGCCAGTGCGGCATTCGTCAGCAGTTGATACCGGTCATAACGATACCTTTCATGACGATGCAGATAAACGTCATTAAGACTCGCACCGCTGTAAATGACCTGATCATCGATAACAAAGCCTTTGAGGTGCAAAACGCCCAAAGCTTCACGAGTATTCACAGGTACGCCATAGACCGGCACAGAAAGCTCGGGATGCTCTTTCGCCATACGACAATACCAGTCAGCATTGGTATTTGTCGCCGCAGCGCCGATACGACCACGCTGAGCGCGGTGCCAGTCAACCAGCACGCAAATCTCCAGCTCAGGGCGCCGCTGCTTGGCGTCATACAACGCCGACAGGACATCGCGGCCGCCATCATCGTTCTCAAGATAGAGCGCGACCAGATAAATCCGTTGGGTGGCGTTAGAAATGGCTTCGAGCAGCGTCGTACGGAAATCTGTCGGACAGTAGAGCGTTTTTACAGCATCAACTGTTTGGGGGAGTTTTGGCAGTTGAGCAAGGTGTTGTTGATGTTTATTACGTTTGAATTTTGACAACATCACAGTGCGCTTCTTCTCTCTTCATGTAATGGCTTTAGCGGCACAAACAAATACAGGCAACCGCACAATCGGTCGATAATACCATTAGTCCTGTCTGATGTGCGTAACTTTTGCCTGTTCATCGCGCAGGCTCACGGTTTTCTGCTACAAAATTCGGGTCTTTTCCAGCGTCAGGGAGAGGTTCACAATACCGTCCTGAATCTGAATGTCGACATCAAACCCCAGCTTTCTGGCCAGCGTAATCATGCCGCGATTATTAGGCATGGTAATTCCGGTCAGGCGTTGCAGCCCGTGCTCTGCAGCGTAGTTGATCATCTTATCCAGCAGGCGTCTTCCGAGCCCTAAACCTTTCAGATCAGAGCGAACCAGAACCGAGAATTCGGCGTCAGTATTATCGGGATCTGAAACCGCTCTGGTGACACCAATAATTTCACTTTTTTCATTCATATTATGAATGGCTACGAACGCCATTTCGCGGTCATAGTCGATTTGCGTCATGTTCGCTAAATCTTCATGCGTGAATTCGTTGATCTCACTGAAATAACGGTAGTAGAGATCTTCCTTCGTGACTTTGAGGATAAACGCTTTAAGCAGCGGTTCATCTTCCGGGAGGATCGGGCGGAACAGTGCCAGTGACCCGTCTTTCAGTATAACGCGCTCTTCCAGTTCACGCGGATAAGGGCGGATTGCCAGTCGTGAAGGTGCACCGGGCTGCTGCGCCGAAAGCTGCATTGAAACATCGAGCAGGCTGAGTTCATTGCCTGAAACCAGCAAAGGATGAATATCCAGCCGTTCTATCTCGGGGCAATCGATAATCAGGTTAGACACATTCACCAGCAACTGACTCAGCGCCGGGATATCGAGCGGATGCAGCGCATTGCGACCGCGAATTTTGCCACTCTTGAGCGCCTGAACCACCTGGTATCGTGCCAGCGTCATGTTCAGCGGCGGCAGGGAAATCGCCGCCTGTCTTTCCGGAAGCCAGTCTGTACCGCCTTCGGCCAGCATAATCAGCGGACCGAATACCGGATCCTGTTCGACCACCACGCGAAGTTCCTGGGAGCCTGGCCGGTTTGCCATAGTTTGCACCAGCAGCCCCTGAATTCTCGCGTGCGGAAATGCCTGTCTGGCGCGGTCAAATATGGCATTCGCAGCCTGTTGCACTTCGCTGGCGGTGCGCAGATATAACATTACGCCCTGCACTTCAGAATTATGCGGGATGTCCGGAGAACGCAGTTTCAGCGCCACCGGATAGCCCACCTGACTGGCGATATTCACGGCTTCTGCACTGTCACTGGCTATCCAGGTTGGCAGCACATTCATTGCGTAGGCCTGAAAAATTGCTCGCACCTCATGGGTATCGAGCTGCGTGGTGCCTTCCGCCAGTGTCCGGGCAATCAGCTGGTGCGCCTGATCGGTGTTTTGTTCAAGGTCTGCAGGAAGTGCCGGCGTTTCTTTCAGCTGCTTCTGGTTACGGCGATATTCCACCATGTGCATAAACGCCGTCACCGTACCTTCCGGCGTGCGGTAAGTCGGGATCCCGGCTTCAGTGAACAGTTTGCGGGCTTCCTGTGACGAAAATTCTCCGCACCAGTTGGTCAGTAACGTGACGTATTTACCGCGCGGATGCCCACGAACGGCATCTATCAGCTGACTGGCTGTCACCGTGCCGTGGGCAGCCGCGCTTGGGGCGTGGATCACCAGCAGTGCATCGTAATCCGTGCTGTCGAGCAGAGCGGTCATTACCGCCTGATACAACTTTGGTGTGGCATCGTCGCGTAAATCTAACGGATTGGCGGCGGTAATTGCCTCTGGCAAAACAGCACTCAGGGCGTGACGGGTTTCCTCACTGAGTTGCGCCAGTTTGCCGTTACGTGACAGCAGCTGATCCAACGCCATTGCAGCAGGGGCTGCGCCGTTACTGATAATAAGTAAGCGCTCACCGCGCAACGGACGCATATGGCTCAGTGTTTCGACAGCTGAAAAAAGCTCATGAGTATCCTGCACACGCAGCAAACCGGCGCGCTGGATAGCGGCATCATAAGCCGCATCGAGGCTCAGCGGGCTGTTGAGTAATTGCTGTGCCTGACCGCTGCGGCCACTTTTGATCACCAGAATCGGTTTATTGCGCGAGGCACTGCGGGAGGCGGAAAGAAAACGTCGTGCATCGCTGATATGTTCGAGATAAAGCAGGATGGCGCTGGTTTTACTGTCGCGGGCGAGAAAGTCGAGCAGGTCGTCGACATCAATATCCAGGCTGTCACCCAGCGAAACGAAATAGGAAAAGCCCACGGCTCGCTGTTGCGCCCAGTCGAGAATGGTATTAGCGACGGCCGCTGATTGCGAAATAAATGCCAGTTTACCGGGCAGGATCGGCACCGGCGAAAAGCTGGCGTTCAGTTTCTGCCACGGCGCGAGAATACCGAGACTGTTTGGCCCGAGCAGACGCATCGAAAAGCGCTGGGCACAGGCTTTGAGTTCAGAGAATTGCTGCGGTTTTGAGGAAAGCACAATCACTGTTTTACAGCCGCGTTCGCCAAGCTGTTCGAGGAGGGCGAGATTGCGGTCAGCGTGGGTACAGAGAATCGCCAGATCCGGCGACATCGGCAGACTGGCGATATCCCGCCAGGTGAGAACACCACACACTGCGCGATAAGCGGGCGTGACCGGCAATACCGGGCCATTAAATCCGCTGTCGAGCAGATTGCGCATCATCAGATATCCGGCGCGGCCCAGTTTATTGCTGGCACCAATAACCGCGATAGATTCAGGTCGTAAAAGTGCTTCCAGTCCGCGCTGACTCATGGAATCTCCCATACCCTTTATTCTTGAAGCTGTCTCTGCGTCGGCAACGCTCGCTCAGCCGAATCACCCGGGGTGCCAGGCTCGTCGGGATCCCTTCTCTTGCCGCCTTGATTCAGCGTCAATTATTTCAGGTATATTTAATTGATGAACTGATTCTAGAGGCTTTCTTCGTTCTTTGCTGTGAGCTGATGCACCGGATGATGGGGTTTTCCGGCCAGATATTGGGTACGGAAATGAGTGAAGTGCCTTGACAGACCCGCTGATGCGTCGAGATCACCGGCTTTTTCCAGCAACGCCGCCGCCACTTCTACGGTGCAATGCAGTTCCGGGCGCGAGGCTTCACGCAGGATATAACCGGAGCTGACGCTTACATCCAGGGAGAACACCGGCAGATTATCCAGATACGGGCTTTTACGAAACATCTTGCGCGCCTCGTTCCAGGTGCCGTCGAGCATAATAAATAAAGGCGGTTTGCTGCCTGCCGGAACCTGCGTAAATACCTGACGCGGCGGTGTTGCGAAAGACGCAGGGAAAACGACGTAAGCCTGACGGCCGGGATCGGCAATCGCTTCCAGCAATGCCGGATCAGTCTGCGTGCGCGACCACAGAAACGCCTGGGTATCGGGCAAAACGTCTGCGATTAACCGGCCAGTATTGCTGGGTTTCATCGGCTCAGTGTCAAACATCACCAGACAAAAACGGCTGGCGGCCTGATGGATTTCGCGTGTGGCGCAGATGCAGTTACGTGTGGGTAACAGGCAGGTCTGACAGCGAATGGCCCTGGATCCGCGCGCAAGGAAAGGGCGGGTAGACTGAGCTAAGCGCTGCTCACGCAGGCGAAGAACGGCGTTGTCTGACATAGGCATTCCGGTTAACGAAAAACGGCTATTCTAATCACCCGGTGAGGACAGGCAAGTGGCAACTGCGAATAACAGAAAAAGGCCCGTACTGTACGGGCCTTCGGCAGGGCTTTATAACGGCTAATGCGTTACAATGATTCATTGAGCCAGTTGTTGAACGGTGCCTTAGGCATTGCTCCGCTCAGCATGTCGACCATTTTGCCTTCATTAAATACCATAATGGTCGGAATACTGCGGATACGGAACCGCGCGCTCAGTTCAGGTTCTGCTTCGGTATTAACCTTAATGAAACGGATTTTACCGGCACGTTCCTGAGCCACATCTTCAAAAATTGGCGCGAAGTTAACGCAAGGGCCACACCACGGCGCCCAGAAATCGATGACAACCGGCAAATCATCTTGCAGGTATTTGTCCAGGGTGGCGGCGGTCGCGTGAACCACATCGCCTTCAAAAAGTGCATGACCGCAGCGGCCGCATTTTGCGCCGTCGTCGATACGATCCTCAGGCAGGCGGTTGGTGGCCTGACATGATGAACAAACCGTATTCATAAAATAGCCTCTACATTGCTTAACGTGAGAAGGGCATCAACCACAAACTCGTTTTTACCCTAAAAACGGTTAATAAAACGGCTGATATGTTACTTGTATGTTGTAAGTATGGGGGCGACACCTCACGTAAACAACGTGGTTTATTCAATGAATACGATAGTTTTAAGCTTTTGGTCCAAAGCCTGTGGCTTAGCTCACAGACATCAGGTAATCTTCGCGCCCTGCGCGTAGGTGGAGAGAAAAATGAACGATTCATTCAGTGGCAAGAACGGCAAAGTCAAAGTGATGTACGTCCGTAGTGACGACGACGGCGATAACCGCAATAACGATAAACGTCCTTCTAACAATAAAGGACGTCCGGGCGATAAACCTCGCCAGGGTTCCCGTCCCGACGATGCCCGC
The DNA here is from genome assembly GCF_003602095.1 of Rahnella woolbedingensis. Classification (GTDB taxonomy): domain Bacteria; phylum Pseudomonadota; class Gammaproteobacteria; order Enterobacterales; family Enterobacteriaceae; genus Rahnella; species Rahnella woolbedingensis. The sequence continues at coordinate 54,339 of NZ_RAHH01000030.1, read as the reverse complement.
CGCAATGAGCGTCGTAGCAGCGATTCCCGTGGTGATTCCCGCGGCCCGGCTCCGCGTCGCGGCGACGATCGCCCGCGCCGTCCGGCACGTGATGACGACGGCCCGTACTCTTCGCCGTGGAAAACTGTTTCACGTCCGCCGGCAGATGAATCTGTTCCGGATCACGGTGGTATCAGCGGCAAAAGCTTTATCGATCCTGAACAGCTGCGTCGTCAGCGTCAGGAAGAAACCCGCGTATATGGCGAAAATGCCTGTCAGGCGCTGTTCGCCAGCCGTCCGGACGCTATCGTCCGTGCATGGTTTGTTCAGTCAGTAACACCGCGTTTTCGTGAAGCACTGCGCTGGATGGCGGCAAACCGCAAAGCCTATCATGTGGTTGAAGATGACGAGCTGGCGAAAGCGTCCGGCACCGAACACCACGGCGGCGTGTGTTTCCTGATCAAAAAACGTCAGGGTCTGGATGCGGAAACCTATCTGCAATCTGCTCCGGCGAAAGACTGTGTGCTGGCGCTGGAAAACGTCGGTAACCCGCACAACCTCGGCGGTATCATGCGTTCTTGTGCGCACTTTGGTATCAACGGGATGATGGTTCAGGATCCGGCTCAGCTGGAATCTGGCGCGGCAGTCCGTACTGCTGAAGGCGGCGCGGAACACGTTAAAGCCATCAGTGCGGATAACTTCCTTGAAGTGCTGGAAACCTTCCGTAAAGCGGGATACACCATCGTCACCACGTCCAGCCATAAAGGTACGGCGCTGGGCAAAGCCGTCTTACCGGCCAAAATGGTGCTGGTGCTGGGTGAAGAGAGTGATGGTCTGTCTGACAGCGCATGGCAGCAGGGCGACCTGAGCGTCTCTATCGGCGGTACCGGTAAAGTGGAAAGCCTTAACGTTTCCGTTGCATCAGGTATTTTGCTGGCAGAATGGTGGCGTCAGAACCAGGCATAATTGCCGGTTTTTGCCATAAAAAACGGACGCTTAATGCGTCCGTTTTGCTTTCCGACATTCAGGAATCGCCTGAATCAGTGTGCGCCACCGGCACCACCACCACTGCTAAATGGCGGACGGGCGAACCAGATTAAAATAAGCAACACCAGGAACGCGCCGCCAGATAACCAGAAGATTTCATTGGCAGAGATGATCAGTCCCTGGTTGGTGATTTCCCTCGCTATCCAGCCTGATGCCTGCTGATGGCTCATGCCCAAACCTTCGAGCTGCTGATAGGTCTGCGTCGCTGCCGGATTATACGGCGTGATGTTTTCCGTTAACTGCGCATGGTGCAGCGATTCACGGTTCGACCACATAGTAGTGGTGATCGACGTACCAATCGAGCCTGCCAGCGTACGGATAAAGTTCGACAAACTCGATGCCGCCGCCATGCGTTCAGGCGGTAAACCGGAAAGAATAATGGTCGTCAGCGGCATGAAGAAGCAGCCGACCGCGAAGCCCTGAATAAACTGCGGCCACGCCGATGCCCCAAAATCCATCCCCGGTTCGAACGTATACGCACGCCAGAAGAAGCAGTAGGCATACATGATAAAGCTGAAGGTCACCAGCTTTCGCATATCCAGCCGATGCGCAAAGCGCCCGATAATCGGTGACATCAGCACTGGCAAAATACCCACTGGCGCCGACGCCAGACCGGCCCAGGTGGCGGTATACCCATAGACCTCTTGCAATAACTGCGGCAGCAAGACAATTGCGCCGAAGTAGAGCATGTAGGCCAGGCTAATACACAGCACACCTATGGTGAAGTTTCGTGATTTAAACAGCGACAGATCGACTATCGGGTGATCATCGGTCAGCTCCCACACGACCAGGAAGCACAGCGCGACCACCGCCACGGCCGCAAGTACGATAATTTCCGTTGAGTTAAACCAGTCGAGTTCTTTACCCCGATCGAGCATCACCTGCAATGCGCCAATGCCCAGTACCAGCAGCACTAACCCCACACTGTCGATTGGCCTGATCTGCGTCGCGGTCTCGCGTCCTTTCAGCGTTTTCAGCGTCAGGAATACCACCACAAGACCGATCGGCACGTTGATAAAGAAGATCCATCCCCAGTGATAGTTATCACTGATATACCCGCCCAGGATCGGCCCGCAAATCGGGGCGACGATCACCGTCATCGACCAGAGCGCGAGCGCGGTACTTCGCTTGGCCGGCGGATAGTTATTGAGTAACAGACTTTGTGAGAGGGGGATCAGTGGACCTGCCACCACGCCCTGCACCACACGGAAGAAGATCAGCATTTCCAGACTGTTGGACATACCGCACAGCCACGATGCAATCGCAAACAGCACCGTGGACCACAGGAAGAGTTTGACCTCACCAATACGTTTTGCCAGCCAGCCGGTGATCGGGATCGAGATGGCGTTTGCCACCCCGAACGACGTGATAACCCAGGTGCCCTGTGAGTTTGAGGCACCGAGATTCCCGGCGATGGTCGGGATCGCCACGTTGGCGATCGTCGAGTCCAGCACCTGCATAAAGGTGGCCATAGACAAAGCCACCGTCATCCAGGCCAGCGGGGCGCCTACCAGCGGTTTATTTGCCACGAAGGCCTCCGGAGATTTTAGCCTGCATTAGCATGGATAACGTCTGCAATGATGGCATTGACCGGTGCCAGATCTATCGTCAGGGCTGAAGTCTGATACAACGGTTCGGTACGGACTTTATCGGCCAGCACCAGACCATCACGGTTTTGCGTATCAACGGTTACCAGTGTTGATAAACCGATACGCAGCGGATGTTCTGCCACTTCCTGATCGTTAAGTTCGATACGAACCGGCAGACGCTGAACCACTTTGATCCAGTTACCTGTCGCATTCTGAGCCGGTAACAGCGAGAACGCGCCACCGGTGCCCATATCCATACCCACAACTTTGCCGTGATATTTCACATCATCGCCATACATATCGCTGACCACGGTCGCCATCTGGCCAATACGCATATTTGCCAGCTGGGTTTCTTTAAAGTTGGCATCGACCCAGATGTGATGAGCCGGAACGACTGCCATCAGAGACGTCGTCGGGCTGATTTGCTGGCCGATTTGCACGGCGCGGCGTGAGACGAAACCGTCAATCGGGCTGCGCACTTTGGTACGTTGCTGGGCGAGCCATGCGTCACGAACCTGAGCGGCGGCCTGCAGTACCTGCGGCTGTTTATTGACAGGCGTATCCAGAATCATCGCCTGATTGGCGTTGTATTGCTGAACGGCGACATCATATTGCGCTTTCGCGGTATCGACGGCGTCACGGGCGTGTTGCAGTTCTTCACGGCCAATCGCATCAACATTACCCAGCACGATGCGGCGCTTGAGGTCAGTCTGTGCCTGTTGCAGCTGCGTCTGACGCAGCGCGATATTGGCCTGATACTGCTTGCCGTTGATGATTAACTGATGTGTCTGACGCACGCTGTTCGCCAGCGCTGTTTTAGAGCGCTCGAAAGCCTGCTCTGCATCGGTCGGGTCAATCGTCACCAGCACGTCGCCTTTTTTCACAAAGTCGGTGCTGTCGAAGTTGACGTCGGTCACGCTGCCCGACACCTGCGCCATAATCTGCACCTGGTTACCTGCGATATAAGCATCGTCAGTAGACTCGAAATGACGCAGCACCAGCAGCCAGTAGAACAGGTAGGCGATGGCGATAATAATGAAAATCCCGGTTAACAAGAGCAAAGCGACTTTACGCGTTTTTTTCTTATTTTTCGGAGCTTGCGGCGTTGCCTGAGTTTCGGCATTTGCGCTCATGGTCTTCTCCACAATGTGTCTTTTATTATGATTTTTGGTCCGCGGCCGGGGCCTGATAGCCACCCCCAAGCGCACGGATGAGACTGATTTTTGCCTGCATCAACTGACTGCTGGCGTTGAGTTGCGCCTGTTGTTGTTGCAGGAGCGCTGACTGGCTGCTCAACAGCTCATCCCGTCCGATGACGCCAGCGTTGTATCTTGCATCCGAAACGCGATACACCTCATCAAGCGACTTAGCGGCAGAAGATGCCTGCTGCAATTGTTCCGCGCTGCTTTTTGAGACTGTAATGGCATCCGCAGTTTGCTGGATGGCGTTCAGGATGGTCTGGTTATACGACTCAACAGACTGGTCATATAACGCGGACTCTTCGCCCAGTTTGGAGCGCAGTGCACCGGCGTGGAAAATCGGCAGCGAAATGGCTGGCGCGATATTCCATGCCTCACTGGCTGCTGACAGAATATTTGGGCTGGTACCGCCATAGTTGGTGGTCGTCAGACCGCCAAAGGCACTGATGGAAAGGCTTGGATAGAACTCTTTTTTCGCTGCACTGACCCGCTGGGAATAGGATTCGACCAGATCACGTTGTGCTGCGATGTCAGGGCGTTTGCCCAGTAAATCCAGCGTCAGTTCCGCTTTCGGTGCCAGAGCCTCTGCCGGTGGCAGCGCCACGGCGTGCAGCCCGTTCATGGCATCCGGGCCACGACCTGCGAGCGCTGAAAGCTGATGTCTCAGCTGTTCAGTTTGCGATTTCAGATTGATGAGCTGCTGTTTGGCGCTGTCAGCCTGAGCCTGGGTTTGTTGCGGAATCTCAATACCATAGACACCGGCTTGATATTGCGCTTTACGCAAATCTGCCAGATGCTGGTTGTTATCCACTTCATGTTGCAAAACATCCTGCAAAGCAAGATTGGCCTGCAACTGATAATAGGCTGACGCCACCGAACTGGTCAGCGTCAGAGCGGCTTCTGCCTGTTCAGCACGGGCTGAATCTACCTGCGCTTTCGCGGCATTCACCTGATTGCGGTATTTACCCCACCAGTCAAACTCATAGCTCAAATTCAGCCCGAGGCTGTTGCTGCTGTCGAAAATTGGCGCTTCCGGATAACTTGTCAGGAACGGCGGGATCGTATTTTTTGCTATACGTTCGCGTCGTGTCGAGGCATTGAGATCCAGATAAGGGCCATTGGCGGCATCGGCTTCTCCCATAACGCTCTGTGCTTCGCGCACGCGAGCGGCGGCCTGACGCAACGACGGCGAGTTTTGCAACGTCGTGGTCATCAGGTTATCCAGTTGCGGGTCATTAAGACTGCGCCACCACTGAGGGCCGAGGGTCAGGGAGCTGACCTTTGCCTGCTGCAGGTGAAGCTGTTGCGTATCCAGCAGCGACGACTGAGGAGCAATATTATTACTGGAGGCGCAGCCGGCCAAAATCAAAACGGCAAACAGCGGCGTAAGCCTCCAGCGAGCTTGGAGTGACATGTGTAGTTTACCTGAACAGAAATTTAGAATTGTTGTAGCGCTGTTGCATCCATCTGATCAAGGCGAGTTAACAGCTTGCGGGTCAGTGTTTCTAACTGCTTCTGTTCTTCAGCGTCTAAAGTTGACCAGAGTAAATGCAGACTCTTGTGTTGAGGTGGAAGTAACTTCTGGATAAAGGCTTCCCCGTCAACCGTCAGGTGCAAATGCAGGCACCGGCGGTCATTATCGCTCTCACGACGTTCAATCCATCCGCGTTTTTCCAGCTCATCCGCAATACGGGTGGCGTTAGTGCGGGAAGAACCCAACGCAGAGCTTAGTTCAGAAGGCTGAATGCTGTGGCTTTCCTGCGCATCAAGGGTCAGTAACGCCATAAACAGCGTTTCATTAATGCCCTGTGCTTTCAGCATTTTATTGCGATTTTCAAGCAATTTACTTTGCATGTGCATACACAAACGGGTCAGCAGAATTTCCTGATAAGGGAAATCTTTTTGCTTTTTGGCCCGGAAATTTAACATGTTTTCAATTGGCGCGAACGAACTGTCCATATGAGAAGCCTCATTAGTTACAGATGACATAGTAACGATGGTAATTAATAATATCAATGTTATGAATCACCAATTCTTTAGCAAATAGTGTGATTCATAACTCCAGTGAATTATTCGATGTTTACTGTATTCGGCAGAGTTTGCCATTCTGTTGTTTTGCGGTAAAAAATGATCTTCAGCCTGCGGTCATCAGCATCACCTTGAACACCAGTCCGTACACCAGGGCACCGGTCAGTGTGGCAATAATGATGCTTTTGGTTCGCCAGAAAATCAGCGCGAGCAGGACAAAACCGGCCAGCGAAGGCAGCAGTTTTTGCTGATCACGCAAAATTTCCGGTGTACTTGAAACCACCAGCAGCGCGCAGATAGACGCGATGCCGATGCTGTCGAGCACGCGGGACAGAGGACCACTCTTCGGCCCGGTTTTCTGCCTTGCGCCCATGCGCAAAGGCAAATACCGGAACAGGTAATTCACGGTGCCGACGAGCAGACAGACCAGAATGACATTAGTGCTCATCTGAGGTTATCTCCGTGGCAGAAGGGGATTGAGGGCGTTGCAGCAAGGCGGCAAGGCAACCGGCGGCCAGACCGCAGCCGATAGCGGCAGGAATCGACCAGAACAGGAGTCCGCCCAGCGCACCGGCCAGCGATGCGACAAACACCATGCTTTGCTGGCGCTTAAACGCCGCGAGCAGAAAACTCAGAAACAGCGCCGGTAACATAAAGCCGAGTGCGGCTTCGATGGCCGGAAAATTTTCCAGCGGCCCGTTACCAAACAGCGCACCTACCGCCGTGCCAGATACCCATGAGAGCCAGGATGAAAGCGCTATGCCGCACATCCAGTTTTCGCTCCAGCTGCGTTTATCGCGGATAAGTTTGGCGGTAGCAGCGGCGAACACTTCGTCTGTCAGGCCAAATGCCCAGAGTGCGGTTTTTTTGCCATTGAGTTTTCCCACCAGACGGTTACGCAGCGACGGACCGTACAGCACATGCCGCACATCCATTGCCATGACGGTAAGGGCAGAAATCCACAGGGACATTCCGGCGCTGAGCAGCGCGGTGATGACAAACTGACTGGCGCCAGCATAGATAAGAATGGAAAACAGGAGACTTTCAGCTGGGGTGAATCCCAGTTTTACGGCACTAAGGCCAAATGCAAAAGCGATGGGCAGATAGCCAATGACAATGGGCAGGCTATCAGTAATGCCTTGTTTGAATGTTGAAACACGGACGGGGTCGGGTGCTTCGAGATCTGGGTTGCTTTGCATGAGTGTTTAAAACATTGTGAAACCGGATGAGTACCGGCAAATAATTTATGGCGCAAACATTACCAGACTGTAAGTATTGTTAACACCCTTTGGTTCAAATAAATTTCTAATATGATTATTCGCAAGCTAATCAGGAGGGGTGATGGTTCCCTCCTGATGTAATTTCATTCGTTATTACGCCAGCTTGTGTTTATATCCCTTCAGCCAGACGAGCAAATTCAGCACACACATGATGGTGCCTGCTGCCGACACCCCATACCAGCCAGCGGCCTGATAGGCTGATGCCGAGACCAGCGAACCCACCGCACCACCAATAAAGTAAGTCGTCATGTAACCCGCGGTCAGGCGGTTTCGCGCTTCCGGCATGGTTTTATAGATAACGCTTTGGTTGGTGATGTGCACGCCCTGAACCGAAAGGTCCAAAACGATAATGCCGATAATCAGCGAAATCACTGAATGCTGACCCCAGGCAATCGCAGCCCATGACAGCAAAAGCAGAACCAGTCCCGCCGTGGTGGTCAGATGCGCTTTGCCCTTATCTGCCAGATGTCCGGCGCGGGTAGCCGCCAGCGCGCCGGCTGCACCCACCAGCCCGAACAGCCCGATCACCGCTTCGGAATAATTGTACGCCGGACCTGCCAGCAGGAACGCCATTGACGTCCACAAAATACTGAAGTTAGCAAAACAAAACATGCCGATCAGTGCGCGCGTGCGTAAAACCGGCGTGTGGATGAACAGCGTGAAGATGGATTTCAGTAGCTGAGGATAATTCAGGTCGGTTTTCTGCTCATGCTTGGGCAGTTTACGCCACAGTACCAGCGCCATCACGATCATCAGCGCACTCGCCACCCAGTAAACGGTGCGCCAGCCACCCAGCGACGCCAGAAGACCGGCGACAGTCCGCGCCAGCAGAATGCCCAGCAGCAGCCCGGACATAATCAGCCCGACCACTTTACCGCGACGTTCCGGTTCCGCCAGCGTGGCCGCCAGCGGCACCAGAATCTGCGCTACGACCGAGAACAACCCGGTCAGCGCTGTACCGACCAGCATGATAGTCAGCGTTGGCGCCATCGCCGTGATCAGTAATCCGGCGGCGGAAAGCAGCGTCATCAGCACGATTAAACCGCGACGTTCGAACATATCGCCAAGCGGTACGATAAACATCAGCCCGCAGGCATAACCGAGCTGTGCCACGGTGACGATGAATCCGGCCTGATTGACTGAAAGACTGAACGCGCGTGCGATAGTTTCCAGCAACGGCTGCGGGTAATAGTTACTGGCGACGGCAAGCCCGGTGGCAACGGCCATCAGAATAATCAGCGCCGGGCTGAGGGGAGAATGCGTTGTAGTTTTTTTCATAATCAGAATAAATGGATCTTATTGAAGGAGCAGGGAAATGCGTAAAACGATTATCGTTTTAGTTGAAATATTAAACCAATGAATAGTTTTCATGGCAACTAGTGGGTTTTGCAATAGCGTTTTTTTTATACAGCCCCACAAAAAAGCGGGCGGAGATTGCTCCCCGCCCGCTGGTCTTACAATGTTCGTGCTGTGTTATTTCGCAGCAGCCAATGATTCTTTAATCCAGCTATCGAACACTTCCTGGTGGGCTTTGATCCAGCCGTCAGTTTGTGCGTTGATATCGGCTTCTGAGTTCTGACCGGCGTGCATAGCAGCGTTCTGCGCATTAATGTCTTTCAGAGGCAGTTTCATGATGGCAAACAGTTTCGCCGCTGCCGGGTTTTTCTCAGTCCAGGCACGGTTCGCTACGATACGCATGGTGCTGACCGGGAAACCGTAGTTCTTGCCATTTGGCAGCTCAGTGTTGGCGTTTTTCTCGCCAGGCACCACGGAGAATGGCACCTGCAACCACACAACATCTTTGCCCGGCACCATAATGCTGCTCACCCAGTACGGCGTCCAGGTGTAATAAAACACAGGTTTGCCTTCTTTGTAGCGCGTAATGGTATCGGCGATCATCGCAGCATAGTTACCCTGGTTATTGGTCACGGTATCTTCCAGACCAAAAGCTTTCAGCTGTTCATTGAGCACCGCTTCACAACCCCAGCCCGGTGTACAACCGGTCAGATCAGCTTTACCGTCGCCGTTGGTATCAAAAATTTTTGCCAGTTTCGGGTCTTTCAGCTGAGCGACATTGGTAATGTGATACTTTTCGGCGGTTTTCTTATCAATAAGCCAGCCTTGTGCCGCGCCCGTGATATACGTGCCTTCGCGGTAAAAGACCTTGTCGCCACCGGCTGCTTTGTACATTTCATCATGCAGCGGCGTCCAGTTAACGGCGGTAAAGGTCGCATCACCGGCAGCCAGAGTGGTGTAGCCCACGTTGTAATCGACTTCGCGAATTGGCAGAACGTCGTAGCCCAGTTTTTCCAGCGCTTTGTTTACCAGCTCAGTCTGGAAGGTTTCCTCGCTGATGCTGCTCTGGATTGGCGTAACCTTAATGCCTTTACCCGGCAGATCGGCGGCGAAAGTGGATGCTGTGGCAAATGTAGTGAGAGCGACGAGCGCCCAGAGTCCTGTCTTTTTCATAAATTCCTCAGATTTTATCTTTGATTATTTTTTTGCTGCGGCAGCGGCAGCTTCTTTGATCCAGCCATCGAAGGTCGCCTGATGCGCCTTGATCCAGCCGTCGACGTGTTGCTGAATATCCTCGGAAGAAGATTCACCCTCGTGCATCCGCAAGTTTTGCGCATTCACATCAGCCAGTGGCAATTTCATAATGGCAAACAGTTTTGCAGCCGCCGGGTTTTGCTCAGCCCAGGCTTTATTGGCCACGATATGTTCGTTATTGACCGGGAAACCGTAGTTTTTACCATTAGGCAGCGTGGTATCGAGGTCTTTCAGTGATCCCGGATTGGCGGAGAAAGGTACGGTCAGCCAGACCACATCTTTGCCAGGTTTCATCTCGTTACTGACCCAGTACGGCGTCCAGGTGTAATACAGCACCGGTTTGCCGGATTTATAGCGGGTGAGGGTATCGGCGATAATGGCCGAATAATTGCCCTCGTTTTGTGTCACGGTATTGTTAAGGCCGTAGGCTTTAAGCTGCGTGCTAATTACCGAGCCGCACACCCAGCCCGGATTACAGCCCGCCATGTCGGCTTTGCCATCGCCGTCGGCGTCGAACAATTTGGCGATTTTCGGATCTTTCAGCTGCGACAAATCGTGGATGTGATATTTGTCTGCGGTTTTTTTGTCGATCAGATAACCCTGTGCCGCACCGGCGATATACGTACCTTCGCGGTAGAATTTCTGATCGCCACCGGCTGAGGCGTACATGTCTTTTTGCAGCGGATCCCAGTTCACCGCCATGAACGTCGAATCACCACTGGCGATGGCGGTGTACGCCACGTTGTAGTCGACTTCGCCGGTTTGCTGAACGTCGTAGCCCAGTTTTTGCAGCGCACGGTTAACCAGTTCGGTCTGGAAAGTTTCTTCTGCGATAGTGCTTTGCAACGGTTTGACGACCACGCCTTTGCCCGGTAAACCGGCAGCGAAAGCGGCGGGTGTCGCAATGGATAATGCGAGGATGAGTGCTTTTTTCTGAGTTGTGCGCATGGTGAACCCTTATTCTTTTTAAGTTTGTGGCTTATGAATACGTAAGAGTGGACTGCGTTGTTTCAGTTTATTGAGAGTTCCCGGCAGCGAACTGCCGGGAAAAGTGCAGTATGAATCAGACTTTTTTAGTGAAAGGCTTCATCACCAGACCGACAGGGCCACGGGTGAACCAGCGGTGACCGCCTTTACTGCGGCTGTCACGACCCATCGACTGAGTAAGACGGTCGAGGATAATGGCGAGGATGACGATACCTGCACCACCGACCGACGCCAGACCCATGTCCAGACGACCGATACCGCGCAGAACCATCTGACCCAAACCACCGACCGCGATCATCGAGGCGATAACCACCATCGACAGCGCCAGCATCAGCGTCTGGTTAATACCAGCCATAATGGTCGGCATCGCCAGGGGCAGCTGAACTTTAAACAGCAGCTGGCTCGGGCTTGAACCAAAGGATTTCGCCGCTTCGATCAGATCTTCGGGTACCTGATTAATACCCAGAATCGTCAGACGCACGACTGGCGGCAGGGCGAAGATGATCGTTACCACCACGCCCGGCACGTTCCCGATACCAAACAGCATCACGATCGGCACCAGATAGACAAACGCCGGAGTGGTCTGCATGGCATCAAGCAATGGCCTGATAATTTTGGCGGCCCTCTGACTACGGGCCAGCCATATGCCGAGCGGCAAGCCTATCAAAATACAGAAGAACAGCGAGGTCAGCACCAGCGCCAGCGTCACCATAGCCTGTGACCATGCGCCGATAGCGCCGATCAGAACCAGTGAAACCAGCGTGGCAGCACCCATACCCAACCCGGCCATCTGCCAGGCGATTAGCGCGAACACCAGGATCGCCAGCGGGGCAGGCAGGGATTCCAGACCATGCTGGAAACCGCTCAGTACGAAATCGACCGGCACACGGATCCCCTGGAATACCGGGCGGAAGTTGGTGACCAGCCAGTCGATCCCGCTGGTGACCCAATGGTCAAGCGGGATCAGCGTATTGTGGAACGGATCGAGAATATTAAAATGCTGATGATGTTCAGGCGCGACGGTCAGCCAGTCGTTGGCCTGTGCTGCGGCGTGGTGCGCGGTGTCCGGAGCACTGGTCGCGGCATCGCTGGCGCCTCCCCACGGATCACTGCTGGCCGCTGCGTTCGCGGCGGCATCGGGCTGAGTCGCAACAGCGCCACTGGCGTTATCGGCACCCCACGGATCGATGGACGCGTCGGGAACCTGCGCCTGAGCGGCCTGTGCGTGCTGAACAATGGTGTTATGCATGCTTGAAAGACTCATTCGTTACCCCCTTCTTTATCCAGAGCCTGAAGCAACATGGCTTTGGAAATAATGCCGATATAGTTATTGTCCTCATTGACGACCGGCACGGCGCAAGGCGCGGCGGCGACATGGGAAATCAGTTCGCTGAGTGGCATATCTGCCTGCACCGCAGCCGGAGATTCCAGCAGGGCACTTTCCAGCGTCAGATTGGCTTTCAGCGCGGTTTTCAGGGATTCAATCGACACAACGCCGATGAATTTCTGCCCACGTTCAAGCACATAACCATATTCGCGGTCTTCATCTTCGAGCAGCTTAAGGGCAGCACGCGGACCAAAACCGGGGGTTTTACGTATAAGCGCGCCACGACGGCGGGCAATGTCTTTGGCACTAAATACCTGGCTGATATCGACGCCACGGAAGAAGGTGCGCACATAATCGTTTGCCGGATTATTCAGAATGTCTTCCGGCGTACCGACCTGCACCACTTCGCCGCCCTGCATAATGGCGATGCGATCGCCGATGCGCATGGCTTCGTCGAGATCATGGGAAATGAACACGATGGTGCGCTGATGCTGAGCCTGAAGCTTCACCAGCTCATCCTGCATTTCGGTACGGATTAACGGATCGAGTGCCGAGAAGGCTTCATCCATCAGCAGAATGTCAGGGTTGTTGGCCATCGCACGGGCAAGACCCACACGCTGACGCATACCACCCGATAATTCATCAGGATAAGATTTGGCATAGTTTTCCAGCCCGACCTGACGCAACGCGTCAATCGCTTTTTCATTGCGCTCTTCGACCGGGACACCGGCCAGTTCCATACCAAACGCGGTGTTATTCAACACGGTCAGGTGTGGCATCAGCGCAAAGGACTGAAATACCATACTGATTTTACTGCGGCGCACCTGGCGCAATTTTGATTCTGAGATTTTGGCGATATCTTCGCCGTCGATCAGGACTTCGCCACGGGTGGGCTCTATCAGACGATTGAGAAGGCGTACCATGGTGGATTTACCAGAACCGGATAACCCCATGATGACGAAAATCTCGCCTTCTTCAATGGCCAGACTGGCATTCTTAACGCCAAGTGAAAGACCGGTTTTCTCAAAAATTTCTTCTTTACCCTTGCCTGCGTCGATCATCTTGAAAGCGCGATCCGGGTTCTCGCCAAATACCTTATAAAGATTCTTTACTTCGATTTTAATTGCCATGCAATGTGCATTCCTTGGATATAAATAGCCGTATCGGCTCGATATCTAGTTTTTGTGTTGGACCGTATAGGATTTTGCCTGTAACAAAATAGTGAACGCTTTATACCCTAACACATAGAAATTCTGAGACAAGTCTCAATGTTTCCGGGGAATAATCATGATTGTGTTTCTGGTGGTGTATTTATCTGTATTTGCAGTGTTTAATTTAGGTAAGTTAGCACTGACATTTAATGACAAATTATCCCACCCGAAAATTTCAAGCGCAAAACTAATTCCTTCATGGGGTGTTGTGTTAAAAATATATGTAATTTATTGTTTTTACTAGGGATAATATCTTTTGTTTTTGTGGGGTTATAAGGGGTGGTAATTGCGTGATTTATAGGGAGTTAATGTGTTTATGTTAGTACTCATTTACATGTGTAAATAGAGATTTCAGATTTGACTGAATGCCGTGAATTTACCGGTTATCTGAAAGATGAATGCGCAGTGAAATAATGACCTGAACCAGTGGGGGCTGCGGGAAATTCGCCGGTGATATCACCGGCAGAGTGTGCGAAATGCGTCACGCAAAATGGCCTGAATTCGGCCTCAGGATACGGATTTTTCCTGGTCTGCTATTTTGCGATATAAGCGTCTCGGATGACCGATATTTCCGTACTGCATTTCGACGCCGATAAAGCCAATTTCCACACAATATTCCAGATAACGACGGCCTGTCGTTTTGCTGATCCCGACCTCCTCAACCACCTCTTCAACAGACCAGCTGACGTCAGGTTTCGCGGTAAAAACGCGCTGAACCAGTTCGAGCGTATTCGGTTCGATGCCTTTGGCGGAAGGGGCTGCCGGCGTATCGCTGGCGGGCAGATTGAACAGCTTATCCAGCGCCCGCTGATCCACCACTTTCACATTGCGCAGCGTTTGCACCAGCTGCATAAAACGTTCCAGTGAGCTTTGCAGCCGGTGGAAAGATACCGGTTTGATAATGTAATCAAACGCGCCGCTGCGCATCGCATGACTACAGGTTTGCATATCGCTGGCGGCGGTAATGAAAATCACCGAGCAATCGAAGCTTTTCAGCAGCGCGCTGTCGATGAGATCCACACCCTGACCGTCCGGCAAAAAGTTATCGAGCAGGATCAGCCGTGGCTCATGCAGGCGCAGCAATGAGCGCGCCTGTTCCAGCGTGGCGGCAATACCCACAACACGCAGATTGAAATTCTGCTCGATAAAATCGCGGTGCAGGCCGGCAAGATGCGGCTCGTCTTCCACAATCACTACATCGAGAGCGCTACTGTTATTCATGATTCGTTCCTGTTAGAGCATTCGCCGGAGTCGGTATAAAGACTGAAAATATCGTCCCCTGCGGCGAGTTGTCTGAGATTTCGATGCTGCCACCGGCCTGACGGACATATCCGGCCACCAGATAAAGCCCGATACCGTGTTCTGCGCCGGTCGTCTCATGGCCGCTTGAGGGCTTGCTCGTCACGCCCTGTTCAAACAGATGAGGTTTCAGGGCATCGTCCACGCCGCTGCCCTGATCGGCGACCTCAATCAGCAACTCCTGATTCCTGTCAGAAATATACAGTTCCACCGGCGCAGGAGGTGTCAGCGCTTTCAGCGTGGCGTCCACGGCATTATCCAGCAGATTACCGACCACCGACATCAGCTCAGTTTCAGTAATCGCTGCCGGAATACGGATTAACTGGCAGGCGGGGTCGAAACTCAGCTCCACGCCTTTTTCGCGCGCGCTGACGTATTTCCCCAGCAGCAGCCCGCAAAGCGCCGGGGAGGTGAAGCGCGTCGAGACGAAATCCAGCACCGCCTGCGCTCCTTCGGACTGCGCCTGGATATAGTGCATCGCATCGTCGTAACGCTGCATTTGCAGCAACCCCGCCAGCGTGGCGGTCCAGTTCAGCTGTTCGTGGCGCATGATGCGCAGATTGTCCGCGTAACGTTTCACCTGACTCAGCTGACTGCTCAGCGTATTAATGTCATTTTTATCGCGGAAACTGAACACCCAGCCGCTTTCCTTGCCCGGTTCCAGCTCTATCGGCACGCGGTTGACGATCACCTGTCTTTGATTAAGCACCGTAATCTGATCATGCTGGCTGTTATTTTCACTGACACCACTTTGCGTAAAGAAGGTGGGCGGAGTCTGAAGCACCTCATTGAGCGGTTTACCCAGCAGTTCATTTTCGGGCTGATGGATATCGAGTAACTCACGTGCGGCACGGTTGATGGAAATCAGCTGCTTCTGCGCATTAATCGCAAATACGCCTTCATACATGGCTTCCAGCAAGGCTTTTTGCTGGCGAACCAGAAGGGCTATATCTTTTGGCTCCAGCCAGAACATCTGCTTTTTAACGTTGCGGGTAAACATCCATGAAAAAATAAACAGCAGTAATAAAAGCAGCAAACCGTATAAACCCACCTGCGCCAGGCGGTGGCCATTAATGTTATCAATATATGAGGTGAGGTAGCCGACGGAAACAATACCGATGACCTGATTATTCTCATCCAGGATCGGCGCTTTACTGCGCAACGAAACGCCGATGCCGCCTTGTCTGACGGAAATAATGGTTTTACCGGCCAGCACCCCGGCATTATCACCGCCAATCATTGGCAGATCGATTCGCTCCGGCGATTCGGAGTGATAAAGATGCAGCTCGCGGGTATCCCCTATCACGATATAACTGGCATCGCTTTTATCACGCAGTGGCTGGATAAGTCTGGCAATACCGGCGATATCCCGGGCCTGAACCTTCTGTGCCAGCCCCGGCATCAGTGCGATTTCACTGGCCTGAACGCGTGCGCGCTGGCCGAGGTCATGGTGCAACTGACGGTCGATGATATGAAATAAAATAGCGCCCAGCAGCACCAGCAACAGGCAGGAAAATACCACCAGAGATAAAAAGAGTTTTACCTGAAAAGGCATTCGGAGTTTCATACGGTCTGCGGCAACATCAACGTAAAGACACACATTGAATAAGCCTACCATGGGCCAACAGGGGCGGTAATCGGATAAAGACAGAGTTGTGAACAGGCAATATAAATAGCGATGAGTTCACTCAGTGATTATAGGGGTAATAGGGTGTTTTACTACAAATCTGATAATCCTTATAAATCAAATAACATTAACTCCATAAACACCATAACAACCTTAATCCCTGCGGTTTTAATTTGAACAAACTCACATCCGGCTGACCTGCTGTTTTCTTATGCTCAGAACATCAATAAGAAAAGTACTTATAAGAAAGAGGCAATGTCATGAGCACAACCGACGATTCCTACATCGCAGTCAAAGAAACGAAAGCTTCCGGCCTCTCAGCCAGGCAAAAATGGTGGCACATTCTTGATAACTACAAGATTGGTATTATCCCGCTACCTTTCTTCCTGCTGGCAGGCGTGCTGATCCTGCTCGACTGCCTGAACGGCAAACTGCCGAGCGATATCGTGGTGATGGTCGCTACGCTGGCCTTCTTCGGTTTTGCCTGCGGAGAATTTGGTAAACGCTTACCGGTGGTGGGCAAACTCGGCGCGGCGGCGATTTGCGCCACCTTTATTCCTTCGGCGATGGTGCATTACGGGCTGCTGCCGGATGTGGTGGTTGATTCCACGGTCAAATTCTACAAATCCACCAACATTCTCTACCTTTATATCTGCTGCATTATTGTCGGCAGCATCATGAGCATGAACCGTCAGGTGCTGATCCAGGGCTTTATGCGCATTTTCGTGCCGATGCTGTGCGGAGAAGTTGTCGGGATGATCGCCGGTATGGCGATGGGCACCGTTTTAGGTTTACCACTGATGCAGACCTTCTTCTTCCTGATCCTGCCGATCATGGCCGGGGGCGTGGGCGAAGGGGCGATCCCCTTGTCGATGGGTTACGCGACCATTTTGCATATGGACCAGGGCGTGGCGCTGGGGCGTATTTTGCCGATCGTCATGCTGGGTGGTCTGACGGCGATTGTGCTGGCGGGTGTGCTCAATCAGCTGGGCAAACGCTATCCGCATCTGACCGGCGAGGGTCAGCTGATGCCGTCGAAAAAAGGGGTGCTGGGCAGTGGTACTGATGAATTCGAAGGCAATCCGGGAGTAAATGCGCTGGCCTGTGGCGCGCTGCTGGCGATCCTGTTGTACATGGTCGGGATGCTCGGACAGAAATGGATCGGTCTGCCTGCGCCGGTCGGCATGTTATTCGCAGCGGTGCTGGTAAAACTGGCGAACGGCGTTTCTCCGGCTATTCAGCATGGCTCGATGACGGTGTATAAATTCTTCCGCACCGCAGTGACCTATCCGGTGCTGTTCGCGGTGGGTGTGGCGATTACGCCGTGGCAGGAACTGATCAACGCTTTCACCCTCCAGAACCTGCTGGTTATCGTGACCACGGTGCTGGCGCTGGTAGGCACCGGTTTTTACGTCGGCAAGAAAATCGGTATGCATCCGATTGATGTAGCGATTGTTTCCTGCTGCCAGAGCGGGCAGGGAGGAACCGGTGATGTTGCGATCCTCACTTCCGGTAACCGCATGACCCTGATGCCTTTTGCACAAATCGCTACCCGTATCGGCGGTGCGATTAACGTATCGGTCGGGCTGTTCGTGCTGGCGAAGTTCTTCTCCTGAGATAGTCCCTCCTGATACTACCAACCCCTTTTACTGAAGGGGTTGGTTTCACAGACAAAATTGTTTTGAGTCTAATTTTGGACACATTGCAGGCTGGTTATTTATTATTCTGTGGTTATTATTTGCGCACTCAAAGAGGAGTCACCCGCACCGTCAGCAGGTTCTCAGGTAAGGATTAATGGCATTTTCGTTAAAAGAAGTCACGCATGCTCAGTATTAAAAAGTTTCTACCCGTATTACTCATTATTGCTCCGGTATTATTTAGCACCAATTCCTTTGCCTTTGATATGCCAAAGGAATTTGTGTCTATGAATAATCATAAATTCTCCCAAACAGCGCTTTTTGAGACAAAAGAAGCACCGGTATATGAAGCCGGTAATGGCAGCTCAAAAACGATCAAAGCTTTGTTACTGTCAGAATATTTAAACTGGAAGGGTACACATTATCGTCTGGGTGGCACTACCCATAAAGGCGTGGATTGTTCAGCGCTGATGCAGCATCTCTTCAATGCTTCCCTGCACCAGCAGTTGCCCCGAACGACGTTCCAGCAGATAAAGAATGGGGAGAAGATCAGCAAAAATGACCTCAAACCTGGTGATCTGGTCTTTTTCAAAACCTCATCGCGCGATCGTCATGTTGGTGTTTATGTCGGGGATAATCAGTTTATTCACGCATCGAAAATTGAAGGTGTCACCATTTCATCTCTGGATAATCAGTACTGGATTAATCATTATGAAACGGCGCGACGTTTAGAATTAATGAGTTAAATAAAGCATATAATCACGGGCGAATTAATTTTTATAATTCGCCCGTGATAATTTATGGATAATGTATCGCTTATTTATCCGAAGATGCCTGCCACAGATTTAATTCGCCATCCGCCACATGTTTATCGATCGCCGCCAGTTCTTCTGCGGTAAAGCGCAGATTTTCCAGCGCCTTCACGTTTTCATCCAGCTGTTCCGGACGGCTGGCACCGATCAGCACCGACGTCACACGGTTATCCTTCAGCAGCCAGCTCAGCGCCATCTGCGCCATTGTCTGCCCGCGCTGTTGCGCCATTTCATTGAGCAAACGCAGACTGTTCAGATTCTCTTCTGACAGCATTTTGGCATTCAGGCCGCGTACTTTGTTCCCTTCCACCTGCATGCGCGAACCGTCCGGAATACCTTTAAGGTATTTGCCGGTCAGCAAACCCTGCGCCAGCGGCGTGAACGCAATACATCCCGCGCCATTTTGCTCCAGCGTATCCAGCAGGCCGCTCTTATCGACCCAGCGGTTCAGCAGATTGTAAGAAGGCTGATGGATAAGCAGCGGCACTTTCAGTTCGCGCAGCAGCTCAGCCATTTTTTGTGTACGTTCCGGCGAATAAGACGAAATCCCGACATACAGCGCCTTGCCGCTTTGCACGGCGTATGCCAGCGCCGCAGCGGTTTCTTCCATTGGCGTCTCTTCATCTACACGATGCGAATAGAAGATATCGACGTAATCGAGCCCCATGCGTTGCAGGCTTTGATCGAGGCTCGCCAGCAGATATTTGCGCGAACCGCCGGAGCCATACGGACCCGGCCACATATCGTAACCGGCTTTAGTGGAGATGATCAGTTCATCACGATACGGGGCGAAATCCTGCTTCAGCAGGCGGCCAAAATTCTCCTCGGCAGATCCCGGAGGCGGGCCGTAGTTATTGGCCAGATCAAAATGCGTGATGCCTAAATCAAAGGCTTTTTGCAGCAATGCACGCTGAGATTCCAGCTGACTGACATGGCCGAAGCTGTGCCAGAGACCGAGGGACAGTGCAGGGAGTTTTAAACCGCTTTGACCGCAGCGGCGAAATTGCATGGTTTCATAGCGGGAGGGTGAGGCCTGATACGGCATTGTAATCTCTCCTTTTCATTATAGATGTAGGGTTTTGAAACACTGTTTCTATAGTAGCGCGGGGAGGAATTACAGCAACAGGATAAATCGGGAAGGGGAGAAAGAGCTTCCTCCCCGTATACATCAGAAATCCCAGTCTTCATCTTCAGTATTGACGGCTTTGCCGATCACATACGACGATCCGGATCCGGAGAAGAAGTCGTGGTTTTCGTCGGCGTTTGGCGATAATGCGGAAAGGATCGCCGGATTCACATCCGCCATGCTGGCCGGGAACAGGGCTTCGTAGCCGAGATTCATCAGCGCTTTGTTGGCGTTGTAATGCAGGAATTTCTTCACGTCTTCGCTCCAGCCCACGCCGTCGTACAATTCTTCGGTATAGCGGATCTCGTTGTCGTACAAGTCCTGAATCAGATCAAACGCCTGCTCTTTGATCTGCCGCTGACGTTCTTCGCTTTCCAGTGCCAGCGCTTTCTGGAATTTATAGCCGATGTAATAGCCGTGAACCGCTTCGTCACGGATGATCAGACGGATCAGATCTGCGGTGTTGGTCAGTTTGGCGCGGCTCGACCAGTACATCGGCAGATAGAAACCGGAGTAAAACAGGAACGATTCGAGGAACACGCTGGCCACTTTCTTCATCAGCGGATCTTCGCCGTCGTAATACGACAAAATGATCGCCGCTTTGTTTTGCAGCGCGACGTTTTCCTCACTCCAGCGGTAGGCTTCATCCACGTCCACGGTGGCGCACAGCGTCGAGAAAATCGAGCTGTAAGAACGCGCATGTACCGCTTCCATAAAACAGATATTTGAGTAAACCGCTTCTTCGTGCGGTGTCACCGCGTCTTTCATCAGCCTCGGTGCGCCGACGACATTTTGCACGGTATCAAGCAACGTTAGCCCGGTAAACACGCGGATCGTCAGCTGTTTTTCTTGTGCGCTCAGCGTCGCCCAGGACGGAATATCGTTCGACAGCGGCACCTTTTCCGGTAGCCAGAAATTCGACGTCAGGCGGTTCCACACTTCGAGGTCTTTATCGTCCTGGATTTTGTTCCAGTTGATGGCTTTGCTGACCGGTTGCGGTACTAAAAATTGTTTTACTGCGCTCATCTTTTAAGTCCTTTCAATCGGTTACAGCGTGCAGGAAACGCAGCCCTGAACTTCAGTGCCTTCCAGCGCCATCTGGCGCAGACGGATGTAATAAATGGTTTTGATGCCTTTGCGCCAGGCGTAAATCTGCGCTTTGTTGATGTCGCGCGTGGTGGCGGTATCGCGGAAGAACAGCGTCAGCGACAGCCCCTGATCGACGTGCTGCGTGGCTTCTGCGTAGGTATCAATGATTTTTTCCGGACCGATTTCATAGGCATCCTGGTAGTAATCCAGATTGTCGTTGGTCATAAACGCCGCCGGATAATACACGCGACCAATTTTGCCCTCTTTACGGATTTCTACGCGGGACACAATCGGGTGAATACTCGACGTCGAATTATTAATGTAAGAAATTGAACCGGTCGGCGGCACCGCCTGTAAGTTCTGGTTATACAGGCCATGCTGCATTACGGACTCTTGCAGTGCCACCCAGTCTGCGGTGGCCGGAATGGCAATTCCGGCGTCAGCAAACAGTTCGCGCACGCGTTCGGTTTTCGGCTGCCATTTCGCAGCCAATGCGTCATCGACATATTTGTCGAAATAGGCGCCGCTGGCATAAGTGGAATCTTTGAAACCTTTAAACGACCGCTGGCGTTCGATGGCAATCTGGTTTGACGCACGGATGGCGTGGAAAGCCACGGTGCAGAAATAGATATTGGTGAAATCCAGCCCCTCTGCCGAGCCGTAATAAATCCGCTCGCGGCACAGATAGCCGTGCAGATTCATCTGTCCGAGGCCGATGGCGTGAGAATCCTGATTCCCCTGATCGATAGACGGCACCGAGCGGATGTGACTCATGTCAGACACCGCGGTCAGCGCACGCACTGCCATTTCCACGGTATTGCCGAAGTCCGGTGAATCCATCGCCGAGGCGATATTCAGTGAGCCGAGATTGCAGGAGATGTCTTTGCCAATTTCCTGATAGGAGAGGTCTTCGCCGTAGATCGTTGGCGAATTCACCTGCAAAATCTCCGAACACAGGTTGCTCATGTTGATGCGACCTTTGATCGGATTGGCGCGGTTTACCGTATCTTCAAACATCATGTACGGATAACCGGATTCAAACTGAATTTCCGCCAGCACCTGAAAGAACTCGCGGGCGTTGATTTTGCTTTTGTGAATGCGCTTGTCATTCACCATCTCACGGTATTTCTCGCTGATGCTGATTTCCGACATCGGCACGCCATACACTTTCTCGACGTGGTACGGCGAGAACAGATACATATCTTCGTTGTTCTTCGCCAGTTCGAAGGTGATGTCCGGAATAACCACACCCAGCGACAGCGTTTTAATACGGATTTTCTCGTCGGCGTTTTCGCGTTTGGTATCGAGAAAACGCAAAATATCCGGGTGATGGGCGTTCAGATAGACCGCGCCTGCGCCCTGACGCGCACCCAGCTGATTGGCGTAAGAGAAGGCATCTTCCAGCATTTTCATGATCGGAATAACACCGGAAGACTGGTTTTCGATGCGCTTAATCGGCGCACCCACTTCACGGATGTTGGTCAGCATAAACGCCACGCCGCCGCCGCGTTTGGAAAGCTGCAACGCCGAGTTCACCGAGCGCCCGATGGATTCCATATTGTCTTCGATGCGTAACAAAAAGCAGGAGACCAGCTCGCCGCGCTGTTTTTTGCCGCAGTTGAGAAACGTCGGTGTCGCAGGCTGGAAGCGGCCAGAGATAATCTCATCGACAAAATGGCTGGCGAGCTGAATATCGCCGCGTGCCAGCGTCATCGCCACCATGCAGACACGGTCTTCATAACGTTCGAGATAACGTTTGCCGTCGAAAGTTTTCAGCGTGTAGCTGGTGTAATACTTGAACGCGCCCAGGAAAGTCTGGAAGCGGAATTTTTTGGCGTAAGCCTGTTTGAATAACGCCTTAATATCGTCAAACGCGTACTGATCCAGCACAGCGGCTTCGTAATAGCCTTCTTCCACCAGATACCGCAGTTTTTCCGCCAGATTATGGAAGAACACCGTGTTCTGATTGACGTGTTGCAGGAAGTATTGGCGCGCGGCCAGACGGTCTTTATCAAACTGGATCTGACCGTTAGTGTCGAACAGATTCAGCATCGCGTTAAGCGCGTGATAGTCCGGGCTGCTGGTGCCGGGGTCGGTGATAGCTAGTTCTGTCGCTGCCAAAATTCTGTTACTCCCTGTCTGACCTTTGCAACGTCTTCCGGCGTTCCCAGCAATTCAAAGCGGTACAGGTAAGGCACCTGACACTTCTGGGAAATAATGTCGCCGGCAATACAATACGCTGCGCCGAAGTTAGTGTTTCCGGCGGCGATAACGCCGCGGATGAGTGAACGGTTATGTTCATCGTTGAGAAAACGGATCACTTGAGTCGGTACCGCGCCTTTGGCCGATCCGCCGCCGTAACTCGGCACCACCAAAATGTACGGTGTGTCGATGCGCAATTTTTCGGGCTGACGATTAATCGGGATGCGGATCGCCGGCAAACCTGTTCTGCCGACGAAGCGATGGGTGTTTTCTGAACTGCTGGAAAAATAGACCAACGGATTCATCCGCCGGGCCTCAGAACGCGTTCTGAAGCTGGCGCAGGGCGCTGATTTTGTCCGGACGGAAACCAGACCAGTGGTCGTCACCGGCCACAATCACCGGAACCTGCTGATAACCCATCGCACGAACCTGGCCAAGAGCCTGCTCATCCTGAGTTAAATCCACAACTTCGTAAGCGATGCCTTGTTTATCTAATGCACGGTAAGTCGCGTTGCACTGGACACAGTCTGGTTTACTGTAAATAATAATGCTCATGATTCGTATTTCCATCTGGTGAGAAATCAGAGACAATTTTTACCTTCCCGCTGTGCGGTCGTTTCAGCCGGGGGAAAGGCGCGAGAGTCGGTGCCATCGTGGCGTCCCGATGCATTGAATACTAGATGTGGTGATTTAAATTTTCAACCACACAATATGTAGATTTTCTAAATTTGCTTATTGCAAAAACGACAAAGCCCGCTGGAAGCGGGCTCGAGAGGAAAAACTTTTTACAGTTCGTTTTTTAAGCGGTGAAATTACTGGCGCATACCCACGGCAAGACGGTTAAAAGCATTCATCAGGCCGATGGCGAACGTCAGTTCTGAGATTTCGACGTCGCTGAATTGTGCTTTCAGTGGCTCAAACGCATTGTCCGGCGCACCGGTGGTAGCCACCAGCGTCAGGGATTCTGCCCACGCCAGCGCCGCACGTTCACGTTCTGAATACACGTGGCTGACCTGCCAGCCCGCAAGCTGATCGAGTTTGGCCTGAGCAACGTCCATTTTACGCAGCGCTTTGGAGTGCATGTCCAGGCAATAGGCGCAGCCATTGATTTGTGAAACACGCAGGAACGCCAGTTCGATAATCACGTTATCCAGCGGACCGTTTTCCAGCGCGCCGAGCGCCGCTTTCATCGGCTCCATCACGGAAGAAGACAGGGAATAGTAAGGCAGGCGAAGTGCAGTCATGATGATTTCCTCTGGGATTTTTGGGATTTAACAGTGGCGCACCGTGCGCCTCAATGACCGCTACTTTACGCCTCGCATGGTCTATACTACAGGGCCATAAAATACATATTTAAACAGGTCATGATGCGCGGCTTCAGTCTTTCCTTTCAGCTCGATCCCCGGCATAAAGAGCCACTTTACCGCCAGATTTATCAGCGGGTAAAACAGGCGATCATGGCCGGGCAGCTTAGACGCGACAGCCGCGTGCCGTCTGTGCGGGCACTGGCCAGCGAACTCGGGGTGGCGCGCGCAACGGTGGAAAATGCTTATGGCCTGCTGATGGCGGAAGGATTTTTGCAAAGCCGCGGGCAGGCCGGAACAGTGGTCAGCGCGCCGGAAAGTTTATCCGCCGCTGCCCCCAGGCCTGTCAGGAAAGACGCGGCGCGTAAACCTATCAATCCGATGCTGCCCTCTGTTTCTTCTTTGCCTTTCCAGCTCGGGCTTCCGGCGCTCGATGAATTCCCCCGCGCTATCTGGTCGCGCATAGTCTCGCGGCAAATCCGTCACACCAGCATGAACGATCTCGGTCATCCGCCGCTGGCAGGCACTGACGGATTGCGCAATGCAGTCGCGCGTTATCTGCAACTTTCCCGCGGGTTTACCTGCCGCCCCGAACAGATTTTTATCTGCGGTGGTTACGCACCGGTTCTGGATTTGATTATCGGCAGCCTGTTGCAGCCCGGCGACGGTGTGTGGCTGGAAGACCCCGGTTATCCGGTAACACAGGCGTTTTTCCGCGCGGCAGGTGCGGTTGCCATGGCGGTGAACGTGGACGATGAAGGCATGAATGTGCCGCAGGCGGTGAAGCAGTTTCCTGCCGCGCGATTTGCCGTTGTGACGCCAGCACATCAGAGCCCGACCGGCGTGACCATGAGTTTAGCGCGGCGCATGGCGTTGCTCGACTGGGCGGCGAAACAGCAGGCGTGGATTATCGAAGATGACTACGACAGCGAGTTTCGTTATCACGGCCAGCCGCTCCCTTCCCTGAAAAGCCTGGATACGCAGGGAAGGGTGATTTATGCCGGCACCTTCAGCAAAGTGATGTTTCCGGCGCTGCGTTGCGGTTATGTCGTGGTACCAGAAAGTCTGGTGGAGAAAATCGAAGCTTATTGCCCGCTGCGGATTTGCGGTACGCCGCCGTTGCTGCAAAGCAGCATTGCGGAATTTATCGAACAGGGGCATTTCTACCGGCATCTGAAAAGAATGCGTCAGTTGTATGCACTGCGGCGTGGCTTTCTGGAACAGGCGCTGACGGCGCAGTTTTCGGCGGAGATATTGCGGGTGAATCAGCAAGTCGGCGGGATCCAGCTGTCCGCCAGCCTGAACAAAAATCTCGATGATGCGCTGATTGCCAAAAATGCCCGCGAACAGGGGCTGGCGGTACAGGCGCTTTCCGACTGGCAGGTTGAGCGGCGTGAACGTGGCGACGTGCTGCGCCCGAACGGACTGCTGATGGGATTTCCTAATATTGGCACTCAGGAACAGGCAAACCAACTGGCCGCGCGACTGGAAGAAGTGATTTCAAAGACCCAGAAATAGAAAACGGAGCCCGAAGGCTCCGTCGTCTTTTTAGCAATTGCGCGGCAATGAGGGAACCACGCGGATGTTTCAGCTTTTTAAGCCATATTCCCGACACAGGAGTGAAACATCACAAATTGCCTTTAACGTTAGCGACGTCCCAGCAGGACCCCGATAACAATACCGATTGCCGCACCGGCACCGACGCCGTACCACGGATTATCTTTCACATAATCGTTGGCTGAAGCTGCCGCATCACGTGCCTGCTGGCTGATTTTATCGGTGTTAAAACGTGCGCGGGTATCGCGCAGAACGCCCTGTGCTTTGCTGCGGATCTTATCCAATTCGTCCCTGGATTTATCACCTGCAGACTGAAGCACTTCATCCAGCGTGTCCGCCAGCAGGGTTACGTCCTGATTGATATTTTTTTCTACTTTATCTGTTTTCTTAAACATTCCGTCTCTCCTTGTGTGACTGTTGAATTAAGCATAGACCATAATGTTGTACCGGATGGTTCTTTAAGGACAAAGGACTGGGATTATCGGGCTTTTCAGACCATGACGCTGTGGTAACAAGTCAGGCGGGGCGCGGGATGGCGTGACGCGGCTCAGATTTCTCTGCAAAACAAAATTCACGTTACAGCCAATAACATTTTTAACCCGTAGTGAGGCTGAAACCTGTTTATACTGTTGATTCCACTCTCAGTGATCTCATTTTTCGGGTCCGCCCATGTCTTTAAGTACGCTTCGTTCTAACGCTGTCCTCAATAAACGCATTTTGTCGTTCATGCTGTTTACCTTCGTTGTCTATCTGACTATCGGCTTACCGCTCGCCGTCTTGCCGGGCTTTGTGCATAACACCCTGGGATATAACTCAGTGCTGGCGGGGCTGGTGATCAGCGTCCAGTATTTCTCGACGCTGATAAGCCGTCCGCACGCAGGGCGTTACGCCGATCTGCTGGGGCCGAAAAGGGTGGTGATTTTTGGTCTGGTTTGCTGCGGGATGAGCGGCGTTTTTTACGCGTTCGCTTTCTGGTTTGCCGCTAATCCCCTCGCCAGCCTGCTGCTGCTTTGTCTGGCGCGCGTTTTCTTAGGCGTGGGGGAAAGCTTCGGTAGCACCGGCACCACTTTGTGGGGGATTGGTGCAGTGGGCGCAAAACATACGGCGCGGGTGATTTCCTGGAACGGTGTGGCGACATATGGCGCGATGGCCGTCGGCGCGCCGCTCGGGGTTTTGCTCAACCACGCGTACGGACTGATGGGCGTCGCCGTTCTGATCGTCGTTGCCGCCGCTTTTGCCGCCATTCTGGCTTGCATGAAAGCGGCGATTTCCGTCACCGCCGGTAAACGTATCGCCTTTAAGGCGGTAGTCGGACGCATCTGGCTTTACGGGCTGGGGCTCGGTTTTGGCACTATCGGGTTCGGCGTTATCGCCACCTTTATCACGCTGTATTACGCCGATAAAGGCTGGAGCGGGGCGGCGTTCACGCTCACCTTATTCAGCCTCGGATTTGTCGGCGCGCGTCTGATCTTCGGCAATATGATTAACCGGTTTGGCGGCCTGCGGGTCTCGCTGGTGTCATTCGTGTTTGAGGTCGCGGGGCTGCTGATGATCTGGATGGGGCACGATCCGCTGTCAGTCCAGTTTGGCGCGTTCCTTACCGGTTCCGGCTTTTCCCTTATTTTCCCGGCGCTGGGCGTGGAAGCCGTGAAACAGGTGCCGCCGCAAAATCAGGGCACAGCGCTGGGCCTATATTCTGCATTTTTAGATCTCGGGCTGGGTATCACCGGACCGGTCGCCGGGCTGATTATTTCGCATCTGGGCACGCCGTCTATTTATCTGGCCGCAGCATTTATGGTGGTGGTCGCCTGGCTGCTGACCCTCAAAATATGGCTGCAAACCTCGCGTCAGACACAGACTGAATAGCCTTTTTAATTGTGAGGATGATGCGTTTAGATAAATCCTAAATACGCTAAAGTTTAGGATAAACGCATTGTCTGGCAGAGTTATTGCGGTAAGGTCGCCTTGCGGTTAAAGAAGCGAGGAGCAACCATGTATTTACGGCCAGATGAAGTGGCACGCGTTTTAGAAACATCAGGGTTCGAACGCGATTTTGTTGTTGATAAAGCTTACGGTTATCGCCGTGGCGAGCATTATGTGTATGTAAACCGGGAAGCGCGGTTTGGCCGGACTGCCCTGGTAATACACCCGGCGCTGAAAGAGCGCAGTGAACAATTTGCCGAACCGACGGCATCTTTTCGCAGCAGTGATGCGTACAAGAATTTCCCGCTGGATGTTTCCAGCGACAACGAAACCTATTATGGAATTTGCCACGGTTTCAGTTCACGTCAGATTCTCGCGAGCTATCTGGATAATGTGTTCAGATAATCCGGCAACGGAACAGGAACAGACAGCGCTGATTTCACCAGCGCTGTTACCTCACATTTATATTTTATTTCAGCGGCTTCATTTCAGCGGCAACAAAATATCGGTTTTCTGTTCATGTTCCGGTAATTCCTGATCAAGATGCAGATAGCGGAAATAAACCGGAAAATCCCGTAATTCCTCTTCGCTTTGTGGCAGCCATTCACGGTAAAGATAATAGACACTGTCGCTTATCCGGTCATACGCTCCGACATGACGAACCACCGCGCAACGCCCGCCCGGCAGTGTTTTGGCGATCACTCCCTGTGGGTTTTCGGGCACGTTGCCATTGGCCTGCGGGTCTAATTCGCCACAAACATCGAAACGAAATTCCTCGCCCGGCGTGACCAGCGGATCGTTATACGGAATGCCGTAAGTGCCGCGTTGTGTGTAATCCGAAAGCCCGGAGGCTTTACGCCATTCGATAAACGTTGCGACCGTATTGTTTACCCGCATCGGATCACCGAGATGTTCCAGCACTGCGACCCGCATCGGTTCCACTTCAATGATTTTGACTTCCATATTTACCAGCCTCTGCTGATTTTCCCTGCCGGGAAATTGAAAATGCACATGCCAGTCGACCCAGACAGGATTTTTGCGAAACTCACTGGGGCTCAGACCAAAAGTGTTTTTGAAGGCACGGGAAAACGACTCAGGATTTTCAAATCCGGCATCCAGCGCAATACCAATTACTTTTTCCAATGGGTTTTGTACCAGCCGGAACGAGGCGCGTTTCAGGCGCATCAAAGTGATGTAACGGCTAACGCTGACCCCGCAGAACTGACCGAACTGCCGGTGAAAGTGAAACCTGGAGAAACAGGCAACTTCACTGAGTTGTTCCACGGTTATCGGGCTGTCCAGATGCTGTTCTATATAGGCAAATACCTGCAGAAAACGTCGCTGATAAAGCCGGGCTTTGTCGTGATTCATTTCCTCTCCTTCATGGCCTGTACTTTACCTGCCGTGCGAGGGACTGTCCTGACTGAGATTGCTTTTTCAATGAAGCAGAAACGAAAATGGCCCGGATAAGGGCCATTTCTGATGCGAAGCGGAACGTTAAACCAGATGGATCTGGTTATAAGTCTGATTGTAGTCGCGGCGAAATTGCGCCAGTTCAAAAGGTTCGATATCCAGTTCCGCGAAATAAAACAGCGCCAGTTCGGCGTGTTCGCTGCTCAGCTGCGGCGGCAGATGGGCGCGCACCAGAATGTTACGCCAGCGGACGATGTTCTCATCTGAAGCATCTTTAATAAATGTCTGATAAATAAACACTACGTAGGCTGCTTTGCGGATCTCTTCAGCGTAGCCACCGCTTATGGAGCGGATAAACATCTGGCTCTGTCGTTTGCCCATTTCCAGCAGCATTGAATCAATATAAACCGGCTTAATTTTCAACAGACTGGCGAGAGACGCGTTCGCTTTGCGGGTGTCTGCCGTCATAAACCAATAACCCACAATAAAAACCACAACAATTGCAGCAAGCATAATCCATATCATTCTGGACTCTGGCCTCCGGCCTTTTCTGGCGTGATGTGAAAGGTGCATGCAACACCCGATGCGGGGAGTTTATCTGCTAATGACAGGAAATACGTGAAGGAGTGACAAAGAATTTGCGCCCGCTTCGCAGAATGTCATTGTAAGGTCATGGGATATTGATTAAATCAGATAAAAAAGCGTGAGCCCTTAAAGGAGTGACGGATGGCCAGAAACATTGAAATTAAAGCCAGGATTGATGATTTTTCAGCGATGTATGAAAAGCTGGCGCTGCTTGCTGACGGATTGCCGGACATCATTGATCAGGATGATACCTTTTTTATCTGTCCGCACGGACGGCTGAAATTACGCACTTTTTCGCCCGTTCACGGTGAACTGATTTTCTATCAGCGTCCGGATCAGGCAGGCCCGAAAACCAGCTTCTACCAGCTGACAGAAACCCATGATCCGGACAGCCTGCGTGAAACGCTGACGCTCGCTTATGGCGCTGCAGGTCGTGTCATCAAGCAGCGGACGTTATTCATGACCGGACAGACCCGTTTGCATCTCGATCGGGTAAAACATCTGGGAGATTATCTCGAGTTTGAAGTGGTGCTGGACGAGGGCGAAACGCCGGAATACGGCATTGCGATTGCTGAGGATTTACTGGAAAAGCTAGGTATCGAGCGGCAGGAACTGGTCGATCAGGCTTATGTCGATTTGCTCAATGCCAAAGGCAAACACCATCACGACTGAATTCATATTGCCGCCTGCCTCTGTCCTGCCTATTAAAAAGGGCAAGAAGGCGGCAATATGCGCAATGTTACTTCGTTTCTTCCAGCGAATACGGCAACGGCTGAATGCTCAGCTGGCTGGTGGCGTCTTCACGCACACGCAGATTCGCGTCGGCATCCAGATCGTTATTCAGCACGGCCTGAACCCAAACCGTGCCGTCGTTGAGCTGAACGGCAGACAGAACGGTACCGGTGCGACGCCAGTTTTCCCCGAGTTGCAATTCAAGGTCGTCTGCCGGAGCCGGCACTTTGCTCGCCTTGCCGGACAACCAGTAAAGCGCGCGTTTATTGGCACCACGGTATTTTGCGCGTGCGACCATTTCCTGACCGGCATAACAACCCTTGGTAAAGCTGATGCCGTCGAGCGCCTGAATGTTGGTCGCCTGCGGAATAAACTGCACGGCGTTAGGCGTATCGATCACCGGGAAACCGGCTTCGATATCCAGGGCCAGCCATTGCTGGCTGTCATTGCGCTGCGCCTGCTCACCTAATTCTTCGACCACCTGACGGGCTTTTTCCGGGCTGGTCACAATCAGATAACGTTCTGCCGGCAGAGAGAAATGCAGCAGGGTGGTTTCATCCTGTTGCACCACTTGCTGCTCTGCCGTTGGTAGTGTCGAAAAGAGACCTGTCAGCGCGGCACTGGCCTGGAAACCTGCCACACCGAGCAACACGACGTCGTCGTCCGCCGTGAACGTCACTTTGGAGAACACCGCATATTTCTTCATTTCGGTTAACTGAGTGTCGCGCAAATTGCGACGCTCAATAAACGCCATGCCATCTCCGCGTTTGAACAGACGAAGGTTGCTCCACATTTTTCCTTTCGCGTCACAATGCGCGCAAAGAACGTGGCTGTCGGCGGCCAGCGCATCAACATCTACAGTGACCTGACCTTGCAGGTACTTCATGGTGTCAGCGCCGGTCATGGTGACCAGCGCCCAGTCTTCCAGAGAGATCAGTGTCAGCGGCAGATGAGAGGACGCTGAAGGTTTTTGCGGTGGAAAGGGAAATTCGTTAGCCATTTTCTAATCCCGGTCAATGAAATGTGACTGATGCCTCATGGTAAAAGAGCCCACCCGCTTTGAAAACAGTTATTGGTGCCTTTTACGGGATGCCTTCCAGAGAATGTAAAACACCCGACATGTTTACAGCAGGTTTTACGGTACATCACGTAGATTGACAAAACAGGGCACTGAAAAGTTACGTTGCATGACGCGCCGCTGTTAGAATCATCGCAGACATAAAGAAACTCACGTTCTGTATCTCAACAAAGAGCCTTGTTATGGAAAGCAAAAATCAACTGGATATTAATAACCGTTCCCGAGTTCACTGGGCCTGCCGCCGTGGTATGCGCGAGCTGGATATTTCAATCATGCCGTTTTTCGAACATGAGTATGATTCGCTGAGCGAAGCCGATAAAGAGGTGTTTGTCCGCCTGCTGACCTGCGACGACCCTGATCTGTTTAACTGGCTGATGAATCACGGCGAGCCGAACGATACCGAATTGCAACGCATGGTCGCGCTTATCCAGACGCGAAACAAAGCCCGTGGCCCTGTGGCGATGTGATCTGAGGGTGTCCTGGCGCAGTCAGCTTTTCTCACTGGGATGTTACGGTACGGTGATGCTGCTGATTTTGCTGGCGCCCTGGCCTGCGGGTTACTGGCCTGTCTGGATGACGCTGCTGTTGTTGGTGCTGTTTGAATGCATCCGCAGTCAGCGTCGTATCACGGCACGTACCGGCGAAATTGTTCTGACGAATGATTACCGTCTTTTATGGCGCGGTCATGAATGGCATATTAAACAACCGGTGTGGTTGATAAGCCACGGCGCGTTGCTTTCACTGCGTCGCGAGAAGCTCAAAGGCGGTCTGGCACAGGCAATGCGCAGCAGGAGGCAGCGTTTGTGGCTGGCCTCGGACAGCATGAGTCAGGAAGAATGGCGGCATTTGCGCCAGATACTGCTGAACAGTCATCCGCGAAGCCCGGCAGAACCGGGCTGAAGTTTGCGTATTACCGTTTGCGGATAGCAACGTGTTACAGCAAGGCGTCCATTTCCAGCAGGATTTGCTCACACCACTGTTGCAGGCGTTCTTCGGTGAGATCAAACTGATTCACATCGTCGAGTGCCAGCCCGACGAAATGTTTACCATCGGCGCTCAGCGGTTTCGGGCTGGTAAATTCAAAGCCTTCCGTCGGCCAGAAACCGACAAAGCGAACACCCAGCGGCACCAGCTGATGGTAAAGCATTCCGAGCGCGTCGAGGAACCATTCGCCGTAGCCGAGCTGGTCGCCCATACCGTACATGGCAACAATTTTGCCGCGTAATTTAAGCGTAGGAAGTTGATTCCAGACGGCTTCCCAGTCTTCCTGAATTTCACCGAAATCCCATGTCGGGATGCCGAGGATCAGGATGCTGTAGTCTTCCATCACATCAGGATCAACATCTTTGATGTTGTGCAAATCAACCAGTTCTTCGCCCAGAATGTCGCGAATTTTTTCCGCAGCCATTTCGGTGTAACAGGTGCTGGAACCGTAGAAAAGTCCAATTTTCATGCTTGTTGCCATAACGTCATAAGAATACGAATGGCAGGCAGTGTAGCAGATTTGGATGCATGAAAGGCATAATGGCTGGCGCAGTATGTGCTCAGGAAACAGGAGTCGGGATGCCAAAACAAGATAATGTGAACACTCAGGACGTTACCACTGAGCAGGCTCAGCAGGCAGTAAATGAGGCCGACCAGAGCCTGACAGAGCAGTTTCTGGATATGCTGTGGATTGAGCGAAATCTCGCTGAAAATACGCTCTCATCCTACCGGCAGGATCTCAAAACGCTGCTGGGCTGGCTGCATCACAATAAGACTGATTTACTGCATGTCAGCGCGGAGGATTTACAATCTTTCCTCTCCGAGCGGATTGAGGGCGGATATAAAGCCACCAGTTCAGCGCGTCTGCTCAGTGCGATGCGCCGTCTGTTCCAGTATATGAACCGCGAATCTGTGCGGCAGGATGATCCGACAGCATTACTGTCTTCGCCAAAATTACCGCAGCGATTGCCGAAAGATCTCAGTGAAGCACAGGTTGATGCGCTGCTGGCTTCACCAAGCGTGGATGTTCCCCTGGAACTGCGCGATAAAGCGATGCTGGAACTGCTGTATGCCACCGGTTTGCGTGTTTCCGAGCTGGTCGGGCTGACGCTCAGTGACCTGAGTCTGCGACAGGGCGTGGTGCGCGTTATCGGTAAAGGGAACAAAGAACGTCTGGTGCCGATGGGCGAAGAAGCGGTGTACTGGATTGAGAATTATTTTGAGCACGGCAGGCCGTGGCTGCTGAACGGTCAGTCGCTGGATATCGTCTTCCCAAGCAATCGCGCGCAGCAAATGACGCGCCAGACATTCTGGCATCGTATCAAACACTATGCGATCCTTGCGGGCATTGATGCGGAACGGTTGTCACCTCACGTTCTGCGCCACGCTTTCGCCACCCACTTACTGAACCACGGTGCGGATCTGCGCGTGGTGCAAATGTTGTTAGGTCACAGTGACTTATCAACCACTCAAATTTATACCCATG
Organism: Rahnella woolbedingensis; assembly: GCF_003602095.1. Lineage (GTDB taxonomy): Bacteria > Pseudomonadota > Gammaproteobacteria > Enterobacterales > Enterobacteriaceae > Rahnella > Rahnella woolbedingensis. The sequence continues at coordinate 20,288 of NZ_RAHH01000030.1, read as the reverse complement.
TAGCGACAGAACGACTCAAACAGCTACATCAACAACATCATCCCCGTGCGTAACAGGCCGGAGAGAAAGGACGACATGATGAAAAAAGGTTTACTGCTGCTGACATTCCTGACCGCGTGTATGAGTTGTGCGGTCCATGCTGATGATGCAGCAATCAAGGCCACGCTGGGCAAACTGGGTATGAGCAATGCCGAGGTACAGTCTACGCCGGTGAACGGGCTGAGCGCCGTTTCCACCGACAGCGGTACGATTTACATCACCGAAGATGGCAAGCATGTTTTGCAGGGGCCGATGTATGACGTCAGCGGTACCAACCCGGTCAACGTGACCAATAAAGCGCTGGTGAAAAAGCTCGATGCGCTGCAAAACGAAATGATTATCTACAAAGCCAAAAACGAAAAGCATGTGATTACGGTGTTCACCGACATCACCTGCGGCTATTGCCACAAACTGCACCAGCAGATGCAGGACTATAACGATCTGGGTATCACGGTGCGTTATCTGGCATTCCCGCGTCAGGGGCTGAATTCCCAGACCGAGAAAGATATGCAGTCAATCTGGTGTACCGGCAACCGTAAAACCAATTTTGATGCGGCGATGCGTGGCGATGCAATTACACCGGCCACCTGTGCCACCAGCATTGCCAAACACTTTGAACTGGGCGTTCAGTTTGGCGTTACCGGTACTCCGGCTGTGGTGCTGGAAGACGGGACTTTGATCCCGGGTTATCAGCCGCCAAAAGAAATGGCCGCGATGCTCGATCAGCGGGATCCTTCACATAAAACGGGTGGTTGATTTTTCGTGACCTTGCAGACTCAACTTCGCCGCCGTGAGGCGGCAACGGGCGTGGATCTTCCCGCCGATCTTTCTCCGCTGTTGCGCCGTTTGTATCTCGCCCGTGGGGTGAAGGAGAGCCAGGAGCTTGAGCGCAGCGTGCGCGGAATGCTGCCTTATCAGCAACTTGACGGCATTGATACCGCAGTCGCGCTGTTGCAAAAAGCGCTGGCTGAACGTCTGCGTATTATTATCGTGGGCGATTTTGATGCCGATGGTGCAACCAGCACCGCGCTCACCTTGCTCTCGCTGCGCAGTATGGGCTGCGGGAATCTGGATTATCTGGTGCCGAACCGTTTTGAAGACGGCTACGGCCTCAGCCCGGAAGTGGTGGAACAGGCCGCATCGCGCGGTGCGGAGCTGATCCTGACCGTCGACAACGGTATTTCTTCTCACGCCGGGGTGACACTGGCCCACGAAAAGGGCATTCAGGTGCTGGTCACTGACCACCATTTACCGGGCGAAACATTGCCGGATGCCGAAGCGATTATTAACCCGAATCTGGTCGGCTGCGAGTTCCCGTCCAAATCGCTGGCAGGTGTCGGCGTGGCATTTTATCTGATGCTGGCGCTGCGCAGTGCATTACGTGACAGCGGCTGGTTTGAGCAAAACGGTCTGGCCATTCCTAATCTGGCGGAACATCTGGATCTGGTCGCGCTGGGCACGGTGGCGGACGTCGTGCCGCTCGATGCTAACAACCGCATCATGGTGTATCAGGGGCTGAATCGTATCCGTGCCGGAAAATGCCGGGCGGGGATCCGCGCGCTGCTCGAAGTGGCGGGGCGCGAAGCCCGCACATTGTGCGCCAGTGATTTAGGTTTTGCGCTCGGGCCACGGCTCAATGCCGCCGGTCGTCTTGATGATATGTCGGTCGGCGTGGCGCTGTTACTGAGTGAAGATATCGGTCAGGCGCGTGCGCTGGCCAGTGATCTGGATGCGCTGAACCAGACCCGCCGCGAGATAGAGCAGGGCATGCAGGTTGAAGCGCTGGCGCTGTGCGACAAACTCGAGCGCAGCACTGACGCGCTGCCGTTCGGGCTGGCGATGTACCATCCGGAATGGCATCAGGGCGTGGTCGGTATTCTGGCATCACGTCTGAAAGAACGCTTTAACCGGCCGGTGATTGCGTTTGCTCCCGCGGGCGCTGGTATTCTGAAAGGCTCCGGCCGTTCGATTGCCGGTTTGCATATGCGCGATGCGCTGGAACGCCTGGATACGCTTAACCCGGGTCTGATGATGAAATTTGGCGGACACGCGATGGCGGCAGGTTTGTCGCTGGAAGAAAGCAAGTTCGACGAATTTCGCGACAAGTTTGCCGGACTGGTGGGTGAATGGCTGGATCCTTCTCATCTGGAAGGCGTGGTCTGGTCGGATGGCGAGCTCTCCGCCCATGAGCTGACCATCGATACGGCTGAAATGCTGCGTGACGGCGGCCCGTGGGGACAGGCGTTTCCGGAACCGACCTTTGATGGCACCTTCCGTATCCTGCAACAGAAGCTGCTCAAAGAGCGTCATCTGAAGCTGATGATAGAACCCGTCGGCGGCGGTCCGTTGCTCGACGGTATCGCATTTAACATCGACCCAACGTTCTGGCCGGACAGCAGCATCCGCGAAGTGCAGCTGGCGTACCGGCTGGATATCAATGAATTTCGGGGAAATCGCAGTGTTCAGCTGATTATCGAACATTTGTGGCCGAAATAAGCGCTTTTCACGCTGAATAAACCCTGCAAAAAAACGGCTCCTTGCTATAAAAACACCGCTAATTCCGTTAGAATTGGCGGTTCGAATGGCATTGGGCCAACTCCGAATCTAACGTAAGACGCGAAAAATCATGTTTGAAATTAATCCGGTTAAAAACCGCATTCAGGACCTGTCCGAGCGGACAGTCGTTCTTCGGGGGTATCTTTGACTATGATGCCAAGAAAGAACGCCTCGAAGAAGTAAACGCCGAGCTGGAACAGCCGGACGTGTGGAACGAGCCAGAACGCGCACAGGCGCTGGGCAAAGAACGTTCCTCGCTGGAAGCTATCGTTGAAACCATCGATGAGTTGTTGCAGGGCGCGGAAGATGTGACCGGCCTGCTGGAGCTGGCTGTTGAAGCTGACGATGAAGACACCTTCAATGAAACGGTTGCCGAACTTGATGCCCTGACCGCTAAGCTGGAACAGCTGGAATTTCGTCGCATGTTCTCCGGCGAATACGACAGCGCGAGCTGCTACCTTGATATCCAGGCGGGTTCCGGTGGTACGGAAGCGCAGGACTGGGCGAGCATGCTACTGCGTATGTATTTGCGCTGGGCAGAAGCCAAGGGTTTCAAAACAGAAGTTATCGAAGAATCTGACGGTGATGTTGCCGGGCTTAAGTCTGCGACTATTAAGATCATCGGCGATTATGCGTTCGGCTGGCTGCGTACTGAAACCGGCGTTCATCGTCTGGTGCGTAAGAGCCCGTTCGACTCCGGTGGCCGTCGCCACACGTCTTTCAGTTCCGCGTTTGTGTATCCGGAAGTGGATGACGATATCGAAATCGAAATTAACCCTGCCGACCTGCGTATCGACGTATACCGCGCGTCCGGTGCGGGTGGTCAGCACGTCAACAAAACGGAATCTGCGGTACGTATTACCCACCTTCCGACCAACATTGTGACTCAGTGTCAGAACGACCGCTCCCAGCATAAAAACAAAGATCAGGCCATGAAGCAGATGCGTGCGAAGCTTTATGAGTATGAGATGCAAAAGAAAAATGCGGACAAACAGCAGCTGGAAGACAACAAGTCTGACATCGGCTGGGGCAGCCAGATTCGTTCTTACGTGCTGGATGATTCCCGAATCAAAGATTTACGCACGGGCGTCGAAACGCGAAATACGCAGGCCGTACTGGATGGCGACCTGGATAAATTCATTGAGGCAAGTTTGAAAGCCGGGTTATGAGGAACCAAAATGTCTGAGCAACAACCAGCAGCGCAAAGTGCAGAAAACGTACCAGACCTTAACAACGAGCTGAAATCTCGTCGTGAGAAGCTGGCTTTACTGCGCGAATCCGGTATCGCTTTCCCTAACGATTTCCGTCGTGACAGCATTTCTGATGAATTGCATGCGAAATATGGCGAAAAGACCAACGAAGAACTGGAAGCATTAAACATCGAAGTCACCGTCGGTGGCCGTATGATGACCCGCCGTATCATGGGCAAGGCGTCTTTCGTGACACTGCAAGATGTCGGCGGCCGTATCCAGCTTTACGTGGCGCGTGATGATCTCGTTGAAGGCATCTATAACGAGCAATTCAAAAAATGGGATCTGGGCGATATCTTGGGCGCGACCGGTAAGCTGTTCAAAACCAAGACCGGCGAACTGTCGATCCATTGTTCTGAACTGCGTCTGCTGACCAAAGCACTGCGTCCGTTGCCGGATAAATTCCACGGCTTGCAGGATCAGGAAGCGCGTTACCGTCAGCGTTATCTCGACCTGATCGCTAACGATGATTCCCGTAAAACCTTCAAGATCCGTTCTCAGATCATGTCGGGTATCCGCAGCTTCATGGTGGAAAACGGCTTCATGGAAGTCGAAACCCCGATGATGCAGGTGATCCCTGGCGGTGCAGCGGCTCGTCCGTTCATCACTCACCACAATGCGCTCGACATCGACATGTACCTGCGTATCGCGCCGGAACTGTATCTGAAACGTCTGGTTGTGGGTGGTTTTGATCGCGTATTCGAAATCAACCGTAACTTCCGTAACGAAGGCGTTTCTCCGCGTCACAACCCAGAGTTCACCATGATGGAACTCTACATGGCGTACGCGGATTACAAAGACCTGATCGTTCTGACCGAAACTCTGTTCCGCACTCTGACCGAATCCGTTCTGGGCAGCAGTGTTGTGCAGTACGGCGAACAGACCTTCGATTTCGGCAAACCTTTCGCCAAGCTGACCATGCGTGAAGCGATTTGCAAATACCGTCCGGAAACCAACGTTGCTGATCTCGACGATCTGGCCAAAGCGACCGCTATCGCAGAATCTATCGGTATCAAAATCGAGAAGAGCTGGGGTCTGGGCCGTATCGTGACTGAGATCTTCGAAGAAACCGCAGAAGCGCAGCTGATCCAGCCGACCTTCATTACCGAGTACCCGGCAGAAGTTTCTCCGCTGGCGCGCCGTAATGACGACAACCCTGAAATCACTGACCGTTTCGAGTTCTTCATCGGTGGCCGTGAAATCGGTAACGGCTTCTCTGAGCTGAACGATGCACAAGACCAGGCGCAGCGCTTTGCTGACCAGGTTTCTGCCAAAGATGCAGGCGATGACGAAGCGATGTTCTTCGATGAAGACTACGTGACAGCGCTGGAACACGGCCTGCCACCGACTGCCGGTCTGGGCATTGGTATCGACCGTATGGTTATGCTGTTCACCAACAGCCACACCATCCGCGACGTTATCCTGTTCCCGGCGATGCGTCCGCAGACACAGAAATAAGTTTCTTCAGAAACAACAAAAGGGCGCTCCGGCGCCCTTTTTCATGCCACAGATCACGCCACGCGCTAACTGCTTAAAACTCCAGCGCTTATCTGCAATCACGCCTTGCTCCGCCGTCGTAACCGGTTATAATGCCAGTCGCACACCGATGCGGGTGTAGTTCAATGGTAGAACGGCAGCTTCCCAAGCTGCATACGAGGGTTCGATTCCCTTCACCCGCTCCAAAAGTACTTCCCAGACCTTCCGTAAGCATCCGAAAAAACCAATAAAATCAAATGAATTAGCCGGTTTTCAGTCCGCTAGCGTCCGAGCTCATCCCTTGAAAGCCAGTGTCTGATGTGTATATGATCGCGTATAGTTTTTCTATACACACGGATTCCTATACACAATGCCTCTGACAGAACTACAAATTAAAAAGGCTAAGCCCACAGAAAAGCCTTACACCCTGAGCGATGGCCTGGGTTTATCACTTCTTGTTGAGCCCAACGGCAGTAAAGCTTGGCGTTTTCGCTATCGTTTTGACGGTAAACCCAAAATGCTGTCATTAGGAACCTATGAGCACGTTTCCCTGGCTGATGCGCGACAAAGGCGTGATGAATCTCGTCGAATGGTTGCATCAGGTGTTAATCCAAGCACATTGAGGAAAGAGCAGAAAGCCGCAAAAACTCTTTCAGCAACTAACACCTTTGAAGCGATTACCCGTGAATGGTATGAGCATCGTTATGACCGTTGGTCGGCATCATACCGAACTGAGATGATGGATACCTTTGAGAAAGATGTATTTCCGTATCTTGGTTTTCGTCCTATAGCAGAAATTAAGCCTTTAGAGCTTTTGGCAATGCTTAGACAGGTTGAAAACAGGGGAGCTACAGAGAAAGTACGCAAGGTGCGCCAGAGGTGTGGTGAGGTTTTCCGTTACGCTATTATCACTGGTCGCGCCGAGTACAATCCCGCGCCGGATCTCGCCTCAGCGATGAAACCCCATAAGGCCAATAATTATGCACATCTGGCCGCCCATGAATTACCTGAGTTCTTAAGTGAGTTAAACGCATATACCGGCAGCGTGATCACCAAAATTGCGACCCAGCTTCTAATCCTCACTGGATTACGACCAGGTGAAGTACGTAGGGCGCAATGGTCTGAAATCGACATGGAGAATAGGGTGTGGGAAGTACCCGTCGAGCATATGAAAATGGGGCGTCCTCATTTGGTGCCGTTATCTAAACAGGCAATAGGTTTACTTGAACAAATCAGAATCGTGACTGGCCGTTATGAACTCATTTTCCCAGGGCGAGACTTTAGAAAACCTATCAGTGAAGCCTCTATAAACCAGGTGATGAAACGCATTGGTTACAATGGTAGAGCAACCGGTCACGGATTCAGACATACCATGAGCACAATATTGCATGAGAAAGGTTATAACTCTGCTTGGATCGAGCTACAACTCGCTCATGTTGATAAGAACAGCATTAGGGGCACGTATAACCACGCTTTGTATTTGGATGGGCGTCGGGAGATGATGCAGTGGTATGCGGATTATATGGATAGTTTTGGCATCTGAATGATATAGGTCCGATACCTTAACGGTTTTCATTGTATCCAAACTCACGCTGAACAGGTGACTTAGAAAAAAAGATTTATTAGAAAAGTGTTCACAGTGTTCACTTTTCTATTTATTCATTATATTTCAATTGATTATGTGGTGATCACCTTGTGCTGAGCTGTTCATTCCTGTTCACTTTCAGGTGATCACCTACCTTGCCATATGAAAAAACCGGCCTGAGCCGGTTTCTGTTTAAACTCGATTGATGTCGCTCTTTGGCAACCAATCAGCTTCGCAGTCCGCGTTTAATATCAGATTGGTTTGCACGCCCTGATTGGTCTTTCTCTTTAAAAATTCAATCTCATACTCTTTCATCGTTTGCGGGATGAACTTGCCGAAGTGTGAGAGAGTGATCGGGTGTTGATGCCCGCGCGCCTCCATAAATGACAGGTAGGCGTGATAAAGGTATTTGCGGGGATTCGACGGACGTATGTTTCCGTTGCCCATATATAAACCACTCGGTGACGGAACCGCGAGCAGGTAACCGCAAAAATCGACCAGTGAATCTGAACTCCGTTTAATTTCCAGCGCTTCGTCGGAGTTTTGCTGCTCTTCCAGTAGTGCGCGGGCTTCGCCAGGCTCTGCAAAGCGTTCCATCAGATGGCGGACAATTACCGCGAGCTCTCCCTCTATTTTCTCGATCAGTTTTGGGTCGCGTTCCTTAGCCGATATGACTTCGGGGAAGGTAATGATCACCCGCCGGCGCGATACGCCGCCGCTGCGGTCACTGAACTGCATCGGGTTGTTGTTCACTGCCAGGATCACCGCCGGAATGTGTGCTGAATAAGCGTCACGGTATTTCGGGTCAATGGCTACCGCATCGCCGCCGGTGATGGCTTTAATCCCTGCGCCGTCGCCGCTCCATTTCTCCTGATCGGGTAAGATGATCAGTGAGTATCCCACCAGGGAAGCCCGTTCACGGGAGGACTCCAGCGTTTCGATGCTGGCGGAGGTGGTATTGTCATTCCCTGCAAGCATGCGCGCTATGGCTGCCATGACGCTTTTACCACTGCCGCCTGGTCCTGTCACCTCAAGGAACAATTGCCAGTCATACCGGTTCGCCAGCACCATGAAAAGCGCCGCAAGAATGCGCTCTTGCTTTTCGCTTTGCTGGTTTGCCGCCCGCGTCAGCCATTGCCAGAAGTGAGGGGCATGCTCGGCAAGATTTTCCCCTTGCTTGGCCTGCGAGTAATCCACGCTGTTGACGGTACGCAACCAATTATCTTTGCGGTGAGAGCTAAAAATTCCGGTGCGGGTGTCAAAAACGCCATTGCGAAAACCAATTAAGTGACGTGCGGGCTTGCTCATTTCAGGCACCATGAGCTTTAGGGTTTCGATCATGCCGCTAATCAGTGGCGCTGAAAAAGGCGCTTGTGCTTTCTGAAATAGAGCGGCAATTTCACGGCTGAGGATCCTGTGCGGCAATACCTGCCAAGCACCTTCCTCATAGCGGCAAAGATCTTCCCCCACCGGAGGCATAGCCAGACGGTGTTCATAATGGACTATCAACAGTTCACACTTCTCACTCTGGCTCATGGCCTTGAGGTCGGCATCACTGACCGTTTCAAAGGGGCTCTTAGGAGATTGCTGAGTAAAAGCGCGGAGCTGTTCGAGCGCTTTGTCACGACCTTCCTGCATGAATACATCGTTCCAGTCACCGGCGATTAAGGGGATCGCAACCTTCCCGTTGACCAGATTTGCGGCTTCTTTCGCTTTTTTCTGTCCTGTGCCGTTCTCATCATTATCTGCGGCCATAAGCAGCAGGGCGTCAGGATATTTCTCTCGCAGGCACTCAGCCAGATGTGGGAAGTTATTGGCACCCATCGTCACATACACGGTTTCACCCGTCAGCGCATGTATTGTCAGACCCGTTGCATAGCCTTCTGCCATCCAGATAACGGTGTTGTCGTTCCCTTCAAAATGATGAGCGGCGCCGGTTACCTGCCCACCTGCAAGTGTGCATTTTTTCCCCGCCCCGTTAATAAGCTGGGCGTTGACCAGGTGACCCGACAAATCATACAGCGGAATGACCAGGTCACCCGCCGCGAAATCTATTCCGCCTACGTGCAGACCGCTGCCCTGTAAGTTCAGCGCTTCCTTATCCGGCCAGCCTTTATTCTTCAGATAGGCATTGCCTGCCGCTTTACGGGCGGCATTCACCAGCGCTTTGGCCTGACCGGCTGCCCTATGGCGGGCATTGTCTTTTTGCTTTTGTTCTGCGGCCTCGTCGTGATGAACCGCAAGAGGCTGAACCTCTCCCAGAATTTCAGCCACCTTCACGGCGGCTTCTTTCACACTGATATCCAGTTTTCTCTCAACCAAGTTTAATCCGTCACCGGCACCGCATTGGTTACATATCCAGGTGCCTCTTCCTTCACGATTATCGAAGCGAAAGCGGTCTTTTCCCCCGCAAACGGGGCAGGGAGAATGATGCCCGTGAGGGGCAACGTTTATTCCCAGCGCGGAAAGAAGTTGAGGCCAGCGGCCTTTTGCGGCGCTCACGGTGTTTTGTACAATCATTTGTGTCATGTGCGCCTCTGTCAGTGCAGCGTGGTATGTGGAGTGGTGTGAAGACAAGGCCGGAACAGCTCGTCCATCATGGATTCTCCCAGCGGTGTCAGGCGGGGTTTTGCCACCAGAATATCGGGCTGCACCATATCGCGGAGCATGGCACAGGCGATGTCCATACCCAGCTTTGCGCCGTGCTGACGGACATAGTAGCTTTCGACTTCTTTTGCGATGGTCATTTGCAGTTCATCAAGCGAGTAGCCGGTTTCAACGCCGTAGGCGGTACAGGCATCGAGATAAGCCTGTGCCAGGGCGCGCCGGTAGAGGGCGGTGAGCACTTCAACCGGCAGACAGGACTGCTGAGTCATATTCATTCGTAGACATCCTCCATTTGCGTTTTGATGGCGGTTTCACAGGTGTCTACCACTTTGCCGAGCTGGTCAGTGAGCAGTGCAACCATTGAGGCCATTGAGTTCAGCTGATCGCCGCTGGGCACGTGCCCTAACGAGTCCTGGGTATCAAGCATGTCGAGGAACATCACGCCGACATTGTGCGCGTGTTGCAGGCGCAGGAAATCAGCATGCGGAATAGGATAATGGGTGTTGGGGAAATAGAAGGAAGCGAGCTTGTTCATGCAGCCTCCTGAGCGGGCAGGCGACCGGCAAAGCACAGCACATAGTCACGGGCAAGCAGGCGACGGGCAGAATGTTCACTGTCGGCAGCGGAGCGCAGCATGCAGACCGGCGCTTTAGGTTCAGCACGGCGAACGGCGGCGAACAGGAACGTAAATTTAGGGTGTGGCGTGGCGGAGTTGATTAACATATGAATAGGATCCCTTGTTAGCTGGTTACAGCTACCACCGGAGTTCCTACACTCATGGGTGGTAGCCCAGACGGGGGTAGGAATACCGGCAACAAAGGAAACCGGCCAGCCCGAAGGCTGCCCCGCCTGAGCCACCATTGCTTGATAGACACAACGGATCAGAAACCATTGTGCAAATAACAGGTGCGCTAAGGCATCGACATAAAAAAACACGCCTGGCGCGTGTTGTGTCGCCTTTGTTAAACACGGGTTCCTACGCCCGGCTGCCGATTTTGCGGCAGCACAAAAACTATAGAGCAGGCGCTTGCCAGAGAAAAGCCTTTTTTGCTGCATGGGCGCTTTCTCCTTAGCAATCGGTCAGGACTTGATCGGACTGCTGCGGATTTGATCGGAAGTGTGAATCATCCTCTGAACTAACGCCTTCGGCTGTTACGGATAGCACGCCCAGGTTATCGCTGGTAAACGCAGGCAAGGGATTTTTTCTACCGCAGGCGGCAGCCATCAGGCCTTCAGCCAGGTAGGCAGCCTCTTGTGTATTGAGCTGGATATTATGATGACCGACAGACAGAGAAATCATTGCATGGTCTCCTGAGTACGTGCGGCGATACGGTCATTCATCCAGCTCTCAATCTCGGAGGCCAGCCAGGCCACGTTCTTGCCACCGAGAGAAATCTGGGCAGGAAATTGCTGACGGCTGATTAAGTCGTAAAGGGTGGAGCGGGAGAGGCCAGTAGTGTGGATCACTTCCGGCAGTCGCATAAAGCGATCGCGTGGGTAGGCCGGTGGCATCACAGGGGGAGAAGTAGGGGGCGTATTTTGAGCGGTGGAGAGCATGGTGCTACCTCATAATTGTATCCGGCTGGACACGTCCAGTACCGGCTGTTTCGTTAAGGAGCCCCCTATTGTGAGAATATTTTTTCTTTTAGCAACAAGCCTTTGAACGACAAAATACCTGAAATGCTTTGTGTTTTTTTTAATGGGATTTGAGCCACTTTGCCAATGATTGCCAATGTTAATCAATAATGCTCAATGCTACTCAGTAGGTTATTTTACGCTCAGTTGGTTGAGCTGTTTTAACGATTGAAACTCCAGTATCAATAGGAATAAACATTAATTTATTTTGGGCTAGCCAGAAAAAAGGCTTTTGAAGACAGTGAACAGTCGTGAACAGTGAGTGAATACCTTTAGATGAAGTGTTCACTGCTTAACTTAATGATTTTATTCATTTTTAATTTAAAGTGAACAGTAGTGAATAGTATTTATAGAAATATAAATTCTTTCCTCTTTCCTGCTTTACTTCCCTGCCCGTTGTACCAACGCTGAGCAAACGCCATCAGATAGAAATGTTGTGCCAGCCTCCCCACAATATCCTCACATTGACAACACATTGCTGAGGTAAGCCATGAAACCCGATTCAACCAAAACCGTCGAAGTCGTTATCCAGGATTTTCTTCAGGTCAAAGCCGGTCACAACGAAAAGCCATCATCAGGAAACGCGGAAGGTGCCATCCAACACTTTGAACAGGCCAAAGCGGCGTTTGCTGAGAAAAAGCGTGCACTTGATGAAATTGAAAGTTCAATTGCCCGATGCGCCCAGGAAAAAGAAACGGCGAACAGCGAAATCAAAGAGAACGAAGAGAGCTGGCGTTCACGTTTTCGCAAGTCACGCGGGGTTATGACTGACGAACTCAAGAACGCGCACAGTCAGCGGGCTATTCAGCAGGGGTTAGTAAAAGAGTTTGATGACCTTATTGAGGAGTTGAGTGTCGAGAAACAGTCGGCGATGTTGCATTGTGCTAATGCTGGTGGAGCGTTGATTAGCGCCCACCGCAGCGCACTGAATGCCTATGCTGATACACAGTGGCGCATGGCCATCAACAATCTCAGTCCGGCGCTAGTTCGTGCGGTAAAGCTGAAAGTGCTGGCGTTATCCAACGTCAGTTATCAGGAAACACAATCCGGTCATTATGTAGAGCCCGCCAAAATTGTCAGCGCTGAAATTGGCAAGGCGCTTGTCGGGGCGGCTAGCATAGGTCAGTTCAACATGGATGCAGAACCTATGTTGGAGAAAATCGGGACGCATTCTCCTGCGCTTCCTGGTGTCGATATGGGGCTGCTGCAAAGCCCGATAAAAAGACAATTGCTGGCTCAAAAACTCTCCCAGCGTATCAATTCAAATAAGGAGTAATAGCAAATGATGCGCTGCCCGCTTTGCAGCTCTGTTTCTCACATTCGCACAAGCCGTTATATCACCGAACAGACAAAGGAGTCTTATTATCAGTGCACCAGGCTGGCATGCTCATGCGCATTTAAAACAAATGAAAGTGTCAGTAAAATCGTTAAAAGAGAAAATCTAAAGCATAAAAATATAAATTTCGGCTTGTCTCAATCCCCCAAAAAATAATCTCAAGTGCCGCTTTCGAAGAAGGCGGTATTTTTCATTAATGCAGTGCAAAACCGTCCCTCCGGACAGCCTTTTCTCTGGCTAGCCTGCCCTTGTGAGCTCTGCATGCATAGGGTGCATGGTTTTGCATGCAATCCGGCGTGCTAAAAAGGGCTCAAAACCCTTGCAACACGGGCTTTCAGAGGTTTTATTTCATGCATTAAAACCAGTGGGCTAAGTCAGCAGCGGGCAGGCGGGGAGAATTGCGCGCGCCGAGGTGTGGCAGAAGAAAAGGTTGCCGGCCTGCTCCAACTGAAACATTTCCACCTTCTCTATGGTTTGTTTAATAGAAAGGTTACTTACCATGACATTTTTTATATTTATTACCAGAGCCACATGGGCAGGGCTCATTCCTACCTACTTTAATTTTTGTCATGTTTATATTTTTTCTAGAAAATCTTCTACTCAAATCTTTCATTATAATTTCATTTTTAACTTCTTCTATAGTTAACAAGTAACCAATATCACCATCTAAATGATTGTTTTTTGTATACTCCACATCAAAAGTAACACTATGTTTTTTTAACAAATCATTAAGCTCTCTTTGATTTATTTTTTTATTTGAAAAAGTTCGATTGATGTAAACTAGATCTTCTGAACGAATTGGGCATCCGTTAGGTTCTGTTGCGATAACACAAAGTTTATCTACACTATCATATTTATTTAATACGTAGGGTATATAGGCATAGATGCAACCTACTCGGGCATGCCTGTAGTCGGCGTCTGAATCTGAAATATTTCTTGGGAAGAAAAGAAATAAATAAAACTTCCCTTTTTCATCTAAGGACTCAACGAGCCTTGCGGAAGGCTTTCTTGAATGAGATTTCTCAAATTTTTCCACATAACTTCTTGATAAAAAATATCTAGATTTACGGCTTTCTTTGGCGAGCTCTCTAACTGCTAGCTCGTGTGTCATAAAGTCATGTTCTTTAAAAAAACCAACGTTGCTCGACAATATACTATCAGAAAATATCCTTATTAGATCATCCCAATACTCACTTCCTTTTTTCATGGCTTGTGAATATTTAAACCAATGTGTTGATCGATAATAACACCACTCATTTTCAGGAAGAATTGCAAAATTCTCATCTTTCAAAAAATCCTCATTAAGGATTTTTTTGTTATTCATCAAATAAGTGGCGAGTATTTCCTCCTCCCCTGGGCTAACTTTTAATGCACCAATTCTTACGACTCTTTCTCTTTCTTTTATATAATCCAAGAAATCAGAAGTGGTATTTAGCTCTGTCAATACAATGCTAAGAGAAGTTTCATCAAAAAAATGGATAAAGGTTTTGCTTCTATCAATATCGCCGATGCAAAAAGGGAATTCTAAACATTCCACTCCATCAAATACAAAGGCGTTGAATAATGTGGGTGAACTTCCCGGAGCAATGCTATCATAAAAATCCTGCGCAACTCTTGAAACGTTGTTAATAACACCTATTAGATGGAATTTAAAATCATTATGTATTTCAAAAGGAAGTGAGTTTTTGCATTCTTTATCAAGAAATATTCTACTTGGATACCTCTTTATAAAGTTCTCTGCCCCATAAAGTTGGTCTGACGACTCTAATACTGATTTCTTATACCAGCGTTTCCACGCAACTTCTAAGGTCTTGGTAGAATTAAATTTGATGTTCTTATCTGAGAAGATAATTACATCTTTATCAAAAACCACAATTAAGTCACATACTTCCTTGCCGGTTTTGTTTTTTGAATATCCCTCATCACTATAAATATTTGCATAAGACCATAGTCCCATAAAAGCAGTGTCTGCTAAATCAATTAATTTTTCTTCAGAACTGTTGAAACCAGTGTTTTTAGTTATTTTCCTTAGCATTATATAGGCCTCGCCTTTTTTATTTATCGATAAATCTCAACTGTGTTATTTCAAAGCTTTAAACGCTGCCACGGCACTGGCGAAGGCAGCAATAAATGAGAATACTGTTGCCCAGACCATACGTTTCTGGATTTTAGTCGATTCAACGTAACGTTGTTCCTCTTCGATATATTTGTTAAGTGTCATTAGTGCTCTTCCATTAACAGTATAGTTACCCCCATGAGTTTTAGTTAGTTCGCCATTAATCACAAATGCCTCAAGCGTAAGGGTTAATTGTTTTCTCATTCTATCTTTTTCATCATGATAAAACCACAATTTACCAAAAACGACTGACATAATATTGATATGGCTAATACCGCCCCCTTCTTTTTGGTCAAGATATAAAGAAATTACCGCCGATAAAACATCATGTAGATTTTTTATTTCTTTACGCTGTTTTCGATAACGATACTTTTCTCGGCTGCTAACCCAGTTATCCTTAATAGCCGATAATTTAAATTTCATCTCACGCCACCAAGTAAGGTCTTTCAGGGTGGTAAATCTTAATTCATGGGCTTTGTAGTAATAAATCCCTGAAAAGGACTCTGAGACCAAACCATCTGGATTTAAATTTTCTGGAATATTGAATATATTTTGCTCTGAATTCCACCTCAGTACACTAATTTTATTATTTTCATAACCTTTAAAAAGATACTCCTGACCACTATCGAGATGGGTGATATACACGGAATACGCATCATAATGGATGGCAGTTTCATAGTTAAGAGTGATACGGTCAGGTGTTTTTTTCTTTTCGAATTTAGCAAGGTAATGACGAATGTTCATTTACTACTCCTAAACACTGCTTTTAGTGGTTTCTACATCTTAACTTAGCCGCATTCGAGTTTACAGGCAGTTTATCGAATGCTCCGAGAGCCCCGCACTCTCAGTTTTTTTGACTACCCGCCGCGACAGGACTTTTTTAATTCTATGTTTTAAAAACTTCTCTTTTATGATGCAACCGATGTGCCTCTGAGAGATCTCCCTGCAGGACGCTCACCCGCAGTAGCAATTTTTCAGAAAAATAATGTGCGCGAAATGGCAAGGATGGTTTCCGTGCAAATGCTATATGCTATGTCTCCGAGGGGTTACTTGCTACCATATGAGTATCTGGGGGAACATTGCAATTACCCGCCGTTGGAGCGTTGACCTTTCGCTGTCCCTCCGGCCATTCGGGTTTACTCTGTCAGTGGAAGTTTCACCGAATGTGGTAATTCCGCCAGATAAATCTGTTTTAGTTGATATTTTTTCATTTAGCTTTTTTTGAAGTCCGATACATTTAAATAATTGACTTCTAAGTCAGCTTATCGTTGACAGCTGCCTGTCAATGTAGTTTGGTCGGGTTAGATTCTGTTGGCGATAGTCAACTAAAACGCAAATGGGTGTCAGGTGGCCAATCGAATGCAAATAGCCGTGTCGTGATAACAGCGCGTTTGGGATAAATATCGAGGCCAACATATTAAGTTTCACATACAGAGACGAGCTGTGATGAACCACAGTTAGTAAATTAGAAAACCGCATAGAGCAAGGTTGTCTACTAAAGGCAGAGTGAGGGGAAGTGTATAGTAATGTGTATACTAAATTAACTTAATGATATTTAATTCATTATTATCATTTGTTTATCTTTAAATTACCGTTCCCTTCACCCGCTCCACTACGTCTTCCAGTAACATCCCATAAAGTCTTCCAAACCCAGTAAATACGTCACTTCATGCACAATCTTGCTTCAGCCTTGTCCTCTGCTACCGGTTAGTTGTCAAAATTAGCGGGCAGGAGACGATACGGCGCTCAGGAAATTACCTGTCGAAACCTTACTTAATGATTATAAACACGTAATTAATGTATTAATTACGTGTTTAATCATTTACAGGCGCAATGTATAATTAAACTCCTTCTTTAATTGTTTATCAATTAATTTATATAACAAAGATGAAATATATTCATCATATTGATGAGTAATTATTTTACTGTTTTAAAAATAATTTGTTTTTTAATAATTAACAAATCATCACCAGTAAATATTAAAAGTAAAAGGATTTAGTTATGATTGATAAAAAGTTTGAACAGGCGATGACGCCAATTTTATTAGGTGCTATTAAGTATGCGCGCTCGCGATTACCTCTGAAGGCAACGAATAAAATTTATCGGGATAAAGGTTTGGTTAGCCATATGATGCCCAAAGATCCGAAGCGTTGGAGTTTACATACGGCACAAGCAGATGCCATTCGGCTCAAGTCTCTGCGCAGTTTTCGTGAGCAAGGTTTGTCTCCGCGGGAAAGAGCCAATGCCCTTGAAAGGGATTACATTAACCGAATCCCACACGCAGGAAACTGTGGTGAAAATTCAGTTCTTGCATTTTACTATCTTTTGGACCGAGTCAGTCGTCTGGATGGAGCCGCCGGAAGACAGGTTCAAATTTTGCGCGTTTATATGCCAGCGCCCGTTGACCATGCTTTTGTTTTGATTGGCACCCGGCCTGCGGGGTTTACCAAACTACTCCTCGAGAATACGATGATTTGCGACCCGTGGACTAAAATTATGTGTTCGCTGGATGATTTTGACGAGCTCTGGCGATTAAAAATGAAGAAGTGGTCTGATCGTGGGCTTTCTGGTCAATGTGGTGAGGGATGGTACGATCACTATCGTGACAGCTGCTCCCTTAATACCGTTGTAGTAGGTAAAATACAAATAGACGGGCAACGCTTTGAGTCAGGAGATCCTTCAGGACTCCATTCTTTGGTCGGGGGGATTTCCTTCCGGTAATGACATGATATTCCCAATATGATGTTTGGATAATAGTCAGAATTCATTAATATTCACCTGATGTATATCAGGTGAATATTAAAATGAAATAGTGAACGAGTAAGGTCGCCTTTTGATTTCCCCGCCGGGGTCATTCATTACACAACGGCAACACTTCCCGCATTCCTGTCCGCATAAATTGTTTACGTATTTTAGTTTACGCTAAACAATTATTTATTCTTGACCTGTAACCCACGCGGCAGATTATTGTTATCCACCTGCGGTAAACCGGTAGCAGCAGAAGAAGTCAGCAAGCCGGTCTCCACATAGTTTTGCAGCTTCTCGCGAGTATCGGTGATATCCAGATTACGCATGGTCAGTTGGCCGATACGGTCATCCGGTGAGAACACGGATTCGCCTTTTTCCATGGTCAGGCGCTCTGGTTTGTAGGTCAGATTCTCAGAGACCGTATTCATGATGGTGTAGTCATTACCGCGACGCAGTTCCAGCGTGACTTCGCCGGTGATTTCGCTGGCGACCCAACGCTGTGCGGAGTCACGCAGCATCAGCGCCTGTGGATCAAACCAGCGCCCCTGATACAGCAGACGACCCAGCACGCGGCCATTCGCATGATATTGCTCGATGGTGTCTTCGTTATGGATACCGGTCAGCAGACGCTCATAAGCGATGTGCAGCAGCGCCATTCCCGGGGCTTCGTAAATACCACGGCTTTTGGCTTCGATTATACGGTTTTCAATCTGGTCGCTCATGCCTAAACCGTGACGGCCACCGATGCGGTTGGCTTCCATCATCAGCTCAACGCTGTCGTCAAACGTCGCGCCGTTTAAGGCAACCGGATAACCACGTTCAAAACGGACAACCACTTCCTCCGCTTTCACGACCACATTCTCGTCCCAGAATTTCACGCCCATAATCGGGTTAACGATTTTGACGCCGGAATCGAGGAATTCCAGATCTTTGGCTTCGTGGGTTGCGCCCAGCATGTTGGAGTCAGTGGAATAGGCTTTCTCGGTCGACATTTTGTAATCGAAACCGGACTGAATCATGAATTCGGACATCTCATGACGGCCACCCAGTTCATCGATAAAGTCGGTATCCAGCCACGGTTTATAAATCTTCAGTTCAGCATTGGTCAGCAGACCGTAACGATAGAAACGCTCGATGTCGTTACCTTTGTAAGTGCTGCCGTCACCCCAGATATTCACGCCATCTTCTTTCATCGCGGCAACCAGCATAGTCCCGGTCACGGCACGGCCCAGCGGCGTAGTGTTGAAATAAGTCACACCGGCGGTGGTGTTATGGAACGCGCCACACTGAATGGCGGCGATGCCTTCGGCAACCAGTTGTTTACGGCAATCAATCAGGCGAGCTTTCTCTGCACCGTATTCCATCGCTTTACGCGGAATGGCATCGTAATCTTCTTCATCAGGCTGGCCCAGGTTGGCAGTGTAAGCATAAGGGATCGCGCCTTTTTTCTGCATCCACAGCAGCGCTGCACTGGTGTCCAGACCGCCGGAGAAAGCGATACCCACACGCTGGTTGATAGGAAGGTGCTTGAGAATAGTTGTCATCGATAAAATCCTGTATGAATTAGGGCTGTCTGCTAAAGGTTTCAATGCCTATATTGATATCGCAAAACCGGGGTCAGGTAAAAGACATTTTGCATATTCATGTGCATTTTATTGCATAATTATACAAAAGTCATGCCTGAGGCGGTGTTTCATTCAAAAATCATTCAGTACGCGCAAAGGCCCCCGATACTCATAAAGATGACCATACTGCTGTTTTCGAGCTCTTTTGACTACAACTGATAATCGCTTCCCGTGGGCTGGTGTGCCAGGCGTTGCGTGTTCTGTGACTTCACATGCCTGAGTCTATTGCTGATTTATTTATAAACTCTGTTCTTGTAGAACAACGGATTATGTAACGCTATTGTTCAGTGGCTGCCGGCACCTCCCTGGTATCTGTCATCCGGCAGCAAGGCAAAGTGTATGTGCATAATAAAATAAGCAAACGTTCTTTCCGATTAACCCACACGCGCCCGCCTGTGGGTTTTTTTTAATTAAAAATCTCACCGGTTTTAAATTAAATAAACAATAACTTCGCATTTCTACATTAAGGCGTAATGTACTTCTGTCAGATGTTTTTCATCATTATTCCCTGTTATGATCCTTTTTGGATTATGGAAATCTTAATTTTTTTGCCCGACTTGTTCGGGCTTTTTGTTATGAAGAGTGAGTGAGTTATTTTTAAACCCTGAAAACTTTGAAAAACCAGTAAAAAATAATGCAACATGCTGCTTTTAAATATTAAAGGTAAAGAAGTGCGCTATTTCTGGTTACCCCTGTTTCTGTTCAGTGTGTTTAACTCCCCCGTTCAGGCGGGTATTGTTAAAGAAAATAAAGACAAACTGGATGATGACCCGACGAAAGTCACGACCAAAGTGGGGCTCTCGTGGGCGAATAATTTTGAACTGAATGACGGGAACACCACGTTTTCAGGATCGCTGGCTCTGGATGAAGTCAGGAAAGTGAATTTGCACGTCAACAGTGATGCCAGTGAATGGCGCGTGGGTGGCTCATGGTTATTTCCGGTCGGTATTGTTAACTTTAATTTCGGGAAAAATGAATATATTAATGGAGCGACGCAAACCAATTATTCCATCGGAACATTTATTCCCCTGAGTTACTTCGGCTTTACACCCGCTGGTTTTCAAATTTTCCCCATGGCAGGCTACACCTATAACACTGGTGAGGTCTCAGTGTGTAGCGCCTGTAACTCTCCCGGCCTTAGCAGTCTCCCTTCGGCAGATAACGGCTTTAATACCATGACCGTCTCAGGTGGCAGCGGTTATCTCGGCGCATTCGCACTCAAACCCCTTTCAGAAAATGTCAGGTTGATAAGTTTTGTGGGAAGTTCTTTTGGTTCAGAAAACAGAGACGGGGAAAATTATAAAGGATATTGGGG
>NZ_RAHH01000029.1 GCF_003602095.1 Rahnella woolbedingensis | reverse complement strand
GCGGGGTGGAGCAGCCTGGTAGCTCGTCGGGCTCATAACCCGAAGGTCGTCGGTTCAAATCCGGCCCCCGCAACCAACTACTAACAAGCAGTGCAATTAAGCGGTAAAGTAAAACATCAGACACCTTAGCGGGTGTTTTTTTGTATCTGAATTCCGGTAAACAACGGGAATGTACTTCCCGTGTTGCACCTGACTCATCCCCTCGCAGACATCCCGCCCTGCGAGAAATATGCTCTGATACCCGCCAGAATCGATTCGGCCACCTGCTGTTGAAAATGCGCAGTACGCAGTTTTTTCTCTTCATTAATATTACTGATAAACGCCGTCTCGACCAGAATCGAAGGAATATCCGGCGCTTTCAGTACCGCAAATCCTGCCTGATCGACTTTGTTTTTGTGCAGATGGTTAATCTTGCCCATACGCGTCAGCACTTCTTTACCGAATTTCAGGCTGTCACTGATGGTCGCGGTCTGAACCAGATCAAACATCGTATGATCGAGATAACGATCGCCGCTTTTACTGACGCCCCCTATCAGGTCAGATTCATTCTGGGTTTGTGCCAGAAAACGCGCCGCTGAACTGGTCGCGCCCTTGGTTGATAAGGCAAAAACAGAGGACCCTTTAGCGGCCCGGCTGGTAAAAGCATCCGCATGGATAGAGATAAAGAGATCGGCCCGCAGCTTGCGCGCCTTCGCCACACGGACTTTCAGCGGAATAAAGACATCTTCATTGCGTGTCATGTGTGCTTTCATATTGGGTTCACGCGCAATCAGCTTCTGTAACCGGCGGCCAATCTGCAACACCACATCTTTCTCACGCGTTTTATATTTACCTATTGCGCCCGGGTCTTCGCCGCCATGGCCGGGATCGAGCATGATCACCAGCGGTCTGCTGCGCCCAGCCTGGCCGTCTTTCTTCGTTTCCGGCGGCAGCGTTCTCGCCACATCCCCGCGGTTGTAATCTTCAAGCAATGCCAGCAACGGATCGTCCTGTGCACTGACCTCCCCTTCTTGCGGGTAGAGATCGACCACCAGCCGGTTATGGAATTCAGCGACCGGTTTGAGCGTGAAGACATGCGGACTGATGGCTCGCTTTAATTCCAGCACCATGCGGACCGTTTTGGTGTCGAACTGCCCTACCCTTGCCTGACGGATATAAGGGTCGCTTTGCTGAACTTTTTCGCCAAGGCCTTTGAGCACGCTGTTGAGATGAACGCCCTCAATATCAATGACCACCCGTGGCGGGGAACTGAGCAAAAATTGCTTATATTTTAAGGGAGTGCTGGATTCGAGAGTAATGCGGGTATACGTCGAAGAAGGCCAGATGCGGACCGCGATAACCTGTGAGCTGGCGGCAAAACCTATTTTACTCACACTTAGCATCCAGGAGGCAGCTACGGTTTGAAGAAGGCGTCGTCGTCCGGGATTGTGAATATCGTCAGTCATGCAGTCTCAAAAATATCTAAAAGTAAAAAAACAGGTGATAAAAAAATCAGTTTGCGAATTCTAACGAATCGAATCCCGCATGTCATTCCCAAACATTTATTCGATTTATCAATTTGTTGACGGTTTGTAATCAGTGTTAATTCAAAAACAGAGATTTCTTACTTGCCACGCGCCCCCAAAAGAATAAAAATACAAAAATTACGAATAAAAATTCAAATGAGGTTTTGCCGTGAAGGAACGTAGTACTGAACTGGTTCAGGGATTTCGCCACTCAGTTCCCTATATCAATGCTCACCGTGGCAAAACTTTCGTTGTCATGCTCGGTGGAGAAGCCATTGAACATGAGAACTTCAGCAATATCGTCAATGATATCGGTCTGTTACACAGCTTAGGCATTCGTCTGGTGGTCGTGTATGGTGCCCGCCCGCAGATTGATGCGAACCTCGCTGAGCACAATTATGAACCGATTTATCATAAAAACATCCGTGTCACCGACGCCCGTTCGCTTGAACTGGTTAAGCAGGCTGCCGGGCTTTTACAGCTCGATATCACTGCACGGCTGTCGATGAGTCTGAATAATACGCCGCTGCAAGGCGCGCACATCAACGTGGTCAGCGGCAACTTTATTATCGCCCAGCCGCTGGGTGTGGATGACGGCATCGATTACTGCCATAGCGGACGTATTCGTCGTATTGATGAAGAAGCGATTCATCGCCAGCTCGACAGCAATGCCATTGTGTTGCTCGGTCCGGTCGCGGTTTCCGTCACCGGCGAAAGCTTCAATCTGACATCAGAAGAAGTGGCGACGCAGATGGCGATTAAACTTAAGGCCGAGAAAATGATCGGTTTCTGTTCTTCACAAGGAGTCATCAATGAGGAAGGTAATATCATTTCCGAATTGTTCCCGAATGACGCGCAGGAACGAATTGATCAGATGGAATCCAGTGGCGATTATCTTTCCGGCACCGTGCGCTTCCTGCGTGGTGCGGTGAAAGCCTGCCGCAGCGGCGTTCGTCGCAGTCA
Source organism: Rahnella woolbedingensis (assembly GCF_003602095.1). Classification (GTDB taxonomy): domain Bacteria; phylum Pseudomonadota; class Gammaproteobacteria; order Enterobacterales; family Enterobacteriaceae; genus Rahnella; species Rahnella woolbedingensis. Next base: position 66,149 of record NZ_RAHH01000029.1, on the reverse strand, counting down.
CCTGATCAGTTATCAGGAAGACGGCGCGCTGGTTCAGGAACTGTTCTCCCGCGATGGCATTGGTACGCAAATCGTCATGGAGAGTGCTGAACAGGTTCGCCGCGCCACCATTAACGACATCGGCGGCATACTTGAACTGATCCGCCCTCTGGAGCAACAGGGCATTCTGGTGCGCCGTTCCCGCGAACAACTGGAGATGGAAATCGATAAATTTACCATTATCGAACGGGATAACCTCACCATCGCCTGCGCCGCGCTTTATCCGTTCCATGACGAAGGGATTGGTGAAATGGCCTGCGTGGCCGTTCATCCGGACTACCGCAGTTCTTCGCGCGGTGAGATGTTGCTGCAGCGTGTTGCCAGTCAGGCAAAAATGATGGGGCTTAACCGTTTATTTGTCCTGACGACGCGCAGCATCCACTGGTTCCAGGAGCGCGGTTTTAAACCGGCAGAAGTCGATGTGCTGCCGATTCAGAAACAGGAAATGTACAACTATCAGCGCCGTTCCAAGATTCTGATTTCTGAGCTGTAACGTTACCTATCGGACGGTGAATTGCAGAAAACAAAAGGACGCAGATGCGTCCTTTTGTTTTCTATAGTAAGCCGCTTATTGCGCGGATTTAGGTTCCAGCGTCTTCTGCAATGTCGAAGTGTCCGGCCAGGTTGTAAAGCCTTCCGGCGCGGCGTATTGCGGTGTTTTGCTGTCATTTCCCGCAACCTGAGACAACATCGCCAGCCCTTCCTGTTTAATCACCGCTTTCTGGAAGTAATCCGCCAGCTGGGTTTGCGTCAGTCCGGCAATCACGCGAATGACATTCGCTCTGGTATCAAATTGCGCATTTCCGCGACTGAAGTCATTACCGAATCTGTCGGCTTCCTCATCCAGCGTTTGCGGATTCTGCTGCATTTCGTTGACCAGCCCCTGCTTGTACTGCAGGAATTCAGCATCCTTCATTTCACGCAGGCGTTTTTCGGCTTGTGGATAAAATGCCAGATAACGCTGATACAGATAGTCCGGTTGCTTGCTGTTACTTTGCAGCAGGAACCCGATACCCCACTGTTTTCCGACAGGGATAGGGAAAGCAAACACCGCGTATCCCAGTTGCTCCTGAGTACGCAGCTGGCTGTAGAACCACGGCTGAATAATCTGCCCGAGCAGCGCGCTGTATCCCATACTCTGGACTTCATCGTAGCCCGTCGGTACATACACGGCGGCGAGTGCAGAATCAGAGCTGGTGCCAACGCGCTGAATATTGGCTTTCACCGGCACGGTCACTTCCGCCTGTTCCCCACGCCACCACTGATCGCCATGGGCACCCAGCTTCTGCATAATCTGCTGCGACATAGCTTTAACCTGGTCACCCGTCATGTTGCCGACAACCATCACTTCCACTGCTGCGTGATGTATCAGTTGCTCGCGGTAAGCGTTGACGTCATCGAGGGTGATAGCGGAAACCAGTTTTTCGCGCTCACTGCGTTCGGTATAAGGCACACGGGAGAGCAACTGAACGGGCTGTAACGCCAGCTCAAACGCTTTCCCTTTATCTGCTGAAGCCAGACGTTCGAGATACCAGGATTTCGCCTGATCCAGTTGTTCCTGCGTCGGTTTAAAATCTGGATAGTTATCTACCAGCGCCGCCAGCAAATCAGGCAGGCACTCGGTAAAACCTGTGGCAGTAAATTGCAGGCCATTGTCCGGTGATGTCCCGAATGTGATACCGCCAATGGAAGCCTGATAGCTCAGTTGATCAAAAGCCACACCGGTCAGATAATCCGTCAGACCATATAGCACCTGATTTTTTGCCGTGCTCAGCGCCTGGTCGTTGCGGAACGAAACGGTCACATTGGCTTTTGGCTCATCAGCAAAGTATCTGCTGGGCATGTACAACACCCGCAAACCTTTATCGTCCACCAGCAGTTCAGGTTTTGTGGCCTTAGAATCTTTGGTCACAAGGGCAAGTGACTCCGGGATATAAGGATTCAGAGCCGGCAGCGACAATGAAATATTCTGCCCGAGGGTTTTCCATTGCTCATAAGTCTGAGGCGGAACTTTATCGATCTCATAAGGCGCATTCACGAAGTAAGCCATTTTATTGTGCGGCTCATTCGGGCTGATTATCCAGTAGCGCGCATTTTGCGGCGTCATCTCATCCAGACGGGACGCAATGGCTTTAGGGTCGTACTGATCCGTCAGATAAGGCGAATCGAGGACATGCTCAACCGGTACACGCAGCATGGTATCGACCAGCCATTCGACGTAATCCATATCCCGCGTTAATGCCGGATACCGGTAATCAAGCGCCATCACGTGGGCTATTTCATCGAAATAAGGCTTATCAATACCCTTGGAACGCATCTCGTTGAGATAGTTAAATATGGCGGCAATGACGGTATCACGCTGTGCGAGCCCCTTATCCGTCAGTGAAACCGAAATATTAAAGACGCCCATATTACGGTTAACCATCGGGTCTGCACCGGCGCTGATCCCGTCGGCATAACCTTGTTTCTGTAACCAGTCAGACAGTGTATTCGGGCTGCGGTTGCCAATCAGATAGCTGATATAGGTATCTGTTTTACTGCGAAAATCTGCACTGTTGTTATCAATGGCAAATTCAATGCGTAATTCTTTGCGGGGCTGGGCTGGAACAAAATGGACGAATTCTCCTTTCTGTTCAGCAGTTAAAGTGGGCACCGTAATCGGCGGAACTACCGCGTGATGATTGGCTATCTGCCCGAAGGTGGTTGAGGCCAGCTCTGCCAGCTCGGGTAAAGACTTGTTGCTGTAAATCACACCGACCATCAGGTTAGCGGAATAATAGCGGTGATAAAAAGCCATCAGTTGATCGTGCAGCTTACTGCCGGGTTTGTCTTTTAGCGTATCCAGATTCCCCCCCGCAAATCGGGCTGCAGGATGCTCAGGATTTAAGGTTTCTGCACGCACCTGCGCCATACGCATGCCGTCACGCGAGCGGGCCATGGTCAGCTCTGCGTTCACTGCATTTCGCTCCCGGTCACCGTTGGCGGGATCTAACAATGGTTCGCCAATGGCATCGGAAAGACGGTCTACCGCTTCAGGCAGGGCGTCATTTTCGACTTCCAGATAAAAAGCCGTGCGGTATGAAGCCGTGCTGCCGTTATGGCTGCCACCATGCTTTTTGAGAAACTCCGAGAGACTTTCCGGCTGAGGGTATTTCTTCGAACCCATCAGCAACATGTGTTCGGTGTAGTGAGCCAGACCCAACTGAGAATCAGGGTCTTCCAGCGAACCCACGGGAATAGCCAGAGCAGCGAGTGACTTGGGGGCTTGAGGGTCAGATACCAGCAAGACGGTCATGTCATTGGCCAGTTTGATGGCCTGATACTGACGCGGGTCGTTCTGACTTTTATTGATAGCTTGTGCATAAGGCTGCCAGTCGGCTGCACTCGAAACAACAGGGGCCCAAAAGGTCAATAACAACAGTAACCCGGAAATTCGGGTAACCTGTTTTAACATTGCCACTCTCCCTCAATCAAATAAACGTGCCACACGGGGCAATAAATACACGGTTCAATAACAGATGAACCTCAACAAGCTGTTTTGAGCGGTTGAGTCTGTTCAGACCCCGCAGAAACAGGATAGTTGTGAAAAAAAACCGAATCGGGATTTTCTTCCTGTGCTCCGTCACGTTTTAGCCGTAAAGCCAAATCCTGCCAATAGGTAAAAATCACTTAGTTAAACCACTCTAAGCTGTTAAAACACCATTGCAAGCAGCTTGACGGTATTTTTGTTTCTCCCGTGCAGGCATTTACTCTCTGTTTCAGGGTGCGAAATTGCATTCCAGCCGATGCAATACTGCCTGATATTTTGCGGGCGTTTGCACGATTACCTGTACCCGCTGGCATAACTGGCCCGCGGAAACACCCGAAAACTGATAATTCCACTTTTCCGCCAGAGGCTCTGTCCCCTTCCCGGTCGCAGCGTGCGCCTCGAGCTGAGAATGTGCCTCTGTCCATGCTTCCTGAGTCTGCCACTGGCGCATAAAGCCATAGGTCAGCGACTGGTAGTAATTCATCAGCCCGAGAAGAGAGACTGACAGCAATAACATTGCGATCAGCGCTTCGGGCAGGCTGAAACCCTGTTGACTGGTACCGTCATCAGTCATTGCAAACCTGCTCATCCGCCTCCGGACAAAAGTCCAGCCATCCCTGTTTCAGTGGTGTAAAACTCAGTTTCCCGTCCGCCTGCTTTTTCATGCTAGTTTGCTGAAACAATTTCACAGTTGCCTTACCTTCGCCCGCGGTTCCTTCGCCGCGAAGAACAAAAACATCCTGCCGGAGTGAAGCGCGAACACAAACCCTGCCACCACCGGAGGAAATGAGCATTGCCGGTACGTCCTGGCACTGCCAGCGGCTATCACTAAAATCCTTCCACGGCTGACTGATGCCCCAGGCTAAGGCGGAAGACGCATTTTCCCAACCGATAACAAAACGGTGCTGATTAGAGGTCAGTGCCAGCCCGGCTGAAAGCTGCTGCTGCAATGAACTGAGGGCAATTAATCCCAACCCCATCATCACCATGATGCTCAATATCATGGCACTCCCCTTTTGCCTGAACAGACTGTCGACGTTCTTTGCCTCAGTCATAACGAGCGCCCTGCCACCATTTCGGTCACTTGCCGGTGAACAGAAGGGTTGTTGCTCCAGCGGGCTTCAAGTTGCAGCGAATACAATCCGCCGGAAGCTTCTGCGGAGGATTCTTTTACGCTGAATTTCATGACACTGACTTCAGAGGGATCGAGTAGTTTCTCCCAGCCGGAACTGCCGCAATCTGCCGCTCCCCGCTGGATCTCAATTCCGCCCTGCCGTAAGCGGTAACCAAAATATTCCGAATCTGCCGCGCCGGGCTTTTCCCACCGACCATTGCGGTTCAGGTCATAAAGGATGATGACACAGGAACCTTCGGGCTCTCCCTCTGCATGTCCCGTAATGACCGGTTTACCCTCGCAACTGCCATTACAAAAACCGGCACGCCGGAGATCTTTGGCGATAGTAAAAACAGTCTGATGCAATAGCTGATCAAGCTGATAGTGCCTTCCCAGGCTCTGGCTTCTCTGACGCATCAGCGGATAAATCTGCGCAGCGCTGAGCATCAGCATGCTGCCGATACTCATCGCAATCATGATTTCCGGCAGTGTGAATCCGCGAGAGGCTACTGGCACAGGCTGATCCCCAACAACGGTTTATCTTCGCTGCATATACGCAGTCGTCCCCTTGCTGAAAGCACCAGACGCAGACTTCCCGCTGAATTTTTTAACGTTAAACGCCCTGCCAGCGCGGCGTTTCGCAGCCCGTAGAATCCCATTGATTTGTCGGCGAGACCGGACAACTCGATATCTGGCTCCTCCATGACAAAGATTTTACCGGTGGCATTGTGACAATCCGTAGAGCGCGGGCCGTAACCGACACATCCGTCGTTGCCGCCAATCACCCATAACACCGCTGAAAGATTGTAATCATTGGCCTCGGACTGAACGCCATAAAGATACAGACGCAGCCGCTGTGCATGTTGTTCAAGCTTGAGTGCCTGTTGATAACCTCGCCAGCTTTGCGTTCCCCATAATGTGCATATGGCCACTAAAACCACCACGACCATCAATTCTATCAGTGACATCCCGCGTTCCCCTTTGCGTCTGGCTGCAATCATGCTGTAAGTCTTCATGCCGTCAGGGTAGGCGCTTAAATTTGTTCTGCTACCGGCAAAGTGATTTTTTCCTGGATGCCTCGGAAACAATCAGCGCAACACAATGCACACGACAAAAACGTTGCGTGATGCCTCGCAGGAATAGCATTTGGCTTTAAATCGGAGTGGGAATGCTCAGGAAAAGGCGTACAAAGTGGGGCAGAGGGTAAAAGCTGGATACCAGAGAAATGACCGCCTGACGGGAACGTCAGGCGGCAGACAACGAAGGATCAGATAGCGACAGGCGCTTTGATTGCCGGGTGCGGATCGTACCCTTCAATCTCGAAATCTTCGAAGTTGTAATCAAACAGGGAGGCCGGCTTGCGCTTGATGACAAGTTTTGGCAACGCGCGGGGTTCACGCGATAGTTGCAGATGCGTCTGCTCCATGTGGTTGTTGTACAGATGGGTGTCGCCACCCGTCCAGACAAAGTCACCCACTTCGAGGTCGCATTGTTGCGCCATCATATGTACCAGCAGCGCGTAGCTGGCAATGTTAAACGGCAGACCGAGGAAGATATCGCATGAACGCTGATACAGCTGGCAGGACAGTTTCCCGTCCGCCACATAGAACTGGAAGAAAGCGTGGCATGGCGCCAGTGCCATCTGATCCAGCTCACCGACGTTCCATGCTGACACGATAATACGACGCGAGTCAGGGTCTTTCTTTAGTTGCTCGACAACATTCGCCAACTGGTCAATTTGCTTGCCGTCAGCCGCGCCCCAGGCACGCCACTGCTTGCCATACACCGGACCGAGGTCGCCGTTTTCATCGGCCCACTCGTCCCAGATGCTGACATTGTTTTCACGCAGATAAGCGATGTTAGTTTCGCCTTTCAGGAACCACAGGAGCTCATGAATGATGGAGCGCAAATGACAGCGTTTGGTAGTGACCAGCGGGAAACCTTCCTGCAAGTTGAAACGCATCTGATGACCAAAAATCGACAACGTGCCAGTACCGGTACGGTCGGCTTTAGGGGTGCCCTCATCGAGCACTTTCTGCATTAAATCCAGATACTGTTTCATGTTACCTCACGACAATTGTTTCTGCGGACGGCGATATGCCCAGACCATCATAATCAGGCCAATAACGACCATTGGAATGGACAGAACCTGTCCCATACTGATGATCCCGTCGAACAGGCCGAGCTGTGCATCTGGCTGGCGGAAGTGTTCAACGATGATGCGGAATAAGCCATAACCGATCAGGAACAAACCTGATACCGCGCCCATCGGGCGAGATTTACGGATAAATACGTTCAGGATGATGAACAGTACGATACCTTCGAGCAGCAGTTCATACAGCTGGGAAGGATGGCGCGGAAGCACGCCGTACTGGTTCAGCAGCGGCTGCCATTTCGGGTCAGCGGCGGCGATTGCGATATCTTCCTGACGCGAGCCCGGGAACAGCATCGCCCAAGGTACATCGGTGGTTACGCGGCCCCAGAGTTCACCATTGATAAAGTTACCGAGACGGCCCGCACCCAGACCAAACGGGATCAGCGGAGCGATAAAATCGGAAACCTGGAAGAAGTTGCGTTTGGTGCGACGCGCAAAAATCAGCATGACCACAATCACACCAATCAGGCCGCCGTGGAAGGACATACCGCCGTCCCACACTTTGAAAAGATAAAGTGGATTTTCGAGGAATAAAGGCAGGTTGTAGAAAAATACGTAACCGATACGACCACCGAGGAAGACACCGAGGAAACCTGCGTACAACAGGTTTTCCACTTCGTCTTTGGTCCAGCCGCTGCCTGGCTTGTTAGCACGGCGTACCGCCAGCCACATTGCGAAGACAAAACCGATCAGATACATCAGTCCGTACCAGTGAAGAGATACCGGTCCGATTGAGAAAATTACCGGATCAAACTGGGGAAACGCCAGATAGCTGTTGCTCATCTATCACCACAAATTGTTTATCATTATTGCCCGGTCAGGGGCCAGCAGGGAGCGAATAGTAGCATAGCCGGAAGGTTTTCCGGGGCTAAGCCGCTGGAAAAGTTCTGTAAAAAATCTTCTCATCCTGCGCCAGAGTGCTGTCAGGATGAGAGTAACAGGGCAAAGAATGTGAAGTCCGGCGCTTATTTACCGCCGCGGATCAGACCGCCCAACCCGCGTCTTTCCATAAACGCGGCGGTCATATGACGCACGTCCGTGGTGAAATGCGCCTGTAATACGCGTCCGGCGAGTTCTTCGGCATCGTTCAGTTCGATACGGCGCAGCAGGTATTTTACACGGGCGACACTGCGTCCGTTCATGCTGAGATTACGAAACCCCATACCGGTAAGCAGTAATGCCCCCATCGGGTCACCCGCCATTTCTCCACACAAGCTAACGTCCAGTCCGGCGACTTCTGCACTGGTAACAATCTGCTTGAGCACGCGCAGCATTGCCGGATGCAGGCTGTCATAAAGCCCGGCAACGCGGGTGTTGTTGCGATCCACTGCCAGCAGATATTGCGTTAAATCGTTGGTGCCGACGGAGATAAATTCTACCCTACCCGCCAGAGCAGGCAGCATAAAGACCATGGAAGGGACTTCAATCATGACGCCAAGACGTGTGTGCGGAAGCTCGTAACCGAGTTGTTCCTCAACTTCCCGTCCTGCACGGTCGATTAAACGACGCGCCTCATCAATCTCTTCAAGACTGGTTACCATGGGCAGAAGAATGCCGAGATTACCGGTCGCCGCATTGGCACGCAGCATCGCACGCACCTGAATCAGGAAAATTTCCGGCTGGTCGAGGGTAATACGGATGCCGCGCCAGCCCAGACAAGGGTTTTCCTCGCTGATCGGCATATACGGAAGTTGTTTATCAGACCCGATATCCAGCGTGCGCAGGGTCACCGGCTTTTGCGGGAACAGCTGCAACATGCCCTGATATTGCGCGACCTGTTCTTCTTCAGAAGGGAAGCCGCTTTGCAGCATGAAAGGTATTTCAGTACGGTACAGCCCGACGCCATCGACGCGGCTGCCGAAGAGTTTTTCGTGATCTGCACTCAGGCCGGCATTGAGCATCACTTTCACCCGTTCGCCACTTTTCAGTGCGGCGGGTTGCTCAACGTCATCTTCAGCTTTCTGACTCAGCTCCATTTCTTCGCTGATCAGACGCTTGTATTCCGTAACCAGCACGGGTTCCGGATCAATCAGTAATTCACCGCGATAACCATCAACAATCAGCTGCCGCTGGCTGAGCAGCGCAGGCTGAATGTCAGCGCCCATAATGGTCGGCACGCCCATTGCGCGGACTAAAATCGCCGCGTGGGAGTTAGCCGCGCCGTCACGAACTACCACACCGGCCAGGCGGTCTTGCGGCACTTCTGCCAGCAATGTGGCTGTGAGCTCATCGGCGACCAGAATAAAGCGCTCAGGCCACTGCGTATTACCCTGAATGGTGTCATCGAGGTGGAAAACCAGCCGCTGACCCAGCGCACGTAAATCGCTGCCGCGCTCGCGCAGATAAGTATCCTGCAGGCTGGCAAACTGAGCGGCAAACTCTTCAACCACCTTTTTGACCGCCCATTCCGCCACTGCACCCTGATCAATCTGGGCGAACAATTCGCGCTTGAGGCGTGCATCGTTAAGGAGGTGGGAATAGAGGTCGAAAATCGCCGCGCTTTCTTTCTGCGCGCTGGCAGTAAAACGTTTACTGAAACGGCGGAACTCGGCACCGGCATCTTCCAGTGCGCGGGTCAGGCGTTCGCGTTCACGCACCGTATCGAGCGTGGACGCCATATAAACATGCTCGAGCGATGGCTGCGAGCTGTCCTGCCAGCCGATACCAATCGCCACACCCGGCGAAGCCGCAAGTGCGCGGACACGGGTCTGACGAAAGCGTCCGTAAAGCACATTCAGTTGTGCCTGAGAAAGGATTGCAGCCAGCTGCGTCGCCAGCGTGACCAAAAATGACTCTTCACTTTCATCGAACTGGCGGTGTTCGCGTTGCTGAATAACCAGCACGCCGAGTAACTGACGCCGGTGGATGATCGGCACACCTAAAAAAGATCGGAAAAGATCTTCTTTTACGGCGGGAATATATTTGAAGCTGGGGTGGCTCTGCGCATCGGCAAGGTTAATGGGCTCGGCCAGACGCCCTACCAGACCGACTATCCCCTGATCAAACGCCAGGGTAATAGTCCGCCCGCGAGGTTTTTTCAAACCTCGCGTCGCCATCAGGTAATAACAACGGCGGTCATTGTCAGCGAGATAGACGGAACAGACTTCGGTGTCCATCGCCAGGCAGGTTTCATTGACCAGTACATCCAGCGCATCATTGAGGCTGGACGCCATTGCTACCTTTTCAACAATTTCTCGCAAACGCGTGAGCATCTCTTCGTGACTTAGCCTCTTTTACGACGATAGGCGGGCGATGTCTTGGGAAGGGAGACTTCCTGCATCGGCATAATCGTGGTGGAAAACTCTTTCATTACACGACGGTAAACATCGCGTTTAAAAGACACCACCTGACGAACCGGATACCAGAAACTCACCCAACGCCAGCCATCAAATTCAGGCGTACTGCTACGCTGCATATTGATATCAGCTTCGTTAGACATCAGTTGCAGCAAGAACCATTTTTGCTTTTGGCCGATACAAACCGGCTTTGTGTCCCAACGCACCAAACGTTTTGGCAATTTATAACGTAACCAGTTACGGGTTGAAGCCAGAATACGTACATCTTTACGGCCAAGCCCCACTTCCTCAAACAGCTCGCGGTACATGGCCTGCTCAGCGGTTTCACCGGGGTTTATGCCCCCTTGCGGAAACTGCCAGGAGTGCTGACCGTATCGTCTGGCCCACAATACCTGACCCTGCTTGTCACAGATTACGATACCAACATTCGGGCGGTAGCCATCATCATCGATCACCGGACTACCTCAATAGCTTAAAATCATAGATGTTCTGATTGTTTCATACTACCAACAGGCGGTAAACCACTGGTTAATGCCGATGAGCATGAATAAAAATGGGATAACTCACAGTTATACTCAAAGTTATAAACAGATTTTGGGAATCACTCCAGATTTTATTCACTTTTTCTGTGGATAGGTATGTGAAGAACTTAAGAGTAAGCGGGGTAAAACTCTCCTGAACTTATTTTGACGCAAAAAAACACCGCACACAAAAACCATATAAACCAAAATATTACCTGCAATTAATGAAGTTATCCCACGTTCAAAAATGAGAGTTATCTCACACTGCACAGTGACCTGGTGAAAGATCCACCAATGTCGTTTTTATCCACAGCGATCGTTTAAAAGTTGACGCCATCCGGGCAAAAATTGAATAAAACCCCTTCCGTCAAGCCTGTAAATCGAACCAGTGATCCGTTAAAGGTGGGGTTATCCAAGAAATCTGTGGATAAGTAGGTGGGTGATCCTGTTTATTGTCGCCTTCAACAGGTGATCAACCTAATCAAATGTGAACAGCGGAGACCAGAAAGCAAAAAAAAACCTAAGGCAAATCATGCTATTATTTCATTACTCCACAGGGATAATTTTTTATTCATTGTGCCTGCACAAAGCAGTACAAAAATTAATCTATTAATTGAGCATTGTTTTTTATGTCTATTCCTTTACCAGCTACCACACCGCCCCACCACCAACAGGAGCTGCTGCAACGCGCACAGTCGCTGGCGGGCCACACGCTGGGCGAGCTGGCCGCGCATGCAAGACTACCTATTCCGGAAAATCTTAAGCGGGAGAAAGGCTGGGTTGGCATGTTGCTGGAAGTTTATCTGGGTGCGGTAGCCGGCAGTAAACCTGAGCAGGATTTCGCTGACATCGGCATTGAGCTGAAAACTATTCCGGTTGATTCCCGTGGCAGACCGCTGGAAACCACCTTTGTCTGCGTAGCGCCTTTGACCGGCAACAGCGGTGTCACCTGGGAAAACAGCCATGTGCGGCACAAACTGGCGCGGGTATTATGGATACCCGTCGAAGGTGAGCGTCAGATCCCGCTGGCAGCGCGGCACATTGGCGCGCCTTTATTGTGGCAGCCTTCGCAGGAAGAAGATGAACAGCTGCGTCAGGACTGGGAAGAGCTGATGGATTTGATTGTGCTCGGCAAAGTAGAAAGTATTACTGCCCGTCACGGTGAGTTTTTGCAAATCAGGCCGAAAGCCGCAAACAGTAAAGCGCTGACCGAAGCCATCGGTGAATTCGGGCAACCGATCCTGACGCTGCCTCGCGGTTTCTATCTTAAGAAGCGTTTTACCGCAGCCCTCCTCGCTCGGCATTTTTTGCTTTAATCACCACTTTTAGAAAATTTTAATCACCTTTTCTGCTACTTTTCAAACCTTTTGCTACGCTAGAATCTGACACTCTTGTTGTGCATAAAAGGAATGATAATAATGATGAAGAAAACATTGATGATGGCCGGTGCTGCAATGCTGGTTTTTACCTTGGCAGGTTGCGCCAGCGATTACGTGATCTCGACCAAAGACGGCAGCATGATCCTGACCGATGGCAAGCCAAAGCTGGATAAATCCACCGGGTTGCTGAGCTACACAGATGAACAAGGCAACGAACGCCAGATCAACAACGATAACGTCAGTCAGGTCATGAAGCGTTAAGTCAAGGCTGAACCCTGTCCGATGAGAGCCGGTTTTTACCGGCTCTTTTGCTTTTACCCCGCCTCGCTCAGATTACCGGCACTCTCTGCCACTTCCCCCTGATGATTCCCTTGTATATAGTCAGCTGAGGCGCTTTTTCATTAGCCTGACATTCTCAGATATAAAGGAAAACCGGCAATGCAATATCACCGTATACCCCACAGTTCTTTAGAAGTGAGCTTACTGGGACTTGGCACCATGACTTTTGGTGAACAAAACAGCGAAGCCGACGCCCATCAGCAGCTCGATTACGCCGTTTCTGCAGGCATCAATCTGATTGATACCGCTGAAATGTACCCCGTTCCGCCGCGTCCAGAGACGCAGGGGCTGACAGAAAGTTATATCGGCAGTTGGCTCAAAGCCCGTGGCAACCGTGAGAAGATTGTTCTGGCGAGTAAAGTTGCCGGCCCTTCCCGTGGTAATGACAACGCTATCCGCCCTGGCCAGATGCTGGATCGTAAAAATATCCGTGCAGCGCTGGATGCCAGCCTGAAGCGTCTGAATACAGATTATCTGGACTTGTACCAGCTGCACTGGCCACAGCGTCAGACCAACTTCTTTGGCAAACTGAGTTATCAGTACACCGAAGAACAGTCTCCTGTGACCTTGCTGGAAACGCTTGAAGCGCTAAATGAACAGGTGCGTGCCGGTAAAATCCGCTACATCGGTGTTTCCAACGAAACCCCGTGGGGCGTGATGCGTTACCTGCAACTGGCGGAGAAACACGATCTGCCGCGTATCGTTTCAATTCAAAACCCGTACAGCCTGCTGAACCGCAGCTTTGAAATCGGTTTGTCAGAAATCAGCCAGCACGAAGGCGTCGAACTGCTGGCGTATTCCAGCCTGGCATTCGGTACGCTGAGTGGCAAATACCTGAACGGGGCGAAACCGGCCGGTGCGCGTAATACGCTGTTCAGCCGTTTCACCCGTTATTCTTCACCACAGGCAGAAGCGGCGATTGCCGAATATGTGGCGCTGGCGAAGAAACGTAATCTGGATCCTTCTCAGATGGCGCTGGCCTTTGTGCGTCAGCAACCGTTCGTAGCCAGTACGCTGCTGGGTGCGACGACGCTGGAACAGCTGAAGATCAACATCGACAGTCAGGATCTGACGCTTGATGAAGAAATCCTCGCTGACCTGGAAAATATCCACAAACGCTTCACGATCCCTGCGCCGTAATTCCTGCAGAGTTAATGCGGATTGCAGACAGCAAAAAGGGCGCTCAGCGCCCTTTTCTTTTGATAAAACCCCTTCACGCCAGACGGCGTTTCTGCATGTTCTTCCAGATCCACAGTCCGGTAATGGCCAGCGCGAAGATCACACCAAATCCGATGCCAATCGCCACGACCGGCGCACCGGCCATCACCACCAGCGAATACAGGCCGAGCATCAGCAGCATGGCGGTGTTTTCACCGAGATTCTGTACGGCAATCGCATTACCCGCACCGACAGAAATTTTACCGCGATGCTGTAACAGGGCATTCAGCGGCACCACGAAGAAACCGCCCAAAATCCCTACCACCACCAGCACAATGTAAGAACTCAGCATGCTGGTTTGCAGCGCAAACACGACGACAGCGATACCGATAGCGACACCGGCAGGCAGACAGCGTTTCACGGTTTCCAGACGGATTAATTTCGCCGCAGCGCCCGCACCAAACACGATCCCGATAGCGACCATCGCATTGAGCAGCGTTGGCGTTTTGTTATCGGTAATGCCCAGTGCTACCGGTACCCACAGCACCAGCAGGAAACGCAGCGTCACACCCGCGCCCCAGAACAAACTGGTGCCGACCAGAGAGAAGCGGGTTTCGCCATCCTGCCATAAGGTTTTGCAGGCTGCGAAAAACGTCCGGCTCATTTTTGCCGGATTCCACGACTGCCCCGGACGCGCCGGATCCAGCTTGGGAATAAACCAGTTTGCCGCCACTGCCGCGCCGTAGGCCAGCACACAGATACCGAGCGCCGCCAGAATGCTCCAGTCGGCCAGTGCGCCACCGGCAACAGACCCGAGCAGGATCGCCGCAATGGTGGACGCTTCCATCAGGCCGTTGGCTTTCACCAGCTGTTCGCCACTGGCGATTTCACCGAGAATGCCGTATTTCGCCGGTGAATATGCCGCCGCGCCAATACCGACCAGCGTATAACCGAGGAAAGGATTCATGCCCGCGCAAATCACCGCCGCGCCTGCCAGTTTCAGCAGATTAGCGACCATCATCACGCGGCCTTTGGAGAAGCTGTCAGCGAACTGACCGACAAACGGCGCGAGGATAATATACGTCGCCACAAACGCCATTTGTAAAACAGGCTGGCTCCAGTCGGGATAAAGCTGCTGTTTGATCAGCGCCAGCGCCGCGAACAGCAGCGCGTTGTCACCGAAAGCGGACAGAAACTGCGCCACGATCACCGCAGACATACTTTTAGACATCAGCGGCCCTGCGGCCGCCGTTGAAGGCTGACTCATGCCTCACTCTCCGGGTTTTCTGCCATCTGGCGCAGGGTCACAAAATCGGGTTTACCGCTGCCAAGCAACGGTAATGCTTTAACGACACGAATATCACGCGGCACCGCCAGTTCCGGCAGCCCCAGTTCGCGGGCAGCTTTGCTCAGCGCATCACGACGTAATTCTGCATCGGTGGTAAACAACACCAGCGCCTCGCCTTTGCTGGCATCACTGCGCGACGTCGCCGCATGTTGTTTATCTGGTGAAGCCTTGATTGCCAGCTGTTCGACGCTTTCCAGCGATACCATCTCACCCGCCAGTTTGGCAAAACGTTTCACGCGGCCACGAATGGCGCAGAAACCTTTTTCATCCAGCGTGACGATATCGCCGGTGTCGTACCAGCCAGCCTGCATCTCGCCAGCGGCATTTTCGGCCTGCGGGGTTTCCAGCACACCGGGATTTTCGACGCGCAGATAGCCTTTCATGATGTTTGGCCCACGCAGTTGCAGACGACCGCCTTCCTCAATACCCGGCACGGTAATCAGGCGGGATACCATCCCCGGCAAGATTTTGCCGACGGTGTTCACTTTGGTCGCCATCGGCACGTTGATCGCCACCACCGGCGCGCACTCGGTCACACCGTAGCCTTCGAGAATGCGGATACCAAACTTGTTCTGCCAGATTTCCTTGGTGCTTTCAGCCAGTTTCTCCGCGCCAGCCACCACATAGCGCAGGCGGGCGAAATCATACGGATGGGCAAAGCGGGCATAATTCGCCAGGAACGTGGAAGTGCCAAACAGCACGGTACAGTTCTGGTCATACACCAGTTCCGGCACGATGCGGTAATGCAGCGGACTTGGATATAAAAATACGCGTGCGCCGGTCATCAGCGGCGTCAGCAATCCGACGGTCAGGCCAAAGGCGTGGAACAGCGGCAGCGACGACATAAAGCGGTCACGCGGCGTGAAATCAGCGACGGTACGGATTTGCTCAACGTTCGCCATCAGGCTGGCGTGTGAATGCACCACGCCTTTCGGATTGCCTTCCGAACCGGAAGTAAACAGCACAAGCGCCGCGTCATCAGGCTTTTGCGGCAGCATCGCCCGACGCGGAAAAATCAGATGGAACAGGATCCACAGCTTATCCTGCGTGGTCACCGTGTCTTTCAGATCTTCCAGATAAACCCAGTTCGCCTCCGGTACATTTTCCGGCAGGTGCGTCAGCTTACCTTTTTCAAGAAACTGCCGGGACGTCACGATGGTTTTGATCTGCGCCGCTTTCATCGCGCTTTGCAGCCCTTTCGCGCCAGCGGTGTAGTTGAGCAGCGCCGGAATACGGTTACGCATCGACGCGCCAAACAGCGCCGCCGCCATGATGGTGGCGTTCGGCAGCAGCATGCCGACGTGCTCACCTTCCCGGGTAAAACGTTGCAGGATACGGCTCACACCGAGGCATTTTTTCAGCAGCCCCTGATAGGAATCTTCTTTGAACGCGATATCGGCGATGCACGGTTTGCGGCGGCCATAACGGGTTTGCGCGGACAGCAACGCCTGATACAAGGTTTCCGGCTCGCGGGTTTCCATGCGCGCCTGCATCATAATTTTATGCAGTTGTTCACCGGCCAGTACGCGGCGGTCACGGGAACGCGGCGCATCCGGCATCGGGATAGTCGTCGCCGGTAACAGATTGAGGGTGACTTTCGGGAACCAGCGGAGCTTGAAACTGCCGAACAGGCGCCCGAACGGCGTATATTCCGCGCCATCAATGCGCACCGGAATGACTGTCGCCTGAGACTTCGCCGCCACAAAGGCCGCGCCGTCGTAAATCTTCATTAATGAACCGGTGACCGTAATGCGGCCTTCCGGGAATACTATCACCGGACGTCCTTTTTCCACTTCGCGGATCAGGTGCTTGATCGCCATCGGTTTGGTCGGATCCAGCGGCATGAAGTCCACATACGGCTTCAGCCAGCGCATAAACCAGGTATCCGTAATATTGGAATAGACCGCGAAAACCGGTTTGATCGGCAGGAAAAGAACCAGCAGCATGCCGTCGATAAACGAGACATGGTTCGGCGTGAGGATTAAACGCGGGTAATTAAAATTGTTTTCCGCCGGGGTCACAGTGACCCGAAACATCAGACGGAAAAGCCATCTGAATGCGGCGAAAAGAAAGTTATACATGTTTGCCATCTCCTTATGTGTCATCCCTGATCTTGAAAGAAAAAGGTTGGGGAAACAGCATACTATAAGCCGTTGTAAAAGACGCCAGTCAGAGAGAGTTTAGGAGGTTGCTTAGCTGCGTGCAGAAATTGAGGCAAAAAAAAACCTACGCATCCGCGTAGGTTGGTGCAAATTTAATCGGTATCAACATGCAGAGCACGTTGATGATTCACCAATCAATACCTCTGGGACGTTTAATTTAGCTGGTTTGTACGAACCACAGCCAGCAGGCAATCGAAACATAATTCCGCAAAGTGTAACGAGTGGTGAAAATGAGCCCGATTTCTCTTAACTTATTAAATACTACCCTAAAAAGCCTCCACCTCGACAAGGCAACTCATCGCATTCGGCCCCTGCGTCAGACGCGAGGTGCCGATATCCAGTGTCAGCACATTCGGATTCCCCGCCTGCTCGGTTTCCTGCCATTTGCCGCCAAAGCCCGGATCAAACCAGGCACCGGTGGACATCAGCACCACGCCACGCGTGATCCCGTCGTTTAGCGAAACCCCCGCGAGGCAGCTGCCGCGCGCATTATGCACTTTCACCCGGTCGCCGTTTTTCAGCTGACGGCTGCCCGCATCTTCCGGATGCATAAACAGCGTTTCCTTACCGGCGGTTTTGTTCGACTGCGCCAGCGGCGACTGATCGAGCTGGCTGTGCAGGCGATCTTTTGGCTGAATGGAAATCAGGTGCAACGGCCATTCTTTGGCGCTTTCGGCACCCAGCCATTCGACCGGTGGCTGCCATTCAGGATGCGGCGCAAAATCTTTATAACCGTAACCGGCGATGGTTTCGGAGAACAGTTCGATTTTGCCGCTGTGCGTCCCTAACGGATTCGCGCGCGGGCTTTTACGGAATTCTTCAAAGAAGACGTAATCTTTTTCCGGCACCGGCAGCTCGACGAAACCGCGCTCCCAGAAGGTTTCGAAGTCCGGCCATTCGACACCGGTACCCTTTTGCGCTTCGCCGCACTGGCGGTAAATATGGCGCAGCCACTGATCTTCATTGCGCCCCTGTGTGAACTGTTCGCGATAACCGAGACGCTCGGCAATATCCGCGAAAATATCAAAATCGTTACGCGCCTGATGCTGAGGCGCAATCGCCTGATGCATTGCCAGCACGAAACGGTCACGCGATGAACCGCCGATATCGTTACGTTCCAGCGAAGTCGTTGCGGGCAGCACGATATCCGCCATGTGCGCCGCTGCCGTCCAGACGTTATCCTGCACTATCACCGTGTCTGGCTTCTGCCAGCCTTTGACCAGCCGATTCAGCTGCTGATGATGATGGAACGGATTACCGCCCGCCCAGTGCACCAGATGAATATCCGGATAACTGAGCGTCTCTCCCTGGAATTCATACGGCTGACCGGGATTGAGTAACATGTCGCTGATGCGCGCGACCGGAATCGACAAACCGGCAGGATTCGGCCCGGCGCTGACGGCGGGTCCCGGCGTGTCATAACGCGGATTCCCGACGCTGTTCATCGAACCATGACCAAACGAGAAACCGCCACCCGGCAAACCGACCTGCCCGAGCATCGCGGAAATAGCAATCATCATCCAGTAAGGCTGCTCGCCACGGTGGGCGCGCTGCACGGAATACGAACAGGTAATAAAGCTGCGCACGCCGATCAGGTCATCTGCCAGTCGCGCAATTCGCTCTGCCGGAACGCCGGTAATAGGGCTCGCCCAGTCTGGGGTTTTCGCAATACCGTCGGTTTCGCCGCGCAGATACGCAGCCAGTTGCGGATAACCCACGCAATGGGTGGCAAGAAACGCGTTGTCCTGCGCTTCTTTGCGCTGTATTTCATACGCCACCGCCATCATCAGCGCGGCGTCCGTGTTCGGGCGGATCGGGATCCACTCGGCATTAACGAATTCCGGACAGTCGTCACGCATCGGGCTGATATTAATGACGCGGGTGCCCTTCTTCGCCAGCTGTTCCAGCGCCGGTTTCAGCGTATGTTCCACCGCTCCGCCGGAAGCCACCTGCGAATTTTTCAGCGCCAGACCGCCGAACGCCACCAGAATATCCGCATGTTCCACCACGCTCGGCCACGACGTCACACGTCCGGTCAGCGGGGTAAACGTACCAATCACATAAGGCAGAAAAAACTGCGCCGAGCCCCAGCTGTAGTTACCCTGCTGATCCACACCACCGCCGCCGGTGAAATAAAAACGTCGCACCAGAGAACGGGCGTGATGCAGACGACCGGCGGATGACCAGCCGTAAGAGCCGTTAAAAATGCCGGAAGCACCGTAGCGATCGCGCACGCGCTTGTTCTCTTCGGCCACCAGATCCAGCGCCAGATCCCAGTCCACTTCGACAAAATCCTCACGTCCGCGCAGCGAGCGATCGCTGTTCTCACGGTTTTTCAGCCACGAGCGGCGCACGGCCGGTTTACGAATACGTTTGTCGGAATAGACCAGCGGCGCAATGGAATCGAGTAAAGGCGAAGGATCAGCATCGGCTTGATAAGGTTCGCAGCGAATCAACCGGCCATCTTCCACCACGGCGGTGTATGCGCCCCAGTGAGCCAGTTGCGGATAGCGTTTAATAGACATGTTTTTCTCTGGTGGGATTTTTATTATGTGTTGTGTGCAAGTGAGCAGCGTCCAAAATAACATTCACGGGCAGAAAAACTCAAAGCACAAATTTGGATAAACAGAAAAGGGGATTTGCTCCCCATGATTTATAGAGTGAAAAGAGTTTTGAAAAGAGATGCGCGTTTCAAGCCTGTGGCTGAGCGATGACCGGCGGCAGCCAGCTGTTGTAGCCGAAGGTACGGCGGCCGATGATGACCAACATCAGTCCTAATATCAGCGCAAAAACCAGAATGATGGCGATGATTTGCAACGGCATAAAGCGGCCTGCCAGCGCTGTCACTGCCAGGCCGCTAACGGGTACCGAACACATGTTCATCAGGCCAATAAGCCCCATGGTTTTTCCCAGATGTTTCTGCGGAATAATCTGGCTGCGTAAGGTTCGCAGGTAGACGCTGAATGCACCGTCAAAAGCCATCAGTAATGCGTAACCTGCCAGATACATCGCGTAATCGAGTGAAAGCGACATCAGCGCACCTGACAATATCATGCCGCAAAATGACAGGGTTCCCAGCGTGGAAAGCCCGAAGCGTTTGGCAATTCGCGGCACAAAGAAAAACGTAATGAGGGTGATAAGCGCAGCCGAAGTCTGTAAGACGCCAAAGTAACTCTCAGGCAGATGAAACTCTTTGAGGATCACCGCCGCACTCACCACCAGTGCTGCACCGTAAACCAGATTCACTACCCAGGTCAGCGCACACAGATGCAGCAGGATTTTATTCTGTTTAAGCACCTGAATTGCCGTAATGTTTGATTGCACAATGGAGCGCAGACTCATCTTCTCTGCCACTTCAAGATCATGAGTTTCAAGGAACAGATAGTTGATGGCAGAGACAGCAAACAGTACGGCTGCACAGGCTAAAATCGCCCCGACGCCCCCATAGACGGAAATTGCCACTGCCAGCGCAGGGCCGAGAACCTGCGTGGTCTGGTCGACCCCCTGTAACATTGAATGTGCTTTCGGCAGAGCCTCTGCGGAGATATGGCGCGGTAAAAGCGCTTCAGTTGCGACAAAGTTCAGGACATAGGCCACCGACAGCAGCGCCATCATGACCGCCAGCACCGGGAATGTGGCAGCGGGATGAAAGGTCAGGGTCAGGAAAGCGACTAACATTAACACGCAGCGTCCGGCTTCCACGTTAAAGAAGATAAAACGGGGCTTAATGCGGTCAGCCAGAAAACCTGAAAGCGGGAAAAACAGAATGCGCGGCAACCATTCAATCACGAATGCCAGCGAGGAAAAGGTTAAAGAACCGGTAGCTTTCAAAATCGCCAGCGGCACGGCAAACAGCAGAAACTGATCGCACAGTGACCCGGCAAAGCGGGAAAAGACGAAACGTTTTAATCCAAAACGATCACTGCTCATTTCATTGCTTTCCTTAAAGGATTTCAGGAGCCACCACCAGTGAGGTGGCTCAGGTGATACCAGATCTGACGCAGGGTAAACTGCGGGCGGTCGTAACCCTTCAATAACCGAGGGGTTTAACAGTGCTAAATCATTCAATAAATTGACTATTATGGCTGATTCTCATCAGAGATTGCCTCGTTGAACATCATACGGTCTGATGATAATTTGGATAGATATCCCAGAAACAAATGAGCTATGCGTGAAAAGCACAAATGAGTTAGCCGAACTTCTTCCCAGTTTGTCCGTTCTTATCCAGGTGGTTGAAAAAGGAAGTTTTTCTTCGGCAGGACGGGAGACTTCGCTGGCACCCTCTTCGGTGAGCAGGATGATTGACCGGCTGGAGAAACGCCTCAATGTGGTGTTATTTACGCGCTCGACCCGCTCTGTCACTCCTACCGAGGTCGGACTGGAAATTTACCAGCAGGCGCTGACGGTACTCTCCGCGACGCAGACACTTTTCTCCCGTGCGGAGAGCTTCAGCGATACCCCTCAGGGTATTTTGCGGATCACCGCGCCTAATACACTGGGTAAGATCCTGCTCACCCCTTTTCTGCCCGCATTTTTACGCCGCTATCCTGAAATAAACGTCGAATTGTCGCTGACCGACCAGGTCACTAATTTGACGCAGGACGTCTACGATCTGGCGTTGCGCGTAACCGAAAGCCCACCGGAGAGTATGGTGGCCCGCGCCCTGATGCCTGTCGATTACGTATTGGTGTGTGCTGCGGATTACGACCAGGTGCTGCCGGATTTTCCGGCGGCACTCATCAAACACAACATTTTTTTCCCCGATGAACGGCAATTTCGCGGTGCCTGGCGTTTTTGGCACAATGAAATAATGGAGACGGTGACGCTGGTTCCACGGCTGATGATCAATAACAGCGACGCCATGATTGATGCCATCCTGCAGGGTGTCGGCATTGCGCTGATCCCCACTTTCATAGCCAACCGCTATATCGCTAAGGGTAAATTGCAACGCGTGTTACCTGAATGGCAAGTGGAGAACCCCCTGCCGCGCAACATCTACGCAATCACCCTGCCAAATAAACTGCTGCCACTTAAGACAAGAGTGTTTATCGATGATTTTATGCAGTGGATTAAGGAGGAAGTAAAAGGTTAATTCCTTCTTACATCCCAAAGTTGCGATCGTCATCCTTGCAGCCACCGGTCTTTTCCGCAAAACTGGCGGTGTAAACGATTACCCTCACGAAAAACGGAAGTGTTATGGCGACGATTAAGGATGTAGCAAAACTGGCAGGCGTATCGGTTGCGACCGTTTCACGCGTGATAAACCATTCCCCGAAAGCCAGCGACAGCTCGCGGGAAGCCGTACAGAACGCTATGCAACATCTGCAATATCATCCGAATGCCAACGCCCGCGCACTCGCCCAGCAGGCGACCGAAACGCTGGGGCTGATCGTGGCCGACGTTTCTGATCCGTTTTTCGGCGCGATGGTTAAAGCCGTTGAACAGGTGGCGTATGCGACCGGTAACTTCCTGCTGATTGGCAACGGCTACCATAACGTTGAGAAAGAGCGTCAGGCCATTGAGCAGTTAATCCGCCACCGCTGCGCGGCGTTAGTGGTGCACGCCAAAATGCTGCCAGAAGATGAGCTGACCAGCCTGATGCAACAAATCCCCGGCATGGTGCTGATTAACCGCACATTGCCGGGCTTCGAAAAGCGTTGTGTGGCCCTCGATGACCGCTATGGTTCCTGGCTGGCGACCCGCCATCTGATTCAGGCCGGACATCAGCGCATTGCGATTTTATGTTCCAATCACGGCATTTCCGACGCCAGCGACCGTTTGCAGGGTTATATCGATGCGCTCACGGAACACAATATTCCTGTCGATGACAAACTGATTGCTTACGCGGAGCCCGATGAAATCGGTGGCGAAAAAGCCATGGCGGATTTACTCGGATTGGGTAAAGGATTTACGGCGGTGACCTGCTATAACGATCCGATGGCCGCCGGTGCATTATCGGTTTTAAGCGATAACAGCATTGATGTGCCGGGTGAAATTTCGCTGATTGGTTTTGATGATGTGCTGATTTCGCGTTACCTGCGCCCGCGTCTGACCACGGTACGTTATCCGGTGGTGGCGATGGCGAATCAGGCCGCGCAACTGGCGTTAGCGCTGGCAAACGGTCAGCCGCTGCCGGAAACCACGCACATGTTCAGCCCGACGCTGGTGCGCCGTCATTCGGTGAGCAGCCCGTCAAACACTTAAAGCGACTGGTGATATAAGCGCACCGGCTTGTCCGGATAATCCAGCGCGTCGCCGATGTATTTCCAGCCAAAACGTTCGTAATAGCCGGTGAATCCGGCGTACAGATAAAGTTCACGAAAGCCGCTGCGGCGGCTGTGTTCCAGCACAAATTTCTGCAACTGCTGCCCCAGCCCGCGCGAACGATACGGTTCATCCACGTATAATGCCGCCAGCCAAGGCGTAAGATCCTGACGGCTGATCAGGTCACAGCGCCACAATCCCACCGTGCCCGCTAATCTCTCACCATCCAGCGCGATAAAGGTTTGCGGCAAATCCGCGCCAGTCAGACAGCTTTTCACTACGCTTGAAAAAAACTCGCGGCTGTTTTCGCTGCCGAACGCCTGCCATTGCCAGTCTGTCACGGCTTCAGCAAATTCCGGTCTTTCAGTGAGATTAATGATTTGCATCCGACTCAGACCATTTTGCCCTGAAAAATCGGCACAGACTCAAACAGATAGCCGTCAAATTCCGGCGCATCGACATCGGACAGTTCCATCAGCGTATTTTTGACGTTTTCCATGTGCTGCCACATCGCCTGATAAGACCCCATCACGTCGCGGCGGCGCAGTGCGGCCAAAATATTCTGATGATCCGCCAGCCATTTCAGACGGTAACCGCGCGTGGCGATATGACTGTGTAACTGTTTCCACAAAGGGCTGGAATCGCGATGCATCCAGATGTTTTTCACCGAGTCGAGCAGCATCTGGTTTTGCGTGGCACCGGCAATCAGCAGGTGAAACAGCTTGTCGTTATCACCGCTTTCATCGTTGGCGACGATGGCGATTTGTTCCTGCTCCAGCGTGCGGCGCAGGTTTTCGATATCGGCTTTGGTGGCCATTTTGGCGGCAAACGCGGCGATATTACTTTCGAGCAACTGCCGCGCCTGTAAGATTTCAAAGGGGCCAATTTGCCCCTGGTACATCAGTTCGTCCTGGCCTTCTTCCTGAGAAGGAATGCGGATCACGTACACGCCGGAACCCTGACGGATATCCACCGTGCCTTCGAGTTCCAGCATCAGTAAGGCTTCGCGCACAATCGTCCGGCTGACACCGTAGGTTTCCGCCATATTTCGTTCTGGCGGCAGGCGGGATCCCACGGCGAAATGCCCTTGCTTGATTTGCTCACGCAGGTCGTGCCCGATTTCCTGATACTGTTTTCTGTCCTGCGAAGCCACACCTTTTTCCACACAATCACCCTGATGCATAAAACATAAAGACCGGATGTTACTGTATCAGAGATAACGCCTGATCCAGCACTTTTGCGCCGTTTAAAGTTCCATAGGCCATCATGTCTATGACCGCGATCGGGATCCCGTGCTCATCGGTTAACTTTTTGTTTTCTGCCAGTTTAAAGCGCACCTGCGGCCCGAGCAGCACAGCGACAATGTCGCGGCCATAGGCATCGAGTTCGTCGCGCAGATTGTTTTCCGGAATGGCGTAAATCTTAAATTCCAAACCGCGCGCGGCAGCTTCTTTTTCCATTTTGGTGACCACCAGTGACGTGGACATCCCTGCCGAACAGGCTAAAACGAGTCGTTTCATAGTGTTTCCTTAGGTTATTTTTCCTGGTCATCGAGCGTTAAAGACAAGACACCATGTTCACTGAGGGATTTAAACCAGTGCGATGATTTCTTCTGACGGCGATCACGGTTGTTATCAAGATCAATCTCAATCAGCCCGTAACGGTTTTTAAAGGCGTTCATCGGCGACACATTATCGGTAAAGGCCCAGAGCATATATCCCTGACAATTTGCGCCGTCTTCCCGCGCCTTTAATGTCCAGTAAAGATGCTCGGCAACAAATTCAATACGATAGTCGTCCTGAATTTCCCCGCTTTGGGCATCGCGGAACTGGCCTTCATTTTCGATACCCATGCCGTTTTCCGCCACAAACCACGAAATATTTCCGTATTCCGTTTTGATGCGCATCGCCATGTCATAAACAATTTTTGGATAGATTTCCCAGCCACGCGATTTATTCATCCGGCGTCCGGGCAGTTCGAAATGTTCGTAGTAATACGCCGGATGGAACGGCGTCTCCTTATTCCACTCGCGGGACGGCGCTTTCACGCGGTGCGGGTAATATAGGTTAATGCCCACTTCATCTACGGTGTTATTGCGGATAACCGCCAGTTCGGATGCTGAATAATCGAAATGCACGCCGTGCTTTTCGAGTAATTCCAGCAACTCCTGCGGATATTCCCCTTTAATCATCGGATCCAGAAATACGCGGTTATAAAATAAATCGTATAAATGTGCCGCCTTTTGGTCATGCGCTGCCGATGAACGGGCGTAAGTCACTTCCGGATTTAAAATCACCCCGACGGTGCCTGAAGTGTTATAGCCTTTGCGATAAAACAGCTCGACGACTCTGGCGGTTGCCAGCACTTTGTGATGATTCCACTGCATCCATTTCGCGGTGTTTTGCTCGAACGGCCAGCGGATCGCATCCAGATAGACCCGGGTTTGTACCACCACCGGTTCGTTAAAAGTAAACCAGCGGCTGACTTTTCCGGCAAAACGTTCGAAAACTTTTTCCGCGTACAGCACGAACAGTTCGACGACTTTTTTCGAGCTCCAGCCATCGTATTTTTCGATCAGGAATGCCGGTAATTCGTAATGTTCCAGGCACAGCATCGGTTCGATGCCGTTGCGTTTCATCTCATCCAGATAGTCATCAATGTGCGCCGCATATTCTTCATCCACCGTACCCAGTTCGTAGTCGGTGAAAAAGCGCGACCAGTTAACCGACGTGCGGTAATGCGTCAGCCCGCTGGCTTTCATCAGCGCCACATCTTCTTTATAGCGGTTGATGAAATCGGTGGCCTTCGCCGGGCCGTAGCCGTTGTGCCAGACGTGGCGGTTGTTTTTGTACCAGAGATCCAGATACGAATCCTGCCCGTCTTTTTTGCCGCTCCAGCCTTCGGTCTGCCACGCAGAAGCCGCAGCGCCGAGAATGAATCCGTCAGGAATGGCGATTGAAACCTTGCTCATAACGTCCCTCTTTTCCGAATGGTTTACGCCGTTACGGCCTGTTTCTGGCTTTGTCGCATGGCTTCCAGTTGCGCCTGTTCGGCACGGCGGGCGGCCACTTTCACGAACGGCAGATAAATCAGCACCGCCACTACAATGCAGCCCAGCTGGGTGATGACCGCGCCCATGGAACCGGCAGTCGATAACCAGGCGTTGATAATCGGCGGCGTAGTCCACGGCACCATCACCACGGCGCGTCCGGCGAATCCAAGGCTCGTTGCAAAATAGCCGATAGTGCCGGTAATCAGTGGCGTGATGATGAACGGAATAGCCAGAATCGGGTTGAGCATGATCGGCATACCGAAAATCACCGGTTCATTGATGTTGAAAAAGCCTGGCCCGAGAGAAAGTTTGGAGATTTCGCGCATCTCTTTTCGGCGGGTGGCAAGCATTACCGCCAGCAGCAAACCGATGGTGCAGCCGGAACCGCCGATACTCATATACACATCCCAGAACGGCATGGTGATGATGTTCGGCACTTCATGGCCCTGCTCAAACGCGGTCATGTTGACCATAATCGCGCCGAGCAGCAGGGGTTCACGAATCGGCTTAATCATCTGGTTGCCATGAATTCCTATCACCCAGAAAAGCTGCGCGACAAACATCAGCAGCAGGATGCCCGGCAGGCTTTGCATCACCGACTCCAGCGGACGCTGAATAACCTGATACACCGCGTCGTACAAATACATGCCGGTGACGCGATGGAAAACAAAGCCGAATGATGCGACGATCACCACGGTAATAATGGCGGGAATAAGCGCCGAGAAAGACGCCGACACGTTAGGCGGCACGCTTTCCGGCATTTTGATGCGCAGGCCGTTTATCCGCTCGAGACGGGAATAAATCTCGACCGCAAGAATGGCAATAAACATGCCGAGGAACAGGCTTTTGGTATCGGAAAATTGTTTGGCCAGCACATCTTTCACTTCCTGCATCTGGCCGTTCACCATCATATCGACGGTGGTCGGCGTGACGGCAATAAAACAAATCACCGCCAGCAGGCCCGGAAATAACGAACGCGAGCCGTTAATTTTCCCGAGTTCAATACCAATTAAAAAGACGGCGCCGATGGTCAGAAAACTCAGCGTGGCGTAGTTAATGCTGCTCATGATCGGTTTGAGCGTCGCCAGCCAGGAGAACATTTCAAAGTGAGCTAATCCGTTTTTCGGATCCATCACCATATTAGAAATTAAAACTGAGAATGCCCCCACGATAATGACCGGCATTAATGTGATAAAAGAAGCCTTAATAGCCATAATATATCTGAGGCTATTAAAGGTATTGGCGAATCCCCCGAGAGAATCGATAAAACGGTCTTTCAGTGACATGACAGCACCTCATTTTCTTTTTTCTATACTTCACAGGTGTTGGTTTCGTCTTCACCTTTTTATATTGAATGAGGATTAAAGGTGTCGCCCGAAGCTGAGTCAGAATCCGGTTCTGTTAATTATCCTGTCGGCCACTTTTCGGCGATGTTTGCGTAATGTGGCATGCCAAAAAATAGCGGAATACGAATTAATTTCTGTGACAGCGTTCTCACATGTGAATATTGGAATTCCAATATGATGAATTCACACTTTTCTGGTATACCAATTTGGAGTTTTCGATGGAATTCGATCTGGAACAAACGGTGATGGAGTTATTGATCAACGCCGGAGAAGCACGATCTAACGCGATGATGGCCATTCAGCACGCACGTAAAAAAGAATGGGAACAGGCCGACGCGATGCTCAAAGCCTCGGACGACGCGGCGCGTGTGGCGCACAAAGTGCAGACACAACTGATTGGGCTGGATGAAGGCGTGGGCAAAATCCCGGTAAATTTGATCATGGTGCACTCGCAGGATCATCTGATGACCGCCATGCTGTGCCGTGATCTGGCCGAAGAGATCGTGTTACTGCGAAAAGAGATGTTTGAAAAACAGTAAATTCAACACACCCCCCTAAATCATTCAAGCTGAATCAAGGCGGCAACTGAGTGAATCCCCGGGAGCATACACAAGTATGTGACCGGGGTTCGCGAAAGGCAGCCAACGCAGAGTCAGCTCGAAGGATGACGGGGGACTAAAGTTCTAAAGCGATCAGCTCTTCCACTGTCTGCCTGCGACGGATCAATCTCGGCACGCCATTCTCAAACAACACTTCCGGCAACAGCGGTCGGGTGTTGTAGTTGGATGACATCGATGCGCCGTACGCGCCGGTGTCATGGAACACCAGATAATCGCCAATTTGTACCGGCGGCAGCGGGAAGGTTTCCACTCCGCCGCCTGCCTGCTGTGTAAACACGTCGCCGGATTCGCACAGAGGACCGGCAATCACAGAATCGGTCAGCGGCTGCCCGCTGACATCACGACCATCGGCCGGTAACAGCGAAATATGGTGATAGCTGCCGTACATCGCCGGACGCATCAGGTCATTAAAACCGGCGTCGCACAAAACAAAGTGACGGCTGCCCATGTCTTTCACTGCGCGGATCTGCGCCACCAGCACGCCGGATTCCGCCACCAGGAAACGCCCCGGTTCGATTTCCAGTTTAATCTCATGCCCCAGATGCGCGGCGATTTGCTCACGCGCACGGTTCCACAGACCAAAATAGTGGCCGGTATCAATGGATTCTTCTTCGAAATGATACGGAATCGACAGGCCGCCACCAGCGGAAATCGCATCAATATCTTGTCCGGTTTCAATCACCTGACGCACCATAGCATCGCAAACCTGCTCCAGATGGCCGTAATCCACGCCGGAACCGATGTGCATATGAATGCCGACCAGTTTCAGGCCGTAACGGGCAATTTCCGCCAGTGCCTGTGGCAAATCGGCATACCAGATCCCGTGTTTGCTGTTTTCGCCGCCGGTATTGGTTTTCTGGCTGTGCCCGTGACCGAAGCCCGGATTCACGCGCAACCACACCGGATGCCCGGCTTTATGCTGACCAATCTGGCTGAGCATGTCGATAGAACCGGCGTTGACCGGAATATCCAGAGCAGTCACGCGCTCAAGCGTTGGCTGATCCAGCACGTCGGCGGTAAACACAATCTCACTCTCTTCACGGCCCGGAATAAAACCGGCGACCAGCGCACGTTCAATTTCGCCCAGCGAAACGGAATCGACCTTCACGCCCTGTTCGCGCATCAGGCGCAGGATGTGAATATTGGAACAGGCTTTTTGTGCAAAACGGACGACGTCAAACTGACGCAACTGCGCAATGCGCGCTTTGATAATCTCTGCGTCATACGCCCACACAGGGCAGCCAAATTGTTGCGGCAGAGATAGTAAATTCGCGGCATTAAGCGCGGTAGACAGGTCGTTCAGGGCGCGTGGCATAAGATTTTCCGTCAGGTGAATTCAGTCATATTTCCCTCAGTATGCCGCGTGACTCACCGGCGATAAAATATCTATTTCAGGCCAGTCTATTCATTTATGATATGGATAACTCGCTCCGCTCACCGGATAAACCATGCCTGCGATTTCCCTGCGCCATATCGAAATTTTTCATGCGGTAATGACCACCGGCAACCTGACCGAAGCCGCCGCATTGCTTAATACCTCGCAGCCGACGGTCAGCCGCGAACTGGCGCGCTGTGAAAAGCTGCTGGATTTACAGTTGTTCGAACGCCTGCGCGGGCGTTTGTATCCCACCGTTCAGGGTTTGCGGTTGTTTGAGGAAGTGCAGCGTTCGTATTACGGACTGGACAGGATTGTCAGCGCGGCACAAGGCATCCGCCAGTTCGAGCAGGCGCAGTTGTCGATCGCCTGTCTGCCGGTGTTCAGCCAGTCGCTGCTGCCGGCAGTCTGTAAGCCTTTTCTCGACCGGTTTCCCGATGTCAGTTTCAATATTGTCCCGCAGGAATCACCGCTGCTGGAGGAGTGGCTGTCGGCGCAGCGCCATGATTTAGGGCTGACGGAGAATATCCATACCCCCGCGGGTACGGAGCGCCAGACGCTTTTGACACTCAACGAAGTGTGCGTACTGCCCACCGGACATCCGCTGACGGCGAAATCCCGCCTTACACCGCAGGATTTCAGCGGCCTGAATTTTATCAGTCTGTCAGCGACCGACAGTTACCGGCAATTACTGGATACGCTGTTCACCGAACAGCAGGTGAACCGGCGGCTGGTGATGGAAACGCACAGCGCCGCGTCGGTGTGCAGCATGGTGCGTGAAGGCGCGGGCGTTTCCATCGTCAATCCGCTGACTGCGCTGGACTATTGTGAAAATGGCGTGGTGTTACGTGAATTCAGCGTCGCCGTGCCCTTTACCGTCAGCCTGATCCGGCCGCTGCACCGCCCCGCTTCCGCGCTGGTCACCACGTTTACTGAGCATTGCCATCAGCAGGCGCAGCGTTTTGCAAAACGCCTTGAAAGTGCGCTGGTGCGCTGAACAAAAACAAAAAAGGCCACGCCGGTATCCTTCCGTGTGGCCTTTTATTTTTTCGGCGATCTGATTTATGCGACCACTTTCACCGCTTTCTTCGCCGCACGACGGAAAGTGATGACGCACAGCACGAAGCCGATGGCGCCCAGTCCGCCCGCTGCCAGGGGCACGGTGCTCAGCCCCATTCCGCGTTCAATTACCGCACCGCCGACCCAGGCACCCAGTGCGTTACCGACGTTAAACGCCGCAATGTTCAGCGTGGAAACCAGGTTCGGCGCATTCTTGCCGTAGGTCACTACGTTCACCTGCAACGCAGGCACGGCGGCAAAGTTCACCATCGCCCAGATAAACAGCGTGATTTCCGCGGCCACCAGATGAACGCTGGTGTAGCTGAACAGCACGGAAAAAATCGCGATCATCAGGAAGGTCGTCGTCAGGGAAATGCCCAGACGCCAGTCCGCCAGACGCCCGCCCAGCACATTACCGATAGTCAGACCGAGGCCAATCAGCAGCAGCGTCCAGCTGACGCCGTGCTCAGAAACGCCGGTGATTTGGGTGAGAATTGGTGCGATATAGGTGAACAGCGCAAACATGGCTGCCGAGAAGAAAATCGTGATCGACAGTGACAACCACAATCCGAGGCTGCCCAGCGCGCGGATTTCCTTACGCAAATCGGTCGGTTCTTCTTCTTTTTTATCCGGCAGCTTTTTATACAGCGCGAACAGAGATGCCACGCCAATCACTGCCACCACCCAGAAAGTAGAACGCCAGCCGAAAGCCTGTCCTAGCGCGGTACCGAGCGGCACACCCAGCACGTTAGCCAGCGTCAGGCCGGTAAACATCAGCGCGACCGCCGAAGCACGGCGGTTGGGCGCTACCAGACTGGCGGCCACCACTGCGCCAATCCCGAAGAATGCGCCATGACACAGGGCGGTTATCACACGCGCCAGCATCAGGAAGTTATAGCTGTACGACAGCGCACACATGACGTTGCCGATAATAAAGATGCTCATCAGCAGCAGCAGGGTTTTCTTGCGCGGCAGTTTTGCCGTCAGCACGGCCATGATCGGCGCACCGATCGCCACGCCCAGAGCATATCCGCTGATTAACCAGCCTGCAGAAGGAATACTGACATTCAGATCCCCCGCCACATTGGGGAGCAACCCCATAATGACGAATTCGGTGGTACCGATGGCAAACGCGCTGAGCGCCAGTGCCAGGAGTGCGACAGGCATAAAAACTCCGGATATTTTTAGTTATGAGTAAAGGCTCCGGCGCGTCGCCGGATTGGCTTAAATACCACGTTGATCACACTTTTGACCAGACGCAGTCTGTGCCCTGACTGTCTGAAAAACACCCGGCGCCCGGATTAATCTTTACATAACAATATATTGCAGAAAATGCGATAAAAGCGGAAAAGGAACCGATTCCAGTGATTTCTTTCCCGCCAGCTCAGCGCTTTTCCTCTTTCAGTGAAAGCCAGCGCGGATTCCCTTTAAACCACTCCACCAGAAAATCGAGCAACGCGCGCAACGCCGCCGGCATCTGCCGCCGTGAGGCATAAATCGCATAAATCCCCATTTCCTGTGGCTGCCACTGTTCGAGCAAGGGAACCAGTTGCCCGCGGGCGAAAAGCGGCGCCGCCGAATAATAAGGCTGCATGACAATCCCCGCCCCTTCCACCGCGCCGGTCAGCAGCACCAGCGATTCATTGGCGCTCAGGTTGCCGCTCACCGGGATCGCCACCTGTTCGCCCTGCTGCGCAAACTGCCACAGGCTTTTGCCGAAATACGTGTACGTCAGGCAATTATGCACCGCCAGATCCTGCGGATGCTGCGGCGTACCCTGCGCCGCCAGATACGCCGGAGAGGCGCACACCACCGACGGACACAGCGCCAGCGGCCGGGCAATCAGATTAGGATCGAGATCGTTGGTGATCCGCAGCGCCAGATCAATGCGGTCTTCGACCAGATTGATCGCCCGGCTTTCCAGTTGCAAATCAATGCTCACCTGCGGATGTCGTCGCAAAAACTCGCTGACCGCAATCACCACCGCGCCCTGCCCGAAAGATTGCGAGCAACTGAGGCGCAGCAAACCGCGCAGCGCTTCATCGCCGGTGTCCGCCACGCTGCCCATTTCCGCTGCCACCGACAGCATTTTCCGGCAACGTGCCAGCGTGTTTTCGCCCGCATCCGTCAGGCTGAGTTTGCGGGTCGAGCGGTGCAGCAGGCGCGCGCCCGACCATTTTTCCATCTCCGACAGATAACGCGTCACCATCGCCCGCGACATATTCAGCGATTCGGCGGCGCCGACCATACTTTTGCGTTCAACGATGGCAACAAACACTTGTGCAGCGGTAATTCTGTCCATGATTCGTCCGGTTTATGCAACAAACAGTTGCGCATTATCTGGTTTTTCCCGCGGATTATGCAACGTACAGTAGATACTTACTGAATGTGATTATTAATACCTCTGAGGAAACCCCATGCATCTTAAACATCTGACGTTAATCGCCGCCCTGCTGGGCAGCAGCCTTAGTGCCCACGCCGCCAGCGCACTGAAAATGGACGTATACAACCCCGGCGAGAAAAGCATTTTCCCGGTGTCCTCGGAAATTATTACCGGCGAAAAAGAAGCGGTATTGATCGACGCGCAGTTCCAGCGCAACGACGCCGAAAAACTGGTGGAGATGATCAAGGCCACCGGCAAAAAGCTGACCACGGTGTACATCAGCCAGTCAGATCCTGATTTCTACTTCGGGCTGGACGTCCTCCGCGCCGCGTTCCCTGATGCAAAAGTGGTGGCTACACAGGCAACGGTCGATCAGATCAATGCCACTAAAGACGGCAAAGTCGCTTTCTGGGGACCTCAGCTCAAGGACAACGCGCCGAAATCCGTCACGACGCCGGAGCCGCTGAAGGGCAATGAATTCACACTGGAAGGCCATAAATTTGAAATTAAGGGCGTGGACAAAGAGCGCACGTTCGTGTGGATCCCGTCGCTGAAAGCAGTGGTCGGCGGTGTGCTGGTGGATGGCAATAATATGCATGTCTGGACGGCGGATACGCAGACGCCGACATCGCGCAAACAATGGGTAGAAGCGCTGGATGAAATCACCAGCCTGAAACCGGAAATCGTGGTGCCGGGGCATTTCCTGCCAGGTGCGCCTGAAACGCTGGAGTCGGTGAAATTCACCCGCAATTACCTGCTGACACTGGAAAAAGAACTGCCGAAAGCGAAAGATTCCGCCGCGCTGATTGCTGCGATGAAAAAACATTATCCGCAACTGAAAGATGAGCCGTCATTAGAACTGAGCGCGAAGGTATTGAAAGGCGAAATGAAGTGGCCGCAGTAAATATAAATTCAGTCGGCGCCCTCCTCTGCTAACGGCATACTTCGATCGGCTCTCTCCCCTGCGAAGGGGAGGAGCTAAAAAACATCAAGATCCGCCCACTTACCTTCTCAGACCTACTGCGTCACCCGCACAAATCCGCCTTCGGCCTGCACATTGTGGCCGAATCCGCAGTCGCCGGTGGTATGTAATTTCACATTATGCGGGTCAAAATTCATGTCTATGCTGCACTCGCCACCACCGGCAGAGGCATCATCGGCTTCGTGGTAAATCGCGTGGTTATCTTTGACTGCCGTCACCACCGAAAACTCGCCGGTATTCGGGCCGTAGTACAGCGACATCTGCCCCATATACAGGCCACTGAAATCGATTTTGAACTGCGCTTCTTCGCCTTTGACTTCCAGGATATTCCAACTGCCAAAACCGGCATATTGCCAGTAAATGCCTGCCGGACTTTGTGCCTGCGGCAATGCAGCGAGTTTTGGCTGGATCAGACCGAGATTGTATTGTGATTTTTTGTCAGCAGGTGCCAGCATCAGCCAGGCTTTGGCTTTCAGATAATCGCCCTGCTTTATGTAGGTCAGCGCAATGTTGTTGTACGCAGTCGCAATCTGATCCTGCGGCTTGTGACAAAACTCGCTCCAGGCCACCTGATTGCGGAAAATTTCCCGCGCATTGGCGAGATCTCCCTGCTGATACGCAACTTTTCCGGCAGCGGCATAAATGCCCGCTTTTACGCAATCCGCATCAATATCAGGTTCATCAATCTGGGCCAGCGCCTGAGCACTGGCAAAACATCCTGCCACCAGCAGTAAATTCACTGCGACTTTCATCAAACATCCTTCTACTTTTGTGGTCTACAGAGCTTCGTGCTGGAAAAACATCCTTACAAGTAGCTCATTGCCCTATCGCACTGAGCCACTCATTCTGGGATGATTGGCTTCACAACATATCGATTACACATGGCTATTATGACTAAAAAACCTGGGAAGTCGGCGCAATGGGGCGCCGTCTGGCAGTTAATTAAGCCTTACTGGCGCTCAGAAGAAAAGTGGCGAGCCTGGGGCATGTTGACCACTATCATCATCCTTTCGCTGGCTGGCGTGTATCTCAGCGTGCAGTTTAACGAATGGAACCGCGTGTTTTATGACGCGCTGCAAAACAGAAACTATCCGGTATTCAAAGCCCAGCTGTGGAAATTTACCTGGCTGGCACTGCTGTTCATCGTGATTGCCATCTACAGAGTGTATCTGACGCAGGGCCTGCAAATGAGCTGGCGACGCTGGATGACCGAAGAGTATATGGAGAAGTGGCTGACCAATCACGCCTATTATTACACGGAGTATCAGCATCAGGTGGATAACCCCGATCAGCGTATTTCAGATGACCTGAATGCCCTGACCAGCGGGACCCTTTCTCTGGTGCTCGGGCTGCTGTCGAGCGTGGTGACGCTGTTTTCGTTCGTGTTTATTCTGTGGTCGATCAGTGGCCCGCTGAATTTCATGCTGGCAGGACATCACTTTGAAATCCCGGGCTACATGTTGTGGTTCGCGCTGCTGTACGCCGCCGTCGGTTCATTCATTATCTGGTATATCGGTAAACCCCTGGTAAAACTCGGGTTTAATCAGGAATGGTTTGAAGCGAACTTCCGTTTTGGCCTGATCCGTATCCGCGAAAACAGCGACGCTATTGCCCTGTATCACGGCGAGAAAAACGAGCACGACCAGCTGACCGGCAAGTTTGAATCCATCAAAACCAACTGGTGGTCAATCATGCGCGTGACCCGTCGTCTGAACGTAGCGTCCAACTTTTACGCGCAGTTTGCCAACATCTTCCCGATTCTGGTGGCTTCCCCGCGCTATTTCGCCGGTGCCATCCAGATGGGCGCGCTGATGCAAATCGCTTCCGCATTCGGACAGGTACAGGGGGCATTATCCTGGTTTATCGATGCCTTTACCGATCTGGCGAACTGGAAAGCTACGGTTAACCGTCTTGCCGGTTTCAACGCCGCTATCGATCAGGTCAATGCGCAGCCACGAGGGATCAAAGTCGGTCAGAGCAGCGAACACGCTCTGCAACTCGATAAGCTGACGCTGAATCTGCCGAACGGTAATCCGCTGTTTTGTGATATTTCTGCATCGATGAAACCGGGTGAGCGCGTGCTGATTGCCGGTCCTTCTGGCTGTGGTAAATCGACTCTGCTGCGCGCCATTGCCGGTATCTGGCCTTACGGCTCCGGCAATATTGCGCTGGCGGAAGGTAAGCGTTATCTGTTCCTGCCGCAGCGCAGTTATATCCCGATTGGCACTTTGCGTGATGCGCTGAGTTATCCTGACGCCAGCCGCGAATATACCGATGAACGCCTGCAACAGGTTCTGGAACAGTGTCGTCTGCCGCATCTGGCCTCGGTTGAAATCCTTGATGATTACGCCAACTGGAGCCAGCGCCTGTCGCCGGGTGAACAGCAGCGTCTGTCCTTCGCCCGCGCCCTGCTGATCCAGCCGGACACGCTGTTCCTCGACGAAGCCACCAGCGCGCTGGATGACGAAACCGAGCAACAGGTATACGCTCTGCTGCTGAGCGAATTGCCGCAAACGTCAGTTATCAGCGTCGCGCACCGCAATACCGTGGCGAAATACCATCAGCACTGCTGGCGGTTCAAAAAACAGGAAAACGGTCCGTGTGGATTTACGTCCAGCGCGCTGCTGCCTGAATAACGCCTGAAGCCGCTGCGAAGTGGCTGAAAAATGATGAAAGGTTGCTGATGTCAGCAACCTTTCTTTTTTGTGTGCTGAAACCCATTTTGGACAGAAAATCAACAGGGTGGCTGGCTGATTTGTATAGCTGACTATACAATTATTCTTAAGTGAAGAACCGGAGGTCAGGCTTAATGAAAATAGATAAAAACTCATTCACCCCGCTTTACCTGCAAATTGAGCAACAACTGACCGAAAAAATCAGCGCGGGTGAAATCAAACCCGGTGACCCGATCCCAACCGAAGCAGCGCTCTGCGAAATCTACGGCGTATCACGTATGACCGCGCGCAAAGCCGTCGATTATCTGGTACGTCAGGGGCGTGTGGCCCGTTTTCGCGGACGCGGCACCTATGTGGTCGAAGCGCCGAAACAGCAAAAAATCATCTTACCGCTCGACCGGCATCTCACCGCCAGCGAAGTCGCGCAGGAAAATAACCAGCGGATTGAAAATCAGGTGCTGGAGTTTCGCCGGATACCGGTCAGCGAAGACATCGCTATTGAGCTGAATATCCCGCCCGGAACGGACGTGTATTTTATGATCCGCCTGCGTCTGCTGGGCGACGAGCCATTTGTGTATGAACAATGCTGGATGCGCGCCGATAATTTTCCGGATATTAACCGCGCCGCCATGACCGCTTCGAAATATGCCTATATCCGTTCCAAAGGTTTTCAGCCTGCCGGAAGCACCAAACTGATTTCCGCCGAACTGCCCTCTAATGAAATCCGCCTCGCG
Source organism: Rahnella woolbedingensis (assembly GCF_003602095.1). Lineage (GTDB taxonomy): Bacteria > Pseudomonadota > Gammaproteobacteria > Enterobacterales > Enterobacteriaceae > Rahnella > Rahnella woolbedingensis. The sequence goes on along the minus strand of NZ_RAHH01000029.1, from coordinate 28,619 downwards.
CTGAATCTGTCACGCGACCAGCCGGTGCTGCACTCGCACGCGGTGGTATCTTTCACTGACGGTTCGCTGTTTGAGGTGTCGGATGTCTATTACAACCAGAAAAACTATGGCTTCAGCGTCCATGCCAAAGTCAAAGGTTAACCGCCGTCAGGCGATGCCCGACAACTCCGCCTTCACCAGATTTGCTACCTGCTCAACCTGCGGGCCATAAATCACATGCACATCGGTGTCTGTTATCTTCCTGACCCCCGCTGCGCCGGTTTTCATTAACGTTCCGTCCTGCACCTGCGCCATATCTTTGACCTTCACGCGCAGACGGGTAAAGCAGCAATCAACCGCCGTAATATTTCCCTCGCCGCCCAGTCCGATAATGATATTTTTGGTTTTCTCTCCGGTTCCCTGCGCAGGTTTCGCGCGTTCTTCGGCATCGTTTTCATCCTCGCGCCCCGGCGTTTTGATCTGCATGCGCAAGATAACCCAGCGGAAACTGAAGTAATAAACCGGCGCATAGATAATCCCGAGGATCAGCGGATACCACCAGTGCGTTTTGCTGCCGCCCAGCACACCGAAGATCAGGAAGTCGATCGCCCCGCCCTGTACGTTACCGATCATCACATGCAGCATCTGCATCAGCACGAAAGACAGACCGGTCAGCACCGCGTGCAGGATATACAACACCGGCGAGACGAAGATAAAGCAAAACTCCAGCGGCTCGGTGATGCCGGTAGTAAACGACGCCAGCGCACCCGCCAGCATCAGCGCTTTTACGCGCCCCTTATGTTCCGGTCTGGCGCAGTGGTACATCGCCAGCGCCGCTGCCGGTAAACCAAACATCATCACCGGAATTTTGCCCTGCGCCAGAAAACGCGTCGCCTGCTGCGTCACCGCATCCGGGATCGTGCCGGGATTAGCCAGCGCGGCATTAAAGATATTCAGCGCGCCGACAATACTCTGATTATCCACCGTCGTGACCCCGCCAATCGGCGTGAAACGCACGGTTTCGTTAATGATGTGATGCAATCCGGTCGGGATCAGCAAACGCTCCGACGTGGCATAAATAAAGGTGCCGATCTCGCCGGTGCGCCCGATAAGCTCTCCGATCCACTGGATCCCCATGGCAATGGTCGGCCAGATCAGTGACATCAGCACGCCGACAATTGGCAGCACCAGCACGGTCACAATCGGCACAAAACGCCGTCCGCCAAAAAACGCGATCGCCGTCGGTAACACAATCATATAAAAGCGATTATGCAGCCACATGGTGATTAAACCGACCAGCACCCCGCCCAGCACGCTCATGTTGTAGGTGAAAATCCCCAGCGTATTGGTGAACTCGGCGGCGTAAATCATCGCGTCGCTTTCAGTCATGCCTTTTGCCATGAGCTTGGCGACCGTAATGGCGTCCGGCGTAATCCCCTGCGCCAGCAGGCTGTAGTTAACGCCGACATGCAACCCGACAAAGCCGATCACTGCGGAAAAAGCCGCCGTGGCTTTCTCTGCATTGGCCAGCCCCATCGCGGTAGCGACGGCAAAGAACAGCGGAAGATTGGCAAACAACGCGCCGGAAACCTGGCGGATAAACCCGATCACCAGTTGCAGCGTTTTCATCTGCGTGAAGGCTTCACCGGTGACAGCCGGATTCTGCAACGCCGCCGCCAGCCCTAAGAAAATCCCGGCGGCGGCAATCACCGAGATAGGCGTCATCAGGGCCTTGCCCAGATCATGCACCTTGCTGCCAAGTTTTATCATCTGTCGTCCCTCAGTTAGCTGGCTAAAAATAAGCCGATAATTGAGTTAAGTCACAGAATGTATAGTTGTATAGACATAGCAGCCAGGAGTATGAAAGGGATCACAGTTTTGCCGGGGAAAAGCGGACTGGGATAGCAGACAAAAAAAAGCCCACATCGGACTGTGGGCACGGGGGTTGCGACTGGCCGTCATTCAGAACGGCTGGCAACAAGCAAATGTGAGAACTGCTCGCTCTCGGCCCTTAAGGTAACGGCTGCTGCCACGATCCTTCAGCCTTTTCTGGTAAGCAGCAGGTTAAAATGTATAAATTTGTTTGATCTGCATCACACTTTTCTAATCACCTACAATTCATTCACTTTTAGAATATTTAACTGGTTATCTTTCTTAAGAACTATCAATTAGTTTGCTAAGTAATGACCCCCCTGCCATTTACCACTGCACAAAAAGTTTAAAACCCTATAAATTCAATGGATTATATGGCAACATTTTCTTCATACTTCGAAATATCGGCTCATGGGTAATGACAATATCCTTACACAGCGAACTCTGGCGCTCTCGTATAGTGGAGGACTTGTTGAGAATGGTTATTCTCAATTCCCCAATAAGAGTGAATTCTATGCGCCTGAAGTTTCTTACTGTCAGTACAGTCGTACTGCTTTCGGCATGTGATGGTTCCGCCGGTTCTGCATCTCCGGGGGCACCCGTGCCTGCGGTCAATGTCGTCACTTTACACAGCCAGCCCGTAGCCCTGACCACCAGCCTGCCCGGCCGTACCACGGCGGTTCGCAGTGCGGAAGTCCGTCCGCAGGTGAACGGCGTGATCCAAAAACGTCTGTTTGTGGAAGGCAGTGAAGTTAAAGCCGGTCAGCAGCTTTATCAGATTGATCCTTCGACCTATCAGGCCGCATTCGACAGGGCGATGGCGACCTGGAAAAGTGCCGATGCTACCGCCCGCCGCTACAAACCGCTGGTCGAAGCACAGGCCGTCAGCCGCCAGCAATATGACGATGCTGTCGCCGCCGAGCGCGAAGCCGCCGCAGATGTCGAAACTGCCCGCGTGAATCTGCAATACACCAAAGTGTATGCGCCGATTTCCGGCCACATCGGCCGTTCGCTGTATACCGAAGGGGCGCTGGTGACCAGCGGCCAGACCGCATATCTGACCACCATTGATCAACTCAATCCGATTTATGTCGATGTGAATGAATCCTCGCAGGATTTGCTGAAACTGCGCCAGGCGCTGGCTTCTGGCAAGTTGCAATCCGCCGGTGATAACGCCGCACAGGTCACGCTGACGCTGGAAGATGGCAGTAAATATGCGCTGCCGGGCAAGCTGGAATTCTCTGAAGTTACCGTGTCGCAAAGCACCGGTTCCGTGACCCTGCGCGCTTCATTCCCCAACCCGCACGACGAACTGCTGCCGGGTATGTTTGTACACGCGCAGCTGCAACAAGGCATTGATGACAAAGGCATTCTGGTACCGCAGGAAGCCATCATGCATGACGTGAAAGGTGCGCCATACGTGTACGTGTTGACAGCCGGTAATACCGTCGAACAGCGTTCCGTCACCACCGGTCAGATGATGAATGGCAACTGGTTAGTGAATCAGGGGCTAAATGATGGCGACAAAGTGATCACCGACGGCTTACAGAATGTCCGGCCGGGCGCCAAAGTGAATGCCACCGGGCGCAAAACCAGTGCCACTGCCGAACAGGCTAATCTCGCGATGACCGACCCATCCGCGCAATAGGTGAGCTGAATGTCTACTTTCTTTATTAATCGCCCCATATTCGCCTGGGTTGTCGCCATCGTCATTATGATCGCCGGTGCGCTGTCGATCATGAAACTGCCGATCAACCAGTACCCGAATATCGCACCTCCTGCGATTTCAGTCAGCGTCACCTATCCGGGCGCTTCGGCAGAAACCGCGCAGAACACCGTGGTTCAGGTGATCGAACAGCAACTGAACGGGTTGGATAACCTGCGCTACATCGAATCGCAAAGTAACAGCGACGGCAGCGCCACCATTATTGCCACCTTCGATCAGGGCACCAATCCGGATATCGCGCAGGTTCAGGTACAGAACAAAGTGTCGCTGGCCGAATCGCAGTTGCCGACCGAAGTGGTCAATCAGGGGATCCGTATTGCCAAATATCAGGCCAACTTCATGCTGCTGGTCAGCCTGATTTCGACCGATGGCAAAATGAGTAACTCGGATCTGAGTAACCTGCTGGTCACCAAACTCGAAGATCCGATCGTCCGTACCAAAGGCGTCGGCGACTTCCTGGTGCTCGGCTCGGAATACGCGATGCGTATCTGGCTCGATCCGGCAAAACTGTATAAATATCAGCTAATCCCAAGTGATGTCAGCGCGGCGATTGAAGCGCAGAACGTGCAGGTGTCTTCCGGTTCTCTCGGCGGACTGCCGACGGTCAAAGACAGTAAAGTCAGCGCCACCATCATCGGAAAAACTCGTTTCGACAGCATTAATCAGTTTAAAAACGTGCTGCTGAAAGTGAACGCCGACGGCTCGCAGGTACGCCTGAGCGATGTCGGGAATGTGGATCTGGGGCCGGAAAGTTATTCCATCTCCTCCACCTTTAACGGCAGACCGTCCACCGCTATCGCCCTGCGTCTGGCGAGCGGCGCGAACGTGCTCGATACCGACAAAGCAGTGAAAGCCACGGTCGCCGGGCTGGAAGATTCCCTGCCTGCGGGCGTGAAAGTGGAGTTCCCGTACCAGACTGCGCCGGTGGTTAGTGCGTCCATTGAAGAAGTGGTGAAGACGCTGATCGAAGCCATCGTGCTGGTGTTCTGCGTGATGTTGCTGTTCCTGCAAAACTTGCGCGCAACGCTGGTGACCACGCTGGTAGTACCGGTCGTTCTGCTGGGTACTTTCGGTATTCTGGCGGCTGCGGGGTATTCCATTAACACCCTGACCATGTTCGGGATGGTGCTGGCGATAGGCCTGCTGGTGGATGACGCCATCGTGGTGGTGGAAAACGTCGAACGTGTGATGACGCAAGACAAGTTGTCGCCAAAAGAAGCCACCATCAAATCGATGAAACAGATCCAGGGTGCCCTCTTTGGTATCGCGCTGGTGCTCAGTGCCGTATTAGTGCCGATGGCATTCTTCGGCGGCTCGACCGGGATCATCTACCGTCAGTTCTCCATCACCATCGTTTCCGCGATGGCGCTTTCGGTGCTGATGGCGCTGATTTTCACCCCGGCGCTGTGTGCCACCATCATCCGACACAACGACGAAGAAAAATCGCAGAAAGGCTTTGCGGGCTGGTTTAACCGTAATTTCGACAAAGGCGCGATGGGCTATACCAGCACCGTCGGCACAATGATTTCCCGTCGCCGCCTGTTTATGTGCATCTATCTGCTGATCGTGATCGCCACCGGCTTTATGTTCACCCGCGTGCCGACCACCTTCCTGCCGGATGAAGATCAGGGCGTGATGCTGGTTCAGGCCACCTTGCCTGCCAACGCCTCGGCAGAACGTACCCAGCAGGTGCTGGATAACGTGCGTGAATACCTGATGACGCAGGAAGGCGGCATTGTTTCCTCAGTGTTCACCGCCAACGGTTTCAGCTTTGCCGGGCGCGGTCAGAACGTCGGTATCGCCTTCGTGCAGCTGAAAACCTGGGCGAAACGTCCGGACGCCGCGCAGAAAGTTCAGGCGCTGGCAGGTCGTGCGATGGCCCATTTCGCCACCATCAAAGACGCCCGCGTGTTTGCTTTCGTTCCGCCAGCGGTGATGGAGTTGGGTAACGCCACCGGTTTCGACTTCTTCCTGCAAGACACCAACGGCAAAGGCCACGCCGCCCTGATGGCTGCACGTAACCAATTCCTGCAACTGGCCTCACAGGACAAACGTCTGACCGCTGTGCGTCCGAACGGGATGGAAGATGAACCGCAATATCAGCTGGAAATTGACGACGAACGCGCGCAGGCGCTGGGTCTGAGTCTCGACGATATCAACAATACCTTGTCGGCAGCCTGGGGTTCGGCGTACGTGAACCAGTTCATGTACAACAACCGCGTGAAGCGCGTTTACATTCAGGGCAAGGCGGCTTCGCGCGTCACGCCGGAAGATCTGAACAACTGGTATTTCCGTAATTCCAGCGGCGATATGGTGCCGTGGAGCGCCTTTGGCAGCGGCAAATGGGTTTACGGTTCGCCGCGTTACGAGCGATTCAACGGCGTCTCTTCCGTCGAACTGATGGGCGCACCGGCACCGGGCTACAGCTCGGGTGACGCCAACGACGCGGTGATGGAAATCGCAACCAAACTGCCACCGGGTTACACAGTGGCATGGCACGGCCTGAGCTATGAAGAAAAGCTTTCCGGCTCACAAACTCCGGCGCTGTACAGCCTGTCGATGATCGTGGTGTTCCTGTGTCTGGCGGCGCTGTACGAGAGTTGGTCGATTCCGTTCTCAGTCATGCTGGTCGTCCCGCTGGGGATCTTAGGCACCATTGGCGCTGTGTTGCTGCGCGGGCTGTCGAATGACGTCTTCTTCCAGGTCGGCCTGTTAACCACCGTCGGACTGGCAGCGAAGAACGCCATATTGATTGTCGAGTTCGCCAAAGAACTGCATGAAAACGAAGGCATGTCGGTCACCGAAGCGGCGATTGAAGCGGCCAAACTGCGTATCCGGCCGATCATCATGACTTCAATGGCCTTTATTCTCGGTGTGTTCCCGTTGACGATTTCCAGCGGCGCGGGCGCGGGCAGCCAGCATTCCATCGGTACCGCCGTGGTCGGCGGGATGATTACGGCGACCTTCCTGGCGATTTTCTTCGTTCCGATGTTCTACGTCACGATAGTGAATTTGTTCACCCGCAAATCGAAAAAACAAGACAAGGCGCTTCCTGCGTCTGAGGCAACACACCATGAATAAATCGCATTTCGCGCTGTCGCTTATCGGCGCGTTTTCACTCACTTTGCTGGCGGGCTGTACGATGGAGCCGCACTATCAGCGCCCGGCGCTGCCGGTCGCCAGCAACTGGGACGGCGCTAAAACAGGCGCCGCAGAGGATATCGGCTGGAAAGCGTTCTTCAATGAACCGGCGATGAACCAGCTGATTGATCTGTCCCTGAAAAACAACCGCGACCTTCGGGTCGCTGCGTTAAACGTCGATACCGCGCGCGCCGCCTTCCAGATTGATCGCGCCGCACTGCTGCCGACGCTCGACGCCAGCGCCGGTGAAACCAACCAGCATCTGCCGGGCGGATTGTATTCGACGCAAAACACCGGGCCGGTGACGTATCAGCAATACAGCGCCAATCTGGGCGTGACGTCTTATGAGGTTGACCTGTTTGGTCGGGTGCGCAGCCTGCGTGATCAGGGGCTGGAAACTTATCTCGCGACAGAGGCGACGCAGCGCGCGACGCAAATCTCGCTGGTATCCGAAGTCGCTTCCGGTTACCTGAGTCTGGCGGCGGATAATGACCTGCTGAAGCTGGCGATTAACACCGCCAGCAGCCAGAACCAATCCTACGAACTGACCAAACGCAGCTACGATTCCGGCATCAGCACCTCGCAGGATCTGGTGCAGGCCGAAACCACGGTGCGCGCAGCACAGGCCGATATCGCGCAGTTCACGCGTCAGGTTCGACAGGACGTGAACGCGCTGACGCTGCTGGTCGGGACGACCATTCCACCGCGTCTTCTGGCGGACGCCACCCTGCAACAGGACTGGAAATTCCCGCAGACTCCGGCCGGTTTGCCGTCTGATCTGCTGACCCGACGCCCCGATATCATTGCGGCGGAACATACGCTGAAAGCCGCCAACGCCAACATCGGCGCGGCTCGCGCGGCGTTCTTCCCGAGCATCACGCTGACCGGCACCGCCGGTTCAGAAAGCGGCAGCCTGAGTAAACTGTTCGACGGCGGCACCGGTGCGTGGTCATTCATGCCTTCAGTCAACATCCCGATCTTCGACGGCGGCGTGAATCAGGCCAATCTCGACATCGCCAAAGACACCAAGAAAATCGACATCGCTAATTATGAGAAAGCGATTCAGACGGCGTTCAGGGAAGTATCCGACGGCTTAGCCGGTCAGGCCACCTACAAAGACGAACTGCTCGCCCGCCAGCAGGACGCCGACGCCAACCAGCGTAATTACGATCTTTCGCAGATGCGTTTCAAGGGCGGCGTCGACAACTACCTGAGCGTGCTGGTTGCACAGCGTTCCCTGTATTCCGCCCAACAAACGCTGATCACCACTCAGCTCGCCCAACTGAATCAGGACATCAGCTTGTATAAAGCGCTGGGAGGGGGATGGAAGGAGTGAGGTTTTGACTAGTAGAAATGCCGACGGGAGTCGGCGTTTTTGTTTGTAAACCAGAGAGGGCGTCTCACACAACAGCATTTAGCGAAATATCTTCATCATCAGTTAGTGTCAGTCAGAAACCTTGATTCAACCAGCTATTTTGCTTCCTTACGCGTAAACGCCTACACTTCATCTATACAGTAAAGATACTTTTTTATCGCTTTTGTGTAGAGATAAAATGATAAAATTTGAAGCTATTCGAAAGCTGGAAGCACTGAGTCGTCAGGGTAGGACTGTTTTTTTGCTGCGGGATCTGCAAAAGGTCTTCCCTGAGGATTCCCCCGCGACATTAAAAGCCGGGCTCAAGCGCCTGATCGATGAAGAAATTTTATGCAGACCGGTCAAGGGTGTTTACGTCAATATTTTCTCTCCCAAAGACAGTTACCTTCTCGAGCTTGTGGTCAAAGCGCTACGACGCGGCGAATACAATTACGTCAGCCTGGAGTCTGCTTTGTCAGGGTATGGCATCATTTCGCAGATCCCTATCGACAGGTTGACGGTGATGACCACCGGTCGATCAGGCGAATACCAGACGCCCTGGGGCACTATCGAACTGACGCATACCCATCGGAGCATTTTGGATATTCTCGATGCGACTTTTGAAACGCAATCCCCCCTAAAACAAGCGACACCCGCCACGGCAATCAGGGATTTACGCCGTGTTGGCAGGAATACTCATCTGATGGATCTTAAGGAAGAATAATGAGTGAGAAGGTCGATTTTGATTTACTGGTAAACAGAGCACTACAGAACGCAGAACTCGCAACGATGCGGCCAGTAGTGGAAAAAGAATTATTGCATTACGACGTGCTTTTTTGTCTGGATAAAGCAGGTTTGCTGGATGGGCTGGTTTTTCAGGGCGGGACTTCACTACGCCTTTGCTATAACTCGAACCGGTTCAGCGAAGATTTGGATTTTGCCGGAGGCAAAACTTTCTGCTCTGCGCAATTAATGGCGATGAAATCCTGCATCGAGGAGTATATCGGGGCGCGTTACGGCTTTGCTATCAGGGTGAAAGCCCCCGAAGAACTGCGTCTGCTGCCCGATTACGATCAGATTAATGTCGACCGCTGGCAAATCACTATTGAGACCTCTCCTCAGCAATCCAACATTGCCCGGCAACGGATCAAAATTGAAATCGCCAACATTGAGGCTTATACCCGTAATACCCTGCCACTCGGGCGTAATTATTTTGTCTTACCCGATGGTTATAACGAAACGCTGATATATGTCGAAACGCTCGAAGAAGTTATGGCCGACAAACTGGTCGCGTTTCCCGCTACTCAGACACATATCCGGTATCGGGATATGTGGGATTTAGTGTGGCTCTATCAGCAAGGCGCAAGAATAAACAGATCGCTGCTGCTCAATAAAATTGCCGACTATCGTGTGGAGAATTACGCCGACAAAACCCGTGAGAAACTGAAGTCACTGGAAGAAATCATGCGAAATGGTGTCTTCCATAACGAAATGAAGCGTTTTATCCCGGCAGATATCTTTGAACGAACGCTGAAATCGGAAAAATTTAATGGTTATTTTTTGACGACGCTGAGCAGTATTCTGAAAGAAGCGCTCAGCAATTTAGAGGTTCGGAACGAACAGGACAAAGATGCATTCTTGATGTAATCGTCATATATTTCCCCCTCAATAACGGGGGCAAAAAAGTTGCGCCTTATTCCCCCTCACCGATGACTTATCTGCCTTATCCCAAACTTCCTCATTTGCGCCCGCCGTCACGCTCGCTAAGTGTTTCTTTATGTTAAATTTGTTAAAACATTGAGATATTTTTGAGCGAAAAGCTTTTGCCGCGCGGCTTCCGTGCGGGTTGATGGTGTAAATTCTAAGGAAACAATATGGGCATCACTCGTCGTGATTTTCTCAACGGCGTGGCTATTACGGTCACCGCCGGTATGACTCCGTTTGAGGCGCTGAAGGCTTCGCCGCAAACGGCCACGCAGTCGTTGTATTACCCTCCTTCTCTCACCGGTTTGCGCGGTAATCATCAGGGTTCTTATGAGGCGGCGCATATCCTCGGGCGCGAAGGGAAAAAGGTCGAGTCTTCCGGTTTGCCGGTGGAGGATGAGTTTGATCTGGTGGTGGTCGGAGCCGGGATCAGCGGTCTTGCGGCGGCGTGTTTCTGGCAGGAACAGCACGGGAAAGATCAGCGTATTCTGTTGCTCGATAACCATGATGATTTCGGCGGGCATGCCAAACGTAATGAATTTCACGTCGAGGATAAAATGCTGCTGGGCTACGGCGGCAGTGAGTCTTTCCAGTCGCCGCGCACCAATTTCAGTCCAGTGGCGATGGGACTGCTGAAGACCCTGAACGTCGATATCGAAAAGATGGCGAAAGACTTCGACCAGACGTTTTATCCTGATCTACATCTGAGCCGCGGTGTGTATTTCGACCGCAAAAACTTCGGCGTCGATAAAATTGTCAGCGGCGATCCGGGACGTGCGGTGGCGGATGATATTCCGCCGGAGCGCCTCAATGGTCGCGACATCAAAGACTTTATCAGTGACTTCCCGCTGCCGGAATCTGACCGTCAGGCGCTGATCGCCCTGCACACTGAACCGAAAGATTATCTGCACGGCATGAGCCAGGAAGATAAAGTCGCCTGGGTCGACGGGCACAGTTATACCCAGTTCCTGCGGGAAAAAGTCGGCCTGAGTGAAATCGCCATCCGCTATTTCCAGCAGCGTACCAATGATTTTCAGGCCGTCGGGATCGATGCCACTTCGTGCAGCGACGCCCGTATCTGCGCGCTGCCGGGGCTGGAAGGCATGGGATTACCGCCGCTGGATGCCGAATCGCTGGCTGATCTCGACGAGCCCTATATTTTCCACTTCCCCGACGGCAATGCCGGTTTAGCGCGGCTGATGGTGCGCCATCTGATCCCGCAGGTCGCACCGGGAAACACGATGGAAGACATCGTGCTGGCGAAATTCGACTACAGTCAGCTCGATAAAGCCGGGCAGCCGGTGCGCCTTCGTCTGAACAGCACCGGCATGCACGTCGCCAATGTGGAGCATGAAGGCAAACCGGCGGTAGAAGTGACCTATATGACCGGCAGCACGCTGCACCGCGTACGCGCCGGACAGGCGGTGATGGCCGGTTACAATATGATGATCCCGTATCTGGTGCCGGAAATCCCTGAGCCGCAGAAAGCCGCGCTGAAGGAGAACGTCAAAGCACCGCTGGTCTACTCGAAGGTGGTGATCCGCAACTGGCAGCCGTTTATCAAACTCGGCGTCCATGAAATTTACTCCCCGGCGGCGCCTTACAGCCGTGTGAAACTCGATTATCCGGTGGATATGGGCGGTTATCAGCATCCGCGTGACCCGAACCAGCCGATTGGTCTGCATATGGTATATGTGCCGACGCTGCCGGGCAGCGGCCTCAGCCCGCGCGAGCAGTCCCGCAAAGGCCGTGCGTTACTGCTTGGCACCTCTTTTGATGCCCATGAAAAGATGATCCGCGAACAGTTACAGGGCATGTTCGGTGAAGCCGGTTTTGACCATCAGCGCGACATCATGGCGATCACCGTTAACCGCTGGTCGCATGGCTATTCCTACTTCCTCAGCGGAATGTTCGACGACGAAGAGGAATCCCAGAAAACCATTCATCTGGCACGCACGCCGGTCGGGCTTATCACTATCGCTAATTCGGATTCTGACTGGAGCCCGTACGCTAACTCAGCGGTCGATCAGGCCTGGCGGGCAGTGAATGAACTGACGGCCATGAAGAAGGTGAGTGCATGAAAAAGCTGATGATTTTTGCCACGCTGATGGCAACGGCAGGTTCGGCCATGGCGATGTCCGAGGGCGAATATGTGGCGAAATCCGCCGACTGCGCGGCCTGTCATACGTCGGCACAGGGCGCGGAGTTATCCGGCGGGGTGCGTTTTACCACCCCGGTCGGCGAGATTTATTCCACCAATATCACGCCGGATATTCAGCACGGGATTGGCAGCTACAGTTTTGACGAGTTCGATAAGGCGATGCGCCAGGGGATTGCTAAGGACGGCCATGCACTCTATCCGGCGATGCCCTACACCTCTTACGTGAAAATGAGCGCGAAGGACATGCGCGCGCTGTACGACTATCTGATGAAAGAGGTGCAACCGCAGTCCGTCGCGAACCGTGACAATGACATCAGTTGGCCGATGTCGATGCGCTGGCCGCTGCGCGTGTGGAACAGTATTTTCCTGGAAGACGGCGAGTTTACACCGCAGGCGGATAAGAACGCGCAATGGAATCGTGGTGCTTATCTGGTGCAGGGTGCCGGGCACTGCGGCGCGTGTCACACGCCGCGTGGCTGGGCGCAGCAGGAAAAAGCCGTCGATGAAAAAGACATGGCGTTTCTCACCGGCGGCGAACTGGATGGCTGGTCAGCCCCTTCCCTGCGCGGCCTGAAAATCAGTCAGCCGGAGCTGGTAGCGCTGCTGAAAACCGGTCGCAATACCCACGACGCCGTCAGCGGTCCGATGGGGGAAGTGATCACCGACAGCACGCAGTTTATGACTGATGACGATCTCAACAGCATGGCGGTTTATCTGCTCAGCCTGAAAGCCGACGCACAACCTGCACTGACTAAAAAGGCAATGGCGACTGAAGCCGGACAGCAGACGTTTATGCGCTACTGCTCGACCTGTCACGGCGTGAAAGGCGACGGCAAAGCGTTTGCTATTCCGGCGCTGGCGGGCAATCTGACCGTCAATTCAGAGAACCCGCAGACGCTGCTGCGCGTGATCCTCTACGGCGGTCAGACGCCGGTGACGGCAGATCATATGTCCAATACCATGCCAGGTTATGGCTGGACGCTGACCGATCAGCAGGCCGCTGATCTCACCAATACCCTGCGCGCCAGCTGGGGAAATCAGGCCGCAGAAGTCACGCCGGGCGATGTGGCGAAGGCGAGGAAAGCCGGGAAATAAGAGTTTGTTTTACCAAAGATAAAACCCGGCCCGGTCAGTTCCCTCTCAGAGAGGAGGCTGACCGGGTTTTTATTACTTACCCACATCCCCGTTCCATCCACCGCCCAGTGCGGCGATCAGCTTGACGCTGGTGACCATCTGGGTGCTGACCAGCGACAGGACGCTTTGCTGCTGGGTCAGGCTGGTGTTCTCGGTCGTTGCGACATCCAGATAATCGATCATCCCGGCCTGATACTGGTTGTTGGTCACGCGCGCAGATTCTTTGGCGGAATCGGCGGCGTTCTGACGGGCGACCCGTTCGCTGTCCAGCGTATGCAGTTCGACCAGATAATCTTCCACTTCCTGCATCGCGGTTAACACGCTCTGGCGATAGCTGGCGACGTCGGCGTCATACGCGGCTTCGGCCTGCGCCACTTTGCCGCGGGTGGAGCCGAAATCCAGCACCGTCTGACTGAGTTCCGGGCCTAAAGACCAGACGCGGTTCGGTAGCGAGAACAGGTTATGGAATGCGGAACTGGCGAAACCGCCGCTGGCGCTCAGGGTCAGATCCGGATAATACGCGGCAGTCGCCACACCGACGGCGGCGTTGGAAGACGCCATGGTGCGTTCGGCAGCGGCAATATCAGGACGACGCTGTAACAGCTGCGACGGAATGGCGTCCGGCATCGCGGGCAGGTTCAGTTTCACATCCCGCGCGGCGAGGCTGAACTGCGCCGGTGGTTTGCCGATCAGCACGGCGATCGCGTGCTCAAGCTGGGCACGCTGCCATTGCAAGTCCAGCGCCGAAGCTTTGGTGCTTTCCAGCTGAGTTTGCGCCTGTGCCAGCGTGGCACGTGAAGTATTGCCGCCCTCGTACTGGTTCTGGATCACCGTGAGGTAACGCTGATAGGCATCGATACTTTGCTTATACAGCGCGATTTGCTGATCCATCACCCGCAGCTGGAAATAATCCTGCGCCAGTTCGGATTGCGCACTGAGGGTCGCATCGGCCAGGTCGGCCTTGCTGGCCTGCGCGCTGGCGTCCTGCTCTTCTGCCGTACGGCGCAGTTTGCCCCACAGATCCAGCTCCCAGCTGGCACTCAGTTCTGCGGTTTGTTTATTAGTGGCGGACGTCGAGGTGCCGCTGCGCGTGCTGCCGGCGGTGGCATCCACAGACGGATATAAGTCGGAGCGCGCCTGCGTCACCAGCGCCTGCGCTTCACGATATTGCGCGGCGTACTGCGCGACGTTCTGGTTGGAAATCTGCACCTGCGTCAGCAGCGATGACAGCTCCGGATCCTGATACACCGACCACCATTCGCCCTTCGCCTGATTGTCTTTCGGAATAGCCGCCGTCCAGCCTTTGGCTTCTTTAAATGCCGTGGGCATGGCGACATCCGGCCTTTTATAATCAGGGCCGACAGTACAGGCGCTGACCAGAAGTGCCAGCGCCAGCGGAGCAAGTCGGAACACCAGTGAACGTGTTTTTTGCAGAGTCATCAGATTCGCTTCAGGGTGATTAATTTTAAATTGTTTAGTCATGTGAGCTGGCCTCCACAGGCGTCGCGTGAGGGCGCAGACGGTGCCACAGACGATGCGTTGCGCGGCTGGTGCGATCCATATACAGGTAAACCACCGGCGTGGTGAATAAGGTCAGGATCTGACTCAGCGCCAGTCCGCCTGCAATTGCCAGCCCCAGCGGACTGCGCAGATCCGCGTCACCGCCGCTGCCCAGCGCCAGTGGCAATGCGCCGAAAAACGCGGCCAGCGTGGTCATCAGGATCGGGCGAAAACGCATCAGACAGGCCTGAGTGATCGCCTGTTGCGGCGTCAGGCCGAGCCGCCTTTCGGCGTCGAGCGCGAAGTCGATCATCATGATCGCATTCTTTTTCACGATGCCGATCAGCAGCAGGATCCCGATCAATGCGATCACCGTCAGCTGCGTCCCCGTTACCAGCATCAGCAACAGCGCGCCAAGCCCGGCAGACGGCAGCGTGGAAAGAATGGTCAGCGGGTGAATGTAACTTTCATACAACACGCCGAGCACGATATACACCGCCGCCAGCGCAGCCAGGATCAGCCACGGCATGGAACTGGCCAGCGCCTCAAAGGCCTGCGCGGTACCGGCATAACTGCCATGCACGGTATCCGGCAAACCAATCTGCGCCATCGTTTTTTTCAGCGCGGCCTGCGCATCTTCCAGCGCATAACCGTCGGCGAGGTTGAACGCAATGGTGGTCGTCGCGGTCTGCCCCTGATGGGAAACCGACAGCGGCGCATTGGCTCCGCTGAACGTGGCGAAAGCCGACAGCGGCACCTGATTACCGGAATCGGTCACGACATACAGCTGATGCAGCACATCGGGATTACTGGTGTAGTCGGACGTCAGATTCATCACCACGTGATACTGGTTCAGCGTTTTGTAGATAGTGGCGATCTGCCGCTGACTGAAGGAGTTATTGAGCAGCGTGTCGATCATCTTCACGTTCACGCCGAGCTGCGTCGCGCGATCCCGGTCGATATTGAGCATGATCTCCTGACCGCCGGTCTGCGCATCGGAATCCACACCGGTCAGCTGCGGCAGTTTCGCCAGCGCTTTCTGCACTTTCGGCGCCCATTCACGCAGCACGGAAAGATCGTCAGATTGCAGACTGTACTGATACTGCGCGTTAGCGCTGCGCCCGCCGATATGCAGATCTTGCGCGGCCATCAGGAACAGCTGCGCGCCCGGTTCTTTGCCGGTCGCCATCATCAGACGGTTAGCCACCTGATTAGCGGTCGCGGTACGTTTATCGAAATCTTTCAGACGCACGAAGAACGTCGCGGTGTTACGTGATCCAAAACCGCCGCTGCCCGCCGAACTCATCACGGCATCCACCGCCGGATCGTCCTGAATGATCTTGCTGTATTTCAGCACCTGCGGCTGGATCGACTGGAACGACGTATTCTGATCCGCCCGCAACATGCCCATCAGCATGCCGGTGTCCTGATCCGGGAAGAAGCCTTTTTCGACCACGGTATACAGATAGAAGTTAAGCAGGATCGTCAGGAACAGGCCGACCAGCGTGATCAGCTGATGGCGCATCACCCAGCCGAGCGCCGCAGAATAGGCCGCCAGCAGTTTGTTCAGGCCGCGTTCAATCATGCGGTAAATACGCGGCTGACGCTTTTCTACCGGCGGCTTGCGCTTGAGGAAACGCGCGCACAGCATCGGTGTCAGGCTCAGCGATACCAGCATGGAGATGATCAGCGACACGCTGAGCGTGACCGCAAACTCACGGAACAGACGCCCGACGATACTGCCCATCAGCAGGATCGGAATGAACACCGCAATCAGAGAAAGCGTCATTGAGAGCACGGTAAAACTGACTTCCTGCGCGCCTTTCAGCGCCGCCCGCACCGGCCCCAGTCCTTCTTCGATATGCCGCGTAATATTTTCCAGCACCACGATGGCGTCATCGACCACGAAACCGGTGGAGATAATCAGCGCCATCAGCGAGAGGTTATCCAGGCTGTAACCGAGCAGATACATCACCGCGCAGGTGCCGATCAGGGAAACCGGCAGCGCCACGGCGGGGATCAGCACCGCGTTCCAGTTACGCAGGAACACAAACACCACGGCGATCACCAGCAGCGTGGCCTCGAGCAGCGTCATTTCTGTATCGCGCAGGGAAGCGGAAACGTTAGGCGAACGGTCGAGTGCCAGATTCAGCTGCACGTCGCCGGGCAGGCTTTCTTTCATCAGCGGCAGCGCGGCTTTGATGGCCTCGATAGTTTCCAGCATGTTCGCGCCTGCCTGACGCGTTACGCCAATCATCACCGACGGCGTGCTGTTGTAATAACCGACGTTGTATTTATCCTCTACGGAATCATACACATTAGCGATGTCGCTCAGGCGAATGGCCGACCCGTTGATATAGGTGACGATCAGCGTTTTGTACTGCGCAGCAGTACTTTGCTGGCCGTTGCCTTCAATCATCCATGACTGATCTGAGCCTTGCAGCAACCCTTTTGGCAGGTTACTGGTGCTGTCAGCGATGGCGGTGCGAATGGTGTCGAGAGAAATTCCGTATGAAGTGACCGCCTCCGGACGCAAATCAATACGCACGCCCGGCAGCGCAGAACCCACCAGAGAAACCTGCCCGACGCCGTTTACCTGCGCGATTTTCTGTTGCAGCTGGCTGGAGGCGAGATCGTACAACTCACCTTTACTGCGCGTGGCCGAGGTCAGCGCCAGCATGATGATCGGCGCATCCGACGGGTTGGCTTTACGATACGTCGGCAGCGACGGCATGCTGCTTGGCAGCAATGCCCGGGAGGCGTTGATCGCCGCCTGCACGTCACGCGCCGCACCGTTGATGTCACGATCCAAATCGAACTGCAAAATGACGCTGGTCGAACTCTGCGAACTGCGCGAGGTCATTTCCGACACACCGGCAATTTGCCCGAGCGCCCTTTCCAGCGGCGTCGCCACCGTGGCCGCCATGGTTTCAGGGCTGGCACCGGGCAGACTGGCGCTGACCAGAATGGTCGGGAAATCCACCTGCGGCAGTGGCGCAACCGGCAGCAGACGATACCCCAGCAAACCGAGCAGGAGTATCGCCAGCGTCAGCAGCATCGTGGCGACCGGACGGAAGATGAAGAAACGCGAAATATTCATTTATTCCGCCTGCTTCGCTGAACGGCGATGACGCGGATTAAGGCGATGAGAAAGCCGGTCAAACATCAGGTAGATCACCGGCGTGGAGAACAGGGTCAGGATCTGACTGAAGATCAGACCGCCGACGATCACCAGCCCCAGCGGCTGACGCAGTTCCGCGCCGGATCCGCTGGCCAGCATCAGCGGCAATGCGCCGAGCAGCGCGGCCATTGTGGTCATCATGATCGGACGAAAACGCAGTAAACAGGCCTGATGAATGGCCTCGCGCGGCGAAAGTCCCTGTTTGTTTTCCGCATCCAGCGCAA
Source organism: Rahnella woolbedingensis (assembly GCF_003602095.1). Taxonomy (GTDB): domain Bacteria; phylum Pseudomonadota; class Gammaproteobacteria; order Enterobacterales; family Enterobacteriaceae; genus Rahnella; species Rahnella woolbedingensis. The sequence continues at coordinate 10,643 of NZ_RAHH01000029.1, read as the reverse complement.
AGTCGATCATCATAATGGCGTTCTTTTTCACGATCCCGATCAGCAGGATCACCCCGATCAGCGCGATCAGGCTGAACTCGGTTCCGGCGAATATCAGCGACAGCAATGCGCCCACCGCCGCCGACGGCAGCGTGGAAAGAATGGTCACCGGATGAATAAAGCTTTCGTACAAAATGCCGAGCACCACATACATGGTCAGCAGCGCGGCGAGGATCAGCCACAGCGTGTTGCCGGTGGCGCTTTCAAACGACGCCGCCGCGCCCTGATAACGCAGGGTGATACTGTCCGGCATGGCGATATCGGCCACGGTGGTTTTAATTGCCTGCTGCGCCTGTTCCAGCGAATAGCCGTCTTTGAGGTTAAAGGAGACGGTCACCGCCGGGAACTGATTGAGGCGCGCCTGCAACAGGGCGCCGGTGCGCATGTGGATTTTGGCAATCGACGTCAGTTTCACCATGCCGTTGGTCGCACCGGAATTGGTGGTCGGGTTACCGCTGTCGGACGTCGTCGACGTCGTGGTGGTGGTGGTCGCGACCGTGCCGCTGGTCGACGAACTGTTGTTGGTCGCCAGATACACATCATCGAAAGAGGCCGGGGACTGCTGGAACTGCGGCGCGACTTCCAGCACCACGCGGTACTGATTTGCCTGCGTAAAGATGGTGGAAACCAGCCGCTGGCCGAACGCGTTGTACAGCGCGGTATCCACATCCGAAGCGGTAATGCCGTAACGGGCGGCGGCGTCGCGGTCCAGTTCGACGTAAGCAATCTGCCCCTGATTTTGCAGGTTGCTGACCACTTCGCTGAACTCCGGCTGCACGCTGAGTTTTTCAATCAGCTTTGGTGTCCACTCCACCAGATTTTCACTGTCGGAATCATCGAGAGTGAACTGGTACTGGCTCGGCGTCACCTGATCGTCAACCGTCAGATCCTGCGAAGCCTGCATATACAGTTCGATGCCCGGCACATTCGCCGTCTCCTGTTGCAGACGCGCAATGATCGCCGGTGCGCGCTCGCTGCGTTCATCGAAGGATTTCAGGCTGATCTGCAAACGGCCGCTGTTCAGGCTGGTGTTATTGCCATCCACGCCGATGGTGGAAGAGACACTTTCCACATCCGGATCCTGCAAAATAGCGGCGGTCAGCAGTTGCTGGCGACGCCCCATTTCACTGAAGGAGACGTCCTGCGACGCCTGCGTGATCCCCTGGATCATGCCGGTATCCTGCGACGGGAAGAAGCCTTTTGGCACAATCACATACAGCAGCGCGGTGAATACTAAAGTTGCCGCGGCGACCAGTAAAGTGAGCTTCTGGTGATTGAGCACCACGATCAGCATGCGGTCGTAACCGGCGATCATCTTGTCGAAAAACTCGCCGCCTTTGCGATAAAACTTGCTCTGTTTTTCTTCCGGCGTATGGCGCAGTAAATAGGCGCACAGCATCGGTGTGAGCGTCAGCGAAACCACCATCGACACCAGAATCGACACCGCCAGCGTAATGGCGAATTCGCGGAACAACCGCCCGACCACATCACCCATAAACAGCAGCGGGATCAGTACGGCAATCAGCGAGAAGGTCAGGGAGATAATGGTGAAACCGATTTGCTGCGAGCCTTTCAGCGCGGCCTGCATCGGTGTTTCGCCCTCTTCCAGCCGCCGGGAAATGTTCTCGACCACCACGATGGCGTCATCGATAACAAAACCGGTGGCGATAGTCAGCGCCATCAGCGAGAGGTTGTTAAGACTGAATCCGCACAGGTACATCACGCCAAAGGTGCCGACCAGCGAGAGCGGCACGGCCACGCTTGGGATCAGCGTCGCGGCGACATTGCGCAGGAACAGGAAGGTGACCATCACCACCAGCGCGATAGACAGCAACAGTTCGAACTGAACATCGCTGATCGAGGCACGGATGGTTTGCGTACGGTCGGAAATCACGCTGATTTTGACCGATTCCGGCAGCGCTTCCTGCAATTTCGGCAGCTGCGCTTTAATCGCATCTACTACCTGAATGACGTTGGCACCCGGCTGGCGCTGCACGCTGATAATAATGGCCGGTTGTTTGTTCGCCCAGGCCGACAGGTACTGGTTTTCCGGCGCTTCGGAAAGCGTCGCCACATCGCGCAGACGCAGTGCCGCCCCGTTTTCGTAATTGACGATCAGGTTGCCGTATTCATCGGCGGTGCGCAGCTGATCGTTGGCATCGATGGTTATCGAATGATGCGGGCCGTCAAAGCCGCCTTTCGAGCCGTTGACGTTGCTGTTGCCAATCAGCGTATTGATGGTTTCCAGACTGAGGTTGTGCGCCGCCAGCTTACGCGGATCCACCTGCACGCGAACCGCAGGCTGATGACCGCCCGCCAGCGTGACCATGCCGACGCCGGAAATCTGTGACAGTTTCAGCGCCACGCGGGTATTCACCAGATCCTGTACTTTGGTCAGCGGCAGGGATTCAGACGTCGCCGCCAGCGTCAGCACTGCGGCATCCGCCGGGTTCACTTTTTTGTAAGTCGGCGGATTCGGTAAATCGTTCGGCAGCAGGCTGTCGGCGGCATTGATCGCCGCCTGCACTTCCTGCTCGGCCACGTCGAGGGACAAATCCAGCGAGAATTTCAGCGTGATAATAGAAGAGCCGCTGGCGCTGGTGGAATACATCTGGCTCAGCCCCGCCATCTGCCCGAGCTGACGCTCAAGCGGCGCGGTAATACCCGACGCCATCACATCCGGGCTGGCACCCGGATACAGCGTGGTCACCTGAATGGTCGGGTAATCGACCTGCGGCAGCGCCGAAGTCGACAGCATGTTGTAGGCGAAAATCCCCGACAACAGCACGGCGACCATCAGCAGAATGGTCGCGACCGGCCGGAGTATAAAGAGGCGTGAAGGATTCATTTAGACCCGCTGTCTTTACCGGCTGTATTTGGGGCTGCATCAGGGGCGACAGCAGTTTTGTCAGCGCCGGTCGTGGCTTTATCCACACCGCCGCTCTGCTGGCGCTCTTTGGAAGAACCGCCTGCCGGAACAACTTCGCCAGTATTTGGCGTCACAATCTCCACTTTCGTGCCGTTGTTCAGACGGTCGATACCGGTGGTTACCACCTGCTCGCCCGGTTTCACACCCGACAGAATGGCCACCTGTGCGTCACCAAAGTCCGGACCGGATTTCACACTGCGGCGCTCGATGGTGCTGTCGGCTTTCACCACATACACAAAATCGCCATCGCTGCTCAGCTGCAATGCCGCCGCCGGGATCACCGTGGCGTCTTTGAGCGTCGCCACCTGTAAGCGGGCGTTCACAAACTGGTTCGGATAGAGTTTTTCATCGGCGTTATCGAACAGCGCTTTCAGCTTAATGCTGCCGGTGCTGGTATCAATTTCGTTGCTGATAAATTGCAGTTTGCCCTGTCCGAGCACTTCACTGCCGCCCTGATCAAAAGCGGTGGTCGGCAACTGATTGCCGCCGCGCAGCGCTTTGAGCAAGGTTTGCAGATTGCTTTGCGGCACGCTGAAAGTTACGGCAATCGGCTGGGTCTGAGTAATCGTCACAATGCCGCTGGTGGAACTGCTGGTCACCATATTGCCCGGGTCGACCAGACGCAGGCCGACATGGCCGCTGACCGGTGCGGTAATTTTGGCGAACTCAAGATTCAGTTTGGCGGCGGCAATTTGCGCCTGATCGGCTTTCACGGCACCGGCATACTGACCGGCGGTGGCAATCTGGCTTTCAAGATCCTGACGCGCCAGGGAATCCTGTGCATACAGTTTGCGGTAACGCGCCAGCGTCAGCTCTGCGCTTTTCGCCAGCGCCTGATTCTGTGCCAGGTCGCCCTGATACTGTTCCAGCGTCGCCTGATAGCTGCGCGGGTCAATCTGCGCCAGCAACTGCCCCTGTGCGACTTTCTGCCCTTCGGTGAAATACACCTTCATCAGCTGACCATCCACCCGGCTGGTCACGGTGACTGTCGCATTGGCCACCACGGTACCCAGCGCGCGCAGATACACCGGCACGTCAGCCTGCACGGCTTTTCCGGCCTGCACAGGTGTCGCCATTCCGGCCATCATCTGCCCGCGCATCGCGCGCATACCGCCGCGCCCCGGCTTCTTATGAGCGGCAGGCTCAGCGGCACTCTGGCGGAAAGCAAAGAACCAGACCAGGATCGCAGCAACGATAATGGCAACAATAACCCACACGAAAGTGCGTTTTTTGGAACGAGACGAGGCAGTCGGCAGCATAAATTTCTTGGTTTCGCAGTATTAATGAGGAGAAAACAGCTGAAAAATGACCTTCAACCAGAGATTTTCAATATCAGTCAAAAACACATTATCCCTAAAAGCTTCGATGGCTGTTTTTAGGACAACGTAAAGATTTTGTTAGCAATTAAGAATTTATATTTCATTCAGCAGGATGAATGATACCCGCTAATTTATCCTTTCCGCCCTGCTAATGTTAAGAACTAAATGAGAATGAATATTGAAGACGACGACAGAAAAGCATCAGGAAGTGTCAGTCTGTCCCGGAATTTTGTCAGGAAAACGCAGGCTTAGCGTGAAAAACACACTGCCCGGTCACCTTAACCGGTGAGAAAACCAGCGCTAAATCCTGAAAATTAGAAGTATTGATAATTTATATTGTTTGCTCCGACCACGGCTTGATATGGTGCATTTTCTGATTGTTTTTCATCTTCATGCAGGAACTCAGTCGAATGCAGACAAAATTTCAATCCAGACCAGTGATTGGGGTAACACTGGACAGCGAGGAAGCCGGTGGCTACGCCGATTTTCCCTGGTATGCCCTGCGTCAGAACTATATGAACAGCCTGGCGGAGCTTGGCGCCGTGCCGCTGGCTTTGCCTCATCACGCCGAACTGGCGGATGAATATCTCTCCCTTTGTGATGGCATTGTCGTCACCGGTGGCGCGTTTGATGTGCCGCCCGAACTCTTTAATGAGCAACAGACCAGCAGCCAGGTTCGCCTGAAACCCGCCCGCACCGAATTTGAAAAAGCCATCGTTAAAGGTGCCATGCGGCGCAATATGCCGCTGCTGGGGATCTGCGGCGGCCAGCAACTGCTTGCCGTTTTAACCGGCGGTACGCTGCATCAGCATATTCCCGACGCATTGCCCGATGCCCTCGAACACAGCACGACCGTCGATACTGAAAACGCGGGTGGCAAAAAGCGCGCCCGTCATCCGGTAGAGATTGTGGAAGGTTCGCTGCTCAGCCGCTGCGTCGATCGCGACCATTATGAGGTTAACAGCTCGCACCATCAGGCGGTGAAATCGGTCGGTCCCGGGTGCACCGTGAATGCTTATGCGCCGGACGGCGTGATCGAAGGCATCGAATGCGAAGAGTATGATTTTTGCCTTGGCGTGCAATGGCACCCGGAATATCAGCAACATGCGCAGGATACGCAGTTGCTGAATGCCTTTGTTGCGGCATCCTTACGCTATCAGCTGTCGATGCGCACAGCAGGTAAAGCCATGACGGAAGCCATGAACGACGTGATTGCCCGTCCGGGAAACGAACAGGCATGAATCAGGCCGCGCTGAAAACCAGAACTGAAAGGATATTGCGTGATCTGGGCATCGACCCGCAGGTCATTGCCCACCGTACGCTACCCTACTTTGAAGAAGTAAGTGAGCACTTACTGGAGGACACGGAAACTGATGCTGAAACCGGCAAAGTTTACCGGCTGATCTCCCCTGCTGCGACCGCCTGGCATCAGATGAAACAGCAGGCTGCCGCCGACGGGGTGGGCATTTATCTGGTCTCTGCTTTTCGCAGTCTGGATTATCAGGCGGGGCTTATCCGCGCTAAACAGGAAGCAGGCATCGCGCCGCAAACGTTTTTCACCTCGCTGGCGCCTCCCGGATGCAGCGAGCACCACACCGGCTGCGCGGTGGATATCAATACCCCCGGCTGCGACGAAGTGACCGGCGTTTTTGGCGAAACAGAGGCTTTTCAGTGGCTGCAATCTCACGCCGCCCGCTTCGGTTTCGTGATGTCCTTCCCAATGAATAATCCGTGGGGCTTTATTTATGAGCCGTGGCACTGGTGCTGGCATTCCAATTCCTGAGTAATCCTCTACACTTACCGCCCTGTTTTCTTCACGCATTAAGGGATCACAATGGAACTCGCCGTTACGGGTGCCGGTTTTTACCTCAAGATTTTGGGCCCGGAAGACACTGGCATTGTTCATGCGTATTTTCGTGAAAACGTCCACCATCTCGCTCCCTGGGAACCCCTGCGTCCGGCAGATTTTTATTCCCGCGAAACGCTTCGTCAGCGCCTCATAAATTCCTTTGATGAAGCGGCCTGCGGGACGGCATTCCAGTTTGGCATCATCTGTCGGGAAACCGGTGACATGCTCGGTGCCTGCAATTTTACCGGCATCGTCCGGGGCGCTTTTCAGGCCTGTCATCTGGGATATTCTGTGGCAGAGAACCAGCAGGGAAAGGGAGTGATGCACCGGGCGCTGGAAACGGCCATTAACTTCCTGTTTAGTGAGCAGAAACTGCACCGCATTATGGCCAGCTATATTCCTGACAATCATAAAAGTGAGCGTGTACTTCAGCGATTAGGCTTTGAACGCGAGGGATATGCGCGGTCATATCTGAAAATCGCCGGTCGGTGGCAGGATCACGTTCTGACATCATTGGTCAGCCCCGATAACAAGCCGTGATGCCGGTCTCAGTTTCCATAACTAAAATTGTCCCCGGAACATTTATCTGTTAGGCCAATTTTCTGTTTCATTTTTAGAACAAATAAAACACACTATGCGCTCAACAGGCGTCTGCCAGACAGAGGCCTGATTTCCACCTCTTCTTATAAGTCATAAATTTCAATGCAATCAGATACCGTTTCGCGCAGGACAGCCTGGCTCCGCGTTGTGATGATGGCTATTGCCGCGTTCATCTTCAACACCACTGAATTCGTGCCCGTCGGACTTCTGTCTGACATCGCCGCCAGTTTCAACATGCAGACCGCGCAGGTCGGACTGATGCTGACTATCTATGCGTGGGTGGTGGCGCTGATGTCATTGCCGCTGATGCTGCTCACCCGTAATGTCGAGCGAAAGCGCTTACTGATCATCATCTTTGTGATATTCATCGCCAGCCATATTCTCTCGGTCGTGGCCTGGGATTTCTGGAGCCTGGTCGCTTCACGTGTCGGTATCGCGCTGGCTCACGCGATTTTCTGGTCGATTACCGCCTCGCTGGCCATCCGCGTGGCACCTGCCGGTAAGAAAACGCAGGCGCTGAGTATGTTAGCCACCGGCACCGCGCTGGCGATGGTTCTGGGTCTGCCGCTTGGCCGTCTGATTGGTCAGTACCTCGGCTGGCGCACTACGTTTATGAGTATCGGCGTTGTCGCGCTGCTGACGCTGATTTGCCTGATAAAATTGCTGCCACCGTTACCGAGCGAGCATACCGGCTCACTGAAAAGTGTGCCGATGCTGTTCCGCCGTCCGGCGCTGGTTGGTATGTATGTGCTGACTGCACTGATAGTGACTGCTCACTACACGGCGTACAGCTACATCGAGCCGTTTATCCAGACTGTCGCCAATATGGGTGAAAATTTCACCACCTTCCTGCTGCTGATTTTCGGCGGCGCGGGGATTCTCGGCAGTATTGCCTTTAGTGTGCTGGGGAATCGTTTTCCGGCCGCGATGCTCGGTGGCCCGATCCTGATGGTCACGCTCAGCATGTTGCTGCTGTTTGTCGCGGTCATGAACCCAATCAGCATTTCCATCCTGTGCGTCGTCTGGGGGCTGGCGATGATGATTATCGGGCTGGCGATGCAGGTGCGCGTGCTGGCACTGGCGACAGATGCCACGGATGTCTCGATGGCGCTGCTTTCCGGTATCTACAACATCGGTATCGGCGCGGGGGCGCTGATCGGCAATCAGGTCAGTCTGCATCTGGAAATGAGCAATGTCGGCTACGCGGGTGGCCTGATCGGTTGCGTCGCGTTCGTCTGGTGTCTGACGATTTTCAAACGCTATCCGCAGCTGAAAGTGACGAGCTAGTCACCCGCTGAAGATACAGAAAAACCGGCGTTTGCCGGTTTTTTTACTCTGAGATTCAGCAATCTATCGCAATAACTTCAGATTTCCAGTCAGTGATTTAATCCACTTCTCCGGCCCGGTCAGCCCCACGCCATCCAGCACTTCATCGTATAAATCCCGCTGCGGAAACGTCATTTCATACTGCCCGAACTGATGCATGGTGCGCGCAAAGGACGGAAACACCACCACGCTGCGCTCGCCTGCGGCGTCCAGCGCTTTAAACATCAGTGCCTTAATATGATCAGGCGTTGCCTGGAGAATGGGCAGCGGAGTTTTCGAGATAGAGTCGGTCGTAACCCCCTTCGCATCGGTCAGCGAAATGCCTGCCAGCATCGGGAATTTTGCCGCTAATCCGATGCCAATCACGCCCGCCGTATTTGCCAGTAATCCCGGCGGAAGCTCAGGATTGAGGATAATTGCCACCCGGAGTGTGTCTGCCATTTTTGCGCCCTTTCGTTCATCAGTAAGAGAACCATGATAAAGAGCGGCGGCTGAAAGGTGCTTTCTTTTAACGGGGTAAAATGCACTAATCTGGGTAACCCTTTCTAAAAAACACGTCAACAAGGCAGATTATGTCTCTATCCGAAATATCACCGGCAGACCTTCGCATTCTTAAACAACTTCAGACTTCGGGACGGATGACCAATCAGGAGCTCGCCGATAAGGTCGGTATGGCGGCGTCACCCTGCTGGCGGCGCACAAAACAGCTGGAAGACAGCGGCGTGATCACCGGTTATCAGGCGATTATTGACCGTAAAAAGATTGGTCTGGGACTGCTGGCCTTTATCCGGGTCAAAATAGACAGCCACAGCGAGGAGGATGCGCAGCGTTTCGAACAGGAAGTTGGCGCATTGCCTGCGGTGATCGCCTGTTATGCGATTGCCGGTGATGCCGATTTTCTGTTGCAGGTGGTAGCGAAAGATCTCGACAGTTTTTCCAGCTTCGCGATGGAAGTCGTACGCCGTTTACCGGGCATTAAAGAGATGCAAACGTCGTTTGTGCTCAGGGAAGTAAAACCACTGGATGTGCTGCCGCTGGAAGGGATGTGAAGGTTTTCGCGATACTTCCCGGCCAATGTGCAATTTGGCAGGGGAATGTCAGATCAAAGCCAGATTAGGGTCAGATCAGAAATTGTACTGAATACCTAGGCGGTAACGCATTTCCATGTCATCCCGGCTCGGATTAATATTATAACGCGGCACCACACCGATTTCGGTATATGGCGTCCAGTGTTTATCTATTGGCATGGAAGCCACGATGTTATACAGCCAGTAATCGTGGTCACCCTGATAGTCATCATAATTGGTGAAGCGATATTCGTAGTCACTGACGACAGAGAATTTCTCACTGACATAACCGAATTCCCAGTTGAACTGGTTATAGTTGCGGTTATCTTCATTTGGATTTTCAGAAACATCTACGCCCGGACGCCAGCGGAAAGTCGTCATCCAGTTTTCAGTAATATTATAAATCGCTTTAATTTGTACGCGATAACCGACGTAGTCATCTCCCATATCCAGATTCACACCCGGTGCCAGAATTAATTTATCGGTCACCTGAAAGTTTCTGCCGAATTCCCATTCGCTGCCACTGCCGCTAAAATGTCCTGAACCGGTTGAGAAACCGTCATTTTGTCGTTCGCTGCCTTCAGCAAAGCGACCTTCCACCGAAGCATAATATCCCCCTTCGGTGGTGTGACTCATTTTCAGACGGTCAGCATTGGTTTTGCTGTCGGCTTTGTACTCATGGCGATAATCGAGAGTGACCGCTGATGCTGATGTGGAGATCACTAATAATGCTAATGCGCTGAATATAATTTTCATGCTAAGCCTCGGTCCGTTGAGCTTGTGAGAGTTTATAAAAAAGTAAATAAACTGATATTTAACCCTTAATGACTCAGCACATTTAAATCTATTCGTTCAATATCATCTCGTGTTTTTCAGTTCAAAAATGAATTCGTCACCCCTGGCATCTGTCTATTAAGCCCTGATATATTTCCGTGCTGGATGATTTATACCCAGCCTTGTATTCAAGCCTCAGTCATTATGGAAATGAAATGTTAAAGAAATCGCTGATTTCATCTGTGTTTTTTATTATCAGTTGCGCAAGCCCGACAGATGAAACCATTAATACAATAAATAGCCTGAAAGTTCCTACAGTAAGTTCATCGCAGGAAAGAGGGAATTACTCGATTAATGAGGCTTTGTTGAATAAATCGAACTTTTGGCCGTAATCAGGATCAGATCACCATATTCCCAATCCTGTAGCGGTATCACGTGGCAAAACAAAAGTTCAAAATCACCAACTGGGCTACGTACAACAAGGCGCTCGTCAACCGGGGCTCACTGACATTTTGGCTTGATGAGTCAGCCATCCAGGCCTGGTATGACGAGCCCAACACGTCTTCACGTGGTCGTCCGCAACGTTATTCTGAGCTCGCTATTACCACCGTACTGATGCTCAAACGCATCTTTCGCCTCACGCTGCGCGCCGCGCAGGGATTGATTGATTCCATTTTTACCCTGATGAAGCTCCCACTCCGGTGCCCAGATTACTCCTGCGTCAGCAGACGGGCCAGGTC
>NZ_RAHH01000028.1 GCF_003602095.1 Rahnella woolbedingensis | reverse complement strand
AAGGGTCCATGTTGAGCATGAACCCTTTTTACACGAGCCACCGGATCGGTCAACTGATCCTTAAACGATCGGCATTAACCCGCAGGTCGCTTTTTCGTTTTGGCGCAGTGGGATCAGGCTTCGATCGCCATACGCAGTTTTTTCATCGCGTTCTTTTCCAGCTGACGAACACGTTCTGCGGACACACCGTATTTGTCGGCGAGCTCCTGCAGGGTCGATTTGTTGTCGTCGTCTAACCAGCGGGCACGGATGATATCCTGGCTGCGCTCGTCCAGACCTTCCATTGCATAGGAAAGTTTGTCGGTCGCGTCCTGATCCCAGTTATCTTCTTCGATGGTTTCTGCAAAGTCAGAACTCTTGTCTTGCAGATACAGCATCGGTGCCATCGCTGCGCCGTCGCGTGGTTCATCGTCCGGGGTCGGATCAAACGTCATGTCCTGAGCGGCCATGCGCGATTCCATTTCCAGCACATCTTTGCTGGTCACACCCAGTTCGCGAGCAACGTGCTCCACTTCGTCGTGACTGAACCAGCCCAGACGTTGTTTGTTTTTGCGCAGGTTAAAGAACAATTTACGCTGCGCTTTGGTGGTAGCGACTTTCACGATGCGCCAGTTACGCAGCACATACTCGTGAATTTCGGCTTTGATCCAATGCACGGCAAAGGACACCAGACGCACACCCACTTCCGGATTAAAGCGACGAACCGCTTTCATCAGGCCGATGTTCCCTTCCTGAATAAGGTCTGCCTGTGGCAAACCGTAGCCTGAATAGTTACGGGCAATGTGAGCAACAAAGCGCAGGTGAGACAGGATCAGCTCTTTCGCTGCTTCCAGGTCACCGTCGTAATGCAGCCGCTCAGCCAGCGCCCGTTCTTCCTCTGCGGTGAGCATAGGATAGGTATTGGCCGCCCGAACATAGGCTTCCAGGCTACCTTGGGGTACTAATGCTAAAGTGCGCATTTCTTTGGTCATTCAAGCCTCTCATGTATGACGTAATGCAGGTTTTATACCACGTTGCTGCGGGATGATACCGCTACGTTGCTGGCCATTATTGGCGACAACAAAGCAACGCCGAGCCCTTCATATTCGCTGCTCTTCGACCACGAATTTTACATAAAGTTCACGGATAGATGCAACAGTCTGAAGACTGTATGTGACAGACTGACTATTGGATAGTGAATTTGTGCCATTGCAGGGGAAGCAGGAAAATGATGGGACGATAAAGCAAGAAACGGCTGTTCCCCTGTACACAAAGACTGAGCAGCAGGGGAACATTATAGCAAATTATCGCTACTGTGGTGTAAATCGCCGTAAATGTTGAACCGTCGCCAGCCAGGCGGCAATCCAGCCAATCATGGCGGAGACAATCAGCAGCAGTAAGCTTTCGTCCCAGCCCAGACCGTGCAGGTCAAAGGTGGTACCGAAGACCTGCGCCACCTGCGTCACCACACTCTCAAGCCGCAGTACCAGCACTTCGGAGAGGATAAGCGACAGCAATGCGCCGGTGAAACCCAGCATCGCCCCGCCGTTCAGGAACGGCCTTAAAATGAACCCGTCGGTCGCACCAATCAGCTTCATGACGTTGATAGTATCGCGGCGGCTGAAGATGCTCAGACGCACACTGTTACCAATCACCAGGAAGACGGCGATCACCATCAGAGCACCAATCATCGCGGCAATTTGCCCAACCAGCCCGGTGAGCGCCGCAAGACGCGCAAACCAGCTGTCGTCCATGCGCACTTCATCAACACCATGCACAGCCGCCACGCGATCACGCAATGTGTTGAGTGTTGCAGAATCCTGGAAATTCATTTTAGGCGTGATGATAGCCACCGCCGGTAACGGATTTTGCTCCAGCATGTCCATCGCGCCACCAAAGCCTGACCAGTTGCGGAATTCACCCATCGCTTCTTCACGGGACAGATAGTTAACTTTATCCACCCCCGCTTCGGTTTTGAGGGTCTTCACCACGTTTTCTGCGGCGTCATCATCCAGCGCTTTATCGAGATACACGGTCAGCTGTGGCGTCGGATACCATTGTTCAGCCGCCGTACTGACATTTTTCCACACCAGATAACAGACACTCGGCAGCGTCAGGGAGATAGCTATCACCATCACCGTGAGCAATGTCGCCAGCGGCTGACGCAGCATGTCAGCCAGCGCATTCATCCACGCATAGCGCCACTGTTCGCGCCAGCCGCCCTGCAACGCTTTGCTTTTTGCTGCGCGGGCGCTTTTTGCGGTTTTCGCCGGGTTTGGACTGTTCGCCATTAGTACATCCCTCCCGACATACGCCCCTGACTTAACGTCAGCGTGCGGTAATTACGACGGGCAATCAGACCCACATCATGCGTCGCCATCAGAACGGTGACGCCCACGCGGTTAAATTCTTCGAATAAACGCAAAATGCCTTCTGACAGTTCGCCATCCAGGTTACCGGTAGGTTCATCCGCCAGCAGCACCGCAGGTTTGTTCACCACCGCGCGGGCGATGCCCACACGCTGCTGTTCACCGCCGGAAAGCTGAATGGGCAGGTTTTTCGCTTTATCCAGTAATCCGACCTTATCCAGCGCCGCAGAAACACGGCGGCGGATATCTTCACTGCTGGCGCCGGAAATGATCAGCGGCATCGCCACGTTGTCATAGACGGTGCGATCCATCAGCAGATGGTGATCCTGAAAGATCATGCCGATCTGACGACGCAGGAACGGCACTTCGCTGGATTTCAGACGGCTGATGTCATGGCCGCCAAACAAAATGTGTCCGGCACTCGGGCGCTCAATGCCGCAAATCAGCTTGAGCAGGGTACTTTTACCCGCGCCTGAGTGTCCGGTCAGAAATGCCATTTCCGCTTGCTGGATGTGAAAGTTGACGCCCTGAAGCGCCTGTCGTCCGCCCAGATAAGCTTTACTGACCTGTTCAAAGCGAATCATCCGTATTAATCCTCTCGGGCAAAAAGTGCCTCAATAAAATCGTCTGCCTTAAACGGCCTTAAATCTTCGATACTTTCACCGACACCAATGTAGCGGATCGGAATACTGAACTGATCGGCGATGGCAAAGATCACGCCGCCTTTCGCGGTGCCATCCAGTTTAGTCAGCGTTATCCCGGTCAGCCCGACGGCTTCGTTGAATAATTTCGCCTGACTTACCGCGTTCTGGCCGGTGCTGGCGTCGAGCGTCAGCATCACTTCATGCGGCGCATCTTCGTCGAGCTTCTTCATCACACGAACAATTTTCTTCAGCTCTTCCATCAGGTGCGCTTTGTTTTGCAGACGCCCTGCGGTATCAGCAATCAGCACGTCGATATTACGGGCTTTCGCCGCCTGAATGGCATCGAAGATAACAGACGCGGAATCCGCACCGGTATGCTGCGCAATCACCGGGATCTTGTTGCGCTGACCCCAGACCTGCAACTGTTCAACGGCTGCTGCACGGAAGGTATCTCCCGCGGCCAGCATCACAGATTTACCCTGCGCTTCAAACTGGCGCGCCATTTTACCGATGGTGGTGGTTTTACCGACGCCGTTTACACCCACCATCAGAATGACATACGGGGTTTTCCCGCTGACATCCAGTGGCTCGTCTACTTTCGCCAGTATTTCGGACATTTCTTCCTTCAGCTTACCGTACAGCGCCTCAGCGTCTTTCAGCTGTTTGCGCGATGCGTGTTCGGTCAGCGAAGCAATGATTTTACGGGTGGTTTCGACGCCAACGTCGGCGATCAGCAGCTGTTCTTCCAGCTCTTCGAACAGATCATCGTCGATTTTCTTACCGCGGAACAGGCCGACAAAACCGGAGCCCAGATTCTGCTTGGTTTTGACCAGGCTGCGTTTGAGACGCGCGAAGAAACCTTCTTTGGTCGGACGTTCCTGCTCCGTTTCACCGGCAGGTAAAACGACGATCGGATCCAGCGCCACCGGCAGCGGTTCTTCAGCAGCGACGGCATCATCTACATAATCAATGGCGTCCAGACGTTCGTCTTCGGCGATTTCCTCTGACGATTCAACAAACTCGTCTTCAACCACCGCAGGCTGCGCGGCAACCTGCTCAGTGATGTGAACAATTTCTTCAGCCAGCGCAACTGCGGCCTGCTCGCGAACCGGTTCAGGATCTTTGAGCGGTTCCGGCGCGATTTCAGGCTCGGGTTCCACTTCTGGCTCAGGTACTATTTCTGGCTCAGGTTCAATTTCCGGCTCAGGTTCGACGTGCGGGGCCGGTTCAGTCACAGGCGCGATTTCAGCGGCGGATTCCGCCGATGCCGCGGCATCCCATTCGCCCGGATGCTGTTCAACCGGCACACCCGGTTCTTCTGCGGGTTCTTCACGCAGAGGCGTTTCAGTCAGTTGTTCTTCAACAACCGGCAGTTCTTCGCGGACTTCTTCTTTCTGCTGCTCTTCTTCCTGACGGCCACGGCCAAACCAGGAGAAGAAACCGCGTTTTTTATCTTTTGCCATTTTACAACTTCACTCCTCGCCGTTAATGACTGGCGAACGGATTATTAATAAGGTTATGGTCAGGCAGTCTATCACTTTCCCTTTCCGGCAACACGCCCGCGTATTGAATTCAGGGGGTTTTTCAACCGACAATGTTAAACATTTGCCCAATGCCCGCACACCGGTAGAATAGCCTTCCAAACGATATGCAACGAAGCCCGACGGCTTTGAATTACACAAGCGAACTATGGCAAAGAAACCCAACACTCCCGCCGCAGGCCAGATCCGAATTATTGGCGGACAATGGCGCGGACGCAAACTTCCGGTTCCACACAGTCCGGGATTGCGCCCGACCACCGATCGCGTACGCGAAACGCTGTTTAACTGGCTGGCGCCGGTTTTACAGGGCGCGCATTGTCTGGACTGTTTTGCAGGCAGCGGCGCACTGGGTCTGGAAGCATTGTCACGCTACGCGGCGAGCGCCACATTGCTGGAGTTCGAACGCCCGGTTGCGCAACAGTTAGAGAAAAACCTGGCGCTGCTAAACGCCGGTGATGCGAAAGTATTTAACGTCAATACATTGAACTGGCTGGCAAAAGCCGGAAATGCCTTTGATGTGGTTTTCCTCGATCCGCCTTTCCGTAAAGGCATTCTGCAAGACACCCTGAACCTGCTGGAGCAAAACCAGTGGCTGGCTGATGAAGCCTGGATTTATGTCGAAACAGAAGCCGAGCACGGGACTTTGGATGTGCCCGCCAGCTGGCGACTGCACCGCGAAAAAGTCGCCGGACAAGTTGCTTATCGTCTTTACCATCGCGATGTGACGCCTGAAACCGGCTCACCAGAACAGGAGCTGTAAGATGTTGATCAATATTGGTCGGTTATTGATGTTATGTATTTGGGCGTTTCTGGCGTTTAACCTGATCCACCCTTTCCCGAAGCCGATCAAATACTTTTTAGACGTGGCGATTGTGTTCATGTTCTTCATGCACGGCCTGCAGGTGATGCTGCTTAAAGCCACGCAGGGCAAGGAAAAGGACACCATCGGTCCGTGGCTGCAAACCCGTATTTTCCTGTTTGGCGTTTTCGAGCTGATGGCGTGGCAGAAAAAACAGCCGCCGCTCCCTGCTAAAAAATAGTTCTCCGCTTTACGGCGCGTCCTGCGCCGTAAAGGTCACAAACCGCGTTCCTTTCACGGTTAATACGCCCTTTTGTCCCTTCGCCAGTGCGTTATAGGCTGTTTCATCCAGTTGCAATTTAATTTCTGAACCGCCACTCAGCGGTTTGAAATATCCTTCGTATTTCTTATCTTCGACCGGAATATGTTCGCGCTGACGTGAGCGACGGTTCGGGGATAGATATTCGCGTTTGGCGGTAACCTCGACGCTGACCGAACGCGGCGGCGCAGCATCATTTTCAGCATTCGTCCGCCGCTGCTGGAAATACTGACGGGTGGCGAAAATCGCAATCACCAGAACAAACAAAATAAAAATCATCGGGGGTTTATTCATAATCCGGATGGCTTCGCTGAAGATAAAAACAGGAATCAATCTGTCCAATTTACCACAGGGGAACAGGTCACACAGTCCGATACAGGGATTTCTGATTGTCGCCGGCATAGCGACTCTCCTACACTGAGGATAAGTACAGGGAAACAGGATGCGTTTTCCTGAAGGCAGATTCTTGCGTTAGTTTGATTTTCTGTTCCGAAACATAATAAGGATAAACAATGAGTTGGCCATTCCTCGCTGTATTTTTCTCTGGCTGGTTGTTCGTTGATGCCAGCTATCGCGGACCGCGCTGGCAGCGTTGGGTATTTAAACCCGTCACGTTATTGCTGCTGCTTTTGCTTGCCTGGCAGGCACCCACGCTTAATGTTTACAGCTATCTGATCCTGCTGGGACTGGCGGCGACGCTGGTGGCAGATGGCCTGTTGCTGCTGCCGGAAGAGCGGTTCATGTACGCCATCGGCGCGTTCTTCCTCTCGCATCTGCTGTATACGCTGAGTTTCGCCAGCCAGATGACCATTACGTTTTTCTGGCCATTGCCGCTGACGTTGCTGATTATCGGCGCCATATTGCTGGCAGTGATCTGGACGCGACTGGCCGAGCTCCGCTGGGCAGTGACCACTTACATCGCCATGACGCTGCTGATGGTCTGGCTGGCGGGCGAGCAGTATTTCGCACGCAGTACCGATATGGCCTTTTCGCTGTTTTGCGGTACGGTGCTGCTGTTGCTCGGGAATATTTTGTGGCTGGTCAGCCGCTACCGTTTCAAGTTCCGCGCGGCGGACGCGCTGGTCGCCGCCTGCTACTTCGGCGGTCACTTCCTGATTGTCCGGTCGCTTTACCTGTAAATGATTCAATAACACTGAATACAATTCCCAAAATAATTCGAGTTGCAGAAAGGCGGCAACTGAAGGATCCCGATGAGCTTACTCAGGTAAGTGATTCGGGTGACTGAGGGCAGCTAACGCATCTGCAGCTCGAAATATGAAGGGGATTAAAATTGCTTGACCTTAGAGCTAACTCCAACGTTTACAATGGGGGTAATTCCACTCGGTTTCGAACCGGAGGCTTTATGATCCCCATGAAAAATAACAACAGCTGTAGCTGCGGATGTCAGGGCAAACGCGCGCCTGGACTGCATATCAACAAAATCAGTGCGCCCGTGCAGTCCGGCACGCATCCCGCCGGCTGTTGCAGTGACAAAGCTCCGCTGGCGACTGCCGCCTGCGCTACTCCTTCAGACAATTGCTGTGCCCCGAAAACAGGTGAGCACTCACACACCTCAGATGGCGGCAGCACAGAAGGCTCGCCGGGCGAAGATGACCCCAGCGCGCCGCTCTCCGGCAGCCAGCAATACAGCTGGAAGGTGCAAGGCATGGATTGTCCTGCGTGTGCCCGAAAGATCGAAAATGCCGTGTCCGGCATTGACGGTATCAGCCGCGCCAAAGTTCTTTTTGCGACAGAAAAACTGGTGATTGATGCCGGTTTTGACATCACGCAAACCGTACAAAATGCCGTTACCGCCGCAGGTTTCACTCTGCAATCTCTCGATAAAAAACAAACTACCCCGCAGCCGGAAGAGTCCCGCCGGAAAGAGGCACTCCCGCTGATCATTCTTTCGGTTCTGATGCTGCTGAGCTGGATGCTCGACCATTTCAACCCGAAACTGGGTGAGTTCGCCTTTATCGCCACTACGCTGGTGGGATTGTGGCCGGTGCTTCGTCAGGCCATTCGTCAGACCGGTTCAGGCTCGCCTTTCGCTATCGAAACGCTGATGAGCATTGCCGCCATTGGCGCGCTGTTTATCGGTGCTACCGCCGAAGCGGCGATGGTGCTGCTGCTGTTTATGGTCGGCGAACGGCTTGAATCCTTTGCCGCTAACCGGGCACGCAGTGGTGTGAAATCGCTGATGGCGCTGATCCCCGATACCGCCGTTCGCGTGGTGAATGGCAAATCTGAAACCGTGCCGGTCAGCAGTTTACGTCCCGGCGACGTGATTGAAATCGCTGCTGGCGCACGTCTGCCTGCCGATGCCATTTTGCAAAGCGCTGCCAGTTTCGATGAAAGTGCCCTGACCGGGGAATCGGTGCCTGTTGACCGCCAGCCCGGTGAGAAAGTCCCGGCGGGCAGCCTGTGCGTTGACCGCCTCGCGCATCTGGAAGTGGCCTCCGCGCCCGGCAACAGCGCCATCGACCGTATTCTGCAACTGATTGAAGAAGCTGACGAACGCCGTGCACCGATCGAGCGTTTCCTCGATACTTTCAGCCGCTATTACACGCCGGTCATTATGCTGATGGCGCTGCTGGTGATTATCGTTCCGCCGCTGGCGATGGGGCTGTCGTGGGAAACCTGGATTTATCGCGGGCTGACGCTGCTGCTGATTGGCTGCCCTTGTGCGCTGGTGATTTCGACTCCGGCGGCGATCACCTCCGGACTGGCTGCGGCGACGCGTCAGGGCGCTTTAATCAAAGGCGGTGCGGCGCTGGAACAACTGGCACTGATTCAGACTGTTGCGCTGGATAAAACCGGTACGCTGACCGAAGGTAAACCGGAAGTTACCGACGTTTTAACCCTGAACGGTGCCAGTGAAGGCGAAGTGTTAAGTCTGGCTTCAGCAGTGGAAGAAGGGTCGCATCATCCGCTGGCGCAGGCGATTTTAACCCGTGCCAAAATCAGTCATCCGTTACCGCTCACGGCGCAGGATCGCCGCGCGCTGGCAGGCTCTGGCGTGGAAGGGATAGTTTCAGGTCGTAAGATTCAGGTGCTGGCGCCTAAAAGTGTGGCCGGAAACAGTCTGACAACAGAATCTCTTGCGCAAATAACTGACTGGGAATCTGCCGGGAAAACCGTAGTGGTGGTGTTGCAGGAAAATAACGCGATCGGCCTGATTGCGATGCAGGATCGCCTGCGCGATGACGCCGCAGAAGCCTTACAGAAACTCAAAGCGCTCGGCGTGTCGGCAGTGATGCTGACCGGTGACAATCCGCGTGCGGCGAAAACCATTGCCGACCGCCTGGGTATTGATTTCCGTGCGGGTTTGCTGCCTGCGGATAAAGTTTCGGCAGTCACCGCGCTGAATGCGCAGAAACCGGTGGCGATGGTCGGTGACGGCATCAACGATGCACCGGCGATGAAAGCCGCAACCATTGGTATTGCGATGGGAAGCGGTACGGACGTCGCGCTGGAAACGGCAGATGCGGCACTGACTCACAACCGTCTGAGCGGGCTGGCGCAGATGATCAGCCTTTCCCGCGCCACGCGGGCGAACATCCGTCAGAACATTACGATTGCGCTGGGACTGAAGGCGATTTTTCTGGTCACCACGCTGATGGGGCTGACCGGATTGTGGCTGGCTGTACTGGCAGATTCCGGCGCAACGGCGCTGGTTACCGCCAATGCGCTGAGGCTGTTGCGCAATAAATCGAAATAAACTTAACCGAAGCGAACTTAATCGAAGGACACAAGACTCAGGGCTGAACACTCAGCCCTGTTTTTCGACCAGACCTTTACACAGTAAATAACGATACGGCAGAGTTTCGGTATCCGACGCTAACAGCGTATGTTCCATAAAACGGCAGAAACCGGGAATATCGCGGGTAGTTGCCGGATCATCAGCGATGATCAGCAGTGTTTCGCCATCTTTCATGGTGCGTACCGCTTTGCGAACCATCATTACAGGTTCCGGGCAACGCAGACCCAGCGCGTCGAGGCTGTGGTCAGGGTTGATAAAAGGATCGGTCATTTTGTTTCTCAACGTCTTCGTACGTGAATGGGCGGTTGTCTGGCAAAGGCGGATAGTTTAACCCGCTGGTTTTCTGGCGCAACAAACACGGCGCATTGCGCTAAAATTAACCGCTGGATCTGTTGCGCAAACGGTGTGCAAACAGTTACTATGCGCGCCGCACGCGGTAACCGCTGCGAAAGTAAAAATATTCTTGGGTTCCCTCACCCCAATCTGTTCATAAAAAAAGGTCACATATATGTACTCCTTTACTGCTCAGCAGCGGTTTTCCGCGCTGATATGGCTTTCGCTATTTCACATTGCCATCATTACTTCCAGTAACTATCTGGTTCAGCTGCCCGTTTCCATTTTTGGTTTTCATACCACCTGGGGCGCGTTCACTTTCCCGTTCATTTTCCTGGCAACTGACCTGACCGTGCGTATATTTGGCGCGCCGCTGGCACGACGGATCATACTTTCCGTGATGGTGCCTGCGCTGGCCATTTCCTATGTCATCTCGGCGTTATTCTTTGAAGCCCAATGGCAGGGCGCGCAAGCGCTTAGCAGCCTGAATATCATGGTCGCCCGTATCGCCATCGCCAGTTTTATGGCCTATGTGCTGGGACAAATTCTCGACGTTCACGTGTTCAACCGTCTGCGTCAGAACCGCCGCTGGTGGATTGCGCCGGTGGCCTCGATGTTCCTCGGCAATATCAGCGACACGTTGTCCTTCTTCTTCATCGCTTTCTACAAAAGTACCGATACTTTTATGGCGCAGCACTGGGTGGAAATCGCGATGGTGGATTATACGTTCAAGGTGCTGATCTGCCTGGTGTTCTTCCTGCCGATGTACGGCATGCTGCTGAATATGCTGCTCAAGCGTTTATCAGTGCAGGGAAATAACCCGCATTCTGCCATCCGCGCGCACTAAAATTGTTCGCCGCTAAGATACAAATCGCGCCATAATCTGACTTGCATTTATGGCCTGAATAGGTTGCCATAAAGGCTGTTAAGTCAACATGTAAGCCTGGTGAACAGGCCACTTAAGGAAGCCCGATGCGTAATATCGCGAAAATGATGGGAATGGCAGTATTGATCGCCGGTCTGGCTGCGTGTGACGGTAAAACCACCGACGCACCTGCCGCCGATAAAGGTGCGCCAGCCGCCGCCGCAACGGCAGCATCCGCGCCGGTCAGCCTGCTGGAAGGTAAAGTCACCTTCTCCCTGCCGCAGGGTATGAGCGACCAGAGCGGCAAGCTGGGCACTCAGGCCAACAATATGCACGTATACGCTGACAGCACCGGTCAGAAAGCCGTGATTGTGATCCTGGGTGATAACACCACCGAATCACTCGACGTTCTGGCAGGTCGTTTACAGGACCAGCAAAAAGCCCGTGATACTAATCTGCAGATTGTGACCAATAAATCTATTCAGGTGAATGGTCAGACACTGCAACAGCTGGACACCGTGATCACGTCTGCGGGCCAGAAAGCTTATTCTTCCATCGTGCTGGGCAAAGTCGACAGCCATTTGCTGACCATGCAAATCACCCTGCCGGCGGATAATCAGCAGCAGGCGCAGATTGATGCAGAAGCTATTATCAATACGCTGAAAATCCAGTAATTTCAGTCGTTATGAAGCTATCAGGCGGAGCTCAGGCTCCGCCTTTTTTGTCTTATGTTGTTACTCATTCTCACAAACCCCGCCTCCGTTGTAATATAAATGTAACAATTCCGTCATAAATCACAGTTCGTTTGTGCGCGATTGGCTAAAATGATGTTCGTTTTAGAACACACTGGCTCCGCCATTTCGTCCGTGGCTCATGATGAGTCCGACCTGATTTATGCCATCGGAGGCATTTATGCTCAGTATCTTTAAACCCGCGCCCCACAAAGCTCCTGTTGATGAGGCTCACATCGATCCGCTATACCGCCGTCTCCGCTGGCAAATCTTCATGGGGATTTTCTTCGGTTATGCGGCCTACTATCTGGTACGCAAAAACTTCGCGCTCGCCATGCCTTATCTGATTGATCAGGGCTTCTCCCGTGGCGATCTCGGGTTTGCGTTATCCGGGATTTCCATCGCTTATGGCATCTCAAAATTCATTATGGGTTCGGTGTCTGACCGCTCGAATCCGCGCGTGTTTTTGCCTGCCGGTTTAATTCTGGCAGCGGCGGTGATGTTGTTTATGGGCTTCGTGCCGTGGGCAACGTCAAGCATCGCCATCATGTTTGTGCTGCTGTTCCTGTGCGGCTGGTTCCAGGGAATGGGCTGGCCGCCGTGCGGTCGCACCATGGTGCACTGGTGGTCGCAGAAAGAACGCGGCGGCGTGGTGTCGGTATGGAACTGCGCGCATAACGTCGGTGGCGGTATTCCTCCGTTGCTGTTCCTGCTCGGTATGGCGTGGTTTAACGACTGGCACGCAGCACTGTATATGCCCGCTTTTGGCGCGATCCTGCTGGCCGTGTTTGCCTTCATGACCATGCGTGATACGCCGCAATCCTGCGGTCTGCCACCGATTGAAGAGTACAAAAACGATTATCCGCCGGACTATGTGAAAGAGTCTGCCGAGCAGGAACTGACGGCGAAACAGATTTTCATGCAGTACATTTTGCCGAACAAATTGCTGTGGTACATCGCACTGGCTAACGTGTTTGTCTACCTGCTGCGCTACGGCATTCTCGACTGGTCACCGACATACCTGAAAGAAGTGAAACATTTCGCGCTGGATAAATCTTCGTGGGCGTATTTCCTGTATGAATACGCTGGGATCCCCGGCACGCTGCTGTGCGGCTGGATGTCAGACAAAGTATTCAAAGGCAACCGCGGCGCAACCGGCGTGTTCTTCATGGTGCTGGTGACTATCGCCACCGTCGTGTACTGGCTGAATCCGGTCGGCAATCCGGGTATTGATATGGCGTGTATGATCACCATCGGCTTCCTGATTTACGGTCCGGTCATGCTGATTGGTTTACATGCGCTTGAACTGGCACCGAAGAAAGCGGCCGGAACAGCGGCAGGCTTTACCGGTTTGTTTGGTTATCTGGGCGGCTCGGTTGCGGCCAGTGCGATTGTCGGTTACACCGTGGATTACTTTGGCTGGGACGGCGGTTTTATCGTGATGATCGCCGGTTGCGTTCTGGCCGTTCTGCTGCTGTTACTGACCATGCTGAGTGAGAACAAACATAAGGCGCAGCTGGCGAGAAATGGTTGATTTGAGAGGGTAATAAGGGAACCAAAGCAGAGTGAAAACCCTGCTTTGGTTTTACTGCGGATTAGCTTTCTTCAGCCAGATACATCTTGCGCAGGTAATGCGGTACGGCGTCATCGGCGTTGGAGCCGATGATTTCGGCGTCCGGCATGGCCGCTTTCAGACGCGGCAATGAACCGCTCATCAGACAGCCTTTACCGGCCATCGTCAGCATTTCAAGATCATTCAGACCATCACCAAACGCGATGCAATCTTTGAGCGAATAGCCCATCAGCTTGGCAACATATTCCAGCGCATGGCCTTTCGATACGCCACCCGCCATCACTTCCAGACACACCGGCAGTGAGAAACTGACGTTCACACGGTCACCCCAGCGCGCATTGATCGCTTCTTCCAGCGGCAGCAGTTTTTCGTGATCTTCACAGGTGAAATACACTTTGCAGATGCCGTCGGTTTCCAGCAAACCCGGTTCAAACAGTTTGTATTTGAAAACGGATTCGCGGAAGAAATCATCCTGATCAGCACGGTCACGGTTCATGTACCAGTCATCGTTGCGATAAACGTTGGTCAGAATATCTGGGTTGTTATGCATGATGCCGAACAAGTCTCTGGCGATATCTTCATCCAGATTGTGCGAGAAAATCAGATCGCCGTCGGTGTTATGCACGCGCGCACCGTTGGAGGTGATCATGTACGCACTGATTTCCAGATTGTCGCGCATCTGCGCCACGTCGATATGGTGACGCCCGGTGGCGAACACGAAATGCACGTCGCGCTGTGTCAGCAGTTTCAGCGTCTCTTTAGCGAACGGGCTCAGGGTATGATCAGGTGATAGCAGCGTGCCATCTAAATCGGAAGCAACAACATGGTACATAGCGTTAGGTTCTAACCTCTGATGGAGTTGTGCGCGGCGAACCGCGGATTAAAGCTGTCGCGCAAAAAAGCGCATGATAGCGTCCAGCGCCGGTGCCCTCAGGTCGTCCCGTTCAAACAGGATCTCGTGGCGCGCGCCTTCGATGACCAGCGGTTTTTCCCCTTCACAAGGGTGCCCCGCAACGGCCATGGCCTGACAAAAAGCAAGATGGGACCGGTTATCCACCACACGGTCTTCGCTCGCCTGCAATAAAAGAACAGGAGTGGTGATTTTTTCGGCTTCTTGCAGGATATGCATCCCCGCCTCAATCCCTTCACGCACCCAGTGATAGGTAGGTCCGCCGACCTGTAACTCCGGGTAATCGGCATAAAAACGCAGATTGCGGCGATAACGTGCCCGGCTGTGCGTCAGGCGGTTGACCACAAATGGCAACGGCCGCCAGTGTCCGGTACCCAGCGCATAACCATCGCGACGAACCGGACGATTCTCCGCCCAGTTTAGAATGCGGCGTGATAACCAGCCCGGCATCGGCAGATAAATACCCGTCATCGGCGCGAGCAATGCCGCGGCATCAAAATTCTGCGGATTTTTCGCCAGATACAGCGCCAGGATCGCACCGCCCATGGAGTGTGCCAGTGCGAACTTTTTAGTGTACTGACGCGGCGCAATCTCCAGCTGATAAAAGCTGTCGAAATCCTGGACATAATCGTCAAAGTGTTTCACATGTCCGCAATGCGGATCGTCGAGCATACGCCCGGAACGCCCCTGCCCGCGGTGATCGACAATCATGACATCGTAGCCGCAATGGAATAAATCGTAGGCTACTTCAGGATATTTTACGTAGCTTTCTATACGCCCCGGTGACACCACGATGACTTTATCGTGTTCAGGCGAACAAAACCGGACGTAGCGGATTGGCACATCATCAACGCCGCTAAACTCACCTTCTTCGCGTGTCCGCCAGAAATCCAGCAAAGGCCCGGTCGCAAAGGCAGCAAACTCCTTCTCACGTGTTAACCACTTCGCAAAATTCACAGGCATTCAATGATCCAAAGTCGTCAAACGGGGAGGAGGAAAGTGTTATTTGTGAGTTATAGCGCAATTATAGACAATGGCGTATTGTGCCATAAAACAACCTAAAACGTACTCAGGGAGTCTCGCAATGACACTGGACTGGTGGTTAACCTACCTGCTCACCACTTCTATTTTAAGTTTATCACCCGGTTCCGGCGCAATTAATACCATGAGTACGGGCATCAGCCACGGCTATCGTGGTGCCGTGGCCTCGATTGCCGGATTACAGCTGGGTTTAACCATCCACATCGTACTGGTGGGTATCGGGCTGGGCGCACTCATTTCATCCTCGCTGATGGCCTTTGAAATTCTCAAATGGCTCGGCGCGGCGTACTTAATCTGGCTGGGTATTTGCCAGTGGCGCTCTGCCGGTGCAATTGACCTGAACGCGCTCGCCAGCAGCATGCCGCGCCGTCGTTTGTTCAAACGCGCCATTCTGGTGAACCTGACCAATCCGAAAAGCATTGTGTTTCTCGCTGCACTATTTCCACAGTTTATCATTGCTCACCAGCCGCAGGCTGCACAATACGTGGTACTGGGCACGACAACGGTCGTGGTCGATATCATTGTGATGATTGGCTATGCGACGCTGGCCACCCGTATCGCTAACTGGGTAAAAGCGCCAAAACAGATGCAACTGCTGAACCGTATTTTCGGTTCGCTGTTTATGCTGGTGGGCGTATTACTGGCCAGTGCGCGAAAAGTGTAAATCACTGAAATGCAAAAAGGGTCCGGTAAAACACCGGACCCTTTTTTATGCAGAACGTTTTAATCAGCGATTTACGATCAGCGCGATACCAAAGCCCGCAAACACCACGCCCGCCACACCATCAATCCATTTCGCCAGACGCTGATACCCGCGACGCATTTTCGGCAGGGCAAAAACCAGTGCCACTAACGAGAACCAGGCCAGGGTTTCGACGACGATCAGCAGGAATATCCCCAGACGCTCGCCACCGCTGACGCTGTCGCCAACAAACATGGAGAACACGCTGCCAAAATAAATCACGGCTTTAGGATTCGAAAGATTGGTCAGCAGTCCACGCATAAATGTGCGACCACGGGCGGGCAATGCCACCGGCGTGTCATCGCCACTTTGCTTTTTCGCACGCGCAGATTTCAGCAACTGCCAGCCCATCCAGCACAGATAAAGGCCGCCACCGACGGTGATAATCTGATGCAGCCAGGCCATTTTTTGCAGAAGCAAATGTAAGCCCATCAGCGCAACGGCAGCCCAAACCAGAACGCCCAGCGTAATACCAATCACACCCATCATGGCTTCTTTACGCGACCGGCTGGCCGCGGTTTGTGAAACAAAGAAGAAGTCCGGCCCCGGACTCATCAGCGCGATCAGATGAACCATCGCAACCGTCAGGAATAACATCAGCATGATTAACTCTCTGTATTATGTGTAGGTAGGGAACAGAATTCTTATTCGTCGCCGTTATCGATATGGTCACGGATCATGGACATAAACGGTCGCCCGAATTTCTCCAGCTTACGCTGCCCGACGCCGGTAATATCCAGCAAATCGCTCGGGCTGATTGGCAGATGCTCCGCCATTTCCAGCAGCGTCGTGTCGTTAAACACCACGTACGGCGGCACATTATTTTCATCCGCCAGTGACTTACGCAGCTTACGCAATTTGGCAAACAGCTTGTGATCGTAATTTCCGCCGTACGTTTTCTGGCGGGAAGTACTTTTAATCTTCAGCGTCTGAATTCGGGGTACCGCCAGCTGCAATGGGATTTCGCCACGCAAAACCGGACGCGCCGATTCGGTCAGTTGCAGGGCGGAGTGCATGGCGATATTTTGCATCACCAGCCCGAGGTGGATCAGCTGGCGCACCACGCTGGTCCAGTGCTCGTTACTGTGTTCTTTACCGATACCGTAGACCGACAGCTTTTCATGACCGTATTCGCGGATGCGCTGATTGTTCGAGCCGCGCAGGACTTCCACCACATAACCCAGACCAAACCGCTGTCCGACGCGTGCGATGACGGACAGCGCTTTCTGCGCGTCCAGCAAACCGTCGTAGCGTTTTGGCGGATCCAGGCACACGTCACAGTTACCACAGGCGTTCTGTTTGCCTTCGC
The DNA here is from genome assembly GCF_003602095.1 of Rahnella woolbedingensis. Lineage (GTDB taxonomy): Bacteria > Pseudomonadota > Gammaproteobacteria > Enterobacterales > Enterobacteriaceae > Rahnella > Rahnella woolbedingensis. Next base: position 60,466 of record NZ_RAHH01000028.1, on the reverse strand, counting down.
CAAAGTAATTGAGCAGCACCAGACGGCGACAGGTTTGCGCCTCGGCAAAGGCGTTCATGGCATTCAGTTTGTGGCGTTCCACATCCTGCTGCGCCCCCGCCGGTTTCTCTTCCAGACAACGGCGCAGCCACGCCATGTCTGCCGGATCGTAAAGCAGCACCGCTTCCGCAGGCAGACCATCACGCCCGGCACGGCCTGTTTCCTGATAATAGGACTCTATGGTGCGCGGAATATCGAAGTGCACCACAAAACGCACGTTAGGTTTGTTAATGCCCATACCGAAGGCGACGGTGGCGACCACGATTTGCAAATCGTCGCGCTGAAAACCTTCCTGCACGCGGGCGCGGGTTTCGTTATCCAGTCCGGCGTGATACGCACCCACGCTCAGGCCGCGACTTTGCAGACGGGCGGCGGTGTCTTCGACTTTGGCGCGACTGTTACAGTAAATGATGCCACTTTTGCCGCGCTGATCCTGCACAAAGCGGATCAGCTGATCGAGCGGCTTAAATTTTTCCACCAGCGTGTAACGGATATTCGGACGGTCGAAACTGCTGACTTCAATCAGCGGATCGTTCAGTTCCAGCAACCGGACAATATCGTTACGGGTGGCTTCATCGGCGGTTGCGGTCAGCGCAATCACCGGTAACTGCGGATAGCGCAGTTTCAGCTGGCCCAGCGCACGGTATTCCGGACGGAAATCGTGGCCCCATTGGGAAATACAGTGAGCTTCATCCACGGCGAGCATCGCCGGATTCCACTGTTGCAGCTGTTCGAGGAAATCGCCCATCATCAGGCGTTCCGGCGCGATATACAGCATTTTGATGCGTCCCGCGCGGCAACCGGCCATCACTTCCAGCTGTTGCTCACGGGTCTGCGTCGAGTTCAGGCAACCGGCTTCAACGCCCGCCGCCATCAACTGGTCGACCTGATCTTTCATCAGGGAAATGAGCGGCGAAACGACCAGCGTCAGGCCGTCCATCACCAGTGCAGGGATTTGATAGCACAGCGATTTGCCGCCGCCTGTTGGCATGACTACCAGACAATCCCGGCCAGAAATGGCGGTGTTGATGATAGTTTGCTGGCCTGGTCTGAATTGCTGATAGCCGAAGGTATCGCGTAATACCTGATGAGCCAGCTCTTCTTTGTTTATCACTGCCGCCGTAGACACTCAATTCCCCAACTGTTCAAACCACCCGGCTAAGCCCAAAAGCCGCCGGGGCTGTACTGCACCGACATAATATACCCTAAATTATCTGCGATGCAGCTAACGCAACTGCAACCAGACGTATGCCGGGGATTACATGATGTCGTTAAGCATGATACCGACGCCGATACGGGTCTGCTTATGGTTGTAGTCGATCAGGGATTCGCCATACCCGCTGAAGACCTGAGTATAGAAGCGAACCTGTTTGGAAATCGGGTAGCTCCAGCCGGTGGTTGCGCCGCCGTAGCCGGTGTTCCAGTTGTAACGACTTTCCACGCTGAACACGCTGTCGCCCCACGCATAGCCCACTTTCAGGCGGTAATAACCCATGTATTTGTTGATGTCCGGGTTATCGTCGTTTTCATCGCTTTCAGGAATGCGATACCACGGTTTTAAATCCACCTGCCAGTTGCCGTGTTGCGCCATGAAGCGGGCGTACACGCGGTTCCAGCTGCGGGAAGTCGGGTCTGAGCGGCCGTTAGACTGATGGACGACGCCATATTCTGCTTCACGCAGTGTCCAGCCGAGGAAATCATAATCCGTTGCCCAGGCGAGGAAGAGCTGCGGTTCGTAGTTGGTCTCACGAAAAGGCGAAGACGCGGCGCGGTTGGAGAGCTGCCAGAAAGAGTTCTGAGTATAAGAGGCACCAAGAACCGAGTTATCACCCGCAATACCCCGCCATAAAGGGAATGCCAGGCTAAGCTGGAAAGCCACTTCGTCATGTTTTGCTTCGTTCGCCCAATCATAAGACTGAATCGCTTTCTTATTGATATTGCTGGTATCGGTATACAGCAGATAGTTCGGTTCGTAAGGATACAAGGTGAAAGGGTTGTCGTGCTCTTGCAACATATTCGCAATAATGCTTCCGCGCACAGCAGGTTTATCATGCACTTCCTGTACCGTGGCTTCTTCTGCAAAGCCTGCTAATGGCAACGCCAACAACGTGGCCCCGACAGCCCAATTTTTACGCATTATTCCTTATCCTCGCCCTAAAGTTATTGATGAACTATTTTTGAAAAAAATCCCGCTTTCTGACCGGTAAATTACTGGCTAAAACCTAAAATCTCGCAGCAGAGTATTTTACATGCAAATACATTTCCACATGAATATGTAATACATTTATCGTTCGTCAGGTAGTAATCCCTTTAACCCGCACCTAAAATCAACACTTCGTTAACTTTTTCGGCGAACATACGGTCCACTCGTTTTCGTCAGGAATTCATTCATGTCTGCTTCATCTCTCAGCCACGAGGCCGCCCTGCAACTGATCGGCAATATTTTCGTTTACGATATGCCGTTTAACCGCGAACTGGGCCTCGAACTGAAACGTCTCGACTGCGATTACGCAGAGTTAAAATTTACCAACCAGACCAAACTGGTGGGCAATGCTGCACAAAAAATCCTGCATGGCGGTGTGATTGCGGCAGTGCTGGATGTCGCCGCCGGACTGGTCTGCGTGACCAGTTCGCTTATCCGCCGCGACAAACTCGATCACCCGTTGCTGGAAGCGGAAATGCGCCAGCGGTTATCAAAAATGGGTACCATCGATTTGCGCGTGGATTATCTGCGTCCGGGTCGTGGTGATTACTTTATTGCTTGCGCAAGCCTGGTCCGCGCCGGGAATAAAGTTTCGGTGGCACGTGTCGATCTGCACAGTGACACCGGCATTCATATCGCCACGACCACGGCGACCTATATGGTCGGCTGAAATCAGGTAAACTCCGCTTCTTTCCTTACTCTTTTTTCAGGTACCTCATGGACGCACAACGTACCCGGCAAGGTGTTATTTTTGCCTTTATCGCCTATCTGATCTGGGGAGTCGCCCCGGCGTACTTCAAGCTGATCAAACAGGTGCCCGCTGACGAAATTCTGACTCACAGGGTTATCTGGTCATTCTTCTTTATGTTAGTGCTGCTCTCCGTCAGCCGCAGCTGGGGCGATGTCCGGCGGGTACTGGCACAACCGAAGAAAGTCGGCATGTTACTGATTACCGCCCTGCTTGTCGGTGGGAACTGGCTGATTTTTATTTGGGCGATAAATCATGACCACATTCTGGAAGCCAGCCTAGGCTACTTTATCAATCCGCTGGTGAATGTGGTGCTTGGGATGTTGTTTTTGCGGGAAAGGTTCCGGAGTTTGCAGTGGTTTGCTGTCGCGCTGGCTTTCGCCGGGGTACTGATTCAGGTGTGGATTTTTGGGTCGGTACCCATCATTGCCATCGGGCTGTCACTGACGTTTGCCTTTTACGGTCTGCTGCGTAAAAAAATCAGTGTCGATTCGCAAACCGGCATGCTGATTGAAACGCTGTGGCTGCTGCCGGTTGCGGGAGTCTATCTGTTCTTTATCGCCAACAGTCCGACCAGCAATCTGGCTGCTAATCCGTGGTCGCTGGATTTACTGCTGATGGCCGCCGGGATTATTACCACCATTCCGCTGCTGTTCTTCACCGCCGCCGCCGCCCGCCTGAAACTGTCAACGCTGGGCTTTTTCCAGTATCTCGGCCCGACGCTGATGTTCCTGCTGGCGGTAGTGTTCTACGGTGAAACCGTTAATACGTCGCAGCTCATCACCTTTGGCTTTATCTGGATGGGGCTGCTGTGCTTTATCACCGATGCGCTCTACACGCAGGGACGTTTACGACGAGGAAGAAACGGGCACAGCGCTGCGTGAGATAAAGCGCGCCATCGCCGGACCGGTCGCCAGAATGGTTAACAGACGCAACGTCTGCATCGCCATCACAAACCCTAAATCCGCATGGCTCCCCGCCGCAATAATTGCCACGGTATCCAGCCCGCCCGGGCTGGTCGCCAGATACGCCGTCAGCATATCCACGCCCAGCAATTTGGTGAGCACCCACGCCATACCGCCGCAAATCAGCATCAGCCCGATAATCGATGCGATCATCTGCGGCAGTGTGCGCAATGCCAGTTTGAAAATAGGACGCGTGAACCGCAGGCCGACACTCCAGCCAATCAGCGTGTAAGCCATCGCCAGCAGCCATTCCGGCACTTCTAACGTCACGGTACCGGTGGAATGTAAGACCGCACCGACCACTGCGGGCAGCAGCAATGCGCCGGAAGGAATACGCAAACGCGGCCCGAGCCAGACGCCTGCCAGCGCCAGAAATACCGTGGCGAAAAAGCGCCACGTCAGCGGCGGAAACCACACTACCGCAGCCGCCAGCGATGCGCTGTCGCCCATCGCCATGCGGGCAACAAATGCGGCAGCCGTGGCAACAAACAGCACGCGCAGATACTGCATAAACGCCACCAGACGCACATCTGCCCCGAAATCCCCGGCCATGGCCACCATGGCACTGGCACCGCCAGGGGATGAGCCCCACGCACCGGTCGGGCCGGGTAACTGACTAAAACGCACCAGCAGCCAGCCGGAAAGCCCGCTGGCCAGCAGCGTGGCGACCAGCACCATCAGCACCAGCGGCCAGTCATTGAGTAACGGAGGTAATATCGACGGCGACAGGCTTTGGGCAATCATACAACCCAAAATACCCTGAGAAATTTTGAAAAACAGCGGGTGGATACGCACGCTGGCACCCAGCAGCCCCATGATGACGCCGATAATCATCGGCCCCAGTAACAGTGCGGCTGGCACATGGAAGGTCTGAAAAATAATGCCTAGCACAAGCGAGGCAACAACGAGGATAAACCACTGGCCCGCCGGAGCCATCCTTTCCATCAACATGATTTCTGGTCTGTAGTTAAGAGAATTCGCCGCTCTTTATTAACATATTTCAAACACCGGAGGGAACCGAGGGGGGAAACAACGCAGGAATTTCCCTCTCAGAACGCGCCTGAGAGGGAGAAATATTGTCTGGCCGGTTATAACCAGTTTTTACGTTTGAAGTACAGATAAGGTGCCAGACCGGCGAGGATCATCAGTGCAATCGCTCCCGGATAACCGAATGACCATTTCAGCTCAGGCATGAATTCGAAGTTCATCCCGTAGCTGGATGCCACCAGCGTTGGCGGCAGGAATACGACGGATACCACCGAGAAAATCTTGATGATGCGGTTCTGTTCGATGTTGATAAAGCCCATCGCCGCCTGCATCAGGAAGTTCACTTTCTGGAACAGAGATTCGTTGTGCGGAAGCAGGGATTCGATATCGCGTAACACTTCGCGCGCCTGCTCCAGCTGACCTGCCGGTAAGCGGGCTTTACGCACCAGGAAATTCAGTGCGCGCTGGGTATCCATCAGACACAGACGGACTTTCCAGCCGATATCTTCCAGCTCTGCCAGCGTGGACAGCGCGGCGTCATATTCGTCGCCCTGATGCCCTTCCATGATTACGCGGCTGAGTTTTTCCAGATCGCTGTAGATGTTTTCAATTTCATCCGCCAGCTGTTCGATTTTAGTTTCGAACAAATCCAGCAGCAGTTCGTACGCATTGCCGTCGACCAGTTTCTGGTTACGGGCACGCATACGATAAAGACGAAACGCCGGTAACTCGCGCTCACGCAGGGTATACAGACGGCCTTCGCGCACGGTAAATGCGACGGTGCTGTTGCCCGCATGGTCTTCGGCATCTTCGTAATAAAAGAAGGAGTGAATGTGCAGGCCGTCTTCGTCTTCAAAGAAACGTGCAGAGGCTTCGATGTCGTCCAGTTCAGGACGCGTCGCCAGGCTTTGCCCTAATTCACATTGAACGCGCTCACGTTCCTGCTCGTCAGGCTCCACCAGATCGACCCACAATGAAGTTTTGAGATCGTCTGACTCGTCCAGCTCTAAACGGGATAAGCGGCTGTTTTCTAATTTAAAAGCACTCAGCATGTGCCCGTTCTCCCAAAAATTACGGAAAGTGGACAACGCGTTGAAGCACAGAAAATCACGGAGTGAAAAATGTCACCGACGTAATTCAGACCAACGTCAGATCTGACTCACAGCGACAGAACGGGGGTCGCTGACAACCACTAAGGCCATCAGCAATGAGGAGGGCCTTAGAAGTGGTACCTGGAAAACAGGTTATTGAGCCAGTATCTACTGGGTGTGTCCAAGGCGCAGTTCCTCATTGATAATAGTGCGCGCATGTTACGCCGGTAATAAAAAGACTGTCAACCGTGAACAAATCTATTCTGGCAACATTTATGCATAAATTTCAGACGGTGTTGATAACCTTTCCCGGCTTATGTCTGACCGTTTTTTTGGCTACACTCAGGCACTGGATTTTCCCGTTCCCATCGCTTCTCAGGCAGAGACTCATAATGATTAAGCAAATAAACCAGGACACGCTGTGTGATCTGATCACTAAAGCCGCTCATTCCCCGCGACTGCGCCAGAATCTTAATATCCATCCGGCACCGGAAGATGACGTGCAACGTCTGGCGATTGCGATGGAACCGGGTACCTACGTGCGCATCCACCGCCATCCGCACACGTGGGAAATGCTGACCGCCCTGCGCGGACGTTTTCTGGTGCTGATTTACGATAATAGCGGCAAAGTCACCGACCGTCTGTGGCTCGGCGCAGAAACCCGGCTGCTGGAAATCCCGGTCAACACCTGGCACAGCGTGTTATCCCTCGACGAAGGCGGCGTGATTTTTGAAGTGAAACATGGCGCGTATCAGCCGGTGCAGGAACAAGATTATCTGCCAGGTACTCCGCCGGAAGGCGAAGAAGGCGTAAAAGAAACGCTGGAATGGTATGCGAAAGCCGAAGTGGGTGAGGTTTTCGCCCTTTAATACACCGCTGTGCAAGCGTCAGCGGCGCAGGGCTTTTAAGTGCGGACAGCGCGCAGCAACCGGAGCGTACTAAAGTACGTGAGGATTGCGAGCACTGCCCAAGCTCAAAAGCACCAGTAAGCTAGCTTGCGGCTTCTAACCTGGCGTAGGCGGCAACGAGCCACTTTATGCCCTCGCCCGGGAACGCCACTTGCAGGCGGCTATGCTCGCCGCTGCCTTCCATGTTGACGATGGTACCTTCGCCAAATTTAGGATGTGTCACGCGCTGGCCGAGTTTGAAGCCGGTATCGCTGACGCTGGTTGGCGTGCCGACGCTGCGGTTGCTCATCGGACGCGACACATTAGCGCGCATCCTGACTTCTTCGACACAATCTTCCGGTAATTCACCGACAAAACGGGACGGACGATGGGAGACTTCTTTGCCATATAAGCGGCGGGTTTCGGCGTAAGTCAGGGTCAGTTTCTGCATGGCGCGGGTGACGCCAACGTACGCCAGACGACGTTCTTCTTCCAGACGCCCGCCTTCTTCGAGCGACATCTGACTCGGGAACATGCCTTCTTCCATACCGACGATGAATACCTGCGGGAACTCCAGACCTTTGGCCGAGTGCAACGTCATCAGTTGCGTGGCGTCCTGATTGGCATCCGCCTGCCCTTCACCCGCTTCGAGCGCGGCGTGCGACAGGAACGCCTGCAACGGCATAAGATCTTCGTCTTCATCCTGATAGCTGAACTGACGCGTTGCCGTCACCAGTTCCTCTAAGTTTTCGATTCGCGCCTGGCCTTTTTCGCCTTTTTCCTGCTCATACATGATGAACAGGCCGGAATCTTTGATCACCCGGTCAGTCTGCACGTGGAGCGGCATGTCTGAAGTTTCATGCGCCAGTGCGTCGACCAGTTCGGTGAAACGTTGCAGGGATGACGCTGCACGGCCTGCCAGCACCTTTTCCTGTAACAATGCACGCGTAGCCTGCCACATGGTGAGCTGACGGTCACGGGCCGTCTGGCGCACCACATCCAGCGTGCGGTCACCGATGCCGCGCGTCGGGGTATTCACCACGCGCTCAAACGCCGCATCATCATTGCGGTTGGACATCAGACGCAGATACGCCAGCGCATCTTTGATTTCCTGACGGTCAAAGAACCGCTGCCCGCCATAAATTCGGTATGGCATCGCCATCTGCAACAACGCTTCTTCCAGCACACGCGACTGGGCATTGCTGCGGTAAAGAATGGCGCAATCTTTCAGCGCACCGCCGTTGTCCTGCCAGGTTTTGATACGATTAACCACAAAGCGCGATTCATCCAGTTCGTTGAATGCGCAATACAGTGAAATCGGTTCGCCTTCGCCGTCTTCAGTCCACAGGTTTTTGCCCATACGACCGTTATTGTTTTCAATCAGCGAGTTGGCAGCTTTCAGAATGGTGCTGGTCGAACGGTAGTTCTGCTCCAGACGGATAGTTTCTGCATTCGGGAAATCTTTCAGGAAGCGCTGGATGTTTTCAACCTGCGCACCGCGCCAGCCGTAGATCGACTGGTCATCGTCGCCAACGATCATCACGTTATTATTGTCGCCCGCCAGCAGACGGATCCAGGCGTACTGAATACTGTTGGTGTCCTGGAATTCGTCCACCATCAGGTTGGTAAAGCGCTCGCGGTAATGCTGCAAAATATGCGGCTTGTTCAGCCAGAGTTCATGGGCGCGCAGCAGTAACTCGGCAAAATCCACCAGCCCGGCGCGGTCACAGGCTTCCTGATAGGCCTGATAGATGCGTAACCAGGTCGCTTCGACAGGATTGTTGTAAGTCTCAACGTGCTGCGGGCGAAGACCTTCGTCTTTTTTGCCGTTGATGTACCACATTGCCTGGCGCGGCGGCCATTGTTTCTCGTCGATGTTCAGCGCTTTGATCAGACGCTTAATCAGACGCATCTGGTCGTCACTGTCGAGGATCTGGAAATCCTGCGGCAGATTAGCGTCCAGATGGTGCGCACGCAGCAAGCGGTGCGCAAGGCCGTGGAAGGTACCGATCCACATGCCACCCTGACTGGTGCCAATCAGCTGGTCGATACGGTGGCGCATTTCCGCCGCCGCTTTGTTGGTGAAAGTCACCGCCATAATGGAATACGGCGAGCACTTTTCGACTGCCAGCAGCCACGCGATGCGGTGAACCAGCACGCGGGTTTTGCCACTGCCTGCCCCGGCCAGCACCAACAGATTGCTGCGCGGCGCGGCCACGGCTTCACGTTGTTTTTCATTCAGGCTGTCGAGCAGGTCAGAAACGTCCATAGGCACCGTTTGTCAGGATGAGAAAAACACTCACCACGTGAATGCTTTTCTACTGTGAATTTATACAGAGTAATTTATGAAGGGATTATAGCAATGCTGTCAGCGATGCCAACTGCGAAATCTCAATATGCGGTAACAGACGGGCATCCTTAATGTGCATCAGGTCGCCTTCGCGCAAATTAATCCAGCACGATTGCATGCCGCAACGCACGGAACCCGCGACGTCCGTCGTCAGGTCATCGCCAACGTGGAGAATGTTTTCCAGCGGAATATCCAGCTTCATCGACGCCTTTTTATACATGTCAGCATAAGGCTTGGCGCGGCCATGATCGCCGGCACGCAGGGTGAACTGGAAATACTGCGCCAGGCCACAGGCGTGCGGATCGGCATTGCCGTTGGTGATCGCCACTAAAGGCCAGCGTTCAGCCAGGGCGGCCAGCGCGTCGTGATTTTCTCCCGGCACATAAATCCGGCTGCGCCACAGGGCGAAGGTTTCCATCGCGGCTTTTGTGCCCAGTTTGGCATCGCCTTCGCTCAGGCCTGCGCGGGTCATCGCCAGCAAAACGGCCTGACGACGCCATTCGGTGACGTCGTGATAAATCTCAGCATCCTCTGCCAGCAATTCTGCGCGCATCAGGCGGATGGTGTCCGGTGCCATTTCAGCCAGTGCCGGATGAAAACCCTGAATTGATTTCAGCGTTTCAGAATCGGTGCGACGGATAACATCGTAATTGTCATACAGCGTGTCGTCTAAATCGAAGGTGATCGCTTCAATGCGTTTCAGCGGACGATAGAACTTCATCATGATTTTCCTCGTTTTGCGCGGGGATGCGCGGCGTCGTAAACCGTCGCCAGATGTTGAAAGTCCAGATGGGTATAAATTTGCGTGGTGGACAAATTCGCGTGCCCCAGCAGTTCCTGCACCGCGCGTAAATCACCGCTGGATTCCAGCACATGTGTGGCAAACGAGTGACGCAGTTTATGCGGATGAATATGGCTGTTAACGCCCTGTTTCACGCCCCATTCGGCAAAACGCTTCTGAACATTACGCGCAGAAATGCGGCTGCCTTTGCTCGACAAAAACATCGCGTCATCCTGCGGATTAAAATCAGCGCGGCGTTCCAGCCAGTGTTCCAGCCAGGTAACGGCAGTGCGCCCGATCGGCACCTTGCGTTCTTTACTGCCTTTACCCAACACGCGTACTTCGCCGGAGGCCATATCGATATGTTTACAGTCGATTCCCACCAGTTCAGAAAGACGCAGCCCGCCGCCGTACATGACTTCCAGCATCGCGCGGTCACGCACGGAAAGCGGATCGTTAAGATCGATCTCCAGCAGTTTATTCACTTCATCGACATCAAGATTCTTGGGCAGATGTTTCGGTGAGCGCGGCGTGGAAATCCCTTTGGCAGGATTGGCACTTAATACGCCTTGTCGCACAAGCCAGTCGAGAAAACTGCGCAACGAAGACATGCGCAGCGCCAGACTGGAAGGCCCTAAACCGGCGCGTTTGCTGCGCGCCAGTAACATGCGGACTTTAGGTGCATCAAGCTGCTGCCAGTGAGAAATGCCTATTTCGCCGGAGATGGCGATCAGGGCTTCTAACTGGCGGCTGTAATTGGTGGTTGTGAGCGGACTGAGTTGACGTTCGACGTGCAGGTAACGCAGAAACGCCTCGACCGCGGGATAGAGAGGCGATTCGGTGTGGCTCATACCCGTTCTATCCAGCGTTCCAGCAGGCCGGGTAACATTTTTGCCAGTTGGTCGAGTAAGACGGTGCCCATTCCCGGCTGGTAGTGTTGCGGGTCGCGGCTGCTGAAAATCAGCACCCCCAGTTCACCGTGCTCACCCATCAGGGAAAGCGCGACAGAACCGACGGCTTTGGCCTGCGGCAATAACAGCAACAGTTCCGGGCCGTTCAGGCCACCCAGATAGTGCGGGGTTTCGCCCAGACGCTGAATACGCATCGATTCAAACGCGCCGCGACTCACCGCCAGATGGGTGAAATCAGAAGGCGCGCCGATACGCCATCCCTCACTGAACAGACGCACATTGGCGCCCGCCAGCCCGAGACTGCGCGCCCAGCGTTGCAGACGGTTAAGCATATCCTGCAAACTGCTGGCCGCCGCGAGCGTAGCCTGTAACTCGATCATCCGCCCGAACAGCGATTCGTTGATCGACGCCTGCTCCATCAGCAAGGTGATTTCTTCTTCAAGCTGCGCAATCTGATGACGCTGACGCCCGAGTTGCCATTCAACCAGCGAAATGCTGCCTTTCACCGGATGCGGTACGTGCATCTGCTCGACGCTGCGGGCATTACGAATAAAGAAATCCGGGTTTTGCAGCAGATATTGCATCACGCTGTCGTCGTCGAGTGCTATCACCGGTTCAATCTGGTCATCAAGATTGTTCATAGATGAATAAATCCGTCGTAAACATGAGTGGCAGGTCCGGTCATATACAGCGGATGACCCGGCCCTTTCCAGCGAATTTCGAGGCTGCCTCCCGGCAGTTCCACCTGAACTTCTTCAGCAAGTAACCCTTGCTGGATACCTACCGCAACGGCGGCACAGGCACCGCTTCCGCACGCCTGTGTTTCACCGGCACCCCGTTCGTACACGCGCAACTTGACGCTTTCCGGACTGAGGATCTGCATGAACCCGACGTTCACACGCTCGGGGAAGCGTTCGTGGCTTTCCAACATCGGTCCGAGAACTTCGACTTCTGCCGTTAATACATCCTCAACCTGTAGCACGCAGTGCGGGTTTCCCATCGACACTACGCCGCAGAATACTGTGCGCTCTTCTGCACGCAGAATATAGGTCTTTTCCGGTTTCGCTGCACGGAAAGGAACCTGTTGCGGTTCAAACACCGGCTCGCCCATATTGACCTGAACTTCTTCATCTTCCGTTACCGTCAGCACCATGCGGCCGGTCTGCGTACTGACGCGAATATCGCGTTTGTTGGTCAGACCTTTAATGCGGACAAAGCGGGCAAAGCAACGCGCGCCATTGCCGCACTGCGCCACTTCGCTGCCGTCGGCATTGAAGATTCGGTAGTGGAAATCTAATTCGGGGTCATAAGGGGGCTCTACCACCAGCAGTTGGTCGAAACCTACGCCACGGTGACGGTCAGACAAACGGCGGATCAACTCAGGCGAGAAGTAGACATTTTGAGTTACGGCATCAACGACCATAAAATCGTTTCCCAGGCCGTGCATTTTGGAGAACTGCATAACTGACTCCGTTTACCGCTGGTCAAATCCAGTCGCGATGATCCCTTAAGAAAAGGGCTCCGGCAGTGCTGCACGAAACCCCCGGCACAGGCCGGTTAATCTCTGGAATTAGTCGTGAGATCTTCTGGTGATACACCTTTCTGCTGCGATGAACCGTCGTTAGCAGTACCTGGAACATTACTGGTTTTCTGAGTCGTTGATTTTTCCGGTGGGGGGAAATACAACGGCCCTTTCAGTCCGCAACCGGAGAGAGAAAATAATATCGTCGCGGCCAGAGACCAGCGTAAAGCGTTTTTCATTTTATGAATGCCCGTAATTCATGCGACCAAGCTCTCTATAATCGCAGGTGGATCATGAAAAGCAACAGGAATCGATAAAACACACGGGCACATTTTCAGGGTTTAAAGAGAAGGAAAGCCAGATATTCTGCCGCGTGTCCGGGATTGGGACGTCTTTTCTAATGTAACTGAAATTGCTGTTTCAACCGGGAAGGTTCGACCTCAGTTTCAGGCACAGCGGCGCAGGCCACAGATAACGCGTTGCTGCGAAACGGGATCACCTGAATACGCTCATCAAGGGACACAATCTGGTAGAACTGCGGCAGGTTAAAGTTGATAAAGCTTGAGCCGTAGGTAAACCGGTCGTGCGAGGAGGAGTAGAAGCGGCTGACGTCACGCACCAGATCTTCTTTACTGCCTTCACAATGGTGATAGACCTCGACCCGGTTCGACTCGTCGAGAATATAGATATTAAAACCAATGTCGTCGGAGCTGTCTTCGAAGAAGAACTGAATGATCCCTTCGCTGGCGTAGCCGTCAATAACCGCCGGCAGATGTGCCTGGTCAGTCTGCAATTTTACCGACAATCCGTGCAGCTTATTATTGGAAATCGCACCGTAGAACTCGATGGCGTTTTCCAGCTTCTGCACCGAAACACTCAGGCGTTCGAAGAACAGACCCCAGGTTTGCCCGGCAACGCGCACGGCTTTGAAACGGCCTGGCTCAAGACGTTTGCTCGACAGGCGAAGTTCGATGCATTCCGACACCAGCTGCTGAACGCGCGTGCGGATAAGGCCGCGTAAATGCTGGCTGTAGCAGAACACTTCCACCGATTCCGGCGGTGCGGCGTCCTGATGCATTTTGCCCAGAATGGTTTTCAGCGCTTCCAGCACCGCCTGTTCACCGCTGAAATGCAGCGTACGCACTTCGTTCCACGAGTTGCGATAAAGCAGGTCGATACTGCCAACCATACATTCCTGATTTTGCCCGAAGCTGAAAACATCCAGTTTACGGAAATCGAAATGCACCACCTGATTACGGAAAGCGGCGGTCGGATCATGTTCCAGATTGACGATAATCGCTAAGTGGCGAATTTCGCACGGGCTGTATAACGCTTTTGGCGTCGGTGCAGCCAGTCGCAGCGGGAAGCTATGCGACACATCCGCCACCAGTTCGCGCAATTTAGCGATATCACACAGACTGCCGCTTTTTATATGCAGGCGCGTCGTAGACGTCAGCAGGCCATTGAAATAGGCCCACGCCACCAGTTTGTTCAGATAACGGTTATATTCCAGCGGCTGATGGCTGACGATGGATTCCATCGACGGCGACTGGTTATACAGATACCAGCCGGTGCGGTTCGCACGGCCAATCGGCACATGAATAAAGGTTAAATCGTTCTCAGACAGGTCAGGCGAAATCTGCGGATTCACCAGCGTGACTTTGCCCGGCAGTGCTTCGAACGCGGCGTACAACTTACGGGTCAGCACGCCGATATCCTGCGGGCTGGCGCTGACGCTTAAATTGTTGCGACGGGCAAAGCGGATCAGGTTGCGATAGCTTTGCATCATGGCATCGAGCAGTTCGTTATGCGCTTCGCGCACACGCTCGATTTTCCAGTTCGCCCGGTTATCCAGCATCACCAGACGTTCTTCGTCCCAGCCCCATTCCGCGACCAGCTGACTGAGAATTTCACGACGCCAGCCCACGGATGCCCGTGCGCGGGAAAGTTTTTCACAGACTTTTAAATAGAAACAGCGGCGGACTAAATCAAGGCGGGTAGGGTCTTCAATCTGGGTGAGATAACGGGTCACGCGGTCGAGCATCATACAGTAAGGATCCAGCCCGAAGCTGACAATCTCACCCTGATGCAGACGCTGTTTGATACCCATCGCCAGCAACTGGGTTTGCGGGTATTCCCACGAATAGGCTTCCAGCAGCAGCGTTTTGAGCACCGCTTTATAAGGCGAATCGATACTTTTATACAGCTGCCACAGGCTCGCGCCGAAATACTCTTCCGCTGAAAGCGTGCTGAGGCCGCCCAGATCCAGCCATTCATTCGGCGTCAGGGCGCCCTGCGCGTACAGCGAGAGAACGTATTCGTCGTAATGGGCTTCTTCTTCGCCCGGTACCATATTCCACAGAATACGCTTACCGGCCATGCGCACCGCGGTGCGATAGAATTCGTCGAGTAATAAGATGTGCTGCGTTGAGCCGCAGTCTTCGCCGCCCAGGCTGCCACTTTCGTTATGGCGGAAGCGGTTTTCGTCGATCAGGAAGAAGCTGACTTCCACGCCCAGCGAGGCGGCCCATTTTTCTAACAGGCTGCATTTTTGCTGTAAGCGGTTGCGTTCTTCGTTATCGAGCCAGGACTGATGGCAGACCCAGATATCCAGATCAGAACTTTGACTCTGACCGATTGAGGAGGTGCTGCCCATCGAATAGACGCCGGTGATCGGCAATTCGCCCTTAACCGTAGGCTCGAGCGCGCTGCCCCATTTGTCTTCGAGGTCTGTCAGATAGGTTTGCTGGGATTCATCAGGCGTGAAAATGCAGATACCATGCGGAACCTTACCTTCAAGGTATCCCGGCATCAGAGGGTGATGGTGATGTAAAAAGACAGGAAGCAGTGTGTAGACCTGTTGAAACGCAGGACCCATGGCTGCCAGCGCACGATCGACTCGTAACTGGTTGATCGCATCCAATCTTTGCTTCAATGTCTCGATGTAGAGGTACAAGACGTCTCGCCTGATTATACAGTGTCTGGAAATAACCCCGTTCCAAATCCGTCATTTATCGTGATGCTTATGCTTTGAACAATCATGATTGTGCAAATAGTTGACGAATTATTGCTGGAAACGTGATCAATTTAACACCTTGCTGATTGACCGTAAAGAAAGTAACGCACCACAATTACTCTTCCGCTTCTCTGGATTTTACCGTCTGTTCCTGAAAGGGACAATTCCCCGCAGTGACCGTTACCCTACTTTTTCGAATGGCTTCTTACGCTGACAGCTTTCTATTGTCAGTGGTAGGATGGTCACAGAGACAGTTAAACGGTAACAAACATGTTAGACAAAATCATTCGAATTGCCACCCGCCAGAGCCCTCTGGCTCTGTGGCAGGCACAATATGTTCAAAGCCAGCTGATGGCCTGTCATCCCGGTTTGCAGGTGGAACTGGTCCCGATGGTCACCAAGGGCGATATCATTTTAGATACCCCGCTGGCCAAGGTCGGCGGCAAAGGCTTGTTTGTGAAAGAGCTGGAGCTCGCGATGCTCGATGGTCGCGCGGATATTGCCGTGCACTCTATGAAAGATGTGCCGGTTGAGTTTCCTGAAGGGCTGGGACTGGTCACAATTTGTGAACGCGAAGACCCGCGCGATGCTTTCGTCTCAAATCACTATGCCAGTCTGGCTGAGTTGCCGCATGGCAGCGTAGTGGGGACCTCCAGCCTGCGCCGTCAGTGCCAGCTGCGTCAGAAACGTCCGGATCTGGTGATCCGCGATTTGCGCGGCAATGTTGGCACCCGCTTATCTAAACTCGATAACGGCGAATACGATGCCATTATTCTGGCCGTCGCCGGACTCAAACGTCTGGGTCTTGAGGATCGTATCCGTACGGCGCTGACGCCGGAAGAGTGTCTGCCCGCGGTCGGACAAGGTGCAGTCGGCATCGAATGCCGTCTCGACGATCACAACACCCGCGATTTACTCGCCCCCCTGGCGCACCGCGAAACCACGGTACGCGTTGAGGCTGAACGGGCGATGAATATGCGCCTCGAAGGCGGTTGTCAGGTGCCGATTGGCAGCTACGCCGAACTCGACGGCGACCAGCTGTGGCTGCGTGCACTGGTTGGCGCACCCGACGGGAGCCAGATGGTATCCGGTGAACGTCGCGGTCGCGCCGCTGACGCACACAGCATGGGCGTGGAACTTGCCGAAGAACTGCTGGCCAACGGCGCACGTGAAATTCTGCAAGAGGTCTATAAAGGGAACGCTCCCCAATGACCATTCTGGTTACCCGTCCCTCTCCGGCAGGAGAAAAGCTGGTTAACCGGCTGCGTACAATGGGCCGGGTAGCCTTTCATTCCCCGCTGATTGAATTTGCGCCGGGGAACCAGCTCGCAATGCTGCCGAACCTGCTATCCTCATTAAATCAGCAGGATCTGGTCTTTGTTCTCTCTCAACATGCGGTGAACTACGCCGATCGCGCATTACGTCAGTCTGCCACCCGCTGGCCGGATAACGTCAGCTATTATGCGATTGGCCGCACCACAGGCCTGCTGTTTCATCGTGCCAGCAGTCTCCCGGTTGTCTATCCGCAGGATGGTGAAACCAGCGAGATGTTATTGAATCTCCCGGCGTTGCAACGCATACAAGGCAAAAAAGCGCTGATATTGCGTGGCAATGGGGGAAGAGAATTGCTGGCCGAAACGCTCTCCGAACGCGGCGTTGAAGTGACCTACTGCGAATGTTATCAGCGCAGCCCGGTTTACTACGATGCCAGCGAACAGAGCGCTCTCTGGCAACGCGCCGGAATCGATACGCTGGTCGTGACCAGCGGTGAAATGCTGCAACAGCTGTACCAGTTAGTTCCTGATTACTACCGAAACTCATGGTTACTGCGCTGTAATCTGGTCGTGGTCAGTGAACGTTTGGCAACCCTCGCCCGCCAGCTCGGCTGGAGCGCAATTCGGGTTGCCGAGAATGCAGACAATGATGCGCTGATCCGCGCATTACAACTACCTGACTAAGGGATGTGCCAAAATGACGGAACAAAAAAAACCTTCCGCGCCGGATGAGAATGTTGTTATCTCCCCAGCGGTTGAGAGCCCCCAGCCAGAAGCTTCAGACCGTGACCAGGAGCTGAAAACGCTGCGTAAAAAGCAACGTACCGCGCCGGTGTTAGGCGCTATCGCGATTGTATTAGTGATCGCACTCGGAGCGGGTCTTTACTATCACGGACACCAGCAATCGCTGGCCCAGGCCGCCTCCAACCAGGCGCTTTCTGAACAGCTTGATGCCCTGCAAAAAAGCCAGCAACAGGATAAGCAGCAAATCGCTGCCCTGCTCGCTCAGCAGGATAAAACTCAGCAGGCCGCTGACCGCCAGCAGGCGTCGTATGGTCGTCAGTTGAATGAGTTACAAGATAAAGTGGCCAGCATTTCAGGCAGCGATGCCAAAACCTGGTTACTGGCTCAGGCGGATTATCTGGTGAAACTGGCAGGTCGCAAGCTGTGGAGCGATCAAGATGTCACCACGGCGGCCGCACTGCTGAAAAGCGCCGATGCCAGCCTTGCGGACATGAATGACCCGAGCCTGATTGACGTGCGCCGCGCACTGAACGAAGACGTGGGCAGCCTTTCTGCTGTCGCACAGGTGGATTTCGACGGTATCATTCTGAAGCTGAATCAGCTGTCAAATCAGGTGGATAACCTGCGTCTGGCCGACAATGACACTGACGACTCCCCGATGGACAACGACAGCTCAAGCCTTTCCGGCTCAATGACTGAATGGCGTCAGAACCTGACCAAAAGCTGGCACAACTTTATGGATGACTTCATTACCATCCGCCGTCGTGATACCAGCGCAGAACCGCTGCTGGCTCCGAATCAGGATGTGTATCTGCGCGAAAATATCCGTTCGCGCCTGCTGATTGCCGCACAGGCCGTACCGCGTCATCAGGATGAAGTCTACAAACAGTCACTGGAAAGCGTGTCCACCTGGGTTCGCGCCTATTTTGATACGTCTGACCCGTCAACCAAAGCTTTCCTGGAAGAACTGGATAATCTCAGTCAGCAATCCATTTCAATGGATGTACCGGACGAGCTGAAAAGCCAGCCGTTGCTGGAAAAACTGATGCAGACCCGCGTGCGTAACCTGCTCCAGCAGCCCGCCGCCGCCACGCAGGGGGAATAGCGCATGTTACGAGTCTTCGTGTTATTCCTGATTGTGTTTGCCGCAATTATTGTCGGCCCGATCCTGGCCGGTCATCAGGGCTATGTCCTGATCCAGACAGACAACTACAACATTGAAACCAGCGTCACCGGTTTAGTCATTATGTTGATCGTGCTGATTCTGGTGCTGTTCTTTATTGAATGGATCCTGCGACGCGTTCTGCGCACCGGTGCGCGTACCCGCGGCTGGTTTGCCGGGCGTAAAAGCTCTAAAGCGCGTAAGCAAACGAACGCGGCGATGCTCAAACTGGCAGAAGGCGATCATCGCCAGATGGAAAAACTGCTGGCACGCAATGCCGATCACGCCGAACAGCCGGTGGTGAACTATTTGCTGGCAGCGGAAGCGGCGCAGCAGCGCGGCGATGATATCCGCACCAATCAGTATCTGGAACGTGCGGCGGAAATCGCCGATACCGATCAGATGCCGGTGGATATTACCCGCGTGCGCATTCAGCTGGCGCAGGGTGAAATCCATGCCGCGCGCCACGGCGTTGACCGTTTGCTCGGACAGTCGCCACGTCATCCGGAAGTGTTACGTCTCGCGGAACAGGCCTATCTGCGTACCGGCGCGTACGGTTCGTTGCTGGAAATTTTACCTTCAATGGCCAAAGCCGATGTCCGTAGTGACGATGAAATCCGCGTTCTTCAGGAACAGGCTTATATCGGCATGATGAATCAGCTGATGGCAGAAGAAGGCAGCGAAGGCCTGAAACGCTGGTGGAAGGATCAGAGCCGCAAAACCCGTCATGAAGTGGCGCTGCAGGTCGCAATGGCGACGCATCTGATTGAATGCAACGATCAGGATCTGGCGCAGGAAGTGATCCTCGACGGGCTTAAACGTCAGTACGACGACCGACTGGTCGCCCTGATGCCTAAATTGCGTTCGGGCAATCCTGAGCAGCTGGAAAAAACCCTGCATCAGCTCATTAAGCAAAATGGCACCACGCCGCTGCTGAGCAGCACGTTAGGTCAGTTGCTGATGAAGCACGGTGAATGGCAGCAGGCGAGCGAGGCGTTCCGTGAAGCGCTGAAACAACGTCCTGACGCGTATGATTATGCGTGGCTGGCTGATGCGCTGGATAAACTGCATAAACCGGCAGAAGCGGCGGAGATGCGCCGTGAAGGGCTGATGCTGACGCTGAATAATTCACAGCAACCGTAATACAAATGCTGTCTGCAAAAGGCTCCTTCGGGAGCCTTTTTTATGTCTGTATTTAATATCTGTCGTAAATTTCAGACAAAAAAAACACTTGTCTGAAAGACAAGTGTCTAAAAACAATCAGGTCCAGGACAACAGATTTAGTGCCTCACTCAACGTTTTGCCTTCTGGATGATAACGCTTGCGCGATATCGGTCAGGATGACAATAGGCACTGTAAATTGGCTCTGCATCATTCCCAGGTTTATGAAGCCGGAGCAAACATAATGGATGGAATGAGCATCTACGGCGGGAATATTGCAGGACGCGTGCCAGGATGGCAAGTATCTGCTTAAATTTTTCTATTGCACTAATAACTAACGATTTTATTTTATCAGGCTACGGAACTGAGTTTTTGCGGGAGACAGGAGTCGTCCGATAAACCGCCATTATGTCGCCGGTAAACGACGTTTGAATGTCAGCTTATGTGACTCTTTAATTATCAATAAGATATATGTCTCCTGAGAGAGACAGGCTGGCAGCGGAATGTCGCGGATAAACAACAGAGTTAGTTGGAATAGTACAGACGAAAAAAAACCTGCTTTAAAAAAGCAGGTTTCTTCGAATTGGTCGGCGAGAGAGGATTCGAACCTCCGACCCACTGGTCCCAAACCAGTTGCGCTACCAAGCTGCGCTACTCGCCGATGTCGTGCATCATACTACTTTCTGATGCTAACTGCATCATTTAAATGAAATTTGTGTGTGGTGCGAAGGGAGGGACTCGAACCCTCACATCCAAAGGACACTAACACCTGAAGCTAGCGCGTCTACCAATTCCGCCACCATCGCATGTCACAATCACAAAATCATTTTTAGAGTGGGGTGGCTAATGGGGCTCGAACCCACGACAACTGGAATCACAATCCAGGGCTCTACCAACTGAGCTATAGCCACCATATCTCTAACTACTACTAACGTGAACTGTCAGACTTCAACACTTCACCGCAACTCTAGCGCATACTAAATGGTGCGCCCGACAGGATTCGAACCTGAGACCTCTGCCTCCGGAGGGCAGCGCTCTATCCAGCTGAGCTACGGGCGCTTAGCGCCGTTGCGGGTGGGGATACTACGGTTTTAACGCTTGGCTGTCTAGTGCTTTTTTTCAGAAATATTGCGTTTGATTACGCTTTATCCAATACGCCTTAAAAGTAAGCGCCTTCCCTTCCCCACCCATGACTTACAGCGTTATTTTGCTTTTTCCGCCGTCCGTGCGGCACGTTTGTGCATGCCGAGGCAGAAGTATATCAGCGACACCGCCGCAATAAAAATACCGCCTACCAGTAAAGAAACTCGCGTATCCGGGTTAATCGCCATCCCCACCAGTACACACGCCAGAACAATCAGTGTCAGGTAATTGGTATAAGGGAAGAGAATCGATTTAAACGGATGGTTTTTCAGTTTCTCTTTATGCGCCTCACGAAAACGCAGCTGGCTGACCAGCACCACAAACCACGGCACCATGCCCGGCAGGACGCTGGCACTGTAGACGTACACGAAAACTTTTTCAGGATTCGGGATGACGTAGTTAAGACACGAACCCACCAGCAGACACAAAATGGTGATCGCAATCCCGTAAACCGGTACGCCGCTTTTCGAGACCTGGCTCAGGAACGCAGGCAACTGACGATTTTGCGATAACGCATAAAGCATACGCCCGCAGCTGTACATGCCGCTGTTACAGCCTGACAGCGCCGCCGTCAGCAACACGAAGTTGATGATACCTGCCGCCGAAGCGATACCAATCTTCGCAAAGGTCAGTACAAACGGGCTGCCATGCGTGCCCATTTCGTTCCACGGGAAGATAGTAATGATGACGAAAATCGCGCCGACGTAGAAAATCAGGATACGCCACAGGATGTTATTGATGGCACGTTTAAGTGTCACCTGCGGATTCTTCGCTTCACCGGCGGTGATCCCCACCAGTTCCACACCCTGATAGGACGCCACCACAATACACAGCGCAAACAGGAAACCTTTCCAGCCACCGGCAAAGAAGCCGCCATGCGCCGTCAGATTCGCAAAACCAACGGCTTCACCGTGATTGCCAAATCCAAAGAAAATGACCGCCAGACCGACCACGATCATCACAATGATGGTGGTAATTTTGATCAGCGCAAACCAGAACTCCATCTCGCCGTACAGTTTGACCGCCGCGAGGTTTGCCGCAGCGACAATCGCCACCGCCGCCAGCGCGGGGATCCACTGGGGTAAATCAGGGAACCAGTATTGCGCGTAAACGCCAATCGCGGTGATTTCTGATATCCCCACCGCTATCCACATGAACCAGTAGCTCCACGCGGTGAGATAGCCGTAATACGGCCCGAGGTATTTATGCGCATACACCGCAAACGAACCGGCGACCGGTTCCAGGTGCAGCATTTCGCCCATTGAGCGCATAATAAAGAAGACGAACACACCGGCCAGAATGTACGCCAGTAACACTGACGGCCCGGCCCATTTCAAGGTGCTCGCCGCGCCCATAAATAATCCGACACCGATGGTGCCGCCCAGTGCGATCAGCTCAATGTGTCTCGCTTCAAGCCCCCGGTGTAGCCCACCCTTCTCTTCTTGGTTCGCCATAGATCCTCAATTTCTCTCTCATTGTGTTTGCCTTCCGGAAGGACCGGAATGTTATTTTTATGATGAAAATGCCCGTATAGGGCGGAAAAGCGGCGTTATGGTTCCGTATTTCCCGACGAGTTGCAAACGTCTATTGAGAAAGATAAGCATTGATATGCAAAGCAGGTAGTAAAGGCAGGTAAGAGAAATGAATAAATGAGAGGTGACACGCCGTCCTGAGGATTCAGAACGGCGAATTCGTTACAGACGACCGGTGTAGTAATAACGGACGAATTTGAGCAGTTTCAGCTGGCGACGCAAACGGCTTGGCTGTGAAATCAGGCGGTAAAGCCACTCCAGCCCCAGGTTTTGCCAGATTTTTGGCGCCCGTTTAACGTGTCCGGTGAAAACATCATAGGTGCCTCCGACGCCCATATAGAGCGCATCCGGATGAACCAGACGGCAATCACGCATCAGGATTTCCTGTTTTGGCGAGCCCATCGCCACTGTGACAATCGCTGCCCCGCTGTTTCTGACGCGCTCGAATAAAGCGCCACGCTGCTCAGGGGTAAAGTAACCATTCTGGCTGCCGACGATGTTCACGTTCCACTGCGCACGCAGCTTTTCTTCCGTTTGTGCCAGAACTTCAGGTTTGCCGCCAATCAGAAACACTGGCGTGCCTTCACGACCGGCGCGCTCCATCAGACCTTCCCAGAGATCGGCACCGGCAATACGCGAAACCTGCGCCTGCGGGTATTTACGGCGGATAGCCCGCACCATGCTGATGCCATCGGCATATTTGTATTCCGCGCGGCCAATCAGTTCGCGCATTTCCGGATTACTTTCGACGGTCAGCACTTTCTCGGCATTCATCGCCACCAGCGCACCGGTTTTCACTTTGTGTCCGGCAAAAAGGTAATCGAGAAAATGCGCCATATTTCGAAAGCCCCAAAGGCGGATCCCGCGGATGTCGTATTGCGGAACGTTATTCTCCAGATTCATGACTCTTCCTTACTGCCAGCGGCTCCATGAGGGTTTTTCTGCGGGGTATTTTGGCACGTATCAGCCCGGCTGCGTCAAACATCCAGTACAACAATTTGGCGACCACCAGACATGCGCCGAAAACGACACAGAAAAAGACCACCCGTGAGAAGAAGGAATCCACCCCTTCACGGGCCAGCACAATCATATTAAAGACCGCACCGAAGCAAAAACTTTGCAGGATGGCGGCTTTGTAGCGGTTAGTGTCTGCTTTGCCTTTTTCGTACAACCAGTCAAACCATTTAATGATCATACCCACGGCTACCGCACCCAGCGGGATAAACCACACGCCGCCCATCACGACCAGCGAAC
Source organism: Rahnella woolbedingensis (assembly GCF_003602095.1). Classification (GTDB taxonomy): domain Bacteria; phylum Pseudomonadota; class Gammaproteobacteria; order Enterobacterales; family Enterobacteriaceae; genus Rahnella; species Rahnella woolbedingensis. The sequence goes on along the minus strand of NZ_RAHH01000028.1, from coordinate 36,696 downwards.
CAATCAGCGTCGGCGAAATCGCCAGACCGGAATGGTTATCCAGCACATCCCAGGTGAAATAGTTAGCTGTGTTGAGCACCACGCCCGGGCGATCGTGCCACAGCCAGCTCGGGATAAAGACATAGAAGTCGCGCACAATCGGCGCCAGTCCCTGGAAACTGATTTTGTCGTAGTTTTGCAGCAACAGCCCCAGATTCTCCCACGGCGAGAAGGTATCGCGCGTCAGATAAAGGAACGTATAAATGGCTTCCGGACCGCTGACATTCAGACCGTAGCGTTTAAGCGCCAGCCAGAACATCCCGATGATACCCAGCACGCCCGCCACCGCCAGCATCCATAAGCTGATCCAGCCACGAACAATGCCGATAAACAGAAACAGGGCGAACGCGATAATGATATTGGCACGGGTTCCGCCGACGATCACATACGTCAGGAAACCAAAGGCTACCGTACTGGCGAGGAAAAACAGCCAGCGCCGCACGTCGGGCTTGAGGAAAAAAACCACCAGCATGGCCGGAATAAAGAAGTAGAAGAAGCGCTTGAGCGCCACGCCGGAAACATCGCTGGAAAAGATCTGGCTGTAAGATTTGAGCTTAAACAGCAAAAAGCCGTTATGCATAAAGAAGACAGAGACCGTCACCACCGCAATCAACGCCAGCAGCATCCAGGTCAGATGGGTTTCCACCCGGTTCATGGTAAACAGCGGGCGCGAGGGGCCGTCACGTTTTTTCTTCAGCCGTGTTTTGTAGCTGACATAGTAAATGCCATAGAAGCAGGTGGCTGCCAGCATGGCCTGCAACAGGTTTTCGACCGGCACCACTTTCACGTCAAACTGGAAAACCAGCAAACAGGTCAGCGGGAAGCCGAAGTAGAATGTCAGCAGGTAGAGCAGCGAAAACAAGACGTTAAAGTTGAAACGCACGCGGCGAAACTCTTTATACGTCAGCGTCAGAATAAACAGCAGCGAGAACGCATACACCAATGACAAGCCACCGAGCTGTGTCAGCGTCATGATGCCTCTCCCGCCGCCAGCAGCAGTGCCTGCTGCCAGCCCGCAATATAATTCGGATTAAAGAAGGCGATATTTTCGCGGTCGGCGTTAAGCAACTGACGGCGAGCTTCCGCCACCGTCCGGGCATCCAGCACATCACCATAAAACAGCACTGGCAGATGCTGCTCCGCCAGATCCTGCCAGAACGGATTCTGACGGCTGACCACAAAGGGCACGCCGAACTGGATTAACAGACACTGCGTCCCAATACCCTGCTGGCGGTCGAAAATAAAATACCCCAAAGAACAGCGGCGCAGCACGTTGAGATAGTCGTCAAAGGCCATCGCGCCGGTCATCAGTTCAATGTTTTCAGGCGCAAACAGCTTTAACGCTTCACTGCGAACCTGTTCGATGTACGCGTCATTATTGGCCGGATAGCCCATCGGGATAATCACCCGGATATCAGCGCCGAACTGCTGACGCAACGAACGCAACGCTTCAATATGGCGGTTAGTACGGTCGCCGGAGTTGCCCACCAGGACCGTCATCGGCCCTTCCGGCTCAGGCAGATCCGCAGGCTGCGTCAGCGCCGGATACATCCGCGTCGGGAAATAAAGCAACGAAGACGGTACGCGGGGGTGGCGCTGATGGAAATGGATCAGGTCTCCGCGGGTGGCGAAAACATGTCCGATACGACTCTGCGCCAGACGACGCATCAGATAGAACAGACGGAATTTCAGACCGCCCGCCGATTCATAAAGATCTGCGCCCCAGATATGCCAGCTGACCTGCCGCGCTTTAATTTTGCCCGTCAGCATTGCCATCCAGAGCGTCGGATTAAACTGCCCGTGGAAGAAAAAGTGATGCGTCCGGTCCTGCGCGCGGGAAATCACCGCCGCCGCCAGCGTTTTTTTATCCGGATAAACGCGAATATCCAGACGCGTGAATTCAGCAAATGCCGAAGCATCCGCCGCCGCGACCATAAAATGACAAATCAGCTTTTCTGGCGCGCATTCGGCCAGTACATCATTAAAAAAGCGCAGTACGGTGACATTATGGTGGGGAATGTCAGAGCCCAGAACGTGAATCAGCGTTGTCATGCTCGTCTACGATAGATAACAAATACGGTGCAACACAGGGTGAAATAGACGATGTAGGTCGCCATATAGGCCTGCGCAGCGCCAAGAGAACCGTGTATCGGGATCAGCCAGTGAGAAAACCCTGTCAGTAACGCGAACTGGCTGATTTCAGTCAGCACGTAAAAGCGCAATGACGCTCTGGCGATCACCAGATACCCAAAAACATACGAGCCGACTTTCAATACATCGCCGACCAATTGCCAGGCGAACAAATCGCGCATCGCAATAAATTGTTTTGAAAAGAGCAACCAGATGGCGAAGTCGCGCAGCAGCCAGACGGTAAAACTGACCGCGGCCACGGCAGGTAAAACGAATTTTAGCGATTTCACTATCTCGCGCGTGACGTCACGTTTGTCAGTCAGGCGCGATAACGTCGGTAACAGATACACGCTGAAAGAGGCGGTAATGAATTGCAGATAGGCATCGGAAATACTGCTGACACCTTGCCAGATCCCCACATCTTTCCAGCTGTAATGCTCCGCCAGCAGATTTCGCATCATCACATACGCCACCGGCAAGGTAACGGAGGTGATCAGCGCCATCAGCGTAAATTTGCCCAGATGGCTGGCGATAAAGCGATCCCAGCCCGGCTTTAAATAGTGCAGCGGAAAGGATTTTCGCCGCCATAACATGCCGCCCGCAGGCAGTATCACCAGCGCAGGCACCAGCGCCAGCCCGGCCAGTGCGCCTTCATAGCCGCCCAGTTTGAAGCACAACAAATAGGCCAGAAGACCCATCAGGCTGCCGCCGATCACCGCCAGCGCGTTGCCCATGGCATCGCGGTAGCCTTTCAGTATCGCCTGAAAATAGTTGGCGTAGGCGATGCCCATCTGAATAAAAGCCACAAAGCGAACCACCGCCTGATAGCGGTCATGACCGAACAGCGCGATACTCACCGGTCCGGCTGCCAGCAGAAAAACAGCCGCCAGCACCGTCGAGAAGCCTAAAATCATCGTGGAAGATGTTCCGAGAACGGCTTTGAGCCGCTCCGGGTTTTCATGATGCTCGGCAACGTATTTGGTGACACCGTTGAAAATGCCAGCGCCGGATAGCACCCCCAGCACGGTCACCAGCTGGCGGAAATTCCCCGCCTGCCCGACACCATCAGGTCCGAAAGCCACCGCCAGCAGTTTCACCACCAGCAGCCCGGCACCGATCTTAATCAGCGTGGAGCCGGCGGTCCAGACTGACGCTTTTGCCAGCGACATGTCAGGCGAAGTATTGCAGCATGGCCGCAATTACCGTGCGCTGCGTGTCATCGGTCATGTTGTAGAACAACGGCAGACGCACCAGACGTTCGCTTTCTTTTGTCGTGAAAGAGTCCACGCCGGAGAAACGGCCAAAATCTTCACCCGCCGGACAGGCGTGTAGCGGGATGTAATGGAAGACCGTCAGGATATCCGCTGCTTTCATATGACGAATAAACGCGTCGCGGTCTTCGATATCGTTCAGACGAACATAGAACATGTGGGCGTTTTGCACGCAATCTTGCGGAACTGAAGGCAGCTGAACACGCCCCGCATCAGCCAGATCCTGCAACGCTTCGTAGTACTGGTTCCAGATGCTCAGACGACGCTGGTTAATCTTTTCAGCGGCATCCAGATTTCCCCACAGATACGCTGCCTGTAAGTCAGACATCAGATAACTGGAGCCGATATCGCGCCAGGTGTATTTATCCACCTGCCCGCGGAAGAACTGGCTGCGGTTAGTGCCTTTTTCACGGATGATTTCAGCGCGATCAATCAGCGCCGGATCGTTAATCAGCGTTGCTCCGCCTTCGCCACCCGCGGTGTAATTTTTGGTTTCGTGGAAACTGAAACAACCGATGTGACCGATAGTGCCCAGCGCCTTGCCTTTGTAGGTCGACATCACGCCCTGCGCTGCGTCTTCCACCACAAACAGATGATGTTTTTCGGCCAGCGCCATAATGGTGTCCATCTCACAGGCCACACCCGCGTAATGCACCGGAACAATGACTTTGGTTTTTTCAGTGATGGCGGCTTCAATCAGGGTTTCGTCGATGTTCATGGTATCCGGACGGACATCCACAAAAACGATTTTGGCGCCACGCAGCACAAACGCATTGGCGGTAGAAACAAAGGTGAAGCTCGGCATGATCACTTCGTCGCCAGGCTGGATGTCGAGCAATAAAGCCGCCATTTCCAGAGACGCGGTACAGGAAGGGGTCAGCAATACTTTCAGGCAGTTAAAACGTTGTTCGAACCATTTCTGGCAGCGCAGGGTGAATCCGCCGTCGCCACAGAGTTTGCCGCTGCTCATCGCCTCGCGCATGAAATCAATTTCAGTACCCACAATCGGTGGCGCATTAAAAGGGATCATCGTTTCACCTGTACAACCAGTATGCCGTGCGGGTGACTTTGCCACCGCTGGCGAGATAAAGATTCAAGGCCGCGAGGTTGCCGGTTTGCGTGGCGACATACAATCGCGTCACGCCCTGCTCAGCACACCATTTTTTCGCAGCCGCCATTAACTTTTTGCCCGCTCCCTGCCCCTGACACTCAGGTCTGACAGCCAGCAGGCCAATTCTGACTTCATCTTCGGACACACGTCGCAGGGTGACGAATCCCAGTCCGTTACCCTGTTCATCATCAGCCCACAGGCAAAGATGATCAAAGGTGCCGAGGACGGCTTTTTCCGCCCACATCGCGTAAAAACGTGCGCTGTCATCCGGCTGATACCAGGGCGCACGAAAACGGCTGAGGCGAAATGCCTGACGGGCAATGGAGACAACGTCGGCGATGTCCTCCGGTGCTGCGAGACGTCCCGCAGGCAGGGAAATATCCTGCGGACCAACGGCGATCCCTACATCCGTTTCGCCTTCTGCCAGCCGGAACCCCAAAGCCGCAAGGGCATCGAGATCCTGTATCTGCGAGGCATCCACTTTTGCCTGCACCAGCGCATAGCCGTCAAGCGCCTGCGATGTGATGTCAGTCGCTGCGGCGTCCGGTGTCAGTCGCGCGCTTTTCAGCCGGAAGAATTCACTCTCCCAGATGAGCGGTTCAAGCACGCCGCGCAACGACAGGTTTATCGCCATACGCCTTTGGTATCCACAACCCAGGATTGCCGGATCTGATCGGCAGGGATCGCTTTGAAAGGAGCGTGATCAACCAGCATCACCAGCAGATCGGCTTCTTTCAGCGCACGATCAAGGGGTTGCAGCGTGACGCTGGCGGCAATTGAGGCCGGAAGCTGATGGACGTTAGGTTCAACTGCCCAGGTCTCTCCGGCATGCCAGTCGGCAATCAGGTGAGTGACTTCCACTGCCGGACTTTCGCGCAGGTCGTCGATATTGGGTTTAAACGCCAGGCCGAAGCAGGCGATTTTGATGTCTGCCGCGCGCTTGCCGGTCACGGTGAGGCAATCTGCCAGCGCCGCTTTGACCCGATCCACAACCCAGTGCGGTTTGCTGTCGTTCACTTCACGCGCCGTGCGGATCATCCGCGCCAGCTCAGGGTTTTGCGCCACGATAAACCACGGGTCAACCGCGATACAGTGGCCGCCGACGCCCGGACCGGGTTGTAAAATATTCACGCGCGGATGGCGGTTCGCCAGACTGATCAGTTCCCAGACGTTAATCCCCTGCGCATCGCAAATCAGCGATAACTCGTTCGCAAAGGCAATATTCACGTCACGGAAACTGTTCTCGGTCAGTTTGCACATTTCGGCGGTACGGGAATTGGTAATAACGCATTCCCCTTCGAGGAAAACGTTGTACAAATCGCTGGCACGCTGCGAACAAACGGCGGTCATGCCGCCAATCACGCGGTCATTTTTAATCAGCTCAACCATCACCTGCCCCGGCAAAACACGTTCCGGACAGTAGGCAATATTGATATCAGACTGCTCACCGGCCTGCTGCGGGAAACTCAGGTCAGGGCGGGCGTCTGCCAGCCACTGTGCCATCTGCTCCGTCGCGCCAACCGGCGAAGTGGATTCCAGAATAATCAGATCGCCTTTCTTCAGAACCGGTGCCAGCGAACGGGCAGCGGATTCGACGAATTTCATATCCGGCAGATGGTCGCCTTTAAATGGCGTCGGCACCGCAATCAGGAAAGCGTCGGCAGGTTCAGGCTGTGTGACTGCACGCAGGAAACCGTCGTCAACCGCACGCTTTACCAGCACATCGAGATCCGGCTCAACAATGTGAATAGCCCCGCGGTTAATCGTCTCCACGGCGTGCTGACTGATATCTACGCCCACCACCTTTTTCTGGCGGGAGGCAAAAGCGGCGGCGGTAGGTAAACCGATGTAACCCAGGCCGATAACAGAAATAGTGTTAAAACTCACTGTGATACCCAATGATTTTTCAAAGCGTCAAGAATGTGGCGACAGGCATGCCCGTCACCGTAAGGATTGTGCGCCCGGCTCATGCTGTTGTATTCGTTTTCATCGTTGAGCAGGCGATTCACTTCCTCTACTATTTTAGCGGGATCTGTCCCCACCAGCCGCACCGTTCCGGCATCTACCGCTTCCGGACGTTCCGTGGTTTCGCGCATCACCAGCACCGGTTTACCCAGCGACGGCGCTTCTTCCTGCACACCACCGGAATCGGTGAGGATCAGATACGCTTTATCCATCAGATAAACAAACGGCAGATAGTCCTGCGGATCAATCAGAACAATATTATCAATGCCTTGCAGAATGCGGTTTACCGGTTCACTGACGTTCGGATTGAGATGCACCGGGTAAACAATTTGTACGTCCGGATGCCGGAGGGCAATATCAGCCAGTGCCGAGCAGATCCGCTCGAAACCGCCGCCGAAACTTTCACGGCGATGGCCGGTGACCAGGATCAGCTTTTTAGCGGCATCAAGAAACGGATAGCTATCTGCCAGTTGCTGAGCCAGCGACGCATCACTGCTAAAGCGGTCGCGCACCCACAACAGCGCATCAATCACGGTATTGCCGGTGACAAAAATGCCCTGCGGGGAAATATTTTCCTGCTGCAAATTTTCGCGGGCATTTTCCGTCGGTGCGAAATGCCATTTAGCCAGATGCCCCGTCAGCAGGCGGTTGCCTTCTTCCGGCCAGGGTGAAGAGAGATCACCGGTACGCAATCCGGCCTCAACATGACCGACAGGGATCTGGTGATAAAACGCGGCGAGACTTGCCGACAAGGTGGTGGTCGTATCACCATGTACCAACACCACATCAGGCTGGAATTCATCGAGAACGGGTTTCAGCCCGGTCAGGATGCGGCTGGTAATTTCAGTCAGCCCCTGCCCCGGTTTCATGATATTAAGATCATAATCCGGTGTAATTTCAAAGAGGCGTAATACCTGGTCGAGCATTTCACGGTGCTGAGCCGTGACACAAACTTTGGATTCAAATGCCGCATCCTGCGACAAAGCGAGCACCAGCGGAGCCATTTTAATGGCCTCCGGACGGGTGCCGAAAATCGTCAACACTTTCACAATGTGTTTCTCTTATTTTTACGGCGAGTCAGAGCCACACCAGCTCCGATGAGACCACCGACAATGCCCCACATAATCATCAGTAATACCCTGCGGGGACTGTCACGTTTTACTGGCTCTTCCGGTGTTCTCAGATAACGATAAGTCTGGAATTTCGCGGTGAGCGTAGGGCCGACATTCAGCGTTGAAAGCATCGCGCGGTTCTGATCGTAATCAAGATCAAACCCCGGGCCTGAAGCCTGTAATAATTCCAGACGCGCTTTCAACATCGGTACGCCCAGCAGGAACATATCAGAATCTGGCAGCTCTTCGGCTGGCGTATCGGTCACGCTTTTATTGATATTTTGCTGCTGAGCTATCTTGAGTGCCTGTTCGGTATTATTGGCCGTGCGGGCGAAAACCGCCTGCGCCACAGCTTCCTGACGCTTTACCTGGGCTTTCATGGACTGGGTACGCGCGGCCCATGCGCCTTCCAGCTCATCATATAAATGCTGTGCCGCACGCTGGCTGGCAAAATCAACATACTGACGCAACAGCTTGTTGGCGTCTGGTGCGTCTTCCGCCGTCAGCTTAACAATGTCATTCGGGACTTTTGCCGCATCACGCGCAGTAAACTGAATGTCGTTAATCAGCTCATCAAGCAGAACGGCATCGGCACGCGGGTCATTTTCCTGACGCTGCTTGTAATAAGCGCTTTGCAGCCAGAAATCGCGACGAGTGTCGTACGCCGCCAGTTGCATCACAAACTCGTTATACGCTTCATCGGAAATCGCCGGACGGATGACGTCCGATTGCGGCGCATTGCGGATATCTAAATTGCGCAGGAACTGTGCCTGGGAGAAATAGGAGGACAGATTGTTCACGGTCGGACGATCGGTGATCGCCGTAGAACTCCACTCCTGTTTCATCAGATAAGACGAACCCAGAGCCACCAAAGCAAACAGTATCGCCAGGCCAGCAATCCAGAATTTACCTTTCCATAGCGTGCAGCACAGGCCGCGAATATCGAGTTCATTCTCGATGTCGTGTTCGTTCTGGTTTCTGATCATTTCTGGTTTATCCACAGCTGGTATGCCCCTGCTTAAAAATATGTTTAATGAGCGGTCAAGCGACGAATACGTCTTTTCATTCGTTTAATAAGTCGCGCGACTTTCCAAGCTCGTTTTATACAAACCCCGTAGAGCAGGAACGCGAAGAAGAACAACACTAACATCGCCCATTCGGGTACAAAGGAGAGATGCTCTCCGATAACGCCAACAGCCGCCAGTATCGCGGCAGCCAAAGTAATCAAAACAAAAGCCTGACGAGAAGTAAAACCGGCGCGCATGATCAAATGATGAATGTGCTGGCGATCGGCTGAGAACGGGCTCATTCCCTTACGCAGACGGCGGTACATAATAGCAATCATATCCATCAGCGGAATGGCGATAATCCACAGCGCGGTGACCGGGTTCATCGGATGTGATTCCCCTTGCGTACTTTGCAAGAGGACCCAAATTACCGTGAAACCTATCAGCGTACTGCCTGCATCACCCATAAAGACTTTGTAACGTGGCCCCAGAATGCCAAGGTTTAACAGGATATAGGGCAGCGTCGCGGCAATCATGGCAAAGCACCACAGCGCCAGTTCCATATGCCCGCTGTCATACATGATGATGCCTAATGAGCCAAAGCTGACACAAGACAGGCCGCCCAGTAATCCGTCGATACCATCGACCATATTAAAGGCATTGATGGCCGCCCATACGGCAAACAGGGTGATGAGATAACCAAATGGCCCAAGCAGCATTTCCCAGGGACCAATAAGATGTCCTAGATTTCGTAAGGTAAGGTTGGCAAAGCTCATCATCAGGACCGCGACCGCAGCCTGCACAAGCGCGCGAACTTTGACGCTGATGTCATATCTGTCGTCCAGCGCACCAACAAGCACCAGCAGACCTGCACAAGCCAGATAAAGCGAAGCGTGGGGAATACGATAATCCGTGATCAAAAAGGTGAAGCAAATTCCTGCATAGACAGAAATTCCGCCGACCAGAGGTATCATGCCCTGATGACGTTTACGAAAGTTGGGTCTGTCAACCAAGCCGACAATATTCGCCATCTTCCGGATAACGAATAAAAAGAGGAATGAAAATACAAAAACACTGGCTAGCTCAGTACTCATATTGAGTAAATTCACAGTTAAGAGATCTCTTCTGCAAAAATAAGGTGCGGGGGATCGAAAACATCATAAACCTCACAGCCTTAAATCATATCCTATGGTGACAGTTATGGTTTGGTCTCGGGCAAGACCTTATCTGCTGCCATTTCCCGGTCAGTCAACCGACAAAGTAATGAAAGGGCATCTGAAAAACCATCAGCTATTATCCGAATAGTCTGACAATCTTCCCAAAAGTAGCATTATGGTAGCTACCAAAAGCAAAAAACGCCACGACTGAGCGTGGCGTTAGACTGAGTTTTACACCAAATTACGAACGTTTCATCATGTCGAAGAAGTCGTCATTGGTTTTGGTCATGGCGAGCTTGTTAATGAGGAATTCCATCGCATCAATCTCACCCATTGGGTGAATGATTTTGCGCAGGATCCACATTTTTTGCAGCTCTTCAGACGTGGTCAGCAGCTCTTCTTTACGCGTACCTGAGCGGTTGTAGTCAATCGCAGGGAATACACGTTTCTCAGCGATTTTACGCGCCAGATGCAGTTCCATGTTGCCGGTACCTTTGAATTCTTCATAGATAACTTCATCCATTTTAGAACCGGTATCGACCAGCGCCGTAGCGATGATGGTCAGGCTTCCGCCCTCTTCCACGTTACGTGCAGCACCGAAGAAACGTTTTGGACGGTGCAGGGCGTTAGCGTCCACACCACCGGTCAGGACTTTACCTGACGCTGGAACCACGGTGTTGTAGGCACGCGCCAGACGGGTGATGGAGTCCAGCAAGATAATAACGTCTTTCTTATGCTCAACCAGACGCTTCGCCTTCTCGATAACCATTTCGGCTACCTGAACGTGACGGGATGCCGGTTCGTCAAAGGTAGAAGCGATAACTTCGCCTTTTACCAGACGTTGCATCTCGGTCACTTCTTCCGGACGTTCGTCAATGAGCAGAACCATCAGTACGCAATCAGGATGGTTGTACGCGATGCTGGTAGCGATATTTTGCAGCAGCATGGTTTTACCGGCTTTCGGCGGTGCAACAATCAGACCACGTTGGCCACGGCCAATCGGAGACGCTAAGTCGAGTACGCGAGCGGTCAAATCTTCTGTTGAACCGTTACCACGTTCCATACGCAGACGTGAGTTTGCATGCAGAGGGGTTAAGTTTTCGAACAGGATTTTGCTGCGGGCGTTTTCTGGTTTGTCGTAGTTAACTTCGTTAACTTTCAACAGGGCAAAATAGCGTTCACCTTCTTTAGGTGGGCGGATTTTACCGGAAATGGTGTCGCCAGTGCGAAGGTTGAAGCGGCGGATTTGGCTCGGTGATACGTAGATGTCGTCGGGGCCTGCGAGGTAGGAACTATCTCCGGAGCGGAGGAAACCAAATCCATCCTGCAATATCTCCAGTACGCCATCACCGAAGATGTCTTCTCCGCTTTTCGCATGCTGCTTCAATATTGAAAAGATAATGTCTTGCTTGCGCATGCGGGCCTGGTTTTCCAGTCCCATATTTTCGCCGAGTGCAATCAGGTCAGAGACCGGCGTATTCTTTAATTCGGTAAGATTCATAATGGTGGGTTCTTAAACTCGGGGTATGTCTCGAACATCTGTCGTGAATGGGTATGGCAGGGTCATCCGTGCCTGTTTGTTGTACGACACTTAAATAACAGCCCAGAAATCCAGCCGCAGGTAGTCGCTCGCGGGCGATTCTTGAGGGGTAATGCTGATATTGAAGGTGTCTTAAAGCCGATTTTGTCAAAACCGTTAGATGGTCAAGCACAGTGCCAGTTCAATTTAATTATTATTCAAAGAAACTTTATAGGCAGATGTTTTTGACACAACAGAGTAAAACGTAAGAATCAAACTACAGGTAAGCTCTATTTGCAGTAAGCGTAAACTTAGCACGCTTCTTGACAGGCGTCTAGCGGACAATGTGAAAAACACGGCAGCCCGCTAAACACCTGGCTTGGGTCATCCCGACCGATTACAGATTAGCTGTTAAGAACTCTTTCAGCTGACCTTTCGACAGTGCGCCAACTTTAGTTGCTGCGACTTCGCCGCCTTTAAATAACAGCAGGGTAGGAATACCACGGATGCCGTATTTAGGTGCAGTACCTGGGTTTTCATCGATATTCAGTTTTGCGATGGTCAGCTTGCCTTCGAACTCAGTGGCAATTTCATCCAGAATCGGAGCGATCATTTTGCATGGTCCGCACCACTCTGCCCAAAAATCGACCAGCACCAGCCCTTCGGCTTTCAATACGTCATTGTCGAAACTGTCATCGGTCAGGTGAATAATTTTATCGCTCATGTTTACTCCAAAGGATTATCTTTACCTTGTTGATGTCGCATTAACCAACATCAGGTTGACTTTATTTCACCGGATACGCTTTCGTAAAGCAATAGTTAGCTGATATTCTACCACACTATGAGCAAAACACACTTGACCGAACAGAAGTTTTCCGACTTCGCCCTGCACCCGCTGGCAGTAGAAGCCCTTGAAAAGAAAGGGTTCCATTACTGTACGCCAATTCAGGCATTGGCATTGCCGATCACGCTCGCTGGGCGTGATGTTGCAGGTCAGGCGCAAACCGGTACCGGCAAGACGCTGGCTTTTCTAGCGTCTACTTTCCATTATCTGCTTTCTCACCCTGCTGCGGAAGGTCGTCAGACTAACCAGCCGCGTGCCTTGATCATGGCGCCTACGCGTGAACTCGCTGTGCAGATCCACTCCGACGCCGAAGCATTATCTGAATCTACCGGACTGAAATTAGGTCTGGCCTATGGCGGCGACGGTTACGACAAACAGCTTAAAGTGCTGGAAAGCGGCGTGGACATCCTTATCGGAACCACTGGCCGTTTAATCGATTACACCAAACAGAACCACATCGACCTGGGCGCGATTCAGGTGGTGGTACTGGATGAAGCAGACCGTATGTTCGATCTGGGCTTCATCAAAGATATCCGCTGGATATTCCGCCGGATGCCGCCTGCGACTCAACGTCTGAACATGCTGTTCTCAGCAACCCTTTCCTATCGAGTGAAAGAGCTGGCGTTCGAAAACATGAACAATGCCGAGTCGATTGAGATCGAACCGGAACAAAAAACAGGGCACCGCATTCAGGAAGAGCTTTTCTATCCTTCGAATGAAGAAAAAATGCGTCTGTTACAGACATTAATCGAAGAAGAATGGCCAGATCGCTGCATTATTTTCGCAAACACCAAACATCGCTGTGAAGACGTCTGGGGCCATCTGGCTGCCGATGGTCATCGCGTTGGCTTGCTGACCGGCGACGTCCCGCAGAAAAAACGTCTGCGCGTTCTGGAAGATTTCACTAACGGCACGCTGGATATTCTGGTCGCGACTGACGTTGCTGCCCGTGGTTTGCACATTCCTGCCGTAACGCACGTCTTTAACTATGACCTGCCTGACGACTGTGAAGACTACGTTCACCGCATTGGCCGTACTGGTCGCGCGGGTCTCAGCGGTCATTCTATCAGCCTGGCGTGTGAAGAATATGCCCTGAATCTGCCGGCGATTGAAACCTATACCGGCCACAGCATTCCGGTCAGTAAATACAACAGCGATGCGCTGTTAGCTGATTTGCCTCCTGCAAAACGTCTTGCCCGCTCGCGTACCGGTAACGGCCCGCGTCGCAACAGCAATTCGTCTTCACGTCGCAGCAGTGCACCACGTAGCAACCGTAAACGTCCGGGCTGATAACCTATGCTAAGTTCCACCTCACTGTATGCAGCGATTGATCTGGGCTCTAACAGCTTTCACATGCTGGTTGTTCGTGAGGTGGCAGGCAGTATCCAGACCCTCGCCAGAATTAAACGCAAAGTGCGTCTGGCTGCCGGTCTGGATAAACAAAACCTGCTTTCTCAGGATGCTATGCAGCGTGGCTGGCAATGCCTGAAGCTATTTTCTGAAAGATTGCAGGATATCCCCCGTGACCAAATCCGCGTCGTTGCCACCGCAACGCTGCGACTGGCCAGCAATGCCGATGAATTTCTGGGTAAAGCACAGGAAATCCTCGGCTGTCCGATTCAGGTCATCTCGGGTGAAGAAGAAGCGCGTCTGATTTATCACGGCGTTGCCCATACGACGGGCGGCCCGGATAAACGTCTGGTAGTTGATATTGGCGGCGGCAGCACGGAGCTGGTCACCGGTGTCGGCGCACAGGCCACCACGCTGTTCAGTCTTTCAATGGGCTGCGTGACCTGGCTTGAGCGCTATTTTACCGACCGCAATCTGGCCAAAGAGAACTTCGATCAGGCTGAACAGGCGGCGATCGATATGATCCTTCCCGTAGCGCCTGAACTGATTGCTAATGGCTGGCAGATTTGCGTCGGGGCTTCCGGTACCGTGCAGGCCTTGCAGGAAATCATGGTCGCTCAGGGCATGGATGAACGCATCACGCTGCCTAAACTTCAGCAACTCAAACAGCGCGCCATTCAGTGCGGCAAACTGGAAGAGCTGGAAATTGAAGGCCTGACCCTCGAACGTGCGCTGGTTTTCCCAAGCGGACTGTCCATTCTGATCGCCATTTTCAAAACGCTGAACATCGAAATGATGACTCTGGCAGGCGGTGCGCTGCGTGAAGGTCTGGTCTACGGCATGCTGCATTTGCCTATTGAACAGGATATTCGCCAGCGTACGCTGCGAAATCTGCAACGCCGTTATCTGCTCGATAATGAGCAGGCAGAACGTGTGGCGCAACTGGCAGAAAACTTTTCGTTGCAGGTGGCACAGGAATGGAAACTGGATCCCCGTGCCCGTGATTTACTCAACAGCGCTTGTCTTATCCACGAGATCGGACTGAGCGTCGATTTCAAAAAAGCGCCACATCACGCTGCGTATCTGATCCGTCATCTGGATTTGCCGGGCTTCACGCCCGCGCAAAAAAAGCTGCTGGCGACGCTTTTGCAAAATCAGAATGGCACGCTGGATTTACCGCTGCTTAATGAACAAAACGCCGTTCCGCCGCGTCAGGCGCAGCGTCTTTGCCGCATTATGCGACTGGCAATTATCTTTGCCAGCCGTCGCCGCGACGACACATTGCCTGCGGTACGTTTACGTGCCAATGATGATGAGCTGAGTGTGATTGTGCCGCAGGGCTGGCTGGAGCAACATCCGCTGCGCGCTGAAGAGTTAGAGCAGGAAAGCCACTGGCAGAGTTATGTCCACTGGCCGCTGTTTGTTGAAGAGCAGTAACCTGCTGGTCTGATAAATCATCACCAAACAGCAGAGCCTGATTTATCAGCCTCTGCTTTTTTTGTGATTAATGCTTAATTGCCGCTTTTGGCTTTCGCCAGCTGTTCGCGGATTTTTTCCAGATGGCTTTGCCCTTTCACCATGCGTTCCTGCGCACTCACCACCTTGCGTTCACTTTCCCACGCCAGATCGTCTTGCGGTAACTCCAGCAGGAAGCGGCTCGGCTCGGGGCGGATCAGCTCGCCGTACTGGCGGCGTTCGCGGCAAAGGGTAAACGTCAGCTCTTTTTGCGCGCGGGTAATGCCCACGTAGGCCAGACGTCGCTCTTCATCCACGTTATCTTCGTCGATACTGCTCTGATGCGGTAAAAGCCCCTCTTCCATGCCGACCAGATAGACATACGGAAACTCCAGCCCTTTCGAGGCATGCAGCGTCATCAGCTGAACCTGATCCAGCTCTTCGTCGTTCTCGCCGCGTTCCATCATGTCGCGCAGGGTAAAGCGCGTGACCACCTGAGTGAGCGTCATTGGCTCATCCAGATCAGTGCCTTCGAGCATTTCCGTCATCCAGCTGAACAGCTGATTAACGTTTTTCATGCGCATTTCCGCCGCTTTAGGGCTCGGCGAGGTTTCGAACAACCAGCTTTCGTAATCAACACCGTGGATCAAATCTCTTACGGCAGCGACCGGTTCACGTTCTGCCAGTTCGGAAATATTGCCCATCCAGTGTGTGAAGCGTTGCAGGGATTCCAGCCCGCGCCCCGTCAGAGACTGGCTCAGCCCCATGTCAAAACTGGCTTTGAACAGCCCTTTGTTACGCTGATTCGCCCACTCGCCCAGCTTCTGCAATGTCGCGGCACCGATTTCACGGCGTGGCGTATTCACAATGCGCAGGAAGGCGCTGTCGTCATCCGGATTGGTCAGCACGCGCAGATACGCCAGCAGATCTTTGATTTCCGGGCGAGAGAAGAAGGAAGTGCCGCCAGAAATCCGGTACGGGATGCGGTTCTGCATCAGCATTTTTTCAAACAGGCGTGACTGGTGGTTACCGCGATACAAAATCGCGTAATCGCCATACGCCGTTTTATTGATGAAGTGATGCGCAATCAGCTCACCCACGACGCGTTCTGCTTCATGGTCTTCATTATTCGCCGTCACCACTTTCAGCGATTCGCCATAAGCCAGTTCAGAGAACAGACGTTTCTCGAACACATGCGGATTGTTGGCGATCAGAATGTTGGCGGCTTTGAGGATCCGTTGCGTGGAACGGTAGTTCTGCTCCAGCTTAATGACCTGCAACTGCGGGAAATCTTCTTTCAGCAGCACCAGGTTTTGCGGACGCGCGCCACGCCAGGAGTAAATTGACTGGTCATCGTCGCCCACCACGGTGAAACGTGCACGGTTACCGACCAGTAATTTCACCATCATGTACTGGCTGGTGTTGGTGTCCTGATATTCATCGACCAGCAGATAACGCAGCTTGTTCTGCCAGCGCTCACGTACTTCTTCATTTTTCTGCAACAGCAGGGTCGGCAGCAGGATCAGGTCATCAAAATCGAGAATATTACAGGCACGCATGTGGTCGTGATAAAGGCTGTAGCAGTGCGCGAAGATCTGATCGCGCTCCGAACGTGCCAGACCGGCGGCATGAGAGGGATCAACCAGATCGTTTTTCCAGTTGGAGATCGTCGAAACCAGCTGCTGCAGCAACGTCTTGTCGTTCTCCAGCCATTTCTCACTCAGCTCTTTGAGCAGCGCCAGCTGGTCCTGATCATCAAATAAGGAGAAGTTTGATTTCATTCCCAGCGCGGCAAATTCTCGTTTGATGATTTCCAGCCCGAGCGTATGGAACGTCGCAATCAGCAAGCCCCGCGCTTCTTTGCGTCCGAGGGTTTGCCCGACACGCTCTTTCATTTCACGCGCCGCTTTATTGGTAAAGGTGACGGCCGCAATGTGACGTGCCTGATAGCCACATTCACGGATCAGGTGTGCGATTTTATTGGTGATAACACGGGTTTTACCGGAGCCAGCCCCCGCCAGAACCAGGCAGGGTCCGGTGACGAATTCGACGGCGGTTTGTTGGCTGGGGTTTAATCGCATGGCGTATTTTTGCTCACCTGATAGACAAGGACGGCGATTGTAGCAGAAACGCCGTCTGAGATTGACTGGCTTTACAGCGCAATTTCTTATCCCGGAACGCAGGCCGGATTCCACTCAGGTGGTTGCAGATGTTACATTACGCGTCTGGAAACACTCTCGCAAAAAAGGTCTTATCATGGCAAAAACTGCCGCAGCAATGCATATCCTGGTCAAGGAAGAAGCACAGGCGCTTGATCTTCTTGAACAACTCAAGAACGGTGGCGATTTCGAAAAACTGGCTAAGAAGCATTCTACCTGTCCGTCAGGTAAGAAAGGCGGCCATTTAGGTGAGTTCAAGCAAGGCGCAATGGTGCCGGCTTTCGATAAAGTGGTTTTCTCTGCACCACTGATCGAGCCACAAGGCCCGCTGCACACCCAGTTCGGTTACCACATCATTAAGATTTTGTACCGCAACTAAGTTCTGCCTCTGCCAGAACCAAAAAGAAAGGGCACCGCATTTTCATGCAGTGCCCTTTTTGTTTATCTTCCGAAAACCCTAAATAATTCGAGTTGCAGGAAAGCGGCAGGCGCCCATGCAGCTTGAAGGATGACGGGTTTAACTTGCTACGGCGATACGCTTCATATCAGTCATATAGCCACGCAGAGTGCGGCCGATAGACTCGATTGAATGGTTACGAATCGCTTCGTTAACATCACGCAGCTGCGCGTTATCAACCTGCGTTTCAGCAACAGATTTACCCAAATCGCCCGCCTGCAGAGTGGTCATAAACTCTTTCAGCAATGGTACAGCGGCGTTAGCGAACAGGTAGTTACCGTATTCAGCAGTATCAGAGATAACCACGTTCATTTCGTACAGACGCTTACGTGCAACAGTGTTGGCGATCAGCGGCAGCTCGTGCAGTGATTCGTAGTAAGCAGATTCTTCGATAATGCCTGAAGCGACCATGGTTTCGAATGCCAGTTCAACACCCGCTTTCACCATCGCAATCATCACAACACCGTGGTCGAAGTATTCCTGCTCGGAAATTTTGCCGTCGAACTGTGGTGCATTTTCGAACGCGGTTGCGCCCGTTTCTTCACGCCAGGTCAACAGATTTTTGTCGTCGTTCGCCCAGTCAGCCATCATGCCGCTGGAGAATTCGCCGGAGATGATGTCGTCCATGTGTTTCTGGAACAGTGGCGCCATGATCTCTTTCAGTTGTTCGGACAGCGCGTAAGCACGCAGTTTCGCCGGGTTGGACAGTCTGTCCATCATCAGCGTGATGCCGCCTTGTTTCAGCGCTTCGGTGATAGTTTCCCAGCCGAACTGCAGCAGTTTTTCTGCGTAAGCTTCATCAACGCCGTCAGCGACCAGTTTGTCGAAGCACAGCAGAGAACCCGCCTGCAACATACCGCACAGGATAGTCTGCTCGCCCATCAGGTCTGATTTCACTTCAGCAACGAAGGAAGATTGCAGAACACCCGCACGGTGGCCGCCGGTTGCTGCTGCCCAGGCTTTTGCAATCGCCATGCCTTCGCCTTTCGGGTCGTTTTCCGGGTGAACCGCGATAAGCGTCGGTACGCCGAAACCACGTTTGTATTCTTCACGTACTTCAGTACCCGGGCATTTCGGCGCGACCATCACCACGGTGATGTCTTTACGGATTTGTTCGCCGACTTCAACGATGTTGAAACCGTGGGAATAGCCCAGGGTTGCGCCATCTTTCATCAGAGGCTGAACCGCTTTAACCACAGCACTGTGCTGCTTGTCCGGCGTCAGGTTAACCACCAGATCGGCCTGCGGGATCAGTTCTTCGTAGGTGCCCACTTTAAAGCCGTTTTCGGTCGCTTTACGCCATGAAGCACGCTTCTCAGCAATCGCTTCTGCACGCAGGGTGTAGGACACATCCAGACCGGAATCACGCATGTTCAGACCCTGGTTCAGGCCCTGTGCACCACAGCCTACAATCACCACTTTTTTACCTTTGAGGTAGCTGGCTTCGTCTGCGAATTCATCGCGACCCATGAAGCGGCATTTGCCCAGTTGTGCCAGCTGCTGACGCAGGTTCAGTGTGTTGAAATAGTTAGCCATGTATTGCTCCGTTCTATCGAGGTAAGTGCTGTTATTTTTTGTTTCACCGGTGAGCTGGTGAACGCCGTGAATTCACTATATGCCATGTGACACATTGCTTAAATTGATATATTACGAAGATGACGTTGCAGATTATGCAATATACTTAGCCTGTCATCTGTGAAACCAAAGAGCCGGATATTCTTTATGGACTTACGTGATCTGAAACTGTTTTTACATCTGGCGGAAAGCCGCCATTTTGGGCGTTCGTCGAAGGCGATGCATGTCAGCCCTTCCACGTTATCGCGCCAGATACAACGGCTGGAAGAGGAACTCGGTCAGCCGTTATTTCAGCGAGATAACCGCACGGTGCAGCTGACCAGTGCGGGCGAACAACTCAAAAACTTTGCCCAGCAGACGCTGCTGCATTACCAGCAACTGCGCAGCGGGTTAGATCAGCATGGCCCGACGCTGAGCGGCGAGCTGCATTTGTTCTGCTCGGTGACGGCTGCCTACAGCCATCTGCCGCCAATCCTCGACCGCTTTCGTGCGCAGCATCCGCTGGTCGAAATCAAACTGACCACCGGCGATGCTGCCGACGCGGTGGAAAAAGTTCAGTCCACCGAAGCAGACCTGGGGATTGCCGGTCGTCCGGAAAGTTTGCCGGGCAGCGTCGATTTCACGCAGATCGGCGAAATTCCGATGATCTTGATTTCCCCTTCCCTGCCTTGCGCGGTTCGTACACAAGTCAGCGAACCGCATCCTGACTGGTCACAAATCCCGTTCATCCTGCCGGAACATGGCCCGGCACGAAAACGCATCGACGTGTGGTTCAAACGCAACCGTCTGAGCAATCCGCTGATTTACGCCACGGTGTCCGGCCATGAAGCCATTGTGTCGATGGTCGCGCTTGGTTGCGGCATCGCGCTCATTCCGTCGGTGGTGGTCGATAACAGCCCGGAACCGGTGCGCAACCGTATTTCTATTCTGGATAACGTCACGCTCGGCGCGCCGCTGGAACTGGGCGTTTGCGTGCAGAAAAAACGTCTGAACGAACCGCTGATCGACGCATTCTGGCAATTGCTTTAAGCATTCGACGGATAAAAAACGGGGCACTTTTAAGGTGCCCCGTTGGTTTCTAGCCCGCTAAGAAGAAGCGGAACGCCGGATTATCACTTTCGTTGTGACAGTCATAACCCAGTGCCTTCAGGTTCTGCTCGAACTCCGGCTCTTGCTCATTCAGCTCAAACGCCGCCAGCACGCGACCAAAATCGGTGCCATGGCTGCGGTAATGGAACAGCGAAATATTCCAGTGCGTGCCCAGCGTATGCAGGAATTTCAGCAAAGCCCCCGGAGATTCCGGGAATTCAAAGCTGTAAAGCCGCTCGCGCAGAGGTTTGGTCGGACGCCCGCCCACCATGTAACGCACATGAAGTTTCGCCATTTCATCGTCGGACAGATCCACTACCTGATAACCGTCGTGATTCAGTTCGTCGATGATTTCCTGACGCTCTGCGTGACCGTGCGTCAGACGCACGCCCACAAAGATGCAGGCGTTTTCCGCATCGGCATAACGGTAGTTGAACTCCGTCACCGAACGGCCACCCAGCAACTGACAGAACTTCAGGAAGCTGCCTTTGCGCTCAGGAATAGTCACCGCCAGCAGCGCTTCGCGTTGCTCACCCAGCTCGCAGCGTTCTGACACATAACGCAGACCATGGAAATTCACGTTCGCGCCGGAAAGCACATGCGCCAGGCGCTCGCCCTGAATGTTGTGCTGCTGCACGTATTTCTTCAGCCCTGCCAGCGCCAGCGCGCCGGAAGGTTCAGCAATTGCACGCACATCTTCGAATAAATCTTTCACGGCCGCGCAGATGGAATCGCTGTCGACGGTGATCACGTCATCCAGATATTCGCGGCACAAACGGAAGGTTTCGTTACCGATACGCTTCACGGCCACGCCTTCTGCGAACAACCCGACACGCGCCAGATCAACCGGTTCACCGGCATCCAGCGCAGCCCGCAGGCAGGCAGAATCTTCGGCTTCAACGCCGATCACCTGAATTTGCGGCATCAGCTGCTTGATCAGCACCGCTACACCGGCAGCCAGACCACCGCCGCCGACGGGTACGAATACGCGATCGAGATGCGCATCCTGTTGCAGCAGTTCCATCGCCAGCGTGCCCTGTCCGGCAATCACCGCCGGATGGTCGAACGGCGGCACAAAGGTCATGCCTTGCTGCTGTGACAACTCGATAGCTTTGCCTTTCGCTTCGTCAAAGTTGGCGCCGTACAGCAACACTTCGCCGCCAAAATTACGCACCGCATCCACTTTGATATCTGCGGTCGCGACCGGCATCACAATCAGAGATTTGATGCCTTTTTTGGTGGCTGAAAGCGCCACGCCCTGCGCGTGATTGCCCGCTGATGCCGTGACGACACCGCGCGCGGCCTCGTCTTCGGTCAGGCCGGCGATCATCGAATATGCACCGCGCAGCTTAAAACTGTGAACGGCCTGGCGGTCCTCCCTCTTCACCAGAATGGTGTTACCCAGCCGGGAAGAGATCTTTTCCATGACCTGCAAAGGCGTAACCTGTGCGACTTCATAAACCGGCGCACGCAGCACGGCACGCAGATATTCTGCGCCGCACGGCTGGTCGGGTAGAGGTTGTGATACCGCCATGGCTGTCAGCCTCCCAGCTTAGACTTGTCGCGTACTGCGCCTTTGTCAGCACTTGTCGCCAGCAATGCGTAAGCACGCAGCGCCAGAGAAACCACACGTTCGCGGTTCTTCGGTGTCCAGGCTTTGTCGCCGCGAGCCAGTTCGGCTTCGTGACGTGCAGCCAGTTCAGCTGCCGGAACGTCCAGCACCATTTTGCGGTTCGGAATATCGATGTCGATGATGTCGCCATCTTCAACCAGTGCAATCAGACCGCCGCTGCCCGCTTCCGGAGAAACGTGGCCGATAGACAGACCGGAAGTCCCGCCGGAGAAACGACCGTCTGTGATCAGCGCACACTCTTTACCCAGTCCCATGGATTTCAGGTACGTGGTCGGATACAGCATTTCCTGCATGCCCGGCCCTCCTTTTGGCCCTTCGTAACGGATAACCACCACGTCGCCGGACACCACTTTGCCGCCGAGGATTGCGGAAACAGCATCGTCCTGGCTTTCGTAAACTTTTGCCGGACCACGGAAGGTCAGGTTGGATGCATCCACGCCTGCGGTTTTAACGATGCTGCCTGCTTCGGCGATGTTGCCGTAAAGCACAGCCAGACCACCGTCTTTGCTGAACGCATGTTCCAGCGAACGGATACAGCCTTCGGCACGATCATCATCGAGCGTGTCCCAGCGGCAATCCTGTGAGAATGCCTGAGTGGTGCGGATACCGGCCGGGCCCGCACGGAACATTTTTTTCACCGCTTCGTCTTTGGTCAGCATGATGTCGTACTGATCCAGCGTCTGATTCAGGGTCAGGCCGAGAATGTTTTTAACGTCGCGGTTCAGAAGATTGGCACGATCCAGTTCGCCCAAAATGGCCAGCACGCCACCGGCACGGTGAACGTCTTCCATATGGTATTTCTGGGTGCTTGGCGCGACTTTACAAAGATGCGGTACTTTGCGTGACAGACGGTCGATGTCGGTCATGTCGAATTCGATTTCGCCTTCCTGTGCCGCAGCCAGCAGGTGCAGAACGGTATTGGTGGAACCGCCCATGGCGATATCCAGGATCATGGCGTTTTCGAATGCGGCTTTGCTGGCGATGTTGCGCGGCAATGCGCTGGCGTCGTCCTGCTCGTAATATCGCTTGGTCAGCTCAACGATGCGACGACCGGCATTCAGGAACAGGTCACGGCGGTCGGCGTGGGTCGCCAGCAATGAACCGTTACCCGGCTGAGACAGGCCCAGCGCTTCGGTCAGACAGTTCATGGAGTTGGCGGTGAACATACCGGAACAGGAACCGCAGGTCGGACAGGCAGAACGTTCGATTTGTTCGCTGTCGGCATCGCTGACGTTAGGGTTTGCGCCCTGAATCATCGCGTCGACCAGGTCAAGTTTGATGATTTTGTCAGACAGCTTGGTTTTACCGGCTTCCATCGGGCCGCCGGAAACGAAGATCACCGGGATATTCAGGCGCAGAGACGCCATCAGCATTCCCGGGGTGATTTTGTCGCAGTTGGAAATACACACCATGGCATCGGCGCAGTGCGCGTTCACCATGTATTCCACGGAGTCGGCGATCAGCTCGCGTGAAGGCAGTGAATACAGCATGCCGCCATGACCCATGGCGATCCCGTCATCCACGGCGATCGTGTTGAATTCTTTCGCTACGCCGCCGGACGCTTCGATTTGCTCGGCAACCAGTTTACCCAGATCACGCAAATGCACGTGGCCCGGAACGAACTGGGTGAATGAGTTGACGACGGCAATAATCGGTTTGCCGAAATCGTCATCGGTCATGCCGGTGGCACGCCATAAAGCGCGGGCGCCAGCCATATTGCGGCCATGTGTCGTGGTGTGGGAACGGTACTTAGGCATGCTCTGTTCACTCCAAATCATTTCTGTTTAGCAGGCAGCGATATCGCCACCTGCTGAATTTCTTATTTATCCTCATCATTACCCTAAATCATTCAGGTTGCATTAAGGCGGCAACTGAATGAATCCCCGGGAGCTTACTCAGGTAAGTGACCGAGGTGAATAAAGGCGGCCAACGCAGAGGCAGCCTGAAGGATGACGGGTAATTACTGAGGGTTTATTGGGTCTAACCAACCCCATTTATCTTCGGTTTTACCGGTGAACAGGCCGAAGAACGCATCCTGAATTTGTTTGGTTACCGGACCACGTTTGCCGATGCCGACCTGAATACCGTCAACGCTGCGAACCGGCGTAATTTCTGCGGCGGTGCCGGACATGAAGACTTCGTCTGCCAGATACAGGGATTCACGGGACAGAACTTGTTCACGCACTTCCAGACCCATGTCTTTCGCCAGTTTAATAATCGCGTCACGGGTGATACCCGGAAGAGCGGAAGAGGTAAACGGAGGCGTAAACAGAATGCCCTCTTTCACTTCAAACAGGTTTTCGCCTGCACCTTCAGACACATAACCGTGAACGTCCAGCGCGATACCTTCCTGATAACCGTGGCGACGGGCTTCGCTGCCGACCAGCAATGATGACAGGTAGTTACCACCGGCTTTTGCCGCTGTTGGGATGGTGTTCGCTGCCACGCGGTTCCAGGAAGACACCATCGCGTCGATACCCTGCTCCAGCGCTTCTTCACCCAGATATGCGCCCCACGGGAAAGCGGCGATGATCACGTCAGTTTTGTAGCCATCCGGCGGGTTAACGCCCATACCCACATCGCCGACAAAGACCAGCGGACGGATATACGCGCTGACCAGATTGTTTTTGCGCAGGGTTTCGCGGCAAGCTTCCATCAGCTCATCCACGCTCTGAGAAACAGGCATACGGTAGATTTTTGCGGAATCGCGCAGACGCTGCATATGTTCACGGTGACGGAATACGACCGGCCCTTTGTGGGAGTCGTAGCAACGCACGCCTTCGAATACGGAAGTACCGTAATGCAGTGCGTGTGACATGACGTGAACTTTTGCTTCTGCCCACGGAACCATCTCGCCATTGAACCAAATGTAATCAGCTTTCTTCGTCATTCTCTCGTTCCTTTACTCACGCATTCGCGCGTATTTGTTGTGATGTATGTTGCTGGATCTCGACACAGGCGACATCCATAAGTTTGCGTAACTGTGAAGACAGTAAATCCACCGGGCGCTGGCTGGCAACGGTCAATTCGATATTTATGTTTTCCGCATTGGCCATCGGGGTCATGTTCATCGCGCACACCTGGAAACCACGGTGGCGAACTACGCGTAAAACGCGTTCTAACATTTCAGGGCGGAAACGGGCCTGGATTGAGACGTTATGCTGCATCATGACATTTTCTCCAACATGGTTTCGTTGCCTGCGCCCGGTGGAACCAGCGGCCAGACATTCTCATTTTCGTCGATGGAAACCTGAAGCAAATACGGGCCTTCGCTATTGAAGAACGCATCCAGAGCGGCATCGACTTGGTCTTTACGGTGGATACGCTGGCCGGGAATATTGAAGGCGCTGGCCAGCGTGACAAAATCAGGATTATCAGAAAGGTTGGTTTCACTAAAACGTCCGTCAAAGAACAGCTCCTGCCACTGCCTGACCATCCCTAACCGCTGGTTATCCAGTAACAGGATTTTGACCGGCAGCTGTTTTCGCTTGATGGTGCCCAGTTCCTGAACGTTCATCATGAATGAACCGTCGCCGGAAACGCAGATCACCATATCGTCCGGACGGGCAACCTGTGCACCGACGGCGGCAGGAACGCCAAAGCCCATCGTGCCCAGACCGCTGGAGGTGATGAAGTTTTCCGGGCGGCTGAACTGCATATGCTGGGCAGTCCACATCTGGTGCTGGCCGACGTCGGTGGTCACTACGGTACTGGCAGATTTACGATCAGAGATTTGTTTCAGTAACAGCGGCGCATAAATTGCTTCACCCGGATGGTCGTAGCGCCATTCGCCCTGCGCTTTCAGGGTCATCACTTCATCACGCCATGCGCTGATATTCAGCGGTTGCTGCAATGCCGGTAACAGGGAGTTCAAATCGCCCTGCAACGCCACGTGCGCCTGACGCAATTTGTTCAGCTCGGCGGGATCGATATCCATGTGGATGACGCCCGCGTTTGGCGCGAAGGTATTCAGTTTGCCGGTCACCCGGTCATCAAAACGCGCACCGACGGCAATCAGTAAATCACAGGACTGAACCGCCAGATTCGCCGCTTTGGTGCCGTGCATACCCAGCATTCCCAGGTAACACGGGTCAGCGGCATCCGGCGCGCCCAAGCCTTTCAGGGTCGCTACAGCCGGAATTCCAGTGGCTGAAATGAATTCACGTAACGCCGGAACCGCCTGCGCTATGCCCACACCGCCGCCGACGTAGATCATCGGTTTTTGTGCTGCGGCGATCATCGCGCTGGCCTGTTCCAGTTCAGCTGCCGGGTGCGGGAAGGTCTCTTCTACCGCCAGCAGATGCGGTGGCAGTTCGCCGGTCGCCAGCTGGATGTCTTTCGGGATGTCGATCAGAACCGGTCCCGGACGCCCGGACGTGGCGATGGCAAAGGCTTCCGCCATGATTTCCGGCAGCGCGTCCAGCGATTCAACCAGGAAGCTGTGTTTGGTGCAGGCCAGGGATAAACCTAAAACGTCGATTTCCTGGAAAGCATCGGTGCCGATCAGCGCTGAGCCAACCTGACCGGTGATGGCTACCAGAGGAACGGAGTCGAGCAGCGCGTCGGCCAGACCGGTGATCAGGTTGGTCGCGCCAGGACCGGAAGTGGCGATACACACGCCGACTTTTCCGGTTGAACGGGCATAGCCAATGGCTGCCATTGCGGCGCCCTGCTCGTGCCGGCACAGAAGGTGTTCCACGCCGCCGTCATACAATGCATCGTATACCGGCATGATTGCCCCGCCAGGATAACCAAATACTGTATTTACACCCTGCGCACGCAACGCTTGTACTACCCACTGTGCTCCGTTCATCCTTATTCTCCTGCCTTTTTGCGACAAGTGCAGAATATTATGCTGTTGCTCATTTTCCGACCCCGCTTCACTGTTCTCTGAAATTCCTGACCCAAAAAAAAACCCCGGACCTTTCGGTGCGGGGTTTCTTTTCAGGTTCAGGCTTGTTTAATAAGCCTTTCTTCGTCCAAGTGCAGCCCCGCACGGTGGGATAATAATCACCACCACGCTAATCACGACTAGGCTAACTACGAGGAGAAGGGCTTTCATTTTTAGTGTTCTAAAATTCATATTGCGAACGATTGCCTACAGAGTTATCACAGTCAGCTATTTAATGACAACACTTTTCTTGCGTTATTATTTGCAATCCGTTGCACAAACCACAAGAAATCGTCAGATAAATCAAACCTTAGCGTGATCATTGACCGTCTGATTATTTATTGCTCCGGCAATGGCTTTTCCGCGGGTATCCCGGCCAAATGCCACCAGAACAGAAATCAGGATAGCGACGGTACCGGCCACAATCGCCATCGCCAGACCGTAATTATGTCCGTGACTTTCGGCAATGTAGGCCTGAAGAGTCGCATTCACTGACGCAATCAGGTTACCGAGCTGATAAACAAACCCCGGCAGAACGGCGCGCGTGTTGGCGGGCACCAGCTCAGTGAGATAAGTTGGCACCACGCCCCATGCGCCCTGCACCATAAACTGCATCAGAAATGCCCCGAGCCCCAGCATCCACGAACCGCCTGAGAAGGCCCATAAAGGGATGACCGGCAGGGAAAGCAGCGCAGCGATAATAATGGCTTTCTTACGACCAATTTTTTCAGAAAGCGCCCCGAAGAAAACCCCGCCAATAATTGACGCGATGTTGTAGCTTATGGCGATTAAACTGACGGTATGTGGATCGAAACCGTGCTGAACTTTCAGGAAGGTCGGATAGAGATCTTGCGTACCGTGGCTGAAGAAATTAAAGCCCGCCATCAGCACCACCAGATAAACACACAGCTTCCAGTTTTTCTTCAGCACCGGCATCAGGGCCGTGCTTTCGTTGCGTTCCCGCGCCGCCAGCCAGACCGGTGATTCCTGCACTTTAAACCAGATAAAGGGCAGCAGGAAAACCGGTACCGCACCAATCACAAACATTCCGCGCCAGCCCACCACGTTAAACAGCAAGCCGTACACCACAGCGGCCAGCAGATAACCAAACGGATAGCCCGCCTGGAAAATCCCGGACATCAGGCCACGTGAGCGGTCAGGAATGGTTTCCATCGCCAGCGAAGACGCCACACCCCATACACCGCCCATCGCAATACCGTAGATAACGCGAAGGATGAGGAATACGGTCAGCGAAGGCGCCGCCGCAGTACACAGCTCGAAGAATGAAAACAGCGCGATGTTGACCATCAGCACCGGCTTGCGCCCGTATTTTTCCGCCGCTCGCCCGAAGAGCAGCGCACCGATTGGCCGCACGGCTAGCGTCAGCAGGATAGCCAGCGTGACCTGTTTGATATCCACCTGAAACGCCGTGGCGATATCACTGAGCAGGAAGACCAGAACAAAGAAGTCAAAGGCATCAAGAGTCCAGCTCAGGAAGCTGGCGATGGCAACGTTACGCTGCCGAGAAGTCCAACCAAACATGGGTGTATCCCTATTCCGGAATAGCTGTAGGTTATGCGCTCACCGTAGCGTTCCGGAAAACCCTCAGTAAGGCCGCGAGATGTTAATCAAAGATTCGTATTTGTTTATTTATTGTTAAATGCAATTAAATTAAACACCTCAGCCTGTATAACCAGCAACTTAATTAGCGGCCTAATTTGTTTCCGAAGACATCAAACTGTTAATGAGTATTGCGGAGGTTGCGGCCTAACTCGCATTTACCTGTGCTAAGCGGCTGACTGACAAACTATTTCTCCGAGACGGTACGCATCGTGCAAATCTTCTCACCACAAGTGTTTCAGGCTCAGGCATGCTGCCGTCAGGAAATCTCACAGCAAAGGAAAAAGCATGTCATTAGCCGTGGTGTATACCCGCGCCTCACTGGGTGTTCAGGCGCCCGGCGTCTCGGTCGAGGTACATATCAGCAACGGTTTACCGGCTCTGACACTGGTCGGTTTACCTGAAACCACTGTCAAAGAAGCCAGGGATCGGGTTCGCAGCGCCATCATCAACTGCGGATTCACCTTTCCGGCAAAACGCATCACCGTAAATCTTGCGCCAGCCGATTTGCCTAAAGAAGGCGGCCGGTACGATTTATCCATTGCGCTGGCGATTCTGGTGGCCTCAGAGCAACTTCAGGGGGATAAGCTTGAGGAATATGAGTTTGTGGGAGAACTCGGGCTTTCCGGTGCGTTACGCAGCGTGAATGGCGCAATTCCGGCGGCACTTGAGGCGCAGAAAGCGGGCCGGATATTAATCCTGCCGCAAAGTAATCAAACGGAAATGACGCTGCTTGATCCCGGCGTGGCGAAAGTTGCCGGGCATTTGTTGCAGGTCTGCGCATTTTTGCAAGGCGAAGACAACTTGCCTGCCATCGAATTTCCCGCTCATCCACAGGTTCAGGCCCATCAGCCGGACATTTCAGACATCATCGGGCAGGAACAATCCAAGCGTGCACTGGAGGTCGCGGCGGCAGGCGGCCATAACTTGTTGCTGATAGGACCGCCGGGCACAGGAAAAACTATGCTGGCGAGCCGGTTGCCGGGATTGTTACCCCCGCTGACCAATGAGGAAAAGTTAGAAACCGCGGCCATCGCCAGCCTGGTGTATAACCCGGAAGAAGACGGCGGGTTTTCACGCGTACGGCCATTTCGGGCACCGCATCACAGCACATCAATGAGTGCGCTTGTCGGCGGTGGTTCGCTGCCCAGACCGGGAGAAATATCGCTGGCACATAACGGTGTGCTGTTTCTCGACGAGCTGCCTGAATTTCAGCGGCAGGTGCTGGATGCGTTACGCCAGCCGATGGAATCCGGGGAAATCACCATTTCCCGCGCACGGGCGAAAGTCCGCTATCCGGCAAGAGCGCAACTGATTGCAGCGATGAATCCCAGCCCGACCGGGCATTATCAGGGCATTCATAACCGCACGCCGCCACAGCAGGTTTTACGCTATCTGAGTCGTCTTTCCGGGCCTTTCCTCGACCGCTTCGATCTTTCTATTGAAGTTCCGCTGCTGCCGCCCGGTATTTTGAGTCAGCAAAACCATACGCCAGCGGTGAGGGAAAGCAGCGCACAAGTGCGGGAACGGGTGCTGATCGCCAGAGAAATCCAGTTAAAGCGTGCGGGCAAAATCAATGCCCATCTGAGCAGCAGCGAAGTGGAAGCGTACTGTGTGTTAACCAAAGCGGATGCGGAATTTCTCGAAGAGGTGCTGCATAAACTGGGTTTATCGGTCAGAGCCTGGCATCGCATTCTGAAAGTCGCGAGAACATTGGCTGATTTGGGAGGCGTGGAAGCGATTGAACGAAGACATATTGCTGAGGCGCTGAGCTATCGCAGCATGGATAGGCTATTGTTAACTCTGCATAAGAGCCTGGCATAAAAAAACGGGGCATCGCCCCGTTTCATTAGTCATCGCTTTCCGTGTAGTCTTCTACAGCGTCAGCCTGCGGTTTACCGCCAGACAACGTATGGAATTTCTTCGGACGACGGGTGCGGACAATGTATTTGTTCCACACTTTCTCTGCATCTGTCACAGGTTCACGCGTACCGCGGCAAACCTCCAGGAACAGTTTTTCTTCGTCGTTAGCAGGCTCACGTTTTCCCAGATCCAGCTCGTTAAAAGCAAAGCCGTAACGTTCTAGCATTTGCGCTTCTTTAATGGTGAAATCGCCATGCCGGGAGAACCCGCGAGGGTAATGTTTATTATCAAAAAAACGACTTGTCGTGGTGAAGCTTTCCGCCATCTGACACGCTCCTAATTCTCTCATGGTCGTGCTGTTATGGCGCGGAGTATTAGTTAGGCTTGACATTGTGTAAAACAAAACATTTAAATCTTAACGACAAAAAATATTGGAGATAGTTTTGGACACGGAATTACTGAAAACCTTTTTGGAGGTCAGTAGAACTCGCCACTTTGGTCGGGCGGCGGAATCCCTTTATCTGACGCAATCTGCTGTCAGCTTTCGTATCCGACAACTGGAAACCCAACTTGGCGCCAATTTATTCACACGGCATCGCAATAATATCCGCTTAACGCCCGCAGGAGAGCGCCTGCTGCCTTATGCAGAGAACCTGATGTCGACCTGGCAGATGGCGAAAAAAGAGGTGGTGCGCTCGTTACAGCACACTGAATTGTCGATTGGTGCGACGGCCTCGCTGTGGGAAGCCTATCTGACACCGTGGTTGCAGTCGCTTTACACCCAGCGCGGTGCGCTGAGGCTCGAGGCGCGCATCGCCCTTCGCCAGTCACTGGTAAAACAATTGCATGAAAGACAACTGGATTTACTGATCACCACTGAACCGCCAAAGATGGATGAGCTTTCAAGCCAGCTGCTAGGTAATTTCTCGTTACGACTTTTTTCATCCCAGAAAACGGCAAGGGAAGAACATCCGCCGTATGTGAAACTGGAATGGGGTGCCGATTTCCCTCAGCAGGAAAAGCTGCAAAACAGCGATCAGGAACCGGTGCTGACCACAACGTCTGCGCATCTGACGCGTCAGTTACTGGAAAACACCGGCGGTTGCGCTTTCCTGCCCGCGCATTGGGCGAAGGAATACCCTCAGCTGGCGGTGCATGAAGAAATACCCCCGGTGATCCGCCCGATGTACGCCGTCTGGCTGCAAACCAGCGATCAGCAGGTTCTGATCCGTCAGTTACTCAAAACGCCGCTGATCACTAATCTCTGAAGCCGTTCGGCTTCAGGAAGGTTCCGGCCTCGGATGACGCGCTCTTCTGGCTGTCCAGAAGGTGCCCATGCCTTTTTGCAATCCGATGAAGAGGAACAGCAATACGCCCATCACGATTTTGGTCCACCATGAGCTGAGCGTGCCATCGAAGGTAATATAAGTTTGGATCAGCCCCTGAATGAGCACGCCAAACAGGCTGCCTAACACCGTGCCTACGCCGCCGCTCAGCAGCGTGCCGCCAATGACGACAGAAGCGATAGCATCGAGCTCTACGCCGCTGGCGGCAAGTGCATAACCCGCTGACGTATACAGCGAGAAAATAATGCCGGACAACACGGCCAGCGTGCTTGAGAGCATGTAGATATAAATCGTGGTACGACGAACCGGCACCCCCATCAGCGCTGCCGAAACGTTACTTCCGCCGACGGCATAGACGTTGTTACCAAATCGCGTGCGATGCGCCAGGATAATCCCGCCGAGGACCACCAGCAGCATGACCAGAGCCAGTAGCGTGAAACGGCCACCTCCGGGCATTTTCCAGGCGTAACTGGCGAGGAAATCGTAAACCGGATGGTTAATGGGTAACGATTCTTCCGAGACGATAAAACTCATCCCGCGGACAAAAAACATGCCCGCCAGCGTGATGATGAAAGCCGGCAGTTTGAGCGTATCAATGATCCAGCCCATCAGCGCGCCGAACAGCGCCCCCATCAAAAGCACAATGACAAACGCGTAGCCGGGTGCGACGCCGTAAGTGCCGATCAGTTTGGCCAGCAAAACCCCGGTAAACGCGATAACGGAGCCCACGGAAAGGTCGATACCGCCAGAGAGGATCACGAATGTCATACCGACGGCGACAATGCCGAGGAATGCGTTGTCGGTGAGTAAATCAAAGAAGACGCGTGTGGACGCAAAGCCCGGAAACTGCGTGAAGCAGTAAGCATATCCGGCCAGGAAAACCACGATAGTAATCAGCAGGGGCAGATTTCTTTTAAGCATTATCCCTTCCTCCGGAACAGATTACTGAGTGAGACGCGGGGCGACTGCACCACCAGCACGGCGAGAACCACCAGGGCCTTCAGGACCAGATTGAATTCGGGTTTAAAACCGGAAAGCAGAATACCGGTGTTCATTCCCTGAATAATCAGTGCACCGACGACCGAAAGAAGCAGGTTAAAGCGTCCGCCCAGCAACGAGCCGCCACCAATGACGACGGCAAGAATGGCGTCAAGCTCCAGCCATAAACCGGCGTTATTGGCGTCCGCCCCACGGATATCAGCCGTCACGATAACGCCCGCGACGGCAGCGCAAATGCCGCAGATAACGTAAGTCGAAATCAGTACCAAACGGGCATTTACACCGGCGTTATAAGCAGAACGGATGTTGATACCGACAGATTCGATAAACAGTCCGAGCGCCGTTTTGCGGGTCAATGCCCACACCAGTACCAGCATGACGACAGCAATAATCACCGGCATCGGCAGATAGAACAGAGAACCGCTGCCAAACTGCGACAAGCCGTTGTGTTCAAACGTGACGATCTGCCCTTCTGTAATCAGCTGTGCGATACCCCTTCCGGCGACCATCAGCATCAGCGTGGCAACAATCGGCTGTATTTGCAGGACTGCGACCAGAAACCCATTCCATAAGCCGCATATCGCGCCGACACCAACCGATGCCAGCAGCACTATCGCCAGCGGATATCCCTGAACAGTCATGGTCGCCGCCGTCGCGCCCGCTATTGCCATCACAGCCCCGACAGAAAGGTCGATACCGCCGGTGGCGATAACCAGCGTCATTCCCAGAGCCAGCAATGCGACAGGCGCGCCGCGGTTGAATATGTCCACCAGGCTGCCAAACAGGCGACCATCCTGAATATGAATAGAGAAAAATCCGGGGGCGACCAGGCTGTCGATCACTAATATGGCGATAAAGGCGCCGATTTGCGTGGCACCTTTAGGAAACACAAATCTTACTTTGCGCGGTCTTTCCGTCATTGGCAGACTCCTGTTGCTCATCGATATCTCCTCATTGTGCCGCAATGGCTTTCATAATGGCTGGCACGGAGATCTCAGCCTGCTCGATTTCGGTAACATGACGACGATCGCGTAACACCACAATCCGGTCGGCATAGCCTGACAACTCTTCCAGCTCGGATGAAATGACCAGTAAGGCCAGCCCTTCATCGCAAAGTTTTTCAATCAGACGGATGATTTCGGCATGCGCCCCTACATCAATGCCGCGTGTCGGTTCATCGAGAATGAGGAAGCGGGGATGGGTCGCCAGCCAGCGGGAAAGAAGCACTTTCTGCTGATTACCGCCGGAGAGATACTGAATTTCCTGCTCTGTACCGGGTGTGCGGATACCGAGCAGTTTGATAAATTTTTCGGCGATCTGATGCTGCTCTTTCATCGGCAAAGGACGCAACCAGCCGCGCTGTGCCTGTAAGGCAAGAATGATATTTTCACGCACGGTAGCGGCCCCGATAATGCCGTCGGTTTTGCGGTCTTCCGGGCAATAGCCAAACCCAAGCTTCGCGGCCTTACGGGGCGTGCTGATAGTTTCTGATTTGCCATCAACCTGTGCGCTGCCGCTGTCATGTCCCTTGATACCGAAGATCAGCTGCGCGGTTTCTGTTCGCCCCGATCCCAGCAATCCGGCCAGGCCCACAATCTCGCCACGCCGTACTTTCAGATCGAAATTTTCAATCACTCCACGACGTCCATAATCCTTGAAATCCACCAAAGGCTCGCCCGTCACATTGCGGTGCCCGGTACGCTTTAGCAGACTTTCATCAAAGCTGTGTCCCAGCATCATCGGCACCAGATCGATACGTGGCAGATCAACAGTACGTTCAGATCCCACCCGTTTGCCGTTGCGTAAAACAGTTATCCGGTCGCTGATCCGATAAACCTGATCGAGGAAATGCGTCACGAAGATCATGCCCACGCCTTTGTCACGCAGCTGAACAAGAATATCGAGCAGCATGCTGACTTCTTTGGCATCAAGGCTGGCGGTGGGCTCGTCGAGGATCAGCACCTGCGCAGACAAATCCACCGCACGGGCAATGGCCACAATCTGCTGAATCGCAATGGAATAGGTGGAAAGTGGCTGGCTGACATCCAGATGCAGGCCATAGCCTTCCAGAAGCGCTTCAGCCTGTTGTTCCATCTTGCGCTGATTGACCAGCCCGAAGCGGGTCGGCTCGCGCCCGATGAAGAGATTGGCGGCCACGGAGATGTTCGGCAGGAGATTCACTTCCTGATATACGGTGCCGATCCCAAGTGACTGAGCATCAGCAGTATTAACAGGTTCAATTGATTTTCCGTTGAGGAAAACTTGTCCGGAGGAACGCTTATAAACACCGGTAAGTGCTTTGATCATCGTGGACTTACCCGCACCGTTTTCACCTAACAGTGCCACTATTTCGCCACGTTCAAGCGTGAAGTCGACATTTTCCAGTGCTTTCACGCCAGGGAATTCTACGGATAAACCGCGGACTTCAAGCAGTGTTTCTGAACCAGGATTATCCGTCACATCACTACTCCTGCTGCATTCGCCAGAGGGCGAAAAGGGAATAATTTTTACCGGCCTGCCGCAAAGGCAAGCCGGTAAACCGGCTTAATAACCCATGTCTTTTTTCATGTCATATTCTTTCTGAGCCATATCCGGCAGGATCAGCGCAGACTGAGTCTGAATGAATTTCTTCGGCTGAGTGCCATCCTTTTTCATGGCGATCAGGGCATCAAACGCAGGGCCTGCCATGTTAGGCGTCAGCTCGACAGAAGCATTCGCTTCACCCGCTAACATCGCTTTATAGATGTCAGGAACACCATCGATTGAAACGATTTTGATCTGCGAACCCGGCTTCAGACCGGCTTCTTTAATGGCCTGAATCGCACCGATGGCCATATCATCGTTATGCGCATAAACGGCGCAGATATTCTTACCGTTCTGTTCAGCCTTAATGAAGCTCTCCATGACTTCTTTGCCTTTACTGCGGGTGAAGTCACCAGATTGCGAACGGATAATTTTGACGTTTGGTGCAGCTTTCAGTGCATCGGCAAAGCCTTGTTTGCGGTTTAACGCAACGCTGGCGCCCACTGTGCCTTGTAATTCAACAACATTGCAGGGTTTACCGGCCACTTCTTTCACTAACCAGTCTCCGGCCACTTTACCTTCATACACGCTGTCAGAAGCGACTGCGGCGGTGTATAGGGAAGGATCACTGACTTCAATAGTACGGTCTAACAGGAATACCGGGATCTTGGCTTCTTTGGCTTCCGTCAGAACAGGAGCCCAGCCGGTCGCCACAACCGGCGCGATGAAAATGGCATCCACGCCCTGAGCGATGAAGGAGCGGATTGCCTTAATTTGGTTTTCTTGTTTTTGCTGAGCATCAGCAATTTTCAGCGTGATACCGCGTTTTTCAGCCTCGGACTTAGACACTTTTGTTTCCGCAGAACGCCACCCAGACTCAGAGCCGATCTGCGAAAAACCAACAACCAGCGGAGCTGCATGAGCCGCGCCACAAAGTGCTGTTGCCACTGCTGCTGCCACAAATAAGCGTTTGTACATGTTTCTTTCCTCGCGTGTAGTCTGAGCTACTTTTTGTTATGACTCGTAGGGTACGGCCAGGACGTTCACCCGACATTAGTTTTCATTTCTCGCTCCCAGACGTCAGGAAAAAGAATGAAAACTGTAATGTCAGGAGCGGTTTGTCGTCACAGGACGATGATTAGGTTTAGTACACTGGAAAAAAGCGAGCATGAGCGGGGTCACATACGGGGATAACAATCAATTAGTGCATGTATTCAGCCAAAACATGACAAAAAACAATCAGGGAAATGGGGCCTGTTGAGCCTAAATGGTGCAAAAGCCGTCAAGGAAGGGGCTTTGTTGGAGGATTAATGAGCGCGGGAAGAAAGGAGTACAAATTACAGACAAAAAAAAACCCCTCGCTTTCGCGAAGGGTTTCAATATGGCAGGGGCGGAGAGACTCGAACTCGCGACACCCGGTTTTGGAGACCGGTGCTCTACCAACTGAGCTACGCCCCTAAATAACGCTTAACATTATGCCTGCTAAAATTAGCAGGCATAATCAAATAATTGGCGGAACGGACGGGGCTCGAACCCGCGACCCCCTGCGTGACAGGCAGGTATTCTAACCAACTGAACTAC